>NZ_JASHHX010000009.1 GCF_030056575.1 Rhodoblastus sp. 17X3 | reverse complement strand
GCATCTGGTCGAGGCTATGGTCGATGTCTGGTCGACGCTGCGCATTCCCTTCGCGGAGGTCCGCGACGTCGAGTCGCCCTTCGCCAATGACGCGCATTGCACTTATCCGGCCATGAAACGCGCGGCTGAGTAAGCCGCGCTACCGTCCGGCCATGAAACGCGCGGCTGAGCAGGCCGCGCTACCGTCCGGCCATGAAACGCATGGCTGAGCAGGCCGCGTCACGCTTATCGCGCGTTCAGCAGCTGCAGCACCGCCCGCGACGGATAGCCGTCGGCCTTGGCGACGCCTGCCTTGCGCTGGAAGGCGTGGATGGCGAGCCGCGTCACCGGCCCGAAACGCCCGTCGATCTTCCCGTCATACAAGCCGCGCGCGGTCAGGCCGCGCTGGATCGCCTCGCGCTCGGCCTGATCGAGGGGCAGCGCCTCATTCGGCCATTTTTCGCGCAAAATCGGACGCCCGGCGATCCGGTCAGCAAGGACCGAACCGGCAAAAGCGTAAGAATCCGAGAAATTATAGGCCTTCAGCACGAAGAAATTCTCGCTGAGCAGAAAGGCCGGCCCTGGCGCGCCGGCCGGGAAAAACAGCATGGCCTCGCCGGACGGAGGAAACGCGCCGCCATCGACCGGGGCGAGACCGGCTCGGGCGAAAGCGGAAAAATCCGCGCGCAGCGTCGCATAGTCGAAGCCGGCGGGAATCCGCGCCTCGATCAATGGCGGCAATCCAGCGCGCCAGCCCGACTCCTTCAGGAAATTGGCGATCGAGGCCAGTGAATCCGGCCCGCTCGACCAGATGTCCGGGGTTGCCCGTCCGTCAAAGCTACGAGCGTATTTCAGAAAAGCCGAGGGCATGAATTGCGGATCGCCCATCGCGCCCGCCCAGGAGCCGCGCAATTTTTCGCGTGAAATGCCCCGCTGCATCAGAACCAGACCGGCGACGAATTCCTGGCCATAGACCGGATTGTCCGGATGCAGGAAGGCGAGCGTGGCGAGCGAGCGCAAGATATCGCGGTCGCCGCGCGAGGCGCCATAATCGCTCTCCATGCCCCAGAGGGCGAGAATCATTTCTGGCGGCGCGCCATATTGCGCCGCGATCTGCCGCAGCGGCCCGGCGAATTTGTCGCGCATCGCCTTGCCTTTGGCGGCGCGCGCGGGCGAGGCCGCCTCTTCGACATAGGTTTTCAGCGGCCGCACGAATTCGCCCTGCGCGGCGCGCTTGCCGGCGAGCGATGGATCGAGCGTCAGCCCGGACGCGACCGAATCGAAAATCTCTGCCGGTACGCCCGCGGCCCGCGCCGGGGCGCGCAGGCTTTCCACGAAAGAGCCGAAATCGCCCGCGCTCTGCCCGAGAGCCGGAGCCGAGGCGAGGCTGGCCGCGAGGACGAGAAATTCACGACGGTTCATTTTTGGCGACCTTTCGCCGCTTGGCCGATTCAGCCAAAGCGATGCCGGCAAGACCCAGCGCCATGGCCCCGGCATGATAAAGGTGAAACGGCTCGCCGAGCAAAACAATCGCGAAAAAGGCGCCGAACAGCGGCGTGAGATTGGAGAAGATCCCGGCGCGGCCCGGTCCGATCAGCTCCACCGCCCGCATGAAGAACAGCTGGCTCAGCAGCGAGGGCGCCAGCGCGACGAAGAGCACGAGCGCGAAACCCTTGCCGCTCGGCCAATAGGCGCGCCCCATCGCCATTTCCGCCGCCAGAAAGGGCAAGGAGGCCGCGAAGGCCGCGACCGCCATGCCGGCGAAGAAGACCAGGGGCGGCAGATGCGGGCGCCCGCGCAAGGCGATGGTGTAGCCGGCGTAAAGCGCGCAGGCCGCGAGCATCATCAGGTCGCCGAGATTGAACGACAGGTCGCCGAGATGGGCGAGGTCGCCGCGCGTGGCGATCAGGCCGACGCCCAGGAAGGAAACGGCCATGCCGGCAACCTGGCGCGGGGTGACGGATTCGCCTTTGAACAGCGCCGCCCCGGCGAAGACCATGGGCGGGATCGCGCCTTGCAACAGCGTGATGTTAACCGCGCTGGTCCAGTAGCCGGCGAGATAGAACAGCACGTTGAAGCCGGTAAAGCCGCATAGCGCCATGGCGGCGAGAAAGCGCCAGTTCCGCCGCAGCTCGGGGAGATTGGTCAGAAAAGGCGCGCGGACGATCGGCAGCAGCACTGCGCAGACGAACAGCCAGCGCAGGGCGACCAGGGTCATGGGCGCGACGGCGCCGACGGCCGCGCGGCTCACGACGCCATTGGCGCCCCACATCGCCGAGGTCAGCACGAGCAGAAGGACCGCGCGCTCATTCAGGCTCCGCGCGGCCCGGCCGAAAAAAGCGCGCAATTCTCACTCTTTCCAATAGAGGATCGGGCGTGGACCTTGGCCAAGATTCGCCTTTCGGTCCAGCGGAAGCGGCTTGCAATCGCGGAAGGCGCCCTTGGCAATCGCGGAAAGCGCGCTTGCGGAAAAAGAGCCTGAACTCGGTCGAAAAAAATACGCAATCGCCCACACATCATGCGGCCTGCTTCGCTCACCTTTCCGAGTCCCCATGCGCCCTGTTCTGCCGACCGCTCTTTCCTTTGTCGCCCTTGCTGTGGCCGCGCCGGCCCTCGGCGCCGAAATCGACGCCGCCTCGCGCATCGATTCGGTCACGCTTTATCCTGATGCGGCGGTCGTGACCCGCGTCGCGGAAATTGCCCTGCCGGCGGGCGAAAGCCGGCTCGTTTTTCAGGGCCTGCCGGGCGGGCTCGATCCCGCGACGCTGCGAATCGGCGGCGAGGGAGAGGCGCGCCTTGTTCTGGGCGCCGTCGATGTCCGCAAGGCGCCCGCCGCGACCGGCGAGAGCGCGTTCGACGCGCAAATCAAGGCTCTGCGCGCCGAGCGCGCGGCCGCGCAGGTCAGAATCGACGCGCTCGCGGCGAAACAGGCGATGACCCAGCTCTACGCCCAGTCCGGGCCAGACAAACAGGGTGAAAAAGGCCTCAAGCCCGAGGACTGGAGCGCGGCCTGGGATGCTGTTGGCGCGGCGCTGGCCAGGAATGGCGAGGCTTTGCGCGAGGCGCGCGCGGCGGGCGAGGAGATCGACGTCCGCATCAGGGCGCTGGAGGCCGCCCGCCCAGCGCCGGCACCCAAGGGCGCGGCGCGCGACGTCGCGGTGGACATCGAGGCGGCGGCCGGCGGCAAATTCCGCCTCGCCGTGACCTATCGCGTCGCAGGGGCGCGCTGGACGCCCGCTTACGAAGCCCATCTCACCACCAGCGACAAGGGCGGCAAGCCCCAGCTCGAACTCAAGCGCCGCGCGGTCGTGACGCAGGCCACCGGAGAAGACTGGACCGACGTCGCCTTGACGCTCGCCGCCTTCCGCGCGACCGGCGCGGTCGCCGCGCCCGAAGCCGTCCCGCAGATCATCGCCTTTTACGAGCCGCCGGTTGCGCGTCCCGTCGCGGCGGAGGCAAGAGGCGCGGCGACCGGCGACGCCCTGCCGCCCCCCGCCGCGCCGGCGCCCGCGCCGATGCTCGCCAAGGCGGAGACGCGGCAGGCGCAGGTGGAATTTGGAGCCTATCAGGCGAGCTTTGTCGCGCCGGGCCGAGTCAGCCTCGCCGCCGACGGCTCCGCGAAAAATATCGCGCTGGCCTCGCAGAGCCCGCAGGCCGAATTGTCCTGGCGGATGACGCCCGCGCTCGACCCGCGCGCCTTTCTCTCGGTCCATTACGTCAATGGCGAGGAGGCGCCGCTGCTGCCCGGCCCGGCGGCGATCTATCGCGACGGCGCCCTCATCGGGCAGGAGCGGCTTCCGTTGATCGCTCCGCATGAGGCGAGCGATCTCGGCTTTGGCGCGGACGAGCGCGTCATTGTCCAGCGCGCGCCGGTCAAGCGTAAGGAAAACGAGCCCGGCTGGTTCGGCCAGACCAAGTTCGAAACGCGCGAATTCAAGACGATTGTGCGCAATCTGCACGACTTCCCGATCAACGCCGTCGTCACCGACCAGACGCCTTTCTCCGAGAATTCGGCGATCGTCGTCGAGACCTTGCCGCAGACAACGCCGCCCGACGACAAAGATCCTGACGGCAAACGCGGACTGCTGCGCTGGCGCTTCGCCCTCGGCCCCAATGAAAACAAGGAAATCCGCCTCGCCTACCGCATGAAATGGCCCGCCGACCGCGAGGTTGTCGTTCCTTGAGCGGAAGCGGCGCCGCAGGTACCGATTAAGACGTAGGAACGCCCCTCCCAAAAGGGCCGATTCGCTTGAAGGAGTTCATGCTAGCCTTGTCAGATGTCAGGACACAGTTTTCCAAATCGCGACGCGCCATCAATGCTTTCTGGATCAGGGCGACATTGTAAACGGCATTCAACAAGCGGGCTGGTTCGCCAACGGGAGACAAAAATGCCGGTTGCACTCGTGGTCGAAGACGAACCCGAGATTTCTGCTTTTGTCATTGCCACTTTCAGGCAGTTTGGCTGCGATGCATTTGCGATTGAATCCGCTGAGGACGCCGTCGAAATTCTGCAAACCTCCGGCGATATTTCCGTTTTGTTCATCAACCTCGCCGAACAACGCGACGAACTCGAGTTGGCGCAGGTCGTTTCAAGACAATGGCCGAAAATCAAGCTCGTCCTCCTGTCCGCCCGGCTGGACAGCCTGCGCGCCCTGCCCCCCGCCATTTTCATGACCAAGCCCACCAATCCGGCGGCGATCATCGCCATCGTCAAACGTGTGACGAGCGAGACCGGACAAGCACGGCCGCATAGCAAGCCTCTCCACTGAGGCGGGAGGGCGCGGCGGGTGTTCGCAAGGCGTCAACCTTTCGTCCTTAGGTTGCAGTCCCGCCTTCCCGGCCGGCCCTCCCGCCAAGGACCATCGATGACCACGCTTTGCCGTTTTTCCCTGCTCGCCAGTCTTTTCGTGCTGCCCGCGCTTGCGCCCAGCCTCGCGAGCGCCGCCGATATTTCGCTCGACAATGTCGCGCTTCCGACCGGCGAAAAATCGAAAATCACATTCAAACATATAGAAATCGTCGACACCAACCTGACGCAGGAAGAAGCGGCGAAGCTTTTTTCCGGCGCGGCGACCAATGACGAAGCCGCCGCCCTGATCGGCAAGCTTAAGGCCGCCCGCATTTCCATTCCCGAGGCGACGGCGACATCGGACAAGCCCGGCGCGATCGTCTTTCACGACTTCAAGGCCGAAGGAATCGACCAGGGCGCCGTCGCGCATCTGGCGCTCGGCGGGGCGGAAGCCGATCTTCCCGTCGAAACAGGCGGCAAACTCGTCTTCAAAAGCCAGGCCGTGACGGTGGACGGCGTACAGATCCAGCATCTGGCCGACGCGATCCGCACCCGCGAGGCGAAGAACGCCGCGCTCCGCGTCGCTCATGTGGCCTGGAGCGGCTTCGACCTGAGCATTCCAGACAAGGATACGCCCGCTACCGCCGACGGCGGCAATCTGATCCGCCTGCGCCTCAATTCGGCGACGGCGGACCAGAGTTTCGACGGCGACTCGCCGCTCAAGAGCAGCTTCGCCCTCAGTGGCCTGAGCCTTTCCCTGCCCAAGTCTTCGCAGGGCGGCGCCATGCTGACCGCGCTGGGCTATGACAAGATCGACGCCTCGCTGAAAATCGACGGAACCTATGATCCGGCGATGCAGACCTTCTCGCTCGACAATTATCGGATCGAGGCGGTCAATATCGGCTCCTTCGGTCTGCGCGGCCGGGTGTCTGGCCTCGACAAGGCGGCTTTCGGCGGCGACGCCAAAGCCAAGAGCGCCGCCATGGAAGCGGCGGCGCTCCAGTCGCTCGAACTCCGCATCGTCAACTCCGGCGCGTTCGACAAGGCCGTCGCGATCGCAGCTCTTTCGGGGAGCAAGACGCCCGTCGCCGTCAAGACGGAATGGAGCGCCCTTGTGGCGCAGGGTCCGCTGATGATGCCGGACATCCCCGCCGCCGCGACCATCTCGCAAGGCCTCCTCAATTTCATCGCCAATGGCAAGAGCCTGACGCTGAGCCTGAATGCGAAAGCGCCCGCGCCGAAATTCGCGGAGATGGCGGGGCTGGAAGCGCCGCAACAGGCTCTGGGCCGCTTCGACGTCACCGCCGTCGCCGAAGGAACGGCCCCCGCCCTCGCGGTCCTCGCCACGCCGACGCCGCCCGCGCCCGACGCCCAGGCGCCCGCGGAGACAAGGAAATTGACCGGCCTCGCGGCCTGGAGCGCGCTTGTCGGCAACACAATCACGGGCAAGGATTCGGAGGGCTCCCCGCTCAGCGAGTTCTACGCCGCCGACGGCGCCGTAAAGCAGCTTGACGACGACGAAGTCGCGACCGGCAAATGGGCGGTGCGGGGCGACAAGGCCTGCTTCATCTTCGCCGGCGAGAAGGAAGAAACCTGCTACACGGTCGAGGTCGCGGGAAATGTCGCCACCTTCTTCGACGTGGACGGCGACGGCAAGCGCTACAAGATCCTCAAGGGCAACGCCAAGAATCTCTGACGCCGAGAACGTCTTTGATCGCAGTTCCCGATTGCGAGAAACGATCAGCCTTCGCTCCCATCGGGCGGAGGCTCTTCTTTTGGCGGTCGAGGCGTAAGGCAAAGCCGCAATTCCGCCAATATGGACGCTTAGCGCTTCGAGCGTTGGGGCGCGTCCCGATTGAGGACGGCGCCCGCAATCGGTTTGAGTGCTATATTTGAGCTTCAACCGAGCCTATTATGGGTCCGATGACAAGGAAATCGACCATTCAGCGCCGCATGACCGCAGAGCCGCCCATCGGGACCTGCACGAATTCGGTCAATGATGCGCCGTGCGGACGCCAGCAGCAGGAACCGGCGAGCCCCATCATTTTGGAATCCTTTGCTCCCCGCCGATCCGTCCGCATTTGGAGTCTCTTGCGAAAACCCTCGCTTTGGCTCCAGACGCTTCAGGAGGCCGATCTGGAACTGGTGCGAATCCTCTCCCGCACGGCGCATTCCTCGGTCGGGCGGCTTTGCGCGATCGGAATCAGCAAGCTTGGCAATGGCTGGGTCTACATCCCGCTGGCCATCGTGATCCTGGCCTGCTGGGGCCTGTCCGGCTACAAACTGATTCTCTTCGCTTGCATCAACGCTGGCGTGACGCACAGCCTCTATCCGCTGCTGAAGAGACGCTACCGTCGCCGGCGCCCCTTCCTCATCGACCCGGAGCTGTCGTCGCTGCTGGCCACGCTCGACGAACATTCCTTTCCCAGCGGCCACACCATGACCATGACCGCCGTGCTGACGCCCATCGTCATGCTCTGGCCGTCCTTCGCCATTCCGGCGGCGCTGATGCTGCTCTGCCTCGCCTGGTCCCGGGTCGCGACCGCCCACCATTACCCGAGCGACGTGATCGCCGGCGGCTTGCTGGGATTTGGCCTCGGCTATCCGATCGCGCTGGGCCTGATCGCGATCTGGTAGGGCCGCGCCGGCGGGCGGCCCGGGCCAGCCTCGCCTTCCGCGTCAAGAAGCGGCGCGGCGCGCCATCATATCTTGATAGACCGCGCCGATGCGCTCGATATGCCGCGCCATGGTCGGCGCGTCCGACCAAAACCGGTCATAGGATGCGTTCGACATTTTGGTGATCAGATCATCGTCTTTGAGCTGTTCGAGCTTGATCGCCAGATCGTCGGCGTCCTGGCTCTTGAACCAGAAGCCGGTTTCGCCATCCGCCACTTCATCGCGTCCTGCGCAGACATCGGACACGATGATCGGCAGGCCTGTCGCTTTCGCTTCCAGAACGGTCAAGGGCTGGCCTTCATACCAGAGCGAGGGGAACACCAGCGCGCGGGCGCCGCGCATCAATTGCTTGACCTGCGCCGGCGATCGCCAGCCCAGAAGCTTCGCCTCCGGGTAACGCGCGCGAAGTTCGCCGGTGGACGGGCCATCTCCGGCAAAGACCGGCGTCACCCCGGCCTTGCGCGCCGCCTCGGCGAAAAAGAACGGCCCTTTTTCCGGCGACAGCCGTCCGACGAAAAGAAAATCGCCCTTGGCGGGATCGGACTTGCGTCCAAGGTCCTCCGCATCGATCGGATTGGAGATGCGATGCATTCGCGCGCCTTTCGGCAGGCGCGGCGACACGATCGCCGACTGAAAATCCGATATGACGATATAGTCCGAAAAAAGCGCCGGCATCCGCGCCGCGTCGTTCATTCCCAAGTGCCGGAAGCAGCGCCAGAGCTTGCTTTGATAATTGCGGTTGTCGCAATTGGTCGTCCAGCAGGCGGTGGATAGCGGCTCCAGATGGCAGACGCAGTTTTTTGAATAATCGTAGAAACCGCCATTCGGGCAGAACAGAAAATATTCGTGGAAGGTGTAGAGCGCGGGAACGCCAGCCGCGCGGACCGCGGGCGCAAAGGCGCCCGACATGGCCTTGGCCCAACCATGGACGTGAACGATCGTCCGATCGCGCGGCAGCCGCGCCAGCAGCTTTTTCATCTCGCGCGCGGCGGCGAAATTCCAGATCCCCTGAATCGCTCCAGCCGCCTTGGACGGATTGCCGACCAGATCATATTGACCAAGGCAGACGGTTTCGACGCCCGCTTCCGTCAGGCGCGGATCTACTGGCCCGGCCGAAGCGAATATGACCGGCTCATAACCCGCCTGCTTGAGGCCGATGGCGCTCTGCAACGCGACCTTCGCCTGACCGCCCGTGATCGAGGCGTGATCGATGACGATCACGATATGGAGCTTTTCGCTCATTCGCTGCGAGACCTTCCTGGCGCATTGTTCCGTCCGGCACTCTAGCGCCCAAACTTTTTACTCTTCCTTGAAGCGCGCGGCGCGGCGGCGATCCGGTCCGCGCCGGTCGGCCGCGGCAAGGAAGCATTAAACGGGATCCGCTAAGCTGTTGGCGGACCTCTCGCCGGAGTCGCGATGACAGACGCACTTCTTCAAAACCCGTCGTCCCGCACCTTCGACATCCGCAAAATCGTCGCGGATCTGGGTTATCCGTCGCATTGGAACTGGTGCTGGGAGAACTACAAGCCGACGGTGATCGAGCTGTCGCGCGCTCGGGGACTGCGCCGCCACCTCGAAATCGGCGCTGGCCGCGACCCTCTGTTTCAACCCGGTGAGTCCGCCGAGCTCGGCCTGGATATTACGCTCAACGATATTTCCGCGCATGAACTTTCGCTTGCGCCATCCGGTTACGGCAAGGTGGTCTGCGATATCGCGTCGCCACAGGCGCCGGATATTCTGGGACGCGGCAAATATGATCTCGTCTATTGCCGGATGGTCATGGAGCATGTGCCGGATGTCGCGGCGATGTGGCGCAATATCAACGCCGTTCTGGCGCCGGAAGGCGTCGCCTTGGCGTTTTTCCCCACGCTTTACGCTGCGCCCTATGTGCTGAACAGCCTGATGCCGGAAAAGCTGTCGCGCTTTCTGCTGGAATCTATCTTTCCCGAGCGAAAGCAAGACGGCGGCGATCCAAAATTTCCCGCCTATTATAATTATTGCTTCAGCAGCGAAGCCCGGATGACGCCCATGCTGCGCCAGGCGGGGTTTTCCGACGCCGTCATCCTGCCGTTCTGGGGCTACGCCTATTTCTCGAAGTTTCCGGGCGTCAGACAGATCGACGCTGCCTTCAATCGACTGGCGGAACGCCGGGACTGGCGTGCCGTCTCAAGCTTCGCCTATGTGATCGCGACCAAATAGCCGCGCTGTCGCCACATCCGCCGCAAGCGGTCGCAAAAAACCTCGCCCGAAATCCGGGCGAGGCAAAAAAGGCTGAAACGCCTTTCGGATCAGACTTCCGTCATCACCTTGGCGACGCATTCGCTGACATAGTCGATGTTCTTCTCATTCAGCGCCGCGACGCAGATGCGGCCGCTGTCCAGCGCATAGACCGCATATTTTTCGCGCAGCGCGATGGCCTGCGCGGCGGTCAGGCGCGAATAGGAGAACATGCCGTTCTGGCGGACGATATAGGAGAAATCGCGGCCCGGCAGGCGCTCGGAGAGTTTTTCGGCCAGCAGCTTGCGCATCTTCTTGATGCGCTCGCGCATGCCGCCCAGCTCATCGTCCCACTGCTTGCGCAGGGCCGGATCGGCCAGCACAAGGGCCGCCGAAGCCGCGCCATGGCCGGGAGGCGAGGAATAGGTGATGCGGGCGATGCGCTTGAGCTGGCTGAGCACGCGCGCGCGCTCGGCCGCGCTGGCGGTGAGCACGCTGAGCGCGCCGACGCGTTCGCCATAGAGCGACAACGACTTCGAGAACGAGAACGAGACGAACAAAGGCCCGCCGTCCGACGCGAACAGCCGCACGGAGAAGGCGTCCGCCTCCAGCCCTTCGGCAAAGCCCATGTAAGCCGTGTCGAGGAAGGGCGTCAGGCCGCGCTCGCGCACGATCTTCGCGATCTGGCGCCATTGGTCGTGCGACAGGTCGAGGCCCGTCGGGTTATGGCAGCAGGCGTGCAGCAGCACGATGTCGCCCGCGGGGATTGCCGCGAGCGTCTTGACGAGGCCGGCGAAATCCAGTTCGCCGTCGGCGCCGTAATAGGGATAGGTTTCAACCGCGAAGCCGGCGGCGCTGAAGAGGGCGCGATGATTTTCCCAGCTCGGATCGCTGATCCACACCTTGGCGTTCGGCGAAATGACGCGCAGCAGCTCCGCGCCGAGCTTCAGCGCGCCAGTGCCGCCGAGCGCCTGGATCGTCGCGACCTTGGCGAGATCCGCCGAATCCGAGAAAACCATCTGCGCCACGGCCGAGTCATAGGCCGGCAGACCATCGATCGGAACATAGGTGTGCGGCGCGGTCTTGGAGAGCAGGGCTTCTTCCGCCTGCTTCACGCAAGCCAGCAATGGGACCTTGCCGTTCTCGTCCTGATAGACGCCGACGCCAAGATTGACGCGGTGGGGCGCCTTGTCGGCAACGAAGGCTTCTGTGAGCCCCAGGATCGGATCGCGGGGAAGCTCCTGGACATTTGCGAAAAGGCTGTCTTGCATGGATGCGCTCGGCTTTGTTTTGCGATTGGCCGCTTGTTAGCGCATTTTGGGGATGAAAGGCCAGTTGCATTTCCGTCGATGCGGAAAGGGAACAAGCGGAAGCGCGCCGGGTTACGCAATTGTAATCTGGCGTTAAGAGCTTCGCCCTCTTTCAGCCACGGTTTCTGGTCCCTATATGTTCCTGCCGATGGCCGGCTTATGCGGCCATCTCGAACGCGCCGCGTTTGGGCGTTCGGCTAAGGAGGGTTTGATGGCTGCTGCGTTACCAATTTTCGCAGGCGATAACGGCCTGTCCCGCTATCTTGATGAAATCCGGCGCTTCCCGATGCTGGAGCCGCAGGAAGAATATGTTCTCGCCAAACGCTGGCGCGAACATTCCGACTCGGACGCCGCGCATCGTCTCGTCACCTCCCATCTCCGGCTCGTGGCAAAGATCGCCATGGGCTATCGGGGCTATGGCCTGCCGATCGGCGAAGTGATCTCCGAGGGCAACATCGGCCTGATGCAGGCGGTGAAGCGGTTCGAGCCGGAAAAGGGCTTCCGCCTGGCCACCTATGCGATGTGGTGGATCCGCGCCTCGATTCAAGAGTATATCCTTCGTTCGTGGAGCCTTGTGAAACTGGGCACCACCGCGAACCAGAAAAAACTGTTCTTCAACCTGCGCAAGGCCAAGAGCCAGATCTCCGCCTTCGAGGACGGCGACCTCCGCCCGGAGAACGCCGCGGCCATCGCCACCAAGCTCGGCGTGAGCCAGCAGGAAGTGCAGGAAATGAACCGCCGCCTGAGCGGCGACGCCTCGCTGAACTCGCCGCTGCGCGAAGATGGCGACGGCGAATGGCAGGATTGGCTGGTCGACGAAAGCTCCAGCCAGGAGAGCATCCTGGCCGAATCGGAAGAATCGGCCAATCGCCGCGCCGCCCTCGCTCTGGCGCTGGGCGTCCTCAACGAGCGCGAGCGCCGCATCTTTGAAGCACGCCGCCTGTCCGAGGATCCGATGACGCTGGAGGATCTCTCCACCGAATTCGGCATTTCGCGCGAGCGCGTGCGGCAGATCGAGGTGCGCGCCTTCGAGAAGGTGCAGCAGGCGGCCCGCGAAGGCGTCGCCCGGGTCGAAGCCGCCCCGCGCGCGCTTCGCCTGACGCCTCCGCCGCCGACCCCCGCTCCGGCGCCGGCCCGGGTCTGAACGCTCCGCACGGAACAGACGACAAGAATGAGAAAAGCCGCCTCTCGGGGCGGCTTTTTATTTTCCAGCGCGGGCGGCCGGCTTTCAGGGCTGCGTCTTCCATTCGTTGAAGACGTCGTTGACGATTTGCGACCCTCCGACGCCTTTCTCGAAGGTGACCTTGGCGATCTTGCCATTGGTGAGGTTCATCGGAATGTCGAACCAGTTCAGGTTGCGGATCATGTCGACATTCTGGGCCTCGGCGGAGGAATAAAGCCCGACGAGGAAGACGTTCGGCGCAATATCGACCTGCATGCCCTGCAACGCCGCGCCCCGCGGAGCGTCGTCGCGGCGCATTTCCGGCACATTGATGGCGCGGACGCTGCCGACCGTCGAGTCGGCCGCAGGATCGAAGCGGACGGTCAGCGTGTGGCTCGCCGAAAGCGCGGCGTCGTAATTTTTCTCGATGGTCAACGAGCTCTTGAGGCCGGCCTCCGGAATGTCGATTTCGGCGCGTATCGCGCTGGACAATTGCTGGTTGGGGCCGCGGTTCGCCGCGTCGCGCCGCCAGACCACCGTCCCGACATAGGTTTTCACGCCGCCCGGCTCGGAAGGAGCCTGAAGCAGAATCGCCGCGCGATAGGCGATCGGAATGTTGGACGCTGCGCCCGCCGGCGGAGCAGCAGGGGCAGGCCGCGGCGCCGAACCGGCGTCCTCACCAACCCGCTGGCCGATCTTGCCGCCGGATTTCTGCTCGGTCGCCTCGGGCGCAGGCGCCAGCTTGGCGAGGTCTTCCGGCCTGTCGCGCAATTTCCAGGCTGCGACGCCGACCAGCGCGACCACTGCGGCCAAGGCGCCGGCGATGATCGCGAAGCGGCGCAATCCGCCGGCCTGATTAAGTTTTGGCTTGGGCGCGGCGGGACGCAACGCCTCACGCGGGAGGGCGTCGTCCTCGTCGGCCAGC
This sequence comes from Rhodoblastus sp. 17X3, assembly GCF_030056575.1. Taxonomy (GTDB): domain Bacteria; phylum Pseudomonadota; class Alphaproteobacteria; order Rhizobiales; family Beijerinckiaceae; genus Rhodoblastus. The sequence continues at coordinate 140,125 of NZ_JASHHX010000009.1, read as the reverse complement.
CCGGCTTCGTCGGGAAATTTGGCGATCGGCGGCGGCTCATCAGGCCTTTCCTCGCCTTCGGCCGACGGCCCAGGCTCGGCCTCTGATTCCGGCTCGATCCGGGGCTCGTCCTCCGGCGCGGGCTCAGGCTTGAGCTCGGCCTCGGGCTGAGGCGTGGCCTCGAACGCCAGCGGCGGCTCCGCTTCCGGCGGCGGCGCCGCGACGGCCTGCTCCAGCTCGAGGCGCGCGATCGCCTCCTCCAGCGCATTGGCCTCGCGTTCGATCGCGTGATCCGGCGCCGGCGGCTGCATGCCGCGCAATTGACCCAGCAAAGCCTTGCGGGCGCGGTCGTAGATCGCGGTCCTGGCTTCCGGCGTCGAGTCCTTCAGGCCGGAAATTGCTTTGGCCAGCAGCGGATAATAATCAGCCATTTCGCGCCTTTGTCTTATCTTCAGGCCTGACGACGGCGCGAGCTCGCGGCGCTGCAAGCGCGGGGCTGTTCTCCCCAGGCTCCCTTTCGCCCGCAGCGGGCCCGGACGGGGGAGAGGCGCCCCCCGCCGACGTCAATCCTGAAACGGATTATGCATCAAAATAGTGTCTTCGCGCTCGGGACTTGTCGAGAGCAAGGCGACCGGCGCCTGAATCAATTCCTCGACCCTGCGCACATATTTGATCGCCTGCGCCGGCAATTGCGCCCAGGAGCGCGCGCCGCCGGTGGGCTCGCGCCAGCCTTCGATGGTCTCGTAGATCGGCTCGACCCGCGCCTGCGCCGCCTGCGAGGCCGGCAGGTAGTCGATCGTCTCGCCATCGAGCTTGTAGCCGACGCAGACCTTGAGCTGTTCGAAGCCGTCGAGAATGTCGAGCTTGGTCAAGGCGATGCCGTCAATGCCCGAGGTCTTGACGGTCTGGCGCACCAGAACCGCATCGAACCAGCCGCAGCGCCGCGCGCGCCCGGTGACGGTGCCGAATTCCCGGCCCTTTTCGCCGATGGCCCGGCCAGTCTCGTCGTGCAGTTCGGTCGGGAAAGGCCCCTCGCCCACGCGGGTCGTATAGGCCTTGGCGATGCCCAGCACATAGCCGATCGCCTTCGGCCCAAGGCCAGCGCCCGTCGCCGCGTTGGACGCGACCGTGTTGGACGAGGTGACGAAGGGATAGGTGCCGTGGTCGATATCGAGCAGCGCGCCCTGCGCGCCCTCGAAAAGAATCCTCTTGCCCGCCCGGCGCAGATCGTCGAGCAGGGCCCAGGTCCGGTCCATATAGGGCAGGATCTGCGGCGCCACTTCTTCCAGCTCGGCGCGGATCGTCTCGGCCTTGATCTCTTCGAGGCCGAGGCCCCGGCGCAGCGCGTTGTGATGCGTGAGCAGGCGCGCGATCTTGCCGTCGAGCGTCGTGAGATCGGCGAGATCCATCACGCGGATGGCGCGGCGGCCAACCTTGTCCTCATAGGCGGGGCCGATGCCGCGCTTGGTCGTGCCGATCTTGGCGTCGGCGGCGGCGGAATTTTCACGCAGGGCGTCGAGTTCGCCATGCAGCGACAGGATCAGCGGCGCGTTTTCGGCGATGCGGAGGTTTTCGCGCGAGATCTTGACGCCCTTGGCGCGCAGATCGGCGATTTCCTTGACGAGGTGCCGGGGATCGACCACGACGCCATTGCCGATGATCGAGAGCTTGCCCGGACGGACGATGCCGGACGGCAACAGGGACAGCTTGTAGGTGACGCCGTCGATGACCAGCGTATGGCCGGCGTTGTGCCCGCCCTGATAGCGCACCACCACATCGGCCGAGACCGACAGCCAGTCCACGATCTTGCCCTTGCCCTCGTCGCCCCACTGGGCGCCGACCACCACCACATTCGCCATAGTCCCGGCTCTGTCTCTCTTAAGCTGCGCCCTGGCTACGCCAGCCGCTTCGCTTGTCTCTTTTAAGCTGCGCTCTGGCGTTCGCCAACCGCTCCGCTTGATTTCGTGCGCTGCGCTCTGGCGTTCGCCAACCGCTTCGCTTGATTTCGTGCGCTGCGCTCTGGCGTTCGCCAACCGCTTCGCTTGAATTTCGCGCGCGCTGCGCAACGCAACGCAAAAACCCCAGCGCTGGGCCGGGGCGATCGCGAAAGACCGCCTACCGGATCAACGCGATGAAGTAAAGCGTTTCCGCTCCCTCCGCACGAGCCCGCATCCCGGAAAACCGGCAAAAAACGCGGTTAAATATTAGGGTTAAGACCTATTTAAAACTTTGCTGGCAAAACTTCCCTCGGTGAACACGCATTCGGGCCACGCGCGCCCGGCACACGAAGGGATTTTGTCATGGGCAGCTTGAAAGCCCTCACTCTCGCGAGCGCCGTCGCTCTGGCCGCCATTCCGCTGGCTCCCTTCCCGGCGGCCTTCGCTGCGGATCTGTTGCCGCCGCCGCCCCAACTGGAGCCGCCGCCCCTGCGCGGCATGGTCGACGAGCCGGTCGGATTCTACATGCGCAGCGACATCGGCGTCGCCGCCGTGTCCGCCTCCAACCTGCGCTCGACCTTCACCGACGGCAGCACGCTGGCGAGCCTCGGCGCCGTGGACGGCCCGGTCAGCGTCGGCGACAATTACATCCTGAGCCTCGGCCTCGGCTGGCAGTTCAACCAGTGGTTCCGCGCCGACCTCACCGCCGAATATCGCGGCTCGGCCAGCTATGCTTCCAGCGTGACCTATCAATGGGGCACCGCGCTCACCAACGCCTCCGGCTGTTTTCCCGGCTCCGGCCTGGTCTGCGGCGACCAGTATAGCGGCAACGTGAAGACCGGCCTGTTCCTCGCCAACGGCTATATCGACGTCGGCAGCTGGTACGGCTTCACCCCTTATGTCGGCGGCGGCATCGGCCTGGCCGTCTATCAGACGAGCGGCGTCAAGGACCTCGGCCTCTACCCGACCGCCGGCGCCTTCGGCTTCGCGCCCAACTACAGCGGCACGAACTTCGCCTGGTCGCTCACCGGCGGCGTGGCCTACGCCATCGCGCCCAACCTCAAGCTCGACGTCGCCTATCGCTACGTGAACATGGGCGCCTTCAAGACTGGCGCAATCGGCTGCAACTACACGGTCGCCGGCAGCTGCCATGGCGAGATCCAGAGCTTCAACATGGCGTCGAACGACCTGCTGTTCGGCCTGCGCTGGTTCACCCCCGTCGTGGCGCCGGTCCCGGTCCTGCAAACCCGCTACTGAGCGGCGCGCACTTCCCAAGTTTGGCCTTCCGCGCTCTCGCGGAAGGCCTTTTTGCTATTTGGCGGCGCGTTTTCGCGCTTTGCTGCGCCGCAAAAGAAAAAACGACGGCGTTTTCAAAATTTTCTCGCAAAGACGGCGTTAAGGTTAAGTCGCGATTAACCCTCTTCCTTCACAGTCTTTCCATGATTGGCGCAGCGTCGCGCAGTGGCTGTCGAAGAGGAAAGACATGCGTAGGACCATTCATGCGGCCGCCGCCGCGCTCATGGCCTGGACCGCCGGCGGAACGCTGGCCGCCGAAGCAGCCGATCTCAGCCTGCCCCCGGTCTACCAGCCAGAATCTTCCCCCATCGTCGAGCTGGGCTCCGGCTGGTATCTGCGCGCAGACGCCAACGTCTATGACGCGAGCTACAATTCGAACATTTTCGGGACGCTCTCGAACACGAATTTCGGCGCGACAATCGGCGCCGGCTATCAGTTCAATCCCTTCTTCCGCGTCGACGCCACGTTCGACTACATGACGCCGGTCGAGAAGAAGAACATGATCGTCCTGCCCGGATCGGGCATCGGCGGCGTCGGCTATCCCGCCTCCTCCTTCGGTGGACTCTATCCGCCTGGCTGCCCCGTTCAGGTCAACCCGACCACCCCGGGCAATATCGACAGCATCAGCTGCACGGCCAATCCCTGGGCGAAGGTCACCGCCAACGTCTATCTGCTGAACGCCTATCTCGATCTCGGCCACTGGTATGGGCTCACGCCTTATGTCGGCGTCGGCGCCGGCCTCGCCTATGTCCATTCGCAAGCCAACGTCACCTATCGCTTCATAAACGGGACTCTCTACGGCGACGGCAACAGCTATTGCGGCGGCAATACCGGAATTGGCGGCGTGCCCTGCTTCCATCTCGGCTATGCGAACAACTCCGGTCCGAACGTCACCAACTATAATTTCGCCTATGCGCTGATGGCGGGCTTCTCCTACGACATTTCCAGCCTGCTGAAGTTCGACGTCGGCTATCGCTTCCTCGATCTTGGGCCGAAGATGACCTCGCAGCAGTTCCGGGCGGGCATTCGCATCACGCCGGACGGCTGAGGCCCTCACTCATCCGAATCGGCGCCCTCGGCTTCGTCCTCGGCGTCGGCGATCAAAGCTCCGATGGCCGCCGCAAGGCGGCCTTCGCTTGACTCGCCCCGTTCGGCGAAACTGAGCGCGGCGACGCTGGCGTTGAGCGCCGCCTCGCGGCGCCGGTAATCCGGGATCTCCCCCGCGCGCGGCTTGGGCACACGGGCGTCATCGCAGCCGAACGACTCGAACCAGGCGATGTCGGCGGCGGTCAGGCCGGCCAGACTCAGGCGTTCGCGCATTGACGCGTCCATAGGCCCCTCCTAACGCTTGCCCCCGCCGGCCGAGACCTGCTCCGCGCCCGGCGCGAGCGGAAAAACGACCTCGACCAGAGTGCCTTCATTCTTGCGGCTCTTGATGGAGAAGCCGGCGCCATTGGCTTCGGCCAAAGCCTTGGTCAGCGGCAGGCCAAGGCCGGTGCCGCCGCGCGACGGCGCGACCTGGCGAAAAGGTTCGAGCGCGGCGCCCAATTCGCTTTCCGTCATGCCGATTCCGGTATCCTTGACGCGCAGCACGGCATGGCCGGAATCGCTGAGCGCGGTCGAGACGATGACCTGCCCGCCCGGCTCGTTGTAGCGCACGGCGTTGGCCAGCAGGTTCAGCACGATCTGGCGCAGGGAGCGCTCGTCAGCGTGAATCGGCGGCAGCCGCGTCGCCAAGGCGAGCCGGGTGATGACCTTTTCGCGATTGGCCTGAGGCTGGATCAGCGACACGCATTCCGCCACGACGCGGTTGGCGTCCACCGCCACGACGGACAGGTCCAGCTTGCCCGCCTCGATCTTGGACAGGTCGAGCAGGTCGTTGACCAGACTCATGACATGGGCGCCGGAGGAATGGATGTCGCGCAGATAATCCTTGTAGCGTTCATTGCCGACCGGCCCGAAGCGCTCGTCCATGATCACCTCGGCGAAGCCGAGAATGGCGTTGAGCGGGGTGCGGATCTCGTGGCTGACCTTGGCGAGGAATTCGGACTTGGCCTGGCTGTCGCGCTCGGCCCGCGCGCGCGCTTCGTCCATCGCGCGCTCGGACTGGCGCCAATGGCTCATGTCGCGCAGGATCAGGCAATATTTGCCTTCCACCGTCTTGCCTAGCCGGCCGATAGTCAGATGCAGGGGCGTCGTCGCGCCCTGCCGCGTGCGCCCGATCGCCTCGCGCCCGCGCTTTTCCGCCCCGGCCTTGGCGCGGGTGAAATATTCGAGCGCCGACACATGGGATTCGCGGGCGAGCAGAATGGTGAAATTCTCGCCGGCGACCTGATTGCGGTCATAATCCAGCAAGGCCTCCGCAGCGCGGTCGAGACCGAGAATCGCCCCATCGGCGTTGATGAGGACCACGCCGTCGGCGGCCGCATCCACCATGGACTGGATCTCGTCGATCTCCGATTCGCGCTGGCGCAGGCTCGCCTCGATCACGCCGACCCGCTGCTCCAGCGCGGTCGCCGATGGGCGGATCAAGGTCACGAGATCGGCCGGGCCGCCGTCCCAGTCGACGCGCGCGCAATGGGCGTCGGCGGATATGGCCTCGCCATTCGCGCCGCGCAGGAGCAGCGTGCGTTTCTGTCCCGGCGCCAGCTCGGCGGCGACGAACCGGCTGGAGGCCCGAAGCCCTCCCGCCGCGCTGAAGGCGGCGAGATCGGCATAGCCGAGCCAGTCGAGCGCCAGGCGATTGGCGTAGAGCAGGGTCGCGCCGCGGCTGGCGACGAGGCCCACCGGCAGGGCCTCCGCGAATAGCGCATCGAATTTTTCCGCGGGCCGGACTTCGACGGCCTCAGGCGAAGCCGGCGGCTCGACGGTTTCCTGCGGCTCTGCGGGCCAAGAAGCGGACGGAGTAGCGGGCGGAGAAGCAGGCGGGGCGACGGGGGCCTCATCTCCGGCTTCCAAAGGACCGCGCGCGCCAAGCGCGCGGGCGATTTCGCGAAAGGCCGAACGCTCGTGCGGCGCCAGCGTGACCAGCGACGATTCCGCATCCTCGCCGTCACGAGCAGATGCGCCGTTCGGCTCCGCTCCCCCGGAATATTCCGCCGGCTCGCCGCTCGTCACGGGCCGGCCGTGCGCCAGGGGGCGCAAGGGCACCACGACGCCGGAAAATTCCGGCGGCCATATCCCGATGGGCGCCATTTCGGCGGGCGCAGGCTCGGAAGGCGCAGGCTCGGAAGGCGCGGTTTCAGTCGGCTCAGCCTTGGAGGGCGGATGCTCGGACAGGAACGAGTCGCCGCTCGCCGGCTCTTCCCTTGCGGGCGGCTCGTCCGGCGCGGACGCATCCTGCGCCTGGAACAGGCCGGCGACGAAGGGCGCTTGCCGCAGGCGATCGAGATGGATGACGCCAAAGCCGCGCCAGCCTTCGAAATGCGCGCCATGATCGAACACGGGCAAGGCGCCGAGCGTCACGGGCGCGGCGGCGGAGGCCCCGGCGATCGGCCAATCGACATCGACGCGGCTGAAAGTCGCCTGCGCGCGCAAAGCCTCGGCAAGTTCGCCGCTCGGGTCGAAACCCAGCGTCTCCGCCGCCTCGATCAGATCGCGGCCGACCAGATCGGCGCAGCCCGGGCCGACGATCTCGGCCAGCGGCGGCGTCACCTGAAGCACGATGTTCCGGGAATCGGTCCGCCACAGGAAACGCGCGGGCGCAAGGCCAGGAAACCGTGTCTGCAACTGCGCGCGGATCGCGCCGAGGCCGTCAACCGCAACCGTCTCGTCGGAAACGGCGGGGTGCGGCTCGGCGTGGGAAGCGGCAGCCTGCGGCGCGGCGGCGGGCCGCGCGCGGAGGCGGCCAGCACGCAGGCCGAGGCCGGCGAGAACGAAAAGCGAGGGATCGCCCGCCGTGCGCCGGCACAGGGCGGTGATCGCGCCCGGCAGATCCGCGCCAATGAACGACAGCCGCTCCAGCCGCGCGGCGGCGCCGGGCAGGATGCTGCGCGCGAGTTCGGCAAGGCGCAGCGAACCCGGCAGATCGGAACCGAACAGCTTTGGCGTCAAGGCTCCGCAGTCGCTCGCGCCGAACAGGGCGAGCGCCGAATCATTGGCGTAGATCACGCGCGCGGGGTCGCCCCCGGCGACGAGGACCGGAGCGCCGGCGCGCGCCAGCGAGGCGACTGCCGGATCGGCCAGAGCCGCCGCGACTTCCGCGCTTTGTCGCCCGTTCGCGATATTGTCAGCCATGCGTCAACTGGCTCCTCTGGAGCGTCTGGCGCGGCCGCGCGACTCTGCGGCCGGAATCGTGGTTACCTTAATGAAAAGCTAACCACGTCGGCAGCCCCGAATCCATATTTGATCCATTTCATTCCCAGCGAACTGCCCTTATGATTAACAACGCTTGGCTGCGGGTGTGAGAAACGTTTTGTTGCGCCGCACAAAGTCCTATTGCGGCGCAACAAATTGTTGGCTATAAAGCAAAGCGCAATACCAATTTGGCGCGGGCGCGGGAATTTTCGACAACAGCCCGGCCGCTCAACGCAAGGGATGATCCATGAGCAACCTCAACCTCGAAATTCCTGCCGAAGTTCGCGAATTCGCGGAAAAGACCGTCGACCAGGCCCGCAAGGCCTTTGACAGCTTCGTCGCCGCCGCCCAGAAGGCGTCCGCCCAGTCCGAAGCCGTTGCGGAAACCGTTTCCAGCAGCGCCAAGGAAGTCAGCTCCAAGGCGATCGGCTTCGCGGAAGCCAACGTCAAGGCCGCTTTCGACCTCGCCGAAAAGCTCGTCAAGGCGAAGGACCCCAAGGAAATTCTCGCGATCCAGTCCGAATTCCTGAAGACCCAGGTTTCGGCCGTTCAGGAGCAGGCCAAGGTTCTCGGCGAAGCCGTGAAGAAGGTTGTCGCGACCTCGACGGAAGCCAAGTAATGGCGAGCGGTCCGCGCAAAACCAAAACGGCTGCGCCGGCCGCCGAAGCGCCGGTCGCCAAGGTCGTAACGGAAGCGGCCGCCGCTCCCGCAGCGGCTGTGGCCGAGGTCAAGAAGGTCCAGACGGCCGCCAAGCAGGCGGCAGCCGAGACCGTGGCCTCGCTGGAAACCTCGTTCACCGCCGCCAGCAAGAGCCTGCAGGCTTTTTCCGCCAAGGCGGTCGAGGCCTATCAGGCCAACGCCGCCGCTTCGGTGGAATATGTGCAGGCCCTCGCCGGCGTCCGCAGCGTGAGCGAGGCCATCTCCTTGCAGAGCGAACATTTGCGCAAGCAATATGAGACTCTGACCGCGCAGGCCAAGGAGCTCACCGCTCTTGCGCAGCAGGTCGCCGCCGATGCGGCCGGCCCGCTCAAGGAGCATCTGGACAAGGCCTTCAAGTCCAACTGACCCTTTCGGCGAAGCCCCGCGCTTCGCCGATCGACGTTACGGACCGGCCAATCCACAGGCTCGAATTTTGAGCGCGCGATGCTCTTGCAATCGCGCGCTCTCCGCTTTAGGTTCCGCCGACAAATCGGCCGCCATAGCTCAGTTGGTTAGAGCGCTAGATTGTGGATCTAGAGGTCCCCCGTTCGAGCCGGGGTGGCGGTACCATTTCAAATTACCCTCATCATCGTCGGCAAGATCGTTGATTTCCAACGGTATGGCAGACTGTTCGGCGATAATTCCGCGGATCATTCGGCCGGCGGATATCTGGCGCGCCCGTGACCGCTTCGCGCCATGCGAACCATGTCAACCTGGCGATCGCCGCTCCGACGGCGGCGGTATTTTGCTGCAATGCGTGAAGAGCGGCGCGATGGGCCTCGATCCGGCGCGGCGCTATGAGCGGCATTCTTTAAATGAACTGATCCCTCGCCATGCCGCCAATTTCCTCTAGCCGTTTTCCGGGCGCTCACGGAACCGGCAGCAACCGAGGGGGTTATTAATCGATAGTAAATATTCATATTTTGGTCGAGGACCGGATTTAAAAAGGAGTTTTCTTATGAAAACCCGCTTGATCAAAGCCGCTTTCATTCTCGCCGCTCTTTCGATGCCTCTCGGCGCCCAGGCTCAGGGCGTTATTCAAGGCGGCCAGCGAGGCGCCGCCGAAGGTGGGCGCGCGGCTGGCCCGGTTGGCGCCGCAGTTGGCGGCGTTGTCGGTGGAGTCACCGGGGGCGTTGTTGGCGGCGTCAAAGGCGTGGTGGGCGCTCCGCAGCGCCATCACCGCAGCCACCGTCATCATTATCACTAGTTTCGTCGACATTACGGCAGATCGCGAATCCGGCCAGATAACGACGAGGAGCTGATCGGGTTGCTCTCCGGCCAGCGCAAAAACCTCTTGCGGCGCCGAAAAACCCTTGCGGCACGGAAAAAACCTTGGCGCGCGCAAAATCCTTGGCTATGCCGGTTTAGCTGACTTTTCTAGCGCCGGCCCCCAATGTGTGAGCTTCTCGGTATGAGCGCGAATGTCCCGACCGACATTCGCTTTTCCTTCGCCGGCCTCGCCCGGCGCGGAGGCGGCGCGGGCCCACACCGCGACGGCTGGGGCATCGCCTTTTACGAAGGCCGGTCGGCGCGCGCCTTCCACGATCCCGAACCCGCCGCGAGTTCCGACATCGCGCGATTCGTCGGCTCGCATCCGATCAAGAGCCGCACGGTCATCGCCCATATCCGGCAGGCCAATCGCGGACGCGTCACCCTCGCCAACACCCATCCCTTTTCCCGCGAGCTGTGGGGCCGCGTCTGGACCTTCGCCCACAATGGCCAATTGCGCGGGGTCAAGACCCTGCGGCTCGATTTCTATGGCCCGGTTGGAACCACGGACAGCGAACACGCCTTCTGCTGGATGCTCGACCAATTGCGGACGCGGTTCGAGTCCCTGCCCCCGCCGCCGCAGCTCGACCGCGAAATCCTTCAGCTGAGCACGAAACTGGCGCGGCTCGGCGTGTTCAATATGCTGCTCAGCGACAGCCGCACGCTTTACGCCTTCTGTGGCAAGCGGCTCGCCTGCCTCACGCGCCGGGCGCCCTTCGGCGAAGCGACCCTGATCGACGAGGATCGCAAGGTGAATTTCGCCGAGGAGACCGGGCCGAACGATTGCGTCACCGTGGTCGCCACCGGGCCTTTGACCAGCGACGAAAGCTGGACCGCGATCAAGCCGGGCACGCTGCTCGCCTTGCGCGAGGGCCAGGTCGCCGCAACCCTCTTCATCGAGCCGCCGGGCGGCGAAAAGCCCGCGCGCGCCAAAAGGACCGTTCCATGCTGATCGACGGCGAAAAACGCACCGCCATCTGGCCCGACCCTAATGGCGAGGGCGTCTTCATTCTCGACCAGACCCGCCTGCCCCATGCCGTGGCCAATGTGCTGCTGCGCGATCTTGACGACGCCGCCCGCGCCATCAAGGACATGCTGGTGCGCGGCGCGCCTTTGATCGGCGTCACCGCCGCCTATGGCATGGCGCTGGCCCTGCGCGCCGATCAATCCGATTCCGCGATGCGCCATGCGGCGGAGGTTCTGCGCGCGACCCGACCGACCGCCGTCAACCTCGCCTGGGCGCTGGCGCGCATGACAAAGTTTCTCGAACCCATGCCGGAGGAGATGCGCCGCGACGCAGCCTTCGCCTTCGCCAAGCACCTCGCGGAGAAGGACATCGCCTGCAATGAGGCGATCGGCGAACATGGCCTGACCCTCATTCGCGCCATGGCGGAAAAGCGCGGCGGCCAGCCGGTGCGCATCCTCACCCATTGCAACGCCGGCTGGCTCGCCACGGTCGATTGGGGCACCGCCACGGCGCCGATCTACAAGGCTCAAGGCGCGGGCATTCCGCTGCATGTCTTCGTGGACGAGACGCGGCCGCGCAACCAGGGCGCCTCGCTCACCGCTTTCGAACTGGGCCAGCAGAAGGTCCCGCACACGCTGATCGTCGACAACGCCGGCGGCCATCTGATGCAGCGCGGCGAGATCGACATGGCCATTGTCGGCGCCGACCGCATCGCCGCCAATGGCGACGCCTGCAACAAGATCGGCACCTACCTCAAGGCGCTAGCGGCGCGCGATTGCGGCCTGCCCTTCTATGTCGCCGCGCCGGTCTCGACCTTCGATCCCGCGCTGGCGGAGGGCCGCCTCATCCCCATCGAGGAGCGCGCGCCCGAGGAAGTCACCTTCATGCCGGGCCTCGCGCCCAATGGCGAAGTGATCTCCGTGCGCATCGCGCCGAAGGACACGCCAGCGCGCAATCCGGGCTTCGACGTCACCCCGGCCCGGCTGGTCAGCGGCATCATCACGGAAAAGGGCGTGTTCGAGGCCAGCACGGAGGCGTTGGCGGCGCTGGCGTGACGCTCTACGCCTCGCCCCATCCTATGCCTCTCCCATCGGCCGCCATCCAAAACGGTCCTTGATCCGCTGCATCAGGGCGTCGCGGACGCTGCGATAGGCTTCGAGCTTCTGGTCGCGCGCGGCGTCAATATGGGTGACGTCCTCGGTCGCCCAATATTCCACTGGAATGTCGAGGTCGCGCGTCAGTTCCAGCATGCAATGATGCGCCTCGGGCGACAGCGTCACGATCAGTTCATATTGCGCCAGATCGACCTCGTCGAAGGTCCGGGCGACATGGCGCATCATGTCCATCCCCGCCTCGGCCATCACGCAGAGCGCGAAGCCATCCATGTCCAGGGCGCGCACGCCGGCGGAAGCGACCTTGAGGCTCGGGCCGAACAGCAGGCGCGCGAGACCCTCCGCCATGGGCGAACGCACGCTGTTCATGGTGCAGGCGAACAGCACCGCGCCGGGACGCGAAGCCGTCGGCATCAGCCTTTCCAATGCAGCGCGGTGACGAGCGTGAAGATGCGCCGCGAGGTGTCGAAATCGCATTCGATCTTGCCGCGCAGCCGTTCGGCCAGCAGTTGCGCGCCCTCGTTGTGCAGCCCGCGCCGGCCCATATCGATCGCCTCGATCTGCGAGGGGCTCGCGGTGCGGATGGCCGCGAAATAGCTCTCGCAGATCATGAAATAATCCTTGAGGATGCGGCGGAAGGGCGTGAGCGACAGGATATGGGCGATGATCGGCTCGCCCGCCTCATCGAGAATGTTCAGCGCGAGCTTGGACTCGTGCAGCCCGATATGAAGCTGGTAAGGCCCACTGGCGTGGCCCGGCAAGGCGAAGGCGTTTTCCTCGATCAGGTCATAGATCGCGATCGCCCGCTCGTGTTCCTGGTCGGGACTGCCGCGGCCGATCGACGCCTCGTCGAGCGTGATGTTGATCAGCCGGTTGCGGCGCAGGCTGTCGAGATGCTGCATGGTCTCATGCCTGCTCAAGTCTCAGAGCCACGGACAAGGCGTGGGCGTCGAGACGCTCCGCCCGGCCGAGCACGACCGCCGAGGGGCCGATGGCGCGCAGGCTCTCCGGCGAGCATTTCAGCAGCGAGGTGCGCTTCATGAAGTCCAGCACATTGAGGCCGGACGAGAAGCGCGCGGATCGCGCCGTCGGCAAGACGTGGTTGGAGCCGCCGACATAATCGCCGATCGCTTCGGGCGTATAGGCGCCGATGAAAATGGCGCCGGCGTTGCGCACGCCCGCTTGGAGCTCCTCGGCGTTGACCGCCATGATTTCGAGATGTTCGGCGGCGATGCGGTCGGCGAGCGGCAGCGCCTGGGACAGCTTGTCCACCACGATGATCGCGCCGAGCTCGGTCCAGCTTTTTTCGGCGATGGACCGGCGCGGCAGGGTTTCGAGCCGCGCGGCGACCGCCGCCTCGACCGCGTCGGCCAGCGCGCTGTCGTCGGTGATCAGGATGCTCTGCGCCGCCGTATCATGCTCGGCCTGGGCCAGCAGGTCGATGGCGATCCATTCCGGATTGGCGGTCTTGTCGGCGAGGATGAGCACTTCCGACGGGCCGGCGATCATATCGATGCCGCACTGGCCGAACACGCGGCGCTTGGCGGCGGCGACGAAGGCGTTGCCCGGGCCGACGATCTTGGCGACCGGCGCGATGGTCTTGGTGCCATAGGCCAGCGCCGCGACGGCCTGCGCGCCGCCGATGCGATAGACTTCGTCCACGCCGGCGATATGGGCCGCCGCCAGCACCAGCGGCGACAATTTGCCGTCGGGCGCCGGCGCGACCATGACCAGGCGCTCGACGCCCGCCACCTTCGCCGGAATTGCGTTCATCAGCACCGAGGAGGGATAGGAGGCCGTGCCGCCCGGCACATAGAGGCCGGCGGATTCGACGGCGCTCCAGCGCCAGCCGAGCTCCACGCCCGCACCGTCGGTAAAGCGCAGGTCGCTCGGGCGCTGCCTTTCATGGAAGGCGACGATACGGTCGCGCGCAAGTTCGAGAGCGGCGATCTGCTCCCTGGGGCAGGCGGCGACGGAGGCCTCGATTTCCGCGCGCGAGATGCGCAACGTTTCCGGGGTCAGCTCGATGCGGTCGAAACGGCGCGAATAGTCGATCAGGGCCGCGTCGCCCCGAGCGATGACATCCGCAATGATGTCGCGGACGATCGCATCGACGTCTTCCGCCGTCTCGCGCTTCATGTGCAGAAGCTTTTCGAATTTTCCGCCGAAATCGGCGGCGGCGGCGGCGAGCCGGAACGGCATCGGATTTCTCCTGGAAGACAGGGGAGCGGTTTGGAGGACAGGGGAGCGGTTTGTAGGCGGCGGCTTCTTTTTGTCAAGCGCCGCCGGGATCAGAGCCGCTCTTGCCGCTTTTGCCGCCGCCGCCTTCCTCGCCATGCCCCGGCGCGTGGCGGGCGCGCCAGCGCGGGCCGAGATCGGCCATGCGGGCCTCAAGGCATTCGACCTCGAGGCGAACGGCGCAGCCGCCGGAAAAGACCAGTTTCACGCTGCCGGAGGGCGCGTCGCCGGGGATGAATTCAAGACTCAGCAGATAAAGAATGTCATCGGGCCGGTCCTGCCGGAACCCCTGTAGCGAGGCCTTGCGCACATGTTCGAAATGCAGGCCCGCCTGCGTTCTCTGCGGCGCGCCCTCGACCGCGCCAAGCCAGTCGAAGCGTTTCATCGACAGGACGAAGCGCCTTTCGCGCGGCAGGTAGATCATGTCGCCGACGCGCAGGATGGCGTCCTGGACATGGGCGGCAAGCACCGCGAGATCCTCGGAATCGCAGGCCATGAGACGGAGATCGCGTCCCGCCGGCGCCCCGCTGTCCTTGTCCTGCGTCATGACGGGCGCCTCGGCGGCCTATTGGTTGGGCGAGCTGAACATCGCCTCGAAGATATTTCCCGGCTGCCGGGGCGGCGGCGGCGCGGCGGCGATGCTCTGCACAGGCGGCTTGACCGGCGGCGAGCTGGCGTCGCGCATCTGGCTGAGCATTTTCTTGCTCTTGGCGGTGTAATAATAGCCCGACGCGTAAAGGCGCACCGCGCGGTCCATGTCGCCGTCGGCAAGAGCCCAGGCATTGGCGAGATAAGGCGCGGCATAGGCCAGATTGGTCTCGGGATCGAGCAGGCCCTTGGGCGCGCCGTGATAGCCCATCGAGCGCGCCGTCGCCGGCGTGATCTGCATCAGGCCAAAATAGCTCCGGTGAACCAGACGCGGGCAATATTTGCTCTCGCGCATGATGACGCGATGGAGCAGCGCCAGCGGAATGCCGTGCTGGCGCGCATATTTGCGCGTCATGTCGGCCAACCCGGCCTTTTCCGCGATGGAGAAGCCGGCGACCTCATCGTCCCGATCCCGGCGAAGGTCCACGGGCGCGCCCCCAGCCCCTTGCGCGTAATCCGCGGGCGCGGCGTCCAGCGGCTGGGTCCGCAAGGACGCCGTCTGAACCGATGCGGTCTGCACAGGCTGGGGCTGGGACGGCGCGGGCTGCGCCGGCATGGATCTGGCTTCTTGCGGCTGCGGCGGGGCGAAGGCCGACTGGGACGGCTGGGCGAAAGCCTGTTGCGACGGCGCGAACAGTGCGCCGAACGGACCCTCCGAGACCGTCGGGTTCGGCGCATATTGCGCCGCCTGCTGCGGCGCGTATTGCTGCGGGGCTCCGTCGGCCTGCGCATCCGGCGGCGGATCGTCGGGGAATGCCGGCCGCACGGGAGGCGCGGGCGGGTGCTTCGGCGGCGCGGCGCGCACGGGGCTGGCTCCTTGCAAGGCAAGGGCGGCGAAGAGGATCAGTCGCGGCAGTCGTTGCGTCATAAGGCGTCTTTGCCGCGAAATAATGGCTTTGGCAAGGCGGCCCGTTGCGACCGAACGGCGCGGCGCGCTCCTGTCTGCCGCCCGTCACGCAAATCTGTTACCTTGAGTCTCAGCGAATCCGGCAACTATCCGGGGAGGTAACGATGATTCGATTGCCCTTGCGTCTGTTCTGCATCGCGGCCCTGTTGGGCGCGGCCGCGCCCTCCGCCTTCGCAGAGGACGACCCCTCGCCCGACCAGATGGTTGACGCCATCCAGAATATCACCGGCCTCCACAAGGGCCTGCGCCGCAATCACGGCAAGGGCTTTTGCGGCGAGGGCGCGTTCAAGGGAAGCCCGGAGGCGGCGGCGCTGTCGAGCTCCCCGCTCTTTTCCGGCGCTTCCGAGTCTGTCCTGTTCCGCTTTTCCATCGCCGGCCCCAATCCGGCTGCGAGCGACGCCGCGCCGTCGCCGCGCGGCCTTGCCGTGCAAATCACTCTTCCGGGCGGCGCGCTGCAGGACATGGTCATGCTGAATGCGCCGGTTTTCGCGGCCGCGACAGTGCGCAGCTTTTTTGAGCGGCAGGTCGTCAGCGCGCCCGACCCGGCGACGGGAAAGCCTGATCCGGACAAGCTGAAGGCCTATTTCGCCGACCATCCCGACGCCAAACCTCTCACCGACTGGCTGAAGGGTCATAACCCGCCGCCCTCCTATGCGGAGACCCCTTATTTCAGCATCCACGCCTTCAAATTCGTCGACGCCGCAGGGCGGCCAAACTGGGTGAAGTGGCGCTTCGAGCCGCGCGACGGCGCCAAGGCGCTCACCGCCGACGAAATGAAGGCTTCGCCGCCCGACTTCCTGGAGGCCAAGCTGGCCGAGCGCCTGAAAACCGGGCCGGTCGAATGGGACATGATCGTGACGCTCGGCGAGGCCGGCGATCCGATCGACAATCCGACTCTGCTCTGGCCGGCGGAACGCCGCGAGATCAAGGCGGGCGTGCTGACGCTGGTCAAGGCGGGTGAAGCCTCGGCCGGAACCTGCGAGGACGTGATGTTCGACCCCAATCTTCTCGCCCCGGGAATCGAGGCCTCGCCGGACCCCATTCTCGCCTACAGGTCGCCCGCCTATGCCGTCTCGCTCGGCCGGAGGCTTGAGGAAAAGAGCAAATAGACGAGGCGCGAAAGCTATTTCCGGGCGACGAAGAACAGGCGCGGATAGAGCAGCAGCACGCGCCCGTCCGATTGGGGTGTATAGGCCATTTCCAGCTCGCGGCGATATTGCGCGAGAAAGGCGGGAATTTCGTCTTCCTGGAGTTCATTGAGGAAGGGCCGCAAGGCCGAGCCGACGAACCAGTCCACGACGGCGTCATGGCCGTCGAGGGGATGAACATAGGTCGTCTGCCAGAGGTCGACCGTCTGGCAGTGCGGCGCGGTCCAGCTGTAATAATCGTCGAGCGAGCCGATGATCGCCCGCGTTTTCGCCACCCGCGCCAGACGATCCGCCCAAGGCCCGTCCACCGCCACCATGCGCATCAGGGCATGGGCGGCGTCCTGCAGCACGTTGGGCATCTGCACGGCGAGCACGCCGCCCGGATTCAGAAAGGACATCAGCCGGGCCAGCAGCTTGTGATGATCCGGCGCAAAATGCAGCGCGGCGTTGGAGAAAATGAGATCGACCTGTTCCTCGGCCTCCCAATCCTTCAGATCCTGCTGAATGAAGCGCGCGACGGGCAGGCGCTCCCGCGCCGCCGCCAGCATGTTGCCGGAGGTATCGACTCCCAGAATATCCGCGCCGCGAAAATGCAGCGTCAGCATGGAGGCGCTATTGCCCGGGCCGCAGCCGAGATCGACAATTTTGCGCGGCGCCAAGGGGGGAATGCGCGCGATCAGGTCGCGCGCCGCCTGCGCCCGCTCGCGTTCGAATTTCAGGTAAAGTTCGCAATCCCAATCGGTCATCATGGGAAATTAACGCCGTCGCCCGATATTTGTCTACTAATTTAGTAGATTAAAATCCCCTCTCAAGCGCCAGCTGTTTTCACGCTCCCGCGCCTGGCGCCCCGCGCAGCGCCATCAATCCGCGTGACGGGTCATAGGCGAGGATGGCGGCGGACATGAAGACGAGGGCGCATCCCGCGGTGACCGCGAAGGCGAGCCAGTTCATCTGGCCATAGAGCGCGAAACGGATCAGCTCGACCGCATGGGTGAAAGGGTTGATCTGGCAGACATAATAAAGCGCCGGGCTGCCCTCCTGCACCCGCCACAGCGGATAAAGCGCGGAAGAGGCGAAGAACATCGGGAAGATGACGAAATTCATGATGCCCGAGAAATTCTCCAGCTGCTTGATGAGTGAAGACAGCAGCATGCCGAGCGCGCCGAGCATCAGCCCGACCAGGATCAGCGCCGGCAGCACGGTGAGATAGCCCAGCGGCGGCGGCTGAATGTCCCAGAACCAGGCGATGACGAGATAGGCGTAGACCTGCAGCACCGAGACCAGCGTGCCGGCGATGAGCTTGCCGAACAGCAGGAAGGAGCGCGGGAAGGGGCTGAGCAGCAGTACCCGCATATTGCCCATCTCGCGGTCATAGACCATCGACAGCGACGACTGCATGCCGTTGAAAAGCTGGATCATCGCCATCAGGCCGGGCGTGATATAGACGTCATAGAGGACATAGGTGTCATAGGGCGGAATGATCGAGACGCCCAGCACCTGCCGGAAGCCGGCGGCGAAAATGAACAGCCAGACCAGCGGGCGCACCAGAGCGGAGATGAAGCGCTCGCGCTGGTGCAGGAAGCGAAGGCCCTCGCGCCAGCAAATGCCCTTGAGGCAAATGAAAAAAGCGGCGGGCGTGAGGCGGCGGGGCGCGGCGGCTTCGATGCTCATGCGGCTCCCCGTGTTTCATTCTCGGCGATCAGGGCGACGAAGGCCGACCTCATGTCGCCGGCGCCGGTTTTCAGCAGCAGGTCCGTGACCTTGCCCTCGGCGCGCAATTGGCCCTTGTGCAGCACGACCACGGAATCCCCCGGCTCGATTTCGTCGGTCAGATGCGTCGCCCACAATACGCTCATGCCTTCGCGCGCGATCAGCCCGCGCACCAGCAGGAGAATATCGGCGCGGGCGCCGATGTCGAGGCCCACCGTCGGCTCGTCCAGCACCAGCAGGCGCGGGCGATGCAGCAAGGCGCGGGCGATTTCGACGCGGCGCATCTGTCCACCGGACAGGTTGCGCACCTTGTCCTTGGCGCGATCGGCGAGGCCCACCGCCTTCAGAAGCTCAGCCGTGCGCTGATCCGCCTCCTTCCGGCCGATGCCGTGAAGCGCGGCGTGATAGTAGAAATTCTGCGCCACCGACAGATCAAGGTCGAGCGTGCGCGACTGGAACACCACGCCGAGTTCCGCCAGAGCCGCGCCGGGATGGCGCATCAGGTCGAGGCCGAGCAGACGGATTTCGCCCTTTTGCAAGGCGAACAGCCGGGTGATGAGCGAGAACAACGTGCTCTTGCCCGCGCCATTGAGGCCGAGCAACACGCAGAAGGAGCCGGGCGCGACAGTGAAACTGACGTCGTCCAGCGCCTGCCGCGCGCCGTAATGATGGCTGACATGGCGCAATTCCAGCGCGGGGACCTGTTCGCTCATCTTTGCTGCGCTCATGGTTCGGGCGCGCCGGGAATGACCAGATCCCAGGGCGATTCGCCGACCTGGATGGATTTAACCACCTTTTGGGCCGCGACGTCGATCACCGACACGTCATTGGAGACGCCATTGGTCGTCAGCAGATATTTCTCGTCGGGCGTGAAGGCGGCGTGCCAGACACGCTGCCCGACGAGCAGATATTTCACCACCTGCCGCGTCTTCACGTCCACCACGGCGATGCGGTTGGCCGGCCCGAGCGAGACGAAGGCGAGCTTGCCGTCGCGCGAAATATTGATTCCCACGGGCTGGACATTTTCCGAGCGCAGGCCCGGCACCTCGAATTTCACGCGATCCTTGATCTTGAAGGTGGCGGAATCGACGACGACCACATCGCCGCCGATCTCCGCCGAAACCCAGACCTCAGCGCCGTCGGGTGTGAACGCGGCCATGCGCGGCCGCGCGTCCACCAGCACATTGGCGAGGGTCTTTCGCTTCGCGGCGTCGACGAAATGCGCCATGTTCGTCGTCTC
Source organism: Rhodoblastus sp. 17X3 (assembly GCF_030056575.1). Lineage (GTDB taxonomy): Bacteria > Pseudomonadota > Alphaproteobacteria > Rhizobiales > Beijerinckiaceae > Rhodoblastus. The sequence goes on along the minus strand of NZ_JASHHX010000009.1, from coordinate 120,679 downwards.
GGTGGTGGCGACGATGAGCTTGCCGTCGGGGCTCACCGCCAGCCCCTCCGGCTCCACGCCGACGCGCACGCCGCCGAGGCGCTCCTTGGTCGCGGCGTCGAAAAAGGTCAGAAAATTGCTGTCCTCATTGGTGACATAGAGGGTCTTGCCATCGGGCGAAATGTCGATCCGCTCCGGATCGCGCCCCGCCGGAAAATCCTCGACCACGGCGAATGTCTGCGGGTCGATCACCGCGATGGCGTCGGAATCGCCGAGCGCGACATAGATCCTTTTATTATCGGGGCTGGCGACGATTCCACGCGGCCTCTGGCTGACCGGAATGGTCTTTTTCATCGTCAGCGTTTCGGTGTCGATGACCGAGACGCTGTTGCCCTTTTCATTGGTGACGAAGGCGTCAAAGGCGCAAGCGGGCGCCACAGCGCCCGAGATGACCAGAGCCAGCGCGAGGGATTTCATTTGAAGCGGCATTTCGACTCCGGTCGATCGTAGCCCAATGTGTCCAGCTCCGAGAACTGGTGCATGAAGCCTTCCTGCGGCGAGGTCGCAACGACATTGCGCCCGTCCGACAGCAGGATGGGCTGGCGCAATTGCAGGTTCCAGTCGCGCAGGGTGAGCTTCTGGCCCTTGAAGGCGGCGAGCGCGAAATCCTTCGACAGGAAATAGGCCTTCATCGCGGCGGCGTCGCCCGCCGCATCATGGGCCGCCGCCTCGCCGACCATCCGCGCCGCCGTCCATGAATTCATGTCGAGCGGGGTCATCGCGCGGCCGAATTTGCGTTCGAACCGCTGCTGCAATTGCGTCGCGCCCCATTGTTCGTTCGAGGCGTCCCAGGACGCCGAGACAAGGCCCGCCGAACCGGCCACCGGGCGCGGGTCCCAGGTGCGAAACGGCAGGTAATCCGCAAAGACCGCGTTTTCGTCGGCGGCGATCAGCACGTCATAGGCGGCGACGCCCTGGGTAAAGGTCGGGATCTGCTTCTGCACCAGTGCGACGCCGCTGTCGGAGCGGCGCGCGCCGCCGCGATCCTCGAACACCCGCTCCTCGACGAATTTGGCGCCAAAGCGCGCGCCCGCGCGTTTCAGGGCGTCAGCCCAGAGCTTGTCCTCGGGATGCGAACCGACGACGAAGAACCATTTGCGCCATTGCTTCCAGATCAGATATTGCGCCAGCCCATCGGCGAGCATCGAGCGCGTCGGCGCGACATGGATGACATTGGCGCGGCAGAACTCCTCGCGCAGAATGTCGTCCGGCGCGCCGACATTGAAGATCAGAAGATTCGCCGCCGCGGGAAGATCGGCGGCGTTGACGAGCGCGCCGGCCGGAAGGTCGGCGATCACGAATTTCACGCCCTGCCCGGCCAGTTCCGCCAGGGCTTGCGCCGCGTCCTCGCCCGGCTTCAGCCGGCGCGTCACGAGACTGAAGTTCTGGCCGAGGAATTCGCCTGAGGCGTTGTCGTCGTCGATTCCCGCCAGCGCGCCGGCCTCGCCGTCGTTTTCCGGTGGCAGTTCCAGCCGCGAGACCGCCGAGCCTTTTTCCGCCCGGCGCAAATAGCCGATGACGATCTTCTGCATGGCGGGTTCGGCGGGTTCGGCTTGCGGCGCAGCTGGCGGGACAGCCGTCTCCGCGCCGGCCCATGCGGCGGACGACAGCGCCAGCGAAAGCAGGACGCCCCCCAGGGCGCCGGATCGCAGCAGCGAGGCTCCCCGGGGCCGGGGCCGGCAATATTTCATGTCCAAGGCGTCTCCCTGTCCCGCGCGGCCATTATGCAGTCTTTTGTTCCGCGCGGCGAATTTAGCCGCTCGCGCGCCTCGGCCGCAACACCGGCTTCCCGGCGCCTTATGTCAATTGCAAAGCGGATCGCGATTCCCGCCGCAAGAATATAAGAGTGTCACATTCGCTCTTTTTCATGTCACATTGCGGCTATGCCGCGCAAAACCGATCTTGGGACGGAATGGATGAACCTGCTCTGGCCGGGCGTTTTCGCGGCGGAGGCGGGCGCCATTTTCGCACGCGGCATGCTGGGCGCTTTCGATCCGCAACCGGAGCCAAAGCCGCAGCCCGAGGCGGTCTGGGCGACGCCGAACGAGATCGTCCTGCAACTGGACACTGCGCGCCTGCGCCGGTTCGGTCCTCCACAGAAGCGGCATGGGCCGCGCCCTGTTCTCGTCTGCGCGCCCTTCGCCCTGCATGACGCGCGCATCGCCGATCTCTGCGAAAGCCACAGCCTCGTCGCGAGCCTGCTCGCCGGCGGCGGTCCGGTCTATCTCGTCGAGTGGCTATCGGCGGGAAAGACACAGGTCTTCCGCCACATCGACGATTATCTCTCCGACCTCAATGTCATGGTCGACGAGATCGGGACCCGCTGCGATTTTGTGGGCTTGTGCCAGGGCGGCTGGCTGAGCCTGATCTACGCGGCGCGCTTTCCCGCCAAGGCGGGCAAGCTGGTCGTCGCGGCCGCGCCGGTCGACACCCATATCGTCGATTCGCCCCTTTCCGCCCTGGCCCGCTCGACCCCGGTCCAAACCTTCCAGGAACTGCTGCGGCTCGGCGAAGGCCTTGCGCGCGGATCGCACGCCCAGCAATTCTGGGGCCTGATGGCCGACAGCCCGGAGCAGATTCACGACCTGCTGCAGAGCGATCTCCCGCTCGATTCCGAGCGATTCGCCTCCCAGGCGGACCTGTTTCGGGACTGGAGCGAGAGCCCGCTCGACCTGCCGGGCGCCTATTATCTCGAAGTGGTCGAAAAGCTCTACAAGGCGAACCAGCTCGCGCGGGGCGAATTCGTCGCCCTCGGCAAGAGGATCGACCTTCACGACTTTCGCCGCCCGCTCTACCTGATCGCCGCGCGAGACGACGAAGTGGCCGCGCCGGAGCAGACTCTCGCCTGCGCCCGTCTGGTCGGAACGCCGTCGCGGGCGATTCGCGAGGCCGTCGTCCCAGGCGGCCATCTCCATCTTTTTATCGGGCGCCGCGCGCTCGAAGGGCTCTGGCCGGATGTCGTCGCCTGGCTCGGCGCTCCCTGAGCCGCCTCAGCGCTTTGCGTCCTTGGCGATCATATCCTTGGCGAGCAAGTCGCGAATTTCTTCGAGCAGGACTTCCTCGCGCGGCGGCGGGGCCGGCTCGGCGGGCGCTTCCGCCTTGGTCGCTGCAATCTTGTTGACGGCGCGAATAAGGATGAACAAGGCGAAGGCGACGATCAGAAAATTCAGCAGCGCGGTCAGGAACGCGCCATAGCCGAAGGCCGCGCCGACCTTCTTGGCGTCGGCATAGGCCGGATGATTGGCGATATTGGTGCTGAGCGCGATATAATAATTGGAGAAATCGAGATTGCCGGGAGTGATCGCGCCGATGATCGGCATGATCAGGTCGTCCACCAGCGAACTGACGATCTTGCCGAACGCCGCGCCGATGACGACGCCGACGGCAAGGTCGAGCGCATTGCCGCGCATGGCGAATTTTTTGAATTCTTCAAACATGCCGATACAATCCCCCTGTCCGGCGCGCCAGATCGGCGCTTCGGCAAGGGTAAGCCGAGCCCGCGCTTATGGTCAATGCGGGGAAAAAACGATGAAAGTCGCCAAAACGGAACGGCGATAGGAGCCTCATGCCGCCGAGCTGGATCAATATTTCCCTGACGTTGCTCTATTTTCTCGGCCTGCTGGCGCTGGCGGTCTATGCCGACCGTCACGCGCGGCGCTTCTCGGGCAGGACGCAGCGCCGCATCGTCTATGCGCTCGGCCTGTGCGTCTATACGACTTCATGGACCTTTTTCGGCTCGGTCGGGCTCGCCTCGTCCAACGGTCTCGATTTCCTGCCAATCTATATTGGCCCCATGCTGGTGTTCGGCTTTGGCTGGCCGGTGGTCGCGCGCGTGGCGCGGATCTCCCGCGCGCAGAACATCACCTCCATCGCCGATTTCCTCGCCGCGCGCTATGGCAAGTCGGAGGCCGTCGCCGCCGTCGCGGCGATCATCGCGGTCGTCGGGCTCATCCCCTATATCGCCTTGCAGCTCAAGGCCATTTCGGCGACGCTCGTCATCGGCCTCGGCCATGCCGCGCCCTTCGATCCGCCCCCGCCATCGGCGTGGCCGGACAGGTTCGCCTTTGGCGTGGCGCTCCTGCTCGCGCTTTTCGCCATGGCGTTCGGCACGCGGCGCGTGGACGCCGGCGAACATCAGAACGGCCTGATGGTCACCATCGCCGCGGAATCGGTCGCCAAGCTGCTCGCCTTTCTCGTCGTCGGCGCTTTCGTCGTCTGGTGGATGTTCGATGGTCTGGGCGATCTGTTCCAGCGCGCGGCGGCCAGCCCCCACATCCGCGCCGTGCTCGCCGCGCCGCCCGATCTCTCGGTCTGGGTCACCCTGACGCTGCTTTCCAGCGGCGCGATGATGCTGTTGCCCCGGCAATTCCATGTCGCCGTCGTGGAAAACCGCGACGAGAGCGACATCCCCTCCGCCGCGGTGGTCTTTCCGCTCTATCTGCTGGCGATCAACTTCTTCGTCGTCCCCCTCGCCATCGCCGGCCTGATCCTGTTTCCCGACGTGCTGGACCGCGACGTCAGCGTCATGGCGCTGCCGATCGACGCGGAGAACGGCCCGATCACGCTTATCGCCATGCTCGGCGGCCTTTCCGCGGCGACCGCCATGGTCGTCGTCGAATCGGTCGCGCTTTCGATCATGGTGTCGAACAATCTCGTCCTGCCGCTGCTGCTGCGGTTCGGACGCTGGCGCAACGGCCGGGCGCGACTGGTCGCGGAAGGCGAAGCGGGCCGCCGCATCCTGCGCGTGCGGCGCGCCGCCATTCTCGTCGTCCTCCTGCTCGCCTTCGGCTATTACCGTCTGACCGGCGAGACGCTGCTCGCCTCGATCGGCATTCTCTCCTTCGCCTGCGTCGCGCAATTCGGCCCCGCCTTCGTCGGCGCCCTGGTCTGGCGGCGCGGCACGGCGCTCGGCGCCATCGCCGGCCTGATCACCGGCGTGACCATCTGGGCCTTCATGCTGCTCGCGCCCTCGCTCGACGCCGGGGTGATGCAGCGGATCATCGCCGCCGCGCAGTTCCCGCCCCGGCCCGACCTGCCCTCGCCGGATATTTTCAACCTGCAGATGTCATCGCTGGTGCGCGGCGTGTTCTGGAGCCTGCTGGGCAACAGCCTCGCCTATGTCGCTTTCTCGCTCGTGCGCCGGCCGACGCCGATCGAGCGCCTGCAGGCGGATATTTTCGTCAGCAAGAACGCCGCGCCCATGGCGCAGGCTTTCCGGCTCTGGCGCACCAGCGTCACCGCCGCCGAAGTCGAGGCCACCGTCGCGCGCTATCTCGGCGCGCAGCGCACGCGCGAGGCGTTCGAGAATTTCTGCATCGGCCGCGGCCAAGCCTATGACCCGCGGGCGGAAGCCGATATCCACCTGCTTCGCCTGTCAGAGCATCTGCTGGCCTCGGCCATCGGCGCGGCGTCGTCGCGGCTCGTGCTTTCCCTGCTGCTGCGGCGTCGCAATGTTTCGAGCGCGGCGGCGCTGCGGCTGGTGGATGACGCCTCCGCGGCCCTGCTCTACAACCGCGACATTCTGCAACATGCGCTGGATTTCGCGCGCCAGGGCATCTCCGTCTTCGATCCCGATCTCCGCATGACCTGCTGGAATCGCGAATTCCGCGACATGTTCGATCTGCCGGGGAATTTCACGCGCACCGGCGTCGCGATCGACGACATCCTGCGCTTCAACGCCGAGCGCGGCCTCTATGGCGACGGCCCAATCGACGAACTCGTCGCCGGGCGGCTTGAGCGCCTCACCAATACCGAACCGTTCCGCGTGCCGCTGGCGACCTCAGGCAGAGTCATCGAGACGCGCTCGGCCCGCATGCCCGACGGCGGCCTCGTCGTCACCTATACCGACGTCACCGATCAGTTCGCCGCCGAACAGGCGCTGGAGGCCGCCAACGAATCGCTGGAGCGGCGCGTGCGCGAACGCACTGAGCAGCTCACGCGGCTTAATGGCGAACTGGCGCGCGCCAAGGCGGAGGCTGAAGAGGCCAATATTTCCAAGACCCGCTTTCTCGCAGCCGCCGGCCACGACATCCTGCAGCCGCTCAACGCCGCGCGGCTCTATTCCGCCACCATGATGCAGCGCGCGGCGGCCGGCGCCCCGGCCGGAGAAACCGGGGCGCTCGCGCGAAATGTGGATTCCGCGCTTGAAGCGGTCGAGGATATTTTCTCCGCTTTGCTTGAAATGTCGCGCCTCGACGCCGGCGCGATGAAAGTGGAGTTGAGCAATTTCCGCGTGGACGATCTCTTCCGCCAGCTCAGGATCGAATTCGCGCCGCTGGCGGAGAAGAAGGGCCTCAAGCTGACCTTCGCGCGCTGCTCGCTCGCCGTGCGCTCCGATCCCCGCCTCCTGCGCCGCCTGCTGCAGAACCTGATTTCGAACGCCATCAAATATACCCGCGAGGGCCGCGTTCTGGTCGGCGCGCGGCATTTGCGCGGCAAGGTCCGGCTGGAGGTATGGGACACCGGCATGGGCATCGCCGCCGAAAAGCAGAAACGCGTGTTCCGGGAATTCGAGCGGCTGGAGACGGCCGGCTCCGAGCCGGGCCTCGGCCTCGGCCTGTCGATCGTCGAGCGCATGGCCCGCGTGCTCGGCCACCAGATCACGTTGCGTTCCGCGCCGGAAAAGGGGTCGGTCTTCGCTGTCACGGCCACGATTGCGGCGCCGCCGCCGCGAGTCGCCAGCCGCGATGCGCAGCCCGCGACCGCCACGCGCCAGTCGCCGCTCATCAACATGACCGTGGTGGCGATCGACAATGACAAGCTGATCGCCGACGGAATGCGCTCGCTGCTTTCGGCCTGGGGCTGTGCGCCGATCGTCGCGGGAAACCACCGCGAAGCGCTGGCGGAGCTCGCGCGCCAGAAACGCGCGCCCGACGCCATTCTCGCGGATTTCCACCTCGACGAGGGCGACGGCGTGGACGCCATCGTCGCGTTGCGCTGGAAGTTCGGACCGGGCGTTCCGGCGGCGCTGATCACCGCCGACCGCTCTGACGATATGCGGGAGCGCGCGACCGCGAAGGACCTGATGGTTCTCAACAAGCCGCTCAAGCCGGCGATCTTGCGCGCCCTGCTCGCGCAATGGCGCGCTGCGGCGGCGCCCGCCGCGCAGGACTGAGCGCCGCCGCAGGCCCGATCAGGATGACTTCTTCGCTTCCAGAACCGCTTCGACCCGGGCGTGGAAGGCGCAGACGCGCGGCGCGATTTCCTTGCGAAAGCGCGAGCCGTTGAACACGCCGTAATGGCCGACGTCCTTCTGCACGTAATGCACGCGCATGTCATCGGGAATGTTGACGCAGAGATCCTGCGCCGCCTCGGTCTGGCCGACGCCCGAAATATCGTCCTTTTCGCCTTCGACAGTCATGAGGCCGACGCGACGGATGGCGGCGGGCTCGACCGGGTGTTCACGGTGCATCATCTCCCCCTTGGGCAGGGAATGATGCACGAAAACCGTGTCGATGGTCTGGAGGTAGAATTCCGCGGTCAGGTCCATCACCGCGAGATATTCGTCATAGAATTCGCGGTGCTTTTCCGCAGAATCGCCGTCGCCCTGAACGAGATGATTGAACATTTCATAATGCGCGTTGACGTGGCGGTCGAAATTCATCGCCATGAATCCGGACAATTGCAGGAAGCCCGGATAGACGTCGCGGCCGACGCCCGGATAGGGGAAGGGCGCGACATGGATGCAATTGCTGCGGAACCATTGCGGCCCGCGCTTCTCTGCAAGCTTGTTCACACCCGTCGGGCTGCGGCGCGTATCGATCGGGCCGCCCTTGAGGGTCATCGAGGCGGGGACATGCGGATTATTCTCGGCCTCCATCCGCGCCATCGCCGCCAGCACGGGAACGGAGGGCTGGCAGACCGCGAGCAGATGGACCGGCGAATGACCGGACTTGCTGAGGAACTCGGACATTTCGATGACGTAGTCGATATAATCGTCGAGATCGAAGCGCCCGAGGCTGAGCGGCACCATGCGCGCATCGACCCAATCGGTGATGTAGACGTCGTGGGTCTGCAGGAAGGTTTCGACCGTGCCGCGAAGCAGCGTCGCATAATGGCCCGACATCGGCGCAACGATCAGCAGGCGCGACTGGTGCGGGGCGTTCAGCGGCAGATGGCGCTTGAAATGCACCATCTGGCAGAAGGGCCGCATCCAGACAATTTCCTGCTCGACCGCGACCTCCTGACCGCCGACGACCGTCTTGTCGATGCCGAAGGCGGGCTTGCCGTAGCGACGCGTCATGCGCTCGAACAATTCCGCCGAGGCCGCGAGATTGCGCCCGATGGCCGTGTAGGAGAACGGATTGACCGGATGTTTGAACGCGATCCGGGTAAAATCCGAAAGCGCGCGCGCCGGAGCCATGGCTAATTGAGCCATCTCAAAGAAATGATACGCATGCCGGTTCATCTTGCCATCCCTCTCCCCTCGGACGCCGGCTCCATTCGGCGGCCGGATGAACAGCATCGCCGGTTACCCGGAATGCGAACCGTGAAGTGTAGAAGAAAGCCGGCTCTGTAGCAAATTCACCTCTCTTAATGCTTTAGGATGAGGACGAAAAACCTATTGTTTGCGGATCGAAAACAATTTGCGCTGGCGCCGATCTAGGTTCGCGCCGCCCGACGTGAAGCAATGCTCTGGCCCCCGCGCGCGGCTGCCGCTATTATGGCGGCCGAGGGAGATATTTATGTCGCAAGTGAAGGTCGCCATCGTTCCGGTTACGCCGTTCCAACAGAACTGCACGATCCTGATCTGCGAGGCGACCAAGAAAGCTGCGGTGGTCGATCCGGGCGGCGACGTCCCGCTGATCCGGCGCGCCATCGAACAGACCGGCGCGCAGGTCGAGAAGATTTTCCTCACCCACGGCCACGCAGATCACGCCGGCGGCGCGGCAGAGTTGCGGGAAATCCTGGGCGTCCCGATCGAGGGGCCGCATGTCGCCGACAAGTTCCTGCTCGACAGCCTGGAGGCCGCTTCCGCGCGCTTCGGCTTCGCCTGCCGCAATGTGGCGCCGGATCGCTGGCTCGAGGAAGGCGACACGGTGGCCTTCGGCGAAGCGAGCCTCGACGTGCGTTTTTGCCCGGGCCATACGCCGGGCAGCGTCGTCTTCATCAATGAACCCATGCAGTTCTGCCTCGTCGGCGACGTATTGTTCGAAGGCTCGATCGGCCGCACCGATCTGCCCGGCGGCGACCACGCCACCCTCATGAAGTCGATCAAGACGAAATTGCTGACCCTCGACGACGCCATGACCTTCATCAGCGGCCACGGCCCGCTGAGCACCATCGGGGCCGAAAGGCTGAACAATCCATTTCTTCAACAACTGGCCTGATATCGCGGCTGCGCGCCGGGCGGAAAGAAATCTCCCATGCCTCTTTGCAATCTTCTCGTTCACCTCGACGGCGGCGAGCGCTCCGCCGCGCGGCTCAGGCTCGCCGCAGACATCGCCCGCGCGCAAGGCGCGAAACTGACCGGCCTGTTCGCCCAGGTTGCGCCCGCGCACCAGATCGGCCTGGTCGCCGAATGGCCGCCGCATGACTATGCCGAGGCCGCCAGGGCCAGCCGCGCCGCCTTCACCGCCGCAACCGCGGGCCTCGATGCCGAATGGCAGGACCTCAACCGGGGCGACGAGGGCGAGGTCGTCAAGCTGGCGACAGACTTCTCGCGCCATTTCGACCTGATCGTGCTCGGCCAGCGCCGCTCGGACGATCCCCTGACCCCGCCAGACTTCGCCGAGCAATTGATCATCAATTCCGGCCGCCCGGTGCTGGTCCTGCCCTTTGCCGGGACGTTCGCCCAGGTCGGGACGCGTCCAATCTTCGCCTGGTCGGACTCGCGTTCGTCGGCGCGCGGATTCTATGACGGCATGAATCTGGTCGCGCCGGGCGCCGCCGCGCTCGTCGTCGGGCTCTCCAAGCCGGAGGACGCCCAGGGCTTCGCCTATCAGAAGGAATCGCTGCGTCTCGCGGTCGCGCAACTCGCCGCTCACAAGATCTCCGCGCTGCCGGAACAGCTCGCCCTGAGCGAAATCGGGCTCATGGACGCCCTGCTCAACCGCGCGGTCGACCATGGCGCCGACCTGCTGGCGATCGGCGCCTTCGGCGGCGGCGGCTATCCCCTGTTTTCGCGCGGCAGCGGCTCGCGCTACATGCTCAAGCACATGACCGTGCCGGTGCTGTTCTCGCATTGAGATCCAACAAAAAAGCCCCGCGCGAGCGGGGCTTTTTGCTGGCCTCAGGCCGGCCTGCGTCATTCACAGACGCGGATGCGGCGGCGGCCGATGTAATTGCCCCAGTCGTCATAGACCGGACGACGCTCGACCCAGCATCCGCCGCCGTAAGCGGGAGCGGCGTAATAAGGGCCGTTGGCCGCGCCTGCGGCCGCGGCGCCAAGCGCCATGCCGCCAAGGACGCCAGCGGCGACGGCCGGACCGGCGTTATAGCCGCCGCCGCAGCCCCAGCCGTTGCACCAGGCTGCGGCAGGCGTCGCAAAGGCGGCGCTCAGCGAGAGCGCGGCCAACGCCGCGATCGCGGTCGATTTCAGTGAAATGGTCATATTCGCTCTCCTCACGAAAAGGTTGCTTCCCGGCGCAAAAGGCTGTTGAAGCCAAATTGCGCGCAACCGGCTGAATGGTTTCTGAACGGATTGTGGCGCATTCCGTTCCCTTTTTCCAGCCGAATGGGGCAATAGCATGGTTGTGACCGGATCTTCCGGCGATCTTGCCGCTGACCGCCGCTACCAATGGGCCGCCGGAGCCCTGGAATCGCGCGATTTCGAGGCCGCGCGCGATCTTTTCGCGCAGGTGCTTGAACTGGCCCCGGCATGGGCGCCCGGCTGGCGCGGCCTCGGCGAGGCGCTGGAGGCGCTGCAGAAGCGCGACGAAGCCGTCGCGGCCTTTCGCAAGGCACTTGCGCTCGACCCCGCCGACATTGGCGGCGCCGGCCTGCACCTCGCCTTTCTGGCCGGGGAAAAGCCCGCGACGGCGCCGCGCGCCTATGTAACAGCGCTGTTCGATCAATATGCGGCGAAATTCGACCGTCATCTCGTCCAGGCGCTCGCCTATCGCGGGCCACAAATCCTCGACGCCGCCATCTCGCGCGCCGCGCCCGGCCGCATGTTCGCCCACGCGCTCGATCTTGGCTGCGGCGCCGGCCTGTTCGGCGCGGCCTTTCGCGGCAGGGCGAAGCGGCTCACCGGAATCGATCTCTCCCCCGCCATGATCGAACAGGCGCGCGGCAAGGGGATCTACGATCGTCTGATCGCCGCCGACCTGGTTGATTTTCTCGCCGCAGAGGCGGCGGAGAGCGCCGATCTGGCGGCGGCTGCGGATGTTTTTGTCTATATCGGCGATCTTGCGCCCCTATTCGCCGTCGTCGCGCGCGTTCTGGAGTCGGGCGGCCTGTTCGCCTTCACGGCGCAAAGCCAAGAACATGACGGCTATTGCGTCGGCGAGGACATGCGATTCTCTCACGGCGAGGCCTATCTGCGCGCCTGCGCGGCGCAGGCGGGCTTTGCGACGCTTGAACTGGCGCCCGCCGTCACCCGCAAGGATCGCGGCGCGGACGTGCCGGGATGGGCCGTCATTCTGCGTAAAATCTAGGCTTATCGGGCGTCTGGACCGCCAAGCGCGGCGGCTCTATGGTTGCAGGGCAATAAGTCCAAAATACGGGATTCGCCCATGAAAAAAGTTTATCCAGACGCCAGTTCCGCCATGGCCGGACTGGTGAAGGACGGCATGACGCTGATGGCCGGCGGCTTCGGCCTGTGCGGCATCCCCGAGTCCCTGATCGAAGCGGTCAAGGAATCCGGCGCGAAGAACCTCACCTTCATTTCCAACAACGCCGGCGTCGACGGCATCGGACTTGGCGTGCTGCTTGAGACCAAGCAGGTCAAGAAGATGATCTCGTCCTATGTCGGCGAGAACAAGCTGTTCGCCCAGCAATATCTCGGCGGCGAGCTTGAGATCGAATTCAACCCGCAGGGCACGCTGGCGGAGCGCATCCGCGCCGGCGGCGCGGGCGTTCCGGCCTTCTACACCAAGACCGGCTACGGCACCCTCGTCGCCGAAGGCAAGGAGACCCGCGTCTTCAACGGCGAGAATTACGTCATGGAGACGGGCCTCGTCGCGGATATTTCCATCGTCCACGCCTGGAAGGGCGACACCGAGGGCAATCTCGTCTTCCGCAAGACCGCGCGCAATTTCAATCCGATGATGGCGACGGCGGGCAAGATCACCGTGGCCGAGGTCGAGCACCTGTTCAAGGCGGGCGAGCTGGACCCCGACGAGATCCACACCCCCGGCATCTACGTGCAGCGCATCGTGCATATTCCAAACCCGACCAAACATATCGAGCAGCGCACCACGCGCAAACACACCAGCCCGGCGGCGGCCGCGGGAGGAGAAGTCTGATGGCCTGGACACGCGATCAAATGGCGGCCCGCGCGGCGAAAGAGCTGCGCGATGGCTTCTATGTCAATCTCGGCATCGGCATTCCGACGCTGGTCTCCAATTTCATCCCCGACGGCATGAGCGTGCAGCTGCAAAGCGAGAACGGCATGCTCGGCATGGGCCCCTTCCCCTATGAGGGCGAAGAGGACGCCGACCTGATCAACGCCGGCAAGCAGACCATCACGGAACTGCCGACGACGAGCTATTTCTCGTCCGCCGATTCCTTCGCCATGATCCGCGGCGGCCATATCGACCTGTCGATCCTGGGCGCCATGCAGGTGGCCGAGAACGGCGACCTCGCCAACTGGATGATTCCGGGCAAGATGGTGAAGGGCATGGGCGGCGCCATGGACCTTGTCGCGGGCGTCAAGAAGGTCGTGGTGGTGATGGAGCATGTCGCCAAGGACGGCCCGAAATTCCTCCACAAATGCAACCTGCCGCTGACCGGCTCGCATGTCGTCGACCTGCTGATCACCGATCTCGGCGTGTTCTCCATCGACAAGCACGGCAATGGCGGCGCCAAGCTGATCGAACTCGCCGAGAGCGTGACGGTGGAGGAAATCAAGTCCAAGACGGAGGCGACGTTCACCGTCGCACTGTAAAAGCGACATGGATGGCGCGTTCTCCGGAGCGCGTCATTCCACCAGCAGGACGCTGTGACGCGCTTCCCGCACGGCGCAATAAAAATGGGAAGCGGCGACGCGCTCCAAGGAGGACGTCTTGCCGCGTCGGGACGCAAAAAGCCGGGGCTTCATGACCTTTCCCCTTTACGTCTTCGACGCTTACGGCACTCTGTTCGACGTGCATTCCGCCGTCGCGCGGCACGGCGGCCTCGTCGGCCCGCAGGCCGTGCGACTGTCCGAACTCTGGCGTACGAAGCAGCTGGAATATACCTGGACGCGCAGCTTGATGGGAGCCTATCGCGATTTCGACGCCCTGACCGAAGAGGCGCTCGACTTCGCCGCCGCCCGCTGCGGCGGAATTTCCGCGCAGGCGCGCGCGGCCCTGCTTGAAGCCTATGAAACGCTCGACGCCTTTCCCGACGCCGCCCCGGCCCTGCTAACCCTGCGAGACCGGGGCGCGAAGACCGTGATTCTCTCCAACGGCACGCCCCGCGCGCTCACGCGCGCCATCGCTTCCGCTGGACTGCAGGATCTGCTCGACGAATCGCTTTCCGCTGATTTTCTGGGCCGCTTCAAGACCGCGCCGGAAATTTACCGGCTGGTGGGCGCGCGCTACGGCGTGGCGCCCGAACAGGTCTCGTTCCAGTCGTCCAATCGCTGGGATATCGCGGGCGCAGGGAAATTCGGCTTCCGCACTATCTGGGTCAACCGCGCCGGCGCGCCCGACGAATACCGGGACCTGCCTCCCGAGCGCGTGATCGCAACGCTGTCGGAGCTTTGAATCGCCAGGGACGCGACCAGATAAAAAAAGAGGCCGCCGGTCAAACCAGCGGCCCAAGTCTAGGGAGGAAACGCCCAAGGAGGGCTGCAGCACAAGCACCGCTTGTGCTACGGTTCTAAACTTATGTTGCGTCGCACAAATAGTCAAGACCATTTTGTTGCGCCGCATCATAAAATTCGCATGACATTGCCACGCGGGGAGAAACCACCGTAAAATCAAGGGGCCACCGGGGAACTTTGCTCGGCCTCGCGCGTTTTAGGCCAGGAAAAGACCGCTGACGGCTCGCCCCAGGGCGCGGGTTTTGGTCGACCAGGACGAAATGCGCCCCGGCGCGCCGGACGTCGCCGCCTCGAGGAGGCCGCCATGTCCCCTGGAACCTTGTTGATCGCCGCCTTGATTCTCGCCTTCTTCGCAACGCTGCCAACCTGGCCGCATTCATCGCAATGGGGCTATCATCCCAGCCTGTTCGTGGGCGCGCTCATTCTCGCCGCCACGCTGTTCACGCAGATCGGCTGACGGGAATGCTTATTGCGCGACGCGGTAATCGTCGGTCGGGCCGCCGCGATTGAGCATGATCGCGCGCTCCGCGCCAGAGGCGTCGCGCCATTTGGCGCGGCATTGCTCCATGCCGCACAGAACTTCCGGAAAGCGATGCATCGGCTTGCCATTGGCGAGCTTCAGGCCATAGCCGGTGTTGGGCTTCCAGCCTTCCGCCAGCAATTGCGGGCGCAATTCCTGATAGGGCGTTCCCATGGCGATATTGGCGGCCTCGGCGGAGTCGATTCGCGCGCCGACCAGAGTCATGACCCCAAAAATCGCGAGAACATTCCAGATTTTAGCCCGCATAGCCGCCTCCAATGCCCGACTTATACCATTTCTCCATCATCGCGATGACGGAAACCCTCGCAAGAGCTCGGCGCCGCATTCGCGCCTAACCGCGCTCATAGGTTCGCACCTATGCGGGCCGGCCTTACCGCAGATCGGCGCAGAAAGCCTGAATCTTCGCGCAGGCTTTGGCAAGGGCTTCATTGGACGTGGCGTAGCTGACGCGGAAATTCGGCCCCATCCCGAAGGCTGAGCCCTGCACCACCGCGACGCCCTGCTCTTCCAGCAGAGCCGTGACGAAATCCACATCCGTCTCGATCTTCCTGCCGCCTGCCGAGGTCTTGCCCAGCGCCTCGGCGCAGGAGGGATAGACATAGAAGGCCCCCTCGGGCCGATGGGTCGAGAGGAATTTCGACTGGTTCAGCATGGAGACGACGAGATCGCGCCGGCCCTCGAACAGTTTGCGGCTCTCGGCGATGAAATCCTGCGGGCCGTTGAGCGCCTCGACCGCCGCCCATTGCGCGATGGAGCAAGCGCCCGAGGTCTGCTGCCCCTGGATCATGTCCATGGCCTTGATGAGCTTGTCCGGCCCGGCGGCATAGCCAATGCGCCAACCGGTCATGGCATAGGCCTTGGAAACGCCGTTCATGGTCAGCGTGCGGTCATAAAGCGCGGGTTCGACCTGCGCCGGCGTCGTATAGACGAAATCGCCATAGACGAGGTGCTCATACATGTCGTCGGTGAGCACCCAGACCTGAGGATGGCGCAGCAGCACGTCTGTCAGCGCCTTCAGCTCGTCGCGCGTATAGGCCGCGCCGGACGGGTTCGACGGCGAATTGAAGATCACCCATTTGGTGCGCGGCGTGATCGCCCGCTCCAGCGCCTCGGGCTGCAGCTTGTAGGACTCCTCGGACCGGGTCTCGACAATCACCGCATTGCCGCCGCAAAGCGCGACGATTTCCGGATAGGACACCCAGTAAGGCGCCGAGATGATCACCTCGTCGCCCGGATTGAGGCTGGCCATCAGCGCATTGAACAGGATCTGCTTTCCACCGGTGCCGACGATGCAGCTTGTGGGCTTGTAGTCCAGCCCATTCTCGCGCTTGAATTTCTGCGCGATGGCCTCGCGCAGCGGGACGATCCCGGCCACGGGGCCATATTTGGTTTCGCCGCGCCGGATCGCGTCGATCGCCGCCGCCTTGATGTTGTCCGGCGTGTCGAAATCCGGCTCGCCGACCGAGAGGCTGATGATCTCGCGACCCTGCGCCTTCAGCTCGCGCGCCTTTTGCGTCACGGCGATGGTGGCGGAGGGTTTCACACGAGAGAGCGCGTCGGCGAGAAAGCCCATTTTTATGCCCTTGCGATTGCGGTTTGGCGCGGGACCATAGTGCGGACGGCGAAAAAGGGAAGGCCGAAATTCGCCCGCCGCGCCGCCTTCGCCGCGTGACGCGCAAAAGCGAAGCCGGGACGAAAAGCTTTCGCAAGATTCTTCAGACAGAATGTCGCCATGAACAAGCCCGCTTCCTTCGGCCGCCGAGGCCTCGCCGCTCCGGACCCCGCGCCGGCTCAGGCCCTCGGCGGCGATCTCGCGCTGACGCCGGAACAGCGCGCCTATCTGTTCGGCGCCGAAGCCTTGCCGGTCGAGGACACGCCCGCAGCAAAAGTCCATGTCCGCCACGCGGGATTCATCGCCTGCGCCGCGATCACTGCGCTGGTCGCCGCGCTCACTTTGCTGGGCAAGCCGCATGACACGGTCGCCGCTCTGCCGCCGCAGATGGAGGAACAGGCCAAGGCCGTCTTCCAGCTCGCCGGAGGCTGGTTCGAGCCGCTCGCGCTGGCGTGGTCGATTTTCGTCATCGCCTCCAATCTCGCCGCCAATCTCTGGCTGACCCAGAAACTCTGCGGCTGGCGGAACTGGTCGGGCTTTCCCGCCTTTTCGCTCATTGGCGCCGCGACGAGCGTCGCCGTCGCCGTCGCCACGGGCGCGATCGGTCTGGGCGAAACCGAGATCGGCTACGCCATGGAGGCCGTTTCGGGCGGCGGCGTCGCGGCGCTTTATCGTCTGCTGGCGGGGCGGCGCTCTTTCCCGTAATGGCGCGCTCAGCCGACGATCCGGACCTGCTCGCCGAGTCAAAATGGAAACCGCTCGTCGTCATGAAAGACGAGCGGCTTTACAAGAAGATATCGCCCGACTGACAGATCGCGCGCTTCGCGCTCCAAGTGCAGCGAACAGTCGCAACGCCGCTCGATCCAGGCCGGCGATCTACTTGTAATAGCCCACGCCGCAGGCGTAATCGTCATCGACCTTCGTCACGAAGCTCGTCTTGGCGGCCGACTTCGGGTCGCTCGGCTTTACAAACACATAGCTGACCTCGGTAATCTCATCTTCCGGCTTCTGGCCCGCATCGTAAATTTCCTGACCGAAAGCCTTGCCCGACGGGTCCTTGAGGGTTCTCACGTCCTGGCCGAGCAATTCTTTCGCATTGGCGTTGCCCATGGCGACGAATTTCCCGTTCTTGGCGTCGGTGCAAAACACATAAAGATCGCCGTCCTTGAACCTGCCTCCGCCCTGGTTGAACATTTCGAAGGCCTGCTCCCGGTTGATCTTCACCTCGGCAACCACATTCAGGAGCATGGCCCTGGCTTTGTACGCATCTGGCGATCGATCACTCTGCTGGGCGAAAGCCCCCGACGAAAGCGCGAGGACCAAGCCAGACGCCGCAGCAATGATAATTTTCCGTAGCATGTCATTTCCCCTTGATTGCGCATTTTTTTGACTTTTGCGCGTGGCGCAGGCGCTCGCAGCGGCGTTCTTGCCGCTTTTGTCTTGTGATTTCGGCGCGTCACGCAGCCTGCCCATGAGGCTACATCACAGGCGCGTTTTGCGAAATAGCGCCAATCTCCCACCAAAGGAGGTGCGGGACGTCCGGCTTGCCGGGGGCGCTTTTCCGTTTGGCGCGAACGATCTGCGCGGCCGCTGAATGACGCCTATGGCGCCGAGCCGTCCTCGCCTGCGGCGCTCGATGCCGCCCGGCATGGATTTCTGCCCGCTGGACTCTGGCCAATCCTTCCGCGCCGTCCCATATTGCGGGCATGGCGAAAAAACCTACTTCCCGCGGCAAGGCCTCAAAACCTGACGTGAAGCCGCTCGGCGATCATCTGGCCGCCTTGCTGAATCCGGCCCTTGTCAGCAAGGGTTTTGAAGAGGCCGCGTCGCCTTTTCTCGCCGAGCCCCTGAGCGCGGAAGAAGCCGCGCGCTACGGGCTGGGCCAGGAGCCGGAGATCCAGCGCGAGAAGCCGCGTCGCCGCGCCCCCGCCCGCGAGGAATTCCAGACCGCTTCCGGCGCCACGGCGGACGTGCTGCAGGACCTGCTGGAAAAGGGCGATCCCAATCTCCGCGACGCAAAGCCCTGGACGCCGCACCGCCCTGACCGGCCGGAAAAGTCCGAGGGCGGCGTCAAATTCGAGCTCGTCTCGGACTATCAGCCGCAGGGCGACCAGCCGCGCGCGATCGAGGAGCTGGTCGCCGGGCTGAACGCGCAGGAGCGCGACCAGGTCTTGCTCGGCGTCACCGGCTCCGGCAAAACCTTCACCATGGCGCAGGTGATCGCCCACACGCAGCGGCCCGCATTGATCCTTGCGCCCAACAAGACGCTGGCCGCCCAGCTTTACGGCGAGTTCAAGAGCTTCTTCCCCAATAATGCGGTGGAATATTTCGTTTCTTATTATGATTATTACCAGCCGGAAGCCTATGTGCCGCGCACCGACACCTTCATCGAGAAGGAAAGCTCGATCAATGAGCAGATCGACCGGATGCGCCATTCCGCCACCCGCGCTTTGCTCGAACGCGACGACGTGATCATCGTCGCCTCCGTGTCCTGCATCTACGGCATTGGCTCGGTCGAAACCTATACGGCCATGACCTTCTCGATCAAGACTGGCGAAAAGCTCGACCAGCGGCAATTGCTGCAAGACCTCGTGGCGCTGCAATACAAGCGCACGCCGGATTTCTCGCGCGGCAATTTTCGCGTTCGTGGCGACACGGTGGAAGTCTTTCCGGCGCATTACGAGGACCGCGCCTGGCGCATCACCTTCTTCGGCGACGAAGTGGAATCGCTGGCCGAATTCGATCCCTTGACCGGCAAGAAGATGCAGGACCTCGAACTGGTCAAGTTCTACGCCAATTCGCATTATGTCACGCCGCGCCCGACCCTGTTGCAGGCGGCGGACTCCATCAAGAAGGAGCTGCGGCAGCGCCTCGCGGAGCTGCACGCCTCCGGGCGCCTCGTCGAAGCGCAGCGGCTCGAACAGCGCTGCATGTTCGATCTCGAAATGTTGCAGGCCACCGGCTCCTGCGCCGGCATCGAGAATTACTCGCGCTATCTCACCGGACGCCGCCCCGGCGAGCCGCCGCCGACCCTGTTCGAATATCTGCCCGACAACGCCATCGTCTTCACCGACGAAAGCCATGTCACCGTGCCTCAGATCGGCGGCATGTATCGCGGCGACTTCCGCCGCAAGGCGACGCTGGCCGAATATGGCTTCCGCCTGCCCTCCTGCCTCGACAACAGACCCCTGCGCTTCGAGGAATGGGACGCGATGCGGCCGCAATCGGTCCATGTCTCGGCGACGCCGGGCGACTGGGAAATGAACCAGACCGGCGGCGTTTTCGTCGAACAGGTGATCCGCCCGACCGGCCTCATCGACCCGCCGGTGGAAGTGCGCTCGGCCCGAACGCAGGTGGACGACCTGCTCGGCGAGGCGCGGGACATGGCCCTGCGCGGCTTCCGCACCCTCGTCACCGTGCTGACCAAGCGCATGGCGGAGGACCTCACCGAATATCTGCACGAGAACGGCGTGCGCGTGCGCTACATGCATTCCGACATCGACACGATCGAGCGCATCGAGATCATCCGCGACCTGCGCCTCGGCGCCTTCGACGTGCTGGTCGGCATCAACCTGCTGCGAGAAGGCCTCGACATTCCCGAATGCGCGCTGGTCGCCATTCTCGACGCCGACAAGGAGGGCTTTCTGCGCAGCGAGACGTCGCTGGTGCAGACGATCGGGCGCGCGGCGCGCAATGTGGACGGCAAGGTCATCCTCTACGCCGACAAGATCACCGGCTCGATGGAGCGCGCCATGGGCGAGACGACCCGCCGCCGCGAAAAGCAGCTTGGCTGGAACGCCGAACACGGCATCACCCCCGCGACCATCAAGCGCGGCATCGCCGACATTCTCGGCTCGGTCTATGAGCAGGATCATGTCAGCGTGGACGCGGGCCTCGCGGCCCCGGCCATCGGCCATAATTTTGAGGCCACCATCGCCGATCTGGAAAAGAAGATGCGCGCGGCGGCGAGCGATCTCGACTTCGAGACCGCGGCGCGGCTGCGCGACGAGATCAAGCGCCTGCAGGCGGTGGAACTGACCGTTTCCGACGATCCGCTGGCGCGGCAGAGCGACATCGACGCCGGCGGCGGCGGCTTCCTCGGGGCGAGCAAATATGGCAAAGGGGCGAATTTGCCGCCCTCCCGCATCCACAAGCCCACCGATGAGGACATGGGGCCGCATAATTTCGGCGGCGGCGAGGCGCGGCCCAAAGCCTCCGCGAGCTGGAAGCACAAGGGCAAGCGGCGCTGAGCGGCGCTTGCTTGCGGGCCCGGCCAGGCGGATACTTCCGGAAAAACGCCGGGAGGATTTCATGCTTGGACTGATGCAACGGCGCGAGCTGCTGATTTCGTCGCTCATTGCCCACGCCGCACAGCATCACGGCGACGCCGAAGTCGTCTCACGCCGCGACGACGGCCAGATCGCCCGAACCACATACGCCGCTCTGGAACAACGCGCGCGAAAACTGATGAGCGTGTTGCGCGACCTCGGCGCGGCCTTCAGCGACCGCGTCGCCACCCTGGCCATGAACAGCGACCGCCATCTTGAGCTTTATTACGCCATTTCCGGCATGGGCGCAGTCTGCCACACCATCAATCCGCGCCTGTCGCAGGACGATATCGCCTATATCGTCGATCACGCCGAAGACGGTTTCATCTTCGTCGATCCCGGCTTCCTGCCCATCGTCGCCGCCATTGCGCCACGGGTCGCGCATGTCCTGCGCGGCGTGATCGTGCTGTGCGACGCGGACGAAATCCCGGCCTGCGAGCTGCCCGGCGAGGTTGCCCTCTATTGTTATGAAACGCTGCTGGACCAGGCGCGTGACGCGCCCGACTGGCCCGTTTTCGCCGAAGAGACGGCCTCGGCGCTCTGCTATACCTCCGGCACCACCGGCAAGCCCAAGGGCGTACTCTATTCGCATCGCTCAACAGTGCTTTACGCCATGGCGACCAATTCGCCGGATGTTTTCGGGCTGCGCGCGACGGATCGCGTCCTGCCCGCCGTGCCGATGTTCCATGTCAACGCCTGGGGCCTGCCCTATCTCGCGCCCATGTCCGGCGCGTCGCTCATCATGCCGGGGCGGCATCTCGATCCGGTCTCGCTGCTCGCCCTGCTGAACGACGAGCGCGCGACTTTTTCCGTCGGCGTGCCGACCGTCTGGCTGAATCTGATCGGCCACATGCGCCAGACCGGCGAAAGCTTCCAGACGCTGCAGCGGATTCTCGCTGGCGGCGCGGCGTTCCCGCGCGCCCTGATTCCGGAATTCGAGCAGCGCGGCGTCAGCGTGCGGCATGGCTGGGGCATGACCGAAAGCAGCCCGGTGGTGACCGCCAATGCGCCCAAGCCGGCGACCGCCGCGCTCGACGCCGAAGCCCTGCTCGATCAGCAGGCCAAGCAGGGCCGCGTCGTCTATGGCGCGGATGTGCGCGCCGAGAATGAGGCCGGGGAAGTTCCGCGCGACGGCGCCACCCAGGGCAATCTGGCGCTGCGCGGCCATTGGGTGGCGAATGGCTATTA
This sequence comes from Rhodoblastus sp. 17X3, assembly GCF_030056575.1. Lineage (GTDB taxonomy): Bacteria > Pseudomonadota > Alphaproteobacteria > Rhizobiales > Beijerinckiaceae > Rhodoblastus. Next base: position 99,062 of record NZ_JASHHX010000009.1, on the reverse strand, counting down.
CCGCCTGCCTGAGACCGGGATCGCGCCGGACGCCTGGTTCCCCACCGGCGACGTCGGCGTGGTCGACGCCGAAGGCTATGTTCTGCTCACCGACCGCACCAAGGACCTGATCAAATCCGGCGGCGAATGGATCAGCTCCATCGCGCTGGAAAATATCGCCGTTGGCCATCCCGATGTTGCGGAAGCGGCGGCCATCGCCGAGCCGGACGAAAAATGGGGCGAGCGCCCGCTGCTGGTCGTTGTCCCGCGCACCGGACATGAGCCGCAGCCCGACGACGTGCGCGCCTTTTTCACCGGCAAGGTACCAAACTGGTCGATCCCCGACCGCGTCGTCATCGCCGAGGAACTGCCCCATGGCGCTACTGGCAAGGTCCTCAAGTCCGAATTGCGGCGGATCTATGCGCCGCGCGAGGGGTGAGCCTTACTTCGCCGCCGTCGTCACCGGAAAAGTCGATTCCCAGCCGCCGCCGAGCGCCTTGAACAATTGCACGAGGTCGAGCCCCAGATTGGTGGTGCTTTCGGCCAGTCTCTGTTCGGCGAGCAGCGCGGTGCGCTGGGCGTTCAGCACGTTGATATATTCCGTCACGCCCTGCTTGTAGCGCGTGCGGGCGATATCGAGCGCCCGGCCCGCATGTTCGACCTGCGCCTTGAGCCGGGCGTTGCGCTCGCGCTCCAGCCGATGCGCGGTCAGGGCGTTGACCACGTCATGCCAGGCCTGCAACACGGTGCGGTGATAGAGCAGCGCCGCCTCCTGCTGCTGCGCCGTGCGCAATTCCACCGTATTCTGCAGCCGGCCCGCATTAAAGATCGGCAGCGAGACGCTGGGGCCGAAATTATATTGCAGCGAATTCGCCCACCACATTTTCGGCAGCGTGAGCGAATCGAAGCCGACGACGCCATTGAGCTGCACGGTGGGATAGAAGGCCGCCACCGCCACGCCGATATTGGCCGTGGCCTCATGCAATTGCGCCTCGGCCGCGCGAATGTCGGGGCGCCGGCGCGCGAGTTCCGACGGCACGCCGACCGGCGCGACCGGCGGCGTCAACGGCATCGCGCGAGGCGAGCCGAGCTTCGCCCGCAAGGCGCCCGGCGGCTCGTCGAGCAGGAAGGAGAGCGCGTTGGTCAGCTCGGATTCCTTCTGCTCCAGCGCCGGCAATTCCGCCTTCACGGATTCGATCTGGGCGGCGGCGTTTTCGCTGTCGAGCGCGCTTTGCACGCCTGAGCGCTGGCGCTCCTGCGTCACCTGCAACACGTCTTCGCTGATCTTGAGATTGTCCCGCGCGATGCCAAGCTGCACCTGCGCGCCGCGCAGGGAGATATAATCGCGCGCCACCTCCGCCAGCGCCGAGACGAGCGCGCCTCGCCGCTGCTCGGCTCCGGCCTGCACGGTGGCGTCGGCGGATTCGACCTGGCGGCGGACATGGCCCCACAGGTCCAGCTCCCATGAGGCGTCGAAGCCGGTGTAGTAATCGGTGATCGGCTGGATCGAGAAATTCCGCCCGGCGGGAACGAGCGGCGCGAACAGGCTGACCAGACCGTTCTGGCTGAAATTCTCACGATTGACCTTGGCGTCGCCATTGACGCTCGGCAATTGCGCCGCGGCGGCGACATTGCGCTGGAACCGGCTTTCCGCCAGCCTGATCGTCGCGGCGCGAACGTCGAGATTGGCGGCGGCGACTTTTGATTCGATCTCTGTCAGGGTTCGGTCATGGAAGATCGCCCACCAGTTCGGATCGGGCGGCGCAGCCAGCGAACCGCTGGCGTCCGGCGCGGCGAAAGACCTTGACGGCAGGCCGGTTTCGGGCGGAGCGAATTCCGGGCCAACCGAACAGGCGGCGAGCGGCGACAGGCCCCCCAAGGCGCAAAGCAGGCGCAAAAGGCTGAACTTGTCGCACCGCCCACTCAATGCGCCGCTCCCGGTCCGCCAGAGGATTTGCGCGACGTCATCAGAAAGCAGAACGGCGTCACCGCGAAAGCCACGACGGCGCAGACGACGAAGGTGTCGGAATAGGCCATGATCGCGGCCTGCGTCTGGATCATGCGATAGATCTGCCCCAGCGCCATGTCATGCGCGGCGGCGGCGGAATGGCCCATCGCCTTCAGCGCATCGGCATATTGGGCGAGCAACTCGTTGAAGGGCTGGTGGAAAGGCGTGGCCCATTCAGTCAGGTGGCTCTGATGCGTCTGGGCGCGATGCGTCACATTGGCGGTGGCGAGCGCGATGCCGATCGATCCGGCCACATTGCGGAACATGGCGAACAGAGCGACGCCGTCCGGCGTCAGGTCGCGCGGCAGGGTCATATAGGCCACGGTGCTGATCGGAACGAACAGAAAGGCCAGCGCGGCCGTCTGGAACATGCGCATCATGACCAGCGCGCCGAAATTGATATTGGCGGCGAGATGGCTCGAATAGAGCAAGGCGAAGCCCATGATGGTGAAGCCGGCCGCGATGAGATTGCGGGCCGGCGTGACCTTCAGCAGCCGGCCGACGAAGGGAATGAGCAGGATGACCATGAAGCCGCCCGGCGACAGGATCATGCCCGACCATGTCGCCGTATAATTCAGATATTGCTGGGCCATCTGCGGGATCATCACGGCGCTGGCGTAAAGGATGCCGCCCGTCGCCGCAATCATCAGGCAGGCGGTGGCGAAATTGCGATCCTTGAACACTTCGAGATGGACGATGGGCTTGCGCGCAATCAGCAGCCAGAAGATCGCGCCGAGGATTCCGAGAAAGGCCAGCAGCGCCATCAGCTGGATGAAGGGCGAGTTGAACCAGTCGTCGTCCGAGCCGCGATCCATCATCACTTCGAGGCAGCCGAGGCCGATGGCGATGAGCGACAGGCCGATGAAATCCAGGCCGCGGCTTCTGCGCTCCTTGACCCATGGCGGGTCCTCGACCAGCGCCGCGACGAGGAAGACCGCGATAATGCCGACCGGAATGTTGAGGAAGAAAATCCAGCGCCACGACGCCTGATCGGTGATGTAGCCGCCGAGCGTCGGCCCGAGCACCGGCGCGACAATGGTGGCCATGGCCGCGACGCCAAAGGCCGCGCCGCGCCGCGCGGCGGGGAAGGTGTCGATGATGATCGACTGCTGGTTGGGCTGCATGCCGCCGCCAAAAAAGCCCTGGGCGAGTCGAAACACGATGAGCTGGCCAAGGCTTGTCGCCGCCCCGCACAGGAAGGAGCAGACGGTGAACATGGCGATGCAGATGACGAAATAGCGCTTGCGCCCGAGCAGATCGCCAAGCCAGCCGGAAATGGTCAGCACGATGCCATTGGCCACCAGATAGGACGTCAGCGCCCAGGTCGCCTCTTCCGGGCTGGCCGAGAGACTGCCCGCGATATGCGGCAGGGCGACGTTCACGATGGTGGTGTCCAGCACCTCCATGAAGGTCGCAATGGTGACGGCGACCGCGATCAGCCAGGGATTGCCGCGCGGCTTCCAGTCGGCGTGCGAGGCTTCCGTCGCGTCGGTCATTTCAGCGCCACCGTGGGAACGACCGAAAGGCCGAGCGGCAGCGGCGCGTTTGGATCGAGGCCGCTATCGATGGCGATCTTCACCGGCACGCGCTGCACCACCTTCACGAAGTTGCCGGTCGCATTTTCAGGCGGGAAGGCGGTGAATTTCGAGCCCGTGCCCTGCTGGATGCTGTCGACATGGCCTTCGAGCTTGAGATCGGGGAAGGCGTCCACCTCGATCTTGACCTTCTGGCCGAGGCGCATGCGATTGAGCTGGTTTTCCTTGAAATTGGCCGTCACCCAGCGCTCCGGCCTGACGATGGCGAAGAGCTGCTGGCCAGGCGAGACGACATTGCCCAGTTCGACATTGCGCTTGGTGATCCAGCCGTCCTCCGGCGCGCGAAGCTCCGTCCACGACAGGTTGAGTTCGGCCTGATCCAGCCGCGCCTGCGCCTGCTGGACCGCGCCCTGAAGCTGGCCGATCTGCTTCTCGATCTCGCCGACCCGCTGCGGCACGGGCGAGGCCTGCGCCACCTGCGCCTCGGCCAGCGCCACCTGCGCCCTGGCCTGCTCCATTGCCGCCTTGGCCGCGTCGACGTCCTGCGCCGAGGTGGCGAGCTTGCTGAGCGAACGCTGGCGGTCGTAATCCGCCTGCGCCTTGGCCAAGGTCGCCTTGGCCGAGGCGAGCTGCGCTTGCGCCTGCGCCAGAAGCGCTGGAAAATTCTTCTGCGCGACCTCGAAGCCATATTGCTGCGCGGCAAGCTGCGCCTTGGCCGAGGCCAGCGCGCCAGCGGCGAGATCGCGTTCGAATTGATATTGCCGCGGGTCGATCCGCAACAGGACCTGGCCCTGTTTGACGAATTGATTGTCCGTCGCGTCGAGCGAAACGACATTGCCCGAGACACGCGGCGAAATGATCATCGCCCGGCCGTCGGTATAGGCGTCGTCGGTGGATTCGATGTTGCGGCCCTCGTACCAGAGGTACAATCCGCCCAGCGCCAGCGCGAGGACCACGACGAGCCCGACTGGCTTGAGCCGCGCGGCGCGCCGATTTCGCGCTTCGTCCCGGGGATCGACCGTCGCCGGCTCCGTGGATTGCGTATTCGTCACCCCGATAACTCCGAGCCGCTTGCCGTTTCGACATAAACCAAATGGCGGCGCTTGTCTTGAGGCTTCGATCCAGCCCAGCACAAGACGCCATTGCGTTTCCGCAACGGCGCTCCAGAAAAGCCGAAGCCCGGCGCGACCGGGCTTCGGTGGTGCTCTTGATGACCTGAGCGGCGCGGATCAGGCGTCCGAGGCCGCCTTTTTCCGCGCGCGCGCCGGAAGTAACTTCTGGACGACGCCTTCGAGCGGGTCAGCGACCGGGCCGGAGCCGACCAGCAGCGGCACGCCGAGAATTGCGCGCATTTTTTCCAGCGTCTTGACCGTCTGCGGATCCATTTCATCATGGGAGCCGGCGATGAACTCGACGGTGTCGATGGCCCGCTGGCGGTCCTCGAACTCCGTCAGCAGGTCCGGCAGCGTCGCGATGGCCCGCTCCGGCGCGAACTCGACGACGATCGTCTGTTCGCGGATCAGGGCGTTGCGCTTTTCGGCGCCGAGCGAGGCGAAGGGCTCGTCCTTGCAGAGCACCCTGGCCGAACGCTCGAGACGGTCGCGCCGCACCGCGCCGCGCGATTCCGCCATCAGGATCAGCATGCGGATCACCGCGACCTCGAAGCCGCCACGATCAATCGCCAGCAGTATCTCCTCGACCTCCGGCAGATGCGCCAGTTCGCCCGGATCCATCCGCTTGCGCTGATAGGCGTTGGGGGCGCCGAGGCGCAGCATGCCCGGCTGGCCGTAAATCCCGAAGAAGGTCAGTTCATAGGCGGCGTCGCGAATATCGCGCCAGAAATCGAAAGTCTGGACGACGCTGTCGGCCCAGACTTTCTCAAGACCGAGGAAGGGATTGCCGCTCTCCGCCGGCTGGCGCGCCTTCGCGACATTTTCCGCCGCTTGCGCGACGAATTTCATCACCGGATTTTCGTCGGCGAAGATGCGCCGCTGCACGCGCGACGGATGGGTCTTGCGCAGGAATTCGGCGGTCTGGCCGCCGAAGCTGGCCTGGACCATCGGGCGCACGCCCATGTCATAGACTTCGCTGGCCATTTCGGACAGGCGCGACACGGTGGCGAACATTTTCTCGTCATCGCGCGAGTCATCGAAGCCTGCCAGATCGCTCATCTTGCGTTCGCGGAAGCTGACGAGGAAATGCGCATGAACGCCTTCGCCCGTCTGCTCGTCGATGACCATTTCATAAAGACCGGGCGCAAGCGCCTCGATGGTCTTCAAGGTGGATGTCACTTCGGCATGTTCCTTCTTCGCGATGGAGGAGGACACGAAAATGCCGAGGTGGCCGACCTTGTCATGCAGCATGTAGATGATGCGCTGGCCGCGGATGCGGATTTCATGCTCGTCGACGAAGGTGTCCACGATCCAGTTGAGCGCCTGCTCCGGCGGGGTGATGTTGTCGCCCTTCGACGCAAAGACGATGATCGGCGAGCGGATGCTGCGCAGATCGAGCCGACGGCCGCGCTCAATGCGCGCCTCGCCGCGCGACAGCCGGTTGCCGACGAAGATCTGCTCAACGATCCAATGGATCTCGGCCTCGTTGAGATAGTGAAAGCCGCCCCACCAGCGCTCGAAATCGAGGAAGCTGTGGCGCGATTTCTCGACATTGGCGAAGAGGTCGTAATATTTACCAAAGAAATTGCGGCCCGGATTGAGCTGCTCGAAATTCGACACGAGATGGGCGCCGTCGAAGACGCCGCCGCCGATGTCCGACAGGATCAGGGCCGGCAGAATGCCGCCGAGCAGCCCGCCATTATAGCGCATCGGGTTTTCGCCCTTACGTCCGGACCAGGCCGCGACCGGCGCGCCATTGATGACCAGCGGCCCGGTGATGTCGGGATTGGCCGCGGCGAGCACCAAAGTCGCCCAACCGCCCTGGCAATTGCCGACGACGATCGGCTTGGGCGCCTCGGGATGGCGGCGGCGGATTTCGGCGACGAATTTGGCTTCGGCGCGCATCACGTCGGCAAGCGTCTGCTCGGGCTCGGGCATCGGCCGGAACACGGCGAAATAAACCGGATGGCCGCCGTGAAGCGCGACGCCGACCTGGCTGTCCTGCTTGAAGCCGCCGATGCCAGCGCCGTGACCCGCGCGCGGGTCGATGATCAGATAGGGGCGCTTCCAGTCGAACACCTCGACGCCCTGTGGCGGCTTGATCTTCAGGAGCAGGTAATTGACCGGCGGGGACAGATCCCTGCCATCGAGCGCGACCTCGTAATCATAGATCAGCACCGGCGGCGTGCCCGCGGCCTCATGCGCGAGGTCGTTATTGCCGCGCTCGCGCAGGACATCGAGCGTCAGGACATAGCGCTCGCCTGCGTCGCGGGCATAGGCGCGCGCCTCCTTGATCAGTTCGCCACGATTGGCGGAATCCTGCAGGCGGTTGAGCAGCGGGTTCAACTGCTCCCAGGCGCTGCGGAGGCGCTGGCCGTGGTTCCGTGTGATCTTCCTCACATGCGTGCTGAGAATTTCGCCCAGATGCTGCGCCTGCGCCGCCTGGGTCGAGCCGTCTTCAGCCTCGCGGCGGAAGATGTTTTCGGGGCTATAGGTCGAGGTCATGGGGCATTCCTTCAGGAAATGGCGGGGACGAGCGGCTGCTTCAGGCCGAGAAGTTCCGAGGTATGGGCGGCGATCATGCGTTCTTCGTCGGTCTTCAGGACCAGCGCGACGACGGGCGAGCCCTTTTCGGAAATGACGCGTTCATTGGCCGCATTGGCCTCCGCGTCGATCTGGATGCCGATCCATTCCATGTTTTCGAGAATGGACTGCCGGACGCGGACGGCGTTCTCGCCAATGCCGCCTGTGAACACGATGCAGTCCAAGCCGCCGAGCATCGCGCAGAGGCCGCCGATCTCGCGGCGCACGCGCCGGACGAAATAGGCGATCGCATCCTTGGCGGCTTGTTCGTTCGAGGCTTCCAGCACGCGCATGTCATGCGAAATGCCCGACATGCCCTTGAGGCCGGAATTCTTGTAAAGCAGATCGGTGATCTCGGCCGCGCTCATCTTCTTCTCGGCCATCAGATAGAGCACGACGCCGGGGTCGAGCTGGCCGCAGCGGGTGCCCATGGGCACGCCGTCGAGCGCCGTGAAGCCCATGGTCGAGGCGACCGATTTTCCGGCGTGAATGGCGCAGAGCGAAGCGCCATTGCCGAGATGGGCGACAATTACCCTTCCGCGCGCCAGAACCGGCTCCTCGTAGCGCAGGATGCGATGAATGAATTCATAGGACAGGCCATGAAAGCCGTAGCGGCGCACGCCCTCGTCATAATACTTGCGCGGCAAGGCGAATGTATCGGCGAGATAGGGATGCCTGCGGTGGAACGCGGTGTCGAAACAGGCGACCTGCGCCGCGTTGGGGAAAGCTTCGATCGCCGCCTCTATTCCCGCGAGATTATAGGGCTGGTGCAAAGGCGCCAGCGGCTCGAAGGTGTGAAGAATGCGGAAGTTCTCGGCGTCGATGAGCAGGGGTTCGGAATAGATCGGGCCGCCGTGGACGACGCGGTGGCCGACGCCGACGACAGTGGCGCCGCGCTCTTCCTTCTCCATCCAGTCGAGCACCGCCGCCAGCGCCATCTTGTGATCGACCGCGTAATGACTCTGATCGAGCGCGAACTGCGTCTTGTCGCCATTGCTCTTCCTGGCCGTGAAGGTCGCATTGGCGCCAATGCCGTCGATCAGACCGAGGGCGAGCGGGATCAGCTGGCCCTCCGCGATCTCGTACACCGAGAATTTGACCGAGGAGGAGCCAGCGTTGATGGTCAGAATGATGTCGGCCATGTTCTTCCTTTTTTCCTTGCCCCCGGGGCGGCCCGGGCCGCGCATGGGAGAGGGCGGCGCATCGGCGCCGCCGCCGGATGATCGGCGCGTCCGTGCGGCCTTATTCGGCTGCGAGCGCCTTGGACTCCTGCGCCCCGGCATAGGCGTGGCCGTTCTGACGCCAATAATTATAAAGCTGCGCCAGCGCGCAGGAGACGAGGCGCGCCTTGTCGTTGTCGGCGCGGCTGGTGAGCATGACGGGGGCCGAGGCGCCGACGACCAGGCCGGCGGCTTCGGCATGGGCGACGAAGGTCAGTTCCTTGGCCAGCATGTTGCCGGATTCCAGATTGGGCGCGATCAGCACATTGGCGTGGCCTGCGACCAGCGAGGCGATGCCCTTGGTGCGCGCCGCGTCCACGTCGATGGCGTTGTCCATTGCCAGCGGGCCGTCGACGACGCCGCCGCGAATCTGGCCGCGTTCAGCCATTTTCGACAGGATGGCCGCATCGAGACTGGAGGGAATGGCGGGGTTGACGGTCTCGACCGCCGAGAGCACGCCGACCTTCGGCTCGACGCCGCAGGCGAGTGCAAGATCGATCGCGTTCTGGACGATATCCACCTTGGTCAGGAGATCGGGCGCGATATTGATCGCGGCGTCGGAGACGAACAGCAGGTCGTCGAGGGTGAGCGTGTCGAGCACGAACACATGGCTGATCCGGCGCCCGGTGCGCAGGCCGCCGTCCTTCTTGACGACCGCGGCAAGCAGGTCATCCGAATGCAGATCGCCCTTCATCACCGCGCCGGCCTCTCCCGCGCGCACCATGGCCACAGCCTTGTCGGCGGCGGCGCGATGGTTCTTCTCATCGATGATCCTGAAGGGCGAAAGATCCGCCTCCAGCTCCAGCGCCGCCTTGGCGATTCGCTCCGGATCGCCGATGAAGATCGGCTCGATCAGGCCCTTCTCGAACGCCAGTAGCGGCCCATTGAGCGCATTATGGCTCTCCGGGCAGACGATCACGGTCTTCAGGCGCGGCAGTTGCGCGGCGAGAGCCAGCAGATGGGAGAAGTGGTCCTTCTTGTCCATGATCAGGGCCGGCAATTCGCGCACCGGGGTCTCGACATTGCGGATCGGAGCGTCGATCAGGGCCGTTCCCTTGCAGACGAGTTCGCCCGCGCCATTGGCGATGACCGTCTCGAACACCACCGTCGGCTCCGCGCGCTTTTCACGGCAGGTCACCGTCACCCGCAAATGGTCGCCCACGTGAACGCGATTGAGAAATTCGAAGTTCTGCTCGCGATAGAGCGTGCCCGGGCCGGGCAGGATATTGCCCAGAACAGCCGAAATCAGCGATCCGACCCACATTGACGGCGCGATCGGCGCGTCGGCGACAGGCGCGTCCTCGTCAACGGGCAGCATCAGCGGATTAATGTTGCCCGAGACATGCGCGAAAAGGAACAGGTCGCGGTCGGCGCAGACGCGCTCGATCGTCGCCGTATCGCCAACCTGCAGCTGGGCCCAGGTCTTGTTTGAAATGGTTTTCACCGTTTTCATAAATCGCCTCGCAAACAAAAAGGGGCCGGAACGCTCGCCGTTCCGCCGTCGGCTTTCGCGCTCAGGCGGGCCGGACGGAACGGGCCGCTGGGCCGCCCCTGCAATAATCCTTGGCGTCAACGCGCCGACGCGCGCCGCGAATCCTGATTTGCTGCACCGCAATATAAGCCAGAAATGATGACATGCAAATGAATGAAACCACGCCGAGGCCTCAACGCCGTTTCAGCGGAAGTCTCGAATTCGGACCGCCAGCTCTCCACCGCTCTGGCGGCGATGCAGGAGACCAATTTCACGGTTTATGGTCTGCGCCCGGCCAAGCTGACGCGAGGGCGCCTGATCGCGACGCGTCGCGATCGGTATCAACATGACAAAGCCGCCGGCAAAAAGCCGGCGGCTTTGTCAATTCAAACCACCACCGTTAGGCTTTTCGCCGCCCGGGTCACGCCGGTATAGAGCCAGCGCTCGCGGTTTTCGCGAAAGGCCCAGCTTTCGTCGAACAGCACGACATTGTCCCATTGCGAGCCCTGCGCCTTGTGCACCGTCAGCGCATAGCCGTAATCGAATTCATCCGATTCCCGGCGCTGGGCGTAGGACAGGCCTTCCTCCGCGCCCTCGAAAAAGGCCGGCAGCACGCCGACGCGGATTGGCTTGCCGCCCGAGGCCTCGTCTGGCGTCAGGCTCATGCGATAGCGCGCCCGGCGCAGGCCCGCCGCCTTGTTGACGCGAAAAATCGCGCCATTGAGCAGGCCCTTGGTCTTGTCGTTGCGCAGGCAGACCAGCTTCTCGCCGACTTCGGGCATGGCCTCCTTGAAGCCAAGCAACTCCCGCAGCCTCTTGTTATAGGCGCGGCGCGTCTTGTTGAGGCCGACCAGGACCTGATCGGCCCCTTTCACCAGTTCGGCGTCGATCGCCGTGCGCGACACCACGCGCATTGCGCCGTGATCACCCAGCGCGAGCCTTTCCCCGGCACGGATCTGCATCGACAGCCGCACGATGGGATTGCCCGCCGCCTGCCGATGAACCTCGGTCAGCATGACGTCCGGCTCCTGCTCGGTGAAATAGCCGCCGCCCTTGACCGGCGGCAATTGCGCCGGATCGCCCAGCACCAGAACCTTCTTGCCGAAGGAGAGCAGGTCCCGGCCCAATTCCTCATCGACCATGGAGCATTCGTCGATGACGATCAGGCTGGCCTTGGAGGCCGAGCTGTCCTCATTCAGCACGAAGCTCGGCTCTTCCGTGTCGAGATCCTTGGGCCGGTAAATCATGGAATGGATCGTGCGCGCCTCGCCGCAGCCCTTTTCGCGCAGGACGAGCGCGGCCTTGCCGGTGAAGGCGCCGAACTGCACCTCGCCATCAACATTTTCCGCGACATGGCGCGCCAGGGTCGTCTTGCCGGTGCCAGCATAACCGAACAGCCGGAAAACCTGCGGCGCGCGGGAATCGGAAATCCAGTCCGCGACGGTGGAAAGCGCCTTCTCCTGCTGCGCGGACCAGTCCATGGGCAATTCCAGTTTCGTTTCGCGCCAAATCCAAGGCGAATAAAGAGAACCTTTACAGAACATTTTCAGGAAAGGCGAGAGCGGCTGCGAAAATCGCTTTGGGGCGCAACCTAAGCGTTCCTGCCGGGTTGGTGGAGCGACGAGTCCTTTCACAGGAGAACCCGATGACCGCCTATACGATCAAGCCGCTCGAAACCGCCGTCGCCCATAATACCGGCGGACGCAACGGTCATTCCGAGACCGAGGACGGCTCGGTCAGCGTCGATCTGTCAGTGCGCAAGGGCATGGGCGGGCCCGGGCTACCCGGCACGACGACCCCGGAACATCTGTTCGCCGCGGGCTACGCCGCCTGTTTCGGCGGCGCGGTGGATTTCGTCGCCTCGCAGCACAAGGTGAAAATTCCGGACGCCAAGGTGACCTGCACGGTCTCGGTCGGCCCGCGCGAGGGCGGCGGCTTCGGCATCGCAGCCGAGATGAAAGTTACGTCGAAGAGCCTGCCGACGGCCGAATTGCGCAAGATCGTCGAGGAAGCCCACGAGAACATCTGCCCATACAGCCACGCGACCCGGGGCAATATCGCCTTCCATCTGGAGGTGGAAGGAGCCTAGTCCAGCGCCGCCAGCCGCGCCCGCGCGCGCAGCTTTTCCGTTTCGCTTTTCAACTGGCCGCAGGCCGCGAGAATATCGCGGCCGCGCGGCGTGCGCACCGGGCTGGCGTAGCCGGCGTTGAAGACGATATCGGAGAATTTCTCGATCGTGTCCCAGCTCGAACATTCGTAAGGCGCGCCGGGCCAGGGATTGAACGGGATGAGATTGATCTTGGCCGGAATCCCCTTGAGCAGGCGCACCAGTTCGCGCGCCTCGGCGGGCGAATCATTGACGCCTTTCAGCATCACATATTCAAAGGTGATACGACGAGCGTTGGAGGCGCCGGGATAGTCGCGGCAGGCCTGCAGCAGTTGCTTGATCGGGTATTTCTTGTTCAGCGGCACCAGCTTGTCGCGCAGATCGTCGCGCACGGCGTGCAGCGAGATCGCCAACGCCGCGCCGGCCTCGGCGCCGAGCCGCTCGATTTCCGGCACGACGCCCGAGGTCGAGACAGTGATGCGGCGCTTGGACAGCGAAAGCCCGTCGCCGTCCGAGAGAATCTCCACCGCGTCGCGGACGTTCTCGAAATTATAAAGCGGCTCGCCCATGCCCATGAAGACGATGTTCGACACAGCCCGCACGCCCTCGCCCGAAGGGATGAGGCCGTTGTCGGGCGGCGTCAGGCCGGGGAAATCGCCGAGCATTTCGCGCGCGGCGATGAGCTGGGAGACGATTTCCTGGGTGGTCAGGTTGCGGACCAGCTTCTGCGTGCCGGTGTGGCAGAAAGTGCAGTTGAGCGTGCAGCCGACCTGGCTCGACACGCAAAGCGTGCCTCGGTCGCTTTCCGGAATATAGACGCATTCCACTTCCGCGCCCTTGTCGAGGCGATCGACCGGGGGCATGCGAATCAGCCATTTCCGGGTGCCGTCGGTGGAAACCTGCTCCTCGACAACTTCCGGCCGCGCCAGCGTGAAGTGCTCTGCCAGCTTCTGCCGCATGGTCTTGGAGACGTTCAGCATGACGTCGAATTCGCGCGCGCCCTGGAAATAGATCCAGTGCCACAATTGCGCGACGCGCATGCGGATCTCGCGCTCTGGCGTCCCGATTTCGCGCAGGGCTTCGGCCATCCCCGCGCGGGTCAGGCCAACCAGCGAAGGCGTATTCGCAGGCGGAACGGAGGAAGTTTCGGCCGGGCCTTGCGGCGCGGCTTCGGCGGCCAGGGTCATGGCGTCCTTGGAAGTCAGGGAAACGGAAAGTAAGACTTTTATCATAAGACGCGGGCCGGGGAAACCGATTGCGCCTGGCGCGGATTTTCGCCACACAGCGGCATGGTCTTTTCCGCCCTGCCTTTCCGCCGATTCCTCGCCCTCGTCTTGCTGATCGGGGCAGGAATCGTCCTGCGCCGCTACGGCCCGGCCCATGGCTTGTCGCCCTTTGTGATCCGCATGGGCGCGGGAGCGCTCTGGGCGGGGGCGATTTATTTCGTCATCGCGCTGCTGCTGCGCTCCCGCCCGCGCAAACAGATCTTGATCGTCGCCGCCGTGATTTGCGCGGGGATAGAGTTTTCCAAGCTGAGCCATACGCCCGCGCTCGACATCTTCCGCCTCACGACCGTCGGCGCCTGGGTGCTGGGCCGTCTGTTCGGCTGGAGCAATTTTCTCGCCTATGCGGCGGGTCTCGCTTCCGCGCTCGGACTCGACGCCCTGCTTGCGGGCGGCTTCCGCAACCCTTTCAAAAAGACCTCACGCGGTCGGCGCCGCTGACTTCTTCGCCGGCCGCCTCGGCGGGCGGCCTTTGCGCGCCGGCGCCTGCTCGACCACGGCGCCCGAGGCGAGCGCGGCGCGATACTTCGCCAGCATGGCCGCAAAGCTTTTCCCAAGCGCGGTTTCGATCTCGGGACGGCGCTCCAGCCGGCTCAGAGTCAGTCCGGCCGCCTCGATGGTGGACAGCGCCTCACGGCGCGGTTCGCGCCGCAAATTGCCGTAAAGCGAGGCGCGCTTCGGGTTCAGCGCCAGCCGCCTCGCCTTGAGCACCCATGGATTGCGCCACCACAGGGTCTTGGCCTGCGCCCAGGAGCCGTCGAAGATCACAACGCCCTTCAGCCCGGCAAGCGCCTTGTCCTGATCCGGCAGCGGCAGCCCTTTCTTGTCCAGCGCGACCAGTTCGCGGTCGGGCGGAAAATCCTTCACATGGGCCGCGCCGAGGTGAAGGACCGCCCATTGCGCCGGATCAGCGTCGCGCCCCAGAATCTTGCTCAGGCTCGGCCAGGACAGGCCGATCTTGAGCTGGGCGTCTTTCAGCGCGCGCAGCGCCAGCCGCGCGGTGCCGAGCAGGCGGTCCTGCTCCTGCGGGTGCTGGAGAATAAGCAGGGAGACGCGGTTGGCGACCGGCTCGACGGAATCGCAGACGCAGAGAAATTCCGGCTTGGCGCAGAGCGGGCAGAGTATGGGCTCCTCCGCTGGGGCGGCGGCCGGCGCGCTCAGATCATGTTCCGCCATGCCATTCCCCCCTTGCCCGCAATTCCGCTCAGGCCAAAGAGCCGATCAGCGCGTCATAGGCGGCTTTGTCAAGCAGGCCGGACAATTCGCCGGCGTCCGCGATCCTGATCTTGAAGAACCAGCCCTTGCCGTGGGGGTCCTCGTTCACCAGCGCCGGATTGTCAGCCAGCTCGTCATTGACCGCAATGATTTCGCCGGCGACCGGCGCATAGACTTCGCTCGCCGCCTTGACGCTCTCGACCACCGCCGTCTGCTCGCCCTTCTTGCGCGCGACGCCGATCTCCGGCAGCTCGACAAAGACCACGTCGCCAAGCTGGCCCTGAGCAAATTCGGTAATGCCGACGAGGCCCGCGTCGCCATCGACGACAATATATTCGTGATCCTTGGTGAAAAGCGTTTCGGACATGAAGGACTCCGGCGGTCAGGCTTTGGCGGGGCGATAATAGCGGTTCGGGACGAATGGCGTCGCGACGACGCGCGCCGGCAGCGGTTTTCCGCGCACGATCAGGTTCACGAGCGTTCCCTCCAGCGCGTAGGCGGGCGGCAGATAGCCCATGGCGATGGGGCGGCCGAGCGAGGGCGCGAAGCCGCCCGAGGTCACCCGGCCGATCACGACGCCCTCGGCATTGGCGATTTCGGCGCCCTCGCGCGCGGGCGCCCTGCCTTCGAGCAGCAAGCCGACGCGCATGCGCGTCAGTCCGCCGGCCAGTTCCTTCTTGATCCGCGCCGCGCCGGGAAATCCGCCTTCCTCGCGGCGGCGCTTCGAAATCGACCAAGCGAGGCCGGCCTCGATCGGGCTGGTCGTCGTGTCGATGTCATGGCCATAGAGGCAAAGCCCCGCTTCGAGCCGCAGCGAATCGCGCGCGCCGAGGCCGACCGGCTCGACATCCTCCTCCAGCAGCAAGGCGTCGGCGAAGGGGCGGGCTGCGTCGGCCGGCAGGGAAATCTCGAATCCGTCCTCGCCGGTATAGCCGGAGCGGGAGACGAACAGCTCGAAGCCGCGCCAGACGAAAGCGCCCTGCGACATGAAGCCGAGCGCGGACACGCCGGGAAGATAGCGCTCCAGCACGGCGGCGGCGGACGGCCCCTGCAAGGCGAGAAGCGCGCGGTCTTCCAGAATCTCCAGCCGCAGGTCCGGCAGCCTGGCGCGCAAATGGGCGAAATCGGCCGTCTTGCAAGCGGCGTTGACGACGAGGAACAGCCGCTCGCCTGTCGCGCCCGGCGCCAGCCGCGTGATCATCAGATCGTCGAGAATGCCGCCCTGCTCATTGGTGAACTGGCTGTAGCGGATGCGACCCGGCTCCAGCGCGAGCAGGTCGCCTGGCACAAGGCTTTCCAGCTTTCGCGCGGCCTCGCGGCCCGAGAGAAAGGCCTGGCCCATGTGCGACACGTCGAACAGGCCGGCCTTGGCGCGGGCGAACAGATGTTCGGCCAGCACGCCCTTGCTGTAGTTCACGGGCAAGGCATAGCCGGCGAATTCCACCATGCGTCCGCCGAGCGCGATATGGCGGGCGTAAAGCGGGGTGCGGGCGGGAGCCTGTTCAAGTTCCGACGTCATGCGCCCTCCAGCAGAAATCGCCACGATTCGCGGCCGGAGCGAAGGCGATTCGCCGCCCCGGCGCAAAAGCCGGCCCGATCAGGGCAGCTTTTCGAAAGCATCCTTGAAGCCGTTGAGCGCCAGCGGAATGCCGATGCCTTCCTCCGGCGTCTGGAAGATGATGAAGGTCGCCGTGGTCCCGGCGCGCATCTGCTCCAGCAGCTTGTCTTCCATCACAACTTCGGCGATGCAGCCCGAGGGCAGGCAGCGCACGAAGCCGGCGCGCCCGATATCGGCCTGGTCGATCTTCAGGCCGAGGCCGGAGGGAAGCAGCACGCCCAGCGGCGCGATGACGCGCAGCAGCTTGCTCTTGCCATCCGCCGTCTTCAGAACGATCACGACCAGATTGACGTTGGGCTTGTCCTCGGCGGCGACGCTCTGCATCAGCGCGCATTGCTCGCGCGCGGCGCCCGGCGGGGTCTCGCAGCGCATTTCCCAATCGCCATTTTTCGATTTGACCACGCCTTGCGCGGCGGCGGGCGCGAAGCCGAAGCCGGCGCTCAGCAGGATGGCGAAAAGAATCGCGTGAAGAAACTTGCCGGCTTTTTTCGAGCCGTTGCCTTGGGACGCCATATTTCCTCCGATGTGCCTCGGCGGGGCGCCCGCGATTCCGCTCAACCGCCGCTATGGCCCCGACTTCGCCCGATTTTCTCACGCGGCGCGAAATCCGTCCCGCGCGAGAAAATCGGGCAGGACAGGCCTATCAAAAGAGCCGCTCCTGTCAAGCGCGGAGCGCTGAACGACCCATGATTACGGCGAAAGCTTGGCGGGAGGATCGAAGGCGTATTGATCTGCGTCAAACTTTGTGTTTCGCTGCATCCAAACAAGAAGCCGTCCAACGAGACGGGACAACGCTGATCGGGCGATCGCGTTCTCGGGAGTGAAAACAGACAATGCGCAAGGCGAATTTGCGGCCCGGCGACGCGCCGGCGGTTTCAGTTTTTTGGCCCACGGCCCGCCGTGGGGCTTTCGCCGTCGGCTCCGCGCTCTCGGCTTTGCCCGCCGCCGCCTTCGCCGCGCAGGCGCCGGGCGATGGTTTTCCGGCCCCCGGCCAGATGGGCATGCAAGTGGCCAACTCGCCGATCGCTGACGAGATTCACGCGTTCCACAACGGAATTTTGCTCCCGATCATCATCGTCATCAGCCTCTTCGTGCTGGGTCTGCTGATCTATGTCGTATGGAAATTCAACGACAGGGCCAATCCGAACCCCTCGCGCACGACCCATCACACCTTGCTGGAGGTCGCCTGGACGGTCCTTCCGGTGCTGATCCTGGTCTTCATCGCCATTCCCTCCTTCCGTCTGCTCGCGCATCAGCTGATCATTCCGCAGCCCGATGTGACGATCAAGGTCACCGGCAACCAGTGGTACTGGTCCTACGCCTACCCCAAGGATCAGGGCGGCGGCTTCAGCTTTGATTCGCTGTTGATCCCCGAAGACCAGATCGACCCGTCCAAGGGCCAGATCCGCCTGCTCTCGGTGGATAACGAGGCCGTGGTGCCGGTCGGGAAGAAGATCCGCGTCCAGGTCACCGCCTCGGACGTGATCCACTCGTTCACGATCCCGGCGTTCGGCGTGCGCATCGACGCGGTCCCGGGGCGGTTGAACGAGTCCTGGTTCCAGGCCGAACGGGTCGGCATCTATTACGGCCAGTGCTCGAAGATTTGCGGCAAGGATCACGCCTTCATGCCGATCGCCTTCCGCGTGGTCAGCGAAAAGGACTATGCCGACTGGCTCGCAGGCGCGAAGAAGAAATTCGCCGCCGCCCCGGCGCATGACCAGTTCGCCGAGAATCCAGGCCCGAATCAAGCCGCGCAAGCCGCCCGCTGATTTTCGCGGGGCCGCTGCAGGCGGTCCGCCCGACGACTTTTTTCAAGGATCACGAGAATGTCCGCCAGCGACGCCCACTTCCACGCTTCCGACACACATGACGAGACGCACGGCGTTCCGACCGGCTGGCGGCGCTATCTCTTCTCGACCAATCACAAGGACATCGGCACGCTCTACCTCATCTTCGCCATCATCGCCGGCGTGATCGGCGGCCTGATGTCGATGGCGATCCGCGCCGAGCTGATGTATCCCGGCATCCAGATCTTCCCCGGCCTCGCCCATCTATTGCAGGGCGCCGATCCGGCGATGGGTCTCGACGCGGGCAAGAATCTCTACAATGTCTTCATCACCGCCCATGGCGTGATCATGATCTTCTTCATGGTCATGCCGGCGCTGATCGGCGGCTTCGGCAACTGGTTCGTTCCGATCATGATCGGCGCGCCGGACATGGCCTTTCCGCGCATGAACAATATCTCGTTCTGGCTGCTGCCGGCCTCGTTCACGCTGCTGTTCATGTCGCTGTTCTTCGAGGGCTCGCCCGGCATGAAGGGCTTCGGCGGCGGCTGGGTGCTCTACCCGCCCTTCTCCTCCAACACCGGCGCGCCCGGCCCGGCGATGGATTTCATCATCCTCTCCCTGCATATCGCGGGCGCCTCGTCGATCCTCGGCGCGATCAATTTCATCACCACCATCTTCAACATGCGCGCGCCGGGCATGACGCTGCACAAGATGCCTCTGTTCGCGTGGTCCGTGCTGGTCACGGCCTTCCTGCTGGTGCTTTCGCTGCCGGTTCTCGCCGGCGCGATCACCATGCTGCTGACCGACCGCAATTTCGGCACGACCTTCTTCGATCCGGCCGGCGGCGGCGATCCGATCCTGTTCCAGCATCTGTTCTGGTTCTTCGGCCACCCGGAAGTTTACATCCTGATCCTGCCCGGCTTCGGCATCATCTCGCACATCATCTCGACCTTCTCGCGCAAGCCGATCTTCGGCTATCTCGGCATGGCCTATGCGATGGTGGCGATCGGCTTCGTCGGCTTCATCGTCTGGGCGCACCACATGTACACGGTGGGTCTGTCGCTCAACACGCAGCGCTATTTCGTCTTCGCCACGATGGTCATCGCGGTGCCGACCGGCGTGAAGATCTTCTCCTGGATCGCCACGATGTGGGGCGGCTCGATCTCGCTGCGCGCCCCGATGGTGTGGGCGATCGGCTTCATCTTCCTGTTCACGGTCGGCGGCGTCACCGGCGTCGTGCTGTCCAACGCGGGCGTCGACCGCGCGCTGCACGAAACCTATTATGTCGTGGCCCACTTCCACTACACGATGTCGCTCGGCGCGGTCTTCGCCATTTTCGCAGGCTTCTATTACTGGTTCCCGAAAATGTCGGGCTACATGTACAATGAGGGCCTGGCCAAGCTGCATTTCTGGGTGATGTTCATCGGCATCAACCTCACCTTCTTCCCGCAGCACTTCCTCGGCCTCGCCGGCATGCCGCGCCGCTATATCGACTATCCCGACGCTTTCCAGCTTTGGAACCAGGTGTCGTCGATCGGCTCCTTCCTCTCCGGCGGCTCTCTGCTGATTTTCTTCTACTGCGTCTATGACGCCTTCAAGCGCAAGGAAGCGGCCGGCGACAACCCTTGGGGTCCGGGCGCGACGACGCTGGAATGGACGCTGTCCTCGCCGCCGCCCTACCATCAGTTCAACGACCTGCCACATTTCGCCGACACGAACCATTGACCTTGGCGGGGCGTCCCACTGTCCTTCGCGGGGCGTGGCGCCCCAGAGAACCGGAATGAAGTGAACAGCCGATGAGTCTCGTCAGCGAAAGCGATCTCGGTCAACGCAGCGATTTTGGATTGGCGGCCTCGGACGCCAGCCCGTCCGATTATGTCGCGCTGCTCAAACCGCGCGTCATGTCGCTATCCATTTTCACGGCCTTCGCCGGCATGCTGATGGCGCCCCATCCGGTCCATCCTGTGATCGGAGCGATCGCCCTGCTGGCGATCGCGGTTGGGGCCGGAGCCTCCGGCGCCCTCAACATGTGGTATGATTCCGACATCGACCGCCTGATGGCGCGCACGGCCAACCGCCCGATTCCCGCTGGACGCATGGCGCGCGGCGAAGCTCTGGCTTTCGGCCTCGTGCTCTCGGCCTTCGCGGTCCTCACGCTGGGCCTCGCCGCCAACTGGCTCGCCGGCGGGCTGCTCGCCTTCACCATCTTCTATTATGTCGTCGTCTATACGATGTGGCTGAAGCGTTCGACGCCGCAGAACATCGTGATCGGCGGCGCGGCGGGCGCCCTGCCCCCGATGGTCGGCTACGCCGCCGCCGCCGGATCGCTCGACCTGTCGAGCCTGCTGCTTTTCACGCTGATCTTCGTCTGGACGCCGCCCCATTTCTGGTCGCTGGCGCTGGTCAAGGCTGGGGATTACGGCCGCGCCGGCGTGCCGATGGCCCCGAATGTCTGGGGCCCAGACGCCACGCGCCTGCAGATCCTGCTTTATTCCCTGCTGCTGGCGCCGATCGGCGCCCTGCCCTGGGTTCTGGGCTACGCCGGCCCCGTCTATGGCGCGGTCGCCTGCCTCGGCGGAATCGGGATGATTCTTGGCGGCTGGGCGGTGTTCTCACGCCGCGAGGGCGATCTGGCGCGGAAAACCGCGATGCGCAATTTCGGCTTCTCGATCCTTTATCTCTTCACGCTTTTCGCCGTTCTGGTGGTCGAGCGCCTGACGACGATCTGGCTGGGAGCCTGAGCCATGCCGACGCAAATCCTTTACAAGCCGCTCACGCCCGAACAGGAAAAGCGCCGCCGCCAACGCAATATCGCCATTGCGCTGGCCGTCGCAGCTCTGGTGGCGATCTTCTACGCCATCACCATCGTGCGGCTCGGTCCGAACGTCTTCATGCGGCCGGATTGAACCATGACCGCGAAGCCGGGCCAGAACAAAGCGTCAGGAACGCAGCAGAAAACCGCCGCCGCGCATCGAACTGCCGCGGCGCTTGCGGTCGTGGCGGGGCTGATGCTTGGCGCGTCCTTCGCCGCCGTTCCGCTTTATCGGCTGTTCTGCGCCGCGACCGGCTATGGCGGCACGACGCAATCGGCTTCCCGCGCGCCTGATGAGCGCGGTTTGCGGAAAATCGCGGTGCGCTTCGACGCCAATGTCGCGCCCGGTCTCGCCTGGCGCTTCGAGCCGGAAACGCCTGAAATCCTGCTGCGCCCCGGGGAGACCGTCACGGTCTTTTTCCGCGCCGCCAACCTGTCCGACCGCGCCACCGAAGGCGTGGCGCGTTTCAATGTCGCCCCGGATCAGGCCGGCGCCTGGTTCGACAAGCTGAAATGCTTCTGCTTCGACGCGCAGAAGCTGGGGCCCCATGAAACCGCCGAATGGCCGGTGGTCTTTTTCCTGGATCCGAAACTGGAACAGGACGAGACCATGGCTGCCGTTGACGCGATCACCTTGTCCTACACCTTTTTCGCGCCTCCGGGCGCCAAGAGAAACGCAGAGACCACCGGGGCGGCCGACATCGCGGCCGTTCCCGGCAAGAGCTGATCAAGAGCTGATCCGCCGGAAAAACCGGCGCAGAACAAAGCCCGGCAAAGCCGGGCGCGAGGAGGAAATGCACATGGCCGACGGTCACGCCAAGCCAAATCACGACTACCATCTCGTGGCGCCGAGCCCCTGGCCGCTACTCGCCTCGATTTTCGCCTTCCTGACCGCCGTCGGCCTTATCTTCTGGATGAAGCATCTCGAACTGGGCGGGCTCAAGCTCGGCAGCATGATGTTCGGCGCCGGCATCATCGGCCTGCTCTCCGTCATCGCCTTCTGGTGGACCGATGTGGTGAAGGAGGCCGAGAGCGGCGACCACACTCTGGTGGTCCAGCTCAGCCACCGCTATGGCATGACCCTGTTCATCGCCTCGGAAGTGATGTTCTTCGTCGCCTGGTTCTGGGCCTTTTTCGACGCCAGCCTCTTCACCAACGAGCCCATTCAATATGCCCGCGTCGCCTTCACCGGCGGGCATTGGCCGCCCAAGGGAATCGAGGCGATCGACCCGTGGCACCTGCCGCTGATCAACACGCTGATCCTGCTGACATCCGGCACCACGGTGACCTGGGCCCATCACGCCCTGCTGGAAAACGACCGCGAAGGCCTTAAGAAAGGCCTGGCCGCCACCATCCTGCTCGGCCTGCTGTTCACCTCGATCCAAGCCTATGAATATATCCACGCGCCCTTCGGCTTCAAAGATTCGATCTATGGCGCGACCTTCTTCATGGCCACCGGCTTTCATGGCTTTCACGTGATCGTCGGCACGATCTTCCTGATCGTCTGCCTGATCCGGGCGACGGCCGGCCAGTTCACGCCGAAACAGCATCTCGGCTTCGAATTCGCCGCCTGGTACTGGCATTTCGTGGACGTCGTCTGGCTGTTCCTGTTCTCCGCCATCTATGTCTGGGGCTCCTGGGGCGCGGTGATGGAGGCCAGTCCGGGCTGAACGCGCCCCCTCGGATTTCCACCGGCCCGAACCTGTTTCGGGCCGGTTTGTTTTTTCAAAGGCGCCATCATGCTAGACTGGCGCGCCTCGCCCGCCGCAGGACGCCATGCCCCAGACAGCTTTTCCGATCAAGGCCGCCCTCACCAGCAAATGCCCGCGCTGCGGCCAGGGCAAATTATTCGACGGCTTCCTGACGCTGGCCCCGCGCTGCGACTCCTGCGGGCTCGACTATTCCTTCGCCGATTCCGGCGACGGCCCTGCCGTTTTTGTCACCTTGCTCGCCGGCTTCGTCGTGCTGGGCATCGCTTTATGGGTCGAATTGACCTATGAGCCGCCGTTCTGGCTCCATCTCGTCATTTTTTTCCCACTGACGATCATCATCTGCCTCGGCATGTTGCGCCCGCTGAAAAGCTTCATGGTCGCCGCGCAATTCCATCACAAGGCCGAGGAAGGCCGGCTGAAGGACTGAAGCGCAAAATGGGCCTGCTGCGCCGCCACTTCGTTCTGCTGATCTGTGTCGTTCTGGGCGTCGGCCTGTGCTCCGGGCTCGGGTTCTGGCAATGGCATCGCCTCGCCTGGAAAGAGGGCCTGCTGGCGCAGATCGCCGCGCGCCGCGACGCCTCGCCCGCGCCCCCGCCGCCCCGCGCCGACTGGCCCGGCCTCAAGCCCGACGATTACGACTACCGTCCCGTGACCTTGCGCGGCGTATTCGATCACACGAAGGAATCCTACCTCTTCCGCGCCAGCGCCACCGGCGCCGCGGGCGGCGGCCCCGGCTATGAGATCGTCGCGCCGCTGCGCCTCGACGGTGGCGGCGTGGTCTTCGTCAATAGGGGCTTTGTGCCGGCCGAGTTGAAAGATCCGGCGGCGCGCGCGACTGGGCAGATCGCCGGTGAAACGCAAGTCACCGGACTGATGCGTCGCCCCGAAAGCCGCAATTTCTTCACTCCGCCCGACGAACCGGCGAAAAACCTCTGGTTCACTCGCGACCCCTCAGCTCTGGCCGCGCATTGGAGCCTGGCCGAATCAGCGCCCTTCAGCGTCGACGCCGATGCGGCGCCCAATCCCGGCGGCTGGCCGAAGGGGGCCGCGACCGTGACGACCATTCCCAACAA
Organism: Rhodoblastus sp. 17X3; assembly: GCF_030056575.1. Taxonomy (GTDB): domain Bacteria; phylum Pseudomonadota; class Alphaproteobacteria; order Rhizobiales; family Beijerinckiaceae; genus Rhodoblastus. Next base: position 75,547 of record NZ_JASHHX010000009.1, on the reverse strand, counting down.
TCATTTGTCCTATGCGTTGACCTGGTTCGCGCTCGCCGCGACGCTCGCCGCCGTCGCCGGACTCTATGTCTGGCGACGAGAAATCGCCGGGCGAGAGGCGGGACGCGAGACCCGCTAAGCCTCTTTCGAAGGCCGCCGCGATTTGCATCGGACGCGACTCATGCTGCGCAACAACATCAATTCTGTTGCGGCGCTCGATGACTCTTCCTCAACGGGCGGATAGTGTCGTCCAAACCAGAAATGGGGTCGACATGCCGCTGTTCTCGTTCGAGATCGCTCAAGGCGGTAAGCCGCCCTTCGTCGCGCGGACCGAATCCTTGCCGGATATCCGCGCGGCCTGGTGTCAGGTCGAAGCTCTTGCGCTCACGATCGGGCATCGCGACGGCGCCTCCATTCGGGTCAAGAACGCCGATGGCGGCATCGTCATTCTCACCGGCGTCGCCACCGCGCTGGCCATGATTGGAAAGTGCAGCCGCCCGGACTGCCCTCTGAAGGCCAGGAAAGGCGCGGCGGCGAAGCTCTCCCCGATGCGGTCACAGTCCTCATTTTGGCGCCGCCCCGATCAGGAAGCGCCGACGCTCTGACCAAAGCGCGCCTCAGAAAAGAAGAAATGAAAAAGCGGCTGTTCCTGCTTCGTCACGCCAAGTCGTCGTGGAAGGATCTGTCGCTCCCGGATCACGACCGCCCGTTGAACAAGCGCGGGCGCAAGGCGGCCGCGGCCATGCGGCGGCTGGTTCGTTCCGAGCGGATAAGCCCGGATCTCATCTGCGTGTCCAGCGCGCTGCGAACCCAGCAGACGCTTGAGGCGCTCCAGCCGTGGGAAGAACCGCCAGAGATAAAGGTCGAGGAAGCGCTCTATCTGGCGCCGGCGCCGCAACTTCTGGAGCGGTTGCGCAAAATCCCGGATTCGACGCGCGCCGTTCTCGTGATCGGCCATAATCCCGGCCTGCAGGAATTGGCCCTTCTCCTCGTCGGCGGTAACGACCATTTGGCGGAGGATGCGCTCAGACGACGTCTGGCCGAATCTTTTCCTACGGGGGCTTTGGCGGAATTCGCCCTGGATTGTTCATGGGCGCGAATTGGTCGCGGAGCGGGACGGCTGACGCGTTTCGTTACGCCGCGAGAGCTGGAATAGGCTCTGGACCGCCCTGGCGGCGTCGATGCGGGACGATGGCCAAGCCTCAGGCGAAGCGCGCGAGGGCCGCGCCGATCCAGATCGCGCCCGCCATGCAAAGCGCGCAGAAGACGGCGGCCGAGCCCATGTCCTTGACGATTTTGATGACGGGATCGATTTGGGGCGTCGTTCGATCGCAGAGCTTTTCGATACTCGTATTGAGCAGCTCGACCGCCAGCACAGCCAGCAGACACGCGATCAGTTCCGCGCGACGAAAGAAATCCGGCGTCAGCAGTAAGGCGACAGGGACTGCGGCGGCGAGCACGGCCGTTTCCAGGCGGAAGGCGCGCTCGGTCCGCCAGGCGCTGGCGAGACCCGCGAGAGAGGCGGTCAAGGCTCGGGAAATTTGATGCTTGCTCAAGATGGGCCGCGATTTCGACAGATTGAGCGCCGTTTGATGGCGCGTCGAACGGTCGCATAAAATTGTTTCCGTTCTCTCTCCGCTGGAAACGTGGATCGGACTCAAAGCGCCGCCCGGACATGACAGCGGGGCGACAAGGCGCTAAAAGGCGGCTCGTCTCACCGGAAAGAACCCGTGGCCTATATTTCGACGCGCGGCGAAGCGCCCAAACTCTCCTTCACCGAAGCACTGCTCGCCGGCCTCGCGCCCGACGGCGGCCTTTACGTGCCGGAGGCCATGCCGCATCTCGCGGCCGAGACCTTGCGCGGCTTCGCGGGCAAGCCCTATGTCGATGTGGCGCAGTCGGTCATCTCCCCCTACCTCGACGCGACTCTGCCGGCCGACGAATTCAAACCCATGCTCGAGGCCGCCTATGCGAGCTTCCGCCACAAGGCGGTGACGCCGCTGGCCCAGATCGACGACAATCTCTTCGTGCTGGAGTTGTTCCACGGCCCGACGCTCGCCTTCAAGGACGTGGCGATGCAATTGCTCGGGCGGCTGATGGACCGGGCGCTGAAAGCGCGCGGCAAGCGCGCCACCATCATCGGCGCCACATCGGGCGACACCGGCGCCGCCGCGATCGAGGCCTTTCGCGGCCTCGACCAGGTCGATGTCTTCATTCTTTATCCGCACGGCCGCGTCTCCGACGTGCAGCGCCGCCAGATGACCACGGTAGCGGCGGACAATATCCACGCCATCGCGCTCGAAGGCACTTTCGACGACGCCCAGGCCATCCTGAAGCGCTTCTTCCGCAACCAGCCCTTGCGTGAAGAGCTTGGCCTCTCGGGCGTGAATTCGATCAATTTCGCCCGCGTCGTGGCGCAGATGGTCTATTATTTCACCTCCGCCGCCGTGCTGGGCGGGCCGTTGCGGAAAGTCTCGTTCACGGTGCCGACCGGCAATTTCGGCGACATTCTCGCCGGCCACATGGCGCGACAGATGGGCCTTCCCATCGAAAAGCTCGTCGTCGCCACCAATTCCAACGACATTCTCGCCCGCGCGCTGGCTACGGGCCGCTATGAGGTGCGCGGCGTCCATGCGACGCAGTCGCCCTCGATGGACATTCAGGTCTCGTCCAATTTCGAGCGCCTTCTGTTCGACGCCGTCGGCCGCGACGCGGCCGAGATCCGGGGCCTGATGGCGAGTCTCGACCAGTCCGGCGCTTTCGACATTCCGCCCGCCGCGCTGGAAAAAATCCGCGAGGAATTCTCCGCCGGGGCGGCCAGCGAGGCGGAAACCGCGGGCGAAATCGCGCGGACCTGGCGCGAGTGCGAATATATTCTCGATCCCCACACCGCCGTCGCAGTCCATGTCGCGCGGAAAAACCTGGCGCGCGATCCCGCGACCCCAATGGTGGCGCTCGGCACCGCCCATCCGGCCAAATTCCCCGACGCCGTGCGCGCGGCGACCGGCCTGTCCGCGCCGCTGCCGGCGCATCTCGCCGACCTGTTCGAGCGCAAGGAGCGTTTCGACGTGCTGCCGAACGACGAACAGGCGATCGCGAGCTTCGTCCGCGCCCGCGCCCGCGCCGTCACTTTGGCTCAAAAGTGAAACGGGCCCGGCATGGCGGTTGAAATCAGCGAACTGCCCTCCGGACTGCGAATCGTCACGGATTCCATGCCCGGGCTGGAGACCGCCTCGCTCGGCGTTTTCGTCGCCGCCGGCTCGCGCAACGAGGACGCGTCCGAACAGGGCCTGTCGCATCTGCTCGAACATATGGCCTTCAAGGGCACGCGGCGGCGCGACGCCCGCGCCATAGCGGAAGACATCGAAAGCGCGGGCGGCGATCTCAACGCCGCGACCGGCGTGGAAAGCACATCCTATTACGCCCGCGTGCTGCGCGAGGATTGCGAACTGGCGCTGGACGTGCTCGCCGATATTCTGACCGCAAGCCTGTTCGACCCGGCGGAGCTGGAGCGCGAGAAGGATGTGATCCTGCAGGAAATCGCGGCTTTGCAGGACACGCCCGACGATTTCGTGATCGATCTGTTCAACGCCGCCGCCTTTCCCGACCAGCCCGTCGGCCGCGCCATCCTCGGCACGCCGGAGCGCGTGCGCGGCTTCGACCGCGACGCCATCGAGCTTTATCTCCAGCGCCATTATGGCGCGCGGGCCTGCGTGATCGCGGGCGCGGGGGCGGTCGATCATGCGCAGATCCGCGACGCCTCGGAACGCCTGTTCGCCTCCCTGCCCGTCGCGCCGCCGGTCGCGCTGGAGCCCGCACGATATGCCGGCGGCGAAAAGCTGGTCGCGAAAAAGCTGGAGCAGACCCAGGTCGTGATCGGCTTCGAGGGCCGCGCCTATGCCGACCCGCAGAATTACGCCGCGCATCTCTTCGCCAACGCTATCGGCGGCGGCATGGCCAGCCCGCTGTTTCAGGAAGTGCGGGAAAAACGCGGCCTCGCCTATTCCATTTCCTCGTTCCACTGGCCCTTCTTCGACACCGGCCTGTTCGGCTTCGAAGCCGCGACCTCGGGCCGCAGCGTGCGCGAACTGGTGGAGGTCAGCCTGTCGTGCCTCGCCGGGGCCGCGCATTCCTTGGGGGAGGCCGATCTCGTCCGGGCGAAGGCGCAGACCAAGGTCGGCCTGCTGACGGCGCTGGAAAGCTCTTCGGCGCGCGCGGAACAGATCGCACGGCAGATCACGATATTCGGCCGGGTTCTGACGCGCGCGGAAATGATCGAGAAGATTGACGCCCTCGGCCTCTCCGACGTGCAGGCGGCGGGCGCCGCCATGTTGCGCACGGCCCCGACCGTCGCCATTCTCGGCGCCGTCCGCAAGGCGCCGGGCGCCGCCGAGGTTGCGGCGCTGCTCGGCGGCGTCTAGCTCGAGACTGTCATAAATTGCGCGCTTTATGCTAACCTGACGCAAGATACGCCGCGATGACCATGAATTTTTTCGGACTTCAGCGCAAAAAACCCGTCCCCGGCCGCCTCGACGGCGAGGGCGTCTATCTGCGCGCCGCGCTGCCCGGCGATTTCGAGCCGTGGCGGCAGCTTCGCAGCGCGAGCCGCGCCTTTCTGACGCCTTGGGAGCCGAGTTGGCCGGTCGACGACCTGACCAAGCCCGCCTTTCAGCGCCGCATCCAGCGCCAGGACCGCGAGCGCGCGGAGGACGAATCCCATGGCTTCCTGATTTTTCGCTCCCGGGACGACGCCCTGCTCGGCGGAATCACGCTCGGCAATGTGCGGCGCGGCGTCGCCCAATGCGCGACGCTCGGCTATTGGATGGGCGAAAAACACGCCGGCCAAGGCTATATGGCCAAGGCCGTTCGCGCCTTGCTGCGCCACGCCTTTCTCGAAATGCGGCTTCATCGCGTCGAGGCCGCCTGCGCGCCGGAAAACGAGCGTTCGCGCCGGCTGCTCGAACATCTCGGCTTCCAGCGCGAGGGCTTCGCCCGGGCCTATCTGCTCATTGACGGCGCCTGGCAGGACCATCTTCTTTTCGCCATGCTGGAGGGCGATTTCCTGCGTGGAGACGCCGCCGCCGCGCATCCGTCGCTTCCGGGCTGAGGAGCCGTCTTCGTCACAGTTTCGACACTAAGCTGCGGCACGGCAGCCCCTTCGCCCGATCGCGCCGGAAATCCCACCTTGAGAGCCTAGGCAATCGCGGCGAGATTTGCGAAAACCCCCTGCGGCCTTTCGTGCGCCGCGTTACGCCCTTTCACGCCCAAAGGTCATGTGAGCCTGTCCCGCTTCGCCTTCCTGCTGCTGTTGCCGCTTTTCGCCGCGCTCGCCGGGCTTAATCCCGCCGCTGCCGTCGAATCGGTGCGCGTGCCGCCGGACGCCCAGGCCATCGACCTGACGCACTGGGTCGAGAATTATTCCAATCAGGGCGACCGCATCCAGGTCTCCACCGCGCCAGGTCCCGACGGCATCGTCCGCCGAATCGAGGTTCACGCCCGCGAGGCCGGCGCGCATCCGTCCTGGATCGTGTTCGCGCTCACTAATGACACCGACGAGCAGATGGAGCGGCTGATCGTCGCGCCGCATTTCCGCCTGGTCGGCTCTGGCGTGATCTGGCCGGACCTCGGCTCCGAGCGCATTTCCGAAATCACCGCGAGCCAGGGCATTCCTCCCGAAAAGGAAGACACGCCCGACGCCGACGTCTTCCGCGTGACGCTCGACCCCGGCGCCACCGTGACTTATGTGGCCGAGCTGAAGACGCCGAAACTGCCGCAGCTCTATCTTTGGGAGCCCGAAGCCTTCAAGGACAAGACCACCGGCCTGACGCTTTACAAGGGCATCGTCATCGGCATCGCCGGCCTGCTCGCCCTGTTCCTGACCATCGTCTTCGTCGTCAAGGGCGCCGTGATCTTCCCGGCCGCCGCCGCGCTGGCCTGGGCGGTTCTGGCCTATATCTCCATCGATTTCGGCTTCTGGTCCAAGATCTTCGGCACCGAGGCCAATGCCGACCGCGTCTGGCGCGCCGGCGCCGAAACCGTGCTCTCGGCCACGCTTGTGGTCTTTCTTTTCGCCTATCTCAACCTCAGCCGCTGGCATGTCCGCGCCTCCCATATCGCGGGCGTCTGGCTGGCCTTCCTGCTCGCCCTCGTCGGCCTCGCCGTCTATGATCCTTCCGTCGCGGCGGGCGTGGCGCGCATTTCCCTGGCCACCGTGGCCGCCGTCGGCCTGATCCTGGTGATCTATCTCGCCACCCATGGCGTCGAACGCGCGGTCATGCTCATTCCGACCTGGCTGCTGCTGGTGGTCTGGGTCTGCGCGGCGGCCTTCACGGTCAACGGCTCCATCGCCAACGACCTCGCCTCCCCCGCGCTGCTGGGCGGCCTCGTGCTGCTGGTGATGCTGATCGGCTTCACCATCATGCAGAGCGCCTTCGCCGCCGGCGGCGTCGCCCATGGCGCGATCAGCGACGTCGAGCGCAAGGCGCTGGCGCTGACAGGCGCCAATGACATCATTTTCGACTGGGACGTCATCAACGACCAGATCTATGTCAGCCCGGAAATCGAGGATCAGCTCGGCCTGCGCCGCAGCGACCTCGAAGGTCCGGCCTCGTCCTGGATGAGCCTGCTGCATCCGCTGGAGCGCGACCGCTATCGCGCCTGCCTCGACACGGTGCTGGAGCAGCGCCGCGGCCGCGTCAGCCAGGACTTCCGCCTTCATGCGAGCGACGGCCATTATTTCTGGTTCCGACTGCGCGCGCGCCCTGTGGTCGGGCCGGATGGCGACGTGGTGCGGCTGGTCGGCACGCTGACCGACGTGACCGAGCAGAAAAACGCCTTCGAGCGCCTGCTGCACGACGCCGTCCATGACAATCTGACCGGCCTGCCCAATCGCGAAATCTTCTTCGACCGTCTTGAACTGGCGCTGATCCAGGCCGAGACGCCGCCCCACCATCGCCCGACCGTGCTGTGCGTCGATATCGACCGCTTCAGCAAGATCGTCGAAACCGTCGGCGTCTCGGCCGGCGATTCGATCCTGCTGACCGTTGCGCGGCGGCTGGGCCGCCTGTTGCAGCCCCGCGACACGCTGGCGCGCATTTCAGGCGACATGTTCGCTGTGATTCTCGCTTCCGAGGCCGCGACGGAGCAGATCGTCAATCTGGCCGACCGCATCCGCCGCACCGTCTCCGCGCCGGTCACCTTCGCCAACAAGGAAATCCCTCTCGGCGTTTCGGTCGGCATCGCCCTGTTCGACCCGCAATGGCATCCCAAGCGCGAGGACATGCTCAAGGACGCCGAGATCGCCATGCGCCACGCCAAGCGCGACGGCGGCGGCCGGATCGAGGTTTTCCGGCCCTCCATGCGGTCGCAGGGCTCCAATCGGCAGGCGCTGGAAAGCGAGTTGCGCCATGCGCTCGATCGCGACGAGATCAAGCTGTTCTTCCAGCCCATCGTCCGGCTGGACGACCGCACCGTCGCCGGCTTCGAGGCGTTGCTGCGCTGGCAGCATCCGCGTCTTGGCCGCGTCGAGCCAAGCGAATTCCTGCCGCTCGCCGAGGAAACCGGGCTGATCGTCGATCTCGGCCGCTTCGTCATGCAGCGCGCGGCGCGAGAGCTTGCCGCCTGGCAGAAGGCGCTGGACGTCAATCCGCCGATTTTCGCCAGCGTCAATATTTCCTCGGCGCGCCTGCTGCGCCACGACCTGCTGCCCGACGTGAAGAACGTCCTGACCCGAGTCGGCGTCGCCCCCGGCTCGCTGAAGCTGGAATTCAGCGAGGCTTTGGTGATGGCCAATCCCGAATATGCGGCGCAGATTCTCGGTCGCCTCAAGGAGTTGGGCGCGGGCCTCGGCCTCTCCGGCTTCGGCTCGGGCTATTCCTCGCTGGCCTATCTCCAACGCTTTCCGTTCGACATGATCCGGATCGACCGCGCCTTCGCCCGTCAGGACGGACTGACCAATCGCCCGGCCATGCTTCGCTCTGTCGTTACGCTCGCCCATGATTTCGGCATGGAGGCGATCGCCGAGGGCGCGGAGAGCGAATCGGATGTGATCGAATTTTCGCAAATCGGCTGCGAATACGCCGTCGGCTTCGCCTTCGGCCATCCGCTGAGCGCCACCGACGCCCGCAAGCTCGTGGGCGCGTCGGCCGAGCCCGCCCTTTAATCAGAGCGGGCGGTCAGGCGTGACCGGCGTCGTCGGCGAGGAAGCGCAGATCGACGCCGATCGCGCCCAAAGCCCGCTCATATTTCGTCTCGTGCTCGGGATCGAACAGCAGGAACGAATCGGCCGGGCAAATCATCCAGCTATTGGCCAGAATCTCCTTTTCGAGCTGGCCTGGCGACCACCCGGCATAGCCCAGCGCCAGAACGGCCTTTTCCGGCCCGTCGCCCTGCGCGATGGCGCGCAAAACATCGAGCGTCGCCGTCATGGAGACGCTGTCGTCGATCAACAACGTGGCCTCCTCGGCGCGATAATCCGGCGAATGCAGCACGAAGCCCCGGCTGGCGTCCACCGGCCCGCCGGCGAGAACGCGATGCCGGCCCATGGTTTCGGCGAATCGCGGCGTGTCCTGCGAGCCGATCACCTTGAGTTGAAGCAGCAGATCGACGAAATTGACGCCGTGGGCGGGATGATTCACGATAATGCCCATGGCCCCTTCCTCGGAATGGGCGCAGATATAGATGACCGACCGCACGAAATAATCGTCTTGCAGGCTGGGCATGGCCACAAGACATTTGCCTTCGAGAAATGGTCCTGGCCCGGCTTTGTTCACTTTCGCAACCTTCCCGCTGCCCTTCCGCGTCCCAAGCCGGACGCCGGCGCAGCACGCAGACTGAGGAGACATGCTAAAGGATGGCCGCGCAAAGGGAAGCCAAAACGTTTCGCACTTTCCGGTCGGGTCGTGCGACGCCTGTCGCCCTCGCGGCGGCGGCCCTCTCTCTCGCGGCGGCGGCCCTCGCCCTCGCAAGCGCCTTTTACGCCCCAACTCTTGCCGCGGATTGGGTCTCGGGGCCGAAATCCCAGGCGCGGCTGGTCGATGGCGGGATTCATGATGGCGCCCGATATGCCGGAGCGCAAATCCGCCTCTCCGGCGCGGCTGTGACCTATTGGCGGGATCCCGGCGAGGCCGGCGTTCCGCCGACCTTCGATTTCGCCGGATCGGACAATGTCGCCGAGGCGGACGTGGTCTATCCTCAGCCTGAGCGGATCGACGAGGACGGCAATCAGGTTTTCGGCTATCGCGGCGAGGTCCTCTTTCCCATCCGGATCGCGCCCGTCGATCCCAAAAAGCCGATGACTTTGGCGCTGAAGCTCGATTACGCCGCCTGCGAGAAGATCTGCATTCCCGCCCATGCGCAGTTGAGCCTGTCCCTGCCGCCGCAGCCGCGCGAGGCCGAAAGCCAACTGCTCGACGATTCCCTGCGGCAGATTCCGAAAATTCTCGAAGGCGAGGCGGCCGCGAGCTTCGCGGTCGCGGCGCCGGCGCCGCCCGCGAGCGGGAAGCCGCAATGGCAGGTGAAAATCAACGCTGACGCGCGCGACCTGTTCGTCGAGCCGCCGACGGGCTTCTATTTCGACGTGCGGCCGGATAAGGAGAAAAACGCCTTCCTTCTGACCCTCGCCCAGCACCCCGGCAAGAAGAAGCGGCCGGACCTGCCGCTGCGGATCACCGTTTCCGGCCCCGCCCCCGCCGAATTTGACCTCGCCCTGCCCGCCGCCAGCAACTGAACCATACGAAACGGATTCTGCCGCCATGTCGCGACTGGATTTCACCAGCCATCGCCTTTGCGTCGGCGCCCCGCTCCAGGCGGGCGCGACCATCGAGTTGACGCGCGAACAGACCAATTATCTGGTTAATGTCCTGCGTCTCGGCGAAGGCGCGCGGCTGCTCGTCTTCAACGGAAGCAACGGCGAGTGGCGCGCGGCGCTCGCTCCGCAAGGCAAGAAATCCGCGTCCTTGCGCATCGAGGAGCAGAGCCGTCCGCAGGAAAACCTGCCCGATCTCGACTATATCTTCGCGCCGCTGAAACACGCCCGGCTCGACTACATGGCCCAGAAGGCGGTGGAAATGGGCGCGCGGCGGCTGCGTCCGGCGCTGACCCGGCGCACCCAGGCCAGCCGGATCAATCTCGAACGCATGCGCGCGAATGTCGTCGAGGCAGCGGAGCAATGTGGCCTGCTTGCGCTCGCCGAGGTGCTGGAGGAGCAGAAACTCGACGCCATCTTACACAACTGGCCTGAAGACAGGCTGCTGATCTTCTGCGACGAGGCGGCGGAGATCGCCGATCCGCTCGACGCCCTGCGCCGGGCTGGCGCAGGCTTCCAGAAATTCGCCGTGCTGATCGGGCCCGAGGGCGGCTTCGACGAGGCGGAAAGGGGAGCTCTCGCCCGCGTCGCGCCGGTCGCCCGCCTGTCGCTGGGGCCGCGCGTTCTGCGCGCCGACACGGCTGCTGTCGCCGCTTTGGCTCTCGTCCAGGCCACGCTGGGCGACTGGCGCGGCTGATCGGGGCGCGGCCAACCCGCGCGACATGATGTCGCCATCATGTTGGGGTCAAAAAGGCGACCCTTTCCAGAGAGATTCGGGATGACCGCCAAAAAGCAAGAACAGTCGGCCCCAATTCACCTGATCGCCTGCGCTGTGCTCGCTCTCAGCCCATTTTTGGGCGCAGCCGCCTCCGTGGCGGCCGAAAATCAACTCCGGCTCAGCGCGCCGCTCGCGCTCCCCCCGCCGATCACGACCGGCGAAACGCACATACCCGCCGCCCGGCCCGCCGCTTCGGCGCCCGCGCATATGAATTACATGGCCGGCAACGCCGAGATCGTCGAGCCGCGCGGCCGCCTGCGCCTGCGCCCCATGAATCTCGGGGGCATGTAAGGAAGCTCGGGGGCGTGTAAGACCGCAAGCGTCGATTAATACACGCAGGTTTCAAAGGCGGGCGCGATATCGCCCTTCCAGGCCCGGTGAAACAGGGCCAGCCGCTTCTGGGCGAGATTTTCCCCGCGCGCGGCGATCTCTTCCAGGACATCGATATAAATCGTTTCATCGCGCCCCTCGGCGTCGAACCGACGACGGCGCACGAGTCCGGACCGCGCCAGGGGAAGAATTTCGCGCGCAAGCTCCAGCAGGCTGCGCCCGCCGATCCGCGCCGCAAGCCCCTCGCGCGGGACCGCCGCCCGCAACGCCGCGCGATCGCCGACACTGTAGCCCTTCACCTGTTCCCAGGCCGCCGCGCTGGACTCCTTGTCGTAGAACAGGCCGGCGCACAGCGCGGTAAAGGCGAGGATGTGGGCGCGCGGGCCGACGTCGGCGCCCCGCATCTCCATATAACGCTTGAGCCGCACTTCGGGGAAAATGGTCGAAAGATGGTTTGCCCAATCGGAGATCGTTGCGAATTCGCCCGGCAATTGCGGCAACTTGCCCGCCAGCAGGTCGCGGAACGAGGCCCCCGCGACATCGTGATAGACGTCGCCGCGCTTGACGAAATAGAGCGGCACGTCGAGGGCGTAATCGACATAGCGCTCGAAGCCCATTCCCGGCTCGAAGGCGAAGGGCAACATGCCCGTGCGGTCGGCGTCCGTATCGGTCCAGATCTGCGAGCGCATCGACTGGAAGCCGTTGGGCTTGCCGTCCGTGAAGGGCGAATTGGCGAAAAGCGCAGTGAACAAAGGCTGCAGGCTCAGGGCCAGCCGCAGTTTCGCGACCATGTCCTCTTCGGAGCCGAAATCAATATTGGTCTGCACGGTCGAAGTGCGGAACATCATGTCGAGGCCGAGCTTTCCGACCTTTGGCATGTAGCGCGCCATGATCTGATAGCGCTGCTTCGGCATGACCGGCGTCTCGTCGCGCCGCCACAGCGGGCTCATGCCAAGATCGAGAAAGGCGAGGCCGAGCTTTTCGCAAATCGGCGCGAGCGCCGCGAAATGCGCCTCAAGCTCAGCGCCCGTCTGGTGCGCATTGTCAAGCGGCGCGCCCGACAATTCGAATTGCCCGCCCGGCTCGAGCGAAATGGCGCCGCCGCCTTGCGGATCGAAAAGTCCGATCAGCGCGTCGCCGTCCTCGATCGGCTCCCAGCCGCTTGACGCGCGCAGGCCTTCCATCAGCGCGCGAATGCCCCCGCGTCCGTCGGGACGTCCATCATAGGGCACGGGCGCATGGCCCAAGCGATAGAATGGAATCTTCTCATGCTCCGTCCCGATGCGGAACGGCCCCTGCGGCTTGCACCCGGCCTCAAACCATCCGACCAGTTCGTCGCGCGACGAGATGCGGTTTTCATCGACTAGGTCACGGGCCATGTCCGGCTTTCAAACGGGGTCTCAAGGTCGGGGAGGGTCGGGAACTGGCGCAAAATGCCTGGAATGCGCCGGGCGGCGCCGTCCAGTTCCATTCCGTTTTGCGCGCTCCTCATCGGGGCGGTCGACGCCCCAGGATGCGGTCGCGCGCAGCGCAGCCTTTTCCCCTCCGACGATGCACTAGATAGGACGATGCGGCGGAAGCTGCAATCGCAGCCTGTCCGCGCCCGGAAAAATCGGCTTTGCATTTCTGGAGAGAGCAGCAAGCCAGCCGGGCGTTCGACCCCTCCGGCGCGGGAATGCGCCGGAGGCCGCTCGATACAAGCAGGTTTCGCGCCAGACAAGAGCCAATCCCGCTTCCTGAGATTTATAAGAAGCCGGCCGCCTCACCTGATCTGGCGTCAGTCGGAGGCCTGATCGACGATCGTCTGGCTTTCCGGCGTCAGCCCCTTCGACTTGCTGGCCGGCTTGACCAGCGGCTCGGGATTGAAGCGCGGCTGGTCGGGCGCGAAGAAGGGCGGCGGCGCGCCGCCCGCCTTCTGGATCGCCAGCCGGTCGAGATCGCGCAGGCGCACCGCGTCCACGGCCTCGCGGGCGGCGTCGGGATCGCCGCGAATTTCCGCGATCGCCGCGCCGCCGAAGGTCAGCGCCGATTCGAGCGTTTCGCGGATCTGGTAATCAACGCCCCTGTCGAGCAGGTCGATGGCGTGAATGCGGTCATAGGCGCGCACGAAAATCTTCGCCGTCGGGAAATTGTCGCGCGCCAGGGCGACAATGGCGTTGGCGATGTCGCGGTCGCCAACGCAAATGGCGATGATCCGCGCCTCGCCGGCGCCCGCCGCGCGCAGCACGTCGAGCCTGCAGCCGTCGCCGAAATAGACCTTGAAGCCGAACTTGCCGGCGTCGCGGATGCGCTTGACCGAGGAATCGATCACGGTGACGTCGATGCGCTCGGCAAGCAGAGGCTGCACCGAGATCTGCCCGAAGCGGCCAAAGCCGACCACCAGCACCTTTCCGCGCTTTTCCTTGGGAACGGACGGCGGCGGCGGCTCGACCGCGCCTTCCGGTTCGGGCGGATGGCGGCTTTCGAACCGGGCCGCGAAATACTCCACGCCCTTGGCGAAAAAGGGCCCGGCGACCATGGTGATCGCGGCGAGCGCCGACAACAGGCTGGAATCCGCCTGCGGCATCAGATGGGCCGCAGCCGCGAGCGGGAAAATGGCGAAGGAAAATTCGCCCGCCGGCGTCAGGATTCCGGCGGCGCTGAGCGATTCCCGCGAGGTCGAGCCTGTCAGCCGGAACAGAATGAAGACGATGGCCATTTTTGCGCAGAGAATGGCCAGCGCCGCGCCCGCGAGCAGCCCGAGCCGCGCCCCGACCAGATGGGCGTCCACCGACATGCCGACCGACATGAAGAACAGGCCCATCAGCAGGCCGCGAAACGGTTCGATATCGGCTTCGAGCTGATGGCGGAAATTGGACTCCGACAGCAGCAGGCCCGCGAGAAAGGCGCCCAGCGCCATCGACATGCCGACCGCCTGCATCAGCACCGCCGCGCCGAGCACGATAAACAAGGCCGCCGCCGTGAGGATTTCGCGCGCGCCGGCCCGCGCCAGCACGCGGAACAGCGGGTTGAGGGCGTAATGGCCGGCGAGAATGACGAAAGCCAGCGCCGCGAAGGCCTGCGACAGATTGATCAGCGCGTCGTGCATCGAACCGGCCAGCGAGGACGCGGCGCCGGCCGCCCCGCCGCCGAGCAGCGGAATCAGGGCCAAAGCGGGCGCGACGGCGATATCCTGCGCCAGCAGGACCGCGAAGGCGCGCCGGCCGTAGGCCGTTTGCGCGTCGCCGCGCTCCTCCAGCAATTGCATGGCGATGGCGGTGGCGGAAAAGGCCAGCGCCAGACCCGCCGCGAGGGCGCCGAACAGGCCGAGATTCAGGAATTTGTGTGCGGCATAGGCCAGAGGCCCGGCGGTCAGCACCATCTGGCTGACGCCGATCAGCCCGATGTCGCGCCGCAAGGCATAGAGCCGCTGGGGCTTGAGCGACAGGCCGATCAGAAAGAGCAGCAGCACGACGCCGAGTTGGGAAATGTTGAGCGTCATCTTCGGCTCGGCGATCAGCCCGAGGCCCGAGGGGCCAATGGCGATGCCGGCGACGAGATAGCCGATGACGGAGCCGAGCCCCGCGAAGCGGAAGGACGCCGCAAACACGATCGAGGCGGCGAGAAGAATCAGGATCGGGACGAGAAAGCTCGTCTCGCTGCTCATTTCCGGCATGTGGCCCGCAGGAGGTTCAGATCATGGCGGCGATTCGCCGCGCGCCGGCGATGCCTTAGGCAAGGATAGAGGCGAAAGCGCGGCGCGGGAAGCCGTTTCGCCCCCGGCCCGCGCTTGACATCGCCGCGCCCCGCGCCCACAAGATTTTTCAGCCAAGACCCGTCCTTAGAGGTCCCAGACCTGTCCCTAGAGGTCCCCGGATGAGCGCCACGCCCACTCTGAAGCCCCGTCTGAACGTCTTTCTTTGCGCGCCGCGCGGCTTCTGCGCCGGCGTCGTGCGCGCGATCGACATTGTCGAACACGCCCTGCGCAAATTCGGCGCGCCCGTCTATGTGCGCCACGAGATCGTCCACAACCGCTATGTTGTCGAGGGCCTCAAGCGCAAGGGCGCGATCTTCGTCGAAGAGTTGGACGAAGTGCCGGACAATGGCGCTCCCGTCGTGTTTTCGGCCCATGGCGTCCCGAAAGCCGTGCCGGTCGAGGCCGAAAGCCGGAAGCTGCTCGCGATCGACGCCACCTGCCCGCTGGTGACCAAGGTCCATCGCGAGGCGGAGATCCATTATCGGCGCGGCCGCAAGGTCGTGCTGGTCGGCCACAAGGGCCACACGGAAGTCATCGGCACCATGGGCCAGCTGCCCGAAGGCGCGGTGGTGCTGGTGGAAAGTCCGGAAGACGTCGCCGCGCTGCCCTTCCCGGCCGACGAACCGATCGCCTATGTCACCCAGACCACTTTGTCGGTGGACGACATGCAGGAAGTGGTCAACGCCCTGCAGGAAAAATATCCCCAGATCGCGGGGCCGCATAAGCAGGACATCTGCTACGCCACCACCAACCGCCAGGAAGCGGTCAAGGAAATCGCCCACAAGGTGGACGCCTTCATCGTGGTCGGCTCGCCCAATTCCTCCAATTCGCAGCGCCTCAAGGAAGTGGCCGAGCGCAACGGCTGCCGCCGCGCCCAACTCGTCCTGCGCGCCACCGACATCGACTGGAGCCAGCTGGAAGGGGTCGCCTCGCTCGGCGTCACCGCCGGCGCCTCGGCGCCGGAAGTGCTAGTCGAGGAAATTCTCGACGCCGTCGGCGAAAAATTCGAGCTGGTGATCGACACCATCACCACTGCCACGGAAGACGTATCCTTCCCGCTGCCGCGCACCCTGCGCGAAAAAGTCGCCTGACCGGCCCAAAGCCGGTTCAGCCGGAATGTCTCAAGGGCGGCGCAAGGGTCACCGACCGTGCCGCCCTTTTACGTTTCGGCACAACGCTTCATGACCGCGCGGCGCCTCCGGCGCGGCGCAAGACTCCGCGAAAGACCATGCAGACGAACTCCTCCGCCGAACATCCTTTCGACGCCTTCCGCGCCCTGCTCGCGCAAATGCCCGTCGCCTCCGCCGAAGCCGTCGCCGCCGTGCGCGCCCGCGACGCGCAGTTGACCAAGCCGCCGGGCGCGCTCGGCCGGCTTGAGGAGATCGTCGAGTGGCTCGCCGCCTGGCAGGACCGCGCCGAGCCGACCGCCGAGCGGCCGACCGTGGTGGTGTTCGCCGCCAATCACGGCGTCGTCGCACAGGGCGTCTCGCCCTATCCGGCCAGCGTCACCGCGCAGATGCTGAAGAATTTCTCCGCGGGCGGCGCGGCCGTGAATCAGATCTGCGCCGTCAATGGCGCCGGGCTGAAAGTGTTCGAACTCGCGCTCAACCTGCCGACCAAGGACATCACCGAGGCGCCGGCAATGGAGGCGCGCGAATGCGCCGCGACCATCGCCTATGGCATGGAGGCGATCGCCGGCGGCGCCGACCTGCTGGCGCTCGGCGAAATGGGCATTGGCAACACCACCATCGCCGCGGCCATCTATTACGCGCTCTATGGCGGCGAGGCGGAAGATTGGGTCGGGCGCGGCACGGGCGTCAATGACGAAGGCCTGGCGCGCAAGGCCAACGCCGTGCGGCGCGCGGTCGCCTTGCACCGCGACCATCTCGACGATCCGTTCGAACTGTTGCGCCGCCTTGGCGGGCGCGAGGTCGCGGCCATGGCCGGCGCCATTCTCGCGGCGCGCATGGAGCGCACGCCGGTGCTGCTCGACGGCTATGTGGTCTGCGCGGCGGCGGCAGTTCTGCACGCGCTCGACCCGTCAAGCATTGACCATTGCCTCGCCGGCCATGCCTCGGCGGAAGCCGCCCATGCGGAAGTGCTGAAACGGCTCGGCAAGAAGCCGCTGCTCGATCTCGGCATGAGGCTCGGCGAAGGCTCCGGCGCGGCGCTCGCCATCGGCCTGGTCAAGGCGGCGGTCGCTTGCCACAAGGACATGGCGACATTCTCGTCGGCCGGCGTCGACAACAAGGGCGCGTGAGGCGCGGCTCTCGTATCTCGGGGCCAGCTGCAAGTAGGCGCAATCTCCCCCCCCCGGCGCTCCCCGCCGGATGGCCGCAGTCGGCTCGAAGCCGTCATCCGCAGGATGTTCGGCGATCGTCCCAAGTCGACCCGAAGCGGCAATAAGCGTTCATCCTGGAATGGCGGCAAAGAGCAAAACAGGGGGCCTTTGGCGCAGATGTTTCACGCGTCTTCGCCGCGCGCGCCGACGGCGTATTCCTCACGCCACTGCGATGGCGTCTTGCCGGATCTCTTCTTGAACGCGCGCACGAAACTGCCATGCCCTGAATAGGACAGCGCGGACGCGATCTCGCCGATCGGCAGGTCGGTGAGGGCGAGAAGCTCCTGGGCGAGCCGGAAACGAGCTTCATCGCGAATTTCGATGAACGAGGTTCCTTCGTCCAAGAGCCGCCGATTCAGCTTGCGGGGGTGCATGTCGAGATTCCTGGCGACGTCGTTGAACGACGGCGCGCCCTGCAGGACAAGCGGCTTGATCAAATGACGGAGCACGACCCCCGGAGTCGCGGCGGCGCCGAGGAAAGACGCCCTTAGCTGCGCCCCAAGCGCAGCGTGACGCGGCGCATCGGCGCGTGGATTGGGCCGCTCCAGATCTTCGCGCTTCAGGATCAGGCAGGATTGATACTGATCGAAAAGCACTTTCGTTTTCAGAACCTGCCGATAAACGCCGGGATCGGCCGGCGGCCTGTGGCAGAAATGAATTTCGAGCGGACTGACATCGCCTCCTGTCAGCGCACGAACCATGTTTGCGCCGACTGCCATGGTCAGACCGTAAACCTGAATTGCGCTGGGGTGGTGCCGCTCAAAAATGGCGTAGCCAAGCGCGATGCATTCGCCGAGCGCGTAACAATAGGTCGTGGCGCCGAGCGATATGCCGACCTGAACGCCGAGAAAATCGCGTATGGCGTGACCGAGCGTCGGCGCGACATCCATGAGTTGTCCAATTGCGCCGAACGAACGATGGTCGCCGCGCGCGCCGGCGAGCAGCCCGAATTGCTCCAGTCCCGTCAATCTTTGGCAATTTTCCAGAAATGCGACGGCATCGCCGAACGGAATCATTGCATCTGGCGTCAAATCCTGCTCGCCGAACGCCAGTCCGGCGCAGGCCTCGCGCGGATCGACGCCCAGCTCGCGGAGCTGGTCCAGCGCTCCGCAGAGCGCCTGAGCCTGTTGCAGGGGCGCGTCGTTAGAATGCTTCATTTTCAATGCGTCTTGTCGGAAACTGAGAAACACCTGTTCGCGGATAAGTGTAACGTCCGGCTCAAGCGCTACGCTAATAAAATAAGGCGGCGCGGTCAAAGGAGCGAACATGAAGGTTTCACGACGTTCAATGGTGATTTCGCTTGGCGCCCTCGGCGCCGGCCAGGCACTCACCTCAGTCCATGCGGAAGGCCTGCTCAGCGAGTTGAGCGGAGACATCGAGGATTTTCGCGCCGGCGTCGAGGCCTATATCTACGGCTATCCGCTGGTGACGATGGAAATGACCCGGCGCGTCATGACCAATGTCGCGGCGGCGGAGGCGACCCGCGCGCCGATGGGCCAGTTCGTGCGCATGCGCTCTTATCCCGACGCCAGCTATCGCGACGTGACCGCGCCCAATGCCGACACGCTCTATACCACCGGCTGGGTGGATGTCGGCGAGGAGCCGTGGGTCCTGAGCATTCCGGACATGAAGGGCCGCTATTTCCTGTTCCCGATGCTCGACGGCTGGACCAATGTATTCCAGGTTCCCGGTTCCCGCACCACCGGGACCGGCGGGCAGACCTACGCCATCACGGGGCCCGGCTGGAAGGGAACGCTGCCCGCGGGCGTCGTCGAATATAAATCGCCGACCGCCATCGTCTGGCTGCTCGGCCGAATCTATTGCACCGGCACGCCCGAGGACTACGCCGCCGTCCACGCCCTGCAGGACCAGTGCAAGATCGTCCCGCTGAGCGCCTGGGGCAAGGACTGGACCCCGCCCGCCGGCATGGCCGACCCGTCCATCGACATGAAGAAGGCGGTGCGCGATCAGGTCAACGACCTGAGCGGCATCGATTATTTCAAGCTGCTGGCGGAATTGCTGAAAACCAATCCGCCGGCGGAAGCCGACGCCCCGGTCCTGCCCAGGCTGGCGCAGGTCGGCGTCGTTCCCGGCAAGGATTTTGATCCCTCCGCCGCCGATCCGGCGGTGCTGAACCGCGTGCCGAAAATCGCCTTCGACAAGATCATGCTGCATTTCGTGACTGGCGGCGATTTCAAGCGGGTCAATGGCTGGCTCTACAGCACGAACATGGGCGTCTATGGCGTGGATTACGCCCAGCGCGCGCTCGTCACCGCGGTCGGCCTTGGCGCCAACCGGCCGGAAGACGCCGTCTATCCCATGTCGACCAAATCAGGCGGCGGAATCATCGGGCGCAAATATGACGGCGCCAACAAATATGTCATGCATTTCCCCAAGGGCCAGCTGCCGCCGGCCAAGGGCTTCTGGTCGCTGACCATGTATGACGAGAATTATTTCTTCGTCGCCAATCCGATCAACCGCTATTCGATCAGCGCCCGACAGAACCTCAAGACCAATCCTGACGGTACGGTCGATCTCTATATCCAGCACGACTCGCCGGGCGCGAACAAGGAATCGAACTGGCTGCCGGCTCCGGCAGGCAAGTTCCAGCTCATGCTGCGCCTGTATTGGCCGAACCCGGCGGACCCGTCGATCCTCGACGGCAGCTGGGCGATCCCGCCGGTCACGGTCGCAAATTAGGCGGAGCCGAGCTGGTCGCCCATTCCGGCGTCGGGCCGGGATGCGGGGCGAGCTCCACGTCATCGACACTTTCACAATGACTTTCGAATCAGGAGCACACACATGAAAAAAACGGCAATCGTTCTGGCGCTGGCGACGATGTTTGCGCCGTCCATGACACGCGCGCAGGTCGAGATCGACATGGGCGCGATCACGTGCGCCGATTACCTGGCGATGACGCCGGGCATGGAAAAGGTGTTTTCCGCCTGGATGAGCGGCTGGTTCAACCAGAAGAAGGGCTATACCACGGTCGATCTCGACGCCTACGCCCGCAATGTCGCCAACGTAAAGAAATGGTGCGCGTCGAATCCGAAGGATTCGGTGATGGGCGGTCTGCAGGCCGCCACCGGCGGAGCCAAATAACCTTTTTGGGATTGGGAGAAACCGAATGAAGCGCAATTTTCTCGTCGCTGCCGCTCTTTTCGCGGCTTTTGCAGCCAGGCCCGCGTCGGCGCAGGTTCTGATTCAGATGGACCAGATCACCTGCCAGCAATTCCTGGACGCCGATCCCGATCGGCAGCTCCTCATCGGCTCCTGGGCGGGCGGCTATTACAGCGCCTCCAAGAACCTCAATATGTTCCAGTCGAATTACGCCAAGCGCAATACGGACGTCATCTTCAAATATTGCAGGGAACACAAGACCGAGCCATTCCTCGCCTCGTTCATGAAAGAAGCGCACTGATCCGAGCCGGCGCCTTCGGGCGCAGGGCCGCGATCCGTCGCGGCCCAACCCGCCTTGCCGAGTTCCTTCATCTTCGCCGGCGTGGCTTCCGGCGCCGCAGAGCGCGTTCCTTCCGGTGCTGCGCGTGTAAGGCCGCCTTCCGGCGCGACTTCGGCGGCGTAAGCCTCGATATCCACGCCCGAGCGCAGCACACGCAGCTTGCCGCCCTGATCGATCGAGACCTCATTGAGATGGAGCGGCGAGGTCGCCAGCCTGAATTCGGAACCGGCGTGGAGGCGGCCGACGCCACTGGACGCTTCCCCTCACGCGGCTCCGCGTGCGCCGCGCTGCCTTTCCGGCGGCTCGGAGCCTTGATTGAACTGCGGCAGCGCCGACATCACGCGCTCCGGCGGGAAAACGACGATGACTTCCGTGCCCTCGCGCAATTTTGAACGCAGGGTGAAGGTTCCGCCATGCAGCTCGACCAGCCCCTTGACGATCGGCAGTCCGAGACCGGTGCCCTCGTCGGCGTTTTTCTGCGCCGTCGAGCCGCGCCCGAACGAGGACATGATGATCGGGATTTCCTCTTCGGGAATGCCGGGGCCGGTGTCCTTGACCGAGAAATATTGCCCGCCCGCCATGGTCCAGCCGGCCTTGATCGTGACCTGGCCGCCCTGCGGCGTGAATTTGATCGCGTTGGTCAGGAGATTAAGCGCGATCTGGCGCACGGCGCGCTCGTCGGCCCAGATACGCGGCATGTTCGGCTCGATGATCTCGCTCATCGTCACGCCGCGCTTCCGTGCGCGCAGCGTCAGAAGGTGCCGGCAATCCTCGATCACGCCGGCGATGAGGACGGCCTCTTCCTTCAGCTCGTAGCGCCCGGCCTCGACGCGCGAGAGATCGAGGATTTCGTTGATGAGCATCAGCAGATGCTGGCCGCTGTTGTGGATGTCGTTGGAATAATCGCGATAGGCGTCGACCGCGTGGGGGCCGAACAATTCGCTCTTCATCACTTCGGAAAAGCCGAGGATGGCGTTCAGCGGCGTGCGCAATTCATGCGACATTGTGGCCAGGAAGCGCGATTTGGCGAGGCTCGCCTCCTCCGCGCGGCGCCGCGCCTCGTCGGAATTGGACTTCGCCTGCTCCAGTTCCGCGATCAGCGCGTCCTTCTCGCCCTGGATCGCCAGCCTGTCGAGCTGGCTCGCATAGATGCGCCGCGACAGGATGGCGAAATAGAACAGGGTGCCACAGGCCAGCAGAGTCAGCGGGGCGATGGGGCCTGAGAGGCTGGCCGGCCGCATGTAAAGGACGATGGCGAGCGCGTTGGGCGCGAGCGCCGCATAAACCGCTGCCGGCAGGAAGGCCGTGACCACGGTGTGGATCGCGGCGGCAAGCATGAATACGACCATGACATAGGTGGTCGCCCAAGGGTCCGAAACGCCGCTCATCAGCAGTGCGAAGGAGGACCAGGCCAGTCCATTGGCCGCCTCCACGCAGATGAAACGCGCCTGCCAATTGCGCGCCTTCTGGGCGCCGTCGCCCTGCCGCAGGAAACGGTCGGCCAGCGCCCAGCCGAGGCCAAGCACGCTCAACACGCCGACGAGCCATATGCCCACCAGCGACAGCGGCATCCACAGCAAGGTCATGGCGGCGACGGCGAGGCTGAGCAGCGCCTGCGGCACGATGGCTTCCTTGCGCCCCTTGCAATAGAGGCGAAGCAGCTCGACATCGAAGACGATGTTGCCGGCGCCGGACGACGTCAGCCGCTCGCGCGCCTCCCGCATATGATTAGCCATGCGGCGCCGCTCGGGGGAGCGTCCGTCTGCAAAGCGCCCTCGGGCGATCATTTCTGCGGTGACTTCGGACATTCCCGTGAAAGGTCAGAGCCTGCGCTAGCGCCAATGCGCCAAACTGCCCGAAAAAGCTTAATGACCGGCTGACTTATTCGCTAAACTTGGCGCCAATCCGGCGCAAGATTGACAAGCTTTGCGCGGCGGCGGCATCCTCCCACGGAATTTCAAACCTCGGGCGGCGCATGAAACTCTATGATTCTCCTGTGGCGCCCAATCCGCGCCGCGTCCGCATCTTTCTCGCCGAGAAGGGCGTCGTCGTCCCCACGGAAAATGTGGACCTGGCCCAATTGCAGCAGAACGATCCGGCCTATGCGGCGATCAATCCCTTGCGGCGCATTCCCGCGCTGGCGCTGGATTCGGGCGAGATCATCTGCGAATCTGTCGCGATCTGCCGCTATTTCGAGGAAATCCAGCCCGATCCACCGCTGTTCGGGCGCGACGCGCTGGAAAGGGCGCGGGTAGAGATGTGGCAGCGCCGCGCCGAACTGGACTTCCTCTTCCCCATCGCCCTGGCTTTCCGCCACAGCCACCCCGCCATGATCGAAATGGAGAAGCCGCAGATTCCGCAGCTGGTCGAACTGAACCGGCCGCGCGCGATCGCCTTTGCGCGTTTCCTAGATTCCGAACTGGCCAATCGCCGCTACCTTGCCGGAAACGCCTTCAGCATCGCCGACATCACGGCCCTCGTCGCCGCGGACTTCGCCAGGCCGGCGCGCATAAAATTCCCGGACGAACTCGTTCATTTCGCGCGGTGGCGCGCGGACGTCTCGGCGCGCCCCAGCGCCGGGGCGTGACAATGTCGCGGGAAGCGGAACTGGCGGCGCTCGTCGCGCAGATTCGCGACTGCCGGATTTGCAGCGAAACGCCGGAGGGTCCGCCCCTCCCCCATCCGCCGCGCCCCGTGCTGCGCGTCTCGTCCACGGCGCGCCTGCTGATCGCGGGACAGGCGCCCGGCGTACGCGTCCATCGCTCCGGCCTGCCCTTCGACGACCCTTCCGGCGAAAGGCTGCGCGGCTGGATGGGAATCGGCCGGGCGGAATTTTACGATTCGACCCGAGTCGCCGTCGCGGCGATGGGCTTCTGCTTTCCGGGGCATGACGCGAAGGGCGGCGACCTGCCGCCGCGCCGCGAATGCCGCGCCCGCTGGCACAAAAGCCTGTTCGACCTCATGCCGCAGATCGAGATCATTCTCGCCATCGGACGGGCCGCGCAGGACTATCATTTCGCGCGGCTCGGACGCCCCTTGCCCAAAGGCGCCTCGCTCGCCGAGATCGTGCGCGCCAGCGCCGAAGCCTCCGGCCGCAAGCCGCGCCTGCTGGCCTTGCCCCATCCGTCCTGGCGCAACAATGCCTGGTTGAAACGCAATCCATGGTTCGACGACGAGATCGTCCCGCTTGCGCGAAGGCTGGTCGCCGAAGCGCTGCCGCCTCGCGACGCCCCGCCGCCTCCTTAAAAAGTACATATTTCCTAAATTGGTGGCGAATTAACTTGCCATGTTGCAGCGCGGCAATAGAATTGATTTTCATCAATCCTTGCTCGCGCAATCAAGCTCGAACGAGTTGGACTATGTCCGCAAGGAAAAATCTCATGCGTGCTGGTCAGAAAGTTCGTCTGAAAGCGGCCTCGCCGTTGAAACAGCAGCTGAATCTGCCGTCCGAAGCGCTTGGCGCCGTTTTGTGCAGCTATGGTTTGCTGCGCGCGACTGGCGTCACCCGACGCCGACTGGACGTACGCTTCGGCTCCGGTCTCGTCATCTGGGGCGTTCCCGACGACCAATTCGAAACGGTCGAGGACGACGCCGCCTGAAGGCCGGCCGCTCTCGCGGTGCGGCGGAGATTTTCAGAAGCTCACGGGGCGCCCAAAGGGCGCCCCGATCTGTTTTGAGGGACTGGCGCCCAAAAGGCGCTCCGATCTTTTTTGAGAGACCGGCGCCGAAAGGCGCTCCGATCTGTCTTGAGGGACCGGCGCCGAAAAGGCGCAAAACGCTGCAGCCGCATCTATGGAATGTTGGGCGTGCAGGTCACGTAATTCGATGCCGAAATCGTCCCGCCCGGCGTCCACTTGATTTGGGCCGTCGAACTGATGCGTGGCGCCATATAGGTGGTCTGGCTAATCCTGTAGCCTGCGCCGCCATTGGGCGCGCTGTTCCAGGCGAAGGGCGTGAAACCGAACGAGGGCACATAGGTGTAACTCACGTCGGCCACGATGATGTAATAATCCGTGGCGTTGCCTGAGGCCACGGCGGGCGGATAAAGCCCGGCCGGCATGCTGGTGGGATTGTTCACGCCATTGGAGGATTGCGTCAAAGTTCCGCATTGCCGCAATGTTGGGCTTGGGCCGGAGCTGACGCTCCAGAGCACCTTGGCGACGCAGCATTTGCTGTTGGTGCTCGATACATTGTCGAAGATGACCTCGGTGATCGTCATGTTCGGCGAACCGGCGTTGACGAAGGGATAAAGCACGGCCTGCCAGGCGCCGAAAAAATTGACGAAATCAGTATCCGCGAGAATCGGATTGCTTTGGCCTGTCGCGGGCAAGGTCTGGGAAGTCAGGTCCGCCAGAGTGCGCGACAGCGCTTGCGTCTTGCGGCTGACTTCAAGTCCCTGGGCCAGAACGACGCATCCGAAATAGAGCGCCAGCATCATCGGCAGGATCAGGGCGAACTCGACTGCCGCCATGCCGCCTTGTCCGCGCCGCAGCCGTTTGACGACGTCACGCAGGACCGCGAAAATCCCTTTTTTTTGGGCAGCCAGGTGCTTTTCGCGCCCCGTCATGGCTCGTTCCTGAAAACAACGGTCGAGAAGATGGCGTGGACAAAGCCCGTCCCGCCGGTAGCGGGGTTTGCATAGACGGTGTTCGAGCTGTGGCCGAGCAGATTGGCGGCGCCGTTGTTGGTCGGACCGCTGGCGACCAGGATCGAGAGATAGACCGGCATCGGATAGAAGGCCTGGAACAGGACGATCCAGCCCGGCTGACCGAGATTCACATTGGTCGACGGATTATTGTACCAGTTCTTGCCGATCGTGGACGCGACATTGGCGAAGGTCGTCGTCTTGGGGTCGAAGGCCTGGATGTTCAGGGTGACCTTGCTGCAATTGATGATGGACGGCAGTCCCGTGCAGAACGTATTGGTCTTGAACGACGCCATGGTCTGCGTCGACGAGGACAGGAAATTATTGACCAGCACCTGGCGCGCGACATTGTTGACCGTGTTGTCGAACGTCTCCTGCGTGAAAAAGACAAAGGCCGTCTCGAAAATCGCGCAAATCAGGCCAAGGAACGGAATGCCGATCATTCCGAATTCGATCGCCGTCACGCCCTTGCGGCTCCGCGCGAAGCGTGAAAGCAGGCCAAGGGTTCTGGAGCGCTTTTCACAGCGCTGCGATCCGGTTTGTTCCATCAATGATCCCCGATCGGCTTGCCCGATGTTCCGAACGCCGTCGGAAAGCTCAGGCCGACGAGGCATTTTCAACCGGAGAGATTGCCATTGCGTTACGCGATGCAATTGATCGCCGTGCATTCGCAAACGGCTTATTTACCACCGGAAAAATTGGAATGGGCCGTCACCGCGGCCGCGCGATCCGCCGCGACCGTCTTGGCGTCGGCCAGATCGATGGTCGGCAGGCAATGTGGCGCGCAAATGTAGCTCTCGCGATTGACGCCGTTCTGCACGAGCAGGTCCGCGTTTTCGCCCCCGACCCGGATCGTCCATTCTCCCAGCAGGTTGCCCTGCCCGTCGAGCGCGATCAGATTGGTTTCGCCGAAGCTCTTTCCGGTGATGACGCCCATGCCGCTGTTTTTGAGCATGGTCACGTCGGCTATGCCCGGCTGGCCGATGACAAGGGTCTGAGTCTTGTCCGGAATGCGCGCGACGCGCGCCTTGTCGACCGAGACGACGACCAGATCGACTGTCGCCGCCACGGCGCTGGACTGCGCGACGAGCCCGGCGAGAACCAGCGCGCCGCCAATCGAACGAAATGCGCTTAGACGCATGAACCTCTCCCGAATTCGAAACCCCGTCGAGTCGCCCGCACGGAACGCCGACGGCTCGCGGCGAACCTTCCGCCCGCACATGCGCGTCAATATCAAGCGGCAATTTAGGCATGACTTGGTGAACGATTGCTAAATTTCGGCGCGGGCGGCCGCAACAAATGCGGCTGAATCCGCAAAATTTCATATGGCTGAAAGAAAGAGCGAGCCGCTGCCGAAATCGCGCAAGAAGAGACGCCTGACGCAGAGGCGCTCCCCTTTAGCGAAGTCGTTTGCAGTTTCTTCAGTATAACAAAACCCAAGCTCATCCGATGACCTCGCGTTAACGCATCGGCAATCTGAGCCGCCTAACCTGGCTTCAACGACGCCATTCCCGAGCAGGTCATTCGCGTCGTTCACACGGTCTTAGTCAGGAGTTCAAAATGAAGTCGCTTTTCTCCCGTTTCGTTCAGGACCAGTCCGGCGCCACCGCCATTGAATATGGCCTGATCGCCGCCCTCATCTCGGTCGTCTGCATCACCGTCCTGACCTCGGTCGGCACCAAGCTGAACGCCAAGTTCGACTCGGTCTCCAACGCTCTCAACTGATCGCACGATCGTCGCCTTCGTCCGGCGAAGGCGAAAGAAGCGCAGACTGTCTCACAACGGCTCCGGCTCCCTCCGGGGCCGTTTTCTTTTGCGCGGCGGGCCGCCTTGCCACGCGGCGGAGCCGAACCCGTTCCCTTTTCGCGGACCCGTTCAAGCTCCGTTAACTGCATTGCGGAGTTGCCCCATTTGCGCCGAATAAATTAACGAAACGGCTAGGCTTTCCGCCCTAGGGTTGCTCCATCGCAGCCAGACGCGAGCACGTATCGGCGCGAGGTACAGATCTACTGGAGCACGCTATGAAGACTCTTTTCGCCCGTTTCGTTCAGGACCAGTCCGGCGCCACCGCCATTGAATATGGCCTGATCGCCGCCCTCATCTCGGTCGTCTGCATCACCGTTCTGACCTCGGTCGGCACCAAGCTGAACGCCAAGTTCGACTCGGTCTCCAACGCTCTCAACTGATCGAGCAATTTCTCGCCTTCGCCCGGCGATGGCGAGAGCGCCACAGGATTTGCACAACGGCCCCGGCTTGCTCCGGGGCCGTTTTCTTTGGCGTAGCCGGCCTCCGCGACACGCGCGTCGGCGACAGTCGGCGCGCTTTTTTCCGGGTTCGTTCAAACTCCCTTAACCGCCTTGCGACGTTAACCAAATTGCGCCGATGAAATTAACGAACTGGCGACGCTCCCCGCATAGGGTTGCTCCATCGCAGCAGGACGCGAGCACGTTTCAGCGCGAACAACTGATCATATGGAGCACGTCATGAAGTCGCTTTTCTCCCGTTTCGTTCAGGATCAGTCCGGCGCCACCGCCATTGAATATGGCCTGATCGCCGCCCTCATCTCGGTCGTCTGCATCACCGTCCTGACCTCGGTCGGCACCAAGCTGAACGCCAAGTTCGACTCGGTCTCCAACGCTCTGAACTGATTCGGTCGATTCGGCCCCGCCGGAAGATCAGAAGCCTCGGCCAAGCGCCGAGGCTTTTTTATTTTCCGCGCGCCGACGCGCAGTAACGAAGGGGTAATCGCAAGGCGCGATGATCCCGGCGTTTTCCAATCGCGGGACTCCCATGCTCGACGCGCTGACGATTGTCATTTTTCCGGCCCTCATGGCCTATGCGGCCTTCTCCGACCTGTTCACGATGACGATCTCGAACTGGATCTCGATCCTGCTCGTCGCGGCCTTCATTGTTCTCGCCCTTTTCCTGGGCCTTCCCGCTTCGACGATCGGCCTCCATCTGGCCAGCGGCATGGCGGTCCTCGCCCTCACCTTCGCGCTGTTCGCCTTTGGCTGGATCGGCGGCGGAGACGCCAAGCTCGCCGCCACGACCGCGGTCTGGATGGGCTTCGACCATCTGGCCGAATATGGTATCAGCTCGGCCCTGCTCGGCGGCGCCCTGACGCTTGCCATCTTGCAGTTCCGCCGCCTGCCGATGCCGAACTGGGCGCAGGCGCGCGCCTGGATCATGCGCCTGCACGACAAGAACAACGGCGTGCCCTATGGCGTCGCGCTCGCCGCCGCAGGCCTCGTTCTCTACCCGGAAACCCGGATCTTTCTTGCGACGCTGAGCGGCTGACCCCGGCTGATTCGGCAAGCCGCGCGATGACGCCTCCTCGACGCCCCGCCCTGACGCGGGGCGTATGCTTTTTTTTCCGCCCCTCTGCCAAGCGTCTAAGATTCGTGAAATTCCATTAACCTTAATTTGACGTTTCACTGTTTCAATTCGGTCAACGTCCCAATTCGGGGACTCTTTGCGGACCGTTGAACCAGCCATGAAAAAAGCCCGGCTCATCTTTCTAGGCGTCGTCCTGGCGTCCGGCTTCGGCGCAACCTATCTCGTCCTGTCGCGGCCCGAGCCGCCGATGCCCGCGCCGATCGTCCAGGCGCCGCCGCCGGCCTCCACGGAGCAGGTGCTGGTCGCCGCCCGCGAGCTCAACTTCGGTTCGGTACTCCAGCCCGGCGACCTTGCCTGGCAGGATTGGCCCAGGAACGCCGCGGCGCAGGGCGTGATTCGCAAGTCCGAGACGCCGAACGGGATGGACGAGGTCAAGGAATCGGTCGTGCGCGGCTCGTTCCTCCAGGGCGAGCCGATTCGCCGCGAGAAACTGTTCAAAGGCGGCGCTTCGGGCTTCCTCTCCGCGATTCTCAACCCCGGCTTTCGGGCCGTGGCGATCACGATCGACGACAATGGCGCCAATTCCGCCGGCAAATTCATCCTTCCCAATGACCGCGTCGACGTGATTCGCATCTATCGCGACGAGGACGCCGCCAAGACCGGCTCCGGCGACGCCTTCATCAGCGAAACGCTGGTCGCCAATGTCCGCGTGCTCGCCATCGGCCAGAACGCCCAGGAAAAAGGCGGCCAGCCTTTCGCCTCCGGCGTCACCGCGACGCTTGAGCTCGATCCGCGCCAAGCGGAGACGGTGGTTCTGGCCCAGCGTGTTGGCCAGCTCTCGCTGGTGCTGCGCTCGATGCAGGACAGCCAGCAGGCCGACGCGCCCGCGTCGGTCGCCCATGAAGATCACAACCGCGCCGTCACCGTGGTGCGCGCGGGCGTCGCAACCCAATCGCGCGGCAAATAAGGAACCGGCGGCCCGCCCCTGAGAGGGCGCCGCCCAGGAGTGAGAAACGATGCAGATAATGCGCCCCAGGCTGGTCGGAGGTTTTGTCGCGTTGCTCGCCTTTGCCGCGCCGGCAATGCAGGGCCCCGCCCAGGCCTATGACAACGATGTCGTCGCCCTACAGGGATCGAGCGCGGTGCGCCGCGTGACCATGGGCGTCGGCAAGTCGATCATCGTGGACCTTCCCGCGGACGCCGGCGAGATCTTCGTCGGCAATCCCGCCGTCGCCAATGCGGTGGTCCGCTCGGCGCGGAAGATCTACATCATCGGCCAGACTGCGGGGCAGACCACGATCTACGCCATGGACAAGCAGGGACGCCGCATCGCCACGCTTGAACTTTCCATCGGCCGCGACATCGGCGAATTGCAGAGCATCATCCGCACCGCCCTGCCCAATGCGCGCATTGTCGCGCGGACCGTGAACGATTCCATCATCCTCACCGGCGAAGTCGATTCGCCCGGGGACATGCAGACCGCGCTCGACATCGCCAAGGGCTTCGTCGACAGCGTCAACAAGAACTCCGGCGGCGTCGGCGGCGCGACCGGCGCCGGCATGGTGGTCAACGCCATCACCGTCAAGGGCCGGGACCAGGTGATGATCAAGGTCACCATCGCGGAAATCCAGCGCAACATCGCCAAGCAGCTCGGCATTTCGTCTTCGACGCTGGCCGGCAACTGGGGCACCTTCACGCAGCAAAATCCCTTCTCGATCAACGGCGGCCCGTTGACCGACGGCGCGCTCAACACCGTGACCAAGTTCGGCGGCCCCTGGTCGCTGACCCAGACCCTGACCGCCTTCGAGCGCAACGGCGTCGCGCGCACCCTCGCCGAGCCCACCGTCACGGCCACGTCGGGCGAAAGCGCGAAGTTCACCGTCGGCGGCGAAGTGCCGATCTCCGCCGGCACGACCTGCACCGGCTCCGGCACGTCCTCGAGCTGCGCCGCCTCCGTGACCTACAAGATGTACGGCGTCACGCTGAACTTCACCCCGGTCGTGCTGGCCTCCGGCCGCATTTCGCTGCGTCTCGCCACCGAAGTTTCGGACATCGACCCGGCGACTTCGGCCTCGATCAGCGGCACCGTCGTGCCCGGCTTCCGCACCCGCCGTCACGACACCACGGTCGAACTGCCCACCGGCGGCTCGATCGCCACGGCGGGCCTGATCGAATCCAGCTCCAACCAGGCGATCAACGGCGTTCCGGGCGCGATGAACCTGCCGATCCTCGGCGGCCTGTTCCGTTCGCGCGACTACCAGCGCAAGGAGACGGAGCTGATGATCATCGTCACGCCCTATCTCGTCAAGGCCGTGCCCGCCAGCGCCCTCGCCCGGCCCGACCAGAATTTCGCCGACGCCAACGACCCGCAAGCCTGGCTGCTCGGTCGCGTGAACAAGCTTTATTCGACCACCGACAACCCCGAAGCGGCCCGCCATCTGAACGGCCGCGTCGGCTTCATCCACGACTGAGCCGCGCCCGGCGCGCGCCCTTCAGGGACGCGCCCGGAGCCAAGCTTTCCGGCAAGCGCAACGATCGAGACGGACACATCATGTCGCACCTTCGCCCCCTTCGGACTAAAGCCCGCCGGCCGCTCGCCGCAAAACGGAAACTCGTCGCGCTGCTGGCGCTGGCCGCGCCGCTCGCCGCCTGTTCCGGCGCGGATCGCATCGTGACCAGTTCGATCGGGCCCCAGGATTACCGCGTGCGGCATCCGATCGAACTCAAGCAGGGCCACGCCAGCCTGGAAGTGCTTCCCGAGGTGCGCGCCGGCGATCTGGACCCGCGCACCCGCGCGCAGGTCAAGCAATTCGCGCAGGAATATCGCGTCAAGGGCTCCGGCGAGATCGCCATCGCCTTGCCCCAGGGCGGCCCCAGCGGCGGCGAGGCGCGCGCGGCGCTGCCAGGCTTGCGCAGGGCGCTCGCAGCCGGCGGCGCTCATGGCTATGTCAGCGTTTCCTCCTATCCGGTGGCCAATCCGGCGCTCGCGGCGCCCGTGCGGCTCTCCTATTCCACCATCGTCGCGCAGACGCCCTCACGCTGCGGGCAATGGCCCAACGACCTGGCGTCGGGCAGCTCGGTCAACGGCTGGCAGAACAACGAATACTGGAATTTCGGCTGCGCCACGCAACAGATGGTGGCGACGCAGGTCGCGGATCCGCGCGACCTTGTCGGCCCCGCCGCCGAGACGCCCCCCGATTCGCACATCATCGGCCGCGCCATCGACGCCGTGCGCCATGGCAAGGATCCCGGCACGACCTGGACCACCCAGAACACCAATATCAGCGGTTTAGGAAACTGAGTCATGGCCAGCGAGTCTCTCGATCCCCCCGCTCACTCCCCGCACACGGCGTCGATCGCGCCGATGCCGCGGATTTCGCTGCAGGCCTTCTGCGAAACGGTCGAACTGGCGGCCCTCATCACCGAGGCCGCCAACGACCGACGCATGGAAAAGGCCCACGTCAAGGTGAACATGGGCGGCTCCGGCGCCGCCGTGGAATCCTACCGAACATCGCCGACGCCGAACGTCATTGTGATCGAATCCAACGCCGGGCGCTCCGACCTGATGGAGCAACTCGAAGCGCTGGCCGAATTCTGCGATTCCGGCACCAAGGTCATCGTCGTCGGCCGGCAGAACGACATCACGCTTTATCGCGAGCTGATCGCGCGTGGCGTCAGCGACTATCTGGTCGAGCCGTTCGGGGTGATGGAGTTCATCGCCGCGCTCTCGTCGCTCTATCATCACGATCTCGCGGCGCCGTTGGGCCGCGTCATCGCGGTGGCGGGCAGCAAGGGCGGCGTGGGCTCCTCTTGCCTCGCCCATAATCTCGCCTGGTCGATCGCGCGCGACCTCGACAGCGCCACGGTCGTCGCCGATCTCGACCTGGCGTTCGGGACCACTGGCCTCGACTTCAACCAGGATCCGCCGCAAGGCATCGCGGAGGCGATTTTCTCGCCCGAGCGCCTCGACTCCAACCTGGTCGACCGCCTGTTGTCGAAATGCAGCGACAAGCTCTCGATCCTCGCCGCGCCGGCTACGGTCGACCGCCCCTATGACCTGCCGGAGAACGCCTTCGACGGCTTGCTCGAAATTCTCCGCGCGACGACGCCTTATATCGTGCTCGACCTGCCCCACGTCTGGACCGCGTGGTCGCGCCGGCTGCTGTCGTCATCGGACGAGGCGATCATCGTCGCCTCGCCGGAGCTTGCCAGCCTGCGCAACGCCAAGAGCCTGCTCGACAATCTTCGCGCCGCCCGCCGCAACGATCCGGCGCCGCGCATCGTGCTAAACGGCGTCGGCCAGCCCAAGCGACCCGAAATCTCGCCCGCCGACTTCGCCAAGGCGGTGGAGGCCGAGCTCGCGGCGATCGTGAATTTCGACGCCAAGCTGTTCGGGACCGCCGCCAATAACGGCCAGATGATCGCGGAGCTCGAAGACGGCGCGAAAGTCGCGACCATCTATAGCGATCTCGCCCGCCTGGTCACCGGCCGCAGCGCCGTCAAGCGGGAGCGCAAGAGCTTGCTGTCGCCGCTTCTGGCGGTTTTCAAGGGCTGAAAAGAGCCTCGTCCGCATCCGATGTGAAGTAAGAGTCAGGGAGCACGGGAATGGCGATGTTTGGAAAGCGTCCGGGCGATCAGAGCGCGGCGCCGCGCGCGCCGGCGCCGGCCAGCGCCAGCGCAGGAGCAGTATTCGCTCCCGCCGGGACTCCCTCCATGCCCGCAACACCCGCGCCTGTCGCGCCGCCGCCGCCGGCGCCGGAAGTGCGCCGTTCGGACGAATATTACCAGACCAAGAGCCTTATCTTCGGCGCCCTGATCGAGGCGATCGATCTGTCGCAGTTGTCCAAGCTGGATTCCGAAAACGCCCGCGAGGAAATCCGCGACATCGTCAATGAGATCATCGCGATCAAGAATGTCGTGCTGTCGATCTCCGAGCAGGAAGACCTGCTCGAGGACATTTGCAACGACGTTCTCGGCTACGGCCCGCTGGAGCCCCTGCTCGCGCGCGACGACATCGCCGACATCATGGTCAATGGCGCGACGCGCACCTTCATCGAAGTCAGCGGCAAGATCCAGCTGACCAATGTGCGCTTCCGCGACAATGCGCAATTGATGAACATCTGCCAGCGCATCGTCAGCCAGGTCGGCCGCCGCGTCGACGAAGCCTCGCCGATCTGCGACGCCCGCCTGCTCGACGGCTCCCGCGTCAACGTCATCGCGCCGCCACTCGCCATCGACGGCCCCGCTCTCACGATTCGTAAATTCAAGAAGGACAAGCTGACCCTCGATCAGCTCTGCCGCTTCGGGTCGATCTCGCCGGAAGGCAGCGAGATCCTCAAGGTCATCGGCCGCGTTCGCTGCAACGTGCTGATTTCGGGCGGTACGGGCTCCGGCAAGACGACGCTGCTCAATTGCCTCACCAATTACATCGACCTCGACGAACGCGTCATCACCTGCGAAGACGCCGCGGAACTGCAATTGCAGCAGCCGCATGTGGTGCGACTGGAAACGCGTCCGCCCAACCTTGAAGGCCAGGGCGCCGTGACCATGCGCGATCTCGTCAAGAACTGCCTGCGTATGCGCCCCGAGCGAATCATCGTCGGCGAAGTGCGCGGACCTGAAGCCTTCGATCTGCTTCAGGCCATGAACACCGGCCACGACGGCTCGATGGGCACGCTGCACGCCAACTCCCCGCGCGAGGCCCTCAGCCGTCTCGAATCCATGATCACCATGGGCGGATACGCCCTGCCCCCGCGCACGATCCGCGAAATGATCGTGTCGTCGGTGGACGTGATCGTCCAGGCCGCGCGCCTCCGTGACGGCTCCCGCCGCATCACCCACATTACCGAGGTGATGGGGCTGGAAGGAGACGTGGTCATCACGCAGGACCTGTTCCTCTATGACATCGTCGGCGAGGACGCCAACGGCAAGCTGAAGGGCCGTCATCGTTCGACCGGCATCGGACGTCCGCGCTTCTGGGACCGCGCGCGCTATTTTGGCGAGGAAGAACGCCTCGCCGCCGCTCTCGACGCTTCCGAAGTCAGGGAATAAAGCCGGAGATCTGACGCTATGGACCTTCGCTCTTTTCTCATCATCGCCCTTTTCGTGGTCTCCATCGCGGGGGTGTTCTACATCTTCGTCTTCCCCTATCTGACCGGTGAGGCGCTCGCGGAAAAGCGTCATGCGCAGATCACCGCGCGCGCGGGCGGGCGACGCGCCACCGGCGCCGAAAGGATCGTGGACGCGACCGCGCGCCGCAAGCAGGTGACGGACAGCCTCAAGGAGCTCGAACAGCGCAGCGCCGAGAAGAAAAAGATCACGCTGGAGACCCGCATCGCGCAATCGGGTCTCGAACTCACCCGCACGAATTTCATCGCCGCCTCAGCCGGCGCGGCCCTCGTCGTCACCCTGCTGCTGTTCGTCATCACCCGCAGCGCGCCGGTCGCGCTCGCTGGCGTCGTCATCGGCGGCTTCGGCCTGCCCAATTTCATTTTGAAATTCGTCACCAACCGGCGCATGAAGAAATTCGGCATCGAGTTTCCCAACGCCATCGACGTTATCATCCGCGGCGTCCGGGCCGGCCTGCCGCTGAACGATTGCGTCCGGATCATCGCGGCTGAATCCGGCGAGCCGGTGCGCTCGGAATTCCGCCAGATCGTCGAGGCCCAGACGCTCGGCCTTTCAATCGCAGAGGCCGTTGAGCGCATGCCCCAGCGCATTCCCACGCCCGAAGCAAATTTCTTCGCAATCGTGATCGCCATCCAGCAGAAATCGGGCGGCAATCTCGCGGAAGCGCTGACCAATCTTTCGCGCGTGCTGCGCGAACGCAAGAAGATGCGCGACAAGGTGAAGGCGATTTCCTCCGAGGCCAAGGCCTCGGCCATGATCATCGGCGCCCTGCCGATCGTCGTCGGTCTGCTCGTCTATGTGACGAGCCCGCGTTACATCGAACTGCTCTGGATCACCGAAACCGGCCGCGTCGTCCTGGCGATCTGCGCGGCCGTCATGGGGTTCGGCATATTCATCATGCAGAAAATGATTGCGTTCGACATCTGACGTCGGGCGCGGGACCAAGCAAGGCTGCTCGCGATGCTGAATCTGCTCGTCGAAAAACTTTCGGATCAGAAAACCCTGGTCGCTTTGCTCGTGGGCGTCTTCACCGTCGCGAGCCTGATCTCCATCGGCCTGCCCGTGCTCGAAGGCGACAAGCTGGAAGACCGGATGAAGCTGGTCGCCTCGGAGCGCGAGCGCATCCGCGCGCGCGAGCGCGAAAAGCTGATGAACCGCAATTCCGGCAAGCTGCGCCAGACGCCCAAAGCCTATATGAAGGACGTGGTCGACAAGTTCAGCCTGTCGAAATGGCTTGGCACGGACCAGGCCAAGGCCAAGCTGACCATGGCGGGCTATCGCGGCCCGCAGGCCGAAATCGGCTTCCTGTTCTTCCGGCTCGTGACGCCCATCACCTTCCTGCTGGTCGGCGCGCTCTATGCCTTCGTCCTGGTCGAAAACGACTGGACCTTCATGATGCGCCTGTCGATCGTGATGTGCGTCGCCTATGCCGGATTCAAGGGACCGGAAATCTTCGTCGCCAACAATATTTCGAAGCGCCAGTTCAGCATGAGGCGCGCCTTTCCGGACGCCCTCGACCTGCTTCTGATCTGCGTCGAATCCGGCATGTCGATCGAACAGAGTTTCCGGCGCGTCAGCACGGAAATCGGCGTGCGCTCGATCCCGCTCGCCGAGGAATTCACCCTGACCACGGCCGAGCTGTCCTATCTGCCCGACCGCCGCACGGCCTATGACAATTTCTACAAGCGGACCGGACTCGACGGCGTGAAGAACATCGTTACCTCGCTCATCCAGGCCGAGAAATACGGCACGCCGCTCGGCACCGCGCTGCGCGTGGTCTCCCAGGAATCGCGCGACCAGCGCATGATGGAAGCCGAGAAAAAAGCGGCGTCGCTGCCGCCGAAGCTGACCGTGCCGATGATCCTGTTCTTCCTGCCCGTTCTCTTTGCCGTCATCCTGACGCCGGCGGCCATCCAGATCTCGCGCAACTACTGACAAGGCCTAGAGCCAGAAAAAGGCGGCCCGCAAAACGGGCCGCCTGATTTATTTCGCGGGGAAGAGAAAAGGCGTCGTCAGCGCGCGGCGGCGTCGAGGTTCATCCGCTCCAACTTCTTGCCGGCCGATGCGGTCTGGATGTCGCGCCAGGCGTTGGATTGCGAAATCATCTGGCGAATCGCCGCGACATTTTCCTTGGCCTGCTGTGGCGGCAAATCGCGCTCCGACACCTGCTCGGCTTCCGGGAACTTGCCCCGCAAGGCCAGCACCAAAGCGAGGTTCTGCCGCACCCGCATGTCGGCGCGAGGGCTCGACGAAGCCTCGCGCAACACGCTTTCAGCCTGCGGCAGATCGCGCGCCAGGGCGTAGGACAGGCCCAGGTTGGAAAGAACCGAAGGCTCGCCGGGCGCGATTTTCAGCGCTGTTTCGTAATAGTTCTGCGCCGCCTTGTGGTCGCCGAGCTGGTCCGCGATCGAGCCGCGCGTGGAGACCACCGACCAGTTGGGATCGTCGGGCGAATCGGCGCCTTCGAGCACGCCCTGCGCCTGCTGCAACTGGCCGGCGTCGGCCAGCGCCTTGCCATAGGCGGCGAGGACTTCGCGGTCGCGCGGATATTTGATCGCGACATTCTGCAGCACCGCCGCCGCCTGATCGTTGAGATCGCGGGCGCGCAGCGATTTCGCATAGGCCATCGCGATCCGCTTGTCGTCGGGATGCGCTTCGTAGCGTTGTTGCAATTGCTCGGAAAAGGCGCGCAAATCCTGCGGCGAGGACGAAGCCGGCTTGCTTGGCGCCCCGATCGAGGCGGTCATGTCGTCCACGCTCATCGTCTTGCAGCCCGAAAGAGCCAGCAGCGCGACAATGGCGACGCCGCCGAGCGCGCGCGGCTTGATGAAGGCTCCACCCATGTTCCGCTTTCCCCCAGCCGCAGAGGCTGTTTCGTGCTTCAGTTGCAATGAATATTTCGTTAACCCTAATAGAGCGTTAATAGACTAATAGAGCGTTAATGCGCCGGGGCCTTCAGGGCCCTGCGCCGCCGGACGGAGCGCCATTTTCGATGTTTGAATTGCCTGCCCTGAATTTCGCGAAGCCCGGGGAAGATGGCGTCCCCGTCTGGCTGGCCGAGGCCAAGTCCTTCGCCGCCGCGCTGAAGGCGCCCGAAACGGCGCCAGATCTCCCG
Organism: Rhodoblastus sp. 17X3; assembly: GCF_030056575.1. Lineage (GTDB taxonomy): Bacteria > Pseudomonadota > Alphaproteobacteria > Rhizobiales > Beijerinckiaceae > Rhodoblastus. The sequence continues at coordinate 37,893 of NZ_JASHHX010000009.1, read as the reverse complement.
CCGGAGGCGCTTCGATTCGCCGCCGCGACCGGGTTCGAGGCCAAGAATGGCCGCCTGCTCTGGTTCGTGACGTCGGGGGGCGGGCCGGGCGCCGTCTTCTTCATCGACGCGAGCGCCAAGGCCGATCCATTCCAGCTCGGCGCCCTGGCGGGCCTGCTGCCCTCCGGCGCCTATCGCCTCGCCTCGGCGCCGGTCAGGCCAGATCTCGCCGCGCTCGCCTTCCTCCTTGGCGGGCGGCTCTACGCCCGCTACAAGAGCCGGCGCGAAGCGCCGCGCCTGATCGCGCCCGAAGGAATCGACGCCGCCGCGATCGAGACCATCGCCAGCTGCATCGCTTTGGGGCGCGACCTCATCGACACGCCCGCCAACGATCTCGGCCCCGACGAGCTGGAAGCCGCCATTCGCGCCGTCGCGGAGCGTTTCGGCGCCAGCGTCGAGGTCACTCGCGGCGAGGCGCTGGAGCAGGGCTTTCCGCTCATCCACGCGGTCGGCAAGGGTTCGCCGCGCGCGCCGCGCCTGGTCGAATTGCGCTGGAAGCCGGAGCGGGCGCGCAAGCTGGCTCTGGTCGGCAAGGGCGTCTGTTTCGATTCCGGCGGCCTCGACATCAAGCCGGAAAGCGCCATGGGCCTGATGAAGAAGGACATGGGCGGCGCCGCCACGGCGCTTGCTGCGGCCGCCATGATCATGGCGGCGGATATCGACGCGTCGCTGCGGCTGCTCATTCCCATTGTCGAGAATTCCGTCTCGGGCGAGGCGTTCCGCCCCGGCGACGTCTATCCCTCGCGCAAGGGCCTCACGGTCGAGATCGGCAACACCGACGCGGAAGGCCGCCTGATTCTCGCCGACGCGCTGGCGCTCGCCGACGAGGACGAGCCGGAGCTCCTGCTCGATTTCGCCACGCTCACCGGCGCCGCCCGCGTCGCGCTCGGACCTGACCTGCCGCCCTTCTTTACCGATGACGACGCACTGGCCGCCGACATCGCGCGCCATGGCGAGGCTGTGAACGATCCGGTCTGGCGTCTGCCGCTGTGGAGCGCCTATGATGCAAAGCTCGACGGCAAGATCGCGGACCTGACCAATGCGCCGGCCGGCGGCATGGCTGGCTCCATCACGGCGGCTCTATTCCTGCGCCGCTTCGTCGGCAAGGCAGGGGCCTGGGTCCATTTCGACGTCTACGGCTGGACCCCGTCCGCGCGGCCCGGCCGGCCGGAGGGCGGCGAAGCCCAGGCGGCGCGGCTCATCCTCAGCCTGGCGCGCGAGAAATTCGGCGCAGCAAAGCTTCGGTAACCCGAAAAGGGTAATATCTATACGGTCTGCCCCGACGGGCGGGCGGGAGTGAAGAATTGAATTACGACCAGAGACTGACGCCGGCGCGGCCCGATCTCGCCGCCGAACATCTGCGCGACACCGTACAGGCGGAAACCTATGTTCCCGGCCGCCGTATGCAGGTCAGCGCCTCCTATGCGGATCTGCGCCGCTCCCCGTCCGACGAGGCCGCCACCGACACCCAGGCTCTCCATGGCGAGACGCTGATCGTCTATGAGGATAAGAACGGCTGGAGCTGGTGCCAGCTCGATCGCGACCGCTATGTAGGCTATGTCGAATCCCACGCCCTCACCGAGCGGATCGCAAAGCCCAACCATCGCGTGCGCTCGCGCCACACCCTCGTCTATTCGGCGCCGGATCTTAAATCCCCGCCGCTCGACGCCCTGCCCTTCAACGCCGAGGTGCAGATCATCTCAGCCACCGGCAATTTCGCGGAAACCCATACCGGCGGCTTCATTTTCACGCGTCATCTGGCCCCGAACAACAGGCCGCTGAGCGATTTCGCCGGTCTGGCCGAAATGTTCCTCCACACGCCCTATCTCTGGGGCGGCAAGACCGATGTCGGGATCGACTGCTCGGGCCTCGTCCAGGTGACGCTCGCGGCGGTGGGCGTCGCCGCGCCGCGCGACACCGACATGATGGAGACCCAGCTCGGCCGCCCCGCCAATGTCGGGGAAAACCTGCGCGGCGTGCGGCGCGGCGATCTTGTGTTCTGGCCCGGCCATGTCGGCATCATGCAGAACGAGCAGCTGCTGATTCACGCCAACGCCCATAGCATGACCGTCGCCAGCGAATTGCTCTCGGCCGTTCGCGACCGCGTCCGTTCCAACAATGGCTCGGACATCACGGCGATCAGACGGGTCTGATCGAGTTTCTTTTGCTGGTCGCGAGCATTCGCCCCTAGCCGTTTCCCCCGAGGGAAACGGCGCGATCTCGCCATAGAGCGAAGAAATGGTGCGGGGGGCCGTGACCGGCCCCGATCTCGAACGCCTTTCCGGCTTCGAGCGCGCCGCTGAGGAAGGCCTTGGCGTCCGCTATGGCCTGTTTCAGCTCCGCGCCCTGCCCGAGCCGCGCCGCGATCGCCGATGACAAGGCGCAGCCGGTGCCGTGATTATTGCGCGTCGCCACGCGTGGCGCGGAAAATTCCGTGAATTCGGCGCCGTCATAGAGCAGGTCGTAGGCCGCGCCGTCGGGCAGATGGCCGCCCTTGACGAGAACGGCGGGCGCGCCTAGCGCATGAAGCTTGAGCGCGATCGCGCGCATGTCGCCCGGCTCCTCCGGCATGCGGTCGCCCGCCAGCAGCGCGCTCTCGATGAGATTGGGCGTCACCAGCCGCGCCAGCGGAAACAGCTTGTCGCGGATCGGCCCGACCAGTTCGTCGCCACCGAGACTATGCCCGCCGGTGGCGACCATGACCGGATCGAGCACGACATTCGCCGCCTTGAAACGCAGCAATTGCGCGGCGATGGCCTCGACATTCGCGACCGAGCCGATCATGCCGATCTTCACCGCGTCGACCGCAATGTCGGAAAAGACCGATTCGATCTGCGCGGCAACGAATTCGGGAGCGACCACCTGCACGCCCTGCACGCCGAGCGTGTTCTGTGCGGTGAGCGCCGTCACCGCCGCCATGCCGTAACAGCCCAGCGCGGAGAAGGTCTTGATGTCGCCCTGCACGCCGGCGCCGCCGGAAGGGTCCGAGCCCGCGATGGAAAGGATCTTGGCGACTGCGGTCATGGAACCTCCTATTGGCCCGCGAATTTGAAACTCAGGGTCAGGCCGCCTCCGGTCGGCGGCAACGGAAAGGGTCCGGCCGCCCGCAGCGCGGCCATAGCGGCGGCGTCAACGTCGCGGAGCCCGGACGACTTGGTCAGTTTTGCGCCGACGAAAGCGCCGCCATAATCGATCGCGAAGACGATTTCGCCCGGTGTATGAGGGCGCCCCGCGATAAGTTTCTGCAAGTTCAGATGGCGGGCGAGTAGGCCGTACACCGTGGAAAGATAGGTCGCTTCCGCATTTCCGCCGCCGACGGGCGCATAGCGCAAGGCCGCGGCCAGCGCGTCGCTCGACGAAGCGAAGCTCGGCGTCGCCGGCGCCGGGGGCTTTTCCGGCAAGAGCGGGTCCTTTTGCGCTTTCGTCTGTTCCGGCGCCTCCGGGCGAGGATCGCCCTCGGCCTGATCGTTCTTCGGCTGTTGCGCCAGTTGCTCGGCAGCTTTGGCCTGTTCCGGATTGGCCGGTTTGCGCGCAACTGCCGCCGAATCCGCCTTCGCCGCCGCCTGTGCGGCATGCGGAGCCTCCGCGCGAACGTCCTTTTCGGACTTTTCGTCACTGGCGCGCGGCGCGTCCGTCGCCTCCTTCTCGTCCAGCACGGCCTGTTTCATCGGCTGTTCGCGGTCCTTGGCGGTCTCCGGAGCGGGAGCCGGATCCGGCGCCTTGGGCGGCGGCTCGACGATGACTTCGACGGCGGTTTCCTCCTCCGTCGGCGCGGGACGCGCCGGCCTATCGAACCGGACGAAAAGCGAAATCGCAGCCAAATGGGCGAAAAGGCACGCCAGCACGATCAAACCAAGGCGGCGCCGGTCCGCCGCCGGCGCGCGCGGCGGTTTTTCAAGCAGACGTTGTTCGGTCGAGGCGGCGAGTTGCATGAATCCGTCTGCGCTGGGAAGAGCTTCAGGGTCAGTCTGGCTTCTATAGCAGACAGAGGCGGGTTTGGCCTTCGCGCTCGGAAAAGAGAATAAAAACGCTCTCTGCGCCAGCGCCTGGAAAGCCGCCGCCATGGCGCCGGCGATCCGAGGGAGGCGCCGGAGCCAATGACATGGGCGGCGACGGACAAAGGGGCGTAACGCGCAGCGCGGCAAAGGCGGAACGTCTCGCGCTTGAGGGATCGTTATGGAAGCAGCCAGATGGCGGCGAAAATCGCCCCGGCGATGGCCGAAAGAAAAAGGACCGCGTCATGCGCCGCCAGCATGGCCCGCGACGGACGGGCGCGGCCGTAGAGACGCAATGAAGCCCCCGCCGTGGCGAAGCTCCAGCCGATGGCCACGACGATCAACGCCGCCGCGAAACGCCAATAATCATTGGCGAAAGCTTCGATTGCCCAGGCTGCAGCGATCATCGCGAGGCCGAGCGCGGCCACGGTCTGGGCGCCCATCCGGCGCGCTGCGAGGCCGGTGAAAAAGGCCGGCGCATACATGGCGACGACATGCCAGGAGATGGCGCTGAACACGACCGGAACGCCGATGCCGCAGCCGGCCATGGCGCCGGGCGCGGCGACCATGGCCGCCGTCATGCCGAACCAGGCGAGGCCGGCGAGCAGCGTCGGCGCGACAAAGGCGCGCCAGTCCGGCGGGCTTTCGGTCCGCGGCGACTGGCGCGGCAGCACCGGCGCGCGGGCCGTGGTCAGCACGGCGAGAATGAGCACGAGCACCTGCGCGAGCGCGGCGGCGAGCGCCGTCGCGGCGAAGAGCGAGGCTGGCGCGGCTTGCGCCACGACATAGGCCAGGGCAGGACCGGCCAGACCGGCGAAGGCGCCGCTGCCGAACACGATGATCGCGGCGCGCGTCCGCTCGGCCGGCGTCGCGCCCAGCGCGGCCTCATGGCGGTAGAACAAGGAAAAACCCTGCGCGACGCCGAGCCAGAAGGCGCCGAGGCAGAAAGGGGCGAACAGATTGGCGCTGAGCGCCCAGGCCATGATCAGGCCGCCGGCCACGCCGAGGCTCGCGCCGAGCGCGAGCGCCGCGCGCCGCCCGAAAGCGTCGAGCAGAAACGAGGCGGGAAAGGTCGCGGTCGCCGCGCCGAGCAGCATCGCCACATAGGGCGCGGCCATGAGGTGGGGCTCGGGGGCTAGCAGGCGGCCCGCCAACGGCAGCACGCCAAGCGTCAGGCTTTGCGAGAGCACCGAGAGCGCGAAACCCGCCGCGAGCGTCGCGACGCCTGGGCTCCAGCGCCCGGCGTCGAGCGCCGCCCCCGGCGCCGGGGCGCCGGGCGGGCAGAAACAGGCCATGCGCCCGGCGCGCGCCGCGGGAGCCTCGTCGATCCTGTCCCGGGATTCCCTGCCGGGCGCGGGGCGGTCGAAGGCGGTCATTTCTTCTCGATATCGTCGTCTTGCAGGATGCGATAGGCAGAGCCTTCGAGATCCTCATATTGCCCGCGCCTGAGCGACCAGAACAAGCCATAGAGGGCGACAAGGCCCAGGGCGAGCGCGGCGGGAATCAGAATGATCAGGACGTTCATCGCGCAAATCCGTTGAGTTTCCGCGCTTCAGGCGGAGGAGGCGGCTGTTGCCGCCGGCGGCGCGCCCGGTCTCGGCGCCGAGGGGCTTCCACCCCGCGCCTCTTGCAGCAGGAGATTGACCCCTTTGCCCGGCCCGCGCAAGCGCAGCGCGTTAAGCGTGACCAGGATCGACGAGCCGGACATGGCCAGAGCGGCGAACAGCGGCGAGGCGTGCCCCGCCATGGCCACCGGCACGGCGATGAAATTATAGCCGATGGCGAGCGCGAGGTTCTGGCGCATCAACTTGCGCGCCTGATCCGCAATGGCCAGCGCGGCGGCGACGGGCGCCAGCCTCTCACCCAAAAAGACGGCGTCGGCCTGCGTCTGGGTAAGGTGGACGGCGTCGATTGGCGAGATCGACGCATGGGCCGCGGCGAGCGCGGGGGCGTCGTTCAGGCCGTCGCCGACCATCAGCGCCTTGGCGCCCTTGCTGGCCAGATCCTCGATGAAGGCGATCTTTTCCGCCGGCTTCAGTCCGCCGCGCCATGTCTCGACGCCAAGCTCGCGCGCAATGGGCGCCACGGCCTCGGGCCGGTCGCCCGAGAGAATCGCGATTTTCAGCCCCTTTCTGCGCAGATGGGCCACGACCTTCCCCGCGTCCGGCCGCAGGGTCTGGCGGATCAGAAGGCGCGCCCAGCGCTCGCCTTGCCGGATGAAAATGGCGCTGGCGTCGGCTTCGCCGCCCGGCGCAGTCGCGCCGCAGAAGGCGGCCGAGCCCAGGCGCGCCTCGCCGTCGCCATAAGGCGCCGCAACGCCCTGCCCCGGCGTCTCGCGCACATCGGCCAGCGGCGCCGCGGCGCGGGCCGAACGGGCAAGGGCGAGGGCCAGCGGATGGCTGCTGGAATGGGCGAGCCTTCCGGCGAGTTCGAGCAGATCGGGCGCGATCTCGTCCCCATTGGCGACGCGGGGCTCCGGCAAGGTGAGCGTCCCGGTCTTGTCGAAAATGACGTGATCGACCTCGCCGAGCTTTTCCAGACCGGCGGCGTCATTGACGAACAGCCCGGCGCGGAAGAAGGCGCCGGAGGCCATGGCCTGCACGGTGGGCACCGCCAGAGCGAGAGCGCAGGGACAGGTGATGATGAGCACGGAGATCGCGATCACCAGCGCATCATGGGCGCTGGCCCCGAAAGCCCACCAGGTCAGGCCGGTCGTCAGCGCCGTGAGATGAACGACCGGCGCGTAGAGCCGCGACACGCGATCGGCGAGCCGCATGTAGCGCGAGCGAGCGGCGCCTGCGGCGTCGATCAGCCGCGCCGCTTCGTCGATCAGCGAGGAATGGCCCGCCGCCGTCACGCGAACGGTCAGCGCGCCCTCGCCATTGATCGAGCCAGCATAAATATTGTCGCCGGGGGTTACGGGCTTGCCGAGCGTCTCGCCGGTGATCGCGCTTTCGTCCACCGCGCTCGCGCCCTGCTCGATGACGCCGTCCGCCGGAATGCGTTCGCCGGCGCGCACCAGCACCCGGTCGCCTTCGGCCAGCGCCGCAACGGGAACGAGTGTGAGATTGTCGGCGTCTTTTTCTTGTCCCTCACCCGCCCCGGGCGCGAATCGCAACGCGTTTTCGCCCTTGAGCGCCGCAAGATTTCCGGCGGCCGCGCGGGTCTTGCGGCGCATGGCCTGATCCATGACGCGGCCTGCGAGCAGGAAGGTGAGCAGCATGATGGCCGAATCGAAATAGGCGTGCTCGGCGTGATGCTTCGTCTCATAGACAGACAGGCCAAGCGCCAGAAACACGCCGATGGTGATTGGCACGTCCATATTGAGGCGGCCCTGGCGCAGCGAGGTCCAGGCGCTGACATAGAAGGGCTGGCCGGCATAGGCCGCGGCCGGCAAGGCGATCAGGGCGGACAGAAGATGAAAGAAATCCCGCGTCTCGGGCGGCATGGACGTCGCTTCGCCCGACCAGACCGAAATCGACAGCAGCATGATGTTCATCGCCGCGAAAAAGGCGACGCCGAGGCATTTCAGCAGCATCGAGAATCGCGCCGCCTCGTCGGCCTCGACCTGGCGCTGCTCATAGGGATAGGCGCGATAGCCGATCGACTCCAGCGCGCCGGTCAGGCGGCCGGCGTCTATGCTGGCGGCGTCGAAGGTCACGGCAAGGCGGTGGCTGGTGAGGTTGAGCCGCGCCAGAATGACGCCGGGCGAACGCTTCATCGCCGTTTCGATATCGTCGAGACAGGCGGCGCAGGTAATGCCGTCTATCGCCAGATCGAGCCGCGAGCGCCCGTCCGCATCGGTCTTCACGAAATGCGAATAATCGGGCGAGGCGGCCATCTTACTCGACGATCAACGGATTGCGCGAACGGAACAGCCGCTCGCCATTGCGCCCGAGAGTCACTTCGACGTCCCAGCGGCCCGACTGCAAGGGCGCAGAGCCGGAATAGACGCCATCGGCCACGGGCGAAGCCGAAACCTGCCGGTCGAGCTTGCGGGTCGCGGGGAAATAGAAATGCAGCCCGACGTCCAGACCCGTGACGGGCTGGCCCGCCTTGTCCTTGACCGTCACCGCGACCTGGGTCGCGCTCCCGTCCGGCGCGCGGTTGAGATCGACCGTCCAGCCGAGTTCGGCCTGCGCCCTGGCCGCCGCGATTTCCTTGTTATAGGCGAGCCCCGAATCATAGGGATTGTCGGAATCGAGGCCGCTGAACGTCTTCACGGCATAGGTCGCGAAGATGAAATTGACGACGAGCATCACGCCGAAAAAACCGGCGAGCATCAACAGGACCATACGGCCCGTCAAAACCCGGCCCGTCGGCCGATAGTCGCTTTCTTCCTTCATGATCGCCTGTCCTCTGGCCCAAGCCGATTCGGCTCAGGGCGCCTTGAAATAATCCGCCTTCTTGACGGACTCGCCGGTCGCCATATCGGTCAGAATCATCTGAATGGCCGTGCTTTGCGGCAGTTTGACGTCCGGCGGAACAGTGACCGTCACGCGGAGTTCAAGCGTCTGGTCCGGCGGCGCGGTGACCGGCACGCCGGCCTCGTCGCCGACCGGCTCTCCCATCACCGCCAGCTTGCCCTGCGGCAGGCCGACCAGCGAAAGCTTGAAGGCGCGCTCGAAGCCCTTCGGATTCAGCACGCGCACCGTATAGACGTTGCGCACAGAGCCATCCGACAGGCTCACGAAGATCGGATTGCGGTCATGCATCACGTCGACGCCAAGGCTGCGGCGCGTCGTGAACGAGTAGGTCATCGCGGCGGAGACGGCGACGATAAGCGCGATATAGACCAGAGTGCGCGGGCGGATGATCTGCGGCTTGAGCGCCGGAAGGCCTTCGGCGCGGCGGCGGATGTTGTCATCCGTGTCGTAGCCGATCAGCCCGGTCGGGCGGCCGACCTTTTTCATGACAGTGTCGCAGGCGTCGATGCACAGGCCGCATTGGATGCAGCCCATGTTCAGGCCGCCGCGTATGTCGACGCCGGTCGGGCAGACAACCACGCATTGCTCGCAATCGACGCAATCGCCCGCGGGCTTGCCTTCCGCGCGCAGTAGCTTGGCCTTCTTGAGCGAGCCGCGCGGCTCGCCGCGATCGACCCGATAGGTGACGTTGAGGGCGTATTCGTCCGTCAGCGCCGCCTGGATGCGCGGCCAGGGACACATATAGATGCAGACCTGCTCGCGGGCGAAGCCGGCGAGGACATAGGTCGATGCCGTCAGGATCAGGATCCAGATATAGGCCTGGGCTGGCGCCTGGAAAGTCGCGAGCTGCTTCACCAATGTCGGCGCATCGGCGAAATAAAGCACCCAGGCGCCGCCGGTCCACCAGGCGATCATCAGCCAGAGCGAATGTTTGAGAATCGCTTCGGTGACGGTTTCGAGAGACCAGGGCTGCTTGGCCTTTATCATCCGGTCGCGGCGGTCGCCCTGCGTCCAGCGTTCGATCAGCAGGAAGAGATCCGTCCAGACTGTCTGTGGGCAAAGATAGCCGCACCAGATACGGCCGGCGACCGCATTCATCAGGAAGAGGGTGAAGGAGGCGAGGATCAGCAGGCCGGTGAAATAATAGACTTCCTGAGGCCAGATCGCGATGCCGAAGAAATAGAAGCGGCCGTTGGCGAGATCGACCAGCACGGCCTGCGAGGGAAGATCCAGCCCTCGGTCCCAGCGGACGAAGGGCAGGAAATAATAAACCAGCATTCCGACCGTAAGCAGCGCCCATTTGATGTTCCGGAACGTGCCCGAAACGCTCTGCGGATAGATCTGCTTGCGGGCTTCGTATAGCTCGCCTTCATTCCCCTCCGCCGCCACAGCGGCAGGCTTCTTGAGACCCAAACCTGGTATCGCGCTCATCTCGCCATCTCGAAAAAGCTTGACCGCGCTCCGGTCAGGGCGCGGCGCATCATTCCCCCTTATAAGCCGAAGCCTGCAGTCGGAGTCGAGTAAATTGCGCGCGAATTTGTCGCAGGTCGATTGCGGGGCGCAATCGCCTCGTTTTTCGCCTTTTGTCCAGATTCTGCGGTCCTGACGGAAGAAACCGGCCAGAGGCGATCAGGTTCAGCACATTTTCTGGCTTTTTTTGCCCATTTCAGGCCGGCGCGCGGGAGGACGCTTTTTAACGCAACGAGCGCGGAGATGCGTTTGAACGCCACTCCGCGCCCGCAGTCTTTATTGGCCGCCGCCCAGCGCGTGGACGTAAACCGTGAGGGCCTTGATCGTGGCCGGATCGAGCTTGGAGCCCCAGGCTGGCATGTGGCCGCCGCGACCATTGGTCAGGGTTTCCTGGATCGTCGCCTTGTCGCCGCCATAGAGCCAGATTTTGGTCGTCAGGTTCGGGGCGCCGACGTCGGGATTGCCCTTGGCGTTGTCGCCATGGCAAGGCGCGCAATTTTCGGCGAAGACCTTCTGGCCCGCGGAAACGTCGGCGGTGGTCGGCGTCGACAGCGAGACGACATAGGCCGCGACCTGACCGATCTGATCCTTGGTCAGGATGCCATCCTTGCCGAAGGCCGGCATGTTGCCTTCATGACCGTCCGGATCGCCCGAGCGCGCGCCATGGGTGATGGTCTGGCTGATCTGGTCGAGCTTGCCGCCCCACAGCCAGCGATCGGCCGTGAGATTGGGATAGCCGGCCGAACCCTGGCCGTTCGAGCCATGGCACGGCGCGCAGTTCACGCCAAACGACGAGCGACCATAAGCGCGGGCGAATTCCGCCAGCTTCGGATCGGCGGCGATCTGCTGCAGAGTCGACTTGTTCAGCTGGCCGACCAGGGTGGCGCGCTGGGCCTGGAGTTCCTGCAGGTCGGCCGTGACCGCCCCGCGCGACGTCCAGCCGAGCAAGCCGGGCGTGTGGCCACCGGGGAGCGGAATCGCCGGGTACAGAAACCAGTAGCCCACCGACCAGACGATGCAGGCGTAGAGAATATAGAGCCACCATTTGGGGAGCGGCGTATTCAGCTCCTTGATGCCGTCCCATTCATGGCCCGTGGTCGCCGTACCCGTGGCCGCGTCAATGTCTTGATGCGTATTGTCAACCATCGTTCAATCCTCGTTCAGCGGCAGGCGGGCGGCCTCGTCGAAGCTCTTCTTTTTGGAGGGCCACAGCGCAAAGACGACGACGCCGACGAATGCGATGATGACCGATAGCAGGCTGAATAATTTCAGCGGTCCGAGAATGGCTTCGAAGTCCATATCGCCCCTCAGCGCCAGTTGGCTTTTGCGTCGAACAGTTTGAAGTCAACCGTCGTGCCGAGCATCTGGAGATACGCGACCAGCGCGTCCTGTTCGGTCGGACCCGCTTCGCCGCCAAGGCTCGCGTGAGCGACCGCCTTGGGATAGCGCTTGACCAGATCGGCGACAGACGGATCGTCGGGGCTCAGCTGGGCCTTGATATCGACCTTGGCCTTGGCGATCAGGTCGGGCGTATAGGGTACGCCTTCGATCGCCAGAACCTGCATGTCCTCCTGGATATGGGCGAAGTCGAGCGGCGTCTCGGCCAGGAAGCCGTAGCGCGGCATGACCGAACCCGGAACCACCGAGCGCGGGTCGTTCAGATGGCCGCGCTGCCAGTCGTCGGAATATTTGCCGCCGACGCGGGCGAGATCGGGACCCGTGCGCTTGGACCCCCACTGGAACGGATGATCATATTTCGATTCCGCAGCCAGCGAATAATGGCCATAGCGCTCCACCTCGTCGCGCAGGGACCGGATCATCTGCGAGTGGCAGAGATAGCAGCCCTCGCGGACGTAGATGTTGCGGCCGGCGAGTTCGAGCGGCGTATAGGGCCGCACGCCGTCGACCGTCTCGATCGTGCTCTTCAGGTAGAAGAGCGGGCCGATTTCGACCAAACCGCCAATGGCGATCACGATCAGGATGCCGACCAACAGAACCAGGCTGTTCTTTTCGAAGATTGCGTGATGTTTCCACATGGACATGGACAGCTCCTCACTCGGCCGGCGCGAGCGCGGGTTTGGCTTCGGGAGCTTCGGCCTCTTCAGGCGAAGCAAGGGTCTTGTAGAAATTATAGGCCATGATCAGCGAACCGATGAGGAACAGGCCGCCGCCCGCCGCACGGATCACGTAGAAGGGGTGCATGGCCTCGACGGTTTCGATGAAGGAATATTCAAGGAAGCCGTTGGAGGTATAAGCGCGCCACATCAGGCCCTGAAGGATGCCGGACACCCACATCGCGGTGATGTAGAGCACGATGCCGATAGTCGCGATCCAGAAGTGCCAGTTCACGAGCTTCATCGAGTAAAGCTTGCGGTTGTACACCCAGGGAATCAGGCAGTAGAGGGCCCCGAAGGAGACAAAGCCCACCCAGCCCAGCGCGCCGGAATGCACATGACCGATGGTCCAGTCGGTGTAATGCGACAGGGAGTTGACCACCTTGATGGACATCAGCGGACCTTCGAAGGTCGACATGCCGTAGAAGGCGACAGACACGACCAGCATGCGCAGGACCGGATCGGTGCGCAGCTTGTCCCAGGCGCCAGCCAGCGTCAGCAGGCCGTTGATCATGCCGCCCCAGGAAGGCATCCACAGCATGATCGAGAAGGTCATGCCCAGGGTCTGCGCCCAGTCCGGCAGCGCCGTATAGTGCAGATGGTGCGGGCCGGCCCAGATGTACATGAAGACCAGAGCCCAGAAGTGGATGATCGACAGCCGGTAGGAATAGACGGGACGCTCCGCGCGCTTGGGCACGAAATAATACATGATGGCCAAGAATCCCGCGGTCAGGAAGAAGCCGACCGCGTTATGGCCATACCACCACTGGAACATCGCATCCTGCACGCCGGACCATACGATGTAGGATTTCGGCGAGAAGATCGACACCGGGATCGACGCGTTATTGCCGAGGTGCAGCATGGCGATCGTGAGGATGAACGCCAGGGTGAACCAGTTGGCGACATAAATGTGGGGCTCCTTGCGCTTCCACAACGTCGCCAGGAAGACCAGCAGGTAGACAACCCAGACAATGGTCAGCCAGAGGTCGGCGTACCATTCCGGTTCGGCATATTCCTTCGACTGCGTGATGCCGAGCAGGTAGCCCGTGCCAGCGATGACGATGAACAGGTTGTAGCCGAGAATGACGAACCAGGGAGCGAGTTCGCCCGCGATACGCGTGCGGCAGGTGCGCTGCACGACATAAAGCGAGGTCGCCAGCAGGACGTTTCCGCCGAAGGCGAAGATCACCGCCGAGGTGTGCAGCGGGCGCAAGCGGCCGAAGTTGATCCACTGGAGACCCATCGACAGATCGGGATAGGCGAGCTCCAGCGCGACGATGAGGCCGACCAGGAAACCCGCGATGCCCCAGAACACCGCCGCGAGGCTTGCGAACTTGATGGGGCCGTATTGATAGTTCGGCCGGCCGTTGATCTCCTGCGGAATGACCGCCGCACGGTTGGTGTAGTGCTTGAAGATGAGGAACGCCGAACCGAAGCCGGCAAGCGCGAACACGAACATATGGAACGCGTAGGCGGCCGTGTAGGCCTTCGAAGCGATGAACAGCGCCAGGAAGGCGCCGGCGAACGAGAGGACGATCCCGAGCAATTCGCCGATCGTCATTTTCTTGCCGCCGGACGGCGACGCTGTGGTTATTGAACTTGCTTGCGCCATGTTTTCGCCCCAATGAAATCGCGCCGGCGTTTGTCAGGGCGCCGGCTCGCCATTGGGCGGACCATCGCCCGCCCCGTCAAAGCTTTCATTGACTCAAGTCAAATGAAGCGCTTAACGCCTTCATTAGCTTGAAAATGTTCTGCAGGCGATAGGACAACAGTCCAAAGTTTCCAATGCGCGACTTTTCGCCGCGGTTTGAACCAAAGCGTCAGCGCCGCAATTTGACCAATTCTTCGCCGCGTTTATTGACATTCTCGCCTTTTTGCGATCGCGCCGGGCGCGGTTCAACATTCAACTAATTTCCCGGGATTAGCGCTTGATTCAGCCTCTGGCCCCCGCCTAAATTCGAAGTAACGGCCATGTCCCTGGAAGGACGCACGAATCGGCCATAAGGGAGCATTGCCTTTTGAGCGCCTACGCCCTTGAGACGGACGGGGTGACGAAGGAATTTTCGGGCTTCACGGCGGTCAACGACGTGAGCTTGCGGATTCGGCGTCACACGATTCACGCGCTGATCGGCCCGAACGGCGCCGGAAAGACCACCTGTTTCAACCTGTTGACCAAATTTCTCGAACCGACGCGCGGTTCGATCCGCTATGAAGGCCGCGACATTACCCGCTCCCGCCCGGCGGACGTCGCCCGCCTCGGCCTGGTGCGCTCCTTCCAGATTTCGGCCGTGTTTCCAAATTTTTCGGCGCTGGACAATGTCCGAATCGCCTTGCAACGCAAGCGCGGCGACTCTTTCGACTTCTGGCGATCCGACAAACTGCTGCGGCAATATGATTCGCGGGCGCGCGAGCTGCTCGACGAGGTCGGCCTTTCGGCCTGGACCGACGCGAAGGCCGGGGAAATGCCTTACGGCCGCAAGCGGGCGCTGGAAATCGCCGCGACCCTCGCGCTCGATCCGCAAATGCTGCTGCTCGACGAACCCATGGCGGGCATGGGCCACGAGGACATCGACCGGATCGCCGATCTCATCAAGCGCGTCGCAGAGGGACGCACCGTGCTCATGGTCGAGCACAACCTGAGCGTCGTCTCGCGCATCTGCGATGTGATCACCGTTCTCACGCGCGGAAAAGTGCTGGCGGAGGGCGATTACGCCGTTGTCTCGGCCAATCCCTCCGTTCAGGAGGCCTATCTTGGCTCCGAATCGCCGGAAGGAGCGGGTCATGGCTGACGCCCCGCTGCTGAGCGTATCCGACCTTCACGCCTTCTATGGCGAGTCCCATGTGCTGCACGGCGCCGCGCTGGAGATTCGGGAGGGCGAGATCGTCACCCTGCTCGGGCGCAACGGCGCCGGCAAGACGACGACGCTCAAATCCATCATGGGCATGATGGCGAAGCGCCGCGGCTCGATCCGCTTCGCCGGAGTCGAGACGATCGCGCTGCCGTCGGACCGCATCGCGCGGCTCGGAATCGCCTTGTGCCCGGAAGAGCGCGGCATCTTCACCACCCTCAATGTCGAGGAAAACCTGCTGCTGCCGCCCAGGATTGCGCCGGGCGGCCTGAGCCTGGACGAGATTTTCGAGCTTTTCCCCAATCTGCGCGAGCGCCTGCGCAGCCCGGGCGGCAAATTGTCGGGCGGCGAACAGCAGATGCTGGCGATCGGCCGCATCCTGCGCACGGGCGCCCGGCTCCTGATGCTCGATGAACCCACCGAGGGCCTCGCGCCTGTCATTATCCAGCAGATCGCCCGGACCATCGAGAAGCTGAAGGCCAAGGGCTTCACCATCCTGCTGGTCGAGCAGAACTTCCGCTGGGCCTCGGCGCTCGCCGACCGCTTCTATGTCATGGATCACGGCCAGATCGTCGAGGCCTTCAGCAGCGCCGAACTTCCGGCCAATAGGGACAAACTGCACGCCTATCTGGGCGTCTGAGCAATTTGGCGCGGAAAAAGCGCCGAAAGGGAGGGAAAATGATGAAACGTTCTTTGGCGGGGGCCGCCTGCGGCCTGATGCTCGCCAGCGCGGGCTCACTTTTCGTCAGCGCGGCCTTGGCGCAGGAGAAGACCATCAAGGTCGGCGTGCTGACCGACATGTCCGGCCCCTATGGCGACGTCGGCGGAGCCGGCTCGACGGTCGCTGCGCAAATGGCGATCGAGGATTCCGGCATGCTCGCCAAGGGCTGGAAAATCGACCTCATCTCCGCCGACCATCAGAACAAGGCGGATGTCGGCTCGAATCTCGCCCGCGAATGGATCGACCAGGGCAAGGCCGACGTGTTCCTCGACCTCCTGACGTCCAGCGTCGCTCTCGCGGTCAACCAGATCGTCAAGGAAAAGAACAAGGTCGCGCTGATTTCGGGCGCCGCCAGCTCGGACCTGACCGGCAAGGCCTGCTCGCCCAATTCGATCCACTGGACCTATGACACCTTCTCGCAGGCCAACAGCACCGGAAAGGCCATCACCAAGGCCGGCGGCGACAGCTGGTTCTTCGTTACCGCCGATTACGCCTTCGGCAAGGCGCTTGAGCGCGACACCACCACCGTGGTCACCGCCAATGGCGGCAAGGTGATCGGCAATGCGATGGCGCCTCTCAACAACGCCGATTTTTCCTCGCAATTGCTGCAGGCGCAGTCCTCCAAGGCCAAGGTGGTCGGCCTCGCCAACGCCGGCGCCGACACCGCGAACTCCATCAAGCAGGCGGCGGAATTCGGCCTGACCCAGGGCGGACAAAAGCTCGCCGCGCTGCTGATGTTCATCACCGACGTCAATGCGCTCGGCCTGCCCGCCGCGCAGGGCCTGGAGTTCACCGAATCCTTCTATTGGGACCTGAACGACAAGACCCGCGACTTCGCCAACCGCTATTCCAAGCGCGTCAAGAACGGCGCGATGCCAACCATGGTCCAGGCCGGCGTCTATTCCTCCCTTATCCATTATCTGAAGGCCGTCGAGTCGCTCGGCCCGACGACCGACGGCGCGGCCATCGTCTCCACGATGAAAGCCATGCCCACCGACGACGAGGCCATGGGCGCGGGCTATATCCGCCAGGACGGCCGCAAGATCCACCCGGTCTATCTGCTCCAGGTCAAGAAGCCCTCGGAATCGAAATATCCGTGGGATTACGCCTCCGTCGTCGCGACGATCCCCGGCGAGGAAGCCTTCCGCCCGCTGGCGCAGAGCGAATGCCCGCTGGTGACCAAATGAGCGTCTCGGACGTTTTTTGCCGAGAAAAGGGGGAGCGCGAGTTCCCCCTGCGCCGCCGGAACGGGGGGGCCGCATGATCCCCCTGCTCGGCATCACGACCCAGGCCCTGTTCGCGCAATTGCTGGTCGGGCTCATCAACGGCGCCTTCTACGCCTTGCTGAGTCTCGGCCTCGCCGTGATCTTCGGCATGCTGAACATCGTCAATTTCGCCCATGGCGCGCTCTATATGATGGGCGCGTTCTTCGCGTGGTTCCTGTTGAACGCGCTCCACATCGGCTATTGGCCGGCACTCGTGCTGGCGCCGCTCGGCGTCGCCATTTTCGGCATGATCGTCGAGCGGACCATGCTGACCCGCCTGCAAGGGCTCGACCATATCTATGGCCTGCTGCTGACCTTCGGACTCGCCTTGATCATCCAGGGCCTGTTCCAAAACTATTTCGGCTCGTCCGGCCAACCCTATCCGGTCCCGGAACTGCTCAAGGGCGGCGCCAATCTCGGCTTCATGTATCTGCCCAATTATCGCGCCTGGACCATCGTTTTCTCGCTTGCTGTTTGCCTGCTGACCTGGTTCGCCATCGAAAAGACCCGTCTCGGCGCGGTGCTGCGCGCGGCGACGGAAAATCCGCAGCTCACGCGCGCCTTCGGCGTCAATGTCCCTCGCCTCATTACCCTCACCTATGGTTTCGGCGTGGGCCTCGCCGCGCTCGCGGGCGTGCTGGCGGCGCCGATCTATCAGGTGCGGCCGCTGATGGGCGCGGATCTCATCGTCGTCGTCTTCGCGGTGGTGGTGATCGGCGGCATGGGCTCGATCATGGGCTCCATCGTCACCGGCTTCGCGCTCGGCCTGATCGAGGGCCTGACCAAAGTCTTTTATCCCCAGGCGGCCAATACGGTCGTCTTCGTCGTCATGGCTTTGGTGCTGCTGGTCAAGCCGGCCGGCCTGTTCGGCAGGAAGGCGTGAGATGACCGATATCGCCCCCCACGCTCCGGCGCCGCCCGCCTCGGCCCCCGCCGCGAAGTCCTCCACCGAACTGCTCGCCATCGCGGGTCTCGCCCTGGTTCTCGCGGCGGCGCCGCTGGCGGCCTATCCCTTTTTCCTCGCCCAGGCGCTTTGCCTCGCCCTGTTCGCCTGCGCCTTCAATCTGCTGGTCGGCTATGGCGGCCTGCTCTCCTTCGGCCATGCGATGTTCTACGGCTCGGCCAGCTATCTCGCCGCCCATGCCGCCAAGGTCTGGGGCCTGCCGCCCGAAGCCGCCATCCTCGCCGGGACGCTGGGCGCCGGCCTGCTCGGCCTCGCCTCGGGCGCGCTGTCGATCCGCAGCCAGGGCATCTATTTCTCGATGATCACGCTGGCTCTGGCCCAGCTCGTCTATTTCATCGCCCTGCAATCGCCCTATACCCATGGCGAAGACGGCGTGCAGGCGGTGCCGCGCGGAAAATTGTTCGGGTTGATCGACCTCAGCAATGACGTCACGCTCTATTATGTCGTTCTGGCGATCTTCCTGTTCGGCCTGTTCTCGATCTACCGCATCGTCCATTCGCCCTTCGGCACGGTGCTCAAGGCCATCCGCGAGAATGAGACCCGTGCCATTTCGCTCGGTTATCGCGTGGACCAATACAAGCGCGCCGCCTTCGTGCTGTCCGCCACGCTGGCGGGGCTCGCAGGCGCGACCAAGGCCATTGTCGCACAAAGCGCAACCTTGACCGACGTGCACTGGACCACATCGGGAGAAGTCATCCTGATGACGCTGGTCGGTGGCATGGGAACGATGGTCGGGCCGGTCTTCGGCGCCTTCGTCATCCTCGCCATGCAGAATTACCTGTCCACCTTCGGCCAGTGGGTGATGGTGATTCAGGGAGCGATCTTCGTGGTCAGCGTGCTGAGCTTCCGCCGCGGCCTGATCGGCGAGATCGCGAACCGCTTCAAAATCTCGCTGTAAATCGGAGGGATTTGCCCTCGTCGCCGGCTATTCGCCGGCGGCGGCCTCTTCCCGCGCCGATTCCGACGCGGCGGCGGACGCGCGCTCACGCAGCGGTCCCGGATAGGCGGCGACGGCGCGCGCGATCAGCTTTCTCTCCTGCGTGTGGATGATCCACCACACAAAGACGACGCCCAGCACGGCGAGGCCGAGCATGATCTTGCCCAAGGGGCCCGCGACGCGCTCGAAGGCGTCGCCGAAGGCGAAGCCGCCGAGGCCGAAGATCGCCGCCCAGACGATGCCGCCGGTGGCGTTATAAAACAGGAACTGTCCCCAGCTGTAACGGTTCACCCCGGCCAGGAAAGCCGCGAAAATCCGCAGCAGCGCGATGAAGCGGCCAAAAAACACGATTTTCGCGCCATGATGCTCGAACAGATATTGCCCGAGCTTGATCCGGTCGTCGGTGAGCCCCAACCGGGCGCCATGGTTCAGCAACAGCGGCAGGCCGAAGCGCCGCCCCGCCCAGAAGCCGACATTGTCGCCGAGAATGGCGCCGAGCGCGGCGAAAAAGATGACCAGCTTGATGTCGATCAGGCCCGTCGCGCCGGCGAACATCGCGGCGAGGACCAGCGCCGTTTCGCCCGGCAGCGGAATGCCAGCGCTTTCAAGAGCGACGATGCAGAAGACCGCGAGATAGCCATGCTGTGCAATCAGGGGCTTTATCGTTTCGATGAACATTTCGGATTCCGTCGGCGCCGGGCTGTCGTTTCCGGCGTGGGCTGGCCGCGCCATGAGGTGGCGCTTGCGCCCAGGTTAAGACAATAGGGTTGAAATTCCCTTGGCGTAACTGCAACTTATGACGCGGTCTCGTGCCGCCCATCAAAGCCGATGGGTCCGGGCAGCGCGGCCTTCGCCAGTTCGATCATGCGCCGCTCGTTCTTTCGGTAATGGCGCCACGCGGCGAAAATCAGGCCAATCGCGAGAACGAGCCCCGCGATTCCGAATGGCCCCGCGATCTTGTGAAATTCCCCGCCGAGAAAATAGCCGCCAAGGCCGAAAATCGTCGCCCAGACGACGCCGCCGCAGGCGTTGTAGATGAAAAATCGCCACGGCGCCAGTTTATTGGCCCCGGCCAGCACGGCCGCGAAAGCGCGAAGCACGGCGACGAAGCGGCCGAAAAATACAATGGCGCCGCCATAACGCAGGAACAGATATTGCCCGAGCCTGAGCCGATCCTCGTCGAGGCCGATGCGCCCGCCGTGGCGGATCAGGATGTCGAGGCCGAAGCGCCGCCCGGCCCAGAAGCCGGCGTTGTCGCCGCAAATCGCTCCCGCCGCCGCGGCGGCGATGATGAGTCCGATCGAGCCTTGCTGCGTGCGGCCCGCGACAATGGCGGCGGTTACCAGAATGGTTTCGCCGGGCATGGGGATGCCCGCGCTTTCCATCGCCACGATAAAAAAAATGGCCCAGGGGCCATAATGAACCAGCAGGGAATGGAGATGTTCCAATCGGACCTCGCCCGGAAGGAAGCCTTATCCCCGGGAATGCTGGCGAGCGCAAGGCCCGGGACGGATCGGAGCGCCCTCACAGCGCTCCGATCCGGCTCAGCCGTAAACGCTCTTCAACTCGGGCTCCCGGCGCAGCAATGTGCGCGGTCCGGCCTCCCAGCGCAGGCGCCGCTGCTCCATGGCGCCGGCTTCCGCGCGCGCGATGTCACGCGTGGCGTCCCAGGCGTCTTCCAGCGCCGTCTCGACGACATGGCGCAAGCCGGTCAGGATCGGCATTTCGCTGCGGACCATCCCGGTTTCCAGCATCTTGCGCCGCAGGGGGCTGGCCTTGCGGTCATAATCGGCGGCCAGAAGCGCCACGAATGCGCCAGCCGGCACGCCCGCGTTTCGCGCCGCCGCCGCCACCCGCCGCTGAAGCTTGCCGCCGATGCAGGCGAGAGCCGCTGCGGCGACATGTTCATTGGCGCATGTTCGGAACAATTCGCTCGTTCGCATGAAGGTCTCCGATTTCCGGTGGGCGCCGCCACCTTGCTTATGCAAGTGCGACCGCGCGGCATTTCGGGGAAAACCGTTCCAAAAACTCAACGCCAGTGGGAACGCGGAGATAATACCAATGAAGGAGGACGGCGAACGAATCACAATGCCGTGAGAATCCCGAAATGGGGCGCGTTGAATTGACGCGGTTTAAGGATTCGTTAACGTTTTTGCGCGCCGGGACCATAGCCGGCGAAGCGCTCCACCAGCGACAGAACCTCCTCGTCCGGCAGGATGACCGGGCCGCCCGCGAGGCTGGCGAGAAAATGCAGCCGCGCCAGGGTTTCGAGTTCTCCGGCGAGCCAGAGCGCCCGCTTGAGGTCGGGCCCGACCGCGATCATGCCATGGCTGCCGAGCAGCACGCCCTGGCGCGGCCCGAGCCCGGCCACGGCCAGTTCGGACAGCTCCGGCGTGCCGAAGGGCGCGTAATCCGTGCATTCAATGCTGGCGCCGCCAAAGGCCGCGATCATGTAATGGCTCGCCGGGATCGGGCGGCGCAGCATGGCCATGACCGTGGCGTAGGGCGCATGGGCGTGCACCACGGCGGCGACATCCGGACGCGCGCGGAAAATATCGCGATGGAAACGCCATTCGCTGGAGGCCTTGAACCCGGTCTTCGCGTCGCGGACCGGAGCCTCGGCGGCGAGATCCATGGCGACGATCATGTCCGGCGTCAGCTCGTCGTAATCGACGCCGCTCGGCGTGATCAGCATGGCTTCGCCGAGACGCGCGGAAATATTGCCCGCCGCGCCCTGGTTGAAATCCTTGGCGTTCATCGCGCGACAGGCCGCCACGATCGCCTCGCGCGCCTTGCGCTCCGCCTTTTTCGAAACTGCTTGTTTCAACACTGCTTGTTTCGACTTGGCCATCACCAGCTTCCAATATTCGGCGCACTGGCCCAGGGCTCCCGCGCGGGCAGCGCCCCGCCCTTTTGCAGCAATTCGATGGAGATGCCGTCCGGCGAGCGGATGAAGGCCATGCGACCGTCGCGCGGCGGACGGTTGATGGTCACGCCGGCCTGGGAAAGCTTGTCGCAGAAGGCGTTGATGTCGTCGACCTCATAGGCGAGGTGGCCGAAATTGCGGCCGCCCGTATAGGTCTCCGGGTCCCAGTTATAGGTCAACTCCACCACGGGCGCGGCGCTCGCCGAGGCTTGCGCGGCGTCCCCCGGCGCGGCGAGGAAGATGAGCGTGAAGCGGCCCTTTTCATTCTCCATCCGGCGGGTTTCGACCATGCCAAGCTTGTTGACGAAAAAATCGAGCGCCGCGTCGAGATCGCCGACCCGGATCATCGTATGCAGGTAGCGCATCGCCGCCTCCTTCTGTTGCGCCGCCTTTATAACCGAATTCACGCGAATTCGAGCCCGATTTCAATGCGCCCGCGCCGCCGCCGCGGGCGCTGCGCGAGGCGTTTGGGGCTTTTCCGCCTTGCCCGGCCCCGCGCCGAAATGTTATTGCAGCCGCGCAAGGCAGGAGGACCGCCCTTGACCGACGCCGCCCTCAAGGAAAAAGTCGCCCTCAGCTCGATCATCGCCAGCTTTCTGCTCACGA
Source organism: Rhodoblastus sp. 17X3 (assembly GCF_030056575.1). Taxonomy (GTDB): domain Bacteria; phylum Pseudomonadota; class Alphaproteobacteria; order Rhizobiales; family Beijerinckiaceae; genus Rhodoblastus. The sequence goes on along the minus strand of NZ_JASHHX010000009.1, from coordinate 15,580 downwards.
TCGGCAAGCTCGTGGCGGGCGTCGCGTCCGGATCGCTGGCGCTTCTGTCGGAAGGCGCCCATAACGCGCTCGACACCGGCGCCACCATCCTTACCTATTTCGCCGTGCGCGAGGCCAATAAGCCCGCCGACGACCGCCACCATTATGGCCACGGCAAGTTCGAATCGCTTTCGGCTCTGGCCGAAACAGGCCTGCTCGCCGGCCTCGCCTGCTATGTTCTCGTCGCCGCCATCCGGCGGCTATGGGAAGGCGCCGAGCCCATCGACGCGAGCTGGCCGGTCTTCGCCGTGCTCGGCGTCTCCATCGTGGTGGACCTCGCCCGCTGGCAGACCTTGCGCGCCGTGGCGAAAAAGACCGGCAGCCATGCGCTCGCCGCCGACGCCATGCATTTCGCCAGCGACCTCGTCGGCTCGGCGCTGGTTCTGATCGGACTTGCCGCCAGTTCATACGGATTCCACCAGGGCGACGCCTTAGCGGCTATCGGCGTCGCCTTGTTCATCGGCTACGCCGGCTATCATCTGGGCCGAGAAACCATCGAGACCCTGCTCGATACGGCGCCCGAGGGGCTGGCCGAGGATCTCCGGGCCGCCATCGGGCAGATTCCCGGCGTCGTTGAGGTCGAGGACGTGAAGCTGCGCGGCAATGGCCCGCATATTCTGGGCGAGGTCACCGTCGGCGTCTCGCGCACGCTGCCGGTGGAGCGCCTGATCCAGATCGAGCGCGCCGTGCAGGCGAAGATCGCGGAGATTTCGCCCGAGACCCAGGCCAGCATCATCACCTCGCCGCGCGCGCTCGACGAAGAGACCCTGACCGAGCGGATCATGCTGATCGCCGCGCGGCGCAAGCTTGCGGTGCATCACATCATCGTCCAGCGCCTTGACGGACGCGACTGCATTGCCTTCGATCTCGAGATCGACGGCGCCATGTCCCATGGCGCCGCCCATGAGATCGCCACGGCGCTGGAAGACGAAATTCGCGCGGAGGTCGGCGCCGGGATCGAAGTGGAAAGCCATATCGAGCCGTTGCAGGACCATGCGCTGACCGGACATGAAGCCGATCCCGACACGGTCGCCGCGATTGCGGGGTCCCTGCGCCAACTGGCGCGCGAGGGCGGCGTGCTCCATGGCGTGCATGACGTGCGCGTCCGCCGCACCGAGGACGGGCTGGTGGTCAATTTCCACGCCACCGTCGATCCGGCCCTGTCCGTGGCGGCGACCCACGACGCCGTCGACCGGCTGGAGCGCGCCATCCGCGAAGCCACGCCGGGCCTGCTGCGCGTCGTCGGCCACGCCGAGCCGCTCTGCTGCGCGGCCTAAATTTTGTCGATCGCAAAATCCGCGATCGACGGGCCCCTCGCATCTGCCAAAGGGCGTCTACAGACGCCCGTCGTTCGGAGGGCTGTTGGTCGCATTCGCTCCTGGCCAGCCTTCATTTATGGGGGCTGGCGTTCCTCTCTAGCGCAGCAGGGTCGCCTTCACCCACCAGTCGGGGTGGCCGCGCGAAATGGCCTTCGCCGCCGCGCCGGCCTGACGGCAGGACTCGAACAAGGCGAAACAGGTGGCGCCGGAGCCCGACATGCGGGCGAGCCGGCAGCCGCGCGCGCCGCTCAGCACCGCCAGCACATGGCCGACCACGGGCGCCAGCACGCAAGCCGCGTCCTCCATGTCGTTGCGGCCTTTTTTCAAGGCGCGCAGCAGGCTTTCGAAATCCATGCCCGAGGCGATCGCCGGATGCGGGCCATAGCCCAGGCTTTCGCCGGGCCTGAGGCCGAGCTTCTGGAACACCGCCCGCGTCTCGACCGGGACGCGCGGATTGATCAGCACCGCGAAAAGCGGCGGCAGCGCCATCGGCGGACCGAGCCTTTCCCCGGAGCCGCCCATCATCTTTGCGCGCGGATCAAGGCAAACCGGAATGTCCGCGCCGGTGAGGCGGGCGGCGGCATAGAGCGCCGGATCGTCGGCGGCGAGCCCATTGGCCCGGGCGAGCAGGCGCAAGGCGGCGGCCGCGTCAGAGGAGCCGCCGCCGATCCCCGCCGCAACCGGCAGGCGTTTCACGAGATGGAAGACGCCCGAGATCAGGCCCGGCTTTTCCGCCCGGAGCGCCCGCTCGACCCGCGCCACCAGATTATCGCCTCCGTCGCCCGCCTCGAAGGCGGTCGGGCCTTCCAGCGTCAGGTCGAAATATTCGGCGGGCGTGAAGCTGAGGTAATCGCCCGCTCCGGCGAAGGCGACCAGGCTTTGCAATTCGTGATAGCCGTCGGGGCGTCGCCCTTCGATATGCAGCGTGAGATTGATTTTCGCCGGGGCGCGGGACGCCAGCACGGCGGCGGTCGAGATTTTCGTTTCCGTCATAGAGCTTTCAGTTCCGGCGCCGGGGTGAATTCCGGATCGCCTTCGAGCATCTTGAACTTCCCCGCAACCCAATCGGCGCGGGCGGCCAGAATACGCTCCCGGTCGGAGGACACGAAATTCCACCACAGGAAGCGCGGGCCATCCATTGCGTCGCCGCCGAGCGCAGCGAATCGGCTCGGCTCGCTCGCGCGCACCGCCGCCCGCGCGCCGGGACGGATAACGACCAATTGATCGGCGGCGAAAGTCGCGCCGTCGATCTCGACCTGACCGGAAACGATGTAAAAGGCGCGTTCGTCATGGCCGCCGCAAAATTCGTAAACGGCGCCCTGGTCGAGCTGGATGTCCGCGAAAAAGCAGGTCGAGAAGGTTTTGACCGGCGCGCTATGGCCGTGCAGGGTGCCGATGGCGAGGCGCAGGCGCCAACCCTCGCCTCCAATCTCCGGCAAGGCATCGCGCTCGTGATGCTCGAAGCTCGGCTCGGTTTCCTCGAATTTCTTGGGCAAGCCGACCCAGAATTGCAGCCCGTCCATGCGCCCGCCCGAAGCGCGGAAATCCTGCGGCGAGCGTTCCGAATGGACGATGCCGCGCCCCGCGACCATGAGATTGACCGCGCCCGGGGAAATTTGCTGGGAGCTGCCGAGCGAATCGCGGTGGAACATTTCGCCATCGAGCAGATAGGTCAGTGTGGCGAGGCCGATATGGGGATGCGGGCGAACGTCAATGCCGGTTCCGGGCGCGAAATCCGCCGGCCCCATGCGGTCGAGGAAGACGAAGGGGCCGACCATGCGCCGTTTCGCCGAAGGCAAAACGCGGCGCACGCCGAAGCCGCCGAGGTCCTTCGCCACCGGAACGACGATGGTTTCGACCGAAGCCGACGCAAGCTCGGACATGATTTCACTCCACGTCGAGGGGGGCTACGCTCTTGGCGGCGCCGTCCGCCCCCTGCACGATTTTCTCGATACGCGCCTCGGCGCTTTTCAGCAGCGCGTCGCAATGTTTCTTGAGGATTTCGCCGCGCTCATAAAGCGCGATGGACTTGTCGAGATCGACATTGCCCTTTTCGAGCGCGCCGACGATTTCCTCCAGCTCGCGCATGGCGGCTTCGAAACTCAAACTGGCGACTGTTTCGGGCTGGCTCAATATCGTCTTCCGTCCTGTTCGCTGCGCTCCAATATGGACCGCGCGGCCGCGCTCGACAAGTTCAGCCCCTTATGCCCACCCTAAGACCCGGGGCGGGACGCTCCTGCAGCACGTCGCGGCGGAAGCGGAACAAAGCCGCCGGACGCCCCCCTGTGGCGCGCGACATTTCGCCGGTCGGCTCGACCACGGCGGAGGCCTCGACGAGGCGCCGGAAATTCTGCTTGTGCAGATGACGCCCGGAAATGGCCTCGACCGTGGTCTGCAAAGCCGTGAGCGTGAAGTTTTCCGGCATCAGCTCGAAGATCACGGGGCGATATTTCATCTTGGCGCGCAGCCGGCCCATGGCGGTGGCCAGAATCCGGCGATGATCGGCCTGCATGGATTCGCCCAGCGGCGGACGCTCCTTGAAACCCGGCGCCGGCTCGCGGCCGTCGCGCACGCTCTCTTCGACCAGACCGGCCTCATAGAGCAGTTCATAACGGTCGAGGACGTTCTCCTCGTCAAATCGGTCGCCGTCCTCGCCAAACAGCAGGCGCACGCGCTCGATGCGCGAAAGGCCGCGCCGATGGGTCGAATCGCCGCCGCGCGCGATAAAGGCGCGCAGCCCCGGCATGATGGCGGCGTCGATCAGCGGGGGCCGGCCCTGGCGCCAGTCCTCCCAGGGGAAGAATCGGTACCATTCGCGAAAGCCCGCATCTGGCGCCGTGGCGATGTCCTCGCCGCTGATGCGGGTGAGCGCCAGATAGCCGATCGAAACCACATGGGGGTCGCGGCTGTCGGCGCGGCTGTGGCGGCCGCGGTCGCCGAAAGTGTAGAGCTGCTCGACATAGCCGACCGGCACGCCGGTCTGTTCGGCAACCCAGGCGCGCAGGCCCATCTCGAAGGTGCGGTGATTGACCGGATCGAACGGACCGGACGGCAGCGCCGCCACGCCCGCGCCAATATCCGCGCGCCGCGATGCAAGATCCTCGCGCCGCGCGCCGCGCGCCACCAGAATCAAGGGCGCATCGCCGCGCACGGCGACGATGGCCGCCGTGAGGCCGATCTCCACCGGGACGGATGGATGGGGGACCCCGCTCATGCCAGATCCATGCAGAAGATTTCGCCCTCGAAACATTCAGCGCCGCGCCCGATCGATTCGCCGGCGGCGATCATCCTTCCTTCGCGCGACAGCAGCGAGTCGGCAAGTGCGATCAGATGCCTATTCGGCGTGGCCGAGGGCGACAAGCGGCGCAGGTCCCGGGCGATTTCGCCTTCTGGCCTCGGCGTCAGCGCGCAGGCGGCGATGAAAGCCGCCGCCGGCGAGCGGCTGACCCCGGCATAGCAATGAATGACGAGCGGGGCCGTGCGATCCCAGTCCCGCAGAAAAGCCAGCAAGGCCTCGACATGATCCGCGCCCGCCAGCACATGGCCGTCGCAGGGCGCGACAATGTCGGACAGGCCGAGCACGAGATGGCGCTGCGGGGCGATGCGCGAGGGGCGCGGCGGCGACGCAGGCGGGCTGAGCAGGGAAATCAGGCTTTCCGCGCCGCTTTGCTCGACAACCTGTTCGACCTTGCCGAGCGGACAGACATAGAGCCGGCCCATCATGGCCCCCTGTCGAAGGCTTTGAACCGATCAAGGAACAGCGCCTGCGCCTGCTCCGAAGACATCGGCGCCAGCAGGCTTTCGAGCGGCTCCGGCGCGACGTCCGGCGCGCCGAACAGGGTTTTCGCCTCGTCGGCCTCGAAGCCGGCGTAGCGCGTGGCCTCGAAAAAGGCCGAGATGCGGTCCGCCTTCTTGGTCAGGCGTTCGAGCGCCGCTGGCGGATCCGGGTTGAGCGAGAACCTCTGCAGAATCGCCTGCGCCAACCGCGCCTCGAACTCGCGATAGACGCTGCCGAGCGCCGCCTTAAAGGGCGAAATCATGTCGCCGATGACATATTCCGGGGCGTCATGCAGCAGGGCGTAAAGTTTTCCGCGCGGAGAAAGGGCGGGGTCAAGCAGCGCGCAGATATCCGCCACCAGAACAGAATGCTGCGCCACCGAGAAAATGACGCCGCCCTGGGTCTGGCCGTTCCAGCGCGCGACGCGGGCGAGGCCGTGGGCGATGTCCTCGATCTCGACGTCCAGCGGCGAAGGATTGAGAATGTCGAGACGCCGGCCCGACAGCATGCGCTGCCAGGCGCGCGGCGCAGCGCTCGTTTTCATAGCCTTGGCCTTCATGCCGACCCCGATTTTGTGTAGGCCAGCTGGCAGGCCTGATGGCAATGGCAATCGACCAGATGGTCATTGACCATGCCGACCGCCTGCATGAAGGCGTAAGCGATAGTGGGACCGCAGAATTTGAAGCCGCGCCGCTTCAACTCGCGCGAGAGCTTTTCCGATGCCGGCGTGAGGGCGGGAACGTCGTCAAGGGCGCGGAACGTATTCACGATGGGCCGCCCATCGACGAAATCCCAAATAAAATTGGAGAAGCCCTGCCCGGCCTCGATTTCGAGATAGAGCCTCGCGGAGGCGACGGTTCCGGCGATCTTGGCGCGATTGCGGACGATGCCCGCGTCCTGCATCAGGCTTTCCAGCTTGGCGGGCTGATAGGCCGCGATCTTTTCGGGATCGAAGCCGTCGAAGGCGCGGCGGAAATTCTCGCGCTTGCGCAGGATGGAGATCCAGGACAGCCCGGCCTGGAAACCATCGAGAATGAGCTTCTCAAACAGCGCGCGGGAGTCGAATTCGGGCACGCCCCATTCGTCGTCGTGATAGGCGACATAGGCGGCGTCCTGCCCCGGCCAGGGGCAGCGCATTTTTCCGTCGAGATGGGCGATGGCGATTCGTCTGGGAGCGTCCGTCATCTGGAAAGTTTTAGCCGCTTGGCGGCTTTTCGCCAAGGACGGGGCCTCGCCGCCCCTTGTTATATGCGTTTATTCATATATATGTTTTGAACAGATAAAGGGAGCGCCCGATGATTCTCGACTGGCCCGAAACCACCCAAAAGCTTTCCGCACAGTTGCGCGACCTGCGCGCGGGCGCAGGCGCCGCCGAAGTGATGAAGACATTTTCGGCCATGGCGCAGACCGCGACCAAAGCCGGCGCTCTCGACGCCAAGACCAAGGAGCTGATCGCCCTGGCGATCGGCGTGGCCACCCGCTGCGACGATTGCATCGCCTTCCACGCCAAGGCCGCCGCAAAACTCGGCGCGACGCGCGAAGAGGTCATGGAGACTCTCGGCATGGCGATCTATATGGGCGCCGGGCCTTCGGTCATGTACGCCAGCCACGCCGTCCAGGCCTTTTCGCAATTCGCCGTCGAGACAGCCGAGGCCTGAAATCAGGCCAGCCGCAGCCGGGTTTCGCCGCTGACCAAAGCCTGGCCCGCCTGCGCCGCCTCTTCGGCGCGGTCGATCCGCAGCAAGGCGAGGCCCTGCGCGCCGGCGCTCGACCCCATGGTTCCGACCCTGATCTCGCCCGCCATGACGATGGCGCCGGGCGGCGGCGCAGCGCCTTCCAACAGCACTTTCAGCACGCGATTGCGGGTCGTGCCGCGATAATGCATGCGCGCCACCACTTCCTGGCCGACGAAACAGCCTTTTTTGAAATCGACGCCATTGAGTTGGTCCATGTCGGCTTCATGCGGAAACGCGTCGCCATAGGCGAAATCGACCCCGCCCTCGGGCACGCCCAGCGCGATGCGATGGGCGGCGTAATCGGCCAGGCCGAAATCGCCGCCGAAGGTCAGCATTTGCGCGGCGACTTTGCCCGCGGGGACGATCAGGCGCGTGCCCATTTCCGCATGGCGCGAATCGCGCGCGCCCTCGCCCGGAGCGCCGTCATAGAGCGCGATGACAGAGAGATTTTCACTCTCGTCCGAGATCTCGACCTTCGCCCGCAGCCTGTACATAGTCAGGCGCTTGACCAGATCCGGGATTTTCTCGCGATTGACGTCGAGCAAGATGGCGTCGGGAGTCGCGCTCATCAGGAAATCGAACAGGATCTTGCCCTGCGGCGACAGCAGCGCCGCCCAGCGCGCCTCGTCCTCCCCAAGCGTCACGGCGTTGCCGGTGACAAGACCCTGAAGGAAACTGCGCGCCTCCGGGCCGCCGACCCGCACCACGCCACGATCCGTCAAAAGAGCCGCTTTCATCGTCTTCCCCACCTTATTTCCGTTGCCGGTGATCGCGACGCGTCGCAATCACCGGATCCCTCACATCAGTTCGGCGTCGCATTCGCTCCTGACTGATCCCCATTCTGCAAGAGCCGACGTCCGTGCACAAAGGCAAGCGCCAGTGGGTCGCCCTGTCCAAACGCAATTGTCCGATATAATGTCGGCCTCGCTCCAAACCAACGCGTCCATGCAAGCTTTGGTCCGCGCTCGAACAAAATATCCGGAGGCCCCATGCCGCAAGAAACCTATGATGTGATCCTGCGCGGCGGCGTGCTGGTCAATCAGGACGGAGTCGCGCCGCGCGACGTCGGAATTATTGGCGAGACCATCGCCGCCATCGGCGACCTGTCGCAGGCAAGCGCTGGTCAGGTCATTGACTGCGCCGGGCTACACATCCTGCCGGGCGTGATCGACAGCCAGGTCCATTTCCGCGAGCCCGGCCCAACCCACAAGGAAGACCTCGAAACCGGGTCGCGGGCCGCCGTGCTTGGCGGCGTCACCGCCGTTTTCGAAATGCCCAACACCAATCCGCTGACCACGACGCCCGAGGCCCTGGCGGAAAAGGTTTCCCGCGCGACATCGCGGATGCACTGCGATTTCGCCTTTTACGTCGGCGGCACGCATGAAAACGCCAGACATGTCGCGGAACTGGAGCGCCTGCCAGGCGCGGCGGGCATAAAAGTCTTCATGGGCTCGTCGACCGGTTCGCTGCTGGTGGAGGACGACGCGGGCGTCAAGGAGATCCTGCGCCATGCGCGCCGGCGCGCCGCGTTCCACAGCGAGGACGAATATCGCCTCAACGAGCGCATGAACGAGCGCATCCCCGGCGACCCGGCCTCGCATCCGGTCTGGCGCGACGCCGAGACCGCCCTGGCCTGCACCAGGCGCCTGATCGCCATCGCGCGCGAGCAGCGCGCGCGCATCCATGTGCTGCATGTCTCTACGGCTGAGGAAATCACCTTTCTGGCGGCGCACAAGGATGTCGCCAGCGTCGAGGTCACGCCGCATCATCTGACCCTGTCAGCAGACGAATACGCCACGCTCGGCACGAAAATCCAGATGAACCCTCCGGTGCGCGACAAGAGCCATCGCGAAAAGATCTGGCGCGGGCTCGATCAGGGCGTGGTCGACGTGCTCGGCTCCGATCACGCCCCGCACACGCTGGAGGAAAAGGCCAAAGCCTATCCAGACAGCCCGTCCGGCATGACCGGCGTGCAGACCCTCGTGCCGATCATGCTCGACCATGTCGCGGCGGGCCGCCTGAGCCTGCAGCGTTTTGTCGACCTCACCAGCGCCGGGCCGGCGCGGCTGTTCCAGATCGCGCGCAAGGGCCGTGTCGCCGTGGGCTATGACGCTGACCTGACCATCGTCGATCTCAAGCGGCGGGAAACCATCCGCGACGAATGGATCGCCTCGCGCTGCGGCTGGACGCCTTATCACGGCAAGGAGGTCACGGGCTGGCCCGTCGGCACATTCGTGCGCGGCGCCCGCGTAATGTGGGAAGGCGAGGTTCTGGCGCCCTCGACCGGGAAGGCGATCCGCTTTCTGGAAGCGTTGTGACGACCGGATCACCGACGCTGGACCGGCTGGAAATCGTGGATATGGCGGATTTCGACGTCGCCTTCATCCCGGTGGAGGTTGAGGCCGCGCGCATTCGCGACATCATGGGGCCAACTCTGGCCGAGCTTCGCGTCGCCGTCGCCGCGCAGGGCCTTGCAGCGGACGGCCCCTGGCTCACGCATCATTGGCGGTGGCCGGACGAAAAATTCCTTTTCGACCTTTGTCTGCCGACGCAGCGCCCCATCGCCGCGGCGGGCCGCGTTCGCCCCGGCGTCATATCGGCGGCGAGGATCGCGCGCGGCCAATATGTCGGCGATTATTCCGGCCTGCCGGGCGCATGGACCGCGTTTTCAAACTGGGTCGCGGCGCAGGGCGTGAAAACCCGCGCCGATTTCTGGGAAACCTATCTCTGCGGCCCGGATTCCGGCCTGCCGCCGCAGGACTGGCGGACCGAGCTGGCGCAGCCGCTGGACTGATCCGTAAAACGCCGGCTTCAATCCTTCGGCGGCGTACGGCACACGCGCAGGATGGGATGGTTGAAATCCCAATCCGAAACCTGGACGCGTTTGCGGAAGACGCAATTGGCCTTGCCGGCATGATCGGCAAGCACCGTCATGACGTGGAGCTCCGGATCGCGCCAATTGCGCTCCATATAGCCGTTCGGATCATATTTGTACTGGCCCGAGACCCAGTAGGAATCATAGACCGGCCCCGGATCCTCATCCCAATAGGCCTGCCCCTGGACGATCTTCATTTTCTGCGCCTGCGCCGGGGCCGCCTGTCCGCACAGGACAAGGCCCGCACCCAATATCACTTTGGCGATCAAAAGCCGGGTAAACATGTTCGAGACCTTTCCGCGCCTGCTTTCTAATTGGAGACGCGAAGGAAAAACTCAACCGCCGAAAAGTTTTTCCAGGATATTGCGGTTGTCAGGGACTGGCGGCAGGCGGTCGCCCGTCGGCGCGCCGGGAATGTCCTCGGGCGGAATCGGCGCATCGTCGCCGCGCGGCGCGGCGGAGGGCGGCGCGGCTGGCCGGCCGGCGCCGGTCATGACGGTCGGCGCGGAGGGATTGCTGGTGTCCATATGCGGCGTCTGCTGTGGCGGCGGGTTTTGCGCCGGTTGCGGGAAGGGCCAGAGCGAATTTGCCGGGCCGGCGAGGCTTTCGCTGCGCCAGCCGCCGCTCGGCAGGCCCGCGACCGCCATGCCGCGCAGGGCCTCGCGCATGTAGCGCGACCAGATTTCCACCGGCAGGTTGGCGCCCGACGCTTTCCTGGTCGGCGAATTGTCGTCATTGCCGAGCCAGACGCCAGTCACGAGCTGGCTGGTGTAGCCGACGAACCAGGCGTCGCGGTAATCCTGGCTGGTGCCGGTCTTGCCCGCCGCCTGCCAGCCGGGCAGGTCCGCCTTCTTGCCTGTGCCGATGATGAGCGTCTGCTCCAGCATGGCGTTCATCATCGCCACATAGGTCGGGTCGATCACCCTTCCATTGCTCGACCCCTTGCGGGCGTAAAGCAGCTTGCCGTCCGCCGTGCGGACCTTGGTGATGATATGCGCCTGCACGCCGATGCCGCCATTGGCGAAGGGCACATAGGCCGTCGTCAGTTCGAGCGGCGTGACCTCGGACGTGCCCAGCGCGATCGAGGCGTTGGGCTGAAGCTCGGAGGCGATTCCGAGCCGATGCGCGGTCTGGATCACGGCGCGCGGGCCGACTTCGAGGCCCAGCCGCACCGCGACCGTATTGAGCGACAGCGCCAGCGCCGTCGTGAGATTGACCTGGCCCATGAATTTATGGGTCGAATTTTCCGGCTGCCAGCCGCGCACATTGATCGGGCCGTCCTCGCGCACGCTATCCGGCGTCAGGCCATGCTCCAGCGCCGTCAGATAGACGAAGGGCTTGAAGGAAGAGCCCGGCTGGCGATGCGCCAGCACGGCGCGGTCGAACTGGCTGTCCTCGTAATCGCGTCCGCCGATCAGGGCGCGAATCGCGCCGGTTCCGTCAAGCGAGACCAGCGCCCCTTGCGAGACGCCGAACTTCCCGCCCTGTTTGTTGAGAACGTCGGTCAGGGCGCGCTCCGCCGAAGCCTGCATGGCGGGCGCGATGGTCGAGGTGACGACAATGTCCTCGTCGATGGCGCCGATGGTGTCGTCGAGCACGTCCATTACATAATCGGCGGCGTAATTGAGCGAGCCGCCGTCGCGTCCGCGCACGGCGTGGGCCGGGTGAGCCAGCGCCGCCTTGGCCTCGGCCTCGGTGATGAAGCCCTCGCGCGCCATGGCGGTAACGACCTGATTTGCGCGCTCGATCGCGGCCGATTCATTGTGATTCGGCGCGAGCTTGGTCGGCGCCTTCATGAGGCCGGCGAGCATGGCCGCCTCCGGCAAAGTCGCCGCCCTGGCCGAATGGCCGAAATATTTCTGCGACGCAGCGTCCACGCCATAAGCGCCGGAGCCGAAATAGACCCGGTTCAGGTAAAGTTCGAGAATCTGGTCCTTGGAATATTTATGCTCCAGCCAGAGCGCGAGGATCGCCTCCTGGATCTTGCGGGAAAAAGTGCGCTCCTGCGTCAGGAAGAGGTTTTTCGCCAATTGCTGGGTCAGCGTCGAGCCGCCCTGCATCGATCCATGGCCAATGATGTTCTTGCTGAGCGCGCGCACGATTCCGAGCGGATCGACGCCCCAATGGCTGTAGAAGCGCCGGTCCTCGATCGCGATGAAGGCTTTCGGCAGGTAAGGCGGCAGGTCCTGCACGGGGATCGCCGCGCCGCCGGTGTCGCCGCGATTGGCGAGCAGCGAGCCGTCCACGGCCAGCACGGCGATATTGGGCGGGCGCTTGGGCACCGCGAGCTGGTCGATATGAGGCAGTTGCGAGCCATAGAACACGAACAGCCCGCCGGCGCCGATCACGCCCCAGATCGCCAGCACGAAGCCCCAGTAGAACAGGCCGCCGAGCAGGGAGCGCCGCGCTTTTTTCTTCGTCTTGCCGCGCGCGGGCTTTTCGCCGCCGACGCCGCGATCACCGCGCGAGGCGCGCTTTTCCGCGACGACGCGCGGCGCAGCTTCGTCGTCTCCGGCGGAAAATCTGGGCTCGATGCGCTCTTTCAGCGCCTTTTTGCGCGCCATGTCTCGCGGTCCGACTTCCCAATGGGCCGCCTTGCCGGGCGGCTTCGCCAGCGAAGAATCAGCGCGCGCGACGGGCGCCGAAGGGAATCGGCGGCCGCGACCCTTCGCTTCCGGCGAAAGACAGAATAAATCCGGCGGTTTAAGGGCCAGTTAACCGTTAGGGCCACAGGACGATTGGCTTATCCCCCGCCACCGAACCGCCAATTGGCGCGCGGCGCTTGCTTTGCCAGACGAGCCGCTGCAAAGTTGCGCCCCCGCAAGGCAAGTTTTGAAATCTGGAACGCCGCCCCATGAAAGTCACGCTTGAGAGAACGGCTCTCCTGAAGTCGCTCGGTCATGTCCATCGCGTCGTCGAGCGGCGGACGACCATTCCGATTCTCTCCAATGTCCTGCTCAGCGCGAGCGGCGGCGGTTTGCAGCTGAAGGCGACCGATCTCGATCTCGAGGTCACCGAGACCACGCCAGCCGATGTCGGCCAGCCCGGCGCCACCACCTTGCCCGCCCATACGCTCTATGAAATCGTCCGCAAGCTGCCGGACGGCGCGCAGGTGTCGCTGGAAAGCGGACAAGAAATTGGGCATGACAGCGGACAGCTGCAACTGCGCTCGGGCCGGTCGCGCTTCAGCCTTCAATCCCTGCCCGAAAGCGATTTCCCCGATCTCGCCGCCGGCGAGCTGAGCCACAGCTTCAAGCTCGGCGCCGGCGAGCTCAAACGCCTGCTCGACAAGACGCAATTCGCCATTTCCAACGAGGAGACGCGCTATTACCTCAATGGCGTGTTCCTGCATGTGACGGAAGTGGACGGCAAGTCCCTACTGCGCGCGGTGGCCACCGACGGCCACCGGCTGGCGCGGCTCGAAACCGCCGCCCCCGCAGGCGCCGTCGGCATGCCGGGCGTGATCGTGCCGCGCAAGGCGGTCGCCGAAGTGCAAAAGCTGATCGAAGACCCCGAAGCCGAGATCTCGATCGAGCTGTCCTCGGCCAAGATCCGCTTCACGCTGGGTTCGGTGGTGCTGACCTCCAAGCTGATCGACGGCTCCTTCCCCGATTACGCCCGCGTCATTCCGCCCAATAACGACAAGTTCCTCACCGTCGAGCGCAAGGACTTCTCCGAAGCCGTGGATCGCGTCTCGACCATTTCCTCGGAGCGCGGCCGCGCCGTGAAGCTCGCCGTCGCCGACGGCAAGCTGGTGCTCTCGGTCACCAATCCCGATTCGGGTTCCGCCGTGGAAGAACTGGAGGTCGATTATGACGCGCCGCCGCTCGAAATCGGCTTCAACGCCCGTTATCTGATCGACATCGCCAACCAGCTCGACAGCGACACGGCTTTGTTCAAGATGAATGATTCCGGCTCGCCGACCATCATCCAGGACCGCGACGGCGCCAGCGCGCTCTATGTGCTCATGCCCATGCGCGTGTAGACGGGCGCCAAGGCGCGTTCCTACACGAATAAGAAGTCTTCGCCATTATTGGCGACGAGCTGGGCCTTCGTCACATTGGCCAGCGTGATCGTATTATTTGCGTCAAGCGTGATCACCGCGCCCTGAACGCTGTCGGTAATCGCCGCGCGCAAAGCGTTCCAGTCGGCGAAGACAGCGGTTGAGAACTCGATGACGTCATGGCCGAACCCCTCGACGACAAAGTCGGCGATGGTGTCCCGGCCGAAGCCCGGCTTGAACACAAAGGTGTCCGCGCCCTGGCCGCCGATGAGCATGTCGTCGCCGCCCTTGCCTTCAAGACGATCGGCGCCCGAAAGTCCATTCATGTAGTCGGAGCCCGAGCTGCCGTTCATTATGTCGTCGCCGTCGGCCAGAAGCGGATCCGCGCCCTGGCGATCGATCGTGTAGCTGTCAATGAGCGTGCCGCCATTGGCGACCGACCAGAACTCGAATGTAATCGTCGCATCGCTGGCCTGGATCAGCATCGCTCCGTAATCGGCATTGTAACGAATCTGACTTCCATCGACAGGGGTGGAGAAATCATACCTGCCGAAGCCTCCGAGCCCCGCGACGAAATAGGGCATTGTCTGGCCGTCGCCATTGTCGTCGCGCAGAATGCGTTCGTAGTCGTGATCGTGCCCGCTGATAACGGCCGTGGCGCCCCAAGCCTCGAAAGGCCACTGTGCGGATGGTTGCGATCCATGGATCGAGCCCGAAGAATATGCCGGATAGTGCGAGAGCACTATATTGAACGCCGAATCCGACGCCGCGAGGCCCGCTTGCAGCCAACTGGCCTGCGTCGATGGATATTTGTAACCGTCCGGCTCGTATTGCGTGTTATTTATCGAGAAGAAGTGAACGGAGCCCATCTGGTAGTCGTAATAATGCTCGTTATCCGGTAGGGTGAAATAATTGTAATAATTGCTTGCATTGACGCCGCCGGCGGCCTCCTCGTACTCGTGGTTGCCAACTGTCGGGAAAAAGCGATTTATTGCGCTCCCCGTTCCATATGCGCCAATATAATTCTGTATATAGCTGGAGTAATATAGCCCGATCTGCTGGTCTATGGGAACGCCGCTGAACTGTACGTTGTCGCCCGCCGTGACAATAAAGTCGACGTTCATGCTCGCTATGAGAGCGGCGACAGCCGCCTCGCCTGCGCCGCCGCCGTAATCGCTGGTTTCGGCGAACCGAACCTCCGCCACGTCGCCGACGGAAACGGTCACCCCCTTGGTGACGCTCAGTCCGCCCTGGTCGGTGGCTGTGATATTGAGACCGATCGTCGGCGCGCGCTCAAAATCAAGGCGTTGGCCAGCCTTCAGTTTGAGCTGGTTGCCCACGACTTCGAACCTGGAGTCGTTCACTGTGTAGGCGTGTGTATCGCCAAGGTCATCGGTCGTCGACAGAGTTCCGACGACAGCCCCCGCAACATTCTCCTTGACCGGTTGCGGTGCGTCCAGCGCGATCGCGGTTGGCGCGTGATTGACGCCGGCTCCGTCGTCATTCGTGATCGTCCCAAGCCCCTGCCCGTCGAAGATGACGCCGCCATTGGTGGCGTTGGCGAGATTGACGAAGAAGGTCTCGTTGGGCTCGATAGTCGCGTCGCCATTGATCGTGACCGAGATGGTCTGGGTCGTCTGGCCTTGCGCGAAGTTCAGCGTTCCCGAAGCTGCGACATAGTCGCTGCCGGCGGAGGCTGTTCCGTCCGCCGTGGCGTAGCCGACGCTGAACGCCGCCGTTCCCGTGCGGCTCACCGTGAAGGTCAGCGTCTTCGTGCCGGAATCGCCCTCGGCGATGGACACGTCTCCAATCGAGATGTCGCCGACCACG
>NZ_JASHHX010000008.1 GCF_030056575.1 Rhodoblastus sp. 17X3 | reverse complement strand
AATTTTCAAAAAATTGGAAAAAAGTTGGAAGCCGTTGAAAAACAAACAAATTGCGAAGGACGGGCAGCGCCGCCGAGCCTGAGGCGCCGACGCCGCAATTGAGCCATCATTGCGCTGTCTATCTCCAGATCCCATTGCATGCTCAGAAGCGAGAGACAGAACCGCGGTTTAACGCTATCTGTTGCGGCGCGCTTCCTCTGGAGACCTGTTCCAAATTGCGTTCCGTTCCCTTCGGCGTCGTCCGATCGTCCCGCACTGGCAAACGTGGCTCATTCCTCGCCTCCATTGGCGCGGAGCCGCCGATTGACGCCCAGGGCGACAGGCTGGGCACGGAAAGCCAGCGGCGCGTCTCGCCGCGCTGGCTCGCGGGCACCGCGCTAACCGGCGTGATCGGCGCTGGCCTGCTGGGCGGCGCGATCTACGCCGCTTTCGATCGCGAGGCGAATTTCGCCGAGGCGCCGACGCGCGCCATTCTCGCCCGTCGCGAGCAGGCGGAAGATGCGAGCGTCAACCCCAAGAAGGGCGACCGCATTCTCAAGGCGGTGGATATTGTCGCGGCGAAACAGACGTTCAAGACGCCGACCGCGATCAAGGTCGGCGACAAGGAAGTGATGAAATCCCGCGCCTTTACCCGGGTTTCAACCACGCTCACCCTGACCGACACCGGGCTCGGCGCCGACGTCCCGAGTTTCAATCCGTTGAAGCTGCTCGCGGACTCCAACAATCCCGCGCCGGACGCGCCCGAGCCGGCGCCCGCGCAGGATGACGCCGAAGTCAGTTTCACCTCGAGCGATCTCTATACGGTTTCACTCGGCGCGCAGAGCGCATCGCTTTCCGTCGACGAGGTGCGCGCCCAGGTCGACGAGACCGTGAAAAGCGCGCAGAGCAGCGGCGCCCGCGCGCCGCTTCCCTTGCCGCCGCAACTCCTCCTGATGCGAACCAGCCGCGCGGCGCTCGAACTGGGCGGGCCGAGCCTCGGCTTCGGCGCGTCCAGCGGCGGCGCGACCAATTCGCCCTTTTCCGCCATCGAGGTCCGGATGGTGCCCGAAAATGTCACCATCGCCCCGCGAACCACGGCGCCTCAGTCCGATTCGGCCGGATCGCCGATGGCTTCGGACCGGCTGGTGGTGGCGCGGCGCGGCGAAAGCCTTGACGATATCCTTGCCGGAGCCGGAATCGGCAAAGACGTCACCGCCAACGTCAAGGCGTCGTTCCGCGGCGCCAATCTCGGCGACCTGCTGTCTGAAGGGCGACGGGTCAAACTATCCTTCGCCGAGACCGAGAAGAGCGACACGCCGGTCCTCGCCCGCCTCAGCGTCTATGACGCTGACAATCTCAAGGCGGCCGTCGCGCTCGCCGACGACGGGCGTTACCTGATGCTGGAAAGAGCGCCGACCGTTGCGAAAAAGGCCAAGCCCGCCAGCGACGACGATTCCGACGAGAGCGACGACGATTCCGGCATGCGGCTCTACAATTCCTTCTATGAGACGGCGCTGAAGCAGGAAATCCCCCATCCGATCATCGACCAGATGGTGCGGATCTTCGGCAATGATGTCGATTTTCAACGCGCCGTGTCAGCTGGCGATTCCATCGACGCATTTTATGAAGATGGCGACGACGCGGAGGGCGGCCATCCCGAACTGCTCTACGCCTCGATCACATCGCGCGGCGAAACCTATAAATATTACCGCTTCCAGTCGCCCGACGACCAGGGCGTCGACTATTTCGACCAGATCGGCCATTCGACGCGCAAATTCCTGCTGCGCAAGCCGATGGCCACCGGCGAATTCCGCTCGGGCTTCGGCGCCCGCTATCATCCGATCCTGCATTATACGCGACCGCATAATGGAGTGGACTGGGCCGCCCCTATCGGCACCCCGATCTTCGCCGCCGGCAATGGAATCATCCTCAAGGCCGGCTGGGATTCAGGCTATGGCCGGCGAGTCGAAATCGAACACGTCAACGGCTATGTGACGACCTATAATCATATGTCGCGGTTCGGGCGCGGCGTGACGGAAGGCGCCCATATCAATCAGGGCCAGATCGTCGGCTATCTCGGCGCGAGCGGCCTGGCGACCGGCCCGCACCTTCACTACGAAGTCGTCGTCAACGGCCATTTTGTCGATCCCATGCGCGTGAAGCTGGCGCGCACGCGCCAGGTCGATGGCAAGGCGCTCGCAGATTTCAAACGTGAACGCGACCGGATCGACGCCCTGATGGCCAAGGCGCCCAACGCGACCCGCGTCGCCGGACAATAATCCTTCTGACTTTTCCGTTTTTGCTGCCGGCATTAGCGTCAATCCTCGCGCCGCTCCGCGCCGACGCGGCCGGAGCCGAACGGCCGCGGGGCCAAAGCGGGCGCCAGGGCCGGCGCCAATTCCGGCAGGGACCGCCGCGAGCGCCGGACTCCAACCAGACGATAAAGCTGTTTCGTCGCCTCGACGATCAGGACGCCCGCGCCCGGCAGCGACAATTTTCCGCTCACGCGCTCGATCGCGGGGGCTAAACGCAGCAGGGTCGCGCGGTGCAGCGGCGGGGTATAGAGCGCTTCGCTCCAATAGACCGGCGAAAACAGGGTCTCGCGCATCAAGTCGAGCAGCTGGCCGCGCGAATACGGCCTTCCATGGCCAAAGGGCGTGGTGTCGAGCCGCGCCCAGAGGCCCGACCGGTTCGGGGCGACGACGATCAGCCGCCCGCCGGGCGTCAGCACCCGCCAGATCTCGGACAGCAATTCGCGCGGATGCTCGGCGTTTTCGAGCGCATGGGCGAGCAGGATGCGATCGACGCAGGCATCCGGCAGCGGCAGCATCGAATCGTCGATCAGGGCGGAGGCGGAAGGCCCGTAAGCCGGCCAGTTCACCACGCCCTGTTCGGCCGGCATCATCGCCAGCAGCCGGAGCGGCTGCCCCTCGAACAATTCGAGATAGGGCGTCGCATAGCCGAGGCCCACGATCGAAAGCCCCGTCACAGCCTCCCAGCGCTGGCGTAATATGCCGCCGACAAGGCGGCGGGTCGTCTCGCCGAGCGGCGAGGCGTAAAAGCTGCGCAAATCGGTGACATCAAGCGCCATGAGCCAAAATCGACCAAAACCGCCGCAAGAGCAAGAACAACGCGCAGGATCGTCCCGCGAGAATTTTCGGGGCGAAGTCGCGCCCCGCCTCGCCGATTGCGGTATGCCTGCGGCTGCGTCTCGGCTAGGTTTCGGGCTTCGGTCAGTTACATGGAAAGGAGTGGGACATGGCGCTCGAATTTCACCAGTTTCTTTGTCTTTCGGACAATTTTGGCCTGCTGGTCCACGACCCGGCCAGCGGCGCGACCGCGGCGCTCGACGCGCCCGAAGCAGGCCCCATTCTCGCCGCCCTGTCCGAAAAGGGCTGGATGCTGACGGATATCTGGCTGACCCATCACCATAACGACCATATCGACGCCGCCGGGGCGCTCAAGGCGCGCTATCCGCAGGCGCGGGTCGTAGGCGCGCGCAAGGATTCGCATCGCCTGCCGCCGCTCGATGTCGCGGTTGCGGAAGGCGACATGCTTCGACTGGGCGAGAGCGGCGCCATCGTGATGGAGACGCCCGGCCATACGCTCGGCCACCTCGCCTATTATTTCGAGGACGACGATGTCGTCGTTGTCGGCGACACCCTGTTTTCTCTGGGATGCGGCCGGGTCATGGAGGGCACCATGCCGATGATGCATGAGACGCTGATGCGTCTCGCCCGCCTTCCCGCCGAAACCCAGGTCTATTGCGGGCATGAATATACCCAGGCCAATGCGCGATTCGCTGTCGCCGTCGATCCGGACAATGTCCTGCTGACGGAACGCGTCCAGGAAGTGGACGAGCTGCGCGCTCGGGGCGCCTTCACGCTGCCGACCACGATCGCACGCGAGCTGGAAACGAACCCTTTTCTGCGCGCGGCAAACCCGCCTCTGCAGAAGGCGCTCGGCCTCGAAGGCGCCGATCCTGTCGAAATTTTTACAATATTGCGGGAACGCAAGAATCGGTTCTAGATTCTTCACGCTGCGATACGTGGAATTAACGCGCCGCCCGCCATGATTTGGCGGGCAATTCCCTGGTTCCGGAAGTTTAAAACGTGCAGCTTGGCTATTTGGCGTCCCGCTCCCTGAAAACCGCCATGCGGCAAGTCGCCTTGGGCGACGATGACGCATTGTCGCCAGAGGCGTCAGGCGACCTGAAGGCTCTGCAATCGCTGGCCGCCCGAGTCGCCGCCCGCCTCAGGCCCGAGGCCCATGGCGCGCCGGACCCGCGGGCGATCCTCGATTCGATCGGCCAGACCGTCTATGACTGGGATCTCCATACCGACCGCATCCAGTGGGGGCCGAACGCCGCCGCCGTGCTGGGCGTCAAGAAGATCGAATCGATCCAGACCGGCCGCGCTTATGCCGACTGGCTGTCGCACGACAGCGAAAGCTCGCGTTTCGACGTGATTTCCCGATCCACCGCGACCGACGAGGGCGCGGGCGTCCCGTTCCAGATTTGCTACGGACTGATTCCCCCGGACGGGCCGCGCGACGCGACGGTCTGGATCGACGACGCGGGACGCTGGTTCGCCGGGCCCGACGGCAAGCCGGCGCGCGCGCATGGCCTGGTCCGCGTGATCACCGACCGCTACAAGCAGGAACGCCAATTGGCGCTGAAAGCGCGCTTCGACGCCCTGACCGGCGCGTTGAACCGCGCTTGCCTGCTGGAGCTGACAGCCAATTTCTACGACCAGGCCGCCCGGCGCAAACAATCCTTCGCCGCGCTTCTGATCAGCGTCGACAATCTTTTCGTCCTGAACCGGACCCACGGTTACGACATCGCCGACCAGATGCTGGCCGGCCTCGCCCAGCGCCTGCGCGCCAATTGCCGGGAGCGCGACCTTCTGGCGCGCTACGCCGGCAATAAATTCGCCGTCGTGCTTGAAAATTGCGACGCGGCGGAAATGGCGGCGGCTGCGGAGCGTTTCGTCGAGATCGCCGCCGCCGCTCCTTTCGAGACCACGGTCGGCCCGGCGCCTCTGTCGCTACGCGTCGGCGGCGTCGTGGCGCCGCGCAACGGCCGCGCGGCGCATGTCCTGTTCCAGCACGCCGAGGAGGCGCTTGACCTCGCCCGCCAGCCGGGGGCCTCGCGCTTCGTCGCCTATGAACCTTCGCTCGCCCGCGACGATGCGCGCATGCGCGCGCTGAAGATCTCGGATGAAATCGTCTCCGCGCTGAACAGCGACCGCATCCTCATCGCCCTTCAGCCAATTGTCGACGCTCCGAGCGGCGAACCCGCCATGTTCGAGGCGCTGATGCGACTGCGGCGTTCGGACGGATCGCTCGCGGCCCCGGCCGCCGTGCTGCCGACCGCCGAAAAAGCCGGCCTCATTCAGATGATCGACCAGCGCGTGCTGGAGCTGGCCCTGAAAAAGCTTCAGGACCATCCCGAGATGCGCATCGCCGTCAATATGTCGGGCCAGACCCTCCACGAGCCGGATTTCATCTCGCGGTTCCGCACCCTGCTCGGCGCCGACGACGACCTGGCGCGCCGCCTGACCGTAGAACTCACCGAAACCTGCGTCATCGCTGATGTCGAGGCCACCGCCGACGCGATCGCCGCGCTCCAGCACTTCGGAACGAAAGTGGCTATGGACGATTTCGGCTCCGGCCATACCTCGTTCAAGAACCTGCGCCGGCTCAATGTCGATCTCGTGAAGATCGACGGCGCCTTCGTACAGAACCTTTCGCGCTCGGTGGACGATCGCTTCTTCGTGCGCACGCTGATCGACCTTGCGCGCCATATCGGCATTCCGATCGTGGCCGAGTGGGTCGAGGACGGCGAAACCGCCAAGATCCTGCGCGACTGGGGCGTCGAATTTCTCCAGGGGGACTATTTCGCCGCCGCGCGGGTCGCCCCGGCGGATATGCACGGCGGGAATTACGTCCCGTCCTGATCCCGGCCGGGACCGGCGCCGTTATTCCTTCTTGGCGATATTGTCGATGCGCTTCTGCATTTCCGCCAGCTGTGCGCGCATTTCGCTCAGATCGTCCGTGGATTTGCCCGCGGGCGCCGCCGCCTTGCCGGCTTCGCCGATGGCGCCGCCCATGGGAGCGCCGAAGGGCGAGAACATGTCCAGAGCTTCGTGGAACATGGCCATGTTCTTGCGCGCCTGCTCCTCCATCGTCTGGAACATCTGCCGCGTAGGCGTGGCGAGCGGGTTGCCGCTCATCGCGATATCCAGCTGCTCGCGGAACTTTTGGCTGTCCTTGGTGAGTCGCTCGATCGAGAATTCGAGATAGCTGGGCACGAACATCTGCATGCTGTCGCCATAGAAACGGATCAGCTGGCGGAGGAAACGGATCGGCAGCAAGTTCTGCCCCGTCTTTCCTTCCTGCTCGAAGATGATCTGGGCGAGAACCGAGCGTGTTATTTCGTCGCCGCTCTTGGCGTCATAGACGACGAAGTCCTCGCCGTGCTTCACCATTTCGGCCAGATCATCCAGGGTCACATAAGCGCTGGCGCCGGTATTATAGAGACGGCGGTTCGCATATTTCTTGATGGTGACGGGTTTTTTTTCGTTGGTCATTATTCATTCCCATGCCCGGCGGCGATGTCGCACTGCAAGTCGCCCTTGAAATTGGCTCCTGCAGCCCGCGCTTCCAGTCCGCCCTCCCTTCCGGACGTCAGGCGTGGCCCGCGTTTCCGGCGAGAACGACGATAACGCCCGTTGGCGCAAAGGCAAAGCGACTTCTTCTTCAATACTTCGTCTCCGGCGAAGGCCCTACAACCAAAAGAGCATAATTTGAACCGCCTGACGCCTTGACCGCGCACGCGCCAAAATGGTCAAACTAGCCGCCAAGTCGCCAGGTCCATCACGCCCATGGGGCGCCAGGCGACATTCCGGAGGATTTTGCATGTCGACCGATGTCGTGATCGTTTCCGCCGCCCGCACCGCGGTGGGCTCCTTCGCCGGAGCGTTTGCCAATGTTCAGGCCTTTGAACTGGGCGCCGCCGCTGTCAAGGCCGCCCTGGAGCGCGCCAAAGTCGCTGGCGACGAAGTGGATGAAGTCATCCTCGGCCAGGTTCTCTCGGCCAACCAGGGCCAGAACCCCGCCCGCCAGGCCGCTATGAAGGCCGGCATCCCGCAGGAAAAGACCGCCTGGGGCCTGAACCAGCTCTGCGGCTCCGGCCTGCGCTCCGTCGCGCTCGGCCTGCAGCAGATCGCCAATGGCGACGCCAACATCATCGTCGCCGGCGGCATGGAGAACATGACGCTCGCGCCGCACGTCGCCTTCCTGCGCAATGGCGTGAAGATGGGCGACCTGAAATTCCTTGACACCATGCTGCGCGACGGCCTGACCGACGCCTTCCACGGCTATCACATGGGAACGACGGCGGAAAATATCGCCACCAAGTTCCAGATCACTCGCGAAGAGCAGGACAAGTTCGCCACCGCCTCGCAGAACAAGGCGGAAGCCGCCAAGAAGGCCGGCAAGTTCAAGGACGAGATCGTTCCCTTCACGATTTCGACCAAGAAGGGGGACATCGTCGTCGACACCGACGAGTTCATCCGCGACGGCGTCACCTACGATCAGCTCGCCAAGCTGCGCCCCGCCTTCAGCAAGGAAGGCACCGTGACGGCTGGCAACGCCTCGGGCATCAATGACGGCGGCGCCGCCCTCGTGCTGATGACCGCCGCGGAAGCCTCCAAGCGCGGCCTGACCCCGCTGGCGCGCGTCGCCTCCTGGGCGACCGCCGGCGTCGATCCGGCCATCATGGGCACGGGCCCGATTCCCTCCGTCCGCAAGGCTCTCGCCAAGGCCGGCTGGAACATCCAGGACCTCGACCTGATCGAAGCCAATGAGGCTTTCGCGGCGCAGGCCATCTCGGTCAACCGGGAACTGGGCTGGGATACGACCAAGGTGAATGTCAATGGCGGCGCCATCGCCATCGGCCATCCGATCGGCGCTTCCGGCGCCCGCGTCCTCGTCACCCTGCTGCACGAAATGCAGAAGCGCGACTCCAAGAAGGGCGTCGCCACCCTGTGCATCGGCGGCGGCATGGGCGTCGCCCTGGCCGTCGAACGCTGATCTCAACGCAACATCGGCGCCGGCCGCGATAGCCCGTCGAAAGGCAGGCGTCGTCGACGCTTTTTGGCGCGGCCGGCGCCTTTTCGTCGCAACACACAGAATAACAAGGGGGAAACATGTCTCGAGTCGCAATCGTCACCGGCGGAACGCGCGGCATCGGCGCCGCCATCTCGAAGGCGCTGAAGGCCGCCGGCTACAAGGTCGCCGCCAGCTATGCCGGCAATGACGAAGCCGCCAAGGCTTTCAACGCCGAAACCGGCATCCATGTCTACAAGTGGGACGTGTCCGACTACGACGCCTGCGCCGCCGGCATCGCCAAGGTCGAAGCCGAACTGGGTCCCGTCGAGGTGCTGGTCAACAATGCCGGCATCACCAAGGACGGCATGTTCCACAAGATGACCAAGGACCAGTGGTACGGCGTCATCAACACCAATCTGAACTCGCTGTTCAACATGACCCGCCCGGTGTGGGAAGGCATGCGCGCCCGCAAGTTCGGCCGCGTCGTCTGCATCTCCTCGGTCAATGGCCAGAAGGGCCAGATGGGCCAGGTGAACTATTCCGCCGCCAAGGCCGGCGACATCGGCTTCGTCAAGGCCCTGGCCCAGGAAGGCGCCAAGGCCGGCATCACCGTCAACGCCATCTGCCCCGGCTATATCGCCACTGAAATGGTCAAGGCGATCGACCCGGCGGTGGTCGAGAAGGCGATTCTGCCGCATATCCCCGTCGGCCGTCTCGGCGAGCCGGAGGAAATCGCCCGCGCGGTTGTCTTCCTCGTCGCCGACGACGCGGCCTTCATCACCGGCTCGACCCTTTCGGCCAATGGCGGCCAGTACATGATCTGATGGGATTTCGCGGGCGGCGTTCCTCTGCGCGACGCCCGCGAATACAACTGCACGGCGATATCGCCGTGAAATAAAATCGACTAGACAGCTTGACGGTCGGGATTCTCCCGGCCGTCTTTTTTGTGCAGGTCTCCGAAAGATGAGCTTCCGAGTCTGGGCGGTCCGCGCGGGCGGCGACAGCGAAGCCGATCCGCTTTTCATCGAGAATGGCCAGATTGCCGTCAGCTTCCGCGACGTCAACAAGGATGTCAGCGCCTTGCCTGCGCAAAGATCGGCCTTCAAGGACGCCTTCGCCCAGAACGGCGAAGCGAAGCCGAGCGCGATCCCGGCCCAGGCCGGCCAATTGTTCCGCTTCGTGCATGAGATGAAGATTGGCGACCGCGTGATCTATCCGCGCAAGATCGACCGAACCTTGCTTTGGGGCGAAATCGCCACGCCCTATATTTACGACCGGACCAATAATCCGGACTTTCCGCACCGGCGCCGCGTGCGCTGGATGGCCTCGCTCAGCCGCGACGTCTTTTCGCAAGGCGCGCTCTATGAGCTGGGCTCGGTCCTGACGCCGTTCGAGGTGCGCAATTTCGCCGCGGAATTCATCCGCCGCTTCGAGCCGCCGTCAGGCGCCGGACCGCAGAAGTCATCGGCGCCCAATGACGATGAGACCGAGGCTCGCGTCGCGCGCGACATCGCGGAGACGACCAAGGATTTTATTTCCAAGCGCATCAAGACCGACCTGAAGGGCTTTCCGCTGGAGCCCTTCGTTGCCGACCTGTTCCGCGCCATGGGTTATAATGCGCACGCCACCCGCGCTGTGCGCGACGATGGCATTGACGTCGTCGCCCATCGCGACGAACTCGGGATCGAGCCGCCGATCCTCAAGATTCAGGTCAAGGCGCATGAGGGCAATGTCGGCCCCGATCTGGTCAAGGCCTTCTATGCGATGATCCATGACCGCGACGTCGGGATCTTCATCACCACCGGCGGCTATACCGCGGCCGCGCAAAATTTCGCCGCCGCCAAGGGCAATCTGAAGCTGGTCGACGGCGTCGAATTCGTCAGTCTGATCGAGAAATATTACGACGGGCTCGATCTGAAATTCCGTAAGCAGATCCCGCTGCGCCGCATGCTGGTGCCGGATGTCCTGCCCGATCAATAGATCTATTTCTCCTTGACCGCGACTTGTCGTGGTCAAGGACCCCTCGCATCAGCTCGGCGGCGCAGTCGCGCCTAGCCAAGCCTCACATGTCACAACATGTGACATGTGAGGCTTGGTATAATACCCAATGACAAAAGGCCGGCGAAGCGCCGGCCTTTAAATCTCGACGAGCTTTTCGGCTCAGTCTTCGGCGGACTTGACCGTCAGGATCTGACGTCCCTTGTACATGCCGGTCTTCAGATCGATGTGATGGGGACGGCGCAGTTCGCCCGAGTCCTTGTCCTCGACATAGGTCGGGGCGGCGATGGCGTCGGCCGAGCGGCGGAAGCCGCGCTTCATCGGCGAGGTTTTTCTTTTCGGAACAGCCATTTCAAAACTCCGGTCCGGCCGCGGCGTCCGTCCGGAAATGGTCAGGGGCGCGCGGGGAAATTCAAGAACGGGTCTCATACAGGCAAAAACCCGAAAAGACTAGCCCGCCGGGTAAAAAAGCGCGGGCGCCGGCGTCACGCAAACAGATCGAGCTCGAACGCCCCGGGGACATGGCGTGGCGGACGGCGTGGCGCGACGAGAATGGCGTCGCCGCGCAAGGCGCATGGCGCGAGCCGCGGATGGGAGGCGAGCCAGACCCGCGCCGCGCGGGAAATGCGCGCAATCTTGCGCGCATCGATCGCCATCTGGGCCGCCTCGAATTCGGGCCGCGCCTTGACCTCGACAAAGACCAGCAGATCGCCCCGCCGGGCGATCACGTCGATCTCGCCGCCCGAAGCCGCATAGTTTCGCGCCAGAATGCGAAAAAATTTCAGGCGCAGCCACAGGGCCGCCAGCGCCTCCGCCCGCAGGCCGAAAACGCGCGCGGAACGGCGGCGGCTCATTCGCTCTCGCCTTGGCCTTTGGCCCTGGACTCGCCGGATAGCTCCAGCGCCCGGGCATAGACTTTTCGACGCGACTGTCCCGTGTCGGCGGAAACGACGCTTGCGGCGTCCTTGAGCGAGAATTTCTGCAACGCCGCGCGGATCTTGTCATCGAGCGCGGCGCCATCGAGCGCCGGAGCGTCTTCCCCAGGCGGCGCCACCAGCAGCACGATTTCGCCCTTGGGCGGCCCGTCGCGCTCGTAATCAGCCGCCAAAACATCCAGCGCGCCCCGGCGCACCGATTCGTAATGCTTGGTCAGTTCGCGCGCGACCGCCGCCTGGCGCGGGCCGAGCACTGCGGCGAGATCGGCCAGCGTCTCCGCCAGCCGCCGCGCGGATTCGAATAGCACCAGCGTGCCGGGAATGGACGCCAGCTCCGCGATGCGGGCGCGGCGCGCGCCGCTCTTGGCCGGCAGGAAGCCCTCAAAGAAGAAACGATCCGTCGGCAGGCCGGCGATGACCAGCGCCGCCAGAACGGCGGAGGGTCCGGGCGCCGAAGTGACCGGGATTCCGGCCGCGACCGCCTCGCCGACCAGCTTGAAGCCCGGATCGGACACCAGAGGGGTGCCGGCGTCGGAAATCAGGGCGAGCCTTTCGCCCTTTTGCAGCCGGGCGAGCAAAAGAGGCCGCATCTGTTCGGCGTTATGCTCGTGATAGGCGACCAGCGGCGTCGCAATGCCGTAATGAGCGAGAAGGTTGCGGCTGACACGGGTGTCCTCGGCGATCACGGCGTCGGCGGCGGCCAGCGTCGCCAGAGCACGCAAGGTGATGTCGCGCAGATTTCCGATCGGCGTCGCCACGACATGCAGGCCGGGCGCGATGGGTTCGGCCTCGGCGCGAAGGCCGAAGGCGACGAAAGACGCCGGCAGGGAGGGCGAGGAAGGCTCCGGATGCGCCATGGGCGCGCCTTTCGTTCTATAAAAATAACGATCGTTCTGTTTATAGAACGAGGTATAGATCAGGAGCCTCGCCCTCGCAAGCGATCCGGACCGCGCGCCGATAGGCGATGTTGCCAGATCCTGCGCCTATGCCGTAAGACAGGACTGGATGGGTCTGTCAAGCCGCTCGCCGGCCGGGAGCCTCAGACGCCGCAAACCGGACGAAGGAATTGCGCGCCGCAAAAGGGCGTCGCAAAGGGCGCCGAACGAGGCCGCGGAGAAAGAATTGCGCATACCGACAGATCAATTTGCCGCCGCGCGGCGTTCTTTCCTGCGGGTCGCCTTGCTGGGGAGCGCCGCCGCGCTTTCCGCCTGTTCGCTGACCGGACCCGGCCCCGGCCCCCGGGAAGACGCCGGCGCGCCCAATCCGAATTCGGCTCCCGCAACTGGCTCCGAGACGCTCGGCAATGGTCCGGTCAAAGTCGCGCTCGTCCTGCCGCTGACGCAGGGTTCGGGCGCGAGCGTCGTCGGCGTCTCGATGCGCAACGCGGCGGAGCTGGCGATTTCCGAAGCCGGCGCCAATGACATCACCTTGCTGGTCCGCGACGACCGCTCCACGCCCGGGGGCGCCCGCGAGGCGACGCAGACCGCGATCAGTCAGGGCGCCGAGCTGATTCTCGGACCGCTATTCGCGGGCGACGTGCGCGCGGCGGCGGAAGTCGCCAAGGGCGCCGGCAAGCCGGTCATCGCCTTTTCAACCGATCTCTCCACGGCCTCGCGCGGGGTCTATCTGCTGTCCTTCCTGGTCGAGAATTACGTCGACCGGATCGTCGAATTCGCCGCCAGCAAGGGCAAAAAATCCATCGCCGTGCTCGCGCCGGAGAATGATTACGCCAATGTCGCCACCGGCGCGCTGCAACAGGCGGCGGCGCGGCGCGATATCCGCGTCGCCCTGATCGAGCGCTACAAGGCGGGCGGCGTCGCGGCCTCGGCCGCCAATATCGGCGCGCTCGGCGCCCAGATCGATTGCCTGTTCATCCCCGAACAGGCGGCGGCCATGCCGGAGGTTGCGCGCGCGCTGACCGCCAGCAAGATCGACCCCCGCGCGGTCCAGATTCTCGGCACCGGACTGTGGAACGACGCCCGCGTCCTCGGCCTGCCCGCGCTGCAGGGCGCCTGGTTCGCCACGCCCGAGAACGCCGGCTTCGCCGCCTTCGCCCAGCGTTACCGCGCCAAATTCGGCTCCGATCCGACGCGTGTGGCGACTTTGGCCTATGATTCCGTCTCGCTGGCGGCGGCGCTGGCGCGCACGCAGGGTCCGCGGCGCTTCAGCGAGGAAGTTCTGACCAATCCGACCGGCTTCAATGGCGCCGACGGCGTGTTCCGCTTCAAGCCGGACGGCAGCAATGAACGCGGCCTCGCCGTCGTCCAGATCAACAATGGGACGACCACGGTGATCAGCCCCGCCCCGCGCACGTTGTGACCCAACGGGAAAAGCGCTTTCTCCCGCCGTTTCGCCTGATTTTCCGTTATGATGGCGGCCAACGAATCATGGCGCGCGCGGATATGGCGCGGCGCGCGACAATTTTGACCGAGGGACATCCGCATTGACTGCCGCAAACGAAATCACTCCGGAGCTCGTCCAGGAAGAATACGGCGCCGGATCGATCAAGGTTTTGCGTGGGCTCGACGCGGTGCGTAAACGCCCCGGCATGTATATCGGCGACACCGATGACGGCTCGGGTCTGCACCACATGGTCTATGAGGTGGTGGACAACGCCATCGACGAGACGCTCGCCGGCCACGCCACGCTCGTCACGGTTACGCTGAACGCCGACGGCTCCTGCACGGTTACGGACAACGGGCGCGGCATTCCGACCGGCCTGCACCCGGAGGAAGGCGTTTCCGCCGCCGAGGTCATCATGACCCAGCTCCACGCCGGCGGAAAATTCGACCAGAATTCCTACAAGGTCTCCGGCGGCCTGCATGGCGTCGGCGTGTCGGTCGTCAACGCCTTGTCCTCGAAGCTGGACCTGCGCATCTGGCGCGACGGGCTGGAGCACGAGATCCATTTCGCCCATGGCGACGCCGTCGCGCCGCTGGTGGTGGTCGGCCCGGCGCCCCTCGTCGACGGCAAGCCGAAGCGCGGCACGGAAGTGACCTTCCTGCCGAGCACCGAAACATTCACCCATGTCGATTTCGATTACGCCACCATCGAGCATAGGCTGCGGGAGCTGGCCTTCCTCAATTCCGGTGTGCATATCGTCCTCACCGACGCACGCCATTCCGAGATCAAGACCGAAGATCTCTTCTACGAAGGCGGCTTGGAAGCTTTCGTGCGCTATCTCGACCGCGCCAAGTCGCCGCTGCTCGGCAAGCCGGTGCAGGTGCGCGGCGAACGCGACGGCATCGCCGTCGAGGTTGCGCTGTGGTGGAACGATTCCTATCACGAGAACGTGCTGGTCTTCACCAACAACATCCCGCAGCGCGACGGCGGCACCCATCTCGCCGGCTTCCGCGCCGCGCTGACGCGGCAGGTCAACGGCTATGCCGAAAGCTCCGGCCTCGCCAAGAAGGAAAAGGTCGATCTCACCGGCGACGATTGCCGCGAGGGCCTGACCTGCGTGGTTTCGGTGAAGGTCCCGGACCCGAAATTCTCCTCGCAGACCAAGGACAAGCTGGTTTCGTCCGAGGTGCGGCCTGTCGTCGAGGGCGTCGTCAACGAGGCGCTCGGGCGTTGGCTGGAGGAACATCCCGGCGAAGCCAAGACCGTGGTCGGCAAGGTGGTCGAGGCGGCTTCCGCCCGCGAGGCCGCGCGCAAGGCCCGCGAGCTGACCCGGCGCAAGGGCGCGCTGGACGTCGCCAACCTGCCCGGCAAGCTCGCCGATTGCCAGGAACGCGACCCGGCCAAGGCCGAACTTTTCATCGTCGAGGGCGATTCGGCGGGCGGCTCGGCCAAGCAGGGCCGCGCGCGTGAATTTCAGGCTGTCCTGCCGTTGCGCGGCAAAATCCTCAATGTCGAGCGCGCGCGTTTCGACAAGATGCTTTCGAGCGAGCAGATCGGCACGCTCATCACGGCGCTCGGCGCCGGCATCGGCCATGACGAATTCAATCTGGACAAGCTGCGCTATCACAAGATCATCGTGATGACCGACGCCGACGTGGACGGCTCCCACATCCGCACCTTGCTGCTCACCTTCTTCTACCGCCAGATGCGGCCGCTGATCGACAGCGGCTATCTCTATATCGCCCAGCCGCCGCTCTATAAGGTCAAGCGCGGCTCGTCCGAGCAATATCTCAAGGACGAGAAGGCGATGGAGGATTATCTGATCGGCAATGGCGTCGAAGGCGCCATTCTGCGCCTGCCCTCGGGCGAAGAGCGCGCCGGCGGCGATCTCCGCGCCCTGGTCGAGGAAGCGCGGCTGACGCGCTACGTGTTGGCGCAATTGCACAATCGCTATAACCGCGCCGCCGTCGAACAGGCCGCGATCGCGGGCGCGCTTAAGCCGCTTTCCACCATCGGCGAGGAAGAAGCGGCGGCGCGGGCGCAGGAAATCGCGGCGCGGCTGAACGCTCTGGCGGATGAGACCGAACGCGGCTGGGAAGGCCGTTCCGAAAATGGCGGCTATGTGCTGGTGCGCGAATTGCGCGGCGTCAAGCAGGCGCTGACGCTCGACGCCGGACTGCTCGCCTCGGCGGAAGCGCGGCGGCTCGACGAGCGCGCCGCGAGCCTGCGCCAGACCTATTCGACCCCCGCCCTGCTGCTGCGTCGTGGCGACGAAAGCCGCATCAGCGGGCCGACGACCCTGCTGGAAGCCATACTCGCCGCCGGCGGCAAGGGCGTGACCCAACAGCGTTACAAAGGCCTTGGCGAGATGAACCCGGAACAGCTCTGGGAGACGACGCTCGACCGCAACGCCCGCTCGCTGCTTCAAGTCAAGATCAAGGAAGGCGACGAGGCCGAAGACCTTTTCGTCAAGCTGATGGGCGACGTCGTCGAGCCCCGGCGCGAATTCATCCAGGACAACGCCCTGAACGTCGCCAATCTCGACGTTTGATCGGGAGACTGTCAGACGCCAGTTTTGCGGAAGCCGAACGGATTTTCGGCATCTCCGGCGTGGGGGGAGCTGACGGTGCTGATCGGCTAGTTCGCGACGATCTGCCGGGCGATGAATGGCGCCGGCGCGCCCGGCCCGGGAACATGGCCGGCCTTGCAGCCAACGCCCGCCTGACGCGCGCCAGCGTCTTTGCCATATTCCGGCTAATTCATTGAACCTCCGCCCGGATCCGCATAGCTTGCGCCATGCCGGACTGTTCATTCAGCAGAAATTTGCGGGGGATCTTGATGCGAAGGGCTGTGATGGTTGCGCTTGTCGCTCTGGCTGCGGCGCCAGCTTTGGCGGACGGCGACGCGCTCACCGGAAAATGGCGGGTGGAGCAGGTCAGGGACGGCGGCGCCTTCGACGCCTCCAAGACCTCGTTCGAATTTCTCCCCAATGGCCGGATGGCGGCGACCCTCGGCTGCAACCGGATGATGGGCGAGCCCGCAATCCACGGCGACAAGATCTCGTTCAGCCAGGTGGCGGGAACGCGCATGGCCTGCCCCCCACCGCTCGACCAGCTGGAATGGAAATTTTCCGCCGCGCTGGAAGCGACGCGGACCTATCGGATCGAGGGCGCGAAGTTGACCTTCGCCGATGAGAAAAACGAGCCCTTGATCGTCTTCCGCCGCGCGGATTGACGCCCGGGCGTCGCCTTGACACACTTCGCTCGCCCAGCCGGAAGGAACGCCTTCCGCGCCGCCCCGACGGGAGGAGGCGTCCCTTTGCGCCTCGCGCCTGAAGGACTACGGAAGGACCATCCATGTCGAAAATTGCACGAAGCGCTTTCGCCGCCGCCTTCGTCGGCCTGTCCGGCCTCGGCTTCGCCGGCGTCGCTTCGGCGGAATCGCCCTGGCCCGCCAATGCGAAAATCTATTTCATCGAGCCTGCCAATGGCGCCGTGATCAATGGGAAAGTCACCGTCAAATTCGGCCTTTCGGGCATGGGCGTCGCGCCGGCTGGCGTCGAAAAGCCGAATACCGGGCATCATCATCTGCTGATCGACATCGATGCGCCCTCCGGCGAAAAGCTGAGCCAGTCCATACCGCCCACCGACGCCCATGTGCGCCATTTCGGCGGCGGCCAGACCGAGACGACGCTAGACCTGCCCCCGGGGAAACACACGCTTCAGCTCATCCTCGGCGATTCGGCCCATGTCCCGCATGACCCGCCGCTGGTTTCCGAGAAGATAACGATCGAAGTGAAATAGCCGCGAGGCCTTGCGAGGCGCGATGCGCCGGGGCGGTCTTGACCCGCGCCGGCGCATCGGGCAAGCGATCCGCGCAAGACCAAATCGCGCGAAAAGGGAATATGCGGCATGTCGGCTCAGATCGCACCACAGGAATTTGCGGCCCGGCTTGTTTCGGTCGCCGATGCGACGGAAAAAATGCTGGACGCGCTGCTCCAGCCGCATGGACTGCCCGGGGAAAAGACCCGGCCCGAGCGCCTGCTCGAAGCCATGCGCTATGGGTCGCTGGGCGGCGGCAAGCGGCTGCGCCCCTTTCTTCTGGTCGAAACCGCCCGCCTGTTCGGCGTCGAGGGCCCGGGCGTGCTGCGCGCCGCCAGCGCGCTGGAAATGATCCATTGCTATTCGCTGGTTCATGACGATCTGCCCGCGATGGACAATGACGACCTGCGCCGGGGCCGCCCCACCGTTCACAAGGCCTTTGACGAGGCCTCCGCGATTCTCGCGGGCGACGGCTTGCTGACCTATGCCTTCGACATCGTCGCCGACGCCCCGACCCATCCCGACGCGGCCGTGCGCGCGGACCTGACCGTGATGCTCGCACGCGCCGCTGGCCTCGGCGGAATGGTCGGCGGACAGGCGTTGGACCTCGAAGCCGAGGCGAGCAAGGAGCCGCATACGCGCGGCTTCGTCGCCCTCATGCAATCGATGAAGACTGGCGCACTGCTGCTGTTCGCCGTGGAGGCGGGCGCGCGCATGGGCGGCGCCGACGCCGCGCAAAAGGCGGCGCTCAGCCGCTATGGCGCGGCGCTCGGCGCGGCCTTCCAGGTCGCGGACGACATTCTCGACGCCGAAGGCGACGAGCAGGCTTTGGGCAAGCGCGCGGGCAAGGACGCCGACCGCAACAAGGCGACCCTCGTCGCCGCGCTGGGGATCGAGGAAGCGCGCAAGGTGCGCGACGCGCTGGCGCAGGAGGCCATCAAGGCGCTTGAAGACGGCGGCTTTGGCGGCTCGGGCGCCATTCTCGCCGAAGCCGCCCGCTTCACCGTCGCTCGGAAGTCATGAGCTGATGACCACGGCGCCAGCCCGCCGACTACCCAAGCCCTTCCGGATGATCCGGGCGCGGCCGCGCCTGTTCACCTGCGCGCTGCTTGGGATCATCGTCGCGCTGGCCCTGCCCGCCGACTGGCGCTCGATCACGCGCGGCCTGATTGGCTGGAACGCCATGATCTGGCTTTACATGGGCGCCGCCGGGATCATGATTATGCGGTCGGAACATCGCGACATCCACCGACGCGCCGCCTTGCAGGACGAAGGGCGCCACGCGATCCTGGCGCTGACCGCGCTGGCCTCGACCGTGTCCTTTGGCGCGATCTTCGCCCAGCTGGCCTCGATCAACGAACTGCCCGCAGCGGACAAAGGCCTGCACATCGCTCTGGCGCTGGCCACGATTGTCGGCTCGTGGCTTTTCGTCCACCTGATCTTCGCGCTGCATTACGCGCACGAATTTTTTCTCGTCGCCAAGCCGGACGAGAGCGGGACATGGAATGGCGGGATCGATTTTCCCGGCGTTAAATGTCCGGATTATCCCGATTTTCTGTATTTTTCCTATGTCATCGGCGTGGCCTGCGCCACTGCCGACGTCAATATCACAGGCAGTCCGCTGCGACGCCTCGCCCTCGCCCATTGCGTTCTGGCGTTTTTCTACAACAACGCCGTGCTGGCCATGAGCATCAATATCGGGGCGGGGTTTATTGGAGGGTAAGGGCCTTCGCCCTTACTCTGCCGCGCTGGCGTCTGATTTGCCGCCGAAGCGCCGGGCGACGTAATCCTCGACGATCTTTTCAAAATCCTGGGCGATGCCTTCGCCGCGCAGGGTCATGGCCTTCTTGCCGTCAATGAAGACCGGCGCCGCCGGGGTTTCGCCCGTGCCGGGCAGGGAAATGCCGATATCGGCGTGTTTCGATTCGCCCGGCCCGTTCACGATGCAGCCCATCACCGCGACATTGAGCGTCTCGACGCCCGGATAGACCTTTTTCCATTCCGGCATTCGGTCGCGAATCAAGCCCTGAATGTCGCGCGCCAGCTCCTGAAAGACTGTGCTGGTGGTCCGGCCGCAGCCCGGGCAGGCGGCGACAAGCGGCACGAAGGTGCGGAAGCCCATGGTCTGCAGGATTTCCTGCGCCACCTGAACCTCCAGCGTGCGGTCGCCATTCGGCTCGGGCGTCAGCGAAACGCGGATGGTGTCGCCGAGGCCTTCCTGCAGCAGGATGCCCAGCGCGGCGGAGGAGGCGACGATGCCCTTGGAGCCCATGCCGGCCTCGGTCAGGCCGAGATGAAGCGCGTAATCGGAGCGACGCCCCACCATGCGATAGACCGAGATCAGGTCCTGCACGCCGGAAACCTTGGCCGAGAGGATGATGCGGTCGCGATTCAGCCCGATTTCTTCGGCGCGGGCGGCGGACAGCAAGGCCGAGCGCGCCATGGCCTCGCGCATCACCGCGCGGGCGTCGACGGGACGCGCCGCCCTGGCGTTCTCGTCCATCAGTTCGGTCAGCATGTCCTGATCGAGCGAGCCCCAGTTGGCGCCGATGCGCACGGCCTTGTCATGCTTGATCGCCAGTTCGACGATCGCGCCGAACTGCTTGTCCTTCTTTTCCTTGAAGCCGACATTGCCCGGATTGATGCGATATTTCGCCAAAGCCTCGGCGCAGGCGGGATGATCCGCCAGCAATTTATGGCCGATATAGTGGAAATCGCCGACCAGCGGGACGGAAACGCCCATGGCGTCGAGCTTTTCGCGGATTTTTGGCACGGCCGCAGCCGCCTCGTCGCGGTCCACCGTGATTCGCACCAGCTCGGAACCGGCCTGGGCCAGCGCGGCGACCTGCTTCACCGTGGCGTCAATATCCGCCGTGTCGGTATTGGTCATGCTCTGCACGACGACCGGCGCGCCGCCGCCCACCGTCACCGCGCCGGGGCCTGAGCCAACCCGGACCGCGACGGACTGGCGGCGGGTCAGCGGCTCGGCCGGAATTTCGGTTTCACAGAGCGGCGGGAAAGCAGGTTCGGTCATTGCGTGAGGCTCATGGTCGTCGAAATCCGGCCTTCTATAACAGAGGTTTTTGCCTCGCGCGAATTTTGTCCCGCAAGCGGAATTAGGCGAATTTCGCGGCTGCAATTTTTTCGGCGCCAATTATAGTCGCGGCGAAGCTCATACGCCGCTTCGCACCCAATTCTGTGTGCTTCCCATCTAGGAGCCGACCATGTCGCTTGCCGCCAAGACCGCCGTTGTCACCGGATCCACTTCGGGCATCGGCCTCGCCATCGCCCGGGCCTTCGCCAAGGAAGGCGCCAATGTCCTGATCAACGGCTTCGGCGACGCCGCCGCCATCGAGGCCGAGCGCGTCTCCATCGAGAAGGATTTCGGCGTCAAGGCGATCTATGACGGCGCCGACATGTCCAAGCCGGAAGAAATCGCCGCGATGATCGCCCATGCGGAAAAGACCTTCGGCTCCGTCGATATCCTCGTGAACAATGCCGGCATCCAGTTCGTCTCGCCGATCGAGGATTTCCCGGTCGAGAAATGGAACCAGATCATCGCCATCAACCTGTCCTCGGCCTTCCACGCCATCCGCGCCGCCATTCCGGGCATGAAGGCGCGCAAATGGGGCCGCATCATCAATACGGCTTCCGCCCATTCGCTGGTCGCCTCGCCGTTCAAATCGGCCTATGTCTCGGCCAAGCACGGCATCGCCGGCCTGACCAAGACCGCCGCGCTGGAGCTGGCGACCTTCGGCGTCACGGTCAATTGCATCTCCCCCGGCTATGTCTGGACCCCGCTGGTCGAGAAGCAAATTCCGGACACGATGAAGGCCCGCAACCTGACCAAGGAGCAGGTCATCAACGACGTGCTGTTGGCCGCCCAGCCGACCAAGCAATTCGTCACCGTCGATCAGGTCGCGGCTCTGGCCGTGTTCCTCTCCGGCGACGCCGCGTCGCAGATCACCGGCGCCAATATCTCGATGGATGGCGGCTGGACCGCGGCCTGACCTGACCGCGCGAGGATAGGCATGACGAACGCCGCCGCCCCGACGACGACCAAAAAGGTCAATCTCGCGCTGCAGGGCGGCGGCGCCCATGGCGCCTTCACCTGGGGCGTGCTCGACCGCCTGCTCGAAGACGGCCGGCTGTCCGTCGACGGCATGAGCGGCACCAGCGCCGGCGCCATGAACGCCGTCAGCATGGCCGAAGGCATGCGCAAGGGCGGCCATCAGGCCGCCCGCGACCAGCTGGCGAAGTTCTGGCGCGCTGCGAGCATCGACGGCGGGCTTGCGCCGGTTCAGCGCGATGTCGTCGAAGGCATGGTGAATTTCTGGAACGCCACGCCGATCGCCACCATGTTCCAGCAGGCGGCGGGCATGCTCTCGCCC
Source organism: Rhodoblastus sp. 17X3 (assembly GCF_030056575.1). Classification (GTDB taxonomy): domain Bacteria; phylum Pseudomonadota; class Alphaproteobacteria; order Rhizobiales; family Beijerinckiaceae; genus Rhodoblastus. Next base: position 139,533 of record NZ_JASHHX010000008.1, on the reverse strand, counting down.
GCTGAAATGAACCCGCTCAACATCAACCCGCTGCGCAACGTCCTCTCCGCGCAGGTCGATTTCGCCGCACTGCGCGCCAGCGACCACCTGAAGCTGTTCATCGCCGCCACCAATGTCGAAACGGGCAAGGTGCGCGTATTCCACCGCCCCGAACTGACCATCGACATGGTCATGGCCTCCGCCTGCCTGCCCACGGTTTTCCGCGCGGTGGAGATCGACGGCGTTCCCTATTGGGACGGCGGCTATATGGGCAATCCGGTGTTGTTTCCGTTCTTTTACGAGACCGAGACCACCGACGTCGTCCTCATCCAGATCAATCCCATCGTCCGCAAGGGCGCGCCCGGCACAGTCGCCGAAATTCTCGGGCGGATCGACGAAATCACCTTCAATTCGGCTTTGCTGCAGGAATTCCGCGCCATCGACTTCGTCGCGCGGCTGGTCGCCGACGGGCGTCTCGAGGGCACGAACTACAAGTCCATCCGTCTGCATGTCATCGAAGCGCAGGACGAGCTCAACAAGTTCGGCGCCTCCAGCAGGATGCGCTCGGATTATGATTTCTTCCTGCAATTGCGCGATATCGGTCGCCAGGCGGCGCAAAAATTCCTCGACGCGCATCATGACAGCATCGGCGTGTGCGCGACGCTGGACGTGCGGAAAGCGCTGGCTTCCGATACCTCCGCCTGCTGACGACGTCCGTTTCATGTGACGATTTTTCCTGACAAATCAGATCCGTTCCCGCCAAATCGCGGCGCAAGTCTTGACGCGGGCGCCCTGAACGGCCTTAACACTTTCCCGGTCTCCCTTGCGCCGCATCAAGACCGCGACGTCCGCCGGAACCCGTGATGCCGTTGAACCCGAATTTCATTCTCAGCGTCGATCCCCAGCAGCCGCCCGAACCTCTGGCGGGCGCGGTCGTCGCCATCGGCAATTTCGACGGCGTCCATCGCGGCCATCGCGCGGTCATCGCGCGGGCGCAGGCGCTGGCGCGTCGGCTCGGGCGCCCTTGCGCCGTCCTCACTTTCGAGCCGCATCCAGCCGATTATTTTGGCGGCGCCGGCACGATCTTCCGCCTGACCAGCCGCGACGCCAAGGCCCACCGCATGGCGGAGCTCGGCCTCGACGGCATGTTCGTGCTGACCTTCGACTCGGGTCTCGCGGGTCTCGACGCCGAAAGTTTTTTGCGCGAAATCCTTTTGCGGCGCCTGGGCGCCGGCGCCGTGGTGGTCGGCTATGACTTTCATTTCGGCGCGCGGCGCTCCGGCACGCCCGCTTTCCTGCGCGAGACGGGGCCGAAACTCGGCATCGCGGTCGAAATCGTCGAAAAGGTTTTGGCCGACGAGGAAGGCTCGCTCGACGCCGTATCCTCGACGGCCACCCGCGAGGCCTTGCAATGTGGCGACGTTCGCGCCGCGGCCGCCCTGCTCGGCCATTACTGGTCGCTGACCGGCCCGGTCGTCCATGGCGCCAAGCTCGGACGTCAGCTCGGCTTTCCCACCGCCAATCTCGCGGTCGATCCCTCGTGCCACCTGCGTCACGCCATTTATGCGGTCGAGGTCGCGCTCGATGGAGGCGCGCCGCTGGGGCGCCGGCTGAAAGGCGTCGCCAGTTTCGGCCGCCGTCCCACCGTGGACAATGGCCCGCCTCTGCTGGAGGTTTACATCTTCGATTTCTCAGAAGACCTTTATGGCCGGGACATCGAGGTCTATTTCGTCGCATTCCTGCGCCCCGAGGCGAAATTCGACTCGCTCGACGCCCTGGTCGAGCAGATCCGCCGCGATGAGGCGCAAGCGCGAAAAATCCTGGGCGCGAAAAATCCGGCCGTGTGACGCCTTCGGCAAGTCCCGCGGTCCGCGTTATAGTTCCTGCACTTCGCGCCGGCGCCGATTCGCCGGCCCCTCCCTGAGACGAGGAAGACCATGAGACTTCTTGGCCTGGCTGTCGCGATCTTCGGCGTTCTGTCGGGAATCGTCGGGCTTCAGATGGCGGACCCGACGCTCGACCTTCTCGCCGGCGCGAGCCTCATCGTCGCTTTCTGCTGCGAGCGCAGCGGGCCTGTCTCGCGTTTCCTGAAGATCTTCCTCGCACTGTTCTCGGTCGAGACCATCGTGTTCGGCCTCGCCAATTTCGCCGCGCGGTTCGGCTACTGGCCCAAGTCGCTCGAAGACGCCCAGATTCCGCCGACGCTGGCGCTCACGGTGGCCATGTTCGCCATCATCGTCTTCGCGGTTTCTCATGTGCCGGTCGTGCTGTCGCTGACCCGCATCGCCGACCGTTTCTTCAACGCTGACGACGAGACGACGGCGGGCTTCGGGCCGCTGCGCTTCAAGACCATCGAGCGCGTTCTGGCCACAGGCATGGTGGTCTTTCTCGTCGTGCTGAACCAGGCGCAAGTGGCGATCTCCGTGCGGCTCAGCTTCTTCAATCGCGATTTCTTCAACGCCATCCAGGAGAAGAACGCCCCGGAATTCTGGCGCATGCTGCTCTGGGTCTTTATGCCCTGGGCCTTCATTTATGTCGCCAGCATGGTGATCGAATTCGTCGTCAGCTCCTATCTGGTCATCCGCTGGCGGCGCTGGCTGACGCAATTCTACATCGCGCATTGGCTCAAGAACCACGCCCATTACCGCATGTCGCTCAGCGGCGGGCCGGCCGACAACCCCGACCAGCGTATTGCGGAAGACGTCGCGCGCTTCATCGACGGCGGCGGCGAGGGCGGCGCCTTCGGTTACGGCGTTTACAATTATTCGATCATGCTGATCTCGACCCTGTCCTCGCTGGTCTCCTTCGCGATCCTGCTCTGGAGCCTGTCGGCGAATTTCACCTTCCCGGGCACCAATTTCGCCTTCCCCGGCCTGTTGTTCTGGGTCGCCCTGGTCTATGCCGCCGCCGGAACGCTCATCACCCATCTGATCGGCCGGCCGCTCGTGCGGATCATGTTCGGACGGCAGAAGGTGGAGGCCGATTTCCGCTTCTCGCTGGCGCGTCTGCGCGAATATAGCGAACAGGTGGCGCTGTTGAACGGCGAGAAGGCGGAAGCCCTCGACCTGCGCAAGAAGTTCGGGGCGCTGATCGCCAATTACCTCGAAATGATCAACCAGCGGAAGAAGCTGACCGCCTTCACCGGTTTCTACGGCCAGCTCAGCCCGATCATTCCCTATGTCTTCGCCGCGCCCTTCTATTTCGCCGGCAAGATCAACCTCGGCGTGATGACCCAGACGGCGGGGGCCTTCGGCCATGTCGAAGGCGCGCTGACCTTCTTCATCACCTATTATTCCTCGCTGGCGGGCTTTCGCGCCGTGCTCGACCGTCTGACCTCCTTCGACGCCGCGATCGAAGCGGCGCAGACCGAGCAGGGCTTCACCGTCGAGGCGGGCGCGCAGGCGCCCGCGCTGCGCGACGCCGCCATCGCCTTGCCCAACGGCCTGACGCTGCTGGCCGGCGTGGACCTCCCGCTGGAGGCGGGGCGCAATCTGCTCGTTTCGGGCGCCTCGGGATCGGGCAAGTCCACCTTGTTCCGCGCGCTGACCGGCGTCTGGCCGTTCGGCTCGGGCGAGGTTGCGACGCCGCCGCCCGGCCGAATGCTGCTGCTGCCGCAAAGGCCCTATGTCCCGATCGGGCAGCTGCGCGACGCCGTGATCTATCCCGCCGAGGCGGGCCGTTACGACGACAAGGAAATCGCCGCCGCCCTGATCGACGCGCGGCTGCCGCAGCTCGCGGACAAGCTCGATATCGCCGACAACTGGTCGCTGCGGCTTTCAGGCGGCGAACAGCAGCGCCTCGCCATCGCGCGCGCCGTCCTGGCGCGGCCCGACTGGCTGCTGCTCGACGAGGCCACGGCGGCGCTCGACGAGGAGACGGAAGCCGCGATCTACAAGATGCTGGCAGAGCGCCTGCCGCAGACCACCCTGCTCTCCATCGGCCATCGCTCGACCCTCGCCGCTTTCCATACCGAAAAGGCGAAGGTGCTGGACGGCGGCGTCGTGCTGTCGCCCGCGTCCTGACGGGTCAGCGCATCGGCGGCAGCAAAGGCAAGCCGGCCAAGGCATGCAGCCAGAACAGCGTCGCGGCCCAGAGCGCAACGCCGAAGACGACGGCGGCGGCGTCCCCCGTCCAGCCGCGCCCCGGCGCTCGGGTCGGAGGCGCGCGGCGCGAGAGCGATATCCGGTCGTAAATCGCGAAGACGAGAAACGAGCCAAACAGCAGCAGGGCGACAAGATCGCCATTGGCCGCGAGATGCGCCGCCGCCCAGAGGGCGACCGCCGCCAGCATCGGATGGCGCGACCCGTCGCGGATATGGGACGGAAGATAGGCGCTCACGATCAGGATGAAGGCGGGCAACATCAGGGCGAAGGCCAGATGCCTCGCCCCTAAGGGCGGATGCCAGAGCTGGGGATCCGCCGCCGAGCCGCGCGCCGCCGAAACACCCAAGACGATCAAGACTAGACCCAGCCCCGCCGCCAGCGAGAAGCCGAGCTTGTAGCCGCCCTCGCCCAACCGCGCGATGAGCGACGCGCGCCATGCCGGAGCGGTCGGGACCAGATGGGCAGCGAAGAACAGGATCAGGCCGGGAATGAGAAAAGTCATCGCAAATCCTCCGCGCCGCGCGCCGGGTCGCACCGCCTCGGCAGGCTATGTCTTCATTCAGTTCGCCGCGGGCGCAGGCGCGGCCTGCGGCGCCGGTTTGGGGGCGGGGCGCCTGGCCGGTCTGGCGGGCTTTTCGGACTTGTCGCCCCTGGCCGCGCCCTCCTCGCCCGCGAGCCGCGCCTGAAGGCGGAAATCGCGCGCTTCGGTCAGGCGAAGGGAGCAGAAGCCGACCGCCTCCTCGCGATCATAATCCCGGCACACCTGCGCGCGTTCGGAGGAAAAGCCGGCCTGTTCCTTGATCGCCGCCTGGGCCGCCGATTTGTCCTTCTTATATTTGTCGAGCAGCGTGCGAAAATGCGTGCGCATGGCGCGTTCGAGCGCGCCGCGGTCTTTCTCGATGGATTTGATCTGGGTTTCCGAAAAGCTGTTGCCCGCAGGACCCCACAGGCCGGTGGCGTCGATCCGGCAATCGGCCTGCGGGAAGGAGCAGGCGCCATTCGGGCTGCGTGCGCGCACGGCGCCGCTGAGAACGTCGAGCTGCAGCGGACAGGCCGTGGATTCAAGTTCGTAGCGCTGCACCCCATCGGGCGAGCCGAGCGGCTTCAGCCCGATCGGCCCCTCTGCGCCCATGGAAACCTCGCAGGACTGGTTGGGGCGCGAAATCTTGTCGCCGACGGCGGTGAGCCGCGAAATGCGCAGGTCCGCGCCCGATCTTTCGATCTGCAACGCGCCGCGCGCGCCGGAAAGGCTGAACGGCTTGTCGATAATGGAATCGACGGATGGCGGCTTGGCCGCGGCGAAATGGCCGGAATAGGCGCCTTGCGGCGGTGTCGTCGCGCGCGGGGCCGAAGCCGGCGGGGCGATGCTCTGCCCGGCCGGCGTGGGCGCGCCGACGGCGCCCGGAAGTTGCATCTGCGCCCGGGATTGGGTCGTCGCGACGATGAGGAAGAACGCAATGATCGGAAAAATGGGGCGCATGGGGTGGTCATCTTCGGCAGGGCGCGGCCATCTTAACCTCGCCGTGTCCAAGACCCAACCCTCACTTTAAGACCCCGAATGTTTCATTAAATCCCGGCGCGCGAGAAGCGCGCCGGGTTTCGATTCCACGCGGAGCGGTGCGTCAATATTTGGCGAGGATCGGCTCTCCGCCGCCGAAACGATAGACGATGCCGAGTGAAAACAGCCAGGGCTGAAAATTCGTGTGCTGATAGACTTTGGCCGGGAGCGTCATGCCCGCGACATTGATTCCGTTGGCGTATGCCTCAACATAGGCGAAGGTTTTCTTCACGTCGAGGCTCAGGCCCCAGTTGCGATCGATCATATAGTCGGCGCCGCCCTGCAGCACCCAGCCCAGCGAACTGGAGACATGAACATCGTTAAGGAAGGCGTTCTTGTTGCCAAGGGAGAAACCGATTCCGACGCCCGTCCCCAGATAGGGGCGAATCGGGCCGAAATTGTCGAAATGATAGAGCACGGTAATCGGAATGAGCGCCGGTACGATCTGAGCCAGTACGGTGCCATTGGTCAGGATCGGATTGGCCGGGTTGAATCCCTTGGTCTTGTCATTCACGTAATAGGGAATTCCGCCCGAAATATTGACCGAGATATTGTGCGTGACATAGACGCCCGCCTCAAAGCCCGCGGTGGCGATATCGCCGATTGTCGCGCCGACATGCGCCGGAAACGCCGTAAAATTGCCGCGCCGCATGGCCGCTGGATCCTGCCCCCACAGACGCGACGAGCTGGAGTTGAGGGCATAGGTGAAGCCCACCTTGACGAAAAAGGGCTGGAAGCTATCGACGACGGGCGCGGGGGGCGCCTCCTTGTAGCTCGGGAGATCCGCAGCTTGTGCAGTCGTCGCCGCCATCATCGCTCCAAGCGCGGCGCCTCGCCGACGGGCCTTTCTGGTCCATGCCTCGATCATTCATTCCTCCACTGTTTATATTTAAACTTTCTGGCAGAATTCATCCGTCAGCAAATTTTGTCAATTTGGCTCGCAGCGGTCGGCTATCTGCAAATCACCTGTGCGATTATGCCATAGCTCAGTGTTTACAAGCGCTTCCATGCGGCCCCGACTGGCCCATTGCGGCAGCTTGACGAGATTTATTCCGCTGCTCGTTGTAATTTTGTCACGACATGGGTGTCGGAAGGCCCGTGCGCGCCATCCGGCTTGCGAGCGAAATTCCCGAACCCTATATCAGGCGCGCTCTTGCAAGCGGGCGACCTCAACCCAATGTGATCGGAAGTCGGGAACCGGGCGAGGCAACCTCCGCCCAAACGCCCATTACCGGACCGCTTCGGGGTCCGACGGTTCTGCGAAGAAAGGAACGAATTCTCATGGCTAAAGTCATCGGCATCGATCTCGGCACCACCAATTCCTGCGTGGCCGTGATGGAAGGCTCCACTCCCAAAGTCATTGAAAACGCCGAAGGCGCGCGCACCACGCCCTCGATCGTCGCCTTTACCGACGACGGCGAGCGTCTGACCGGCCAGCCGGCCAAGCGCCAGGCGGTCACCAATCCCGAAAAAACTTTTTTTGCGATCAAGCGCCTGATCGGCCGCACCTTCGCCGATCCGATGACCCAGAAGGACATCGGCCTCGTCCCCTATCAGATCGTGAAGGCTGGCAATGGCGATGCCTGGGTCTCGGCGGACGGCAAGCAATATTCGCCGTCTCAGATCTCGGCCTTCATCCTGCAGAAGATGAAGGAAACGGCTGAATCCTATCTCGGCCAGCCCGTCACCCAGGCGGTCATCACCGTTCCTGCCTATTTCAACGACGCCCAGCGCCAGGCCACCAAGGACGCCGGCAAGATCGCCGGCCTCGAAGTGCTGCGCATCATCAACGAGCCCACCGCGGCGGCGCTGGCCTATGGCCTCGACAAGAAGGGCTCCGGCACGATCGCGGTCTATGACCTCGGCGGCGGCACCTTCGACGTGTCGGTGCTGGAAATCGGCGACGGCGTGTTCGAGGTGAAATCGACCAATGGCGACACCTTCCTCGGCGGCGAGGATTTCGACATGCGCCTGGTCGAATATCTCGCGGACGAGTTCAAGAAGGACAATGGCATCGACCTCAAGAAGGACAAGCTGGCCCTCCAGCGCCTGAAGGAAGCCGCCGAAAAGGCCAAGATCGAATTGTCCTCGGCCGTACAGACCGACATCAACCTGCCCTATATCACCGCCGACGCCTCGGGCCCGAAACATCTGACCCTGAAGCTGACCCGCGCCAAATACGAGGCCCTGGTCGACGATCTGATCCAGCGCACCATCGAGCCCTGCCGCAAGGCGCTCAAGGACGCGGGCCTCGCCCCCGGCGAGATCAACGAAGTGGTGCTGGTTGGCGGCATGACCCGCATGCCGAAGGTTCAGGAGATCGTGAAGCAGTTCTTCGGCAAGGAGCCCCACAAGGGCGTCAACCCGGATGAAGTGGTCGCCATCGGCGCCGCGGTCCAGGCCGGCGTGCTGCAGGGCGACGTCAAGGACGTGCTGCTGCTCGACGTGACCCCGCTGTCGCTCGGCATCGAGACGCTCGGCGGCGTCTTCACCCGCCTGATCGACCGCAACACCACGATCCCGACCAAGAAGAGCCAGGTGTTCTCGACGGCCGAGGATTCCCAGACCGCGGTCACCATCCGCGTGTTCCAGGGCGAGCGTGAAATGGCGGCCGACAACAAGGCTCTGGGCCAGTTCGATCTCGTCGGCATTCCGCCCGCGCCGCGCGGCGTGCCGCAGATCGAGGTGACCTTCGACATCGACGCCAACGGCATCGTCTCGGTCACGGCCAAGGACAAGGCGACGAGCAAGGAGCAACAGATCCGCATCCAGGCGTCCGGCGGCCTTTCCGAGGCCGACATCGAGAAGATGGTCAAGGACGCCGAGTCTCATGCGGCCGACGATAAGAAGCGCCGCGAACTGGTCGACGCCCGCAACCAGGCCGAGGCTCTGGCCCATTCCGCCGAAAAATCGCTGAAGGATTTCGGCGACAAGGTCGCGGAATCAGACAAGAGCGCGATCGAGGCGGCTATCGCCAGCGTCAGGACCGCGCTTGAAGGCGAGGACGTGGAAGCGATCAACGCCCGCGCCAACGAGCTGACCCAGGCTTCGATGAAGCTCGGCGAGGCCATGTACAAGGCCGAGCAGTCGGCCGGCGCCGGCGCCGCTCCCGGCGCGCAGGAAGACGTGATCGACGCCGACTTCAAGGAAGTCAAGGACGACAAGAAGGGCGCCTGATCCGCGTAAAATCCAGCAATCGGGCCGGGGCGTCATCGCCCCGGCCGCGTTGCGGATATGGGCTCCCGGGACAAAAAAGGGTTGCGTCGACAAGACGTAACGTCTAGCCCCTGAGGCCGCCGCACGCATTTTTCACCGACCGCAGATCCGGATGGCGTCATCCATGGCCAAACGCTGTTATTACGAAGTTCTCGGCGTCGCCCGCGCCTGTTCCGAAAGCGACTTGAAGAGCGCGTTCCGCAAACAGGCGATGCAGTTGCATCCCGACAAGAATCCCGGCGACAAGCACGCCGAAGCCAAATTCAAGGAAGTCAACGAGGCCTATCAGGTCCTCTCCGACGAGCAGAAGCGCTCCGCCTATGACCGCTTCGGCCACGCCGCCTTCGAGCATGGAGGCGGCGGAGGCGCGGGCGGTTTCGGCATGGGCGAGGGCTTCGCCGCCTCGATGGCGGATATTTTCGACGATCTGTTCGGCGATGTGATGGGCGGACGGCGCGGGCGCTCCACGGGCCGCGAGCGCGGCGCGGATCTGCGCTACAACATGGAAATTACGCTGGAAGAGGCCTTTCGCGGCAAGACAGCCTCGCTGAAAATTCCCACTTCCGTCTCCTGCGACGTTTGCGCCGGCTCCGGCGCCAAGGCGGGCTCCAAGCCGAAGACCTGTTCGACCTGCGGCGGCGCCGGCCGCGTGCGCGCCCAGCAGGGCTTTTTCTCGATCGAACGCGCCTGCCCCGCCTGCCACGGGCGCGGCGAGGTCATCGACAATCCCTGCCCCAATTGCGCCGGCGCTGGCCGCGTCACCCGCGATCGTTCGCTCTCCGTGAACATTCCGGCGGGCATCGAGGACGGCACCCGCATCCGTCTCACCGGCGAGGGCGAGGCGGGCCTGCGCGGCGGACCCTCCGGCGATCTCTATATTTTCCTCTCGGTCAAGCCGCATCCTTTCTTCCAGCGCGAAGGCGCGGACCTTCATTGCCGGGCGCCGATCACCATGGTCCAGGCCGCACTTGGCGGCGAGATCAAGGTCCACGGCGTGGACGGGACCGAGATCAAGGTCAGGGTCGACGAGGGCACGCAATCCGGCCGCCAGTTCAAGATCAAGGGCCGCGGCATGCCGGTGCTGCGCTCGCGCGATTTCGGCGACCTCTATATCCAGGCCAATGTCGAGACGCCGCAAAACCTGACCAAGCGCCAGAAGGAGCTGCTGGCGGAGTTCGAGAACGAGTCGACGAACAAGACTCACCCGGAATCGACCGGCTTTTTCGCCAAAATGAAAGATTTTTTCGATCTGACGTGAGATAAAGCCTGTCGGCTTTCCTTGACGCTTTCGTCAATGTGAGCGAATCTCGGCCCTCCCGACGGCCCCCCGAGGCCCGATAAAAAGGCCGTGGCGAAAAGCCGGGAAAATAGGCAAGGGCAAAAATTGAGCGCGCACAGACGTCAGGCGAAACTGCTTGCCAGCCCGAAGAACAGGATCGACCTACGCCTGAGCGATGAGGCGCGCTTCATTCGCTCCTGGCTGGAAAACCCCCTGCTCGCCGGCGCCATCACGCCTTCCGGCCGCTTCCTCGCCCGCGCGATGGCGCAATGCGTCGATCCCGCCTCCACGGGACCGATCGTCGAGCTAGGCCCCGGCACCGGGCCGGTGACGCAGGCCCTGCTGGCGCGTGGAATCGCCCAGGAGCGTCTGGTGCTGGTCGAATTCGAGCCGACTTTCTGCCATTTGCTCGCGCAGAAATTCCCGAAGGCGAAAATCGTGCGCGGCGACGCCTATCGGCTGGCCGATACGCTGGCCGCCTCCCTTGACGCGCCGCCCGCGGCGATCGTCTCCAGCCTGCCCCTGCTGACCAAGCCGGAAGCGGCGCGCCTGGCGCTGCTGCGTCAGGCCTTCGAGCTGATGGGTCCCGACGGCAGGTTCATCCAGTTCACCTATGGCGTGAAATCGCCGGTCCCGGCCCATCTCGCCGCGAGCCATCATCTCAGAACGCAGAGTCTCGCGCCGATCTGGCTCAATCTGCCGCCGGCGCGCATTTTCGTCTATCGTCACGCCGATTGCCCCCATGCGATCGAACCGCAGCCGGACATGATCGACAAGCTGCTGCGGCAGTCGCGCCGCTTCGGCCGCGAAATCCGCGACGAACTGGAAGTGGCGCGCTCCCGGCTTGCCCCAAAAGGCGGCAAATCCCTGATCGACCCCAAATCGCGGCGCTTCTGAAATTCACGGTCGCGCCGGGCGGTTTTCGCCCCTATAAGGCGGCGTTTTCCTCCCGTGACGGAACCCGCCCATGCCCAGCGCCACAAGCGACAAGCTTATCGTCGCCCTTGATCTTCCCGAGCCCGCCGCGGCCCGCGCCATGGTGGAGCGGCTTGGCGACAGCGTCGGCTTCTACAAGATCGGCATGGAGCTGGCCTATGGGGGCGGCTTCGCCCTGGTTGACGAGCTCGCCCAGGCCGGCAAGCAGGTTTTTCTCGATCTCAAGCTGCACGACATCGGCCATACGGTCGAAAAGGCCACGGCGCAGATCGCGCGGCTCGGCGTGCGCTTCCTGACCGTCCACGCCTTTCCGCAGACGCTGGCGGCGGCGCGGCGCGGCGCCGAAGGATCGACGCTACAGGTTCTCGGCGTGACCGTGATGACCTCCTATGACGACTCCGATCTCGCGGCCGCTGGCTACTGCTATGGCGTGAAGGAGCTCGTGGCGCTGCGCGCGCAACAGGCCAAGGAAGCGGGAATCGCCGGCCTGATCCTCTCGCCCGGGGAATTGACCGCGACACGCGCGCTGGTCGGCAAGGAGCTGCTGCTGGTGACCCCGGGCGTGCGCCCCGCCGGCGCTGCGCTCGGCGACCAGAAAAGGGTCGCGACGCCAGCCGAAGCCTTTGCACGCGGCGCGGATCATATCGTCGTCGGACGGCCCATTCTGGCGGCGCAGGACCCGCGCGAGGCGGCGCTCGCCATCCAGCGCGAAATCGCACAAGTCCGCGCCTGACTTGATCCGTCCAGAGCCGAAAGGAGAAAAAAACGCCGGGCGTACCTCCGGCCCGGCGTCACGTCCTGAGTACTGGGGGACAGCGCCTTTGGACAGTCCGGACCTTAGCCGCCGATCATGACCCGGAAATGACAGCATTCCGTCGGCCGTCAGACCGGCCATAAGCCTTTTCGCCAAGGGCGGCCCGTTAAGCCTCCATCGATCCGACAGCTTTTGCCTTGGCGCGAAAAAGCCTATAGAGCGGCCCTATCGTCACAGTGCGGGGGATCGGACCCTCCTCCGCGCCATTGGTTCTTTTCCGGTCCGGAGACATCGCAATGGCTGAGATGCGTCTTGTCGTGGTCGGCGCCGCCGGGCGCATGGGCCAGATGCTCGTCAAGACGATCGCGGCGACCGAAGGCGCGGTCCTCTCCGCCGCTTTGGAGCGCCCCGGCTCGGCCGCGCTCGGCCGCGACGCCGGCGCGCTGGCCGGCATTGACGCGCTGGGCGTGCCCGTCACCGACGATCCGCTCGCCGCGCTGCTCAATGCCGATGGCGTGATCGACTTCTCCGCCCCCGCCGTAACGGTCGAGATCGCGGCCCTCGCCGCGCAGGCGCGCATCGTCCATGTCGTCGGCACCACCGGCATGAGCGCCGAGGACATCGGCAAGCTGGAGGCCGCCGCGCGCCACGCCGTCATTGTCCGCTCGGGCAATATGAGTCTCGGCGTCAATCTGCTGGCCGGACTGGTCCAGAAAGTCGCAGGCACGCTCGGCATCGACTGGGACATCGAAATTCTGGAAATGCACCACCGCATGAAAGTGGACGCGCCCTCGGGCACCGCGCTTCTCCTGGGCGAAGCGGCGGCAAAGGGCCGCGACATCGCCCTCACGGAACATTCCGTCCGCTCGCGCGACGGACATACCGGCGCGCGCAAGGCCGGCGATATCGGCTTCGCCACTTTGCGCGGCGGCACGGTCGTCGGCGATCATTCCGTGATCTTCGCTGGCGCGGGCGAGCGCATCGAACTGATCCACCGGGCCGAGGATCGCGGCATTTTCGCCCGCGGCGCGGTCCAGGCGGCGCTTTGGGGACGCGGCCGCAATCCGGGCCTCTATTCCATGGCCGACGTGCTCGGAATTTGAACTGGCTTTTGATTTCTGTCACGGCGCCGGGGCGGCAAATCATAGCAATGAACGCGACAACGCCGCGACCCGGCGGTTTCGCATAAAACGGAAGCCGCCCAGCGCGGCGCAAGCGATTTGATAGCCAGGAGAAACAAGTGTCCGAACGCCTTCTTGTGCTCGTCCGCCACGGTCAGAGCGATTGGAACCTGAAAAACCTCTTCACTGGCTGGAAAGATCCCGGTCTGACCGAACAGGGGATTGACGAGGCCAAGGCCGCCGGGCAGCGGCTGAAGGCGCTCGGCCTGAGCTTCGACACCGGCTTCACCTCCGACCTCACTCGCGCCCAGAATACGATGAAGCTGATCCTCGCCGAACTCGGCCAGAGCGATCTGCCCGTGACCCGGGATCAAGCGCTCAACGAGCGCGATTACGGCGACCTTTCGGGCCTCAACAAGGACGAGGCGCGCAAGCAGTGGGGCGAGGACCAGGTCCATCTCTGGCGCCGGTCCTATGACGTGCCCCCACCCGGCGGCGAGAGCCTGAAGGACACGGTCGCCCGCGTGCTGCCCTTTTACAATCAGGAAATCCTGCCCGCCGTCCTGCGCGGAGAGCGCACCATCGTCGCCGCCCATGGCAATTCGCTTCGCGCCCTGGTGATGGTGCTCGACCGCCTGACGCCGAAAACGATCCCCTCGATGGAGTTGGCGACCGGCGTGCCGCTGGTCTACCGCCTCAAGGCGGATTCGACCGTCGAGTCGAAACAGGTTCTGACGGCCTGAGCTTTTTCATTCCGCCCGGCGCAGGGTCAAATTGATCCGGCCGGGCGGCGTCAGCAGAGTTGACGTTCCAGGCAGGATTCTGTCCACGCCATGGAACATCTTCCGCGCCGGGCCGCCGAAGATGACAACATCGCCCGAATCGAGGCGGATCGTTGCGCTCGGGTCGCGACGCGAGTCGCCGCCGAAGCGGAAGCGGCAGGACAGCCCCAGCGACAGCGACAGGATCGGCGCAGAAAAATCCGTCTCGTCGCGATCCTGATGCGGCCCCATCCGGGCGGTCTCGTCATAATAATTGATCAGGCAGGCGTCCGGCTCGACCGCGCATTCGGCGAAATCGCGCCACAGCCGAAGCACGCTCTCCGGCATGGGCGGCCAGGGCCGGCCCGTTTCGGGATGATGGGCCTGATAGCGATAGCCGGAAAGGTCCGACACCCAGCCGAGCGGCCCGCAATTGCTCATGCGGACGGAAAATTCCTTGCCGGTGCGCGGCATTTTCGGCCGGAACAAGGGCGCCTCGCGCAGGATCGCGCGAAGTTCGCCGAGCAGCGCCTCCTGATCCGCCCGGTCGAGCGCCGTCTTGTAAAGGCGCAGACCGGGCTTCAGCAGGAGCATGGATCGGTTCGGCTTTGCGCCGCCCTTAATTGGCCTTGGCGCCGCCCTTGGCCACGCCGACCTTGGCCGGGCGCAGAACCCGCTCGCCAATGGCGAAGCCTTCTTCGACCACATGCGCGACCGTGCCGGGCGGAACGGTTTCGTCATGGGCCTCGTACAGCGCCTCGTGGAAATTCGGATCGAATTTCTGGCCCTTCGGCTCCAGCTTGCGCACGCCGTGACGGGTCAGCCGGGAGAGGAAATCGCGTTCGGTCAGCTCGATGCCCTCGACAAAGGCCTTCAGCGCATTGTCGGCGGCCTCGCGGACTTCCGCCGGCACATTGTCGAGCGCGCGCCGCAAATTGTCGGCGAAGGTGAGCATGTCGCGGGCGAGCGAGGTCACGCCATAGGCCTTGGCGTCGGCGACTTCCTTCTCCGTCCGGCGGCGCAGATTCTCCATCTCCGCCAGCGTGCGCAGCACCTTGTCCTTGAGGCTGGCGTTTTCCGCGATCAGGGCCTGCACGGCCGCGGCGTCACGCTCCGCGTCGCCCTGGGCCGGAGCCGTGTCGGCGGAGGTCTGGTTCTCCGGGTCGCCATCCGTTTGCGAAAGCTTTTCGTTCTGCGGATTATTGCCGTCGTTCATCATTCAGCCTTTTGGTTGCAGCCCTTTGGTTGCTTTCGCCTGCATATCGGTCGGGAGGCGGCAAAAATCAAGCTTTCTGCTTGGTGTTGAACACGTCCATCAAATTGCGGCGGACCGCGCCCTGACGCGCCGGATTGACCACCTTGGCGCCCGTCAGATCGCTGACATAAAAAGTATCGACCGCCTTCTCGCCGAAGGTCACGATATGGGCCGACGCGATGTTGAGGTTGAGCTTGGACAAAGCGAAGGTCAGATCGTAGAGCAGGCCCGGCCGGTCGAGGCCGGAGACTTCGACGACGCTGTACATATGGGACAGGCTGTTGTCGATGACGACGTCGGGCGGCACGTTGAAGGTTTCCCCGTGCGAGGGCGCGTTTCCCGCCTTGGCCGCGACGATTTCGCTGAGTCTGATCTCGCCGCGCAAAGCCTGTTCGATCGCGCGCGCGATCCGTTGCCCGCGCCGAAGCTCGTCTTCGTCGCGCTCGAAGGCGCGGGAAATCGAGATGGTGTCCAGCGCCAGCCCATCCGTCGTCGTGAAGATCTGGGCGTCGACGATATTGGCGCCGGAGGCGGCGCAGGCGCCGGCGATGATCGACAGCAGGCGCGGATGGTCCGGCGCGATCACGGTAAGTTCGGTAATGCCGCGGAAGGCGTCGGTCGCCACCTCCGTCGCCAGCGAATTCATCTCCACCGCGCTGGCGTGCAATAGCTGCGCGTGTTCGATGCGGTGGGGCAAATCGACCTTGAGCCAATAGGCCGGATAATGCCGCGCCGCATAGTCGTCGAATTCGTGATCGGGCCAGGCGGGGAGTTTCGCGCGCAGCTCCTCCTGCGATTTCTTCACGCGGCGCCGGCGATCGACCGAGGAATGGCCGCCGGCCAGAACGACTTCGGTTTCCCAATAGAGCGTGCGCAGCAATTCGCCCTTCCAGGCGTTCCAGACGCCCGGGCCGACCGCGCGAATGTCGCAGACGGTGAGAACCAGCAGCATCTTGAGCCGCTCGATCGTCTGCACGACCTTGGCGAAGCCCTCGATCGTGCGCGGATCGCCGAGGTCGCGGCTCTGCGCGATATTGGACATGATCAGGTGGTTTTCGACCAGCCAGGCGACGGCTTCCGTCTCCGCGCTACTCAGGCCGAGGCGCGGGCCGAGCTTGCGGGCGATCTCGGCCCCCACGATGGAATGATCTTCCTTGCGGCCCTTGGCGATGTCATGCAGCAGCATGGCGACGTAAAGCGCGCGGCGATGGCTGATCGTCGGCATGATCGAACTGGTCAGCGGCAGTTCGGCGATGGTCTCGCCCGCATCGACCGCCGCGAGCTGGCCGAGCGCGCGGATCAGATGCTCGTCCACCGTATAATGGTGGTACATGTTGAACTGCATCATCGCGACAATGCGCCCGAAATCCGGGATGAAACGGCCGAGCACGCCGGCCTCGTTCATCAGGCGCAGGGCGCGCTCGCTCGATTTCGGCGAGGTCAGGATTTCCAGGAACAGCCGGTTGGCTTCAGGATCGGCGCGCAACTGGTTGTCGATGCGCGGCAGGGACTGCGTCACCAGGCGCAGCGCGTCCGGATGGATCGGCAATTCATTGCGCGCCGCGACATGGAACAGCCTGATGAGATTGATCGGCTCCTTGGCGAAGATGTCGGTCGAGGCGACCGTGACGCGATCCGTTTCGAGCGCGAAGGGACCCAGGTCGCGCGGCTTGGCGCGGCGGCGCAATTTGCCGACGAAGCGGTCGAACACCGCGCGCGGCTTGGCCTGACGTTCTTCCAGCGCCGCGCAGACGATATTGGTCAGGTCGCCGACCTGTTTGGCGACGGTGAAATAATGCTTCATGAACCGTTCGACGGCCGAAAGGCCGCCGCGCGCAGTATAGCCGAGCTGGGCGGCGACCTGGCGCTGCAGTTCGAAACTCAGGCGCTCCTCGGAGCGCCCGGTCAGGAAATGCATGAAACAGCGGACCTTCCACAGGAAGGTCTCGCACCGGCGGAACAGCCGCAATTCGTTTTCGCTGAACAGCCCGACGCCAACGAGGGCTTCGGCGTCGCTCACTCGATAAGCGTATTTCGCGATCCAGAACAAGGTGTTGAGATCGCGCAACCCGCCCTTGCCCTCCTTGACGTTGGGCTCGACCAGATAGCGCGACGAACCCGCGCGCTGGACCCGCTGGTCGCGTTCGGCGAGCTTGGCCGCGACGAATTCAGGGGCCGTATTGCGGACGATTTCCTGATCGAACCGCGCCAGCAGATTGTCGAGCAGGGCGCGGTCGCCCAGCAGGAAGCGGCATTCGAGCAAGGTCGTGCGGATGGTCATGTCGGCCTTGGCCTGCCGAAGGCATTCGTCGATGGTTCGGGTCGCGTGCCCGACCTTCTGCTTCAGGTCCCAAAGCAGGTAAAGCATGGATTCGACCACCGCCTCTTCGGCCCCGTGGCCGCGGCTCGGCAGCAGGAACAACAGGTCGATGTCCGAACCCGGCGCCAGCGCGCCGCGGCCATAGCCGCCGACGGCGACGACGCAGAGACGTCCCGTCTGCGCTTCCGGATGGATAAATTTCACCACGCAGGAATGGATGGCGCGGATGATCTCATCCTCAACGAAGGCGAGATGCGCGGCGCAAGCAAGACCCGAACCCTTTTCCTCCAGCGTGGTCCGCGCGGTCGCTGACCCCTGGGCGAGACATTCCGCCAGCGCGTCGACCGCCGCCTTCCGGAATTCCGGCGTAACGCCGCCGTATTTTTCCGCGAGCTTGGCGATCCGGGCGTCGAGCGCGGCGCGGTCAATCAGGGCCTTCATCGGCAATTCGAGGCGAGGGCCGGTCCATTTCGATCCCGGCGCCGCCGGTTCGCGGCTGGCGAGACTGCCTTGCAGGGTCATCCCACGGCCTCCAGGCTCGCGAACTTGCCTTCGATCGCATTCCAGATCGCCGCCGCGACATCGGGGCCGCCGGTGCGCTTGATGGCGCGAATGCCGGTCGGCGAGGTCACGTTGATCTCGGTCAGATAGCCGTCGATCACGTCGATGCCGACGAAGATCAGGCCGCGTTTCTTCAGTTCGGGCCCGATGGCGGCGCAGATTTCCTGCTCGCGCGGCGAAAGTTCAGTCGCCTCGGCGGCCCCGCCGCGCACCATGTTGGACCGGATGTCATTTTCCGCCGGCACGCGGTTGACCGCGCCGCCCGGCGCGCCGTCGACGAGAATGATTCGTTTGTCGCCCCGACTGACGGCGGGCAGGAATTTCTGCACCACCCATTGCTCGCGGAAACTGGCCGCGAACAGATCATAAAGCGAGCCGTAATTGGCGTCCTGCGCCAGCAGCCGGAACACGGCCGCCCCGCCGTGGCCATGCAGCGGCTTCATCACCACTTCGCCATGCTCGGCGCGGAAGGCGTCGATGGCGCCCTTGTCGCGGGTGATGAGCGTCGGCGGCATCAGCTCGGGGTAATCCATCACGAAGAGCTTTTCCGGCGCGTTGCGCACGCTGGCGGGATCATTGACCACCAAAGTCCGGCCGCCGATCTTTTCGAGCAGATGCGTCGAGGTGATGTAGGAAAGGTCGAAAGGCGGGTCCTGTCGCAGCAGCACCACATCCATGCCGCGCAAGGCGATCTCGCGCGGGGCGCCGAGATCGTAATGATCGCCTTTCACGTCGCGCACGCGCAGATCCTGCGCCACGGCGACGACGTCGCTCCCGCGCAGGGACAGGCGATCGGGCGTATAATAGACCAGCTCGAAGCCGCGCGCCTGGGCTTCCAGCAGCAGCGCAAAGGTCGAATCGCCGACAATGTTGATCCGGTCGATGGGGTCCATCTGGACGGCGACTTTCCTGACCATGCTCATTGCAACCAGAACTCCGGATTCCACACATCGCCGCTGCGGCGGACGGCGATGTTAACGCCTTTGTTAATAAATTCAAAAATCACGCAATTTCACGGCCCCGCCGAATCGCCGCCTGAATCGCGACGCGATCCTACAGCACGCGGTTGCCGCGAATGACGACATTCTTGAAACTGTTCACGGCGCCCGGCACAGCCAGGTCGCCGCTGACGATCCGCTCCTGGAACATGGCGACGATATTCGCCTTTTTCGAGCCGCGCATTTCATTTTCGATGATCTCGCAGGGGCCGGGATCGCCCTGTGTGGCGAAGCCGATCGCGTATTCATTGTCGATCAGATGGTTCGCCTCGACGACGACATTGTTGCGCGCCTGGAAAAAGCCGGCGAGCACGCCGACGGCGGGCGATCCGACAATTGTGTTGCCGACCATGCGCACGTCGCCCTCGCCATGGACGCCATGGAGCCAGGCCATGCGCGGGCCAAATTCCTTGTCGGGATGGGAGGGCCGCAGCCCGCTGATGACATTACCGGCGATCAGGGCGCCGGCGCCATCGCCCGGCCCGAGATAATTGGTCGCGGAAATGCCCGCTCCGCAATCGGCGATGACATTGTTGCGAAACGTGGCGTTGCGGAAGCCGAATTCGGCGTACATCGCCTTTTCATTGAAGCTCTTGCAGCGATTGTCGGCGACGACGACGTCCCAGCCGCCGCTATTGCGCACGGCGGTATAGGCGCAGCGCTCGATGACATTGTTCTCGACCGTGACGGGGCCGCATTCCGCCACCCGCACGCCATTGCCGAACATGCCGACGCCGCCGGAGCGGTTGGAGATGTCCATGATCACATTATTGCTGATTCGCGACCCGTCATGGCGCTTCGAATGCAGGCTCCAATGGTGGATTCCATTGTCGCCGCAGCGCCGGATCCTGTTGGCGTCGATCACCATGCCGGCGCAATTGTCGTCATGGATGGCGGTTCCCGTCAGGTCCTGAAACGAGCAAAGCCGGATCCTGCCGCCGCAGCGGTGCTGGAACAATCCGGTCGCGCTGTTGCGGACCGTGCAGTTCTCCATCGCCACCTGGGCGACATCGTAAAAATTCAGCAGGCCGAAGGCGTCGTTGATGGGGCGGTTGGCGCCGTCGAAGACGATGTCTTCCAAAGTCACCGATCGCAGCGGCCCTTCATTGGCCAGCATGCCGCCGTCATAGCCCAGCCGCAGAATCGAGCCGCCCGGCGCGCCGACAAGATGGGCGCCTTCCGGCAGGACCACGCGATAGATGGTCGTGACGCCGCGCTTCAGGCGATAGGCCTTTTGCGCGCGGGCGGCTTCGGTCATTCCGGCGATGAAATCCAAGGTCGCGGCGGCGACCGGGTCGGACTGGCTGCGCGCCATGGCGCTGTAGAACGGGATCAGGCCCGCCGCCCGCGCGACGGTCGCGAGAAGCCGGCGGCGGGTCCGGGGAACATGCAGTTCGATCATCGGCCATTATCGGCGCAGGAAGATGGAAAAAGCGCAAAGACGGCGCGGAGATTTTGCACGATCGGCACGGGCGCGGCGACGCTGCGCCCGGGTTAAATTTGCGCGCTGGCGCGTTCCGGACTTGGCAGGGCGCGAAATTTCATCAAAGAGTCATCGCCACGCGTCAAATCAACGTTCGAATCCACGAATTTCCGGGGCCGCCATGGATTATTTCCGCCGCTTCACCTTTCTCGTCTGCGCTCCGGCTTTCGACGCCGACGAGCTGGAAGGCGAGCGCCTGAGGCAAATCATCGCCGCGGTGGAGAAATCCGGCTTCGAAGTCATCCGCGCCCGCCGCGTCGAGGACGCCGAACTCGCGATCAAGACCGACGCCGCCATCGGCTGCATGATCGTCGACTGGGGCAAGAAGGGCATGACCAGCAAGACAGCGAGCCTCATCTCCTATGTCCGCCGCCGCGGCCTCGAAATGCCGATCATCCTGCTCGTGCGCCGGAAGCGTTTCGAGGACCTGCCGATCGACGTGCTGGACAATGTCGACGGCTATGTCTTCCTCGCCGAGGAAACCCCCGAATTCATCGCCAAGAATCTCGTCAGCAAGCTCAAGCAATATGCCGAGACGATGAAGACGCCTTTCTTTGGCGAACTGGTCGATTACGCCGAGGAGGGCAACCAGCTCTGGACCTGCCCCGGCCATAATGGCGGCGTGTTCTATTCCCGCAGCCCGATCGGGCGGATTTTCGTCGAACATCTTGGCGAAGCCATCTTCCGCGACGACCTCGACAATTCCGTGCTGGAGCTGGGCGATCTGCTCGTCCACGAGGGCCCGGCCCTGCGGGCCCAGAAAGAGGCGGCGAAGATCTTCGGCGCCGAGCGGACCTATTTCGTCCTCAATGGCACCTCGGCCTCCAACAAGATCGTGCTCTCGGCGTTGGTCGCCCCCGGCGATCTGGTGCTGTTCGACCGCAACAATCACAAGGCCGCCCATCACGGCGCCCTGATGCTCGGCGGCGGCGTGCCGATCTATCTCGAAACCGACCGCAACGCGCAGGGCATGATCGGGCCGATCGATTACGAGGCGCTGGACGAAAAGAAAATCCGCAAGAAGATCCGCGACAACCCCCTGGTGACGGACAAGGAGGCCTCGAAAAAGGAGCGTCCGTTCCGCGTCGCCGTGATCGAGCAATGCTCCTATGACGGCACGATCTACAGCGCCGAGACCATTCTCGCCAAGATCGGCCCGCTCTGCGACTATATCCTGTTCGACGAGGCCTGGGCGGGCTTCATGAAGTTCCACCCGATCTTCTCCGGTCATTTCGCCATGGGCCTGAAGGATCTCGGCCCAGACGCGCCCGGAATCATCGCCACCCAATCGACCCACAAGCAGCTGGCGAGCTTTTCACAGGCCTCGCAGATTCACGTCAAGGACCGGCACATCAAGGGACAGGCGCGGCGTATCGAACATCGCCGCTTCAACGAGACCTTCCTGGTCCACGCCTCGACCTCGCCCTTCTATCCCCTGTTCGCCTCGCTCGACGTCGGCGCGCAAATGATGAAGGGCAAGTCCGGCGAGGTCCTGTGGGACGACACGATCCGTCTCGGCATCGAGATCCGCAAGAAAATCCGGGCGCTCGGCCAGGAGTTCGAGGAAAAGGCCAAGAGCAAGGACCGCGCCTGGTTTTTCGATCCCTTCGTCGCCGACGAAGTCGACACGCCGGATGGTCGCATGGCCTGGGAAGACGTCTCGACCGATGATCTCGCCGGCAACCCGGCTTACTGGACCTTCCAGCCCGGCGCCGTCTGGCATGGATTCCGCCATGTCGCCGATAACTATGCCCTGACAGACCCCTGCAAGCTCACGCTCATCACGCCGGGATTCGACCGAACCAATGGCAAATATCTCGATCATGGCGTGCCCGCGCCGGTGGTCGCGCAATATCTGCGCGAGAACCGGATCGTCGCCGAGAAGAACGACCTCAATTCGCTGCTCTTCCTGCTGACGCCAGGCGTCGAATCGAGCAAGGCGGGCGCGCTGATCTCGGCGCTGGTCGCCTTCAAGACCTATCACGACCAGAACGCGCCGCTGGAAGAGGTCATCCCTGAATTTGTGGCGAAGCGCGCCAAGCGTTACGCCGGGATGCGGCTGCGCGACCTGTGCCAGCAGATGCACGCTTTCTACCGCGACGCCGGCACCAGCGATCTCCAGCGCCGCCAGTTCCGCCCGGAGCATCTGCCGCGCCCCGCCTTGCTTCCGCAGGAGGCGGTGCAGAAACTGACCCGCAATCAGGTCCAATACCTGCCGATCGATCAGGTCGAGGGCAAGATGGCCACGACGCTCTGGGTCGTCTATCCGCCGGGCATCGCGACCATCGCGCCCGGCGAAATCCTCGACGAGCGCGCCAAGCCCATGCTCGATTATCTCAAGACCTTCGAGCGAGGCGCCAATCTCTTCCCCGGCTTCGAGGCGGAAATCCAGGGCGTCTATCGCGAGATCGGCCCGGACGGCTCAATCCGATTCCATACTTATGTGGCTGATCCCGACGCGTGACATCGGGACGTAGCCGGGCGGCGGTTCGCTGGCGCCCGGCCCCAGCGCGCGCTGGAGCATCACGCTGTCCGTCCACTTCCCGAAGCGGAAGCCGATGCCTTCGAGAAAGGCGACGCGGCGGAAGCCGCAGGCTTCGTGCAGGTTGAGCGACGCCTGATTTTCCGAATCGACATAGGCGATCATCTGGCGGTAGCCCGCATTGGCGCAGGCCTCGATCAGCGCTGGAAGCAGCCTGCGCCCGGCCCCGGCGCGCAGATGATTTTCATGCACATAGATCGAATGCTTGACGCAATAGCGATAGGCCGGCCGCTTGCGGAAGGGCACGGCATAGGCGTAGCCGATCACCACGCCGTCCAGCTCCGCGACCAGATGCGGCAGCCGATGCTTCTGCATGTTCTTGCGCCGGCGCTTGATGTCGTCGGCGTGCATGGGCTCGAATTCGGCGCCATTGTTCAGGCCATGGGTGACATAGCCCTTGTAGATGGCGAGCATCGCCGGGGCGTCGGCCTCGGTCGAGGGGCGGACGACGATCCTGCCGGTTTCCGGCGTCGTCGGGCTATCGGTCTGCTGGTCCGGCGCGATGGGCTGCATGGGCGGGGCCGCTCTATTTGGCGTGGGCGCCTTCCCTTAACCGATTTTCGCGCCGGCCGGGAGGGCTGTCATTCCGGCGGCGTTCCGTTGGCGGCAAGAATTTCGCCGACGAGATAGAGCGAACCGGCAATGAGAACGCGCGGCGGCGGCGAATCATGGCGGGCGAGCGCGCGCAGGGCCCCTTCTGCGCCTGCGGAGCTCTCCGCTTTCAGGCCCAGACTCCGCGCGATCGCCACGAGCTCTTCAGGGGCCCGCCCCACCTGTTCGCCGCGCACCGGCAGGGCGTAAACCTCCGTCGCAAGCCCGACGAAATGGCGCAGGAATCCGGCGGCGTCCTTGCTCTGAAGGCCGCCATAGAGCAGAATCAGCGGGCGCGACGCCTTCTCCTCGCAATCGGCCATAGCCTCGGCCAGCACGCGGCCACCGGCCTCGTTATGGCCGCCGTCGAGCCAAAGCTCGGCGCCCTTGGGCGCTAGCGCCGCGAGCCGTCCGCGCCCAATATTCTGTAGCCGTCCTGGCCAGTTCGCCTTCACGACGCCTGTTTCGAACGCCGCGAAGGGCAGGTCCGGCAGGCATTGCCGCAAGGCGGCGATCGCCGTTCCCGCATTGACCAGCTGATGGCGGCCCGCGAGCCGCGGCAAAGGCAGATCGAGCAGGCCGCGCTCGTCCTCATACACCATGCGCCCGCGTTCGGCGCGGCACAGGAAATCCTGCCCATAGAGCGAAAGCGGCGCACGCAGCCGGGCGGCCTCGCGCTCCAGGACGGCCAAAGCCTCGTCGCTTTGCGCCGACACGATGACGGGCGCTCCGGACTTGATGATCCCGGCCTTTTCAAAGGCGATCTTGGCGAGGGAATCGCCCAAAAATTCCACATGGTCGATGGAAATCGGCGTGATCACCGCGCAGGCGGGCGCGTCAATGACATTGGTGGCGTCGAAGCGACCACCGAGTCCGACCTCGAGCAGAAGGACATCGGCTGGATGATCTGCAAAGAGTTTGAGCGCCGCCGCCGTGGTCGCCTCGAAAAAGGTGATCGGCTCGCCGGCATTGGCAGTCTCGACCGCCGCCAGCGCCTGCGCCAGAGCCTCGTCGGACACCAGCTTGCCGCCGCCCGGCGCGGCAAGCCGGATGCGCTCGCGGAAGGCGACGAGATGGGGAGAGGTGTATACATGGACGCCGAGACCGGAAGCCTCCAGCATCGCCCGCATGAAGGCGATGGTGGAGCCCTTGCCATTGGTGCCGGCGACATGGATCACCGGCGGCAGGCGGCGCTGCGGTTCGCCGAGCGACGCCAGCAACCGCAGGATGCGGCCCAGCGAAAGGTCGATCCGCTTGGGATGCAGGTCGAGCAGGCGCCCGAGAAGGACGTCGGGCGCTGTCATGTCCGCCTTGTCAGGCCGCTTGCGCGGGCGCCTTGGTCAGCAGGCGGCAGATGCGGCCGAGTGTTTCGCGCATGTCGGCGCGGGGAACGACCATGTCGACCATGCCGTGCTGGCGCAGATATTCCGCGCGCTGGAAACCCTGCGGCAGGCGCTCGCGAATGGTCTGCTCGATCACGCGCGCGCCGGCAAAGCCAATCACCGCGCCGGGCTCGGCGACGTGGATGTCGCCCAGCATGGCGTAGGAGGCGGTGACGCCGCCGGTGGTCGGATTGGTCAGAACGACAATATAGGGCAATTTCGCCGCCTTCAGCCGCTCCACCGCCACGGTCGTGCGCGGCATCTGCATCAGGGAGAACATGCCCTCCTGCATGCGCGCGCCGCCCGAGGCCGTGAAAATGATGAAGGGAGTCTTCTTCTCGATGGCCCGGAACATGCCGGAAACAATGGCCTCGCCCGCCGCCATGCCGAGCGAGCCGCCCAAAAAGTCGAAATCCTGCACCGCGACCGTCACCTGCGTTCCCTGCAAGGCGCCCGCGGCAAGGGTCACGGCGTCATAGACGCCGGTCTTGGCGCGATAGTCCTTGATGCGGTCGGTGTAGCGCTTGATGTCCCGGAATTTCAAAGGATCGGCGGTAACTTCCGGAACCGGAAGGCTGTCATAGGCGCCGTCGTCGAACAGGGCCTCCAGCCGCGCCTTCGGCGGAATCCGCATGTGATAGCCGGAAGACGGCACCACGAAGAGATTGGCTTCCAGATCCTTGTGGAAGACCAGCGCGCCGCTTTCGGGACATTTGACCCAGAGATTTTCCGGCGTGTCGCGCTTCAGAAAGGAGCGGATCTTCGGCGGAACGACATTGGAGATCCAGTTCATGGGTTCACGCTCTCCTTCGCGGCGCTGGCGACGCCCGCAGCCAGTTCGCCCACCAACTTGCCGACCGCCGCGACCGTCGCCGGCCCGCCGCGCCCCTGGGCGTCGAGCGTTTTGGCCAGAGCGTCGATCAGCGCCGAGCCAACCACCACGCCATCGGCGTTGGACGCGATTTCATGGGCGGCGGCGGCGTCCTTGACGCCAAAGCCGACGGCGACCGGCAAGGCCGTATGACCCTTGATGCGCTTCACCGCCGCGGCGACCCGGGAATAGTCGGGCCGCGCCGCCCCGGTGATGCCGGTGATCGAGACATAATAGACAAAGCCGGAGGTATTGGCGAGGACGGCGGGCAGGCGGGCGTCGTCCGTTGTCGGCGTCGCCAGACGGATGAAGGCCAGCCCCGCCTTGAGCGCGGGGAGGCACAATTCCTCATCCTCTTCCGGCGGAAGATCGACCACGATCATGCCGTCCGCGCCCGCGGCCTTGGCGTCAATGAGAAATTTTTCCACGCCATACACGTAGATCGGATTGTAATAGCCCATCAGGATGATCGGCGTGTCGGAATCCTCGCGGCGGAAATCCGCGACAAGCTTCAGCACGCCTTTCAGCTTCATGCCGGCGTGCAGCGCGCGCAGGCCCGCCGCCTGGATGGCGGGGCCGTCGGCCATGGGATCGCTGAAGGGCATGCCGATTTCGATGACGTCGGCGCCAGCCTTGGGCAGCGATTTGACGATCTCCCGCGAGATCGCCGGGTCGGGGTCTCCCCCCATGACGAAAGTGACGAGGGCGGCGCGGTTTTTCGCGCGGCAATCAGCGAAACGGTTTTCAAGGCGAGCGGTCATGGCCGTGGGGGTAGCACAATGCGCCGGCCTTGAAAACGGGCGCTTCAAGCCAAATCGCGCAAAGCCTGCCGCAAGTCTGCCGCCCGGGCGCCGAGAGGCCCCTCGATTGCGGCGTGAACCCGCTCCCAGACGGGCGCGGCGCGCGCCAGCAACGCCCGCCCCTCCGGGGTCAGGATCAGCAGCTTGCCGCGCCGGTCTTTGGGATCTTTCTCGATCGCGACGAGGCCGCGCCGCTCCAGAGGCTTCAAGGCGGCGGTGAGCGTGGTCCGGTCCATGGCCAGGAGGGACGCCACAGGCGACATGGCGGCTGGCGACGGACGATTCAACGCGTTGAGCAGGGAAAACTGGCCATTGGTGAGGTCGAGAGGACGCAGCGCCTCGTCGAAGGTCCTGGCCAAGGCGCGCGCCGCCCTCTGGGCGTGAAGGCACAGGCAGGCGTCGCGTATGCGTTGGGTCGTCTCGAAGGAGAGCAAATCAGGCTCGGTTGACATGGTTTATTTATGTTGATATCAACTTAATTGTCAAGGAAAATCGGGAGGTTTCCAATGCAGTTCACGCCCTATCTGATGTTCCCAGGAAATTGCGCTGAAGCATTCGCCCATTACGAGAAGGCGCTCGGCGCGAAAATCGTCGCCATGTTTCCTTACGCCCAGGCGCCCGCCGGAACGCCCATCGCCCCGGGCGCCGAAAAAAAGGTGATGCACGCCTGTCTCGAAAAGGACGGCTTCCGCCTGATGGCCAGCGACATGGCGCAGGACTGCGGCCCGGACAGCGGCCAGACTCGCAACGTCACCGTGCATATTTCCGTCGCGGACGTCGAAGAGGCGAAGCGCATCATCGCCACGCTTGCGGAGGGCGGGCAGATGTTCATGCCGCCCGGCGAGACCTTCTGGTCCCGCTATTACGCCATGTTTGCCGACCGCTTCGGCGGCTCATGGATGGTCGATTGCCCGCGCGCGCCGGAAGAACTCGCAGCCAATCTGGCCAAGGCCTGACATAAGTCCAGACATGACGCGGCGCTGGCGAACTGCGCCGTAAGGCGCAGCCGCGTCACATGCCGCCGAGATGTTCCGCGACGGCGAAGATATCCTTGTCGCCGCGCCCCGACAGGCCGAGGACCATCAAATGGTCCTTCGCCTTTTTCGGCGCGATCTCGATGATTCGCGCAAGGGCGTGGGCCGGCTCCAGCGCAGGAATGATGCCTTCGAGCTGCGAACAAAGCTGGAAGGCGTCCAGAGCCTCCTTGTCGGTCGCCGAAAGATAGGTCACGCGGCCATTTTCCTTCAACCAGGCGTGTTCCGGGCCGATGCCGGGATAGTCCAGACCCGCCGAGATCGAATGGCCTTCGAGAATCTGGCCGTCGTCGTCCATCAAAAGGTAAGTGCGGTTGCCGTGCAGCACGCCGGGGCGACCGCCGGCCAGCGAAGCGGCATGGCCGTTTTCCACGCCAAGCCCATGGCCCGCCGCCTCGACGCCGTAAAGCTCGACCGAAGGATCGTCGAGGAAGGGATGGAACAGGCCGATGGCGTTGGACCCGCCGCCGATGCAGGCGAACAGCGAATCCGGCAGGCGGCCCTCGGCGGCGACCATCTGTTCGCGGGTTTCATCGCCGATCACGCATTGGAAATCGCGCACCATGGCGGGATAGGGATGCGGACCGGCCGCGGTGCCGATGCAATAGAAGGTGTCGTCGACATTGGTGACCCAATCGCGCAGGGCCTCGTTCATGGCGTCCTTGAGCGTGCGGGCGCCCGACTGGACCGGCACGACCTTGGCGCCGAGCAGGTTCATGCGGAAGACATTCGGCTTCTGCCGCTCGACATCCACCGCCCCCATATAGACCACGCATTCGAGGCCGAAACGCGCGCAGGCCGTGGCGGTGGCGACGCCATGCTGTCCCGCGCCGGTTTCGGCGATGATGCGCTTCTTGCCCATGCGGCGGGCGAGCAGGATCTGGCCCAGCACATTATTGATCTTGTGCGCGCCGGTGTGGTTCAGCTCCTCGCGCTTGAAATAGATCTTGGCGCCGCCGAGATGCTCGGTCATGCGCTCCGCGAAATAGAGCGGGCTCGGCCGACCGACATAATGGGTGAGCAGATATTTCAGCTCGGCGTGATAGGCCGGGTCCTGCCGCGCCGCGTCATAGGCCTTTTCCAGCGACAGGATCAGCGGCATCAGGGTTTCGGCGACGAAACGCCCGCCGAATATGCCGAAATGGCCGCGCGCGTCGGGGCCCTGACGCAAGGAATTGGCCGTAAATTTGGGCGCAAGTTGGGGCGATTGACTGTTCATGGCTCTGCTCTTGGCTCTTTCGCGCGCGCCGGGACGGAGCGCCGGGAAGGGCCGACTGAACGATTTAACGCATTTTCCCGCCGGGAGGATCGCCGCGATATGAGAAAAGCGCCAGAGCCTGCTCTCTTAAACGCTTCCAGCGGGGAGGCCAAGTCGGTTTGGAAGTCGATCTTGCAAGCCGAATTTGCGCTTCACGCGGCGGCGCGGGCGGCGGCGATGAAAGCGAGAATCTTCGCGGCGCTCTTTTCGCCCGGCGCATCCTCGACGCCGGACGAGACATCGACGCCCGGCGCGCCGGTCAGGCGGATCGCCGCGCCGACATTTTCAGAATCAAGCCCGCCCGACAGCATCCAGTTTTTCTTCGTCGCCAAGCGCGCATGATTGCGCAGCAGCGTCCAGTCGAAGCTCAAGCCATTGCCGCCGGGCAAAACGGAATCCTTCGGCGGCTTGGCGTCGAACAGCAGGCGGTCTGAAACGGCCTCATAGTCCGGCGCACATAAAAAATCCGCCTGTTCGGCGACACCGAGGGCCTTGAGGATGGGAAGACCGAAAGTGGCGCGGATTTGCGCGACGCGCTCCGGCGTTTCGGCGCCGTGCAATTGCAGCCAATCCGGCGCCAAGGCCTCGATGACGGAGGCGATGCGCGAATCGTCGGCATTGACGACGAGCGCGACTTTTTCCGCCCGCCCGCGAACCTGTTCCGATAGCTGGCGCGCCTCGGCGAGCTCGAGATGGCGCGGGCTTTTCTCGAAAAAGACGAATCCGACCATGTCGGCGCCGCCGGCCAAAGCGGCCTCAAGCGGCTCCGGTCGTTTCAGGCCGCAAATCTTGACGATGATGGACATGGGACGTCAGGCGGCGCTGCGGGGCGGAGCAAGCGCCGTCGAAGGGTCGTTGGGCGCCTGTAGCGCCTTGACCTGCGCGCGCAGGGATTCGTTTTCGCCGCGCAGAACCTCCGCCTGACCCTTCGCGTCGCGCAAAGCCTTGCGGAACCGGCCCTGACGCAGCCAGGTCGCAAAGCCGCCGAGCAAGACGCCCGCCATGGCCGCGCCGATCAGCACGATGAAAAGCGGCAGGACGAGTTGCGGCGAAGGAATGTCGCCGCCATTGAAGGGATCAAAGGAAACGACGACGTTCTGGCGATTGGCCAGGGCGAAGATGAGGAAGATCAGAGCCAGCGGCGCAATGACCAGAAATTTCAGCAAATTGCGCATCGCTCGCCCCGTGTTCCGGTCCCGGTTCAGGACGCGTCCTGATCGTTCAGGCGCTCGCGCAATTCCTTACCCGTCTTGAAGAAGGGCACGAATTTCTCGGCGACCTCAACCTGATCGCCGGTGCGCGGATTGCGGCCGACGCGCGCGTCGCGCTTCTTGACCGAAAAGGCGCCGAAGCCGCGCAATTCCACGCGATCGCCACGCGACAAGGCCTCGGTGACCTCATCGAGAATAGCATTTACGATGTTTTCGACATCGCGAAGGTAGAGATGGGGGTTTCTGTCGGCAATACGTTGAACGAGTTCCGATTTAATCACTGAAGTCGTCCCTATTTCGCGCGCGGGGAAATGGCTCGGCGCAATTTTTCTTAATGTTGGGCGTCAACTTGCCAAATCGCCAAAAGGCCGTCAAGCGCCGCGGAGTCGCGGGCGTTTCCAGCCTTCAGGGCCAGTTCGGCCGCCTGCGTGAACCCCATCAGCCCGAGAGCGTCCGAAGCGAGACTGAAAAGACCCAGCCGGTTCGCCGCGCTCGGCTTTTTCCATTCGCGGACCGGCAGCCCTTTGGCGATTCCCTTTTCCTGCTCCAGCCAGGCGACGGCTTCCCGCTCTCCGCCGAAAGCATCGACCAGCTTGAGCGGCAGACCCTGCCGGGCAGTGAAGACGCGGCCGTCGGAGACGGTCGCCAAATCCGAATCGCTCATCTTGCGGCGGTCCTTCACCAGCCCCTTGAACCAGTCATAGGAATCGACCACGAGCGAATTGATCGCGGCGCGCGCGGCCTCGCTGGTCGGCTCGAAC
This sequence comes from Rhodoblastus sp. 17X3, assembly GCF_030056575.1. Lineage (GTDB taxonomy): Bacteria > Pseudomonadota > Alphaproteobacteria > Rhizobiales > Beijerinckiaceae > Rhodoblastus. The sequence continues at coordinate 108,759 of NZ_JASHHX010000008.1, read as the reverse complement.
CCGTTGGGCGAGGCCTTGAGCGGCGAGGATTTGATCGTCTCGACCTTGACCCCGATCGTGTCGAGCAATTTGGTGACATTGGGGAACTGGAACAGCACGCCGATGGATCCGACGAGCGCGTTGCTGTCGGCGAAGATGCGGTCGGCGCCGAGCGCGGCGATATAGCCGCCCGAGGCCGCCAGGCTGTCCACCACCGCGACGACCGGCTTTTTGGCCGAGACCCGACGCAATTCGTCATAGATCTGCTCGGAGCCCGTCACCGTGCCGCCGGGGCTGGAGATTTCGACGATGAGCGCGGTCGCCTTTGATTCGCCGACGTCCTTGATGAGCTTCAGCGTTTCGCGATCGCCGGTGATCAGGCCCTTGACGTCGAGGCGCGCGATATGGGGCGTCAGATGCGTCGAAGCGCCGCCGAAACGGGCCGCCGCGACCACGACCGCCACCGCAGCGAGCCCGATGGCCGCGATCCGCCAGAATGTGAGTTTGCGGCGCAACTGCCGCCGGTCGAGGATGGTTTCAACGGGCGCGTTTTGCGTCATGCCGGGCTCTCCGCTTGCGTTTGCGAACTTAAGGTCTCGTCCTGCGAACCTCAATGCGGTCCGGCGATTCTTTTCACGTTCTGGTTTCCGGCGCGGCGGCGCCGGTCCGCGGCGAGCAGCGCGAGACCAGCGGCGACCGACTGGAACGGATTGTCGTAATGCAGCTTTTGCGCGCCAAAGCGGCGTTCGAATACGGCGCGCAAGCTCGGAATGAAGGAGGTTCCGCCCGTCATGAAGACCGCGTCGACGCGGTCGGCGGAATATTTCGCCGCCGCCATCGTATCGTCCAGCGCGCCTTCGATTTTGGCGAGATCGGGCGCGATCCATGTCTCGAAATCGGTCCGCGAAACCATCGAATCGATCGACACGCCGCCATGCGCGAAACGGAGCGGCGCCTCGGGCGCGGAGGACAGCGCCGCCTTGACGGCGCCGACCGTCTGGTAAAGTTCGAAGCCGAGATCAAGCTCGATCAGTTCGGCCAGAGCCTCCAGTTCGGCGCCCCGGGCCGAAACCTCCGCGAAACGGCGCAACTCGGTCAGGGTCTTCTGTGTCTTCAGCCAGGAAATCTGGTGCCACTGCGCGAAAGAGGCGTGGAAATAGGCCGGCAGAGGCAGCACTTTCTCCAGCGAGCGATAGGTCGCGCCCTTGCCGAGGCGCGGCGAGATCACATGGTCGATCAGACGGAAATCGAAGGAATCGCCCGCCACGCCGCAGCCGCCATGGCCGAGGGCCTCCGCTTCGAGGCCGTCCGCCCCATGCGAGAAATGCAGCAGGGCGAAATCGCTGGTGCCGCCGCCGAAATCCGCGACCAGCACGGTTTCGTCGCGGCGCAGATTGCGCGCATGCCAATAGGCGGCCCCGAGCGGCTCATAGGCGAATTCCGCCTGCGCCAGCCCCGCGCGGGCATAGGACTGCGACAGCCGCCTCAACGCGAGGTCCTCGTCCGGCCTTTCGCCGGCGAAAACCACCGGGCGACCAGCGGCCAGGAAGGCGCCGTCGGCGACCGCCGTCCCGCCCTGCGCCTCGAACAGATGGCCCAGAAAGATCGCGACCATATCCTCGATGGTCACCTTCTGGCCGAACAGCCGCGCTTCCGAAAAGACGCGGCTGGCGAGATGGCTCTTGAAGGACTGGATGAAACGCTCGGTCGGCTCGGCGGAGATCGCGCGCTCCAGCGCCTGCGGCCCCGCGACATGGCCCAGACCGCGGCCCTGCTTCCAGAAGGTCAGGGCGGTGCGGAAGGTCTGCGTCGGCCCCTTGGCGCTGGGCCAGGTCATGGTCCGCACTTCACCTTTTTCATCGGCGAAGGCGATGACGCTATTGGTGGTGCCAAAATCGACGCCGACGGCGTAAGTCATTCTGTCTCCGAATAAAAAACCCCGCGCGAAAATTTTTCGCGCGGGGCGGGTTTCCCTGAAGGGAAAGGACTTACTTGGTTTCGCGGGCTTTCAGCGCGGCGCCGAGAATGTCGCCGAGCGAGGCGCCCGAGTCGGCGGAGCCATATTGAGCGATGGCTTCCTTCTCCTCGGCCACTTCCAGCGCCTTGATCGACACAGCCACCTTGCGCGCCTTGCGGTCGAACAGGGTGACGCGGGCGTCGACCTTTTCGCCGACGGCGAAGCGGTCGGGACGCTGGTCGGCGCGGTCGCGGGCCAGTTCGTTGCGCTTGATGAAGGCCTGCAGGTCGGAGCCGACGATCTTGACTTCAAGGCCGCCGTCTTTGACTTCCAGGATTTCGCAGGTGACGATCGCGCCCTTCTTCAGCTCGCCGTCTTCGCCCGTGGTCGGAGCCGAGGCGAAGGGGTCGCCGCCCAGCTGCTTCACGCCGAGCGAGATGCGCTCCTTCTCGACATCGACGTCGAGGACGCGGGCGTGAACGACATCGCCCTTCTTGTAGTCTTCGATCGCCTGCTCGCCGGGACGGTTCCAGTCGAGGTCGGAGAGATGGACCATGCCGTCCACATCGCCGTCGAGACCGATGAACAGACCGAATTCGGTCTTGTTCTTGACCTCGCCTTCAACGTCCGAACCCACCGGATGCTTTTCGGCGAAGGCTTCCCAGGGATTCTGCAGGGTCTGCTTGAGGCCCAGCGAAATGCGGCGCTTGACGGAATCGACTTCCAGCACCTGCACGTCGACTTCCTGGCTGGTCGAGACGATCTTGCCGGGATGGACGTTCTTCTTGGTCCAGGACATTTCCGAAACGTGGATCAGACCTTCGATGCCCGGCTCCAGCTCGACGAACGCGCCGTAGTCGGTGATGTTGGTCACGCGGCCATGGAAGCGCGAGTTGATCGGGTACTTGGCCTCGATGCCCTGCCACGGATCGTCGAGCAGCTGCTTCATGCCCAGCGAGATGCGGTGGGTTTCGTGATTGATCTTGATGATCTTCACCTTCACCGTCTGGCCGATGTTGAGCACTTCGCTCGGATGATTGACGCGGCGCCAGGCGATGTCGGTGACATGCAGCAGGCCGTCGATGCCGCCGAGGTCCACGAACGCGCCGTAATCGGTGATGTTCTTGACCACGCCCTCGATCGTCACGCCTTCTTCGAGGTTGGCGACGATTTCATGGCGCTGTTCGGCGCGGCTCTCTTCGAGCACGGTGCGGCGCGACACGACGATATTGCCGCGGCGGCGATCCATCTTCAGAATCTGGAAGGGCTGCGGCACGCCGAGCAGCGGGGTGACGTCGCGGATCGGACGGATATCGACCTGCGAGCGCGGCAGGAAGGCCACGGCGCCGTCGAGATCGACGGTGAAGCCGCCCTTGACCTGGTTGAAGATGACGCCGTCGACCTTTTCATTGGCCTCGAACGCCTTTTCGAGCTTGACCCAGCTCTCCTCGCGGCGCGCCTTGTCGCGCGAGATGACCGCTTCGCCGAGCGCGTTCTCGACGCGTTCGAGATAGACTTCGACTTCATCGCCGACCGCCGGGGCCGGATCGCGGCCGTGGCCGGTGAATTCCTTGAGGGCGACGCGGCCTTCAGTCTTCAGACCGATATCGATGACGGCGACGTCCTTCTCGATGGCGACGACGCGGCCCTTGACGACCGACCCTTCGAACGCCTCGCTCTCGCCATAGCTCTCCGCGAGCAGGGCGGCAAAATCATCACGCGACGGGTTCATACCCGCGTTGCTGGCAGACGACATATTTTCTCCTAATGGCCCGATAGGGCGCGCGCCGGTCCTGGGTTGGCGTTGACAATCGCTCCGTTCCGCCAGCGCGCATCGACGTTGCGATGCGCCTCGTCCAGGGAAATTATCCGGGACTGCCGGCGCGGGCCGGCGGGCGGGAGCAGTTTGAAGGCGGCGTTTTAGCAAAGGCGCGGGTTTTCCACAAGGCGGGAGATGGCGGCGCCGGGCCGCCCCCCGCTTATTTCTTCAGGAACCGCCGCGCGAAGCGGGCCAGCGCCGGAACCAGCCGGGGGCGGAGCAGCCGCTCGTCATAGCCGGCCATGCGCCGGTCGTTCTCGACAAGGCAGAGATCGATCAGTTCCGCCGGGGATAGTTCGATGCCCACGGCGCCCGTTCCCTGCATGGCGAAATTCGCGTCCTGCATCTCGCCCGAGTTGTCGAGGCCGCGCGCGATGCCGATCCGCTCCCAGATCAGGAAGACCCAGACCGCCGCTTCGGTGGCGCGGAAGTGAAGGCGCTTCCACCAGGGCAGGTTGCGGCGATGCCAGGCGACCCAATTGGCGAAGAACAGGATGTGGCGTCCCTCTTCCTGAATCACCGGCTCGAAGGTTTCGACCAGCTCGTTGGGGAAGTAGCCGGACCGGCGCGCGGTTTCGAACAGGCCGAAGGCGAAGAAACTGTCGATGCACTCGCTGTAGCCGGTCACCAGCCAGGCCCACATGGCGTCCTTCGGCGCGTCATAGGCCGGCTCCGGGGCGAGCGGGATGCCGTAAGCCTCGACGAGTTTCGAGAGGACAACCTTGTGGCGCGCCTCTTCGGCGGCGTCCATCTCCAGCGCCTCGCGCAGGAGCGGATCGCGAAGGGTTTCCGCGAAAGTCTTGACCCGGATCGACGCCCGGCCCTCGGTCTGGACGGCAATGTCCCAGATCGGCAGCGAGGTCACGCGCGCGAGCGCGTCCGGCTCGAGTTTCGGCCAATCGATAACGGCGGGCTTGTAGGGGTTATGCGTGTCGAGCAGCATGCGCGTGAACAGGCGCAAATGCTCGGGCGAGCCGATCCGGACAGGCCCGGCTTCGGCGCCTCTCCAGTTCCGCATCGCAAAATCGCTGGCTTCGAGACTGGCGACATTTCCGGTCATTTGGACAAATCTCCTTCGACGGATTCCCAAGGCGTCGGAGCGGCTGGACATCATACCGCGTCGCCGAGGCCTGGGAAGGCCGGTCTTACAGGGCCTCGCGTTGCGCGCGCCCGACAATGTCCAGAGCCGCGGCGAAGGCGCCTTCGACATTCAGATCGGTCGTATCCAGAATCGTGGCGTCGTCGGCCGGCATCAGCGGGGCGTCGGCGCGCTCGCTGTCGCGCCGGTCGCGCTTCCTGATGTCTTCGAGGATGGCCGGGTAATCGACCTTTTCGCCGCGCCCGCGCAGTTCAAGCGACCGGCGCTGGGCGCGGATTTCGGGGCTCGCTGTCACAAAGATTTTGATGTTGGCGTCGGGAGCGATCACCGTCCCGATGTCGCGGCCATCGAGCACGGCGCCCTGCGGCCGGGCAGCAAAAGCGCGCTGCATGTCGATCAGCGCGGCGCGAACTTGCGGGATCGCGGCGACGACCGAGGCCGCCTCGCCCATTTCCCGGCCGCGCAGGCGGTCTTCCTCGAAATCGAGCAAAGCCAGCCCGCGCGCGGCGCTCACCGCGTTCTCGATATCGTCGAGTTTCGAGCCCTGGTCGAGCAAGACGCGGGCGGTGGCGCGATAGAGCAGGCCGGTGTCAAGATGGGGCAGGCCGAAATGGGCGGCGAGGCGCCGGGCGATGGTGCCCTTGCCCGAGGCGGCCGGGCCGTCAATGGCGATGATCATGCCACGAATTCCGCGCCGAGCTGCGCCATCAGCGGCTTGAAAGTCGGAAAGGAGGTGGCGATCATGGTTTCGTCGTCGACCGTCACCGGCTTGTCGGACGCGAGCCCCATGACCAGAAAACTCATGGCGAGGCGATGGTCGAGATGGGTCGCGACCAGGCCACCGCCGGGACAGGCCCCCGCGCCGCCCTCGACGATGAGGTCGTCGCCCTCGATATGCGCCGCGACGCCATTGGCGACCAGCCCTGCAGCCGTCGCCGCGAGGCGGTCGGATTCCTTGACCCGCAATTCCTGCAACCCATTCATCCGCGTCAAGCCGCGTGCAAAACCCGCGACCACGGCGAGAATGAGATATTCGTCGATCATGGCCGGGGCGCGCGCCGCCGGGACATCGACCCCCGTCAATTCGCTGTGACGAACGCGAAGATCGGCGACCTCTTCGCCGCCTTCCTCGCGGCGGTCGAGAATGTCGATCCGCGCGCCCATTTCGAGCAAAGTGGTCAGAAGGCCGGTGCGCAGGGGATTCATCATCATCCCTTCCACGACAATGTCCGACCCCTTGACCAGCAGCGCCGCCGCGATGAGGAAGGCGGCGGAAGACGGGTCGACCGGCACGACGATTTTACGCGGCGTCAGTTCCGGCCGGCCTTCCAGCGTAATCTTGCGGCCATGCGCGCCGAAGGGCTCGGAGGTCAGGCTGGCGCCGAAATAGGTCAGCATTTTCTCGGTGTGGTCGCGGCTGGCCTCGCTCTCGATGACCGTCGTGCGGCCCAGCGCATTGAGCCCCGCGAGCAGAACCGCCGATTTGATCTGCGCCGAGGCGACCGGGGTGCGATATTCGATCGGCGCCGGCTCGGACGTTCCCTTGAGCAGGATCGGGCATCGCCCGCCCTCCGCCTGCTCCAGCACCTGAGCGCCCATCAGCACGAGCGGATCGAGAATGCGGCGCATCGGGCGCTTGCGCAGCGAAGCGTCGCCGTCGAAGCGCGCGGTGATTCCATGGCCGCCGACAACACCCATCATCAGGCGCGAGCCGGTCCCGGCATTACCAAAATCCAGTGTTTCACGCGGCTCCAGCAGCGAACCGAGACCCATGCCTTGAATGGACCAGCTTCCTTCGCCGAGACGCTCGATCTTCGCGCCGAGCTGGGCGCAGGCGCGCCCCGTATTCAGCACGTCCTCGCCTTCGAGCAGGCCGGAGACCCGCGTTTCGCCGACGGATAGCAGACCGAGCAGGAAGGCGCGGTGGGAAATGCTCTTGTCGCCGGGCGGGCGGGCTTTTCCGCGCAGCGGGCCGCAAGCAGTGGCGGTGAGGGGTTTGGCGGGCGAAGCGGAATGGGACATGGAGGAAAAGCGCCGGAATGAGGCCGCCAGATCAGCGCAGGGCTTTTTCGATCTGCGGCAGGATGGTCTGGTTCAGGGCCTCTTCGGTGATCGGCCCCGTATATTTGAAGGCGATGGTTCCGTCGCCACGAATGATGAAGGTCTCCGGCACGCCGGTCAGACCCCAGTCGATGCCGACGCGCCCGCTGGAATCCACGCCGATCGCGGCATAGGGGTCGCCTTCCGCCTTCAGGAACTTCATGGCGTTGGCCGGGTCGTCCTTGTAATTGACGCCGACGAGACGCACGCCCATCGCGGCGAGCGCCTGGTTTTCCGAAAGCTTGCGCAGGTTCGGATGCTCGATCCGGCATGGTCCGCACCAGGAGGCGAAAATATTCACCACCGTGACGCCGCCCTTGCGCAGATCGGCGTCGGAGAGGCCCGGCTTGCCCGATTCCGCGAGCGCCGGCAGGTTGAAGGCAGGCGCGGGGTGGCCGATCAGGACTGAAGGCAAGGCCGCAGGATCATGGCCCAGAAACAGCCGCCAGGCGAAGAAGGCGGCCATGCCGGCGAAGATCAGCAACGGGAGCGCCGCAGCCCAGCGCCGCCCCCCGGCAGGTCTATTTTCCCCGGCGTTGTCCTGCGCGCTCATCGGCCCTTCTCCTGCTGCTCGAATCGCGCCAGCTTCCGCTTGAGATCGCGATAATCGAGCGTGATCCGGGCGACGAGCGAGCCGATGACCACGGCGGCGAAGCCATAGGCGAAGAAAATATAGAAGGAATAATCCTTCATTGCGCCGCCTCCGCCGACAGGTCCGGGTCTTCCGCGCTGGCCGCGAGAATGCTCAGGCGGCGCAGGCGCCGGCGCAGGATCTCGTTGCGCACCTCCATCAGGTGCAGCGTGAAGAACAGCAGGGTGAAGGCCAGCGCCATGATGAGCAGCGGCCACATCATCGCCGACGAGATCGCCGGCCCGCCGAGCCGGAACACGGACGAGGGCTGGTGCAGGGTGTTCCACCAGTCGACCGAGAATTTGATGATCGGAATGTTCACCACGCCGACAAGGGTGAGGATCGCGGCGGCGCGCGCGGCCTGGGAGGGCTCCTCGATGGTCCGCCACAGGCCGATCAGGCCCAGATAGATCAGGAACAACACCAGCACCGAGGTCAGGCGGGCGTCCCACACCCACCAGGTTCCCCACATCGGCTTGCCCCAGAGCGAGCCGGTGACGAGGCAAAGCAGGGTGAAGGCCGCGCCAAGCGGGGCGGCGGCCTTCTGCGCGGCGTCGGCGAGGGGATGGCGCCAGACCAGCGTGCCGAGCGCCGCGGAGGTCATGACCATATAGCACATCATGCCGAGCCAGGCCGCGGGCACATGGACATACATGATCTTGACGGAGGCGCCCTGCTGGTAATCGTCAGGCGCGACGAAAAAGGTCAGATAGAGGCCCAGTGCGAGGGCGAGCGCGGACGCGCCGCCGAGCCAGGGGATGAGCCGGGCGGCCAGCGCAAGAAAAAGCGTCGGATTGGCGTATTTGAGCATCGACCTTCAGCCGTCCTCGTCTGGCTTGCGCCGCTTGATTAGGCGGGCTGGCCGCCAAATGCAATTGATAGCGGGCGAAATGACGGCGAAGCGCAAAAATTTGAGGCTGTATTTGGCGCCGGACATTCCGAACCGATCGTTCGCGCTCCCGGCGGTCCTGTTGGCTCCCGACGAAACCGGCGGCCCCCGCCAAGCCGATCGTCATATTAGCAAGAACGTTAATTGACGCGAAGGGCGCGCTTGTCGTTTATGCGTGCCGAGTTTCTTTCCGAGCGAGGCTATCGCTTCGCCACGCTCGCTCACTTCCAGAGAAAGAGTCAATGATGTCGATGCTTGAAACCTATCGTTCTCATGTGGCGGAGCGCGCCGCTCTTGGAATTCCGCCGCTGCCGCTCTCGGCCAAGCAGACGGAAGGGCTGATCGCCCTGCTGCGCGATCCGCCGGCCGGGGAAGAAGCGTTTCTGATCGACCTGCTGACCCACCGCGTGCCGGCGGGCGTCGACGACGCCGCTCGGATCAAGGCCGGCTTCCTCGACGCCGTGGCCAAGGGCGAAGAGAAGAATGCTCTCGTGTCCCGCAAGCTCGCTGCCGAATTGCTCGCCACCATGCTCGGCGGCTTCAACATCAAGCCGCTGATCGACCTGCTTCCCGATTCGGAAGTCGGCGCCGTCGCCGCCGAGGGTCTCAAGAAGACCCTGCTGATGTTCGATTATTTCCATGACGTCAAAGCCCTTGCCGACAAGGGCGACGCCAACGCCAAGGCCGTGCTGCAGTCCTGGGCCGACGCCGAATGGTTCACCTCGCGTCCCGAGGTCCCGGCTTCGCTCACCGTCGCCGTGTTCAAGGTCAATGGCGAGACCAATACCGACGATCTGTCGCCGGCGCCCGACGCCTCGACCCGTCCCGACATCCCGCTGCACGCCCTCGCCATGTTGAAGAACGCCCGCCCCGGCATCGTCCCTGACGAGCCGGGCGTCCGCGGCCCGATCAAGCAGCTCGAGGCGCTGGTGGCCAAGGGCCTGCCGGTCGCCTATGTCGGCGACGTCGTCGGCACCGGCTCCTCGCGCAAGTCGGCCACCAATTCCGTGTTGTGGTTCACTGGCGAGGACATTCCTTTTGTCCCCAACAAGCGCTTCGGCGGCGTTTGCCTCGGCACAAAGATCGCCCCGATCTTCTACAACACCATGGAAGACGCCGGCGCCCTGCCGATCGAGCTCGACGTCTCGAAGATGGAGACCGGCGATGTCGTCGAGCTGCGCCCCTATGAGGGCAAGGCGCTGAAGAACGGCGAAGTCATTTCCGAGTTCACCGTCAAATCCGACGTGATCTTCGACGAAGTGCGCGCCGGCGGCCGCATTCCGCTGATCATCGGCCGCGGCCTCACCGCCCGCGCCCGCGAGGCGCTCGGCCTTCCGGTCTCGACCCTGTTCCGCCTGCCGGCCGAGCCGAAGGACAGCGGCAAGGGCTTCACCCTCGCCCAGAAGATGGTCGGCCGCGCCTGCCACCTGCCCGAGGGCAAGGGCGTGCGCCCCGGCACCTATTGCGAACCGAAGATGACCACCGTCGGCTCGCAGGACACCACCGGCCCGATGACCCGCGACGAGCTCAAGGACCTCGCCTGCCTCGGCTTCTCCGCCGATCTGGTGATGCAGTCCTTCTGCCACACGGCGGCCTATCCCAAGCTGGTCGACGTCCAGACCCACCGCGATCTGCCGGGCTTCATCTCCAATCGTGGCGGCGTCTCGCTGCGTCCCGGCGACGGCGTCATCCACTCCTGGCTCAACCGCCTGCTGATGCCCGACACCGTCGGCACCGGCGGCGACAGCCACACCCGCTTCCCGATCGGCATTTCCTTCCCGGCGGGCTCCGGCCTCGTCGCCTTCGCGGCGGCGACCGGCGTCATGCCGCTCGACATGCCGGAATCCGTGCTCGTCCGCTTCAAGGGTGAAATGCAGCCCGGCATCACCCTGCGCGATCTCGTCAACGCCATTCCGCTGGCGGCGATCAAGGCCGGCACGCTGACGGTCGAGAAGAAGGGCAAGAAGAACGTCTTCAATGGCCGCATCCTCGAAATCGAGGGCCTGCCGGACCTGAAGGTGGAACAGGCCTTCGAGCTTTCCGACGCCTCCGCCGAGCGTTCTGCCGCCGCCTGCACGGTGCGCCTGAACAAGGAGCCGATCATCGAATATATGAATTCGAACATCGTGCTCATGAAGTGGATGATCGCCAATGGCTATCAGGACCGCCACTCGCTCGAGCGCCGCATCGCCGCCATGAAGGCCTGGATCGCCAACCCGGTCCTGCTGCAGCCCGACGCGGACGCCGAATATGCCGCCGTGTTCGAGATCGATCTGGCCACGATCAAGGAGCCGATTCTGGCTTGCCCGAACGATCCGGACGACGTCAAGGTTCTGTCGGAAGTCGCCGGCGACAAGATCGACGAGGTCTTCATCGGCTCGTGCATGACCAACATCGGCCACTTCCGCGCCGCCGGCAAGATTCTCTCCGGCAAGTCGGACATCCCGACCCGGCTGTGGATCGCGCCGCCGACCAAGATGGACGCCCATATCCTGACCGAGGAAGGCTATTACGCGACACTCGGCAAGTCCGGCGCCCGCATGGAAATGCCCGGCTGCTCGCTGTGCATGGGCAACCAGGCCCAGGTCCGCAAGGGCGCGACGGCCGTCTCGACCTCAACCCGCAACTTCCCCAACCGTCTGGGCATCGACACCCGCGTCTATCTCTCCTCGGCGGAACTCGCCTCGGTCGCGGCGCTGCTAGGCAAGATCCCGACCTTCGCGGAATATATGGAGCAGCTCGGCGGGCTGAAGGGCAAGGAAGGCGACGTCTATCGCTACATGAATTTCGATCAGATTCCGGAATTCGTGGAAGTGGCGGAGACGGTGGACGCGTGATCTGACGCGGCTCTGATCGTCCCGAAATGAACGGCCCGCTGGCGCAACCAGCGGGCCGTTTGCCATTTGGACGGTTGGATTGCGGGAAGAACGCCAGCGCTCTTGTCAAAGCCTCGCAACAGGCGGAGTTTAAAGTTCAATCGGCCCTGTCGGCTTTGGACCCTATGGAGCGACCGAAAATGTGCAGAACGTGCGAGAGCAAAACTGTGGGCCGACGGGATTTCCTCAGGGTCGCGGCTTCCGGACTGGCCGGGGCCGCGATGGCCGGAATGACAAACCCGGCGCGGGCGGCCGATGGCGCTCCGACGTCCCTCTCGCCGGACGAAGCGCTCGCCGCGCTCAAGGAAGGCAATGCGCGCTATGTCAGCCACCCGGAGCTCTGCTCGATCGACATGGCTGCGGAGCGCGCCTCGGTCGCGGGCCACCAGGCGCCATGGGCGACGGTCATCGCCTGCGCCGACAGTCGCGTCCCGCCGGAACTTATTTTCGGCGGCCAGGGGGTCGGCCAGTTGTTCGTCGCCCGCAATGCAGGCAACCTCGTCGACACGGCGACGCTCGGCACGGTCGAATATGGCGCGGCGGTGCTCGGGTCGCCGCTCATCGTCGTCCTCGCTCATACGAGCTGCGGCGCCGTCAAGGCGGCATGCGACGTCGTGAAAAAGAACGCTACCTATCCCGGCGCGATTGGGCCGATGATCGAGCCGATACTGCCGGCCGCGCTGGCAGCGCGGGACGATGCGGGCGACTATGTCAACGCCACCGCCAAACTGAGCGCGCAACGAACAGCGGCGCGGCTGGCCGCGGCCAGCACGCTCATCTCCGGACTCGCCGGCGCCGGCAAGCTCAAGATCGTCGCGGCGATCTACGATATCCAGACCGGAGTAGTGAGCTATCTCGGCTAATCAGGGAGCATCAGCCGCAATTCCGCCGCGAGCGTGTTTCGAGGGCCTTTGATCTCTCACCCTTCCCGCGCCCGCAGCGCCGCCGCTGCGGCGAAGGGCGCCCCGGCTATGGTCGCCAGCGAGAGGGCGCAGAGGATCAGGAAGGGCGTGTGAAAGGGCACCGTGCCGCCGCTTGCGGCCGCCGCTGTCGAAACGCCGAAGATCAGCACCGGCGTCGTCAGCGGCAGGATCAGCACCGCCATCAGCAGACCGCCGCGCCGCAGTCCCGCCGTCAGCGCCGCGCCGATCGCGCCGAGCAGGGTCAAGGCGGGCGTTCCCGCCAATAGCGAGGCGGCGACGCCGGCCTGCGCCTCCGGCTCCAGCCCGAGCATCAGGCCAAGCAAAGGCGCCGCCGCGACCAACGGCAAGGCCGTGAGCGTCCAATGGGCGGCGCATTTGACGAGGACCACCAGCTCAAGCGGCGTCGAGGTCATCATGAAAAGGTCGAGCGAACCATCGTCGGCGTCGGCCTGAAACAGCCGGTCGAGGCCGAGCAGCGTCGCGAGCAGCGCGGCGATCCACAATATGGCCGGACCGATCCGCGAGAGCAGGTTGAGATCCGGCCCGATGGCGAAAGGGGTCAGGCTGACGAGAATCAGGAAGAAGACCACGCCCATGGCGCCGCCGCCGCCGATGGAGCGGGCGATGCGCGCCTCGCGCCGGAACAGAGCCAGAAGCGGCGAAGACATCAGCAGGCTCCGGCGGTGGAAGGGCAGGCTCGCGCGGCGGAAGCGGCCGCGTCCAGGCGCAATTCCCGGGCGTCGACGAGGCCAAGCGGCGCATGGGTGGCGGCGAGGATCATGCCGCCGCTGGCGCGATGCTCGATCATCGCCTGCGCGAACCGGTCCTGCGAGCCGACGTCGAGCGCGGTCGCCGGTTCGTCGAGAATCCAGACCGGACGCGCGGCGACGAATAGCCGCGCCAGCGCGACGCGGCGCTTCTGGCCGGCGGAAAGATAGCCGACCGGAAAATCGCCGATCCGCGCGAGGCCGACTTTTTCAAGCGCCTGCTGCGGCGACAATTTTCCATCAGGGCATGTTTTCGCCGCGCCCAGCATGGACGCCCAGAAGCTGAGATTTTCCAGCGCGGTCAGCGCCGATTTCAGCCCGTCGGCATGGCCAACGTAATGCGCCCGTTCCGACAAAGGCGCGTCGCCGCCGGTGAAAACCATTTCGCCGCCCCGCAGCGGCAGGAAGCCGGCGAGCGCGCGAAGCAAGGTCGACTTGCCCGCGCCATTGCGTCCGAGCACCAACAAGGCTTCGCCCGACGCGAGTTCGAACGAAACGTCCGTGACGATGGCGCGGCCGCCGCGCTCGACCCGAAGCGACCGCGCGGAAAGATGGAGTCTTTCAACATCCTGTGACAAAACGAAAATTCCAGTCTGATCGGCTCGTCGCGCCGAGCGCATATGGCGAGTCGAAACTTTTGTTTGTGTAGCCTGTCTTGGCGGATTTGTTTATAAGCTGAACATTCGCCTTTCTCCCCAACTTTTTCGGGATCTCCCAGCGATGGCCTCTCTCGACAGCTTCAAAAGCCGCAAGACCCTCAAGGTCGGCGCCAAGACTTATCACTACTTCTCGCTGAAGGCCGCCGAGAAGAATGGCCTCGAAGGCGTTTCGAAACTGCCTTATTCGATGAAGGTCCTGCTCGAAAACCTTCTCCGCAACGAGGATGGCCGCACGGTCACCAGGGAAGATATCCTCGGCGTCGCCGAGTGGATCAAGAACAAGGGCAAGGTGGAGAAGGAAATCGCCTTCCGGCCGGCCCGCGTGCTGATGCAGGACTTCACCGGCGTGCCGGCCGTGGTCGATCTCGCCGCGATGCGCGACGGCATCCAGTCGCTTGGCGGCGATCCGGAAAAGATCAATCCGCTGGTTCCCGTCGATCTGGTCATCGACCATTCGGTCATCGTCGACGCCTTCGGCTCCAAGAAGGCGCTGAAGACCAATGTCGATCTCGAATATTCCCGCAACGGCGAACGCTACACCTTCCTGAAATGGGGCCAGGGCGCGCTCGACAATTTCTCCGTCGTGCCCCCCGGCACCGGCATCTGCCATCAGGTGAACCTCGAATATCTCGCTCAGACGGTCTGGACGCGCAAGGAGAAGTTCCAGCCGGCGCGCGGCAAGGCGATCAATGTTGAAGTCGCCTATCCCGACACCGTGGTCGGCACAGATTCGCACACCACCATGGTCAACGGCCTTGCCGTTCTCGGCTGGGGCGTGGGCGGCATCGAGGCCGAAGCCGCCATGCTTGGCCAGCCGCAATCCATGCTGCTGCCGGAAGTGATCGGCTTCAAACTGAGCGGCAAGATCAAGGAAGGCATCACGGCCACCGACGTCGTGCTGACCATCACGCAGATGCTGCGCAAGAAGGGCGTCGTCGGCAAATTCGTGGAATTCTTCGGCCCCGGCCTCGACGCCCTGACGCTCGCCGATCGCGCGACCATCGCCAATATGGGTCCGGAATATGGCGCGACCTGCGGCTTCTTTCCGATCGACGCCGAAACCATCAACTATCTCGAAAAGACTGCCCGCAAGCCGGCCCGCGTCGCGCTGGTCGAGAAATACGCCCGCGCCCAGGGCCTGTTCCGCACCCGCGCCGCCGGCGAACCGGTCTTCACCGACACGATCGAACTCGATCTCGGCTCGGTCGTCCCGTCGCTCGCCGGTCCGAAGCGCCCCGAGGGCCGCATCGCCCTCGACGCCGTCGCCGCCGGCTTCACCGCCGCGATGGACACGGAATACAAGAAGCTCTCCGCGCTGTCCGAGCGCTACAAGGTCGAGGGCGAAAATTTCGACATCGGGCAGGGCGATGTCGTGATCGCGGCGATCACCTCCTGCACCAACACCTCGAACCCGAGCGTGTTGATCGGCGCGGGCCTGCTGGCGCGCAACGCCGTCGCCGCCGGCCTGACCGTGCAGCCCTGGGTCAAGACTTCGCTCGCGCCCGGTTCGCAGGTCGTGGCGGAATATCTCGCCAAGGCCGGCCTTCAGAAGTCGCTCGACAAGCTCGGCTTCAACATCGTCGGCTTCGGCTGCACCACCTGCATCGGCAATTCGGGTCCGCTGCCGGAGAAGATCTCCAAGGCCATCAACGCCAATCACGTCGTCGCGGCGGCGGTTCTCTCGGGCAACCGCAATTTCGAAGGCCGCGTCTCGCCGGACGTGCAGGCGAACTATCTCGCGTCGCCGCCGCTGGTTGTCGCTTATGCGCTGGCCGGTTCGGTGCAGAAGGACCTGACCAAGGAGCCGCTCGGCCATAACAAGAAGGGCGCGGCGATCTTCCTGCGCGACATCTGGCCCACTTCGCAGGAAATCCAGGACTATATTCGCAAGAACGTGACCAAGTCGCTGTTCAAGGCGAAATACGCCGACGTGTTCAAGGGCGACGTCAACTGGCGCAAGGTCAAGGCGCCGGAGAGCCAGACCTACGCCTGGGACAACAAGTCGACCTATGTCCAGAACCCGCCCTATTTCAAGGGCATCACCATGCAGCCGAAGGCCGTGACGGATATCGAGGGCGCCCGCGTCCTCGCCCTGTTTGGCGACAAGATCACCACCGACCACATTTCTCCGGCCGGCTCGATCAAGGCGGCTTCGCCCGCCGGCAAATATCTGCAGGCCAACAAGGTGAAGCCGGAAGACTTCAACCAGTACGGCACGCGGCGCGGCAACCATGAAGTGATGATGCGCGGCACCTTCGCCAATATCCGCATCAAGAACTTCATCCTGGCCGATGAGAGCGGCAATGTGCCGGAAGGCGGCAACACCAAATATTTCCCCGGCGGCGATGTTCTGTCGATCTACGACGCCGCGATGAAATATGAGAAGGCCAAGGTTCCGCTGGTCGTCTTCGCCGGCGTCGAATATGGCAACGGCTCTTCGCGCGACTGGGCGGCCAAGGGAACGAACCTGCTCGGCGTCCGCGCCGTGATCGCCGAAAGCTTCGAGCGCATCCATCGCTCCAATCTCGTCGGCATGGGCATTCTGCCGCTGACCTTCGAGGAAGGAACGAGCTGGAAGACCCTCGGCCTGAAGGGCGACGAAATGGTCAGCATCAAGGGCCTGACCGACCTCTCCCCGCGCCAGAAACTGGAAGCCGAAATCACTTTTGCCGACGGCACGGTGAAGAAGGCGCCGCTCAACTCGCGCATCCAGACGGCGGACGAAGTCGAATATTACAAGAACGGCGGCATCCTGCACTATGTGTTGCGCCAACTCGCCGTGGCGTGACCGTTTTATGTGACCTGAATGAAAAAGCCGCCGAAATTTCCGGCGGCTTTTTTCATGGCGTGTCGCTGACCTTCAGACGGAACTGTCCAACGGCAGCCGGAAAAGCCCTCGCGAGGATGAAAACGCGTCATCAATTGCGTTCGCCGGAGAAATTGTCGATTCGCAGCGCAACCTTCACGTTCTGACAGAGTTGAGTCTTCCGTATCCGTAAATCGCGTGATGAACCGCGAAGCGGGTGCGCCGGCGGTCTTTTCGCCTCGCAAGCTTTCTTCGCTTCTAAAACGAGAGCAGCGGCCACATGCCCCCGGCGCCTGTCCAGGGGAGGAAAGCCATGAAATGGGGAAAGACATTTTCCGGCCTGCTGTTGGCTGCGTCATTCGCCGCTGGCGTCGCCTTGACGCCAAGCTCCAGCCTGGCCCAGGATGCCAAAGTAAAAGCGGCTATGGAAACCTTGAAATCTATGGCTGAAAAACTCGGCCCGGCCAAAATAGAAGGAACCGACATGGTCGCCGGGAAGCAGGTTCCCGCGATTTTTTTTGGCTCGACCAAGATGAATAATAATTTCGAGCTCGTCGATGATGTCGTGAAGAAAGCCGGCGGCACCGCCACAATCTTTGCGAAAAGCGGAAGCGATTTTGTCCGGGTCGCCACGAATGTGAAAAAAGATGATGGATCGCGCGCCATCGGCACAATGCTCGATCCTAAAGGCAAAGCCATTGCCTCAATCCAGAAAAATGAAGCCTTCTATGGAGAAGTCGATATCCTTGGAAAGCCCTACATTACTGGATACGAGCCAATACGCGATCCATCGAAAGCGGTTATCGGAATATATTACGTGGGGTATATGAAATAAGTTGCCCGCCGACCGACGGACGCCATTGCGCGTCCGCTCATTGGCGGCGCCATCGGCGTCCAAAAGACGCCCCGATGGCGCCGCCCGACCGAAGCTGTTACGGCGGTAAAAAGGCGGCGTTCTTCAAAAATGCTCCGTATCCGCCTCGGGTTTGATCTCGTGCTTCAGGATCAGCGGCGTCTGGGCCAGCGCGAAGATCACCGTCAGCGGCATGATGCCAAAGCTCTTGAAGCCGGCCCAGAAATCCCAGGTCTGGGTCAGCCGCACAATTTCGTTCAGCCCGGCAAGCACGAAGAAGAACAGGCCCCAGCGCAGGGTGAGCTTGCGCCAGCCTTGCTCGTCGAGATGCATCACGCTGTCGAGCGCGACCGGCAGCAGCAGCTTGCCAAAAGCCAGACCGCCCAGCAGCGCGGCGCCGAACAGGCAATTCACAATCGTCGGCTTGAGCTGGATGAAGGTCCGGTCCTGAAAGACGAGGGTCAGCGCGCCGAAGAACAGCACCGCGACCGCCGTGACGACCGGCATGATCGGTAGATGCTTGGTCAGCACCCATGACGCGATCAGGGCCACGACGACGGCCACCATCAGCACGGCGGTCGAGGTCAGGATGGCGATTTTCTCTTGCGGCAGCCCCTCGGGCAGAAACGGCCCGACGAGGCCGTGAAACAGCGCGGGCCGGGAGCTGGCGAGGAAGAACAGGACCAGAGGGCCCATTTCCAACACCAGTTTCAGCAGCGGATTGACTTTTTTTCGCGCAACTTCGGCAGACATGAAGAACCTCAGGCGTTTTTACCATTTTTCCTTGACCGCGACGCGTCGCGGTCAAGGACTCCCTCGCATCAGCCAAGGGGTGTAGAAAGACGCCCGTCATTCGACGGGCTATTGGGCACAGTCGCGCCTAACCAAGGCTTACCGGTTAATAGCTGTACGCCTTGGCGTCAGTCTTCGAAGCCGGCGATGGCGCGGGCGAATTCGCGGGCGGTGAAGGGTTCGAGATCGTCGGCCTGTTCGCCGACGCCGATGAAATGGACCGGCAGCTGGAATTTGTCGGCGATGGCGACAAGGATGCCGCCCCGGGCGGTGCCGTCGAGCTTGGTCATGACAAGGCCGGTGACGCCCGCGACCTTGCCGAAAATCTCGACCTGGCTCAAGGCGTTCTGGCCGACCGTGGCGTCGAGCACCAGCAGCACCGCATGCGGCGCCTCGGCGTCGACCTTCTTCATCACACGGATGATCTTTTCCAGCTCGGCCATCAGTTCGGTGCGGTTCTGCAACCGGCCCGCCGTGTCCATCAGCAGGACGTCGACATTCTGGTTCTTCGCGGCCTCGATGGCGTCGAAGGCGAGGCCCGCCGCATCGGCGCCCGTTTCGCGCGCGATGACCGGCACATTCATCCGCCCGCCCCAGATGCGCAACTGCTCAATCGCCGCCGCGCGAAAAGTGTCGCCGGCGGCGAGCATCAGCGTCTTGCCTTCGGCGGAGAATTTCGCGCAGAGCTTGCCGATAGTCGTGGTCTTGCCGGAGCCGTTGACGCCGACGACGAGAATGACGAAGGGCTTCTTGCAGGCGTCGATCTCCAGCGGCCTGGCCACGGGGGCGAGCACGCGCTCGACCTCGTCCGCGAGAATGGAGCGAACTTCTTCCGGCGCGATCTGCTTGTCGTAGCGGCCCTTGCCGACCAGCGCCGCAATGCGCGTCGCGGCGGCGACGCCGAGATCGGAGCGGACCAGCACGTCCTCCAGATCCTCCAGCATGTCGGCGGAGAGCTTTTTCTTGGTGAAAATATCCGCGACGCCCTGGGCGATGGACGACGACGACCGCGCCAGACCCTGACGCAGCCGCGTCCACCAGCTCTCCTTCGGCGCAGCCTCCGCAACAACTGGCGCTGGAACGGGCTCGGGAGGCGGAGGCAGGGGCGCAACCGGCTCGGGAACGATCTCAATGGCCGGGGCCGGCGGCTCCCAACGGGTTTCCGGCGCAATCGGCGCAGGGGCGATTTGGGCGGCCGGGGCGGGCGGCTCTGGCGCCGGCGCGGGTTCGGGCGCGGGCTCCGGAGGGAAATTCTCTTGAGGCGCCGGGGCCGGGGTCTTGGCTTCCTCGACACCGTCCGGCTTTTCCTCCCAGAAGGATTCCTCGGCGTGCCGCATCTTGAACAGGCGTCCGATGAAGCCGGCCTTGTCTTTCGAATCTGCGCTCATGCGCTCCAAGCTCGCTTTCGTCCGGGCGGGTCGCCCTTCTCAAACTCACGGGTTTTTGCAATAAGCGCGCATGACGCCCGCCGCCAAAAACCTTGTCGCCCTCTCGATAGCCTTTCCCGCATGACGCCGGAAGAGATTTATGCGCGGCTGCTTTATCGCGACGGCCTTCTGCTGGTGCTGGACAAGCCGGCGGGCATTCCCGTCCATCGCGGCCCCAAGGGCGGTGAGAATTTCGAGGACTCCTTTTCCCATCTGCGGTTTGGCCTGCCGCGCAGCCCGTCGCTGGCGCATCGGCTCGACAAGGACACTTCCGGCTGCCTGGTGCTGGGGCGCCATCGCAAGGCGCTGGAAAAGCTGATGCTTTTGTTCAAGCAGGGCAAGATCGGCAAGACCTATTGGGCCGTGGTGTGCGGCGGGCCGGAGGAGGACGAAGGCCTGATCGACCTGCCGCTCGGCCGCCTCGACGCGACGCGTGGCTGGTGGATGAAAGTCGATCCCGACGGCCTGCCCTCACAGACGCGCTGGCGCGTGCTCGGCCGCGGGCGCGACGCCTCCGGCGCGCCGCTCGCCTGGCTGGCGCTGTCGCCACTGACCGGCCGCACACATCAATTGCGCGTACATTGCGCAGCGCGGGACTTCCCGATTTTCGGCGATCCGATCTATGGCGCGGGCGGCGCGCCGGACGCCGTCCTGCATCTGCACGCCCGCGCCATCAGGATTCCGCTGTCGAACAACAAGCCCGCCATCGAGGTTGACGCCTGCGCGCCGGACCATATGAAGGAGCGCCTCGCCGCTTGCGGCTGGACGCAGGCTCTCGACGACGCCGTTCTCGCGGAGCGCCGGAAGCGCGAAGAAGAGCGCGAAACAGCCCGGCTTGAGGCCAAAGTCGGAGAGATTTGAGCGCCCAGACGCCGAAGGCGCATTGCCCTGAGCGCCTGCTTGCTGTAGGGAAGCGCGCTTAACGCGTGGAGAGCAGCATGGGTTACAAGGTCGCTGTCGTCGGCGCCACGGGCAATGTGGGCCGCGAAATGCTGGATATTTTGGCCGAACGCCAGTTCCCGGCGGACGAGGTCGTGGCGCTTGCGTCGTCGCGGTCGATCGGCACTGAAGTTTCCTATGGCGACAAGATACTCAAGTGCAAGCATCTCGACACGTTTGATTTCTCCGATTGCGATATCGCCCTGATGTCCGCCGGCGGCGCCATTTCCAAGGAATGGTCGCCGCGCATCGGCGCGCAGAATTGCGTCGTGATCGATAATTCATCGGCTTGGCGCTATGATTCCGACGTTCCGCTGGTGGTGCCGGAAGTCAACGCCGACGCCCTGAAGGATTTCGGCCGCAAGAACATCATCGCCAATCCGAACTGCTCGACCGCGCAGCTCGTGGTGGCACTGAAGCCCCTGCACGACCATTTCGGCATCAAGCGGGTGGTGGTTTCGACCTATCAGTCGGTTTCCGGCGCCGGCAAGGACGCGATGGACGAGCTTTTCGCCCAGACGCGCGCCGTCTTCGTCTCCGATCAGGTCGAGAACAAGAAATTCCCCAAGCGCATCGCCTTCAATCTCATTCCGCAGATCGACGTCTTCATGGAAGACGGCTTCACCAAGGAAGAGTGGAAGATGATGGCCGAGACCAAGAAAATTCTCGACCCCAAGATCAAGCTGACCGCCACCTGCGTGCGCGTGCCGGTGTTCATCTCGCATTCCGAAAGCGTCAATATCGAATGCGAGAAGCCGATCACGGCAGACGCCGCGCGGAAAATCCTGCGCGAGGCGCCGGGCATTCTGGTGATCGACAAGCGCGAACCCGGCGGCTACATCACCCCGCATGAGGCGGCGGGAGAAGACGCCACCTATATTTCGCGCATCCGCGAAGACGCCACCGTCGAGAACGGCCTCGCCTTCTGGTGCGTGTCTGACAATCTGCGCAAGGGCGCGGCGCTGAACGCGATCCAGATCGCGGAAGCGCTGATCAACCGCAAGCTACTGCGGCCCAAGCAAAAAGCGGCCTGAGCAAAAAGCGGCCTGAAACGCGAAACGCCGGGGAAACCCGGCGTTTTCTTTTTGTGGCTGCGCCCTTAAAATCGCGGCGTCTTGCCAAGCGCTTCGTGATGCGCCTCCTCCGCGACCTGATGGAACGTGCCGGCGCTTTCGTCCAGCGCCATCAGCTCTCCCCCCTTCACGCCGAAATAGGCGCCGTGCAAGCTCAGCCAGCCACGCTGCTCCAAAGTGGCGATATAGGGAAAGCTGCGCAGGTTGGCGATGCTCTGCTTGATCGATTCCCAGGCCAGCCGCTCCGACCATTGCTGCAGCGGTTCTGCCGGCTTTCCGATCTTTTCCGCCGCCGGGGCGAGCAGCTTGATCCAGCCCCCGATGAAATCGCCCGGCGCGAGCGGACGCATGTAGGGATCGCTCTGCAATTCGGCGAAGGCCTTCACGCCGCCGCATTGGGCGTGGCCCATGATGACGATGTGCTTGACCTTGAGGCCCATCACCGCGAATTCGATCGCCGCCGACGTGCCGTGATAATCGTCATTGGGCTGATAAGGCGGCACCAGATTGGCGACATTGCGGACCACGAACATTTCGCCCGGCCCGGCGTCGAAGATCAGTTCCGGCGAGACGCGGGAATCGCAACAGCCGATCAGGAGGATTTCCGGGCTCTGCCCGCGTTTGGCGAGATCCTCGAATCGCTCGCGCTCGCGCGGAAATCGCCCGTTCAGAAAATTCTCGTAGCCCTCGGCCAGCCGCTTCGGAAAATTCGCTTCGCCCATTCGATCCTCATACCGGCGCCTCGGCGCGAGCCGACCCTGAGGCGAAGTTTTGCCGCATTGCGGCAGCAAGAGCAACCTTGCCTTTGTCGAACCTGTCCGCGAGAGCTCCGCCGGGAAACCAAAACAGCAAAATGACAATGGCGTGAAGCTCGCGCCTTCATTATTGTGCCCTGCGAAAACAGTTCAACAATGGAGCCGCCATGTCCAGCCTTCGTCCCCGCCGCAGCGTCCTCTATATGCCCGGCTCGAACGCGCGCGCGCTGGAAAAGGCCAAGACGATCGCCGCCGACGCCCTGATTCTCGACCTCGAGGACGCCGTCGCGCCCGACGCCAAGGAGCTGGCGCGCAACCAGGTCGCCGCCGCCGTCAAGGCCGGCGGATTCGGACGCCGCGAAGTCGTAATCCGCATCAATGGCGCCGCGACGCCCTGGGGCGAGGACGATCTCGTCGCCGCCGCCAAGGCCGGACCCGACGCCATTCTCATCCCGAAGGTTTCCTCGCCCGGCGACATCATGGTCACCGCAAAGGCCCTGCGCGACGCCGGCGCCCCGGACCATACCCGGCTCTGGGCGATGATGGAGACGCCGACCGCCATCCTCAACGCCGATTCGATCGTGCGCACCGCGCTCGATCCCCATTCGCGGCTCGCGGTCCTGGTCATGGGCACCAATGACATCGCCAAGGAGACCCGCGCCCGCCTGACCGCGGGACGCCCGTCCATGCTGGCCTATCTGTCGATCTGCGTCGCGGCCGCCAGGGCGCACGATGTGGAAATCGTCGACGGCGTCTATAACGACTTCTCCAACGAAGCCGGCTTCCGCGCGGAATGCGAGCAGGGCCGCGACTTCGGAATGGACGGCAAGACCCTCATCCACCCCAACCAAGTGGCGATCTGCAACGAGGTCTTCGCGCCATCCGAGGCCGAAGTCGCCTTCGCGCGCAAGATCATCGGGGTGTTCGACCTGCCCGAGAACGCCTCCAAGGGCGCGCTGCAGATCGACGGCAAGATGGTGGAGCGGCTCCACGCCGACATGGCGCGCCGCACGGTCGCCATCGCCGACGCGATCGCCGCCAGCGCCTGACAGGCGCCCCCGGCCAATTGCGGGTTTCCTCGGCGCGCACGCCGGATATAATGGCGCGCAAAACAGAGGGGCGTGGGATGAGCGACCAAAACGGCGGCAAGACCGAAACAAGCGAAGCCGACTCCAGGCCCCGGAGCAGTTCTGACGCCCCGTCAGGCTCCGCTTTCGGGGAACATCACGTCCCGCCGGTGATTGAAGGCGAAGCTTTCAACCCCACGGCCGAGCATAAGCCGGACCCATCCGAAACCAGGGATTCGGCGGCCTCCGCCGAACTCGAATCCGATCCCGACCATGATCGCAAAGCGGAATCCCGCGGCGAAGCGAAGGCGGAAGCGGGTCATCCGGCGACGGATGATTCGCCGCGCAGGGGCGGCGCGCTCCGGCCGGTCGCTCTGCTGATCGGCGCGGTCGCGCTTGGCGGCGGCGCCTATTATCTTTGGGACGCCTATGTCGCGACGCCTCCCGCCCCGCCCGCGCGGATCGCACTGACGCCGCCCGCCGCCGAAAGGATCATTCCGCCCGTCGCGGCGCCCGAACCACCACCGCGCGAAGCGGCGGCGAAGATGCCGGAAGCCGCCCCCGCGCCAGTCGCCGAGGCGTCGAAACAGGCGGAGATCAAGCCGACTGAGAGCAAGGCCGCTGAGACCGCTCCAGACGCTGCATCTCCTGAAGCCGATAAAGCTGTCGCCGATATGGCCGCCAAGCTCGCAGCAGCGCAGGCGGCGGTCGAACGCCTCACGCAGCGGCTCCAGACCGTGGAAGGTCAATTGGCTGCACCGAAAGACAGCGCGCGCGCCACGCTCTCGACGCGCGAAGCAGGCCCCGGCAACGCTGGCGAAGCGGCGGCGCGGCTGGTCGTGGCGCAAAGCCTGCAGACCGCGCTTCGCCAGGGCGACGACTATTCGGCGCAACTCGCGGCCTTGCAGAATTTCGGCGGCGATCCCGCGCGTCTGGCGCGTCTGCGCGCCGGCCTTTCCGCCCCGACGCTCAGCCGGCTGACGACGGAGTTCACTGCGCTGGCGCCAAAAATCGCCGCCGCCGTCGCGCCTGCCAGGCCGGCGGAAGACTCCGCGACGCCGCAGGGCGCACGCGAGTCCGTCCTGGCTTATCTCCAGGCCCAGGCGCGCAAACTCGTGCGCATCCGCCCCGCCGGGGCGCCCGACAAGGACGCCACCGCCCTCCAGATCGAAAAGATCGAGAAGGAATTGCGCTCCGGCGATCTGGCGGCCGCGCTCGCCGACCGCCAGCAATTGCCGGCTCCCGCGCTCGCGGTTTCCGCCGATTGGGCGCGCCTCGTCCAGACCAGGCTCGACGCGGAGACGGCCGCACGGGCGGAACTCACGGACGCCTTGCAGAATTTGACCAAGACCAAAAGCTGAAGCTTCCTTCCCGGCGCGGCGGCGGGTCCGCCACGCCGCCGCCATTCCCCCATTCGAGTAAAGCCGATGTTCCGCATTCTGGTTTTTCTGTTCGTGATCGGCGTCGTCGCGCTGGGGCTGGGCATTCTCATCGAGCAGCCCGGATCGCTGTCGCTGACATGGTTCGGCTATCATGTCGACACCTCGCCTCTCGTCGGGCTCGGCGCCGTCGCGCTTGGCGCGATCCTGCTCTGGAGCGTGATCCGCTTTGTCCTCAACTTGCCGAGCCTTGTCTCGTTCACCGCCCGCGCCCGCAAGCGCGCCCGGGGCCACGAGGCTCTGGCGCGCGGCATTGTCGCGGCGGGCGTGGGCGACGTCCGCAAGGCCAGGAAGGCGAGCCTGGATGCGAAAAAGCTCGTCCCTCATGAACCCCTGACCCTGCTGCTGGAAGCCCAGGCGGCGCAACTCGGCGGCGACCGCGCCGGGGCGGAGCGCGCCTTCCGGGCCATGACCGAGCGGCCCGAGACCAAATTGCTCGGCCTGCGCGGCCTCCACGCGGAATCCTTGCGGCAAGGGGATCACGACCGCGCGCATCAGATTGCGCTGGAGGCGCAGAATATCGCGCCGCTGGCGTGGTCGGGCCAAGCCTTGCTCGACCGTTACACCGCGCAGAACGACTGGGAGGCGGCGCGGCTTTGCGTCTCCCAAAACCTCCGGGCGAAGGTCATCGAACCGGAGGCGGCCAATCGCCAGAAAGCCGTTCTGGACACGGCGCAGGCGATGGAATGCGAGATGATGGAGCCGGAGCGCGCCATCAAGCTGCTGCGCGCCGCAGTGAAAAAAGCGCCGGATCTCGTGCCTGCGACCGCCTTGCTGGCGCGTCTTCTGTCGCGGCGCGGCGATTTCCGCGCGGCGTCCAAACTGATCGAAGCCGCTTACGCCAAGGCCCCGCATCCCGATCTGGCCCGGGCCTATGTCGATATGCGGCAGGGAGATTCCTCGACCGAGCGGCTGGCCCGGGCGAAGACCCTGGCCAAATTCGCGCCCAATGATCCGGAAAGCGCGATGATGATCGCGGCGGCGGCTTTGGGCGCGCGCGATTTCGTCCGGGCGCGCGAGGCCATGGCGCCGCTGATCGCCAGCGGCGAGCGCCCGACCGCGCGCATGTGCCTGATCATGGCCGAACTGGAAGAGCGCGAGCACAATGCGCAGGGTCTGGTGCGCGAATGGCTTTCGCGCGGCTCGCGCGCGCCGCGCGACGCGGTCTGGGTCGCCGACGGCCATTGGTCGAAACAATGGGCGCCGGTTTCCCCGCTCACCGGCAAGCTCGACGCCTATCGGTGGATGCAGCCCAAGGAGGCTTTGACCGGCCCGGTCGAAGAGCCGCCGCCCGCCTATGAGCCGCCCGCGCTCGAAGCCGAGCCCGCCCCCGAGGTCCTGCCCCCGGCTGAAACGCCCCCCGCGACCGTATCGGAGCCGGAGCCTGTGCAGGAAACGGCAGCTGCGGAACCTGCCAGGACTGCCGCGCGCAAAACGTTTTCGTCGCAGCCGGTGATCTTCCCGCTGCCGACGCCGCCCGACGACCCGGGGCCGAAAAAGCAGGAGGCCGAAACCCGGCTTTATTGAACGTCTTTTAGCTACGGCTTTGGCGCTTATTCGCTTCGCGGACCTTCGGTTCTTCACGCGAACCGGCATCCACTTCGCTCGAAAATGCTCTAACGCTCGACAAGGCGCGGAAAACTTTGTATAGCGCCGCCTCTGCGCCGATTTCCATCCATTGGCGCGGCCAACAGCACTGCCGATCTCCCCAGGGCGACGGCGGCGCCAATTGAAAACAGCGTTCCGAAACGCTCGCCGCAAGGCGAAACGGAGTCCAAAATGGCCAATATCATTGAACAGCTCGAAGCCGAGCAGCTCGCCCGGCTTTCCGCCGAAAAGACCATTCCCGAATTTGGTCCCGGCGATACGGTGATCGTCAACGTCAAGGTGAAGGAAGGCGAGCGCAGCCGCGTTCAGGCCTATGAAGGCGTCGTGATCGCCCGCAACGGCGGCGGCCTCAACGAGAGCTTCACCGTCCGCAAGATTTCCTATGGCGAAGGCGTCGAGCGCGTCTTCCCCGTCTATGGCCCGCTGATCGATTCGATCAAGGTCGTGCGTCGCGGCAAGGTCCGCCGCGCCAAGCTCTATTACCTCCGCGACCGGCGCGGCAAGTCGGCCCGCATTGCGGAGCGCACCGACCTCAAGGCGAAGGCCAAGGCCAAGGCTGGCAAAGCCGAGTGATCTCCTATCGGGGTCAGCTCTGACTTTTCGCGAAGGCTGGCCGCTGCGCCGGCCTTTTCGCATTTGAAGCATTTTCGCGGCCTCGGCCATGCTTCGGGTCTTGCCGGGGACGCGAAAAATTCTATCTCGTCAATGACGAACGGGCCGGCGGCGTTGAGCCGAGGCGACGTCAGGACGGAAGACCGCGACAGGGATGAAGGACATGGTTGAGACCACGGGCAAGCCGCGCACCCTTTATGACAAGATCTGGGACGACCATGTCGTCGACATTCAGCCCGACGGCACCGCCCTGATCTATATCGACCGCCATCTGATCCATGAAGTGACCAGCCCTCAGGCCTTCGAGGGCTTGCGGCTGGCCAAGCGCACGGTGCATGCGCCGGAAAAGACGCTGGCCGTCGTCGATCACAACGTTCCGACCACCGATCGCTCCAAGCCGATCGAAGATCCCGAGAGCCGGGCGCAAGTCGAGCAGCTGGCCATCAACGCCCGCGATTTCGGCGTCGAATATTTCAATGAGCATGACCATCGCCAGGGCGTGGTCCACATCATCGGCCCCGAGCAGGGCTTCACGCTGCCCGGCGCGACCATCGTTTGCGGCGACAGCCACACATCGACGCACGGCGCCTTCGGCGCGCTGGCCCATGGCATCGGCACGTCTGAAGTCGAGCATGTCCTCGCGACCCAGACCCTGATCCAGGCCAAGGCCAGGAACATGCTGGTCAAGGTCAATGGCAAGCTCGGCGAGGGCGTCACCGCCAAGGACATCGTGCTCGCGATCATCGGCAAGATCGGCACCGCTGGCGGAACCGGCTATGTCATCGAATATGCCGGCGAAGCCATCGAAGCCCTGTCGATCGAAGGCCGCATGACGGTTTGCAACATGTCGATCGAGGCGGGCGCCCGCGCCGGCCTGATCGCGCCCGACGAAAAGACCTTCGCTTATATCAAGGATCGCCCCAAGGCGCCGAAAGGCGAGGCTTTCGAGCAGGCCGTGCATTACTGGAAGCAGCTCAAGAGCGACCCGGACGCCCATTATGACGCCGTGATCGAACTCGACGCCGGCGCGTTGCCGCCGGTCATGACCTGGGGCACCAGCCCGGAAGACGTCATGACGATTGATGGCGTCGTCCCCACGGTCGAGACCGCGAAGACCGAAGCCCAGCGCGCAAAAATCCAGCGCGCTCTCGACTATATGGGCCTCAAGGGCGGCGAGAAGCCCGCCGACATCAAGATCGACCGCGTCTTCATCGGCTCCTGCACCAATGGCCGCATCGAAGACCTGCGCGCCGCCGCCAAGATCGCCGAAGGCCGCAAGGTGGCGTCCCATGTCAACGCCATGGTCGTGCCGGGCTCGGGTCTCGTCAAGGAACAGGCCGAAGCCGAGGGCCTCGACAAGATCTTCCTCGCCGCCGGCTTCGAATGGCGCGAGCCGGGCTGCTCGATGTGTCTGGCCATGAACCCGGATCGTCTGGCGCCGGGCGAGCGCTGCGCCTCGACCTCGAACCGCAATTTCGAAGGCCGCCAGGGCTTTAAAGGCCGCACTCACCTCGTCTCGCCCGCCATGGCGGCGGCGGCCGCGGTGACCGGCCATTTCGTGGACGTTCGCACGCTGAAATGAGCCGGGAGCCGCTCTGATGGACGCAAATGACCTTCGCGCCCTTCAGGCGCCGCTGAAGGAGAAATACAAGGCGGAAGCCAAGGCCGCCTTCGTCACTCTGAAGGCGAGCGGCGATCTCTCCGGCGAGGGCCTCGCGTGCAAGGTTTCGACCTCGCGCGCCCTGATTGAGGCCGGCCTTCACCCGGCGACGGGCGGAACGGGCCTGCAGGCCTGTTCCGGCGACATGCTGCTGGAGGCGCTGGTCGCCTGTTCCGGCGTGACCCTCAAGGCCGTGGCCACGGCGCTCGATTTCCGGCTCAGGGGCGGGGCCGTGCGCGCGGAAGGCGATCTCGACTTTCGCGGCACGCTCGGAATCGCCAAGGACGCGCCGGTTGGATTCACCAACATCCGGCTGTTTTTCGAACTCGATACCGACGAGCCGCAGGAACGGATCGACGCCCTGACCAAACTGACCGAACGCTATTGCGTGGTGTTCCAGACCCTGGCCCATCCGCCGAAACTGGTCCTGGCCGTCGCGCGGGGAGCTGAGGCCTGATGGGCAGCGTCAGACCGCCGGCGCAGGAATGGTCCTCGCGCGCCGCGCCCTCGCTGGAGGATTTCGAGACGATGGCCGATGCAGCCTTCCGCCGCCTGCCGCAGCGCTTCCAGCGCGCCTGCGAAGGACTCGTCATTCGCGTCGAGGATTTTCCCGACGACGAGGTGCTCGAGGAATTCGAGGCGTCGTCGGAATTCGAGCTGCTCGGCCTGTTTCGCGGCCAAGGCCTCGCCCAGTCGGAAACCAGCCAGACCGGCCAGTTCCCGAACATGATCCACCTCTTTCGCCGGCCCATTCTCGACGTCTGGGCCGAGGGCGAGGACACGCTGGGCGATCTGATCCGGCATGTTCTGGTGCATGAAATCGGCCATCACTTCGGCCTGTCCGATGCGGACATGGACCGCATCGAGCGGGAAGCCGACTGAATTGCTCGTACGCCCGCCTTTTGCTACATGACCCTTAAAATGCCGATCCGGCGCCAAATTCAGGCTTGAGACATGGAAAAATTCACGAAATTGACCGGCGTCGCCGCGCCCCTGCCGATCACCAATATCGACACGGACATGATCATTCCGAAGCAATATCTGAAGACCATCGCCCGCACGGGTCTTGGCAAGGGCCTGTTTTCGGAAATGCGCTATCGCGAGGACGGCTCGGAGAATCCGGATTTCGTGCTGAACAAGCCGGCCTATCGCAAGGCGGAGATCCTGGTGGCCGAGGACAATTTCGGCTGCGGCTCCTCGCGCGAGCACGCGCCCTGGGCCCTGCTCGACTTCGGCGTTCGCGCGATCATTTCGACCAGCTTCGCCGATATTTTCTATAACAACTGCTTCAAGAACGGCATTCTGCCGATCAAGGTGTCGAAGGAAGATCTCGCCAAACTGATGGACGACGCCAGCCGAGGCGCCAACGCCACGCTGACGGTTGATCTCGAAGCGCAGGAAATCCGTGGCCCTGACGGCGGCGTCGTGAAATTTGACATCGATCCGCACCGCCGGCATTGCCTGCTGGAAGGTCTCGACGATATCGGCCTCACGCTCGTCAAGGCGCCCAAAATCGCGGATTTCGAAACCAAACTGGCAGCTGAGCGGCCCTGGATCTGAAAAACGCTTTTTCGGTTCTGCGCTTTCGAGAATCACGTTAGGCTCACGCCATGAAGTCAGGGATTCTCGCGCTTTCGCTTGTTCTCGCGCTCGGTCAGACCGCGCGCGCGGATTTTGGCTCATGCAAGCAGCAGGTCAAGGCGCAGGCGGCCGCCGCCGGCGTCTCGCAGGCGACGCTCGCCCGCGCCCTCGACGGGCTCGAGCCCAATGACGCCGTCAGTTTTCTCGGCGTCCAGCCGGAATTTACCACCCCGATCTGGGACTACATCGCCGGCCTCGTCGATGACGAGCGCGTGCGCGACGGCCAGGCGCGTTTCTCGCAATATCGGCAGGCCGCGCTCGCAGCGCAGCATCGCTATGGCGTCGACGCTGCGGCGATCGTCGCCGTCTGGGGCGTCGAATCCGATTTCGGCAAGAGTTTCGGCGGACGACCGATCATCCAGTCGCTGACCACCCTCGCCTGCACGCCCAACCGCCGCTCGGACTATTTTCGCGGCGAGCTGATCGCGGCGCTGAAGATCCTCGATCACGGCGACGTCAAGCTGGAGGAATTCAACGGCTCCTGGGCGGGCGCCTTCGGCAACACCCAATTCATGCCGTCGACTTTCCTGCGTCTCGCCGTCGATCTCGACGGCGACGGCAAGCGCGACGTGATTAATTCCGTGCCCGACGCGCTGGGATCGACGGCGAATTTCCTTCATCATGCGGGGTGGGTCGACGGCCTGCGCTGGGGCTTTGAAGTCCGGCTGCCCGGCAATTACAGCGGCCCTTCCGGTCGGAGCGGCAAGAAGCCGGCCTCCTTCTGGGCGGCGCAGGGCGTGACGCATATCGACGGCTCGCCGCTTTCGGAATCGGGCGCCTATGGCCTGCTGCTGCCGTCGGGGCCGCATGGCCCGGCTTTCCTGGTGTCGCGGAATTTCGACGCCTTCTATTCCTACAACGCCGCCGAATCCTATGCCCTGGCGATCGGCATTCTGGCCGACCGGCTGAAGGGCGGCGGCGGCGTCGTCACGCCCTGGCCGACCGACGATCCCGGGATTCCGCGCGTAGAACGCCGCGAAGTGCAGTCGCTGCTGTCGCAGCGCGGCTATGATATCGGCGGCAAGATCGACGGCGTGATGGGAACGAAAACCCGCGAGGCGATCGCCGATTACCAGCAGCGTGTCGGCATGAAACGCGACGGCCGCGCCAGCAAGAAATTGCTCGCCGCGCTGCGCGCCGGAAAATAACTAGTTCAATCGCACCAGGGCGTCGGGCAGGTCATTGCCGCCGCCGTCGGGCGGCGCCTCGCGCGCCATCAGGTCGCCGCAGCGCGCGATGGCGGCGACGAAGCCCTCCGTGATCTGCCCCTCGTGCAGGCGAGCCGTCATCTCCTCGACGGCGACGCGCCATTCCTCTTCCGAAACCTTGCCGTCAAAACCCTCGTCGGCGACGATGCGGGCATAATGCTCGGCGAGCGAAACAAAGATCAGCACGCCGGCGCGGGAGGGCGTCCGCCTCACACCCCGTATGAAGAATTGTTCCAGCGCGGCGCGATAGGCCTGACGTCTTTTCACGGCGCGCGGCGTCAGCGCGACGCCAATCCGCGTCCATCCCAGGACCAGCAAGGACAGGACGAAAACGGCGATCTGGACGGCGAAAACGACCTGCGCCGAAAGCTGCGTCCATTCGAGCATCGGCCAGGGCGCGATCAGAGCGAGCGCCGCCGCATAGAGCGCGACGAAAGCCGCCGGATCGCTGGATCGTCGCGCCAGCACGCAGACGATCTGACCGCGGGTGCGCGCTTCGGCGGCGCGCACCGCCGCGATAATGGCGTTTTCGTCCGCAAGGCCCTGCATCACCAGTCTCCTGAGGCGCCGCCGCCGCCCGACGAACCGCCGCCGCCCGAAAAGCCGCCGCCCCAATCCCCGCCAGAGAGGCCGCCGGAAGAACTGCCTCCGCCCGACCAGCCGGGACCCGGCAGAATGATGAACGGACCGCCGCCCCCGCGCCGACCGCGGCCGCCCCCGCCGCCGCCTCCGCTGCTGCGCCAGATGATGAAAATGACGAGAGCGACGATCAGGAAAGGCAGAATGGCGTCGAAAGCCGTCTCGGGATGATCCGGACGGACATGCGGCTTTTTCGTCCATTCGCTTGAATCGGTCGTCAGGATCGTGATGACGTCGTCGACGCCACGCGTGACGCCGCCGGCGAAATCGCCCGTCTTGAAGCGCGGCGCGATGGCGTTGACGATGACGATTTTCGACAAGGCGTCGGTCAGCGTGCCTTCGAGGCCATAGCCGACTTCGATCCGGATCTTTTTTTCCTTCGGCGCGACCAGAAGCAGCACGCCATTGTTCTTGGTCTTTTCGCCCAACGCCCAATGCCGGAACAATTCATTGGCGTAGGGCTCGACTTCCTGGCCCTGCAACGAATTGACCGTGGCGACGACGAACTGGATGCCGGACTTCTGCTCGAGATCGGCCAGCTTTTGTTCGAGGCTTTGCCGGGCGTCGACGGACAGCAGGCCCGCCTGATCGACGACATGGCCGGTCAGGTCCGGGAAGACGAGCGCTTCCGCGCGAAGGGAGCCGGCGGCCAGTGCGAGCGCCAGCCAAACCAGCGCCGCCAGCCAAAGCCTGCCGGCGTGGACGGCCCGCGCGCTGCGAACCAGAGTTGACGGCGATTCAACGGAATCGCCGTCAACTCTGGACTCCTCTGTTTCCGCCGCGTTTTCGCGAAAAACCGGCATCCACTTTTTCGCACGCGGCTCTAGGGCCTCGGCCATGGCGCGCCCCGCCGATCGGTCAGAATTTCACGGCCGGGGGCGTCTGCGCGTTGTCCGAAGCGGCGAAATTCGCCATCGGCTTCTTGCCGCGGAAGACCGTCATCGCCCACAGCATGCTGGGGAAGGTCTGTAGCGTCAGATTATAATCGCGGACCGCGGCGATGTAATCGCGCCGCGCCACGGCGATGCGGTTTTCCGTGCCTTCGAGCTGCGACTGCAGCGCCAGGAAGTTCTGGTTCGACTTCAGATCGGGATAATTCTCGCTAACCGCGAGCAGGCGGCCCAAGGCGCCGGAAAGCTGGTTCTGGGCGTCCTGAAACTGCTTCATCTTGTCGGGATCTGTGAGCTGCGAAGCGTCGACATGAACCTGCGTCGCCTTGGCGCGCGCCTCGATGACGGCGGTCAGCACGTCCTTTTCCTGCTTGGCGTAGCCCTGAACCGTCGCCACGAGGTTCGGGATCAGGTCGGCGCGGCGCTGGTAATTGTTCTGGACGTCGGCCCAGCGCGCATTGGCGGTTTCCTCGGCGGTGGGAATGGTGTTGTAGCCGCAAGCCGAGAGGCTCAGTCCGATCAGGACGACAGCGACGATATTGCGCAGGCGGGACGAGTACGACATGGCGGCTCTTCCTCATTCATCGGGCTCCCGGCGCGCCAGGAAACGTTCCGGGGCTGAGATGGGCGTAATCTAGGCAGGCTTTTCCGGCGAGGCCAGAGCAAAAAAGCCTTATCGCGGGATGGAAAGGACGATTTTGCCCTGCGCCTTGCGTTCCTTGAGCATCGTCAGCGCCTTGGCGATGTCGTGCAGCGGCAGCTCCGCATGGACATGGGCGGACAGGAGTCCCTTCGCGGTCCAGTCGAAAATCTGGGCCATGTTCTCGAGATGGGCCTGCGGCTCGCGCTTGACGAATTCCCCCCAATAGACGCCGAGGATGGCGCAGCCCTTGAGCAGGACGAGATTGAGCGGGATTTTCGGGATTTCCCCGGCGGCGAAGCCGACGACGAGCAGGCGGCCCTTCCAGGCCAGGGCGCGCAAGGCGGCTTCGCTATAGGCGCCGCCGATGGCGTCATAAACGCAATCGACGCCCTTGCCTCCGGTGCGCTGCTTCAGGCCCTCCTTGAGGTCGTCGCGCGCATAATCGAGGCCCTCATGGGCGCCATATTGCTGCGCAAAGGCGAGCTTTTCGGGCGAGGAGGCGCAGGCGATGACATGCGCGCCCATCGCGGCGCCGATTTCGACCGCCGCCAATCCGACTCCGCCCGAGGCGCCGAGAACGGCGAGCGTCTCGCCTTTCTGCAGATTGGCCCTTTGCCGCAAGCCATACATCGACGTGCCATAGGTGATGAAAAGGCCAGCCGCCTGATCGTCGCTCAGATTGTCGGGCACCGAGGTCAGGATCGAGGCCGGCGCGACGAGTCGCGAACGCGCGGCGCCATAGGAACAATAGCCCGCGACGCGCTGGCCGATGGCGAAGCCGTCCACGCCGGCGCCAAGCGCGAGCACCGTTCCGCAAAATTCGCCGCCCGGCGAAAAGGGCAGCGCCGGCTTGAGCTGATATTTATTCTCGATGATCAGGGTGTCGAAGAAATTCAGGGCGACCCGGTTCGGGGCGACCAGCACTTCGCCCGGGCCCGGCGCCGGATCCGGCAATTCCCGCAGGACGAGGCTCTCGGGCGGGCCATGAATTTCACAAAGCGCGGCGATCATTGAATCTCTTTCCGTTTCAAGGCAGGGTGCCCGGCGACGCCAAAGGCGCCGTTTCGTCCAAGCCGATCACAGGTCCGATTTTTGCCTGTTTCAGCGCATAAAGCCAGCGCCGCCGGATTCCAGCGCTTACATGATTGGCGCTATGATCCGATCAATTGATTCGTTCCCGCCAACCTCTTTCATGGTCGCATCATGATAGCCTTCGCCCCTCTTCGCGCGCGCAACCTTCTCGCCGGCGCCGCCTTGGCCCTCGTCTGCATGGTCGGCTCCGCGCCGAATGTTCTGGCCAAGGAAAAAACCAGCCATTCGAAGACGGACAAGGCCGCCGCGACGCAAGACGCGGCCAAGGGCAAGGACGCGAAGGGCAAGGACGCCAAAGGCGGAAAGACTGCCGAGCCAGGGAAGGCCGCCCTGCTGGGGACCTTCGGCGAATGGGGCGCCTATGCGACCCAGGGCAAATCCAAGACCTGCTACGCCCTGGCGCAGCCGAAGACCCGGGAGCCGTCATCGGTGAAGCGCGATTCCGCCTATGTCTTCATTTCGACCCGGCCAGCGGAAAATGTGAAGAGCGAGATTTCGGTCATCATGGGCTTTCCCATGAAGGATGGCGGCGAGGCGACGGCGGAAATTGGCGACGCCTCGTTCAGCCTGATCGCGAAGGGCTCCAACGCCTGGGTCAAAAACCCTGCGGAAGAAGGCCGGCTGATCGACGCGATGAAAAAGGGCTCGAAGCTGATCGTGAAGGCCACCTCCACCAAGGGCAAGGCCACGACCGACACCTATTCCCTCTCCGGCATCGGCCAGGCGCTGGACAAGGTCCGCAAGGATTGCCAGTAAGGGCGCGCGGCGAAGCTCTCGTCTGACGCAAATCGGGTCGCGTCCACGGGCTCGGCCCTTATCGTCGCTCGGCCATTTTGCCTGGTTCTGCCCAAAATTATGGCTTGAAACGGCGTTTCGGCCCCGCTTCCCCCCAAGGTCGCAGGACCAAAGTGTGACGCCGCGACGCTTGTGAGGCTTCAGGCCGATGGGCCATAATGCCCCCCGATTGAACGGCGCGCGCTGCAGGCAAGCAGCGGCGTCGGTTTTTGTCCGGGAGGAAGTCTATGTCGGAGAAAGTTTACGCCGTTCCGACGGAGTGGGAAAACCACGCGTTCATCAATGACGCGAAGTACAAGGAAATGTACGCTCGCTCAGTTTCCGACCCGGAGGGGTTCTGGGCCGAGCACGGCAAGCGCATCGACTGGATCAAGCCTTTCACCAAGGTCAAGAATACATCCTTCGATCCGCATAACGTGTCGATCAAATGGTTCGAAGACGGCACTACCAATGTTTCGATGAACTGCATCGACCGCCACCTCGCCACGCGCGGCGATCAGGTCGCCATCATCTGGGAAGGCGACAGCCCCGACGAATCCAAGAAGATCACCTACAAGCAGCTGCATGAGGAAGTCAGCCGCTTCGCCAATGTGCTGAAGGCCAAGGGCGTCGGCAAGGGCGACACCGTCTCGATCTACCTGCCGATGATCCCCGAGGCGGCCTACGCCATGCTGGCCTGCGCCCGCATCGGCGCAATTCACACCATCATTTTTGGCGGCTTCTCGCCTGATTCGCTGGCCGGCCGCATCGAAGGCTCCAGGTCCAAGGTTGTCATCACGGCCGACGAAGGTCTGCGCGGCGGCCGCAAGGTCCCGCTCAAGGCCAATTCGGATGTCGCCATCGACAAGACCGGCGACATTGTCCAGACCCAGATCGTCGTCAAGCGCACCGGCGGCAAGATCGACTGGAAGGAAGGCCGCGATTGCTGGTGGCATGAAGAAACCGCCAAGGCTTCGCCGGACTGCCCCCCCACCGAGATCAACGCCGAAGACCCGCTGTTCATTCTCTATACGTCGGGTTCGACCGGCGCGCCCAAGGGCGTTGTGCATTGCACCGGCGGCTATCTCGTCTATGCGGCGATGACGCACCAGTACATCTTCGACTACCATGACGGCGACATTTACTGGTGCACCGCCGACGTGGGTTGGGTGACCGGCCACAGCTATATCGTCTATGGCCCGCTCGCCAACGGCGCGACCACGCTGATGTTCGAGGGCATCCCGAACTATCCGTCCATTTCCCGCTTCTGGGACGTGGTGGACAAGCACGGCGTCAACATCTTCTACACCGCCCCGACCGCCATCCGCTCGCTGATGGGCGCCGGCGAGGAGCCGGTCAAGAAAACCTCGCGCAAGACCCTGCGCCTGCTCGGCTCGGTCGGCGAGCCGATCAACCCCGAAGCCTGGGAATGGTACTATCGCGTCGTCGGCGAAGAGCGCTGCCCGATCGTCGACACCTGGTGGCAGACCGAGACCGGCGGCATCCTGATCACCCCGCTGCCGGGCGCCACCGCGCTCAAGCCGGGCTCCGCGACCCGTCCGTTCTTCGGCGTCCAGCCGCAGATCGTCGACGCCTCGGGCAATATCATCGAAGGCGCCTGCGAGGGCAATCTTGTCATCGCCGACGCCTGGCCGGGCATGATGCGCACCGTCTATGGCGATCACGAGCGCTTCCAGCAGACCTATTTCTCGACCTATCCGGGCAAATATTTCACCGGCGACGGCTGCCGCCGGGATGAGGACGGCTATTACTGGATCACGGGCCGCGTCGACGACGTCATCAACGTGTCCGGCCACCGTATGGGCACGGCGGAAGTCGAAAGCGCGCTCGTCGCCCATCCGGCGGTATCGGAAGCTGCTGTCGTCGGCTATCCGCACGACCTCAAGGGCCAGGGCATTTACGCCTATGTCACCGTGATGGAAGGCGTCGAGCCGACCGAGACCCTGCGCAAGGAGCTGGTCGCCTGGGTCCGCAAGGAAATCGGCCCAATCGCGTCGCCGGACGTCGTTCAGTTCGCTCCGGGCCTGCCGAAGACCCGTTCGGGCAAGATCATGCGCCGCATCCTGCGCAAGATCGCCGAGAACGAATTCGGCTCGCTGGGCGACACCTCGACCCTTGCCGATCCGACTGTGGTGGACGACCTGATCCAGAACCGCGGCGGCTGATCATTCGTCGCAAATCGCAATTGATGGAAGCCGGGCGCATGTCGTCCGGCTTTCGTCTTTTCAGCAATTAAAGTTTTAATAACTTCAATTGCAGCAAATTCCCTCGTCCGGCGACATTCCAACGAAGTGTGGCGCCCATGCTCTAGTTATTAAGGCGATTCAAAGGCAGTTTGCGGAAAATGATCCTCGTCGAATGATTCCGCCTGCCGGAGAAAATAGATGCCTCAGTTCAAGAGCTTGCGAACGGCTGCGTTGTTTGGCGCGACGCTCCTTGGCCTCGCGACGCCCCAAGGCGCCGCAAACGCCAATACCCATCTCGTCTCGTTCCATTCTCAATATGACGCTGGCACCATCGTCATCAGCATGAGCCAGCGCAAACTCTATCTGGTCCTCGACGATGGACGCGCGATCCAATACCCCGTCGCCGTCGCCAAGCCGGGCAAGGAATGGCTCGGGCCTGCCCGCATTCAAGGCAAATATTCTCATCCCGACTGGGCGCCGCCGGCCATCGTCAAGGCCGACCATCCCAGACTGCCCAATTTCATCCCGGGCGGCTCGCCGCGCAATCCGATGGGCGTCGCCGCCATGGTGCTCGACCGCGATCAAATAGCGATCCACGGCACCACCAGCAGCATGCGCGCCTCAATCGGCTCCCGCGCGTCTTATGGCTGCATTCGCATGCTGAATGAGGACGTCTCCGACCTCTATGAGCGCGTCGATGTTGGCACGGCCGTGGTCATGCAGCCCTGATCGAACGACGCCTCGCAAGTTCTGGCCCGGATCCCGCAGCGCAATGCGGGAGATCCGGGCCTGTTTTTTTTGAATCGTCAGAATTCGACGTTCATCAGTCGCCCCAATTCGGCGCGGATCCCGGCCGGGCTCGCGCCTCGGGCGCGCAGATCGCGGAGACAGGGCGAAGACTTGCTCTTCGAAAGTTTGCAGCCCTCGGCATCCGTCACCAGCCGATGATGCCGGTAATTGGGCGTTTGCAGTCCCAGAAGCGCCTGTAGCAACCGGTGCAGCCCGGTCGCGGCTTCGAGGTCGGCGCCCCGGACGATATCGGTCACGCCCTGCGCGGCGTCGTCGAGGACGCAGGCGATATGGTAGGAAGCGGGCACGTCGCGCCGCCCGATAAGGACGTCGCCCCAAGGCTCCGGCGCCGCGATAACGGCAAGGCCGTCTTCGCCTTCGTGAAACTCCCGATAGGTCAAAGGCCCCCGAATCGCCGCGACCGCCTTCGCCATGTCGAGGCGCAGGGAAAAACGCGCGCCCGACGCCATGCGCGCTCCCCGTTCGGACGGCGAAAGCGCGCGGCAGACGCCCGGGTAGAGAAAGGCGCCGTCGGGATCGCGCGGCCAATCCGTCTTTGCCGCGCAGGCGCGGGCGATATCGGAGCGCGAGCAAAAGCAGGGATAGGCCAGCCCCCGTTCGACCAGCCCCTCAAGGGCTGAGGCGTAATCCGCCAGATGCTCGGACTGGCGGCGCGGCGGCTCGTCCCAATGGAAGCCGAGCCAGTTCAGATCTTCCATCAGCGCGGTTTCGAAGTGCCGACGCGACCGTTCGGGGTCGATGTCCTCAATGCGCAGGAGCATCCGAGCGTGATGGGCCTTCGCCAATTTCAGATTGAGCAGCGCCGAAAAAGCGTGTCCCAGATGCAAATAGCCATTGGGGGAGGGCGCAAAGCGAAATACGGGCTGAGTCGCGGCCTTGCCGTCCGGAGCGTCCTCCTGCGCCATGAGTCAGAAATCGCTCGCGATGCCCTTGCGCTCCCAGTCGCCATAACGAATCGGCTCGGGGCCTTTGGGGCCATTGATTTCGCGGGGCAGGGACGCCTCAATCGCATTGCGGCGGCGCTCCTCCGCTTCCGCGAGGGCGCGCCGGGCCTCGGGGCTCAAAACCTTCGGCTTTTCAGCCTCCCCGGCCCCGGGACCGCCATTGTCTTTCGCCGCCATGGTCAAGCCTTCCAATCCTAGCGCCCGCCG
Source organism: Rhodoblastus sp. 17X3 (assembly GCF_030056575.1). Lineage (GTDB taxonomy): Bacteria > Pseudomonadota > Alphaproteobacteria > Rhizobiales > Beijerinckiaceae > Rhodoblastus. Next base: position 68,974 of record NZ_JASHHX010000008.1, on the reverse strand, counting down.
ATGGAACCGGGTCCGAAGCGAAAACAGCAGGTCCGAACCGGCGCGGACGCGCATTTCCGCGCGCGCGGCGCTATAGTAAAAATCCAGCAGGCCGATTCATAATCGAAACCTTCCTGCGCGCAACTCCGACCTGGTCACGGGGCGAATGAACACCAATAACGGCAATAATTTCGGCCGCTCCGGCAAGGGCAGGACAGCTACGCAAGGTCTGCGGGCGAAAGGCGCCCGGCCGGATCAGGCGCCCGAGAGCATGCTCGCCCATCCGGGCCTTGCCGCGCGCGTCGCCGCCGCCGCGATCCTTTGCGACATCGTCCAGGGCGGACACACGCTGGATGAACGATTCCTGTCCGACGCCGCCCCTTCGCGGCTGGCCGGTCTCGACCCGCGCGACCGCGGCCTCGCCCGCTCCATTGTCACGGTCGCGTTGCGGCGGCTCGGAACGATCCGCCTCGCGCTCAGCCAGCTGGTCGAAAAGGGCCTGCCGCGCAATTGCGGCATGCTGGAATGGAATCTGATCGCCGCCGCTGCGCAGATTCTCTTCCTCGACACGCCGGATCACGCCGCCGTCGACCTGGCGGTGCGAGCAACGCGGCTGGAGCCGAAGAACGCGGGTTTCGCCAATCTGGTCAATGGCGTGCTGCGCAACCTGATTCGACGCCGCGACGAATTTCTCGAACAGTCCGATCCTCTTGACGACGACATTCCGCATTGGCTCGCCGCACGGTGGCGGCGCATCTATGGCGAAGACGCGGCGCATGGGATCGCATCGGCCTTCGGGGACGAGCCGACGCTCGACCTCACCGTCAAGGCGGACGCCACGGCCTGGGCCGAAAAGCTCGGCGGCCGGCTGCTGCCGACCGGATCGATCCGCCTCGAAAGCCATGCGCCGATCCCCGAGTTGCCCGGCTATGAGGAAGGCGAATGGTGGGTGCAGGACGCGGCGGCGGCCTTGCCCGCGCGCATCCTCGACGCCAAGCCTGGACAGCGCGTCGCCGACCTATGCGCGGCGCCCGGCGGCAAGACCGCCCAACTCGCCGCCGCCGGCGCGCGCGTGACCGCGCTGGACCGATCCGCCGAGCGCCTCAAGGCGCTTTCCGCCAATCTGGCCCGCCTCAAGCTCGAGGCGGCCATTTCCGTCGGCGACGCCGCTTCCTTCAAGGCCGAGCCCTTCGACGCCATTCTGGTCGACGCCCCCTGTTCCGCCACCGGAACCGCGCGCCGCTCTCCCGACGTGCTCTGGACCAAAAAACCCGGCGACATCGCAGCGCTCGCCGCGATCCAGACCAAGATCCTCGATCGCGCCTTCAGCCTGCTGAAGCCCGGCGGCATTCTGGTTTATTGCGTCTGTTCGCTCGAGCCGGAGGAAGGCGAAGCGCAGATCGCCGCGCTGCTGAGGCGCAATCCGGACGCGGTCCGCGACCCGATCGATCCGGCGGCTTATGGCCTGCCGGCGGAGGCCGCGAACGCCGAAGGCGAGCTGCGTCTGCTGCCCAGCCTGCTCCCGGATGAGGACTCGCGCCAAAGGGGGCTCGACGGATTCTTCATCGCGAGACTGGGACGTTTGCGTTAGGCGTTCATTAACCACGATCGGCGAAAGTCGGAAGGCAGCTGGCGGCGTAGCCGTACCGGCGTCCCGAACCCGCCGACCGGAGTGTGGACCGCCTTTGACGATTTCGCGCGCCCTGCCCCTCGCCGAACGCCTTCGCCTCGTCCGCCTGGCGATCGCCCGCGGCGCGCTGAAGCTGCGCTCCGTCGCGAAATGGCCTTTTCTGTCTTTCGAGGAATGGCGCTGCAGCCCGCCGGAACGGCTTCTCATCGCGCCTCAGGATATCCGCACTGGCGATCCAACCGTGGCGGCCGACATTTACGCCGGCTATTACGCCTTCTGCGGAAAAATCGTCAACGCGCACGGACAGTCACCTTTCGCGTTGCCTCCGCCTTCGGCGGACTGGTCGCGCGAGTTGAACGGCTTCAACTGGCTGCGCCATTTGCGCGCGGCGGACACCGCATTGGCGCGCGCCAACGCCCGATCGCTTCTGAAAGAATTTCTCGCCTTGCTGGGAAAGCCGCGCGCCCATCCGGCCTGGGAGCCCGAAGTCGTCGCGCGGCGCACGCTCTCCTGGCTGAGCCAGTCGCCGATGCTGCTGGAAGGCGTCGACTATCCCGATTACCGCCGCGTCCTTCGCGTCTTGACCTGCGGCTACTGGCGGCTGAGACGCCAGTTCGACAGTGGCTTGGCGGGGGAAACGCGACTGACGATGGCGGTCGCCATGACCGCCTATTCCTTGTGCGTCCAGGGCGGAGCGTCGATGTTGAAGCGCTCGGTGGCCGTTCTGAACGAGCAGTTGAACCGGCAGGTGCTGCCCGACGGCGGGACCGTCGGCCGCAACCCGCAAGCCCTGCTCGACCTGCTGTTCGACCTCTTGCCGCTGCGCCAGGCTTTTGCGGCGCGCGGGCTTTCGCCGCCGCCGGATCTGCTCAACGCCATCGATCGCATGACGCCCGCCTTACGCATGTTTCGCCATGGCGATGGTTCGCTCGCTTTGTTCAATGGCATGGGCGTCACGGCCCCGGACGGGATCGCCATCGCGCTGGCCTATGAGGACAATCGGAACCAGCCGGTGTTCAACGCGAGATATTCCGGCTACCAGCGGCTCGAGGCGCAGGACGCGCTCGTCATCCTCGACGCCGGCCGCCCGCCGCCGCCGCTCAGCTCGCGCGACGCTCACGCCGGCTGCCTGTCGTTCGAATTCTCGCTGGGCGCGGACAAGGTCGTCATCAATTGCGGCAATCCCGGCCCGTCTCGCCCCAAGCTGCGGGCGAGCGCGCGCTTCACCGCCGCTCACTCGACGCTGGCTTTGAACGATTCCTCGTCCTGCCTGTTCAGCGCGCAGATCGGGACCGCCCGATGGTTCGACGACGAAATCCTGCTCGGCCCCGAACGCGTGCCGGCGATCCGCGAGGACAGCGCCCAGGGCTCGATGGTTCTGGCGTCGCATGACGGCTATCTGCGCCGTTTCGGCTTCATTCACGAACGGCGCTGGCTGCTTCAGGCCGATGGCGGCCGCCTTCAGGGCAAGGACCGCCTGATCGCGGCCGATGGGTCGAAACGGTCGAATGTCAATTACGCCATCCGTTTCCATATCCACCCCGCGGCGACGCTGACGCAGATCCGCGACGGAGCCGGCGTGCTTCTGGAACTGCCCGGCGGCGCGAAACTGGCCTTCGAGGCCGGGGGGCTGCCGCTCGTCATCGAAGAAAGCATCCTGTTCGCTGCGCCGGAGGGGCCCCGCGCCTGCGAACAGATCGTCGTTTATGGCGCCTCAGCCGATATCGCTGAGGTCGACTGGTCCTTCACGCTCCAACGCGCCGATTCGCGACTGGAGCGGGTTTGAGAGAAAATTCCTTGTTTTGTCTGGCGCGTGACGCATTTTCGTTCGCGGCGAAACATGCTAAGCGCGGCGCAAGCCATAGAGCCGCAAGCCGCCCGACCCGATATTGCGCCCGCAGACCTGCTCCCGATTCGCCGCGCGCGGCCCGGCGCCGAGGCGGAGCCATTGAAGAGTAAGCCCATGTCAGACATTCGCGCCATCAAACGTGCGCTGCTTTCCGTTTCCGACAAGACCGGCCTGATCGATTTCGCGCGCGCGTTGAGCCAGCGCGGCGTCACCCTGATTTCGACGGGCGGCACGCGCAAGGCCATCGCCGACGCTGGAATCGCGGTCGTGGACGTGTCCGACGTCACCGGCTTTCCCGAAATGATGGACGGACGCGTCAAGACGCTACATCCGAAGGTTCACGGCGGCCTGCTGGCGATCCGCGAAAACCCCGAACATGAAGCCGCCATGCTGGCGCATGGCATCGACCCGATCGACCTCCTAGTCGTCAATCTCTATCCCTTCGAGGCGACGGTCGCCAAGGGCGCCGACTGGGACGAAACCATCGAGAATATCGACATCGGCGGACCGGCCATGATCCGCGCCGCCGCCAAGAACCACGAAGACGTCGCCGTTGTCGTCGATGTGGCGGATTATCAGGTCATTCTGGCCGCCATGGACGCGCATGGCGGCGGAGCGGACCTCGCCCTGCGCAAAAAGCTCGCGCAGAAGGCCTATGCGCGCACCGCGGCCTATGACGCCACGATCTCCAACTGGCTCGCGCGGGCGATCGGCGTCGACGCCCCCGAATATCGGGCCGTGGGCGGCAAATTGTCCGAGCCGATGCGTTATGGCGAAAACCCCCACCAGAACGCCGGCTTTTATCTGACCGGCGAGAACCGCCTCGGCGTCGCTTCCGCGCGCCAGCTGCAGGGCAAGCAGCTCTCCTACAATAATGTCAATGACACAGACGCCGCCTTTGAACTGGTTGCGGAATTCGATCCCGCCCGCACGGCGGCGGTGGCGATCATCAAGCATTCCAATCCCTGCGGCGTCGCCGAGGGCGCAACGCTGATGGAGGCCTATCTCCGCGCCCAGGCCTGCGATCCCGTCTCCGCCTTCGGCGGCATTGTCGCGCTGAACCGGAAGCTGGACGCCGAGGCGGCTTCGGAAATCGTCAAGATCTTCACCGAAGTCATCATCGCGCCCGACGCCGATGAAGAGGCCATTGCTTTGGTCGCGGGGAAGAAGAACCTGCGCCTGCTGCTCACCGGCGGCCTTCCGGACCCGCGCGCGCCGGGCCTCGGCGTCCGTTCGGTCGCGGGCGGCCTTCTGTTCCAGTCGCGCGACAACGCGGTGGTCGACGACATGCCACTGAAGGTCGTGACCAGGCGCGCGCCCACGGCGCAGGAGCTGGCCGATCTCAAATTCGCTTTCCGCGTCGCCAAGCACGTCAAGTCAAACGCCATCGTCTACGCCAGGAACGGCGCGACGGTCGGCGTCGGCGCTGGCCAGATGAGCCGCGTCGATTCCTCGCGCATCGCAGCGTGGAAAGCCGCCGAAGCCGCCAAAGCCGCCGGCGCGGCGGAGAGCTGGGCCAAGGGCTCGGTGGTCGCCTCCGACGCCTTTTTCCCCTTCGCCGACGGCCTGCTCGCCGCGGCGGAAGCGGGCGCGACGGCCGTCATCCAGCCCGGCGGTTCGATGCGCGACGATGAAGTGATAAAGGCGGCCGACGAGGCCGGTCTGGCGATGGTCATGACCGGCTATCGCCACTTCCGCCACTAATTTACCGCTTCTCCTTGACCGCGACTCGTCGTGGTCAAGGAGTCCCTCGCGTAAGCCCAAAGGGCGTCGCAAGACGCCCGTCTTGCGACGGGCTATTGGGCGCAGTCGCGCCTAACCAAGACTCACAGATTCTCACCTGTAAGTCTTGGTATAAGTCGCAAAAAAACGTCGGCGCCCGATTGGAGCGCCGACGATCATGACCGCCTTGAAATATTGAGCCTGATCAGGCTCCCTCGGTTCAGGCGCTCTGTGGCGCCACGCCGTCAGCGTGCAGATAGGCGCTCTGTTCGGCCAGTTGCGCGAGGTTGACCTCCGGACGCGCGCCGAAATGCTGTATGATCTCGCTCGCCGCCAGGGCGCCGAGACGCGCGCAGGCGTCAAGCGGCTCGCCTCTCGTATAGCCAGTCAGGAAGCCAGCCGCGAACAGATCGCCGGCCCCCGTGGTGTCGATGAGGCGATCGATCTGCGCGGCGGGAACTTCCCAGGTCTTGTCGCCCTTGATCACGACCGCGCCTTTCTCGGAGCGCGTGATCGCGGCCAGCACGTTTTCCTGACGCAGCGCAGCGACAGCGGTCGCAAAATCCGCCGTTTCATAGAGCGCGTGAAGCTCGGATTCATTGGCGAACAGAATATCGACGATCCCGTCGCGCATCAGCCGCAGGAATTCCTGCTGGTGGCGATCGACGCAAAACACGTCCGACAGGGTGAGCGCCACTTCGCGCCGGGCGGCGTGGGCGATCCGCGACGCTTCGACGAAGGCTTCCTTCGCCGCCGGCGGATCCCACAGATAGCCTTCGAGGTAAATGATCTTCGACGCGGCGACGTCGGCGGCGTTGAGATCGGCGCAGGTCAGATTCTGGCAGGCGCCGAGAAAGGTGTTCATCGTGCGCTGGCCGTCCGGCGTGACGAGCACGAGGCAGCGCGCCGTGGAGGGGCCGTCGCTCGCGGGCGGCGTCGCGAAATGAACGCCCGCCGCCTTGATGTCATGGGCGAAGGCGCGGCCCGCCTCGTCCGCCGCAACCTTGCCGACGAAGACACCTTTTCCGCCGAAGCTCGCCAGGCCGGCGATGGTGTTCGCCGCCGAACCGCCCGACACGATCGTCGTCGCGCCCATCGCGTCATAGAGCCATTGCGCCTGCTGTTCGTCGACCAATTGCATCGCGCCCTTGCGAAGCTTGGCTTTGACGAGGAACTCCTCGTCGACGGGCGCGATGACGTCGACAATCGCATTGCCAAGGCCGAGGACGTCATATCGATGGGCGGTCATGGTGAAACTCTCTCAGGAAACGTCAGGGTCTTGCCCCCGCATGGAAGCGGGGTCAAGCTCTTTCCTCAGCCGGGGGAGCGCCGCCGCAGGCGGACATAAAGGGCGCCCGACCCGCCATGCGGCCGCGCTGCCTCCTCGATCGAGAGGACGATGGCGCGCAATTCCGGCGTCCGTAGCCAGTGCGGCGCATTGCGGCGCAGCACGCCGCGTTCGCTGTCATAACGCTCCTCCTCGCCGGCTGGCGCGCCCTTGCCGGTGATCACCAGCACCAGTTTCGCGCCGTTCTCGGCGGAGCGCCAGAGGAAATTATTCAGCGCGCGATGCGCCTGCGCCTGGGTCAGGCCGTGCAGATCGATAACGTCATCCACCTGCGCCTTGCCCGCCGACAGCCGGCGTTTCATCCGGCGCTCCAAAGGCGCCAGCGGAGCCAGAGCCGGGGTTTTTGGCTTTTCCTCCACGATCCGGGGCGGGGTTCGAACCGGCGAAGCGACAAGCGGCGCGACCGGAGGTTCGGGAGCTGGCGGCGCCGACTCCGGGTCGGGGCGGGTCCGTTCCCTCGCCGTCTTGACATCCGCGGTCGCGTGGCGCCAAAGCGCCAGTTCCTCGCGCGAAAGCCTGCGAATGCGCGGCGCACGCTTGAACTCCCCGCCGCCTTTCATCCTACGATCCCCTGTCGAGCAGTGCTTGCTGGTCAATCTATCGGCAAGAGCAGGTAAAACCGGCCATGATGACGAATTTCGGAGGCGCGCCCGCCCGCCGTGTCGCCCAGGCCGAAATAAACATCGGCTCTCGCCGGACCTACGATAGCCGAACCCGTGTCCTGCGCAATCATGACCCGCTGGAACGGCTCCGGCTCCGGGCTGCGCCACGGCATTCTGGCGTCGATGAAAAAGGGCAGCCCATAGGGCCAGATCCGGGAGTCGATCGCAATCGAGCGGAGCGGGGTCAGCGCCGCGCCGCTTCCACCTTCCGGCTGCTGGTCGGGCCGGGTGTCGAGACGCCCGTCGAAAAAAACGAAGGACCGATTGAGCCGCAGCAGATCGTCGCCGGCTTCGCCGCGCGCCACGCCATGCTCCCTGATCCAGTCGGTCAGCCGGCGCATGGTCATTTCGGCGGGCGCGGCGACGCCGCGCTGAACCAGCACCCGCGCCAGCGCCGTATAGGGCTGTCCGTTGCGGCCGGCGAAGCTGAGCCTGAGCACGCGGCCGTCGGGGAGGCGGACGCGCGCCGAGCCCTGCACCTGCGCGAGGAAAAGATCGACATTGTCCCTGAGGTAAACGTGGATCTTGACGCCGGGGAGCTTTTCCAGCGCGCCGTCTTCGATGGCCCCGCGATCCGGATAAGGCGTCAGCGCGCCGTCCGGTCCCTTTCGCGCGGCGGTCAGATCGGCGAAAGCCCCGACCCTCTGCTGGCGCGAAAGCGTCACGAGATCGGGCGGCAAGCCATAGGCCGGCGTTGCGAAGGCCCTGGTTCTGACGAGCGAACCGGGAATTTCCGGTTGATAATAGCCGGTGAAAAAGGCGTCGGCTGACGGATCAGCCGCGACGAGACAAGGGCGGAAATGGCGGGTAAAGAAAGCGCGCGGGTCGGACGCGCCTTCTCCTTTGCGGGCGGATGCACAAACTTTCGCCTGCGCCGCTGGGCTAAAGCCCTCGATGGGTTTTTCGCTCCGGGCCGGCCTATCGCAGGTCCTTGCGAAGACTTTCAGCGCCTCGTCCAGCCGGTCTTCGGAAAAACCCGGCAGGTCGCGAAAGGCGACGGGCGTCAAATGAAACTGAAGCGTCTCGCCCCGTGAGCCGGCGACAGTGAAGGCGCTCAGCAATGCGGCGAGCGCGACAACTCCCGGGCGAGGCGGCCTGTGGCGAAGACGCCTTGCCGGAAATGATGAGTTCATTGCGTCGGCGAGGTCGCGACCAGCGTCCAGTTCGGAGCGCTTGAGTCATTGCGCCGGGCGAACGTCCAGATATCGATAATGCTCGACGTCTTCGCGGGGTCGCCTTCAACCACTTCGCCGGCGCGATCGAGCGTCACCGTGATGAACTGGGCGTCGAAGCGGACGGAAATCCGACAGCCGACAGGATCCGAAGCCGCCTCGACGATCTTGAGGTCCTGAAACCCGACAAAGGTCGTCTCCAGCGTCTCGCCCTTGGCGGCGCGGTCGGCCAGGGCGGCCTTGAAGCTTCCAAAGACGTCGTCGCTGGTCAGCGAACGCAGGGTCGCCTCGTCGCCAGCGGAAAAAGCCTGAACGACCAGCTTATAGGCCTGGCTGGCCCCGTCGAGAAAGGCGCGGGGGTCAAATCCCGGCTGCGCGCGCGAAACCTCGTCGAGGCCGGACCAGACAGGGCTGCCGCGCTCCGCGAAATCCTTCCACCGCAAGGTCTCGTCGATCGGGGCCGGCTGCGGGGCGAGCGCGTTTGGGGAAGGCCCGACGCCCGGCGGCTGCTCCATGCCCGTGCGCTCGCCGAGGACCGACCGCAACTTCCACAGGACGAACACCGCCAGCAGGGCAAAAATGACTGTGGCCGGATCCAACTGCATCTGAGCTCCCGATTCGATTTTCACGCAGGCGGATCGCTGCGCGAGACTGAGCAACACGCCGATGGGTAGCATTGCCGCAAGGCGCCAGCAAGCGCCAGAGTCCCGATGCGGAATTCCCCGCGAGCCAGAGCGTCGCCGATTGCGGACCTTGTTTTTTCCCGGCGTTTCGTGCTACCGGGCGGCAGGTTTGTCCGGCCGGATGCGGGCGTCCGGCGCTGAACTCGGGCTTTTCCGCCATCTCGGCCAAACCACACGAAGAAATGGCGGTCTGGCTCCGTCATTCCATGCTTTAGCGGGAGATTTTCATGACGGATACCAACGGCGGACAGGCCAACGCCGCGCCGGCGCTCAACTGCCTGGTGCAATATTGCAAAGACCTTTCGTTCGAAAACCCGAATGCGCCACGCTCGCTCGGCCCGCAGGAAGGCGGCCCGAACATCAATATCCAGGTCAATGTCAACGCCAAGCAACTGGCCGAGCACGATTTCGAAGTCGAGCTGCTCCTTGAAGGCTCCGCGGGCGAAGGCGCTGATCTGCTCTTCAAGTTCGAGCTGACCTATTCGGGCGTGTTCCGGCTCGTCAACATCCCGGCGGAACAGACCCATCCGGTCGTCATGATCGAATGCCCGCGCCTTCTCTTCCCCTTCGCCCGGCAGATCGTGGCGGATTCGGTGCGCAACGGCGGCTTCCCGCCCCTGTACCTCGATCCGATCGATTTCGCCGCGCTCTATGCGCAGCGCATGCAGCAGGCGCAGGCCACGCAGCCGAACTGAAGGTCCTGAACCGGGACCATTCGTCGCAAGAAGCAATAATTTCAGGCGGGCCCTTCGCCAGAACGGCCCGCCTTTCCTTTTGTTCGCCGTTCCGGCAGCACGAAAAAACCCCCGCCGATCGGCGGGGGTTTGAAATCAGGCGCGAATGGAAGTTTCACGCGGCTTCGTCGACGTCCGTCTCTTCGACGACGGCGGCTTCTTCGCCCTTCGCCAGGCGACGCGGGCCCTTCGAAAGCTGGCCTTCGATCAGCTTGAGCGATTCCGGGTCGCCAATCTTCTGCACGGCGGCGATTTCACGAGCCATCCGGTCGAGCGCCGCTTCGTAAAGCTGGCGTTCCGAATATGACTGTTCCGGCTGAACGTCCGAACGATAAAGATCCCTCACGACCTCGGCGATCGCGACGAGGTCGCCCGAATTGATCTTGGCTTCATATTCCTGAGCGCGGCGCGACCACATGGTGCGCTTGATGCGCGCGCGGCCCATCAGGGTGTCAAGCGCCTTGCGGACGACATCCGCCTCGGCCAGCTTGCGCATGCCCACCGACGCAACCTTGGGCGTCGGAACCTTGAGCGTCATCTTGTCCTTGGCGAAGGAAATGACATAAAGTTCAAGCTTGAAGCCGGCGACTTCCTGCTCCTCGATCGCGACGATCTGGCCAACGCCATGGGCCGGATAGACGATGAATTCATTGGCCTTGAAGCTGGCCTTGGGGCTGGCGACTTTGCTCGGGATTTTTGTCTGGGACACGGTAACTTTGCTCGGATCGGAGGAACGAGGGGCTAACGGAGCGGCATCGGCCGCCAGAGTTGATTTTTTCTGCGTCACCTTGGTCCAATCACTGATGGTTCGAGGTCCACATTGACAGCTGAATCGGTTCAGGAGAAACCACGCCAGTCGACTCTTCAGCTGAATTCAGGCCGTGACGAATCGTCGATTCCTCACGGCCGGCGCATTTGGGGAGCGCAAAACCCGCTATCTTGATGTCTGGAGCTTGTTTTCAGAACGCACCCTTAGCAGATCGCCCGCGCACTCCAGTGGAGCGCGGCGCTATGGTCAACCCTCCGAAATGAAATCATGGAAATGAGATCATGACGTCGGGTCGCGTGAAACAACCTGCCGGAAGCCTCGCATTACCGCAAAACACAAACTCCCTGTCTCCCGTGACGGGCGACCCGGAAATTTAATGGCCTGAGGTAAAAACAGGCTCCGCGCCGGAGCGGGAGCCGCTGACAATGTCAAAAATTAAGCGAGCGATGGGCCAGATTGTTCTGGTAAAGACCAATATCACAAGTTAACGCGCGAATCAAAGATTAATTGATTCGGCGCGAAAACGGGCAGCGCGATGGTTAAGCGCGGCGGCCAAAACGAGAAACCCCGACAACGGGGGCGTGGTCAGTCGCCCTGGCCGGCGTTCTTGCTGAAATAGGCGTCAAACTTGCCTTCGCGCCCGTCGAATTCTTTCGCTTCCGGCAGAGCATCGCGCTTGATCGTGACATTCGGCCAGAGCTGGGCGTATTCCGCGTTCAATCCGAGCCACTTTTCGAGATCCGGCTCGGTGTCGGGCTTGATCGCTTCGGCGGGGCATTCCGGCTCGCAAACGCCGCAGTCGATACATTCGTCGGGGTGAATGACGAGCATGTTCTCGCCTTCATAGAAACAATCGACCGGGCAGACCTCGACGCAATCCATATATTTGCACTTGATGCAGTTTTCGACGACGACGTAGGTCATTTGCCTCTCCGCGCGCGGCCCGATGCTCGCGCGTTCAACCCGATGCGGTGGCTAGCTAACGCTTTTGGCGCGTCCATGCAAGTCATTAGCGGCGGGTCGCCCCAACGACAAGCTCCAGCGGACAAAGATCAAGCGCCGACGGCGTCGCTGAACAATTCAGCGAGCTTTTCGGTCATGGCGCCGCCGAGCTCCTCGGCGTCCGTGATTGTGACCGCGCGCCGGTAATAGCGCGTAACGTCATGTCCGATGCCGATCGCGATCAGTTCGACCGGGGATCGCATTTCGATCTCCTCGATTTTTTGACGCAGGTGGCGCTCGAGATAATGGCCGGGATTGACCGAGAGCGTCGAATCGTCGACCGGCGCGCCATCCGAGATCATCATGAGGATTTTGCGCTGCTCCGGACGCCCCAGAAGGCGGCGATGCGCCCAATCGAGCGCCTCGCCGTCGATATTCTCCTTGAGCAGTCCCTCGCGCATCATCAGGCCGAGATTTTTGCGGGCGCGGCGCCAGGGCGCGTCGGCCGATTTGTAGATGATATGGCGAAGATCGTTGAGCCGGCCCGGATTGAGCGGCTTCCCCGCCTGCAGCCAATGCTCGCGCGACTGGCCGCCCTTCCAGGCGCGCGTCGTGAATCCCAGAATCTCCACCTTGACGCCGCAGCGTTCGAGCGTCCGGGCGAGAATATCGGCGCAGGTCGCGGCGACGGTGATGGGACGGCCGCGCATTGATCCGGAATTGTCGATCAGCAGCGTGACGACGGTGTCGCGGAAATTCGAATCCTTCTCGCGCTTGAACGACAGCGGCGATTGCGGATCGACGACGACCCGCGAGAGCCGCGCCGGGTCCAGCATGCCCTCTTCGAGGTCGAATTCCCACGCCCGGTTCTGCTGCGCCATCAGCCGCCGCTGCAACCGGTTGGCGAGCCGGGCGACGACAGCGGAGAGGTTCTGCAACTGCTTGTCGAGATAGGCGCGAAGGCGATCCAGCTCCTCGGGGTCGCATAGATCCTCCGCGTGAACGATCTCGTCGAACTGCGGCGCAAAAGCGCGATATTCGCTCCCGGCGAAGGGCGCGGAATTGCCGGGCGGGCGGTGGGCGGCTTCCGCCTCCTCGCCCTCGCCCGGATCGAGCTCGTCGGCCTCGTCGCCGGGCGGCCCCTCCTCGGACTCCATTTCTCCGTCGAGGATCTCGTCGGCGGCCTCCTCGACGCGTTCGGTTCTTTGCGCCTGCGAGGACTCGTCCTCCTGATCCCCGCCGGATTCATCCGCCTGATCCGATTGCGGCTGATCGTCGGCGCCTTCGTCGTCCTCGTCCTGCTCCTCGGCGTCGCTCTGCTCGGCCATGTCGAGATCGGAAAGGATTTTTCGCGTCAATTTGGCGAAAGCCTTCTGGTCCTCGATCGCGCCCGCGAGGCGCGACAGATCGGCCTTGGCGCGCGATTCGATCGTCTCGCGCCAAAGTTCGACCAGATGCTCCGCGGCGGGCGGCGGCGGCGCGCCGGTCAGGACTTCGCGCGCCAGCAGGGCGAGGGCGTCTTCGATGGGCGCGTCCGCGCGCTGATGAATCTCGGCATAGGGTCCTCGCTGGTAGCGATCCTCCAGCACGGCCGCAAGATTTTGCGAGACGCCGACCATGCGCCGCGCGCCGATGGCCTCGACGCGCGCCTGCTCCATCGCGTCATAAATGGCGCGTCCCAAGGGCGCCTGCGGGGCGAATTTGCGATGGGTCTGAACGTCGTGGCAGGCGATGCGCAAGGCGACCGCGTCGGCTTGGCCGCGCAGAATCGCCGCGTCGCGGAGCGTCATGCGGCGCGGCGGCTCGAACAGCCGAGCCTTGCCGCTATCGGCGCCGGCGATGACGCTCGCCTTTTCCGGGACGAAGGAAACCTCAAGCTCAGGCGCGCGCGCCATCGCCCGCAGGCAGGCGGACACCGCGCGCTTCAAGGGCTCGTGCGGCGCCTCGCGCGGCGAGGAAGGTTTGACGTTCGACAGACTCACGCGGCGGTTCCGATCCGGTTGCGCGCAGGATGCGAAAAACCCGCCCCGCTCAGCTCAAGGCCACATTGACCGCGCTTTCCGGCAATTCCTTCCCGAAAGAGCGCTGGTAGAATTCAGCCACGAGCGGCCGCTCGAGCTCGTCGCATTTATTGAGGAAGGTCAGGCGGAAGGCGAAGCCGACATCGCCGAAGATCGCGGCGTTTTCCGCCCAGGTGATCACCGTGCGCGGGCTCATGACCGTCGAAAGATCGCCGCCCATGAAGGCGTTGCGGGTCAGATCGGCGACGCGAACCATCTTGTTGATGATGTCGAGGCTGTCCTTGTCGTTTTGGAACTGCTTGACCTTGGCCGCGACGATATCGACTTCCTTGTCATGCGGCAGATAGTTCAGGGTCGCGACGATCGACCAGCGGTCCATCTGCCCCTGATTGATCTGCTGCGTGCCGTGATAGAGGCCCGACGTGTCGCCGAGCCCGATGGTGTTCGCCGTCGCGAACAGCCGGAAGGCCGGATGGGGACTGATGACCCGATTCTGATCGAGCAAGGTGAGCCGCCCGGAAACCTCCAGGACGCGCTGGATCACGAACATTACATCGGGCCGGCCCGCGTCATATTCGTCGAAGCATAAAGCCACATTGTGTTGCAGCGCCCAGGGCAGGATGCCGTCGCGGAATTCCGTCACCTGTTTGCCGTCGCGCAGGACGATCGCATCCTTGCCGACGAGATCGATGCGCGAGACGTGGCTGTCGAGATTGACGCGGACGCAAGGCCAGTTCAGCCGCGCCGCCACCTGCTCGATATGGGTCGATTTGCCGGTGCCGTGATAGCCTGACACCATCACGCGGCGATTGTAGGCGAAACCGGCGAGAATGGCCAAGGTTGTGGTGCGGTCGAACAGATAATCCGGGTCGATGGCCGGGACATGTTCATCGGCTACGGAAAAAGCCGGAACCTTCATGTCGGAATCGATCCCGAAAACCTCGCGCACCGAAACCATTTTGTCCGGGAGCCCCTGAACCAGCCCCGCAGAATGAGAAACTTGCATCAAACCTCCGTCTCCATTCCGCCAGAGGCAACACCTGGCGGAGCGGATGATGACCAACTAACCTGCAAAGGCTTGCTGAATCCAATTCAAACCCATGCGCGGCGCCCCTGACATTTGCGCGACACGATAACCTTGCGGCGGCGCGCGCCACAAGGGGCGGAAACCCGTTCCGAAAGAATGGCGCGGCTCCCGGGAGCTTAAACCGCGCGTGACGATCTCAATACGTTATAGGCGTTGATGATCTCGCGCAGCCGGTCTTCGTTCGAACGGTCGCCGCCATTGGCGTCCGGATGCAATCTCTTGACCAGTTCCTTGTAACGCGCCTTGATTTCCTCCGGACCCGCCTCATCATCCAGCCCGAGCGCGTTCAGCGCCTTCAGCGCGACTACGCCGTGGCGTGGCGCACGGGCGCCGCGACGCTTCGCCCCACTCCCGTCGCCTCGCATGCTGAATGGATCGCGCATCGGGCCGGAGGCGGCGTCCTGCCGGTTCGCGCCCATTTTCCATGTCGGCCGATGCCCGGTCAGGGCGTCCTTCTGATAGGACAGGACCGCCTCGTCGCTCATGCCGTTAAAATAATTATAGGTCGCATTATATTCGCGCACATGATCGAGACAGAATGAGAAATACTGCCCTTCGCGCAATCGCCCCATCGGCGCGCGAAATTGTCCCGCCACGTCGCACCCTGGATGCTGACAGCGCGGCCCCGACGGAGCGGTCTGAGCCGGCCCGGCGTTGCGTCGGGTCCGGATCCGATCGAAGATGGGGGAATTAAAGTCCATGTTGAACACAATATGGTCGAAGAGGCGGCCGGAGCAAGAACGCGAGATAGATTAAATCGCTTGACTGCCCGGCCCCCTCTCAGGGAACACAGGAGAATCAATATGGCGCAATCAGGTGAACAGACCGTCCGCGAACGGATGGAAACGAAACTGACGGCGGCCTTCGCGCCCCAATTCCTGAAGGTCATCGACGAATCGCACAAACACGCCGGACATGCCGGCCATGACGGCGGCGCCGGCCATGGCGGCGAGACGCATTTCCGGGTCCAGATGATTTCGCCCGGATTTTCGGGCAAGAGCCGCATCGAGCGCCACCGCGCCGTCAACAGCCTCCTGGCCGATGAGATCGCGGGCGGCGTCCATGCCCTCGCGCTCGAAATCAAGGCGCCGGGCGAGTGATTGTGGCGCGCCGCCATAAAAGAGTCTTAAAAGCGCGCTTCACAAGGCAGACGTGGCGCAACGTCGGAAGCGTCGTAATTACGTTTCGATCGGCTTGGTTCATAAAAGCCCGACGGCTATGAACCTGCTTCGGCTTTCGCACTGGTCCGGGTTCTCTGGATTCCGGTCCATTGCCCTGGACCGTGCTGCTTTTCACTCCTGGCCGGAACAATCCGGCCGAAATGGCGCGAGAATGATGACTGCTTCGAATCGCTTCAGGTTTCGACGGGCCCCGCTCGCTGTAATCGCCGCCGCCGTCCTGTTCCAGGGACCGCTCGGCGCAATGGCCCTTGCGGCGCACAAGCGCCCGGCGACGCATGCACATGCGCAGGCGAAGGCTGAACCGGTTCACCATACGCCGCCGCCCTTCATCGCGACAGATCTCGCGACGGGCCGCGTGATCGAGGCGCGCGACGCGACGCGCCCCTGGTATCCCGCCTCCGTCACCAAATTGATGACGGTCTATGTCGCGCTCAATGCCGTGCGGCAAGGCCGCCTCAGCCTCGACACTCCACTGGTCGTTTCGGCGCGCGCCGCCAACATGAAGCCCTCAAAAATGGGTTTCGCGCCGGGCTCGCAGGTGACGCTCGACAATGCGCTCAAGATGCTGATGGTGAAATCGGCCAATGACATCGCGGTCGTCATCGCCGAGGGCGTCTCCGGTTCGGTCGAATCCTTTGCCGCCGAGATGAACCAGACCGCGTCCGCGCTCGGGATGCGCGAATCGCATTTCGTCAATCCGAACGGCCTGCCCGACCCTAGCCACGTCAGCTCGGCGCGAGACATGGCCGTCCTCGGCCGCGCGCTGCTGCTGGCCTTCCCGCAATATGCCGATCTCTACAATATCGGCGCGTTGAAGCTCGGCGAACAGATCATCCCGACCCATAACGGCCTGATCGGCCGCTATCCCGGCGCCGACGGCATGAAGACGGGCTTCACCTGCCCGGCCGGATTCAACCTGGTGGCCAGCGCCACGCGCGGAGGACGAAAAGTCATCGTCGTCGTCATGGGCGACACTTCCGCGCGCGTCCGCACCGCGCATGCCGCCGACCTTCTGGATCGCGCCTTCGCGACTTCGCAACTCGGCGAACCCGCCAGCGACCTGGCGTCGGTCGGCGGCGCGCCGCCCGACATGCGCGGCGAGATTTGCGGGAGGCGAAGCCAGAAAGCGCAGCTTGCGGCCGAGACGGAAGATTTCAACGCCGCGATTTCGTCCGCGGCCGGATCGGCGCCGCCCGCGCCCGGCAATGGCGCGCAGATCGCAGCCTTGCCGCGTCCCGCCTATGACGCCGTGCCCGTTTTCGTTGGCCCCACGCCCGGCTATCAGGGGCCGGTCGCCGGACCGCGCCCCGCCAACACCCCCATCGGCGCCATCGCCTATGCGCCGCCGGAGCACGCCGCCGCGCCTTCGCCCATCAAGCCCGATCCCAAGGCGCTGCCCATGAAGCGCGAGGCGCAGGCCAAGCACAAGGCGAAGCCGGAGGCCAAGGCCAGCCACAAGCCGGCCCCCAAGGCGGCCGCCAAACCCGCCAGGGAACACCCAAAAACCGCGGCTCCGAAACCTGCGGCCAAGCATCCCGATAAAGCCGCGGCCGCCGCCGGCAAGACGGGGCAGAATTGACCAGCGGCATAGGCGTCCGGCGCCCGCCCGCGCCGATTCCCGTGACGATCCTCACCGGCTTCCTCGGCGCCGGGAAGACGACCTTGCTCAATTGGCTGCTACGGGATCCGGCGCTGGCGCGCACGGTCGTCCTGATCAACGAATTCGGCGAGATCGGGCTCGATCATCTGTTTGTCGAGAAAATCGACGGCGACATGGTCATGATGGCTTCGGGCTGCCTCTGCTGCACGCTCCGGGGCGACCTGATCGACGCGCTCGAAAATCTGTTGCGCCGGCTCGACAACGGGCGAATCCCACCCTTTGACCGCCTTATCATCGAGACGACGGGCCTCGCCGATCCCGCGCCCGTGCTGCACACGATCATGAGCCATCCCTATCTGCTGTTGCGCTTCCGGCTCGACGGCGTCGTGACCATGGTCGACGCGGTCAATGGCGAGGCGACGCTGGCGGCGCATCCCGAGGCCGTCAGGCAGGCCGCCGTCGCCGATCGTCTCGTGCTGTCCAAATGCGATCTGCTCCAGTCGCCCGAGGAAAAAAGGGCGCTGGCGCGTCTGCGCGAGCGCCTGTCGACCCTCAATCCGACCGCGCGCCTGCTGGATGTGTCAGAATCCTTCGACGCCGAACATCTGCTGGACGCCGGCCTGTACAACCCCGCGACCAAAGCCCCCGACATCGCCCGCTGGCTGAATGCGGAGAGTCTGACCAAGGCGGAACACGACCATCATCATGGGCATGGCCACGCACATGACGACGTCAACCGCCATGGCGAATCCATTCGCGCATTCTGCCTGACCAGCGAAACGCCCATGCCGCCCTCGGCCTGTGATCTGTTCCTCGAAATCCTGCGCAACGCCCACGGCCCCAATCTGCTTCGGGTCAAGGGAATCATCGCGCTCGCCGACGATCCGAACCGGCCCTTGATCATCCATGGCGTCCAGCACATTTTTCATCCGCCCGTGCGGCTTGACGCCTGGCCCGACGCCGATCACCGGACCCGAATCGTCTTCATCGTCAAGGATCTGAGTCCTCATTTCATTCAGGGGCTTCATGACGCTTTCGTTGGCAAGCCGAATATCGGCCAGCCAGATGCGGCGGCGCTTGCCGACAATCCCCTCAAGCCCTCCCTCGGCGGCCTGCTGGCTTGAGGCGCCTTCGCCT
Organism: Rhodoblastus sp. 17X3; assembly: GCF_030056575.1. GTDB lineage: Bacteria > Pseudomonadota > Alphaproteobacteria > Rhizobiales > Beijerinckiaceae > Rhodoblastus. Next base: position 50,458 of record NZ_JASHHX010000008.1, on the reverse strand, counting down.
TGCTTGAATTTACTTCCCCATTGGCCTGATGCTTGATTGAGTTGAACTGCTAGAAAGATTTTCGAGGAATATCGCGTCGAAATGATCCAGCAGTCCCGTTTTGGCGCTGGCGCGTCCGAGCTTCCTGCTCTGAAGCGTCCCTCTCTGAAGCGGCTTGCCCATCTGAATTGGCGCGGTTGACGGAAATGTTCAGACGTCCGCAATTCACGCATCAGCCCGCCGCGTTCAGCGCGTCCGATCGCTTCGGCCTGCTTGACGAACGGCGGCTCCATGGCTGCTGCGATGCCGATCGCTCTATCTTTCCTGCTTTCGTCGAACGTATCAGTGCAGAACAGGCGCGACGTTACGTCGTGGCCTGGGCCGACCTGACGACGCGCGCGCTCGAGTCGAACATCTTTCTGGATCCGGCCTTCGCCTTGCCGGCCGCGCGACATCTTTCCGATCGAAAAGGTCCCGAATTTCTGCTCGCCTGGGAGCAGGATGGAACTTCGCCGCGCAAACGTCTCATCGCGGTCTGGCCCATTGTGCGGCCGCGCCTGTGGTTTGGCTCAACCTGCAAGACATGGGTTCACGATTATTGCTGCTCCGGAGCGCCGCTGCTCGACAAGGCGCAGGCGCTCCGCAGCCTCGACGCCATCCTGGCCTATTTGCGGGCGTCGCAGAACTCCGTCTCCATCCTTGCGATTTCCCAGATCCGCGAACACGGCGCCACCGCTGCGCTACTGCGCCATTTCTCAGCGCTGCGAGGCCTCGCGCTCAACATCGTCGCACATTATGACCGCGCCGCGCTCGAGGCCGCGCGGCCCGGCGTCTCCGCGGCGGATTTCGTTTCGCGGAAAAAAAAGAAGGAGCTGGATCGCCAGCTGCGCCGACTTCGCGACATGGGGCCGCTCACTCTGGGCGTGACGCGCGAAGGGGCCGACATGGCGCGGCATATCGAATCTTTCCTGGCTCTCGAAAAAAGCGGCTGGAAGGGGCGGGATGGCGGCGCATTTCTGAATCGGCCGGACCACGCCGCCTTTGTCCGGTCGATCGCGGCAGCGCTGGGCGCCGAAGGAAAATGCCGGGTCTACTGGATGGCCAGCGAGGACAAGATCATCGCCAGCAATGTCGTCTTCTTCACCGGCGAGACCGCATATTTCTGGAAGACGGCCTATGATGAGGACTTCGCCTTCTCCTCCCCCGGCGTCTTGCTCACGATGAGCATGACCGACTCGCTGTTGCACGAACCCGGCGTTCGCTCGGTCGATTCCTGCGCGGTTTCGGGTCATCCCATGATCGACCACATCTGGCGCGATCGAACGCCCATGGCCGACGTCATGCTGTCGCTGCGCGCCGATCGGCCGCAGGAACTGGAAGGCGCTGTCAAACGCGAATTGTTTCGCCGACGCATGCGTGAAAAAGCCAAATCGGCCTGGGCTCATCTCGGATTTGCCTGAGCGCGGGACAAGACATGAATTCAAGCGAAAATCGTCAGCGTCTCGACAAATGGCTCTGGCACGCGCGCATCGTCAAGACGCGTACGGGCGCCGCCGATTTCATCATTCAAGGCCATGTCCGGGTCAATTCGAAGCGGGTCGAGCAGGCAGCCAAGCCGGTTGGCGTTGGCGACGTTCTGACCATCGCCTTCCACAACCGCGTCGTCGTTCTGGAGGTTCTGGCTTGCGCGGACAGACGCGGCCCCTATGCGGAAGCCTCGAAGCTCTATCGGCTGATCGAGGGCAGGATGGGCCCAAGTCTGGAAACGCCCGAACGCCCTGACTGACCACAAAAAACGCCCGCTCAAATCTGAGCGGGCGTTTATGTAAGAAGCCTGATCGAGCCAGATCAGCCCTCGAGTAACCGGCGCGCGATGACCTGCGCCTGGATTTCCGCCGCGCCTTCGAAAATATTGAGAATGCGGGCGTCGCAAAGGACGCGCGAAACCGGATATTCCAGCGCGAAACCATTGCCGCCATGAATCTGCAAGGCATTGTCCGCCGCAGCCCAGGCGACGCGAGCGCCGAGCAGCTTCGCCTGCCCCGCCTCGAGATCGCAGCGCTTGCCTTCATCCTTCGCGCGCGCCGCGAAATAGGTGAGCTGGCGCGCGATATGGATTTCCACGGCCATCATGGCGATCTTGTCCGCGACGCGCGGGAAATGGACCAAAGCCTTGCCGAACTGAATGCGCTCCTTCGCATAGCGCAGGCCCAGCTCCATCGCGGATTGGGCCACGCCGACGGCGCGCGCGGCGGTCTGGATGCGCGCGCCCTCGAAGGTCTGCATCAGCTGCTTGAAGCCCTGGCCCTCGACGCCGCCGAGCAGGTTTTCGGCGGGAACCTCGAAACCGTCGAACGCGATCTCATATTCCTTCATGCCGCGATAGCCGAGCACTTCGATCTCGCCGCCGGACATGCCCTTGGCGGGGAAGGGATTGGCATCGTCGCCGCGCGGTTTTTCGGCCAGCAGCATGGACAGGCCCTTGTAGCCCGGCTCGTTGGGATTGGTGCGGGTCAGCACCGTCATCAAATCGGCGCGCACCGGATGGGTGATCCAGGTCTTGTTGCCATTGACGATATATGTGTCGCCCTCGCGCACGGCGCGTGTGCGCAACGACGCGAGGTCGGAGCCGGTATTCGGCTCCGTGAAGACCGCCGTCGGAAGAATTTCGCCGGACGCGATCTTCGGCAGGTATTTTTCCTTCTGTTCCTGCGTGCCGCCGCAAAGGATCAGCTCGCCGGCGATTTCGGAGCGCGTGCCCAGCGAGCCGACGCCGATATAGGCGCGCGACAATTCTTCCGTGACGACGCACATCGCCACCTTGCCCAGACCCATGCCGCCATATTCTTCCGGCACGGTCAGGCCGAACACGCCGAGATCGGCGAGACCCTGGATGATTTCGAGCGGAATATAGGCGTTCTTCAGATGCCATTCATGCGCGTGGGGCAGCACTTCAGCTTCGGCATATTTGCGGATTTCTTCGCGAATGGCTTCGAGAGTCTCGTCGAGACCCGGCGAGCCGACGGTCGCCGAAGCTTCGGCATGGTCGACCAGATCGACCAGCCGCGCGCGGTTGGGCGCCGTATTGCCGGTCGCGATCAGGGTTTCGATCGCGGCGATGCGCTTGGCCGCAATCGTTTCATTGGCAAGGCCGAAATCGCCGAGACGAATGATTTCGCCCTGGCTCATCGGGATGCCGCCGAAGATCTGGGCGAGATATTCGCCGACGCCGATCCGGGTCAGCAGATCCTCGGTTTCGCCATAGCGGCCCTCCGCCTTCTGACGCTCGGCATAGGCGAACAATTCGCGGACGGATTCGACGTAAGTGGCGAGCCAGGCGATGCCATGCGCCGCATGCTGCTCACGCTCGATCGCCGCATTGGACAGCTTGCCGTTTTCGGTCACCCTGGCGCGAACGCTGGCGACCGCCTCGGCATAGAGGGCTTCGATGGCGTGGTTCGCCTCGCGGCCGAGCTCGAAAAATTTGTCGGTGGCGATCATGTGCGCGGCCTGCGTCATCCGGGACTCCTGATCTGGCTGCTACGGGCTTGATAGAGATCAATCTGTGACTTTATTGCCAGCCCGGATGCCGCAGCGCAATATGTCTTGGCGTCAGGCCAAGCCCTTCTTTCGCAGGAGCGCGTCGAATTCCGGCTTGCGCCCGCGGAACAAGGCATAGGCCTCGTTGGGATCGCGCTGGTTGCCTGCGGCGTAGACAAAATCCCTCAGGCGCCCAGCGACCTCCGGATCGAAGATGTCGCCGGTTTCCTCGAACGCCGCAAAGCCGTCCGCGTCCAGAGCTTCCGACCAGAGATAGCTGTAATAGCCGGCCGCATAGCTGTCGCCCGCGAAAATATGGGAAAAATGCGGGGTTCGGTGGCGCATCACGATCTGCGACGGCATGCCGATGCCGGCCAGGATTTCCTTTTCGGCGGCGATGATGTCCTTCGGCGGTTCGCTTTTCGAATGGAGCAGGAAATCGACAAAAGCCGAGCCGCAAAATTCGACGCTCGCAAAGCCTTGGCTGAAATTGCGCGCGGCGATGACCCGGTCGATCATCTGCTGCGAAATGGGCGCGCCGGTCTCGTGATGGATCGCAAATTTTTCCAGGACTTCCGGCCGCAAGGCCCAATGTTCATAGAGCTGCGACGGTAGTTCGACGAAATCGGTCGGCGTCGCCGTACCGCTCATCGACGGATAGACGACGTCGGACAGCATGCCGTGCAAGGCGTGGCCGAATTCGTGAAACAGGGTGAGCACTTCGGTCAAGGTCAGCAAGGCCGGGCGGCCGGGAACCGGCTTAGAGAAGTTCATCACATTGACGATGATCGGCCGAACTTCGCCGCCGAGCTTTTTCTGACTGCGGAAATTCGACATCCACGCGCCCGAGCGCTTGCCGGAGCGCGCGTAATAATCGCCCAGGAACAGCGCCAGATGGCGGCCGTCCCGATCCTTGACCTCGAAAACCTGCACGTCAGGGTGATAGGCCGGCGCGTCGGACTTCGGCGCAAAATGCAGGCTGAACAGCCGCTCCGCGCAATAAAACGCCGCCTCGATCATTTTATCGAGCTGGAAGTAGCCGGACAGCTCGCTCTGATCGATGTCATATTCACTGAGGCGCAATTTTTCCGAATAATAGCGCCAGTCATGCGCGGCGATCTGGAAATTCGCGCCTTCCGCGTCGGCGACGGCCTGGAGCGCCTCGCATTCCTGCGCGGCCTTGGCGCGCGCCGGCGCCCACACCTTGTCCAGAAGATCGAGCGCCGCCTGCGGCGCGCCCGCCATGGTCGGCTCCAGCTTGTAATCGGCGAAGGTCGCGTAACCCAGCAAATTCACGCGTTCGTTCCGCAGCGCGAGAATCTCGCAGATCAGGCCCCGATTATCCGTCGCGCCGTCATGTTCGCCGCGCGCGATCCAGGCCTTGAACAATTCCTCGCGCAAATCGCGGCGATGGGCGTGGCTCAGGAAAGGCTCGACGCTTGATCGGGACAAGGTCAGCGCGAAGGGGCGTGCGACGTTGCGATCCGCGGCCGTTTGCGCGGCGGCGGCCTTCACGTCATCGGGCACGCCCGACAGATCGGCCTCATCCAGCGGCAGCACGAAATTATTCTCGTCGGCGAGAATGTTTTGGGCGAACGCCATTTCGAGGCTCGCGAGTCGTTCCGCGATTTCCGCGAATCGCGCGCGGGCTGCGCCCTCTAGCCTGGCGCCGCTGCGAATGAAGCTCTTGTACGTCAATTCCAGAAGCCGCGCCTGCTCGTCGGTCAGGGTCAAGCCTTCCCGTTGCTCATAAAGAGTGGCGACGCGCGCGAACAAACCTTCATTGAGCGAAATCGCGGCGAAATGCCGGGCGAGAATGGGCGACAATTCGCGTTCGACGGCGCGCAATTCTTCCGTCGAATCCGTTCCCGTGATGTTCCAGAAGACCCCGCCGATCCGATTCAGACCCTGGCCTGCCAGCTCCAGCGCGTCGATCGTATTGCTAAAGGTCGGCGGCTCCGGATTTTCGACGATCGCGGCGATTTCCGCCTCATGTTCACGCAAGGCGGCCTCGAAGGCCGGCCGATAATGTTCGGTTTTGATCCCCTCGAAAGGCGGGATCCCGAATGGCGTGTCCCAGCCGGCGAGAAGCGGGTTTTGCGCGTCCATGAAAATCTCCCTTTCGGCTCAAATAGGACGCCGTCCGCCGCGAAGCCAGCGCTTGGGCGCGTAAATTTCCCGGCCTGCAGAAATATTGCTAAATGAACCCCATGGAATTTTTGCCCCGGAGGGGCCCTTTGCGAAAAAACGCCCGCCTATTGCTGGAAGCCGCCCAGAATTTCGAAAGGGACGACGGCTACGCCATGGCGAGCCACATTGCGCTGGCCGGTCTGACCGCGATCTTTCCCTTCCTGATCGTCGTGACGAGCCTCGCCGGCCTGTTCGGCGTGCAGCCCCTCGCGGACGAGGCGTTCTCCGCCTTTTTCGATATCTGGCCGCAGCGCGTCGCGGCGCCGATCCTGCTCGAAATCCATAATGTGCTTAGCAACAGGCACGGCGGGCTGCTGACGATCAGCGCGGCGCTCGCCGTCTATTTTTCATCGAGCGGCGTCGAAGCTTTGCGGACCGGACTCAACCGCGCCTATGGCGCGCGGGAGACCCGGCCCTGGTGGCGCCTGCGCGTCCAGTCAATCGGCTATGTCTTCATCGGCGCGCTCGCTTTGCTCGCCATGGCCTTCCTGCTTATTCTGGGCCCTATCCTGTGGGAGGCCGCGCTCAAGCAGGCGCCTGCGCTTGGCGCCTTCAACGCCAAGGTCGAGGTCGGGCGCTATGCGATCGCGACCATCATCCTGCTCGCCGCGCTGATCATTGCGCACAGGGTCTTGCCCAATGTGAAGCTCACCCTGCGCCAGACGGCTCCCGGCGTGATCCTGACCTTTTGCGCCTGGATGATTTTCGCGTCGGCTTTCGGGTCCTATATCGCCCGCTTCGCCTTGAATTACGTGGCGACTTACGCCGGGCTGGCGTCGGTCATGATCGCCATCGTCTTTCTTTATTCTCTCGCGGCGATTTTCATCTTTGGGGCGGAGGTGAATGCGGCGATCGAGAGCCGACGTTGTGCGCGCAACGCAAACGCCGATCACGCGCAAACGAAAGACGCTGACTAGGCGGCGCGGCGGGCCAGATCCTCGGGCGCGCCGAAATATTCGATATAACGCCCTTCGATCTCGTTGATCGGCATGACGACGAACACATCGGTCACGCCGAACTGGCGATCGACGACCGCGCCCTCGCCGAATTTGGCGCCGACCCGCATATAGCCCTTGATGAGCGGCGGCAGCGCGGCCAATGCGCGCTTGGCGTCGACCTGCTCTTTTTCGAGACGATTCATCGTCACGAAACGCTGCGGCAAGGGACTGACGAGCCATTCCGGCGCGGCCTTGGCGTGATGAAAAAGAAAGCTCAGCTGCGGCGCGAGCTTGTCCGGATCAGTGCCCTCAAGGCTCGCGCAGCCGATCATCGCATCGATGCGGTAATGCTTCACATAGGTCCAGATTCCGCGCCAAAGCATTTCAATCGTCTTCTTGCCGCGGTAATCCGCGAGAACGCAAGACCGCCCGAGCTCAAGGAAACGCGAATTGGGATGGCGCGCCAGAAGCGGTCCGATATTGAATTCCTGCGCGCTGTAAAAACCGAAATTTTCCTGCGCGACCTCGTGGCGCAGCAGGCGATAGGCGCCGACGACCTTCGGCTTGATCTTGCCGAAGCGATTGCGCGCGGCGTGGTCGATCACCAGAAGATGATCGCAAACCTTGTCGAAACGGCAGATGTCGCGACGAACGAGAGCCCCGGCGCCGTCCGGCGCCGCGCCGCCTTCCTCGAAGAAAACTCTGTAGCGCAGGCGCTGCGCCTTGCGGATATCCGATTTTTTCGTCGCCAGACGCAATTCGAGCGAGCCTGACCAACCAAGATTCGGACCAAGGCCCGTATGCGAAAAAGCGCCTCGCCAGGCGCCGAAACGGCTGATTTTCCTCGAGCCGGTTTCTTTCGGCTTTTTCGGGAGGAACGGGATCTTCGACGACAGACCCGCGATCACGGCCAATCCGTTCATAAAAGCGTTTCCCTGAATGGCGCCAGCCTTCGCATTGGGTTGAGCATATTTATAGCGAAGTCGATACGGAAATATGACATCCGGCCTCAAAGCGCGCGCCGCGCAATCGGCGGAACGCCTTGCGGTCCGATCGCCCGGGCCAGTTCGTTCAAGTCGACGGGCTTGGTGAGGAAACCATCCATTCCGGCGGCCTCGGCCGCCAATCGATCTTCTTCCGAAGCATTGGCCGTCAGGGCGATCATGCGAAGCCGGTCGGACGCCGGTTTCTTCTCAACTGCGCGAATTTGCCGGGCGGCGGAAAACCCGTCGAGGCGCGGCATTCGAATATCCATCAGCACGGCGTCGAATCCGCCGATGTTCGCGCAGACGAGAGCCGCCGCCTCGGCGCCGTCGCGCGCTCGGACCATCTGGGCGCCGAGACGGGAAAGATGGCGCTCGATAAGCAGCGCGTTGATGTCGTTGTCTTCCGCCAGCAGGATTTTGCGCCCGGCCAAAGGCTGCGCGATCCCTGTTTGCAAGGAGGCGTCGCGGGCGACAGAGAATGGCGCGCGCTTCGGGCCAAGCCTCGCGTGAAGAGACTGGAGACGAACCGGCTTGACCAGCCAGCCGTCGCAATCCTTGACCAGGGCTTCGCCGAACGCCCTGCGCTCGAAAGGCGAGAACAGGACGAGATTGCTTTTCGCTCCGCTTTTGCGCGCCTCGACGACCACACGATGGGTCTCCACCTCGCCCAATGCACAATCGACGATCACCAGATCGGGCGTTTTTTCGCGCAGGAGAATCAGCGCCGCCGCTTCATCCTGAGCGTGAAACACCTTGGCCCCCAGTTCGGCCAATCGCTCGCCCAGGAACGGGGCCCCGAAAGGCGAATCCGCGACGATCAGAGCGGTCTTTCCGTTCAGCCCCGACGGCGGCTCCTGAATCATCGCCCGGGCTTCGGCTGGAGGCAGGGCGATCGAAAAGCAAAAAACCGAGCCTTCAGGACCCGAACGTTCCAGTTTCAGATCGCCTCCCATCAATTCGACGAGCAATTTCGATATGGCGAGGCCCAGCCCCGTCCCCTCATGCTGGCGGGTCATGGACCCGTCCACCTGTTCGAACTCCTCGAAAATCGACTGGCGCCGACCTTCGGGAACCCCGGGACCCGTATCGCATACCGAAAAATGAACCTTCCCGCCCTGCGCCTGCCGGATGACGATCCCGACTCCGCCATGCTCGGTAAATTTCACGGCGTTGCCCGCGAGATTCATCAGGACCTGCCGAAGGCGCTCCGAATCGCCAAGCACGCGACTGGGAAGGGCGCGATCGATTGACGTGGCGATTTCGATTCCCTTGCCTTGAGCGCGCGGCGCCAGCAATTCCGCGATGCCTTCGACCAGCGCCTGCAGGTCGAAGGCGGCTTTGTTAAGGTCGAGCTTGCCCGCCTCGATCTTGGAGAAATCGAGAATTTCGTTGATGAGGGACGACAGGGATTCGCCCGACAGGCGGATCGCGTCGACATAGGTCAATTGTTCCGCCGTCAATTCTGTCGCCGTCAGGAGTTCGGCCATGCCCAAGATGCCCGTCAGCGGGGTCCGGACCTCATGGCTGACCATGGCGAGAAAACGCGATTTCGCATCATTGGCGGCTTCGGCCTTGTTCAGCGCGCTGGCGGTCGCCTTCAACTCCCAGATTTCGTCGAGAAGTCGTTCCTTTTCCTTCTCGGCGAGACCCTGCTGGCGGCGCGCGGCGCGAATGAAATGAAGCGCGACGGCCACGGAAAGACCGGCGACCCCCGCAAATAGCGCCAAATTCGTCGTCAAAGTCCCAATCATCATCGACGCCAGTTCGATCGACAGACGGGCGCACGGTTTATCTCCGCCCGGCAAGTCCCGACGGAATTCTAGCGGCCCGCGCTAAATCTTTCGTTGCGCTACGCGGCCATTTCATTGCGATCGGACGCGGCCCGGTAGGAAAGCGCCTCGGCGAGATGCGGACGCCGGACATGCTCGGCCCCCTGAAGGTCGGCGATGGTGCGCGCCAGTTTGAGAACGCGATGAAAACCGCGCGCCGAAAGCCGCAGCTTTTCCGAGGCGTCCCGGATCAGCTTGATCCCCGGCTCATCCAGACTCACGATCTGTTCGACAAGAGCGGCGGGAGCGGCGGCGTTGCAGGAAATGTCCGGACGCCCCAGCCGTTGAAAGCGTTCGCGCTGGAATTCGCGCGCGGCGGCGACGCGTGCGGCGACCTCCGCCGATCCCTCGGCGGCCGGCGGCAGGATCAGGTCCGACGCCCGAATCGCCGCCACCTCCAGATGAAGATCGATGCGGTCCAGCAGCGGACCCGAGAGACGCGTCTGATAGGATTGGGCGCAACGTTTCGGCTCGCCGCGGCGGCAGGAATAGCCCGGCTCCAGCGCGTGGCCGCAGCGGCAGGGATTCATCGCCGCCACCAATTGGAACCGCGCAGGATAGACGCAGCGGTGATTGGCCCGAGAGATCGCGACCTCCCCCGTTTCCAGAGGCTGACGCAGCGCGTCGAGGGCCTGAGGCTGGAATTCAGGCAATTCGTCAAGGAAAAGCACGCCGTTATGGGCCAGCGAAATCTCGCCGGGCCGCGCCCCGGAGCCGCCGCCGACGAGGGCCGGCATCGATGCTGAATGATGGGGCGCACGAAACGGCCGACTGTCAGTCAGTTCGCCACCGGCCAATGCGCCGGCGACCGAATGAATCATCGAAACTTCGAGCAGCTCGCGAGGCGTCAGCGGCGGCAGGATCGACGGCAACCTGGCCGCCAGCATGCTCTTTCCCGCTCCGGGGGGGCCGTTGAAGAGAAGGTTGTGCCCGCCCGCCGCGGCGATTTCCAGCGCGCGTTTTGCGCTTTCCTGCCCCTTGATCTCGCGTAAATCGGGCAAGACGCCACTGGATGAGCGAATGGCTGGCGCGGGCCGCGAAATGACCTGCGATCCCTTGAAATGATTGGCAAGCTGAATGAGCGATCGCGGCGCGATGATCTTGATGTCGGCGGAGGCCCAGGCCGCTTCTGGCCCGCAATCCGCGGGACAAATCAGCCCCCGGCCACGCGCCCCGGCAGCGACCGCCGCGGGCAGGACGCCGGCGACCGGACTGATCGCGCCGTCGAGCGCCAGTTCGCCGAGAACAGTATAGCCTTCGAGGGCGTCGAAGGGGATCGCGCCAATCGCCGCCATCACGCCCAGCGCGATCGGCAGGTCGTAATGGCTGCCTTCCTTAGGCAGATCGGCCGGGGCGAGATTGACCGTGATCCGCTTCGCCGGCAACGAAAGACCAGAAGCGACCAAAGCGGATCGGACCCGTTCCCGGGATTCGGCGACGGCTTTATCGCCAAGACCGACGACATTGAAGACGACGCTGCCGTTGGACAATTGAACCTGTACATCGACAGGGCGAGCTTCTACGCCCTCGAACGCCACCGTCGATACGCGAACAACCATGGGCCTTCCCCGGATTGGCTGAACGCTAACGAATCACCTTTGGCTTGGCAAGAACATTTATCGAACGCGGCTCAGACCCGCCGCACCCGCAACAAGCCATTGAACAGGTTGTTTTAATTAATTTTTCTTGACGATCGCCGCGTGACGGACAGAGGAAGTCTGAAGACTCGCGCTAACGGGCAAAAATGTCACAGTTTTGTCATTCACATTGGGGTAACGAATAAATGCGGCGAGCTCGTCTTCACCGTTTCAAGCCTGTTGTTTCCGATCGAGCGCACAAGGAACAGCGCCAGTGAAAAATCCCGCGCCGCCGACTGGCCTGGGCCGCGCCTTGGCCCCCAATCTCTTCGACCTCGCGGCCCTTTCGCTCGTCGCTGGCGCGCTGGTCATGATTGTCCACGGCGCCAGCCAGACCGATGTTCCGCTGACCTTGCTGGACGCGACGCCAATCAGCCTCGATCCCGCCAATCTGCCTGAATATGCGCTTCGCACGACCTTGCGCATGCTGGCGGCGATGGTCGCGTCGCTCGTCTTCACCTTCATTTACGCCACGCTCGCAGCGAAAAGCCGGCGCGCGGAAATTGTGCTGATTCCCATTCTCGACATCCTTCAGTCGGTTCCGATTCTCGGCTTTCTGACCTTCACGGTCATCTTTTTCATGAATTTGTTCCCCGGACGGGTGCTGGGCGCGGAATTGGCTTCCGTTTTCGCCATTTTCACCAGCCAGGCCTGGAACATGACCTTCAGCATGTACCAGTCGCTCCGCAACGTGCCGAAAGATCTGGACGAGGCGGCCAAGAGCTTTCACCTCTCGTGGTGGCGGCGGTTCTGGCGTCTGGACGTGCCCTTCGCCATGCCGGGCCTCGTCTGGAATGCGATGATGTCCATGTCCGGCGGCTGGTTCTTCGTCGTCGCCTCGGAAGCGATCACCGTCGGCGACACTACCGTGACCCTGCCCGGCGTCGGAGCCTATGTGGCCACCGCGATCAAGGACCAGAATCTTCCGGCGGTGGGCTATGCCGTGCTCACAATGCTGGCGGTCATCATCATTTACGACCAGCTGCTATTCCGGCCGATCGTCGCCTGGGCCGACAAGTTTCGCTTCGAACAGACCGCCTCCGCCGAAGCGCCGAGTTCATGGCTGCTGGATCTCTTTCGTCAGACCCGCTTCCTGCGGACCTTTGCCGGCGCCGTTTCCGACATCGTCGAATCGACGACGCGCATTCGCCTGCCCGCGCCCGACCTGTCAAAGCTGAAATTCCAGCTGAATGTCCCGGCGCGCCTGGTCGACGCCATCTGGATCACGATCATCTTTGGCGGCGCCCTCGTGATCGGATGGCGTGTGTTCGCATATGTCTTCGCCACTTTGAACTGGTCCGACGTGCTGACCGCCTTCACCGACGGCTTCTACACCCTGATCCGCGTCGTGGTGCTCATCGCCCTGGCCTCGCTGATCTGGGTTCCCATCGGCGTCTGGATCGGGCTGCGTCCGTCGATCGCGGAAAAGGTTCAACCGCTCGCCCAGTTCCTTGCGGCCTTTCCAGCCAATATCCTGTTCCCCGCCGCCGTCGTGCTGATCATCCATTTCCAGCTGAACCCGAATATCTGGCTCAGTCCGCTGATGATCCTCGGCACGCAATGGTACATTCTGTTCAATGTCGTGGCCGGCGCCAGCGCCTTTCCGGGCGACCTGAAGGAAGCCGCGCAAAGTTTCCACCTCACAGGATGGAAATGGTGGCGCTTCGTCATTCTTCCCGGCGTCTTTCCTTATTATATAACAGGCGCGATCACCGCGTCGGGCGGCTCCTGGAACGCCGCCATCGTCGCCGAAGTGGCGAGCTGGGGCGACCAGAAGCTGACCGCGGTGGGTCTCGGCTCCTATATCGCCAACGCGACCGAGGCGGGCGACTTCCACCGCGTCGTTCTCGGCATCGTCGTGATGTGTATTTTTGTCACCTTGTTCAATCGCTTGCTTTGGCGACCGCTTTACGGCTTCGCTGAAAGCCGCCTTCGCCTCGGTTAAACGGATCTATCGGAGATCGCCATGCTCGATGTCGTCAATGCCGGACCCGAATCCGCGCTGATCGATCTGGAAAGCGTCAATCGCAGCTTCGCCAAGGCGAACGGCGACGAACTGGTCGTGCTCGAAAAAGTCGATCTCACGATCAAATCGGGAGAGATCGTCGGACTGCTCGGACGCTCCGGCTCCGGCAAATCCACCTTGCTTCGCATTATCGCGGGACTGGTGAAGCCCTCGTCGGGACTGGCGGCCTGCCGCGGCAAGCCGATCGATGGACCGCCGCGCGGAATAGCGATGGTGTTCCAGTCCTTCGCGCTTTTCCCCTGGCTCACAGTGCTTGAGAACGTCGAGCTCGGCCTCGACGCGCTCGGCGTCGCCCAGGCGGAACAGCGCAAGCGCGCGCTCGCAGCCATCGATCTGATCGGTCTCGACGGTTTCGAATCCGCCTATCCGAAGGAACTGTCCGGCGGCATGCGCCAGCGCGTCGGATTTGCCCGCGCCCTTGTCGTCCATCCCGATCTTCTCCTGATGGACGAGCCCTTCTCGGCGCTCGACGTACTGACCGCCGAAACGCTGCGCACCGACATCATCGACCTCTGGGTCGAAGGGCGCCTGCCGATGAAATCCGTGCTGATGGTCACGCATAACATCGAGGAAGCGGTCCTGATGTGCGACCGGATCCTGGTCTTTTCCTCCAATCCGGGCCGGATCGCTTCCGAGATCAAGGTTGAATTGCCGCATCCGCGCAATCGTCTCAATCCGCAGTTCCGGGCGCTGGTCGACAGCATTTACGCCCGCATGACGCAGCGGGCCGAGCCGCGTCCCTCAACCGTCGATGGCATTCCGGGCACCGGCGTCGGCATGGTCCTCCATCCCATTTCGACCAACGTTCTCGCGGGCCTGATCGAGGCCGTCGCCGCCGAGCCCTTCTATGGACGCGCGGACTTGCCGGTGCTCGCCGACAAGCTTCAGATGGAAGCCGACGAATTGTTCCATATCGCGGAAGCGATTCAGCTGCTGCGTTTCGGCATGCTCAGCGAGGGCGACTTCCTGCTCTCGGACGCTGGCCGCGCCTTCGCGGACCTCGATACCGATGAGCGCAAAAAGCTGTTTTCCCAGCACCTCATCAATTATGTGCCGATCATCAGCCTGATCCGCCGCGTCCTTGACGAACGCCCCAGCCATTCGGCCCCGGCCGCGCGTTTCCGCAACGAGCTGGAAGACTATATGTCGGAAGATTATGCGGAAGAGACGCTGGACACGGTGGTGTCCTGGGCCCGTTACGCCGAGCTGTTCGCCTATGACGAAATGTCGGAAATGTTCAGCCTTGAAAACCCGAATTGACGCCGCCGCTCAGGCGCTGGCGGCTTTCTTGAGCGCATAGAGCGCCTCCAGCGCCTCTCGCGGGGTCATTTCGTCCGGATTGAGCGCGTCGAGCGCCGAGCGAAGCGCACCTTGCGCCACCGGCTGCGACGCCGGGACATCCAGTCCGGCGAATAATGGCAGATCGGCGACCAGCCTCTCGACCGGCCCATGGCGATCGGTCTTTTCCAGCTCGGCCAGGATATTTCTGGCGCGCTCGACCACAGTCTTCGGAAGTCCGGCCAATTTGGCGACCTGCACGCCATAGGACCGATCCGCCGCGCCACGGGCGACCTCGTGCAGGAAGACGACGTCGCCGTTCCAGTCCGTGACGCGCATGCAAAGATTGACCAGCCGCGGCAGGCGCTGACCCAGATGGGTCAATTCATGAAAATGCGTCGCGAAAAGCGCCCGCGCGCGATTGGACTCATGAAGATGCTCCATCACCGCCCAGGCGATGGAAAGGCCGTCATAAGTCGCGGTCCCGCGGCCGATCTCATCGAGAATGACCAGCGAATTCAGGGTCGCCTGATTGAGAATGGCGGCGGTTTCGACCATTTCCACCATGAAGGTCGAGCGGCCGCGCGCCAGATCGTCCGAGGCGCCGACACGGGAAAAAAGCCGATCCACCACCCCGATTTTCGCCTCCTTGGCCGGAACGAAAGAGCCGATCTGCGCCAGCACGACGATCAGGGCGTTCTGCCGGAGAAAAGTCGATTTGCCCGCCATGTTCGGGCCGGTGACGACGGCGACCTTGCCGCCCGACGCGGCGAATTTCTTGCGGACGATTCCGCTCAGTTCGCAATCATTGGGCACGAAGGCTTCGCCGCGCCCGCGCAACGCGGCTTCGACGACGGGATGGCGGCCGCCCATGATTTCGAAATCGAGGCTCTCATCGACCCGGGGGCGCACCCAGTCGGCGTCCACGGCGATTTCCGCGAGCGCCGCGAGCGCGTCGACGGCGGCAAGCGCCTTGGCCGCCGTCTCGATCTCGGCGGAATTGCGTTGCGCCTGCGCCGCGAAACGCTCGAAAATTCCTTTTTCGATCGCGAGCGCCTCGTCCGCCGCGCTCGCGATGCGTCCTTCCAGCTCCGCCAGTTCATTGGTGGAAAACCGCATGGCGCCAGCCATCGTCTGGCGATGGATGAAGGTCGCATTGAGCGGCGCGCGCAAGAATTTCTCGCCCTGCGCCTGCGAGACCTCAATAAAATAGCCGAGAAAATTATTGTGCTTGATTTTCAACTGTCTGGTTTCGGCCAGATCGCAATAGCGGCCTTGCAACGCCGCGACGATGCGTCGGCTTTCGTCGCGAAGGCCCCGCGTCTCGTCAAGCGCCGTATTGTAGCCGCCTCGAATGAAATGACCGTCCCGCCGATCGAGCGGCAACTCATCCGCCAGCGCCGCGCCCAGATCCTCCGCCAGAGCCAGATCGACTTGGGACAGGAAAGCCGCCGCGCTGGCGAGCAATTCCGGCGGCGCTTCCGCTTGCAAGCGCGCGCCGCAATCGCGCGCAGCAAGATAGCCGTCGCGCAAAGCCGCGAGATCGCGCGGGCCGCCGCGATCCAAGGCCAGCCGGCCAAGCGCGCGCATCATGTCGGGAACGCCCTTCAGCCGATCCCTCGTTTCTTTCCGCAACAGCGGATCCTGGGCGAAAAACCCGACGGCGTCCTGACGGGCGACAATTTTGGCGCAATTACACAAGGGGGCCGCGATCCAGTCCGAGAGGAGACGCGCCCCGGCCGGCGTTGTCGTGCGATCAAGAACCGAGAGCAGCGAACCCGACCGCTGGCCGCCAAGCGTTCGGCTGAGCTCCAGATTCGCCCGCGTCGAGGCGTCGATCTGCAGGCAGGCTCTGGTTTCGGCGCGTCCCGGATAGGACAGGCGGGGGCGCGCGGAAAACTGCGTCCGCTCAACATAGGCGACCGCTGCGGCGGCGGCGTTGATTTCGGCTTGTGACAGCGGGCCGAAGCCGTCGAGGGTCGAAACGCCGAAATATTCCTTGAGGCGGCGTTCGGCGAGCGCCCCTCCGCCCGCCGAACGATCGGAAGGCGCCAGAGCCGCCCCGAAATCCTGCAGCAGGCGCTTCAGCCCCTCATCGCCAAGGATCGCGTCGGACGCGACGATTTCCCGCGGGTCTAATCGCGCGATCAGCCCGGGAAGCCCCGGAAAGTCGGTCTCGAACACCTCGAAGGCGCCGGTCGAGATATCCACGGCCGCGACCCCGAACAGCCAATCCGTATCATTGAGGCGCTGACGGACCAGAGAAATGAAAAGATTCGCCCGGCCGGGATCGAGCAATTGATCCTCCGTCAGTGTGCCCGGCGTCACCAGACGGACAACCGCCCGGCGGACGACCGATTTGCCGCCGCGCTTGCGCGCCTCCGCCGGATCCTCAATCTGCTCGCAGACGGCGACGCGATGTCCGGCCGTGATCAGCCGCTGCAAATAATCCTCCGACCTTTCAATCGGCACGCCGCACATGGGGATGTCTTCGCCGAGATGCTTTCCGCGCTTGGTCAGAACGATGCCGAGAGTCCGCGAAGCAAGTTCAGCGTCCTCGAAAAACAGCTCATAGAAATCGCCCATCCGATAAAACAACAGGCAATCGGGGTTTGCGGCCTTGATTTCAAGGAATTGCGCCATCATCGGCGTGACGCGCTCCGGCGTCTCCCGACCGCCCTTTCCGGACACATCCTCGCGGGCCGCCGCCGTGCGTGTCGGCGTCGTCGCCTCGGCCACACCCTGTCCTTCGTCAACACTCATGCCGTCCTCGACGCTTTCCGGAACGCGAAGCTAACAAAGGCGCGCGCGTCCCGCACCTCGATTGGCCAAATCGCGGGGATTTTCCCAAAGGATTCTCGATGCTGCTCCCATAGAGGAAATTCGACCAAAAAAATCGCCTATGCCGAAAGGATTGCTTGGCATCCCGGGCTTGGCGCCGCTAAGTTCGCCGCTCTTTCAGCGCCGACCAGAGTTAAAGAATGTCCGAGACAAAGCCGAGCCGCGGGAAGCGGCCGACCTTCACCGAGCAGGAAGCGTTGCTGTTTCACTCCCGGGGCAGGCCCGGAAAGTTCCAGATTTCGCCGACGAAGCCGATGGCGACGGCGCGCGATCTTTCGCTCGCCTATTCCCCCGGCGTCGCCGTGCCCGTCCTTGCGATCGCGGAAGATCCGTCGAAGGCTTATGATTATACGACCAAGGGCAATCTGGTCGCCGTCATCACCAATGGAACGGCCATTCTCGGGCTGGGAAATCTGGGCGCCCTCGCCTCCAAGCCGGTAATGGAAGGCAAATCCGTCCTGTTCAAGCGCTTTGCGGACGTCGATTCGATCGACCTGGAAATCGGGACGGAAGATCCGGACGAATTCATCAACGCCGTTCGTTTCCTCGGGCCGACGTTCGGCGGCATCAACCTTGAAGACATCAAGGCGCCGGAATGTTTCATCATCGAGGCCCGGCTGCGGGAGTTGATGGACATTCCCGTGTTTCACGACGACCAGCACGGCACCGCCATCATCGCCGCCGCCGGCATGATCAACGCCATGCACCTGACCGGGCGCGACATCAAGAAGACCAAATTGGTCTGCAACGGCGCCGGCGCAGCCGGCATCGCCTGTCTCGACCTGATCAAGGCCATCGGCTTCGCGCCTGAAAACGTCACCCTGTGTGACACCAAGGGCGTGGTTTACCAGGGCCGGACGGCCGGCATGAACCAGTGGAAATCCGCCCACGCCGTCGTAACCGACAACCGCACGCTCGAACAGGCCATGGCTGGAGCGGACATCTTTTTCGGTCTCTCCGCCAAGGGCGCCCTGACCCCGGACATGGTCAAATCCATGGCGCCGAACCCGATCATCTTCGCGATGGCCAATCCGGATCCGGAAATCACGCCCGAAGACGCCCATGCCGTGCGTCCCGACGCCATCGTTGCGACCGGTCGGTCGGATTATCCGAACCAGGTCAATAATGTGCTCGGATTTCCCTACATCTTCCGGGGCGCGTTGGATGTGCGCGCCAAAACCATCAACATGGAGATGAAAATCGCCGCTGTCGAAGCGCTGGCTCAGCTCGCGCGCGAGGACGTGCCCGACGACGTGGCGCGCGCCTATCAGGGCGCGAGGCCGCGCTTTGGCCGCGATTACCTCATTCCCGCGCCTTTCGACCCGCGCCTGATCTCGATCGTTCCTCCGGCGGTCGCCCAGGCGGCGATGGATACGGGCGTCGCGCAAAAACCGATCATCGACATGGGCGCCTATCGCGCCGAGCTTTCCGCGCGTCGCGACCCAGTCGCAGGCATGATGCAGGGCATCATGGATCGCATCAAACGCAACCCGAAGCGGGTGGTCTTCGCCGAAGGCGAGGAAGAGCAGGTCATTCGCGCCGCGACGACTTTCGTCAACCAGGGGCTAGGAACCGCCATCCTCGTCGGCCGCGAGGAACGAATCGCCGAAGTCGCCGAGAAAACCGGCATCGAACTCGATGAAAAGCTGATTGAAATCCATAACGCGCGGATTTCCCAGCGCAACGCCGCCTATGCGCAAATGCTCTATGAACGTTTGCAACGCAAAGGCTTCCTGATGCGCGACTGCCAACGCATCATCAACAATGACCGCAACCATTTCGCGGCGACGATGGTCGCCTCCGGCGACGCGGACGCGATGGTCACGGGCGTCACCCGCAATTTCTCGATCGCTCTCGAAGAAGTCCAGCGCGTGATCGATTCCAAGCCTGGGCACAGGCTGATCGGCGTGTCGCTCATTCTCGCGCGCGGCCGTCCGGTCATCGTCGCCGATACGGCGATCACCGAACTGCCGGAAGCCGAAGAAATCGCCGATATCGCTGTCGAAGCAGCCGGCTTCGCCCGACGTCTCGGTTATGAGCCACGAGTCGCGTTGCTCGCCTTCTCCAATTTCGGCCATCCGCCGGGCGAGCGTTCGACGCGCGTCAAGGAGGCGGTCCGCATCCTCGACCACCGTCGCGTCGATTTCGAATATGACGGCGAAATGGCGGCGGACGTCGCGCTCAACAAGGAGGCGATGGCGCTTTACCCGTTCTGCCGCCTCACGGACACGGCCAATGTGCTGATCATGCCCGCCTTTCACGCCGCCTCGATCTCCACCAAGATGCTGCAGGAGCTTGGCGGGGCCACCGTGATCGGACCGATGCTCGTCGGTTTCGACAAGCCCGTTCAGATCGTTCAGCTCGGCGGCAAGGATTCAGACATCGTCAATATGGCGGCGCTCGCCGCCTTCAACGCCGAAGCCTGATTCCTCGGCGCTCGCGACGCGCGATGCTGGGCTTGCGCCCGCCGTCGGCGCGCCTATAGTCGCGCCAAATTTTCTACCCGGATCGAAATTCATGTCCAAGCCCAGCAAAGAAGTCAAAAAGGTCGTCCTCGCCTATTCCGGCGGCCTGGATACGTCCATCATCCTGAAATGGCTCCAGACCACCTATGGATGTGAAGTCGTCACCTTCACCGCCGATCTCGGCCAGGGCGAAGAACTGGAGCCAGCCCGCGCGAAGGCGGAGCTTCTCGGCATCAAGCCGGAAAACATCTTCATCGAGGATCTGCGCGAGGAATTCGTCCGGGACTATGTCTTCCCGATGTTCCGGGCCAATGCGCAATATGAAGGCCTCTACTTGCTCGGCACGTCGATCGCCCGACCGCTCATCTCCAAGAAGCAGATCGAGATCGCCCGCCAGGTCGGGGCTGACGCCGTCTGCCATGGCGCGACCGGCAAGGGCAATGACCAGGTGCGTTTCGAGCTTTCCTATTATGCGCTCGAGCCCGACATCAAGGTCATCGCGCCCTGGCGCGAGTGGGATTTGACGTCGCGCACGGCCTTGATCGAATTCGCCGAAAAACACCAGATTCCGATCGCCAAGGACAAGCGCGGCGATTCGCCCTTTTCGACCGACGCGAACTTGTTGCACACGTCGTCCGAGGGCAAGGTGCTCGAAGATCCGGCGCAGGAGACGCCCGATTACGTCTATTCCCGCACTGTCAATCCCGAAGACGCCCCCGACAAGCCCACCTACATCACCATCGATTTTGAAAAGGGCGACCCTGTCGCCATTGACGGCGAAGCGCTCTCGCCGGCGCGGCTGCTGACGAAACTGAACGATCTGGGCCGCGAGAACGGCATCGGCCGTCTCGATCTGGTCGAAAACCGCTTTGTCGGCATGAAATCGCGCGGCATGTACGAAACGCCCGGCGGCACGATTCTCTATTTCGCCCATCGCGGCATTGAATCGATCACGCTCGACCGCGGCGCCGCGCATCTCAAAGATGAGTTGATGCCGAAATATGCCGAGCTGATCTACAATGGCTTCTGGTTCGCGCCTGAGCGCGAGTTGCTGCAGGGCCTGATCGACAAGAGCCAGGAGAAGGTCACGGGCCGGGTCCGGCTGAAGCTCTACAAGGGCAACGCCACCGTCGTCGGACGCGAAAGCCCCTATTCGCTCTATGATCAGGAGCTGGTGACTTTCGAGGAAGGCGCCGTCGCCTATGACCACCGCGACGCCGCGGGCTTCATCAAGCTCAACGCCCTTCGCCTGCGGACCCTGGCGAAACGCGAACGCAAAACGGCGAAAATCTGATTTTGATCCTGGCCGGCGCCAAGTTGCGCCGGCCGCGCCGCAAATTTGACGCGACTTGCTGATCTTCTTGAGTGAAGAGTTTCAGGTTGGCGGGGCGATGCGGCGCTTTTTTTCCTTGATCCTGGCCTCGGGCGCCGCCTTGGTCGCCCTTGCCACCATCGGGATCTACTTCTACGAGCGGCCGACGTCCCTGCGCGTCGCGGTTTCGCGTGGAAGTGAGTTCCATAAGCTGCTCACGGCCCTGAATCAGCAATTCGTCCACACCCATGCGGACATCAGGCTGAGGCTCGTTCCAACGCCCGACGAGCCCGCCTCGGCCCGGGCGATCGAAGCGGGCGCCGCCGACCTCGCCGTCGTCCGCTCGGACATTTCCATGCCGACCAATGCGCAGACGGCTTTGATCCTCGCCCATGTTTCCGCCATCGTCGTCGCTCCGCCCGGCGTGCCCTTCGCAAATTTCTCCGAGTTGAACGGAAAGCGGATCGCGGTTGTCGAATCGGAGCACTCGGGGGACGCCAATCGCCATTTGCTGGCGACCATTGAGTCGCAATACTCCCTTGCGCCAGACGCGATCAAAAAAGCGCCTGTTGCCCTGAGCGAATTGCCGAAACTCTTGCGTTCTGGCGAGGTTGACGCCGTTTTCGCGGTAGGTCTGTTCGACGCCCCGCATATTTCCGAGATCGTCAACGCCGTTTCGAAGGAAGGCGCCGTTTCGGGCGCTCCAATCTTCATCCCAATCCGCGAAGCGAAGGCGATCGCCGAAAAATTTCCCGGCCTGGAGGAAAATGAAATCCTGCGCGGCGCATTCGGGGGATCGCCCTCGCGGCCTGCGGAAACGATCGAAACAATCGGCGCCACGGTGCGTCTCGTCGCAGAAAACGATCTGGACAATGCGACGGTTGGCGAGGTCACCCGGCTGATCCTCGCCAATCGCGGGGTCGCCGCCGCGACGACGGCCGTCGCCAACCATATTGAAGCGCCCAGTACGGACAAGGGCGAGGTTTTGCCGACGCATCCCGGCGCCGCCGCCTTCTTCGACGGCGAGGAAGAAAGCTTTTTCGAGAAATACAGCGACCTGATTTATATCAGCGCAATGGTTGGAAGCATCCTGATTTCCGGATTTGCGACGCTCGCCAGCCGAATGGCGGTCACGGGATATGCGCGGTTCGATCGCCTGATGGAAGATGCGCTGACGATCTTGAAAGCCGGCCGGGAAGCCCCGGATCTGGAAACCCTCTCGAAGCTGGAGATCCAGATCGATGAGATCCTCACGCAATCGCTCGCCGCCGGAGAAATGCCGAAGCTTGACGGCCATCAACTCGCCGCGCTTACGCTTGCGGTCCAGCAGGCGCGCCTGGCCATCGCCGAACGGCGATCCGATTTGACGCTTCGTCCGTCGAGCCCGCCAAATAATATCCTTTCCCTGCGGTGATCGGGGAATTTTCAATCGAATGCCGGCTGCATCGCGGGTTTCCAATCTGTTCATTTTCAGGTAGAGCAGGCGCAAACTTGTAAAAGCTTGCGCGATTTACGCTCACAGCAGTGTCATCGGCCCGTAATTCTTTACCGGGCCGGAACAGAAAATTCGGTGACGTCTTTCCTGTCGCGCATGCGAAACGGGCGGCTCTTCCCCAGATCCATCGGGAATGGCCCCTGTTCATCTTATCAACGCTTGCCCTTGCCCTTGGCCGGGGCCGGCCCAATAGCCAGGCGCCCATGAAACTGCGAAACATTGCGATCATCGCCCACGTCGACCACGGCAAGACCACGCTCGTCGATCAATTGCTCCGCCAGTCAGGCGCTTTCCGCGACAACCAGCGCGTCGCCGAACGCGTGATGGACTCAAATGACCTCGAGCGGGAGCGCGGCATCACCATTCTCGCCAAGGCGACCTCGATCGTCTGGAAGGACACGCGGATCAACATCGTCGACACTCCCGGCCACGCCGATTTTGGCGGCGAGGTCGAACGCATCCTGTCGATGGTCGATGGCGCCATCGTGCTCGTCGACGCCGCCGAAGGACCCATGCCCCAGACGAAATTCGTCGTCGGCAAAGCGCTCAAAATCGGCCTGAAGCCCATCGTCGCGATCAACAAGGTGGACAAGTCCGACGCCCGTCCGTCCGAGGTCATCAACGAGGTGTTCGATCTGTTCGCGGCGCTCGACGCCGACGACGAGCAGCTGGACTTCCCGATCCTTTACGGGTCTTCGAAACAGGGCTGGATGGCCGACAGCCCCGACAAGCCGACCGAGGACATGGCGACCCTGTTCGATCTCGTGCTCGATCACGTCCCGGAGCCCAAGGTCGAAGAGGGCAATTTCCGCATGCTCGGCACCTTGCTCGAATCGAATCCCTATCTCGGCCGCATTGTCACGGGCCGGGTCTTCGCCGGTTCGATCAAGCCCAATCAGGCAGTCAAGGTCCTCGACCGCAAGGGAAATGTCGTCGAGCAGGGACGCGTCTCCAAGATCCTCGCGTTCCGCGGCATCGAGCGTCAGCCGATCGACGAGGCCGAGGCGGGCGACATCATCGCCATCGCCGGTCTGGAGAAGTTCAACGTCGCCGACACGCTGTGTGCGCCCGACGTCGCCGAGCCCTTGCAGGCCCAGCCCATCGATCCGCCGACCTTGTCCATGACCTTCCTGGTCAATGATTCCCCGCTCGCGGGAACCGAGGGCGACAAGGTCACCAGCCGCGTCATCCGCGACCGCCTCTACAAGGAAGCCGAAGGCAATGTCGCGCTGAAAATCGAGGATTCGCCGGGATCCGATTCCTTTATCGTCTCCGGCCGCGGCGAATTGCAGCTCGCCATCCTGATCGAGACCATGCGGCGCGAAGGTTTCGAACTCGGCATTTCCCGCCCCCGCGTCGTCTTCCAGAAGGCCGAGGACGGCTCCCGGCTGGAGCCAATCGAGGAAGTCGTCGTCGACGTCGACGAGGAATATTCCGGCGTCGTGGTTCAGAAAATGTCGGAACGCAAGGCCGACATGATCGAGATGCGGCCGTCCGGCGGCAATCGTCTGCGTCTGGTGTTCCATGCCCCGACGCGCGGCTTGATCGGCTATCAGGGCGAGTTGCTGACGGATACGCGCGGCACCGCGATCATGAATCGCCTGTTTCATTCCTATTCGCCGTACAAGGGCGACATTCAGGGCCGCCGTAATGGCGTTCTGATGTCGAACGACTCCGGCGAATCTGTCGCCTATGCGATGTGGAACCTTGAAGATCGCGGACCGATGATGATCGAGCCTGGCTGGAAGGTCTATCAGGGCATGATCGTCGGTCAGCACACCCGCGAAAACGACCTCGAAGTGAACGTGCTCAAGGGTAAAAAGCTGACGAACGTTCGCGCCGCCGGCAAGGATGAAGCGGTCAAGCTGACGCCTCCAATCCGGATGACCCTTGAAAAGGCTCTCGCCTATATCGAAGACGATGAACTGGTCGAAGTCACGCCCAAGTCCATTCGCCTCCGCAAGGCGATCCTCGATCCCAACGACCGCAAGCGCGCGGAACGGTCCAAGGAACAAGTGGTCTGAGTTAATCCTTTGCGCGGAAGCTCTGGACCCGGCGCGGCCCGGGGCTTCCGTTCATCAAGGTCGCGGTTCCCATGGAGACAAGGCCCTTTTCCCTGATCATCGGCTCCGAGGGTCGCCACCTCCGTATCGAGACCCTGACGCGGCTGCGCTGGCTCGCCATTTTCGGTCAGCTGGCGACTGTCTTGTTTGTGGCCCACGGCCTGCAATTTTCGGCGCCTGTCGCCCTGTGCCTGGCCATTATCGCGACATCCGCCGTCCTGAATGTCCTCGTCGAGATTTTCGTTCCTAAAAATCTTCGACTGGAAGAACAGCCCGCCACCGCGCTTCTGGCCTTTGATGTGTTGCAGCTCTCGGCGCTGCTTTTCCTCGCCGGCGGCATCGAAAATCCTTTCGCGATCCTTCTCCTGGCTCCGGTCACGATCGCGGCCGTTTCCCTTCGTTCCAGCCAGATTCTGATTATTGCGGGTCTGGTTGTCCTTTCCGCCAGTTTCCTGACCGCCTTTCATTGGCCGCTGCCCTGGTATCGCGCGGAAACCTTCCAGCTTGCGCCCCTCTACCGTCTTGCTCTCTGGAGCGCGCTTCTCGTCGCGACGACTTTCATTTGCCTTTATGCGGCGCGGGTCGCGAGCGAAAAGAGAGACCTTCAAACGGCGCTTTCCGCAGCCGAACTCGTTCTGGAGCGGCAAAATCATCTGTCCCGGCTCGATGGTCTTGCCGCCGCCGCGGCACACGAACTCGGGACGCCTCTGGCGACGATCGCCCTGGTCAGCCGGGAACTCAGCAAAGCCAAATTACCCTCCGAATTTTCCGAGGATATTGAATTATTGACGCAGGAGGCCCAGCGCTGCCGCGCCATTCTGGGGCGGCTTTCGTCCCTCGCGGACGAGAGGCAACCTCCGCTGGACCATATCCGTCTGCGGCATCTGCTGGAGAACATAGCCGCGCCGTTCCGGCAATATGCCGTGGATATCGAGATCAGTCTCCAGGGCGAAGGGGACGAGCCGATCATCCTCAATGACGCCGCCTTGACCTATGGCGTCGGCAATTTTTTCGAGAACGCCGTCGATTTCGCCAAGGAAAAGGTCCTTTTATCGGCCATGTGGACGAACAAGGACATCATCATCGTTATCCGTGACGATGGTCCCGGTTTCTCCAACGAAATCCTCAACCAGATCGGCGAGCCCTATTTGAGAGGCCGCGCGGCGCGGCGTCTGAAATCCGAAACCAGCGCCGGACTCGGCCTGGGCATTTTCATCTCCAAGACCTTGTTGGAGCGGACGGGCGCCGCAATGCGCTTCTCCAATCTCGACGGCGGCGGCGCTTCCGTGCAGATGATATGGAATCGGACGCGCCTGGAAAATCGAACCGGCGCCGCTGATCGCTCGTGACGATCTGGAACAAGATTAGACAAATGAGCGATAAATTCGCTTAATTTGCTGCAAATGGTCCAAAAAAGAATGAGACTTGCCATGGATGACTCGTCTGAAAATCAGGAAGCCTCGGCATTGAACGAGGCCCTGCTTCTGTTCGAGAAAGACAAGACTCTCCTCATCCTCGACGATGACAAGCCCTTTTTGAATCGTCTCGCCAAGGCGATGACGGCGCGGGGCTTCATCGTCTCCACAGCGGAATCGGTCGCCGAGGCCCTCGCCCGCTTGCGCGAATTTCCGCCGGCATTCGCGATCATCGACATGCGCTTGAATGACGGCAACGGCATCGACGTTATCACCGAGCTCAAGACCCGGCGCCCCGAGGCCCGTGGAATCATCCTGACGGGCTATGGGAATATTTCATCCGCCGTCATCGCAATCAAACTCGGCGCATTCGATTATCTGGCCAAGCCCGCCGACGCCGACGAGATATTCCTCGCGCTGATGAAATCGAGCGACTCGCCAGTCGGAACAGCTCCGGAAAATCCGATGTCCGCCGAGCGCGTGCGCTGGGAGCATATCCAGCGAATCTATGAGCTTTGCGAGCGGAATGTCTCCGAGACCGCCCGCCGCCTGAACATGCATAGGCGCACCTTGCAGCGAATCCTTGCGAAGAGAGCGCCGCGCTAGCTCACGGCTTCAGGATGACAAGACCGACGATCAGCAACATGAGCACGGTCGGAATCTCATTGATGAGACGGTAAAATCGATTGGAGTGGCGATTATTGTCGAAATTGAATTTCGTTTGTAAATTCAATAGATAAAAATGAAATACCGTCATGAATATAGCCAATATGAATTTTATCTTGAACCAATTTTCTGAATAAAATCCAGAATGAATCGCGATAAACAAACCAGAAATCCAGCTCATGACCATCGCTGGCGTCATGATTGCATGGGCTAATCTTTTTTCCATCACTTTGAATGTTTCGGACTGGATCGATTTCAATTCGGCGTCGGAGTGATAGACAAAAAGCCTGGGAAGATAGAGCAACCCGGCCATCCACGAGATGATCGAGACGACATGCAGCGCTTTGATCCAAAGATACATTTCAGCCCTCGAATGAGCGAACCTGATCGACCAGCGCCGCCACATGATCGATCGGAGTCTCAGGCAAAATTCCGTGGCCGAGATTGAAGATGTGGCGACGGCCCCGGTAGGCCGTGAGAAGGGCGTCGACAGCCTCGGTCTGCGCTCTTCCGCCCGCCAGCAGCGCGAGCGGGTCGAGATGGCCCTGCACCACCACCTGTTCCGGAATGGCGTTCACGGCCCAGTTCGGATCGACAGCTGTGTCGAGGCCAATGGCTTGCGCGCCGGTCTGACGAATGAAGTTCGGAAGATGGGTCGTGGCGCCGCGCGGAAAGGCGATGATGCGCGCCGCAGGATGGCTGGTGCGGACGCCGGAAATGATGCGGGCGATCGGCGCGAGGCTCCAACGCTGAAATTCGGATGGCGGCAAAATTCCGGCCCAGGAATCGAAAATCTGGACCGCTTCGACGCCTGTGCGGATCTGTTCGCTCAGATAGGCGATCGAGGCGTCGACCAATTTATCGATGAGCAATTGAAACGCGGCGGGATTTCGATAGGCGAAGAGTCGGGCGGGCGCCTGGTCCGGGGTGCCGCGTCCGGCGATCATATAGCTTGCGACGGTCCAGGGAGCGCCACAGAAACCGATGAAGGCCGTTTGCGGAGCAAGCCGGGGCTTGACCCGGTCGATCGTCTCGAAAACGGCGGAGAGCCGGCCCAGCGATAATTCGGGAAGCCGTTCGATGTCTTCGACGGACGTCAAAGGATTGAGACGAGGACCTTCGCCAGCTTCGAACGTCACCGTCTGGCCCAACGCGTCGGGGATGACGAGGATATCGCTGAAAAGAATGGCGGCGTCGAAACCAAAGCGCCGGATTGGCTGAAGTGTCGCTTCCGCGGCAAGAGCGGGAGAATAGCAGAAATCGAGAAAGTTTTTCGCGGTCGCGCGCAGTTCGCGATATTCCGGCAAGTATCGCCCGGCCTGGCGCATCAGCCAGATCGGCGGAGTCTTGAGCTGCTGTCCATCAAGAACGGACAAAAAGGCCTTGTTGGTCTTGCTTGAGAGGCCACTGGTCGCCGGCGCGGTCACGGAATAATCCTATATCTTTCTAGAATCTCTTTTTCTGTTATTAGCCGAGGGAATAGCCTTATTCACGGCCACACACAATGGATCCCCAACAGACCGGAATTTTTGAGATGGAATTCAGGTTCGACGCGCTTTGACGTTAAACCTTTTTTAACGATAATTTCTCTGCTTCCCCGAGCCGGCCGCAGAGGCGTTCCGCCGGAATTATACCCGTAATTCCCATTATTTTGGACAGGGGTGAGGATTTTTGATGACAGATTGACGCCGGTTAATAAATTCTAAAGGAATGGCGTCGCCGGAATGCGAGGTGCGATATTTTGGTCGCATTTGAACGGATATTCACAGGCTTCAACAAGCCTTGCCTGTCGCGTGGGGTCGGATTACGGATTGTGTCTCGTTGACAACGAACCAGGCGCGCTGTGACCAGAAACTATTTTCACCTTCATCTGGTGTCTGACTCGACGGGAGAGACCCTTATCGCCGTGAGTCGGGCCGCCGCCGCGCAATATCAGGGCATCGCGTCGATCGAACATATCTACCCTTTGATCCGCAATCACGAGCAACTGGAGCGAGTCATCGCCGGAATCCAGTCCTCGCCCGGGATCGTGCTCTTCACTTTGGTGGATTCAGAACTTGCTGAAAGGCTCGAGAAAGCCTGTGCGGACGCCGGTTCGCCGGCGCTTTCCGTCCTTGCTCCAATATTGGGGCTTTTTCAGTCCTATCTCGGTCCTGCCTCGGCCCCGCGACCGGGCGCCCAGCATGTTTTGAACTCCGAATATTTCAAGCGTATCGAAGCTTTGAATTACACCATGATGCATGACGATGGGCAGATGGCCGAAGACCTGGAGAGCGCCGACGTCGTTCTTCTTGGCGTCAGCCGGACTTCAAAGACCCCGACGAGCATTTATCTGGCCAATCGTGGCGTCAAGACCGCGAATATTCCGCTCGTTCCCGGCGTGCCGCTTCCATCCGTGATGGAAAACGTGCGAAAACCATTGGTCATTGGACTTTTCGCCTCGCCGGAGCGGATTGTGCAAATTCGGCAGAACAGGTTGCTGGCGCTCAATGCGACCCAGGACTCCTCTTATGTCGACAGGACTTCGGTCGCCGACGAAATCAGTCGATCGCGGAGACTTTTTTCAGAACGCGGTTGGCCTACAATCGACGTATCCCGGCGCTCGATCGAGGAGACAGCGGCGGCGATCATGGATCTTTACCGCGTTCATTCAATGAAATTCATAGCTAGCTCTTGAAGTATCGGGGACCGCTATGAGCGACAACAAGGCTTTTGTCATTGGATTTCCTATAAAACATAGTCGATCTCCCCTCATTCATAATTATTGGCTGTCGAAATACGATATCCAGGGCTCCTATGTGAAATTGGAAATCCCGCCAGATCAGCTCGATGCTTTTCTGTCTGAAATGGACCGTTTCGGCTATTGCGGCGGCAATATCACGTTGCCCCATAAAGAGCGGGCCTTTGCAGCCTGCGCGACCGTCACGGAAATGGCGCGGCGGATTGGCGCAGTGAACACGCTTTGGCGCGAGGGCCGCCGGCTGTGCGGCGATAATACGGACGTCGGCGGATTCCTGGCCAATCTTGACGCCGAAACGCCGGATTGGAATGAAGATTGCGAAAGGGCGGCGGTCATCGGCGCCGGAGGCGCGGCCCGGGCTATTCTGGTCGGCTTGGCCGCGCGCGGGATTCCCGAAGTCAAATTATTGAA
Source organism: Rhodoblastus sp. 17X3 (assembly GCF_030056575.1). Taxonomy (GTDB): domain Bacteria; phylum Pseudomonadota; class Alphaproteobacteria; order Rhizobiales; family Beijerinckiaceae; genus Rhodoblastus. Next base: position 20,647 of record NZ_JASHHX010000008.1, on the reverse strand, counting down.
TCGATCAGCCGATCGGATGTTGAAATTGGCGGCAGAGGCCGAGGGCTGGGGCTTCCGGCGTGTTTGGACGCAATTTTTGAATGACGAGCCGGGCGCGCTGAATGGCGAGGCGCTGCTGGTCAATACGACGTCCTTGGGGATGACCGGGCAACCGAAGCTCGCAATCGATCTAGATGGATTGCGGCAAAATGCCGTCGTCAGCGACATCGTCTATGCGCCGCTTGAAACGGATCTGCTGGCAAATGCAAAGCGACGGGGTCACAGGATTTCGTCGGGCCTGGGGATGCTTCTGCACCAGGCGGCGCCGGGATTTGAACGCTGGTTCGGGGTTCGACCCGAAGTGACGCCGGATCTGCGCGATCTGATCATCGCGGATTTGCAGCAGGCGCATACATGATCGTGCTGGGGCTTACTGGCTCGATCGGGATGGGAAAGTCCACCACGGCGGAATTGTTTCGCGACCAGGGCGTTGCGGTTTTCGACGCCGACAAATGTGTGCATGATCTCTATCGTGGCAGCGCATTCGAGGCCGTGCAAGCGCGCTTCCCGGAAGCTGTCCGCGATGGCGAGATCCAACGAGACATTCTTGGGCGTCTGGTGCTGAACGATCCCGACGCCATGACGGAACTCGAGCGGATCATCCATCCGCAGGTCGCCTCCGCCCGGGCCGACTTTCTGCGCCGGGAACAACAAAAAGGTTCGGCTCTGGCCGTGGTCGATATCCCCCTTCTGTTTGAAACAAAGGCATGGCGAGACGTTGATGCGGTCGTCGTCGTGTCCGCTTCATTCGGCGAACAAAAGCGGCGCGTTTTGTCGCGTCCCATGATGAACGAGGATAAGTTTTTCGCCATCTTGCGTCGGCAGGTTCCCGACGCGGAAAAACGTCAGCGGTCCCATTTCATGATAAGTTCAGACGACGGAATTGAATCGGCGCGGCGGCAGACGCATCTGCTGATTGCTGCGCTTCGACAGACAGATCGATAAGGACGCCGGTTCTTATCGAAGGGTGATCAGCACGGTATGTCACGAGAGATCATTTTAGACACGGAAACCACTGGGCTCGATGCGCAAGCTGGGGACAGGATAATTGAGATTGCGGCAATTGAACTCCTCAATGGCTCTGTGACGACGAATAATTTTCATTGTTACATCAATCCAGAAAGAGATATCCCGGATTCAGCCTTCAGAGTTCATGGCATATCTTTCGATATGGTCGCCGATAAGCCAGTATTCAGTGGCATCGTCGATCAATTCATGGATTTCGTCGGCGACGATCCGATCGTCGCCCATAACGCGGAATTCGACCTGAAATTCATTAATTGCGAACTGCAGAAGATCGGTCGACCGCCAATCTCGGGCGAAAGGGTTGTCGACACTTTGGCGCTTGCGCGGAAAAAACATCCGGGGGCGTCGAATTCTCTGGATGCGCTTTGCACGCGTTATGGCGTCGATCGAAGCCGCCGGGTCAAGCACGGCGCGTTGATCGACGCCGAGATTCTGGCGGAGGTCTATATTGAGCTCCGCGGCGGCCGCCAGACGTCCTTGTCCTTGCAAGTTCGAAAGGAAATCCGAAAGGCAGAATTCACGGGCGGAATGACGGAAAGACCGCGGCCATTGCCCAGCCGTGTGACGGAGACCAGCGAGGCAAGCCATTCGACGCTCATCGAGACTCTGGGAGCGAATCCATTTTGGCGCCGCTATCGCGATCCGGTGAATGTTGGCGAAGCTGTGGCAGAGTGACGCAGCTTTGGGGTTCCAGGAAACCGAACGATAAAAATTTATGACAGGTTCAAGGCCGGTCAGAGAAGCTCACATAAAAACAAAAGCTTATTTATAAAGCCGTCGCCACGCCGCTGCGGCGTGATCTTGACAAGCTGGAGCGTTTGGTCCGAATCGCAAATTTGATAATGGTTTTTTTCGGGTGGATTTTGCGATGCATGAACAGCTTTGCTCGGACTCGCCTTGTTCTCAAGCGAAATGCATTTTCGGTGTCTGCCGGCTCGCTGAGAGGTCCATTTGGATTCGTGAATCTGGCTCTGGAGGCATTGCCTAGCTCGGACGCCCTGTGTATGGTTTCTTGGCTGTCACGGAAAGCCCGATGTCGAAAGCTTCATAAATGACCAAGCATAAAATATAACGGGACCAGAGATAGCAAATAACGAACTATATCTGATTTGTATTAAGTAATAACATAACTTATATTCGGATGAGAATATAGGTATTATGTGTTCTTATTACGTGATACGAGAGAAACAGACCGAAGCGGGATTTAGGCGCAAGGGGGGCATGATGATATTGCAGATTCAGCTTTTTATCAGTGCGACTCCTTCGAGCGCGTCTTAACTGCAGTTCGGCGGGTCAGAGCATGATGTCTTTTATTCCTGATCGAGAAGCCTGGTATCCTCCGGGTGCTTGAGGCTCGGTTGGATTAGACATCCCAACACTCGTTCAATACATCCAGCCATATCGGACGTCGCGTCTTTCGCTCCGGCGCGAAAGGGCGAACCATTGCCTGAAGAAGAGAAAAAATGTCGAAGGCCCAAATTCAGATGAACATCCCCGAAGAGCGGAATGCAAAGCCGACCTCGGAAATTTGGGTCAGATTTTGCGCCCGTTTCAAATCGGAGGTCGGCGACGCCGTCTATTCCTCCTGGTTCAAATGTCTTGAGCTCGACGAGGTCGTGAACGAAGTCGCCTATCTGTCCGTTCCGACCAAATTCTTGAAGAGCTGGATTCACGCCCATTATCTTGAAAAATTGCGGGCTGTCGTGGTTCAGGAAGTTCCCGAAGTCCGTGATATCGTGCTCAATTTGAGGGCGACGGCGCGGAATGCCATCCGTGCTGCAAGCGAGCGTCAGGCGATTGAAGGCGCCCGCGTCGGCTTGGGACATGAAAATTCGAGCGAGGATGTGCGGTCGGACGGACCAACTCCGGCTCGCAGGGTCATAGAGGGGATCGAAGGCTCCAGTCTCGATCGTCGGCTTAACTTCGCAAATTTCCTGGTGGGTCCCTCGAACCAGCTGGCCTATGCGGCGGCGCAACAGGTCGCGACGATCAATCCCGGCGTGGGCGCCATGTTCAACCCGCTCTACATCTTTTCAAATGTGGGACTTGGAAAAACCCATTTGATTCAGGCGATCGGACACGCCGGCCTGGAAGCGGGCCGCAGGGTGATCTACCTCACGGCCGAGAAGTTCATGTATGGCTTCGTTTCGGCGCTGAAGTCCCAGAACTCCATTGGCTTTAAGGAGAAATTGCGGTCGATTGATCTGCTGGTGATCGACGATGTCCAGTTCCTGCAGGGTAAGACCATCCAGCATGAATTCTGCCATACGCTGAACGCGCTGATCGATTCCGGCAAGCAGGTCGTCATCGCCGGCGATCGTGCGCCGAACGAGCTGGAGAATCTGGACGAGCGCGTGCGGTCGCGCTTTTCGGGTGGCCTATGCGTTGAAATGCAGCCGCTCGACGAAGGCCTGCGCATGCGTATTCTGGAAGCTCGGATCGAAAATGCGCGCACCGCTCAGCCGGGATTTGAGGTCACAAACGCGGTCGTAGCAATGGTGGCCCGCTCCATCGACACCAATGGTCGCGATCTGGATGGCGCGGTCAATCGCCTCTTGGCTCATACGATCCTTGCGGGCGCGTCCTTGACCATCGAGGCCGCCGAAGCCGCGATCCGCGACCTGATCCGGGTCCGCGAACCCAAGCGGGTGAAGATCGAAGATATTCAGAAGCTCGTGGCGACGCATTTTAATGTGAGCCGGGCGGATATCCTGTCGTCGCGACGCACGGCGAATGTCGTGCGCCCGCGACAAATTGCGATGTATCTGGCCAAGACCATGACTCTGCGATCCTTGCCGGAGATCGGTCGGCGTTTTGGCGGCCGGGATCACACGACCGTCTTGCATGCGGTTCGCAAAATCGAGGATTTGGTTTCAAAGGATTCCGGACTTAATCAGGAACTGGAATTATTGAAGCGCCTGTTGAGCGATTGAGACGTTCAAGTCATAGAGTTGCGTTGAGATGGCTGAGACCACCATGGAATGGCGGACGCATCTGGTGCTCGGAGGCGCCAGATCCGGGAAAACGGCCTTTGGATTGAAGCTGGCGACCGATTCCCGACTTGAAAAATGGATGGTCGCCACCGCGGAAGCCTTTGATCCGGAAATGGAACAGCGGATCGCGCTGCATCGCGCTGAACGTGATGAAACCTGGCAGGTCTGGGAAGAGCCCATCGATCTTGCCGGAGTCCTGGACCAGATTTCCCGACCCGACCGCATCGTCGTCGTCGATTGCCTGACGATCTGGCTATCCAATTTGCTGTTAAGAGAGATCGATCATGCGAGCGAAGTGGCAAAACTTGCCGCTTTGGTCAAAGAGAAGCCGTTGCCGCTGGTCCTCGTTTCGAATGAGCTGGGAATGGGTCTCGTTCCCGAGACATCGCTCGGCCGCGCGTTCCGGGACAGTCATGGGCGAATGAATCAAACTCTAGCGGCTGCTTGCGAGCAGGTCACCTTCGTCGCCGCGGGATTGCCCCTCGTGCTGAAATCTAAAGCTTGAACCTATTCTCGGGCCTCCGAACGTATCTGGCCGGGGCCAAGGTCTAGCGACGGAACCGAGGGATATTTTCGGATTGTCTCGAAGATAGACTTTACGAGGACGGCTAAAGTGGATAGGCTTGCCTCCTCTCCTCAAAGCAATCACTTGTCCAGCAGCGCACGATTGGCGCGATGACAAGGGGCGCGGATCGCGTCGATGATTGAATATTCCCAACACGATCAGAAGAGCGCATCGCGCCATGACAGATATTGATAAAGCCGGCGCGGAAAGCCGGAAGCGTGAAATCAAGCTTCAGGATCTGAAGGCGAAATCCCCGACGGATCTGCTCGCCTTTGCTGAAGAGCATGAGGTCGAGAATGCTTCGATCATGCGCAAACAGGAATTGATGTTTGCGATTTTGAAGCAGCTGGCGTCTCGGGAAATTGAGATCGTCGGCGAGGGCGTCGTCGAAGTGCTTCAGGATGGCTTTGGCTTCTTGCGCGCGCCCGATGCAAATTATCTTGCGGGGCCGGACGATATTTATGTCTCGCCTTCGCAAATCCGCAGGTTTGGTTTGCGCACCGGCGATACGGTCGAAGGGCTCATTCGGAGTCCGAAGGAGGGCGAGCGCTATTTCGCTCTGCTCAAAGTGAATTTGATTAATTTCGAAGATCCGGAGAAGGTTCGCCACAAGGTTCATTTCGACAACCTGACGCCGCTCTATCCGAACCAGCGCTTGAAGCTTGAAATCGAGGATCCGACGAAAAGGGATTTCTCCGCTCGGGTCATTGATATTGTCGCGCCTATCGGAAAGGGCCAGCGCGCACTCATCGTTGCTCCGCCACGTACCGGCAAGACGGTCATCCTGCAGAATATTGCGCAGTCGATCACGACCAATCATCCGGAATGCTATCTTATCGTCCTGTTGATCGATGAGCGCCCGGAGGAAGTCACGGACATGCAGCGCTCCGTAAAGGGCGAGGTCGTGTCATCCACTTTCGACGAGCCGGCGGTTCGCCACGTCCAGGTCGCGGAAATGGTAATCGAAAAGGCGAAGCGCTTGGTGGAGCATGGTCGCGACGTCGTCATCCTTCTGGATTCGATCACGCGTTTGGGTCGCGCCTATAACACCGTCGTGCCATCTTCCGGCAAGGTGCTGACGGGCGGCGTCGACGCCAACGCCCTGCAAAGGCCGAAACGGTTTTTTGGTGCGGCCCGAAACATCGAAGAGGGCGGATCGCTGACGATCATCGCGACCGCGCTCATTGAGACCGGATCGCGCATGGACGAAGTTATTTTCGAGGAATTCAAGGGCACCGGCAATTCAGAGATTATTCTCGACCGCAAGGTCGCCGACAAGCGTGTCTTTCCCGCGATCGACATCACCAGGTCCGGTACGCGTAAGGAAGAACTCCTGGTGCCGGCCGACATTCTCAAGAAGATGTATGTTCTCCGCCGCATCCTGAACCCGATGGGCACTGTGGACGCTATTGAGTTCCTGCTCGGGAAGTTGCGTGAAACGCCGAAAGGCAATGCGACGTTTTTCGACTCCATGAACACCTGAGCGAGCTATTCATTATTAGAGAACTTGATCGACCATGTTTCACGTGAAACATGGTCGATTTGATTTGGAGGTTCCTTATGAGTCCCGGATGCGAACACAGTGCGACCATCTACGCACTGGCGTCAGGTGCAGGCAAATCGGCCGTCGCCATCATTCGCATTTCGGGCCACAAGGCTTTAGAAATCTTGGGTTCCGTCGCTGGAGCCGCGCCCTCGCCGCGTGTTGCGACCTTGCGTCCGATCAGAAATCCGCACACCGCTGAGATCCTGGATAAGGCCGTCGTTCTGTGGTTTCCTGCGCCGCGCAGTTTCACCGGCGAAGACTGTGTCGAATTGCAGATTCACGGCTCCCGGGCCGTCGTTAGGGCGATGCTTGATGTCTTGGCGACATTCGGGGAAACGAGGATGGCGCTGCCCGGTGAATTTGCTCGCCGGGCCTTGGCCAACGGCAAGCTGGATCTGGTCGGTGCGGAAGCCTTGGCTGACTTGATCGACGCCGAGACGGAGCAGCAGCGCCGTCTGGCGACAATCGCTGCTTCCGGAGTTTTGCAGGAGGCGATTGGTCAGTTGCGCGGTCGGGTGCTCGATCTCATGGTTCTGGTCGAAACAGAACTCGATTTCTCGGATGAAGGCGATCGCCCTCACGACGTTACGAACCAGGTTCAGGAGCGAATTCCTGAAGTTCGACAGCAGCTCCAATCTTTGAGGTCCACCCACGAACGCGCGGAACTCATCAGGGAAGGGCTTTCGGTGCTGATTGCGGGCCCTCCCAATGCGGGAAAATCAAGTCTGCTCAATGCTCTAGCCAAACGCGAAGCCGCCATTGTCTCGGAATATGCGGGAACGACCCGTGACCTGATCGAAGTCAAACTCGATCTTGGCGGCTTTCCGGTCAATGTGATCGATACTGCTGGCATTCGTGAGAGCGAAGACCCAATCGAACGCGAAGGGATTCACCGCGCGCTGACAAAATCACGAAGCGCGGATCTTGTACTTTGGCTGGCTCCGAGGGCGAATCAAATCGAGCCGCCCGCGGAGTTGCTTCAGCGTCCGTTATGGCGCATTGCGACCAAGGCCGATCTGTCGTCGGAACTTGTCAGTTGCGAATTTCCGGGCGGGCGGGACGAGAAGTCTTTCGATCTTTCGGTGAAGACGGGCCTTAATCTTGGATTCCTGATGGATCGCTTGCAAGTTTTCGCCAATGAAAATATGACGGTTGCCGGCTCCCTCGTCGTGGCGAATGCACGGCAGAGGAACGCGATCGATCGCGCGCTGGACGCCTTGGCCGATGCCGGGCGGATGAATTTACCCTTGGAGATCCTTGCTGAAGATCTTCGTCGCGCGTGTTTTGCGCTTGAGGAACTGATCGGCAAGGTCGGTGTCGAAGATATACTGGACAGCTTGTTCGCCCGCTTTTGTATCGGAAAATGAATGAGTGTGGTCATGATCCACGATGCTTCGCATTATGATGTCGTCGTCATCGGCGGTGGTCACGCCGGGTGTGAAGCGGCGGCGGCTGCCGCGCGTTGCGGCGCTCATACCTTGCTGTTGACGCATAAATTTTCGACCATTGGCGAAATGTCCTGCAATCCGGCGATCGGGGGGCTGGGGAAAGGCCACCTTGTTCGCGAGGTCGACGCGCTGGACGGAATCATGGGCCGCGCCGCGGATGAAGCGGGCATTCAGTTCCGACTGCTGAACCGGTCGAAGGGTCCGGCAGTTCGCGGGCCCCGCGCCCAGGCCGATCGGAAACTTTATAAAGCCGCTGTCGGCCACCTGCTTAAGGCGACCGAAAATCTCGATTTGGCCGAAGGCGCTGCGATCGGGATCGAGGAGATCGTAGGCTCCGGACGGATCAAATTGCATCTGGAAGAGGGGAAGACAATTTCCGCAAAAGCCTTCGTAATCGCGAGCGGAACCTTCCTGAATGGATGCATTCATATCGGACCGGAGACAAAGCCAGCAGGTCGCATCGGGGACGCTCCCGCTTTGCATCTGAGCGACGGCCTTGCCGCACGGGGCATTCGTCTCGGGCGCTTGAAGACCGGTACGCCGCCACGGTTGCGGCGCGGCTCGATTCGGTGGAACGAGTTGGAGCAACAGGAGGGCGACGCCAATCCTGAATTCTTTTCAGCCTTCACGACGTCTTGCAGGAATCGCCAGGTCGCCTGCGCGATAACCCACACGACGCAGGCTAGCCACGACGTGATCCGCCGCAATCTGGATCGGGCGCCGATTTATTCCGGACAGATTTCGGGTCGTGGCCCGCGCTATTGCCCGTCGATCGAGGATAAAATCGTTCGATTTGGGGAACGGGATAGTCATCAGATTTTTCTCGAACCCGAGGGCCTGGACGACGACACCATCTATCCGAATGGCATTTCGACCTCTCTTCCGGCGGATGTCCAGGAGGAGTTTCTTCGGACCATTCCGGGGCTTGAGAATGTCGATGTGATTCGGCCGGGTTACGCCGTGGAATATGATTATGTCGATCCGCGCGAACTCAAATCGACGCTCGAAGTCAAGAAATTCCCGGGACTGTTTCTGGCAGGCCAGATCAACGGAACCACCGGATATGAAGAAGCAGCCGCGCAAGGATTGGTCGCTGGACTCAATGCGGCCGCCCTCGCTGGAGGATCCGGAGAAGTCATATTTGATCGCACCGAAGCTTATCTTGGCGTGATGATCGATGATCTGGTCACGCAGGGTGTATCCGAGCCCTACCGCATGTTCACCTCGCGCGCGGAATTCCGGCTGTCCTTGCGCTGCGATAACGCGGATTTGCGGCTGACGAGGAAAGGCGACGATATCGGCTGCGTCGGGTCGGCTCGGCGCAGGCTTTTTGGGGAACGGCTGAGCGAACTCGAGGCTCTGACGGGCAGGTTGCAGTCGCTTGATCTGGCGCCATCGGACGCCGCGAAATATGGCGTGAAACTGAATCGAGACGGCGTGCGCCGGGCGGCCTTCGCAATCCTTTCCTATCCGGACGTCACCTTCGATCATCTCATTCGAGTCTGGCCGGAGCTGAGCCAATATGGACCGAAGGTCCGTGAGCAGGTGGAGATCGACGCAAAATACGCGGTCTATCTCGACCGACAGTCATCTGCCGTCACCGCGCTTAAGCGCGATGAGGCCGTGCGGCTCGGGCCAGATATCGACTATGATTCGGTCGTTGGGCTTTCGAACGAAGCGCGCGCAAAACTGAAAGCGGGAATGCCCGAAAGTCTTGGTCATGCGGCCAGGATCGAGGGGATCACTCCTGCGGCGCTAACCTTGATCCTGGCGTGGCAGCGTAAGCGCGGTCAGCCAGGGGCGGTGCTTACGGGTTGACGCCATGACCGCTTCACGCTCGAACGGTTTGGCTCTGCTCACGCCGGAGATGAAATCCAAGCTTGAAATCTACGCCTCCTTGATCGGCAAGTGGCAGCCCAAGATCAATCTGATCGGTCCGTCCACATTGGCTGACCTGTGGACGCGTCATTTCGAGGATTCGTATCAACTGGCTGAACTCGCGGGGGGATGGGCCGAATGGGTTGATCTCGGGTCCGGCGGCGGATTTCCGGGCCTCGTGATCGCCATGACGAAGGGGAGCGCGGGCCGGGTTCATCTGATCGAATCGGATAAGCGAAAGGTCGCTTTCTTGCGTGAGGTTTCACGTGAAACAGGGATCGATGTCGATATCCATGTCGGGCGGATCGAATCCATCCTTCCAAAGCTTTGCGAACAGACCGATTTCGACGTCATTTCCGCGCGGGCTTTGGCGCCTTTGCCCCTTCTTGTGGAATATGCATGGCCGGCGCTGGTTAAGGGCGCGACAGGGCTGTTTTTAAAGGGGAGAGGGCTGTCGGCTGAATTGACCGATTTACCGCCGAATAATAGTTTGGATATCCAGATTGTCGCAAGCCGCACTGAACCAGGTGGTAGTATTGTTGTTGTTCGGGCGCATGACTCTCGAACGAATCGCGTTTAAGGGTGTGGCTATGAAAAATGATGATCAGATGCGCGTCCTTGTACTGGCCAATCAAAAAGGCGGGGTCGGCAAGACCACGACGGCCATCAATCTTGGTACGGCTTTGGCGGCCATCGGCGAAACCGTTCTGATCATAGATCTCGACCCGCAAGGCAATGCGTCGACCGGCCTGGGCATTGATCGGAAGCAGCGGACCATCTCGACTTTTGACGTGATGATGGGGGAGCGCGCGCTGGACGCCGCGATCCGGCCTACTTCCGTGCCCCGCCTATATGTTGCTCCATCAACTCTGGACCTCTTGGGCGTCGAACTTGCAATTGCGGATCAAAAAGAGCGCAATTTCAGGCTACGAAACGCGTTGCGGGCTTTGGCCGGTAGGGGCGCATTGCCGAATGGCGATCGGATTACCTATGTCCTAGTCGACTGTCCGCCGTCGCTGAATTTGCTGACCATCAATGCATTGGCGGCGAGCGACGCCGTTCTTGTGCCATTGCAATGTGAATTTTTCGCGCTCGAGGGTTTGTCGCAGCTCCTGTCGACTGTCGAGCAGGTCAAGAAGGGATTGAACCCCCAATTGTCCATTCATGGGATCGTCCTGACAATGTTCGATTCCCGGAATAACCTCGCGGCGCAGGTCGTGGCCGATGTGCGAGCCTTTCTCGGCGACAAGGTTTATGAGACGGTTATTCCGCGGAACGTCCGCGTTTCCGAGGCGCCGTCGCATGGCAAGCCTGTGTTGCTTTACGATCTGAAGTGCAGCGGGTCGCAAGCCTATTTAAAGCTGGCTTCAGAGGTTATTCAGCGCGAGCGGAATTTGCGGGCGGCGTAAGGGCGTTCGTAATCGGGTGCAGAATTCTCGGGCGAGGTGTTTTTAACCTTCGTCGCGCGAGATGGGGGTTTTCATGGCTGAAGAAGCAAGATCGCGTTTGGGCCGTGGCTTGGCCGCCTTGATTGGCGATGTCGGAGTGAGTGACGCCGAGTTCGCAGAGCAGCAGAAGCCGGCCAAGGCGCCGATTGAGTTCTTGCGGCCGAACCCGCGAAATCCTCGACAGAGTTTCAATGAGGGCGATCTCCAGGAACTTGCGGATTCAATACGCGAGCGCGGGATTGTTCAGCCAATCCTTGTGCGGACGATCCGGGGCCTCATCAACGTGTACGAGATCATCGCCGGCGAACGACGGTGGCGTGCAGCGCAGCGGGCGGGGTTGCACGAAGTTCCGATCGTCATCATCGAGGCAGATGACCAGCAATCGCTTGAAATCGCGATTGTCGAGAACGTTCAGCGCGCCGATCTCAACGCCTTGGAGGAAGCGCGGGGTTATGAACGGTTGACGGAGGAGTTTTCCTATAGCCAACAGGATCTGGCCAAGATCATCGGCAAGAGCCGGAGCCACGTCGCGAATACGTTGCGACTGCTCAAGTTGCCGGAAGAGGCCCAGGGTTATCTCGTCAATGGGCAGATCTCAGCAGGCCATGCGCGCGCCTTGTTGTCCGTTTCGCATCCCGAAAAAGTCGCGGCCCGGATCGTCGAGGAAGGGCTTACCGTTCGGGACGTCGAGCGTCTTGCGCAGGAAGACGCGGGAGAGGCGCCGAAAAAGCCGAGGGCGAGGGCTGAACAGGATTCGGACACGCGGGCTCTGGAAAAGTTGCTGGGCGACTTGCTCGGGCTCGGGGTCAAGATTTCGCATAAAAATGATGCGGGAGATGTTCGCATTCATTACAAATCGATGGAGCAATTGGACTTGTTATGCAAACGCTTGCAGGGCTAACGATTTATTAAACTTGCGAAAGGCCGGAAAGATCAGGCTCTTTTGCGGTTAGCGTTTTGCATCGAGCGAGCCATGGCAAGCATAAGGCGCGAAAAGCGCTCATCGCCGAGAATGTTATTCTGACGAAGGTCCTTGATCGCGACGTAAATCGCGTTGACGAAATCGACCGTCTTTGCCGATTGCGCTTGCCGGAGTTCAGTCGTCACCTCTGATTTCCTTTTGAAGCCATTGATGAGACGGAGCAGGATCTGGAGCGCCTCATCCGGCGAGGCGCCGCTCTCGATTTCGGCGCGGGCGCGATGGATCGCGAGCGCATAGCGCAATGCCGCGGCGAAGAGCCTGTTCACGTCCAGATCTGCGAGCGACAGTTTGCTTGAGGCCTCGATGATCCGCTCGGGGCGACCGGTAAAGGTTCCTGAGAGCAGAGCGTCGAGATTCACCGCGGTTGCGTCGAGGAGAATGTCATGGACATGCTCGACGGTGACCGTGCTCTGGTCCTTGGCATAGAGCAGCAGTTTGTCGATCTCCGATCTGGTCGACATCCGATCATCGCCGAGTATTTCCGACAGGATTTCCCGCGCCTCGGGTTCGATGGTGAGGTTCGCCCGCTTCAGTTCGGCGTCCAGCAGGCGCTGGATGTCCCGGGCGTCGTCCAGCGAACATTCGATAGAGGCCGCGAAAGGCTGCCTTTCAATCCACTTGCGTATTTGGGCGTCGCGCTTCAGGTCGCCAGCGATGAGAACGATGGTGCTTGATGTCGGCGGCGAGCGCTCGATCATCTCGAGCGCGGGCAAAATCGATTTTCCGCCGAGCATGACTCGGATTTCGCGGGACGGCCCATCGAAAAGGCCGATGGAATGCGCTTCATCGACCAGGATAAGCGGGTCCTGCGCAATCGCGTCGCCCGAAAGATCGATAATGTTCTGCGCCTGGCGTCCATTTGTGGCGATGGAAGCGAGCAATCGTCGCGATCGTTCGGAGATCAGTCCCTGATCGGCGCCGAAAACGAGAAAGAGAAAATGCGCACGGTCGGGCCGCTCGATATAGCGGTCGGCGTCCCTATGCGCGATGGCGGCCATCAGGAGCCGCGCGTCGCCAGTGCAGCTGCGATGCGCGTGCGGATTTGATCGGCGAGCACCTTGGCGTTGCGAATCTCGGCGTCGCGTGCGGCGCGGACATTCGACAGCCGCTGGCTGGAGCGGTCATAAACAACGAATTGGGTGACGTTGCCGCTTGCGATCGGTTCGCCCCCGCCAGCGATCGGATAGAGCCGGTAATCGGCGTCGATATTGACGTCGCCGGCTTGCGCCTCGCCCGTGACGGTGTTGACAATCGGCGTGCTGAGCCGTTCCCGAACAGTCACCACCAGCCGATATTTCGGCGTGGGGGAAGACCCTGTGCCGTTGAGTGCGAAGATCAGCTCGTTTTCAAGGTAGTGACCGATGCGATCCGGAATCGGCTCGACCTTGATCGCCTGCATATCGGGGACAATCGAGACGCCGCCGATCTTGGGGCCATAGAGGGGTTCGACGCAGCCGGACAGGCCAAAAGAAAGAAGTACGGCAAATCCGCAAGCCTTGACGGCTTTACGGGCCTTGGGCGCAACGGGCTGATCAGACGACAACATTGACGATCCTTTGCGGCACGACGATGATCTTTTTCGGCGTCCGGCCTTCCAGAGCACGTTGGACAACATCCAGGTTCAACACTGCCGCTTCGATCTCGTTCGAAGTCGCGTCACGGGCGATCGTCAGATCCGCGCGTTTTTTTCCGTTCACCTGCACCGGAAGCATTAGCACGTTATCCACGACAAGAGAATGATCGGCCTTGGGCCAGGGCGATTCGGCAATGGGCGTTGCCTCGCCCAGTTCCGCCCAGCATTCTTCACCCAGGTGAGGCATCATTGGCGCGAAAAGGTGAACGAGAATCTTTCCAGATTCGTTAAAAGCGGCGCGGATATCGTCGTCGATGGCGACTTTGTCGATCGAATTGAGCAGCGCCGTCAATTGGTTCGTCAGGTCATAGACCTGGGCGACGCAACGGTTGAAGCGAAGGCGTTCAAGGTCCTCTTCGACCTTCACCAGGCTGCCATGCGCCGCTCGCCGAATGCTTTGCGCGAATTCGCCATAGCTTGTCACTTTCCCCGCGTTGCGGCTGAAATCGGCGATGTCGCCGATCAACCGCCAAAGGCGCTGGACGAATTTGGCCGCGCCCTGAACGCCTTCCTCGGTCCAGATGACGTCTCGATCCGGCGGGGAGTCGGACAGCATGAACCAGCGCGCGGTGTCGGCTCCGTAGGTTCCGATGATGTCGTCGGGATCGATGGTGTTGCGTTTCGATTTCGACATCTTCTCGATCGCGCCGATCGCGATCGGCTGGCCATCGCTCAGCGCAAAGGCGCGACGTCCCGAGCCGTCAGCGTCGAAGCGGATTTCAGTTGGCGAAAGCCATGCGCCATCAGCGGCGCGATAGGTTTCATGGACGACCATGCCCTGCGTGAACAGACCGGCGAACGGTTCCTTGACGCCAACATGGCCGGTCTCCTTCATGGCGCGGGTGAAGAAACGCGAATAAAGCAGATGCAGAATCGCGTGCTCGATGCCGCCAATATATTGGTCGACAGGGAGCCAGTGGTCGACAATGGCAGGCGTGGTCGGCGCGGTTTCGTTGTTCGGATCGGTAAAGCGGGCGAAATACCAGGAGGAATCGACAAAAGTGTCCATCGTATCGGTTTCGCGCCGCGCCGGGCGGCCGCATTGCGGACAATCGACATTCTTCCAGATCGGATGACGGTCGAGCGGATTGCCCGGAATGTCGAAGGAGACATCCGCGGGAAGGGTGATCGGCAGACTGTCCTTCGACGCGGGAACGACGCCGCAGGTCTCGCAATGAATGATCGGAATCGGGCAGCCCCAATAGCGTTGGCGGGAAACGCCCCAGTCGCGCAATTTGAAATTGACCTTGCGCTGGGCGCGCGGGCGGCCATCGAGCATTTCGGATTCGAGGCGGCGAATGGCCTCGTCCTGCGCTTCCTTTGGCGTCTTGCCGTCGAGGAAGCGGGAATTGATCATCCGGCCGTCGCCTTCATAGGCGGCGTCGGTCAGCCGATAGGTCGCCGGGTCCGCGCCCTCAGGGCAGACGACGATGGTATGGCCGAGGCCATAGGCGCGAGCGAATTCGAAGTCGCGCTGATCATGGGCCGGACAGCCGAAGACGGCGCCGGTTCCGTAGTCCATGAGGACGAAATTCGCGACATAGACTGGAATCGACCATTGGAGATCGAAGGGATGGACCGCACGCAATCCGGTATCGAAACCCTTCTTTTCGGCCGTTTCGAGGGCCGCGACCGATGTTCCCATCCGGCGGCAATCTTCGATGAAGGCGCCAAGGTTCGGGTTGCCTTCGGCGAGTTGCAGGGCAAGTGGGTGATCGGGGGAAAGCGCGATGAATTTCGCTCCGAACAGGGTGTCCGGGCGCGTCGTATAGACCTCGATCTCGGATGCTGGAGCGGGCTGCGCGACGGCGAAGCGGACCAGAGCTCCCTCCGACCGGCCAATCCAGTTCTTCTGCATCAGGCGCACCTTTTCCGGCCACCGCTTCAGGGTGTCCAGAGAGTCCAGAAGGTCCTCGGAAAAGGCGGTAATGTTGAAAAACCACTGCGTCAATTCGCGCTGCTCGACCAGGGCGTTCGAGCGCCAGCCGCGGCCGTCGATCACCTGTTCATTGGCTAGAACAGTCTGGTCGACGGGATCCCAGTTCACCTTGGCGTTCTTGCGGTAAACCAGGCCCTTGCCCAGCATATCGAGGAACATCGACTGCTGATGCTTGTAATAGGAGGGATCGCAGGTCGCGATTTCACGCTTCCAGTCTATCGACAGCCCCATGCTTTGCAACTGTTTCCGCATGGTGGCGATATTTGCGTAGGTCCAGGTCGCGGGGTGCGAGCGGTTAAGCCGCGCGGCGTTCTCGGCGGGCATGCCGAACGCGTCCCAGCCCATGGGGTGCAGGACGCTAAAGCCCTTCGCCCGCATCACGCGCGCGACGACGTCGCCCATCGCATAATTGCGGACATGGCCCATGTGAATGCGTCCCGAGGGATAGGGAAACATTTCGAGGACGTAATATTTTGGTCGCGGATCGTCGTTCCGGGTTTCAAACGTCTGCCGTTCCTGCCAGATATTCTGCCATTTCGACTCGACTTCACGAGCGTTGTAACGCTCAGACCGCATCGTCATTTCAATTCTCGCGCGACATCGGAAATTGCCTGCAATGAGCATGATTTCCGGGCGATGGTCAATTTGTTTAGCAGGGCGAAACAGACAAGTGGCGCAGCCGGCTTGATTCCGGTGGATTCCCTTTCTAGACCTGACGCCTGCAACGCATGAGCGAGCGACGAAATGCGAAATTTGGCGGCTCGAATGGCGCGGCGCGGCCGGCATGGTTCACAGCGATAAAGGGAGATCCCGTGGAAAAAGAATCTGTTGCGAGCCCAGCCCTCGCCGGCCTGCAAACTATCCGTACGCGCATCCAGCGCATGTGCCGGGACGTTGGCCGTTCGGAAAATTCCGTCGAGCTGGTCTGCGTTTCCAAGAATTTCGGCGCGGAAGACATCCTTCCTCTCCTCGCCGCCGGGCAAAAGGTCTTCGGGGAAAACCGCGTCCAGGAGGCCAAGGAAAAATGGCCGCAACTTCGCGCCCTCTATCCCGGCATAACGCTGCACCTCATCGGGCCGCTGCAATCGAACAAGGCTGCCGAGGCCGTCGCGCTGTTCGACGTCATCGAAACGATCGATCGGCCGAAAATCGCCGCGGCGATTGATGCTGCGATGCGGGAGAGCGGCAAGACGCCGCAGCTATATGTTCAGGTCAATACAGGGGAGGAGCCTCAGAAGGCGGGGGTCGCGCCGCGCGAACTTGGCGCGCTGCTGTCGTTCTGCCGCGAACGGACACTATTGGAGATTGACGGCCTGATGTGTATTCCGCCGGTTGATCAACTGGCGTCGCCTCATTTTGCGCTGCTCAATCAACTGGCGAGGGAGTTTCAGTTGAAGGAGCTGTCGATGGGAATGAGCGACGATTTCGAACTGGCCATTCAAATGGGCGCCACGAAGGTCCGAGTTGGTTCGGCGATTTTCGGCGATCGTCGGATGAAAATATCGCCGACGACGATTTGAGGCGCAGATCCCAGACGAAATTGTATTTTTCTGAAATCCTCGGCGGCGAGGGCGATGCAGCCGGCGGTGGGGCGATAGCCGTCCTGAGCGATATGCATGAAAATGGCGCTGCCGCGTCCGATGACGCGAGGCCGCTGATTGAAATTGATCACGCCGAGGATGTCGTAAAGCCCGTCGTCACGCCAGAGCGTCTCCGCGCTAAAGGGGACCGGCAAGCGGACCGCGCGGTTATAGCCGAACGAACGCGGATCGTCGCACCAGCCATCGGCCTTTGAAATCGCACGACAATCTGCTCGGAAGCTGGTCCAGCGATCGGGTCGCCGCATCCATCGTGTGATTCGAAAGCGGCCGATCGGCGTTATCGAATCACCCTCGTGACGCTTGACGCCGACGCCGTTTCGACCGAGCGCGCAAAAAAGCGCCTGCGCGCCGATTCTGACGAGTCCCAACGGTGGGCGACCAGGCAGCCGAGGCAATTGGCGAACGAAAGCGCACGAAATTTGGGCTGCGCCACGTGTGCAAAAGACGTCCTGCTTTTGACGAAGCTTAAGATACAGCGTAGATTCTTTCCGCATTGTCGGAATTTCGCCCTTTTCAACCCGGTTGGCCTTCCAGCTAGCATGTGCGCGGGTAACAGGATCGTTCATGTCGCAAGTCCGCCGGATTTTGATTGTCGACGACGATGCCCTTTTGCGCCTCTCTTTGGTCGAGCAATTGACCGTCCACCACGAATTTATCGCGTCCGAGGCCGCGGATGTCGCCCAGGCGCTTGCCGTCGCTCGCAAAGAGCCGCTCGACTTGATCATTATGGACGTCGGACTGCCGGATGGCGATGGGCGCGACGCCGTGAAACGCCTGCGCGCCGAAGGATTCCAAAAGCCGATTATTCTGCTGACGGGACATGATTCGGAAAACGATATTGTTTCCGGATTTGATTCGGGCGCCAATGATTACGTCAGCAAGCCCTTTCGCTTCGCGGTTCTGCTCGCCCGTATTCGCGCCCATTTGCGCCAGCACGAATTCAGCGAAGACGCGACCTTCCAGATCGGGTCCTATCAATTCCAGCCGAGCGCGAAGCTGCTGATCGGCGGGAATGGCGAAAAGCTGCGGTTGACCGAAAAGGAAACGGCGATCCTGCAATATCTGAACAGGGCGAAGGGGATTGTTGTTTCCCGGGAGGATCTCCTCCGCGACGTGTGGGGTTATAATTCCAACGTCACGACCCATACGTTGGAAACACATATCTATCGCCTCAGGCAGAAGATCGAGCCGGATCCCGCGAGCGCGCGGCTGCTGCTGACGGACGCCGGCGGTTATCGCCTCGCGGTATGATGGCTATCTTGGGGAAACGTCATGTCTTTGGAAAGCGATGTCAAAGCGCTCGCTCGCCTTCCGATCTTCTCGGCTTTTGAGCCGGAGGCGCTGAAGCTCATTGCATTTGCTGCGGAACCCGTGAAATTTGGCGCCGGCGACGTGGTTTTTCGCAATGGCGACGTCTCGGATGGCGGCTTTCTCGTACTGTCCGGGTCGATCATGCTCGATCTCGGACACGGCACAATGGACAATGGCAAAATTGTCGGTCCGGGCGCCCTGATCGGGGAATTGGCATTGCTCGCGCCAACCGTTCAGCCCTCGACCGCCATCGCCCGCGAAAACGCGACGACGCTCAAGCTTCCGCGTTCCCTGATTCGTCGCGTGCTGGAAGAGTTTCCCGAAAGCGCGAGGCGGGCGAGAGAAGCCGTCCGCCAGGAAATCGAGAATTTCGGGCAAGAGTTGGACAAGGCCCGGCGGGCCTTGTGACGGCCAGGCGTCAGAAACGCAGACGCAGACTCACCGGAACATGATCGGATGGCCGCTCCCACCCGCGTGCTTCCCGCAGGATGTCGATTCCTTCGAGATGCGGCTCCAGCGCCGGCGACGCCCAGATATGGTCGAGACGGCGTCCCTTGTTCGCCTTGGACCAGTCCTGGGCGCGATAGCTCCACCAAGTGTAGAGCTTTTCCTCCATCGGAGTGAAATGACGCAGCGTGTCGATCCATGATCCCTGCGCAATGAGGGATTTCAACTTGTCGGTCTCGATCGGCGTGTGGCTGACCACCGGCAACAGCGCCTTGTGGCTCCAGACGTCATTCTCGTGCGGCGCGATATTGAGATCGCCGACCAGAATCGACGATTCCTTCGCGAAGGATTCCTTGTCGATCCAATGGGACATTTCGTCCAAAAACGAGAGCTTGTGCGCGAATTTGGGGTTTATCACCGGGTCCGGCTCGTCGCCGCCAGCCGGAACATAAAGATTGTCGATCCGGACCGGGCGGTTTGCGATTTCGATCGCGGCAGAGATATGCCGCGCATCGCCCATCTCGCAAAAGGCCTTTCGATCAATATTGCTCAGCGGCAGGCGCGAGATAATGGCGACGCCATGGTAACCCTTCTGTCCATTGATCGCGATGTGCTCGTAGCCGAACTTACGAATATCGGCGGTCGGGAATTCGGTATCCCGGCATTTTGTTTCCTGAAGGCAAAGAATATCGGGCTGGTGATCGCGCAGGAAGGCGCCAACCTGGGCGATCCGCAGCCGAACGGAATTGATGTTCCAGGTCGTAATTTTCAGGTTCACGTCGTCACCCCGTGGCGGCGCAATTGGTGCGCGGCTGTGCGACTAAGCCCAAGAACCGGCAAGGAATCAAGGCGCGATGCTGAATCGCCCTTCGCAAAGCGCGGTCGCCTCATTTCACGTGAAACAACGCTAGGCGACGAATCAGTTCTGCATGGGCCAGAAAGACGTCGGGGGGATACGAAAAAGACCGCGATCCGGAACCGACTTCAGGTCGATGTTATGCAGCGTGACCAGAGTTTGGTAGCCCTGAGGGTCTGTGACTTCCCATTGTTGCAAGGCGAAGGCCTTGCGGTCGAAATTGAGCTTGATTGTCGACGAGCCGCCGAAGGTGGCGCTGTCCTCGATCGTGATGGTCGTCGATTTCGGGTCGGACGAGACGCCAGTTATCTTGACGTCCTTTTTCAAATTGAGCTCGTCCTTCAGGAGAAATTTGAGGGGGGTCTGGTTGATAAAATAAAGCTGTTGGGTCTGGAGCTTGCGATCGCGAATCGCCACTGAAACTCCGTCGGCGATAATTTCCATTGTCGCGGGCAAGGCATATTCGAAGCGGAGGCGTCCGGGCTTCAGGACATAGAGTTTGCCTTCCGAACGCCGTCCGTCGGCGCCGACCTGCACGAAATCGGCGGTCATGACCTGCGCGGCGTTGAAATAGTCATTCGCCATCTGGATTGCCGTTTGCGAATCGACCGGATCAGGCGCCGATTTCGGCGCTTCGGCGGATTTCGCAGATGGCTTTTTTTCCGGCGCGGGAAGCTTTTGCGCGAAGGCGCCGCTCATCAACGCAGATGTCGCCAGAGCGCCGAAAAACAACATGGTGCCGCGCTTCATTTTGCTTTTCGCCTCTTGTCCGAATGTAATTTGATTGGCGTCATGTCTGGCGTCCTTGCCATCATGTCAGGGAATTCCAAGCCGCGACGTCGCCAATGGCGGCGCCAAGCATCTAGACCCTTCCTGTGGCGGCAATGCGGAGGGTTTAATCCTCGATATCGAACGCGCCACGATCCACGCCGCCA
>NZ_JASHHX010000007.1 GCF_030056575.1 Rhodoblastus sp. 17X3 | reverse complement strand
GGGCGTTGAGCACGTCGCCGCGCACGCCGAAATCTTCCAGCGTCTTTTCGAGCGCGTCGGCGTTGACCTCAAGCTGGTCCTCCGGCTCTTCCTCGAAGGGCTGGACCGGGGGCATTGCCAGCGTCTCGACCGAAAGCGGCTCATATTGCGTCGCGTCGAAATCGAGCCGTTCGAGGAAGCCATTGGCGGGCTTGACGCGCCTGATGATCCTGGCCGGATCATTCGGCTCCTGAACCCGGACGGGCTCGGGCGCGGCTTCGAGCGGCGCGGCCACGGCTTTTACGCGCAGGCGCATTTTCGTAGGTTTCTCAGTTTCTGCGGCTATCGGGGCTGCGGCGACAGGCTCGGGCGCGGCAGGAGCCGGAGCGGGGGCGGGGGCGGGCGCGGAAATGCCGCCGAAGCCGACGCTGAAGGTGAAGCGCGCGCCCATGGCCCCGAAGGCGCCGAAGCTGGTCAGGTTCTGGGCAGCAACAGGCGCAGCTGACGCCGGCGCCAGAGATTCCGGCGCAGGGGATTCAATCGGTTCGGGTGCCGCGACGATCTCCGCAGCCTTTTCCGGCTCGGGCTGGGGCTTTACGCCATTGCGTTCCTGCATCACCCGGTCCGGCGTGCGGGCATAGCGCACGCGCGGCTTGGGGGCGTCGATGGCGTAGGACTGGGCGAGGCGGCTCTCTTCGAGACGGCGCGCTTGTTCTTCAGCCTTGAGCCGGGCCTCTTCCTCGATGCGGCGGGCTTCTTCCTCGGCGGCGCTGCGCTGCGCCTCCTCCTCGGCGAGGCGCCGGGCGATCGACGCTTGGGGCGTTCGGGTGAAGCGCACATTGGGTTGGTCGGCGCGCCAGAATTTCGGCGCCGGGCCTTCCTGCGGCGAGGCGACCACAATATCGGACTGGAATTGCGGCTCGATCTGGGAGGCGGCCAGAATCTCGCGGGATTTCTGCGCGGCCATGGCTTCGAGCCGGGCGCGGTCGTCCTGCTCGGCGGGGATGAAATGTTGCGGCGGATAGTCTGGCGAGGGCGGCGCGGGCGGCGCCCACTCGGCGGGCGGCAGGGCGACCGGCGCGCGCGGCGCCAAATCCTGGCCCGAATCGACGAAGACGGCGCGTGGGCGGCGGAAATGGGGACGATAGGGCGAGGGCTCCGACTCAGGCTCCTCGTCCCATTCCTGCAATTCAAAATTCGAGTCGATCTGGCGCATCTCCATGCCGTCGAGGCCGAAGGAGGCGCGTTGGGAGAGGGGCGCCGGGCGGTCGGCGCGACGGCCGGCGCCGAAAAAACGGGCCAGCCATTGGTCGAGTGTCATCAGCATGCAGGCATCGCCTTGAATACGCAGTACGACGCCCGCGGCCCGGACGAATCCTTAGCGCAACTTCGGGGGCGTTTCGGCAGCGAGAATGGGGCCTTCACGGTTAACGCCCGGTTTCGGAGCGGGCGACTTGCGCGCCCATCACGCCTGCCTTTCGGCGCCTTGCCAATCGGTAACTTGCGACCCGCCCGCGGATCGCCGATTGTGCCCCGGACAAGGCGCTCCAAAGGCCGCGAGGGACGGGATTCGATGAAATTGGCGAGGGTCTGGCGCGGCTTTTTGCGCGGTTGCGCGCGAATCAGGACCTGGGGGCGAATCAAGAGCTGGGGGCGGCTTTTCCGCACCACCGCCTTCAAACTGGCCATCGCCTATTTCGTCATCGTCGGGCTCGGCTTCACTCTCGTGCTGGAGCATGTCGGCGAAAATGTGCGCGAACTGATCAACGACCAGATGCGCCAGACCATCGACGCCGAGATCAAGGGGCTGGCCGACCAATATGCGGACGGCGGGCTCAATCAGCTCGTCGCGGTCGTCGAGCGACGCTCGCGGGCGCCGGGCGCCTCGATCTACCTCGTCGCCGCGCCCAATGGCGTCGCCGTCGCCGGCAATGTGATCGACCTGCCCGCCGGCGTGTTCAACCAGCCAATAGCGGTCGAGACGACCTATGAGCGCCTCGGCGAGCCCAATATCGCGCGCAGGGCCATCGCCCGCGTTTTCATGCTGCCCGGCAATTTCCGCCTGCTGATCGGCCATGATCTCGAAGACCGCGAGAGGCTGCGCCACATTCTCGGCTCGGCTTTGTTCACGTCGCTGCTGTGGCTGCTGGTGATCGCCACCTTCGGCGGGTTGTTCGTCGCGCGCCGCCTGCTGCGGCGGGTGGACGCCATGAGCGCCAAGGCGGCGACCCTGCTGGAGGAGGACCTGAAAGGTCGCCTGCCGCTGTCCGGCGCCAATGACGAGCTGGACCGCCTGGCGCGAAACCTCAACGCCATGCTCGACCGCATCGCCAGCCTGATGGAAGGCATAAGGCAGGTGTCGGACAATATCGCCCATGATCTGCGCACGCCTCTGACCCGATTGCGCAACAATGCCGAGCAGGCCTTGCAGATCGACAGCGGCGAGCCGGGCTGCCGCGCCGCGCTGGAGCAGGTGATCGAGGAATCCGACGACCTGATTCGCATTTTCAACGCCCTGCTGATGATCGCCCGCGCCGAATCGCAATCCTCGCGGGAGAATTTCACCGATCTCGACGCGGCGGATCTGGTCCGCGACATGGTCGAGCTTTACGAGCCCGCGGCGGAGGAAAAGGGCGTCGCCCTGAGCGTCGAGGCCGCAAACCCGGCGCCGATTCGCGGCCAGCGCGAGCTGATCGGGCAGGCGCTCGCCAATCTGATCGACAACGCCTTGAAATATGGCGCGCCCGAGCTTCCTGGCGCCGCCGCCGAAGTCAGCGTTTCGGTGGCGATCGCCGAAGACAAGGTCGAGATCGCGGTCGCGGATCGCGGGCCGGGCATCCCGGCGCCGGAACGCGCGCGGGTGCTGGAGCGTTTCGTTAGGCTGGAGGCCTCCCGCACAAGGCCGGGCTCCGGCCTCGGCCTCTCGCTCGCCGTCGCCGTCGCGCGGCTTCATGAGGGCGCGTTGCGCGTCGAGGACAATGCGCCGGGCCTGCGCGTCGTGCTGGTTCTGCCGCGTCGCAGGGAGGGGAGCGCGCCATGAAGACAATGAAGAAAACGCCCAACGCCCTGGGCCGCCCCCGTCCGGTCAAGCTGGCCGCCGCCCGCGTCCGGGTCGCGGACATGCTCGCCTCGGCGGGCGAGGATTGCGCTTCGGCTCTGCGCGCCCTGCCGGACTGGCCCAAGGTCGAAGAGGTTCTGGTCGGGATCGCCGACCAGTCGCCTTTCCTGTGGGGGCTGGCGCGGCGCGATCCCGCGCGGCTGTTGCGGATTCGCCAGCAATCCCCGGAGGCCGCGCTGGATGAGGCGCTGCGCCGCCTTTCCGCCTGCAATCTCGCCGATTGCACGGAGGCTCAGGCCAAGAGCCTGCTGCGCAAGGCTAAGCAGGAAACGGCCCTGATCGTCGCCTTGGCCGATCTCGCCGGGGAATGGGACGTTGTCGTCGCGACCAAGGCTTTGTCGCGCGCGGCGGACCGTTTCGTCGCCACGGCCCTGCGCGTCGCCCTGCGGCTTTCCGGCGACAAGCTGGCCCTGGTCGATCCCGCCGAGCCCGAGCACGCCTGCGGTCTCGTCGTGCTGGCGCTCGGCAAGCATGGCGCGATGGAGCTGAACTATTCTTCCGACGTCGATCTTGTCGTTTTTTACGAGTCCCGCTCGCCCGTCCTCGGCGCGGGGCCGGGGGTCAAGGCCAATTCCCTGCGCATTGTCCAGCATCTGGTGAAGCTGCTGCAGGAGCGCACCGGCGACGGCTATGTGCTGCGGGTCGATCTGCGCCTGCGGCCCGATCCCGGCTCGACCGCCGCCGCCGTCTCGCTCGACGCCGCGCGGCATTATTATGAGACGCTCGGCCAGAACTGGGAGCGCGCGGCCATGATCAAGGCGCGCCCCGTGGCGGGCGATCTGGCGCTGGGCATCGACTTCCTCGGTGAAATGGCCGCCTTCATCTGGCGCAAATATTTCGATTACGCGACCATCGCCGACATCCACGCCATGAAGCGGCAGATTCACGCCGCCAAGGGCCATGCCGAGATCGCCGTCGGCGGCCATGACGTCAAGCTGGGGCGCGGCGGCATCCGCGAGATCGAGTTTTTCGTGCAGACCCAGCAATTGATCTTCGGCGGGCGCCGCACGTTTCTGCGCGGCGCCCGCACGCTGGACATGCTGCGGCAATTGCACGCCGACGACTGGATCACCGCGCAGGCCTCGGACGAGCTTTCCGACGCCTATCTTTACCTGCGCGCGGTCGAGCATCGGTTGCAAATGCAGAACGATCAGCAGACCCAGCGCATGCCCGACGACGAGGAGGCGCTGAAACATTTCGCGCGCTTCTGCGGCTATCCCGGCGTCGCGGGATTTTCACGCGATTTGCTGCGCCATTTCCACGCCGTCGAAAAACATTACGCGCGCCTGTTCGAACATGCGCCGGGCCTCGACACCCGCGCCGGCAATCTGGTCTTTACCGGCGCGACCGATGACCCCGAAACGCTGGAGACCTTGCGGGACATGGGGTTTCGCAACCCCGCGCTGGCCGCCGAAACCGTGCGCGGCTGGCATTTCGGCCGCCGTCCGGCCGTGCGCAGCGCCCGCGCCCGCGAAGTCCTGACCGAACTGGTGCCGGCCCTGCTCGAAGCCTTTTCCAAATCCGGCGACGCCGATTCCTGCATGGTGGCCTTCGACGCCGCGCTGGCGCGCATGCCCGCGGCGGCGGAACTGTTCGCGCTGCTGAAGTCGCATGAGCCGATGCTGCAATTCTTCGCCGATATTCTCGGTGGCGCGCCGCGTCTGGCGCAGGTGATCGCGCAGAGCCCGCATGTGCTCGACGTCGCCATTGATCGGGGCGTGGCCGCCGCGCCGATGGATGTCACGGATTTTTCGGGGCGTCTGGCCCGGTTCCATGAGGGCGAGCAGGGGCTTGAAGCCTTCCTCGATGCGGCGCGCGTTTTCGCCAGCGAGGAAAATTTCATGATCGGCCTGCGGCTGTTCGCGGAGCTGATCGAGCCGGACCAGGCGGCGCGCGCCTATTCGTCGCTCGCCGAGGCCGTCGCGCGCGCTTGTCTCGCGCGGGTGCAGGCCAATTTCGCGCTCGAACATGGCGAGGTTCCGGGCGGGCGGTGCGTCGTGCTCGGCCTCGGCAAGCTCGGCTCGCGGGAATTGACCGCGACCTCGGACCTCGACCTCGTCCTGCTTTACGATTTCGACTCCGAGCGCGCCGAATCCGATGGCCGGCGGCCCCTGCACGCCATTGTCTATTACACCCGCCTCACCCAGAGGCTGATCGCGGCGCTGACGGCGCCGACCCGGCGCGGCAAGCTGTTCGAGGTGGACATGCGGCTGCGGCCCTCGGGCAACAAGGGGCCGCTGGCGACGCAGATCGCCTCGTTCCGGTCCTATCAGGCTTCCGAAGCCGAAATTTGGGAACATATGGCGCTGACGCGGGCGCGACCGATCGCGGGCGACGACAGCCTCGCCGCAGAGGCCTCGCAGCTGATCGCCGAAACGCTGTTCCGCCCGCGCGACCTCGCCGAACTTGCCAAGGCCGTGCGCGACATGCGCGCGCTGATCGGCAAGGAAAAGGGCGAGGACAATCCCTGGAACCTGAAGCTCGCCTCGGGCGGCCTGCTTGATGTCGAATTCATCGCGCAATACCTGACTTTGGCCCATGGCGCGGAGGCGCCGGGGCTGCGCGCGGCGGCGACGGCGGATATTCTTAAAGGCGCGGCGGAGGCCGGATTTCTCGATTCCGCGACGGCGGATAGCCTGCTCGGCGCGCTGGCGCTCTATTCGGGGGTCACTCAATGGCTGCGGCTGGCGCTCGACGAGGGCGCCGACCCGCGCCAGGCCGC
The DNA here is from genome assembly GCF_030056575.1 of Rhodoblastus sp. 17X3. Lineage (GTDB taxonomy): Bacteria > Pseudomonadota > Alphaproteobacteria > Rhizobiales > Beijerinckiaceae > Rhodoblastus. The sequence goes on along the minus strand of NZ_JASHHX010000007.1, from coordinate 171,283 downwards.
AGACGGCGTCAAGCGCCGCATCGCCACCGCGACCGGCCTGCCCGATTTCGCCGTGCTGGAGCGCGAATTGACGGCGAAACGCAAGGAAATCCGGCGCATTTTCACTCATTTCCTGTCGCGCGAGGGCAAGGCGCGCAACCACGACGAAGACCATAACTGATGGCGTATGGCGCCGCGATAATGACCGGCGTATAAGGGGGAAACGGCCGAACGCGCGCGTGTGGCGCGCTTGCGACGATGGAAGCTTCGATGACCCGCATTCCCGATTTCTCGACACTCGCCCTCGACAAGGACCAGAGCGCGGCGCCGCCGGCCTTTTCCGCCGAACCCTGGCTGACCCCGGAAGGCATTTCGGTGAAGAGCGTCTATGGCCCCGACGACCTTGATGGGCTGGCTTCCGTCGATTCCTATCCCGGCTCCGCGCCCTTCCTGCGCGGCCCCTATCCGACCATGTATGTGAACCAGCCCTGGACCGTGCGGCAATATGCCGGCTTCTCCACGGCGGAAGATTCCAACGCCTTCTATCGCCGCAATCTGGCGGCGGGCCAGAAGGGCCTGTCGGTGGCCTTCGACCTCGCCACCCATCGCGGCTATGATTCGGATCATCCGCGCGTCGGCGGCGACGTCGGCATGGCGGGCGTCGCCATCGATTCGATCTATGACATGCGCACTCTGTTCTCGGGCATTCCGCTCGACCAGATGTCCGTGTCCATGACGATGAACGGCGCCGTCCTGCCGGTGCTGGCGCTCTATATTGTCGCGGCGGAAGAGCAGGGCGTGCCGGCGGCCAAGCTTTCTGGAACGATCCAGAATGATATTCTCAAAGAATTCATGGTGCGCAACACCTATATCTATCCGCCCAAGGATTCGATGCGCATCATTTCGGACATTTTTGCCTATACGTCGCAGAATATGCCGAAATTCAACTCGATCTCGATCTCCGGCTATCACATGCAGGAGGCCGGGGCGACGCAGGATCTCGAACTCGCCTATACGCTCGCCGATGGCGTCGAATATCTGCGCGCCGGCATCGGCGCCGGCCTGACGGTGGACCAGTTCGCGCCGCGCCTGTCGTTCTTCTGGGCGATCGGCATGAATTTCTTCATGGAAGTGGCCAAGCTGCGCGCCGCGCGGCTGCTCTGGGCCAATCTGGTCAAGACGTTCAATCCGCAATCGGAAAAGAGCCTGCCGCTGCGCACGCATAGCCAGACGTCCGGCTGGTCGCTGACCGCGCAGGACGTGTTCAACAATGTCGTTCGCACCCAGATCGAGGCCATGGCCGCGACTCAGGGCCACACCCAGTCGCTGCACACCAATGCGCTTGACGAGGCCCTCGCCCTGCCAACCGACTTCTCGGCGCGCATCGCCCGCAACACCCAGCTGTTCCTGCAGCAGGAATCGGGCACGACCAAGATCATCGATCCCTGGGGCGGCTCCTATTACGTCGAGAAACTGACCGCCGAGCTGGCCGAAAAGGCCTGGGCGCATATTCAGGAAGTCGAGGCGCTCGGCGGCATGTCCAAGGCCATCGAGGCCGGCATTCCCAAGCTGCGCATCGAGGAGGCGGCCGCCAAGACTCAGGCGCGCATCGATTCAGGCAAGCAGGCGGTGATTGGCGTCAACAAGTTCCGTCCCGAGAACGAACGGCCGATCGACGTGCTGAAGGTCGAGAACGCCGCCGTGCGCGCGCAGCAGATCGAAAAGCTGAAGCGCTTGCGCGCCGAGCGCAACGAGGCCGAGACGCAGGCCGCTCTGGACGCCTTGACCGAGGGCGCCAAAAGCGGCGCCAATCTGCTGGCCTTGTCCATCGAGGCCGCGCGGAAAATGGCGACGGTCGGCGAGATCTCTTTCGCGCTGGAAAAGGTTTTTGGACGTCATCGCGCGGAAATCAAGAGCATTTCCGGCGTCTACAAGCGGGAGGCCGGCGTGAATTCCACTGCGATCGCTTCAGTGCAGGCGCAGGTCGACGCCTTCGTCGAGAACGACGGCCGCCGGCCGCGCATTCTCGTCGCCAAGGTCGGCCAGGATGGCCATGATCGCGGCCAGAAGGTGATCGCCTCGGCCTTCGCCGATCTCGGCTTCGACGTGGATATCGGCCCGCTGTTCGCCACGCCCGAAGAGGCGGCGCGACAGGCGGTCGAGAACGATGTGCATATTATCGGCATTTCCTCGCTGGCGGCGGGCCATTTGACGCTGGTTCCGGAGCTGAAGGCGGCGCTGGAGAAGGAAGGCCGCTCCGACATCATGATCGTGGTCGGCGGCGTGATCCCGCCGCAGGATTTCGATGCGGTCTACAAGGCCGGCGCCTCGGCGATCTTCCCGCCCGGCACGGTGATCGCCGAAGCGGCGGGCAAGCTGATCGACGAGTTGAACAGCCGTCTTGGCTATTCCAAAGCCGCCGCCGAATGATTCAGGCCGAGGCCCAGCGCGCGGACGAGGATGGTTTTCTTGTCGCGACGGAGAACCCGCCAGACGAGCAGACGCAGATCATCCTGCTGAGCGGGCTGGCGAGCTTCAATGAATCGCGCGTCGGGCCGGACCCGGTGCGCGATCCGCGCAATCATCTCTGCGTCGTCGCGCGCGACGCCGCAGGGCGCGTGCGTGGGGGGCTGCAGGGCGTGATCGTGGGGGCCTGGCTGGCGACGGATCTGGTCTGGGTCGAAGAGTCTTACCGCCGCAGAGGCTTGGGCGCGCGCCTGCTCGCCGAGGCCGAGGCCGAAGCCCTGCGGCGCGGCTGCAAATGGGCCATCCTCGCCACATTCGATTACCAGGCCCCGGGCTTCTATTCCCGCCGCGGCTATGTCGAATATGCCCGCATGGAGGATTTTCCCTGGGGCTCGACCCGCTTCCAGCTGAGGAAGACGCTGACGTGAGCGCGTCCGACGCAACCGGGCAGCGCGGCGGGCGGGAGCGCCGCATGAGATGGCGCCGCGCCTTGTCGCGCGCGACAAGCAAGGCGTTGCGCGAACCTATCCGCAAGATTCGCGAGCCCACCCGCCAATTCCTGCTCAAATTCGTTCCCGGCGCTCCCGTCGAGATCGAATCCACGGCATCCCTGCCCGTCGTTCCCTATCAGGGCCAGACGCCCGGGCCGGGGACGCGAAGCCTCGTCTATGGCGAGGCGCGCGTCGCCATTCGCCTTCATCCACTCAGCCGGAATTCCGCCGACACCGACAATTTTCATTATGTCGATCACGAGGTCGTTCCACCGGGCCTGACGCTGGAGAATCCCGGTCCGCATTTCTGGTTTTCCCGGTCCGGCCTGATGCTCTCGCCCGGAGGCGGGATCTGGCCGCATTCCTTCACGGGGCCATTCCGGCCCGATCGTTTGCGGACGGTGAAATGCGTCAGCACATCGGCGCCGGAAAGCGCCGGCGGGACCGGACTGCGGTTCCATCCCGCGCTGCTGAAAGGCGCGCCGCGCATCGCGGACGCGCATCTGATCGTGGCGCAATCCGAGGCGCCGAACTTCGGCCATTACCTGCTGGATGTTGTTCCGCTGGTCCATCTGGGCAAGGAAATCGGCGCGCCCATGCTGTCATGGCCGCTCAAGCTCTGGCAGAAGGATATTCTGGCGCGGCTCGGCGTCGGACCGGGGCGGATTCGCGAGATCCCCTGCAAAACCCATCTGCTGGATCAGCCAGTCGTCAGCAACCGCCTGTCGGGTCTCGGCGCCCATATCGCGCATCCGCAGGCGAAGCGGACTTTCGACACGATCAAGGCCAATGTCCCGATCGAGCGTCACGCCTCCCTGCCGCGTCGTTTTTATCTCGTCCGCGGCCAGGGCCATGGCCGGTCGCTGAAAAACCGGGACGCGCTCGTCGAGGCGCTTGCCGCGCGGGGCGTCGTCGCGGTTCAGCCGGAACTGTTGAGCTTCGACCAGCAGGTGGCGCTTTTCGCGCGCGCGGATCTCGTGGTCGCGGAATTCGGCGCGGCGCTGGCCAATGTGGTGTTCTGCCCGCCCGGCGCGAAAGTCGTCGAGATCATCAGCGAGGGCCAGCACGACCCGTGGTCGTCCCATTTATGCGCCATGCTCGGGCTGGAGCATGTCGTCCAGTTCCAGGCGCTGTCCGAGGAGGAACGTCTTTCGCGCGGGGATCGTTTCGCGCCTTCCCCGGATTTCGCCTTTACTGCGGATGTGGCCGCGATCTGCGGGGCGGTCGATCAATTGGGCTGATGTTTTCGAGCCGCCTGAACGGCGGCGCTCCCAACGATTTTCGGGCCGCCTGAGCGGCGGCGCTCTTAACGATTTTTTCGGGCCGCCTGAGCGGCGGCCCGTTGGTCGCGGAAAATCAGCCGACAGCCTTTTCGTACTGGGCTTCGACATATTCCCAGTTCACCAGATTGGCGAGGACCGCCTTGATGAAGTCGGGACGGCGATTGCGATAGTCGATGTAATAGGCGTGTTCCCAGACGTCGACGGTCAGGATCGGGGTCGCGCCGTGGATTAGCGGGTTTTCGGCGTTCGGAGTCTTGGAGACGGCGACCTTGCCATCCTTGACCGCCAGCCAGGCCCAGCCCGAGCCGAACTGGGTCACGCCGGCGTTGGCCAGCTCTTCAAGGGCCTTTTCGACCGAGCCGAACGCCTCGACGAGCGCCTTCTCGACCTTGCCGGGAACCTTGCCGCCGCCAGCCGGCTTCAGATATTTCCAGAATTCGGCGTGATTCCAGATCTGGGCGACATTATTGAACACGGCCGGATTCTTGCCGAAGGATCCAGTGATGACCTGCTCGATGGGCAGGCCTTCCCATTCCGTGCCCTTGATGAGATTGTTGGCGTTGTTCACATAGGCGGCGTGATGCTTGTCGTGGTGAAACTCAAGCGTTTCAGCGGACATATAAGGCCCCAGCGAATCATAGGCATAAGGCAGGGGATCGAGAACGAAAGACATATATCTCTCCTGAGGAATATTGCGCCGGCAAAGGCGGCGCGGCGACCCGGGAGGGGCGGCGGCCAAAGGTAGAAAGATCGCTCCCGCAGCGCAAGGTTGCAAAAGCGACGAATTGGCCCAAATGATGGAATCAAATTTAAGCAATTTGCTTTTATATTGTTGGTTCAGGGCTCTCGCGGCCTGAACATTGTCTCGCGGAGAAAGGTTTTCCTCAGCGTGAAAGCGGATCGTACGGTCATTGTCTTCGGCGTTTTCCTGTTCCTCGTGGGACTGGCCGTCGCCTGGAACGGATACGGCTATGTTCAGATCGAACGTGGCTGGACCCTCGTCATCTCGGGTACGATCGCCTTTTGCGCGGGCCTGATCCTGATCGCCCTCGGCCTTGCTTTGCGGGAGCTGGCGGCCATTTCCGCCTCTGTCGCGAAATCGGCGCTGTTTCTGGCGAAGGCCCGGAACAATGGCTCGCCCCTGGCCGAGACGACGGAAGCGGCGACCCCCGCCACGCTTGCGCCCGTTCCGGCGCCGGTCGAGCCGGAGCGAGACTCCCATTTGGAGGAAGGGGAGCCCGAACCCGCCGAACCCGCGCCTTATTCTTCCGGGCCTTTCGTGAACGAGACCTTTTCGCCGGAAAGCTGGCGGAAGCCGCCGGCGTCGGAAAGGGCCAAAGCCGAGGAGGCCGCGCCTCTTCCCCGCGAGGAAGCCCTTCCGCCCAAGGCGCCGGTCTGGATGACGCGCGCCGGATCCTATCTCTCCACTTACGCCAGCGCCAGGACGGAGCCGCAGCCGGCCGTTCCGGAAAAGCCTTCCGTCGAGGAAAACGTCGATTGGCTTGAGCAGGCCATCGCGCATGAGGCCGGCGCCGAGAAAGACGCGGTCGAGCCTTCGGAGCATGAAAGCGCGGAACAGAAAACCGCCATCGAGGCCAGGTCGGTTGCCGCGCCCCATTGGCTGGAGCCTGAGGCGGAAGCCGGAGATCGCGAGGCGGAACACGAAGCCGAGCCTTTCGGCGAGAGCCACGAACACCTTCCAGCGCCCGAGCATAGGCCTGAGCCGGCGTTCTGGTCGGAACCGGAAATTGCCCCGGCGCCAGCGCCCGAGCCCGATTTCGCGCCCGAACCCGAACCCGTAGAACCCGAGGCGGAGCCCGAGCCGGAACTTGGTCCAGACCTTGAATATGCGCTGGCGCAAGAGTTCAGCCGGGAGCTTGGGCGAGAGCCCGCGCCAATCGCCGCGCCCGCCAAGCTGGAAGAGTCCGAACCGGAGCCTGCGCCTGCGCCTGAGCCGGCGCCGGAGGTCGAGTTCGAGCCGCGTCCCGCCATCATAGGCAGCTATGAGGCGCATGGGACGCATTACACCATGTATGCCGACGGTTCGATCGACGCGGAAACCGCACATGGCGTCTATCGTTTCGCTTCGATGGACGAATTGAAGCGTTTCATCGAAAAGTCCTGAGGGCGGGCCTTTACCGGCTCGCGTCAGGACTCTCGCCTCGAATGTCGCCGCCGACCGCCGCGACCGCGAAGGCCTGGCGCAGGGCGTCTTCCTCCAGCCCGTCGTAACGGCCTGCCGCGCCGCCATGGCCCGCGTCCATATTGGTCTTGAGCAGGATCGGCCCGCCCCCGGTCATGCGGGCGCGCAATGCCTGCGCCCATTTGGCCGGCTCCCAATAGGTCACGCGTGGATCGGTCAGCCCGGCCTCGATCAGCATGGGCGGATAGGCCTGCGCCTTCACATTGTCATAGGGCGAATAGGACAACAGGCGGCGAAAGACTTCCGCGCTTTCGATCGGATTGCCCCATTCATGCCATTCCGGCGGCGTCAGCGGCAGGCTGGCGTCACAGATCGTGTTGACCACATCGACGAAGGGCACTTCGGCGATGATCCCTCCGAACAGATCAGGGGCGAGATTGGCCACGGCGCCCATCAGCATGCCGCCGGCGCTGCCGCCTTCCGCAACGATCTTGCCCGGCTCGGTCAGGCCGAGCGCGCAGAGATGGCGGGCGCAGGAGATGAAATCCGTGAACGTGTTCGTCTTGTGCTCCAGCTTGCCCGCTTCGTACCAGCGCGAGCCTTTCTCGGTCCCGCCGCGCACATGGGCGATGGCGTAGAGGAAGCCGCGATCGATCAGGCTGAACAGGGTTTCATCGAAGGAATCGGGCAGGGCGGACCCATAGGCGCCGTAGCCATAGAGCAGCACGGGTCCGGGTCCGGGTTTGCGGTCGCGCCGCCAGACCATGGAAATCGGCACCTTTTCGCCATCAGGCGCGGTGGCGAAGTCAAGCCGCGACTCATAGGCCGCCGGGACGTGGCCGCCGGGAACCTTCTGCCGTTTCAGCAAAACGCGCGCGCGCGTGGCGAGATCATAATCGTAGATCTCTTCCGGCTCGGTCAGCGAGGAATAGGAAAGGCGCAGGATCGGCTGTTCGAAATCGAAATTGCGCTGCAGGCGCAGGTGATGGCAGGGCGCGTCGAAATGCAGCTCTTCTTCGGCGCCGTTGCGGCTTTTCGCCATCAGGCGCGGCTTGCAGTCCTCGCGCTCAAGCCAGACCAGCCAGTCGGCGAAAGCCGTGGCGTTGAAGATCATGCGGCCGGGGCGGTGCGGGACCTCCTCGCGCCATTCGCCCCCGTCGAGCGCATCGAGCGCGATGCTCAAGAGCTTGTAATCGAAGGCGCCGTCGGAATTGGTGCGCATGAAGAGGCGGTCGCGTCCCGGCTCTACGTCGTAGCGCAGGCCCTCGCGTCGGGGCAGGACAAGGCGGGCAGGGGATTCGGTCGCGGCGAGATCGACCAGCCAGCACTCGGAGCAATCATGGTCGCTGATCTTGATGACCGCATGGCTGCGCGACCGGGCGGCGCGGAGCCGCACGAACCAGCCGGGATCGGTCTCCGAAAGGATCAGGCGGTCCGTCGCCGGATCGGCTCCCAGCCGGTGCAGGAAGACCTGCGCGGAGCGGAAGTCGTCGTCCATGCGCGTATAGAGAAAGGCCCGGGAATCGCGGGTCCAGACGATGGTTCCGTCGCAATGCTCGACAATATCGGCGCCTTCCGCGCCGCTGGCGAGGTCCCGCCAACGGATCCGGTGCAATTCATTGCCGCGTTCGTCGCAGCTATAGGCCAGCAGTTTGTGGTCCGGCGAATGAAGCGCCTCGCCGAGGTCGAAAAAATCCTTGCCTTCGGCGAGGAGGTCGCCGTCGAGAAGAATGGTCTCGTCGCAGCCGTCGGCCGGCCTGCGGCAAATCAGCTCATGCTGGCCTTCGGCCCGGTAGCGGCGATAATAGAGCCAATCGCCGTCGCGCGCAGGCGGGTCGCTGTCGGTCTCGTCGATGCGCCCCTCCATTTCTTCGTAGATTTTATCGGCGAGCGGCGCGAGATCGGCCAGGACAGAATCGGCATAGGCGTTCTCTGCCTCCAGCAGCGTGCGAATTTCCAGCGGCAGGGCGCTCGGGTCCCGGATCGCATCGCGCCAGTTTTGCGCGCGAATCCAGGCGTAATCGTCGCAGATCTCCACGCCATGTGCGGCGAAACGATGCGGGCGGCGCTCCGCGCGCGGGGGCGTGAAGGAGCTGGCGCGGGCAAAAGGCGGCATGGCGATCGTTTCTCTGGCGGCGGAATGGACGCGGGCAGACAATATTCCCCGCTCGAGCGTTTCGCCAAGTCTTTGGCCCGCGGTCAAGAAAGTCTTGTCCTCGCGGCGCCACAATTACCGCCTTGCGCGTTGCGTCATGACTTGGCCCTTCGCGGCGCGAATAGTCGTCGGCTTCGTCCCGTTGCGCGGCGGCGCCGAATGACGGGACTTGACGCGGTTTTCGGCTGTTTCACGCTGTTTTCATGCAACAAATCATGCCTTCCAGCATTTTGCTGCGCCGCATAATTTCGCCCTTTATTTGCGTCCTGTTCAGATTTCCTGTTGAGCAGACACAGGCAAAACCATGTTTGTGAATAAAATCCGAAATTACCCGTTCGACGATATTGCAAAACACCACTTCTTGCCGTATCTAGAAGCTTAAGGGGCAAATGAATTGCTCCGGGCAGCGTATTCGCTGCGGCAATCGCCGCTGCGCGGGCGTCTTGCAAAATCTATTTAACCGTCTCAAGGAAAGCCTCGAAGCCATGAGCGACGCGGGTGCGCAAAATTACATTGATCTGGCTGCGGATATCGTTTCCGCCTATGTCAGCAATAATTCCGTTCCGGTATCTGACCTTCCGGGTCTCATCAGCGACGTCCACGCCGCCCTTTTGCGCGTGACGAGCGGCGTCGCGCCGACGGTGACGGAAGCGCCCAAGCCTGCGGTTCCGGTCAAGAAATCCATCACCAATGACTACATCATCTGTCTTGAGGATGGAAAACAGTTCAAGTCGCTGAAGCGCCATCTGCGCACGCAGTACAACATGTCGCCGGAAGACTATCGCGAGAAGTGGGGCCTCGGCGCCGACTATCCGATGGTGGCGCCCAACTACGCCAAGGCCCGCTCTCATCTCGCCAAGCAGATGGGGCTCGGCCAGCAGCGTCGCCGCACCCGCGCCAAGTAATCGGTTTTGTAATCGGTTTTGCGGCGCGCCGCGCCGCGACTTTTACATTCGCAAGTTCACAAGGGTCCGGGGCGACACGCCGCCGGACCCTTTTCTTGCAACGGCCCCCTGTGAAACCGCCTCGCGCGCCGGGGCGGCTCTACTTGTCCGCAAGGCGAATTTCACGCCATGCGGGGGCGCGATCGGCCTGGGTCAGGGTGTCGCGGCCTTTGCTCGTGCTCTCGCTCTTGACCGCGCCGGCCGCCTGGACCGCCAACGCCAGGCATTTCGCCGGTTCGGCCTTGCATGTCTTTTGGGCCGCCTGCGCCGCCATCTGCCCAAGCGCGGCGGCCTGGCCGCCAGCGGCGCCCGTCGCCTGGCCGGCGAGCGCGACGGCGGTCGTCCCTTCCAATTGGGCGATCTGGCTGAACGCGAGTCCAAGCCAGAACAGGCAACGCAGCAAGAACATGTCTCAGGCCTTTGCGGCGCATGCCGCTGTTTTCAGAATGATCGCCATCCCGTCGCCAATGTTCGTGGCGGGAGGGCCGTCTGAAAAAAGCCTAGCAGGCGCGCGTCGCAATTGGATCAAAACATTCGGTCAAATGCGGCGCCATGCTTTTAGCCAAATTTAAATCTTTGGCGACACGATGGAAACCAAGCTGAAACCATAACCGGACAATAATGCTTTCGAGAGCCGAATGATTTGCCTGCGTCTTAGAGGTCACTTAACGGGCGAGGCGCAAATTGGTTCGATGAAATGCGTCTTCTGGCGCATGGTTGGTATCGAGTAGAGGCCCATGTCGCACGGTGATGTGCAAAGGCCTGCGCTGGCGGCTTCCGCCGCGCAGCTTGGTGAATTCGAGCGCTGGCGCCGCAATCATTTCATTTCGCTGCGCCTGGCCCTCACCATGCCCTTCATGGCGCTTGCGCCGGTGTTCCTGCTTGTCCGCGGCGCTCCGAGCAGCTGGGACGTTGTGGCTTTCGCCTTTCTGCTGGCGCCGCTGGTTGGCGTCTACGCTCTCCATCGCTATGGCCGTTTCGACATCGCGCAGGCCGTCTGCGTCGGCGCGACCCTGCTGCTTGGCGTCGTGCTGACGCTCGCCAACGGGGCGATCACGATCGGGGCGGTCGCGTGCTTCCTGCTCGGCCCGCTCGAAGCGGCGCTGGGCGACATGCCGCGCTTCGCCAATGTGGGCGCGGTCGCCTCCCTCGCGGCCATGCTGGCGATGATCGCCGCCGCCTATTTCGGCGTGCTCTCGCCCCAAGGCGAAAGCGGCGCCTATGTTGATCTCGCGACAGTCGTTTCCGCCATGATGTATGGCGGGCTTCTGGCCGCCTGGAGCGCGCGCATGGGCGAGATGCGCGACCGCAACGCGCGGGCCAGCATCGCGGCCTATCGGGAACTGACCGAAACCGTCGGCGATCTCGTGGTCCAGCTTGACCGCACCGGCGCGGTGGTCGATTTCATCACCGATCCGGCGAACGCCTTCCGCCCCGCGCGCCGCGATCTTCTCGGCCGGGGCCTGTTCGAGCGCATTCTCGTCGCCGACCGTCCCGCCTTCCTGAAGGCCGTATCCGAAGGCCGGCTCGGCGATCAGATTTCCCAGGCGGAGTTCCGCCTGCGGGTCGAGCGGGAAGCCGGGCACGAGGACGAGCACGCCGCGCCGCGCTATATCTGGGTCGATATGCGCGCGCATCGCTCGCGCGCCGCCGAGGGCGCCGTCATGGCGATCCTGCGCGACGTCACTCCGATGAAGGACGCCCATGCGCTGGCGCAGGAAGCGCGCCAGGAGAGCGAACTGGCCAACGCCTGGCGCGAGCGTTTCCTCGCCAATGTCAGCCATGAGCTGCGCACGCCCCTGAACGCCATCATCGGCTTTTCGGAAATGCTGAACAATCCGGCGATGGCGCCGAAGGATCCGGCGCGCCAGCGCGAATATGCCGGCATCATCCACCAGTCCGGACAGCATCTCCTCAGCCTGGTCAACACCATTCTGGACGTGTCGAAGATCGAGACCGGCAATTTCGAGATCGAGCCGGAACATTTCGACATCGCCGGCCTGATCGATTTCTGCTGCGACGTCGTGAAGCTGAGGGCGGCGGAAAAAAAGATCGCGCTGACCCGTTCCTGCCTCCCGCAGGTCGGCGAGATCGTCGCGGACAAGCGCGCCTGCAAGCAGATTTTGCTCAACCTGCTGTCGAATGCGATCAAATTCACGCAGGAGGGCGGCTGCGTCGCGGTTCAGGTCCGCGCCGACGGGGCCTTCGTCGAAATCGCCGTGTCCGATACCGGCATCGGCGTGACCCAGGCCGATCTCGACCGCCTCGGCGATCCCTTCTTCCAGGCCAAGTCGACCTATGACCGTCCCTATGAGGGCGCGGGGCTGGGCCTGTCCATCGTGCGAGGCCTTGTCGGCCTGCATGGCGGGTCGATGACCTTCGAGAGCGCGCCCACGGAAGGGGCCTGCGTCACCGTGCGGCTGCCGCTCGACTGCCGCGAGGGACGCAAACACGCTGGCAATTATGTGAAAATTGAAACCCTGGCGCGGCGCGGTCGCCCGCTCGCGGCGTCCGACGCCACCCGCCCCAATGACACGGTGAAGAAAATTGCGTGAAATCGCCGCCGCTTCCGATTTCGATTTCGTCGCCCTGGAACCGCGGCGGCCCAGCGCCCGCAAGCGCGGCAAGGGGCAGAAGGCCGCCGCCGAGGCGCATCCGTCGCGGATCGCCGCTTTGTGGCGCTATCGCACGCCGGCGCTCGCCGCCGGCCTGCTTTGCGCACTTCTGGGCGGCATCGCCGTCAACGCCATGTTCCTGCAGCATGGCCGCCATCCCGCGCCGCTGTTCGGCTCGACCGTGAAGATTGAGCCGCCGAGGGCGCCGAGGCCGCCGGTCCGTCCGTCCTCGATCGACGCCCTGCTGACGGAGCGGATTCCGAGCGCGCCGCTACAGCCGGTCAATCCCGCCCAGGGCGCGGCGTTTTCGCCGCCCGCCGTCGACGACCAGCCCGGCGCCGCGCCAGCCAGCGCCGCCGCTGCGCCGCCCGCCGCGGCGCCTGTCAGGAAGATCCGCGACGCGATCGGCGCCCTGATCGCCGGCAATGGCGTCGCGACGTCGGAAGCATCAGGCAAGAGCGTGGCCGCCGCGCAGCGCGCGCTGCAGAAACTTGGCTCGCCGGTGAAGCCCGATGGCGAATATGGCGCGGCGACGCGCAAGGCGGTCGAAGCCTTCCAGCATGACAATCATCTCCCGGTCACGGGCGAACTCAACGCCAAGACCCGCCGGATGCTGTCCGCGCGCGCCGGACTCCCGGTCGATTGAGGTCGAGGGCCCTCTTTCCCGGATCAATCAGAGGTCGAGGCTTGCCTGAACGGCTGGCGCTCATCGCCGCCCATCTTGCGGGCAGGCCGGATCCCCGACGCTCGCCGGCATTGTCTGTGGCGATGGCCGCGTCCGCGGTAACCGTGGCGTAATGGCGCTTTCTACGACAGCTTTTGCCGGCGCGGCAATTGCGGCCATGGGCCAGGATCATGTCGCGCCTTCGGCTTCGTCGCGGAAATAAGCAGCGGGTCGCAGCGTCGCCTTGTTCGGGCCGTCAAGAAGCTCCGAATTCTCCGCAGGAGCGGTCGAAGGCTGAAAGCGTGTCCTCGAGATAGTTCGGCAGCAGCGGCGTCCCAAACAGATAGCCTGCTGAAATCGTCTCCCGTCGCCGTCCGGCTTCGGCAACCGCCGCCCGCCATTCCGCAGGCTCGAAATCGCCGCGCCCAATCGAGACGAGCGCGACGAGGGCGTCCAGTTCGTCAGCGTCGAGGGCGTCGATGAATTGTCGCAATTCCTGCCGGACAGGCCTGTTGGCGGTGTCGGTCAGGGTGATGGTCGAGCCATCGTCGGACGGATAGGACGCATCGGGCCTGACGCCTTCGTCCTCCGACAGGAGTTCGAGCGCCTTGACCACGATGAAGCAGACCTTGCCCGTGTTGATTTCCGGCATGTCTGGTTCGTTGTCGCGCTGCATTCGTGGCTCTTCTTCTCGCGGTTCCGGGCTGGTGAAAATCTTTGGACGCTAGCGAATCCATCACCGGGCGCCGCCGGGGCCGGCGCCGTGGCCAACTACCCAGGGCGTGGCGGCATCGATGTTGATGTGGCGCGCTCCATGCAGCGAAGGGACGGCTTCGCGCCAAATCCCATCCGGCGGCAGCCTCGAAAACTACCCATGCGGCAGATGACAGGCCGGTCGAGATCACGGCGACATCGGGATGACGCGGATTTCATTGCCAGAAAAGAAATTGCTGGGCGAGGGCCGCCAGACGAGCGGTCTGGGCCAACCGGGGGATTGGGCTGGCGCGCCGCGCCGCGGCCGCTATGATGCGCCCATGCGCCTACGCACCGATATCTGGGTCGCGGCCTTTTTGCGCCGTTGCGCCTCTGAAAATGTCCCGGTCTTCCTGCGTCGGCGCGGCGCGGCGGAAGCCGGCGCCATTTTCGTCAAAATCGACCGCCTCGATGGAACCGCCGCCCTTTTCGCGCCCGCGCCGCAGAGTGAGGCGCGCGAGGATGTCGCGCGGCTGTTTCTCCGCGCCCACCGCGACGAATGGATCGCCAGCGCCGACGTCGAGGCGAAGCTCGCAAGGGAAACCGGCTTCGATCCCGATCTGTGGATCGTCGAGGTCGAGGATCGCGCGGGCCGCGTGACGCTGGATCTGGTCTGACGCGCGCAGTCGTCAGGCGGCGCCGTTCTTCCTCAGGTCGCGCTGTGGCGCAGAGGCGCCGCGTTCGGCGTTTTGCGTTTGCGACGCGACATTCGCCGGAGTGGAAACCGGAGTCTTGGAAACTGAAGTCTTGGAAACCGGAGTGTTGGAAACTGAGCGCTCGAAACGCTGGCGCTCGATGCGCTGGCTGCCGGTCGCCGCCTCGATGATCCGCGACGCGACCCGGCGCGGCAAGCGGAACAAGTTCATGTTCCGGCCGAACAGTTCCGACGACAGCGCGACCCTGGGAAACGCGATCAGGAAAATTCGCGCAGCGGCTTCCTGCGGCAGACCGATGGCGATGAAAGCCAGAGTCAGCGCGTCGCCGCTCTCGTCCTTGACGATGCGCCGCGCGCAGAGCGAATCGCATTTGAGCAGGTCGGCGAGAAGCAGGGCGAAGGTCGCGCGCTTCTGGCGCAGCGCCGCCGCCTCAATGCGCGCAGTCGTCTCTTCGTCCAGACCTTCGCTGGCGAGCCGGCCGGTCTGGCCAAGCCCGGCTTCGAGCGCAAGGGCGAGGAGTTTCGCGCGCTCTCCTGCATTGGCCGAAAGATAGAGCGGCAGGCAGTCGAGCGTGAGCGCGCAGCGGTCGAGCAGGGCGCGCGCGAGCGCGGGATCGTCGCGTCCGCGCAGGGCGAGTTGGCGCAGGCTCTCGTTCGTGAGCGGGGCAAGCGAATTGCCGGCGAGCGCGCGGGCGATCTCGCGTTCGGGCCGCGCGGCGAGCAGCCGGACGATCTCGCGGTCGAGATCGCTGCGAGCAGCGACCGCGCTGGCCTGGTCGCAGGGTCCGCTGGCGGCGACATGGCGCAACTCCCTCCATTCGACCTGCGGGTCGGCGAGAAAGATCTCGCGCGCCGCCTCGCCGCCGCGCGCCTTGATCCGGGCGAGGAGGGAGGCTGGCGAGTCGGCGCAGCGCGCCAGCTTGCGGGCGACCAGGGCCAGCGTGGCCTCGTCGGCGGCATCGATCAGCCTGCCCGCCATTTCTTCGTAGAGACGGATTTCCTCCGGCGAATGCTGGGGCTGCAAGGCGAAGAGATCGGTGGTGACGCGCAGAAGCACCGGCCGCATTTCGCTCGGTTTGGCTTCCGCCGAGGCCGCGAGATCGCGCAGGCGGGCGTAAATGTCGGTCGGCATGACAAGGGCCCGGAAAAAGTTCGGATAAAGGGACCCTAGCCAAGCTTTATTGACACATCATTAACCATCGCAAAGGATTAATGAGGGCAGGACATCGGATGTCCGAAATTTTAACAAATGCGCTATTTCATTTTTCACGGTTGGGCGCCCGAGCGATTCGGGGCCGCCGGGCGAGGGCGAGAGCCATGGGCGAGATCCTGCCATTCCGCATTGAATCGAGGCCGCGCGCCGCGACTGTTTCTCCGCAAGGTCCGGCGGAGATCCTGTTTTTCATGGGCGTCCGCTACGAGCGCCATGAGGATGGGACAAGCGGACCGCAGAGCCGCGCGCCCGCGGGAACCGCGCCGCGCCGCCAGCGCCGCCGCAAGCGCGCCTGATTCCGCCGAGCGATCATTCCGGCGCGCCGCATCAGGGCGCAGGCTTCTCAACCGAACATGCGAAGCCGCCGCGCGCCGCCGCCGCCGCTTCATAATCGCCTGCGCGCAGGCTGAGCGTCCGGAACAGGACGAAGCCTCTCGCGCTGGGGGAAACCAGCCGCAATTCATCGTCCCCACCGCCAGACGCGCCCGTCTGGCCGGTATTGTCCTGCGCCGAATCCAGCGCATCGGCCTGCGCCTGGGTCACGACGAGGACATTGAACTTCCCGTTCGGCGTCTGCTTGTCATTTGCGGAATAGATGATCGTGCCGTCCGCCAACCTGACCGAAACGGAGGCGGGATGATCGCCATCGGCTGAGGCGCGCACGCGCAACGGGCCCTGGGCAAGATCGAATCGACACAGGGCAAGCGCGGCGAAGGGATCGGCGAAGGCCGATCCGCCGGAGACCGCGGCCGCGCGCGGCAGAAGCGCCTTTTCGCCGGGGGCGAGAGGCAGCGCGAGCTTGCGGAACGATGCGCCGGGCGCGAGCGCGGGCAGCGACAGCACCGCCAGAAGGTGGATCGCTACGGCGCCGAACAGGGCCGCGACAACCCAGGGGATCAAGCCGATGACGCGGTCGGCTGCCGAGAGGCGCGGGCTCATGAGCAGCCTTCCCGCGTGATCCCGGGAAGGACAAGCCCGTCCAGGGCGCCGGTGACGGCGCTGCTTGTCTGTTGATAGGCGCGCATCACGAGGATGAAGCGGCTCTTGTCCCCGAGCGGGAGCCAATTGCCCGGCTGCGCGTCGCGCGAGGCGTCGACGGTGAAGCCGCCGCCGGAGTCGCGCAGCAATGTGGCCGAGCTCAGGCCATAGCGATTGGCGGCGTTGGGCCTCAGCCGGCCATCGACGTCATAGGCGGCCAGCGTCCAGAAACGCGCGGAGGGGGCGCCGCCGGAAATGCGATAATCGCAGCGCGCGTCCAGCGCCGCGCCAGAGTCGTCCGTCTTGGCGATGAAGGCGAGGCCCTCGCCGGAGCCGAGCGGCAAGGCGCCGCTGGCGGCGAGAACGGCGCGGGCGTAGGGGTCGATTTCGGAATCGCCAACGCGCGGCCAGGTCGTCCACGGCCCGATCTCGACGGCGCCGAAAGGCGGATCGCCTTGCAGGGCCGCCAAGGTCGCCGCCAGGCCGAGGGCCAGGGCGGCGATCGCGGCGAAGGGCAATGCTCTCAATCCGTTCAAGACCCCACCTCTGCCCCGGCGCGCGATTGCGCCGGGCGAAAAATGCGCCGCTCACGCTATGCGAAGGGCGCATTGGTGGCATAAAGCCGGATTGTCTGGCAAGTTGTCTGGCAAGGCTTTCGCGCCCGAAGCGAAGGGCGCGGGCGGCGCCTCCGCGCCAGAGCGCCGGCGGCTCAGCGCCAAACGCCGGCGATCTTTCCGCCGAGGCCCCAGGCCGTTTCGCTCCAGCGGCTGGCGTTTTCCCGCAGGGCGGCGACGCGGTCGCCAAATTCCATCGCGCCGGGAACCGCAACGCCGAAGAGCTTCACGGAACGGTCCGTCGCCGGCTCCGCTGCCGTGGAAGCCGCCATGGGGGCGGGCGCGTGGGCCGCGAGCGGCGAGGAGGCTTTGGCGGCCGGCTCCGCGCGGCGAAGGGGCCGGGCGTCGGGCGCGGGCGCTGACGGATGCGCGGCGCTGGCGGACGCGGACGGATCGGTAAGCCCGGAGTCGGGACCCGGCGTGAAACTCGACAGGCTCCTCAGCGCGGCAAGCTGTTCCGGATAATAGGCCAGGCTCCGCACGCTGGACGCCTCTTTTGCGTGATCTGGCGGCGCAAACGCGCGGGCGGCCGAGGTTTGCGCGGGCGCGGGGGCGGGCCGCAATTCCAGCCCGGCGTCGAGCGCCATCAGCGCAATGGCGCCGGCGGCCAGCACGGCGGCGATCTTCACACGCCCGGGCGGCGGAGAAACTTGATCATTGGAAATTGGATTCATGCGCAGAGCCCCGTCGGCCTGTGCCGGCTCCGGCGCAAAATGCCGGCGCGCTTCTGACATCAGGCAACGCCATTCAACGAAGCCATTGCGGCTAAACCGCGACGGCTTTCCGGCCTTCTGATGTTCGCGGCGGCAGGGCCGAAGGAAAAATCGAGCGGCGCCAGCGGTTCACGCCATATTCAGACTCGCCCGGTCAATCTGCCGCATGGCCAAAATCCGCGCGCTGGCTTCGCTCCTATGCCTTTGCGGGCTGCTCTCCACCCTCGGCGCCGGCGCCGCTTGGGCCGATGGCTATCGCTTTGGCGGCTGGGGTTTCGGCGGCCCGCGATTCTGGGGCCACGGCTTTTCCGGCCCGCGCTACGACGGCCCGCCTGTCTATGACGCCGAACCGCTGCCGGACGACTATCCCGATGAGCGCGCCGGCATGCGTGCGGGGCCGCCGCATGGCCCGCCAAACGCCCCGCCGGGCGCGCCAGTTGGCGCGCCTCCCTCGGGCGCGCCGCCTTTCGGCCCGCGGAAATGCTATACCCCCGCCGAGACGCGCGAGCGCGTGGCCAGCGCCGGCCTCCGCGAGCCGTTCGCCTTGATGCGCAAGGCCTCCGCCATGACCCAGGCCGAGGCGCTGGCGGGAAAATTATGCCGATGGAACGATCTCGATATTTATGACATCAGCCTGCTGCGCGGCGACGGCGCGCTGATCCATGTATACATGAACGCCGCGACCGGCCAGGTCGTCGGCGCGTTGAACGCGCACTGAAAGGATGATCAATTGCGCCTTCTCGTGATAGAGGACGACAAGGACCTCAACCGCCAGCTGGTCGCCGCGCTGGAAGACGCGGGCTACGCCGTCGATGCCGCGACCGACGGCGAGGAGGGCCATTTCCTCGGCGACACCGAGCCTTATGACGCGGTGATCCTCGACATCGGCCTGCCGAAGATGGACGGCATCGCCGTCCTCGCGGCCTGGCGCAAGGCCGAGCGGACCATGCCGGTGCTGATCCTGACCGCCCGCGACGGCTGGTCCGAGAAGGTGAAGGGCTTCGACGCCGGCGCCGACGATTATGTCGCCAAGCCGTTCCACATGGAGGAAATTCTGGCCCGCCTGCGCGCGCTGCTGCGTCGCGCCACCGGCCACGCCAGCAGCGAGCTGACCTGTGGCCCGGTGTCGCTCGACACCCGTTCGGGCCGGGTGCTGGTCTCCGGCGCGCCGGTCAAGCTGACCTCGCATGAATACCGCCTGCTGGCCTATCTGATGCATCATTCCGGGCGGGTGGTTTCGCGCAGCGAGATCGTCGAACATCTCTACGATCAGGATTTCGATCGCGATTCGAACACGATCGAGGTTTTTATCGGGCGGCTGCGCAAGAAGCTCGGCGTGGATGTGCTCCAGACTGTGCGCGGGCTGGGCTATATGCTGGAGCCGGGCGCGGCTCCGGACCACGCCCAGACGCGCTGACATGAGGCGACTCGCCGCCACCTCGATCGCGACGCGGCTGTTCGTCTCCTCGGCGGCGGCCTGCGTGGTGATCCTCACCGTGGCGGGGCTGGTCCTGACAGCCCTGTACCGCGATACGGCCGAGGCGGCGCTCGATGAGCAACTGGGCGTCTATCTGCGCGCTCTCGTCGCCGACATCGCTTCGCCCCATGACGACACGTCCGACGCCGGCCAGCTCGCCGAGCCGCAATTCGAATTGCCGCTTTCGGGCTGGTATTGGCAGATCACCCGGCTCGACGTCAGCCCGACCGACATCCGCGCCTCGCGCTCCCTGTTCGCCTCGCGCCTGCAGCGGCTGCCGGACTCCGCCGCCGAGCCGGGGCAGGAGGGGCGGCGGCGCGGCAATATCGCGGGGCCAGACAACAAGCCGCTGCGGATGCTGGAGCGGGTCATCAACGCCGGCGACCAGGGCCATTTTCTGGTTCAGGTCGCGGCGACGACCCTGACCGTAGACGGGCAGGTCGCACAATTCGAAATCGACATCGGCGTCACTTTCTTCCTGCTCGCGTTGCTGCTGGTCGCGGCCATGGCGTTCCAGGTGCGCTATGGCCTGCGCCCGCTGCGGCAGCTGCGCCGCGATGTCGTCGCCGTGCGGCGTGGACAGGCCGAGGGCGTGGCCGGCGAGTTTCCGCAGGAGATCGCGCCGCTCGCCGAGGAGTTGAACCTGCTGATCGGCGCCAATCGCGAGATCGTCGAACGGGCGCGCATCCAGGTCGGAAATCTCGCCCATGCGCTGAAAACGCCGCTGAGCGTCATCGTCAATGAGGCCGATTCCGAGCAGACGCCGCTGGCGCGCAAGGTTGCCGAACAGGCCGAGGTGATGCGCGATCAGTTGAAATTCTATCTCGATCGCGCCCGCGCCGCGACCCGCGCCGGGGCGATCGGCGCCGCCGCCGATCCCGCGCAGGCTTTGGCCTCCATGGCGCGCGCTTTCGGCAAGATCTATCCGGCGATCGACCTCGCCGTGGATTGTCCCGAGGATTTGCGCTTTCGGGGCGAAAAGCAGGATTTCGACGACATGGCCGGCAATCTCATCGACAACGCCTGCAAATGGGCGAAAAGCGAGGTGCGGGTCGTCGCCGAGGCCTTGCCGTCGAGCGGCAGCGACCGTGTCTTCTTCGAACTGTCCATCGACGACGACGGGCCTGGCCTCGCCGCGGACCAGCGCGACGAGGCTTTGCGGCGCGGACGGCGGATCGACGAGAGCAAGCCGGGTTCGGGGCTGGGCCTGTCCATCGTGGTCGATCTCGCGGGGGCCTATGGCGGCAAGCTGAACCTGAGCGATTCGCCGCTCGGCGGGTTGCGCGCCGTTCTCGTCCTGCCTGCGCTGCCGCAGGACTGAACGCGCGGCGTCCCACGACGATTTTTGTGTCTTTTCGCCTTTCGCCGCGGGAAGGCGGCGTCTAATATGCCGCCAAATTCACGATCGCTATCGTTCTGGAGGTTTGCCGTGATGAATCTGGCCCGCGCCGGCCTGGCCTGCGCGCTCCTCGTGTCCCTGTCGGGTTGCGCGACCACGACGCCCGAGGCGACCGCCCCGGCGGCGGCCGCCGCCGCTGTGGCCCCGCCGCCGCCCTATACGGGGCTGGCCAGCGGCTCGCTCGGCGGCAGCCTTGACGCCGTCAGCAGGACCGCGGCCAATAATGCGGAAATCGCGGCGCTGAATTCCGGCGAACGCAAGACCTGGCGCGGCGACGACGGCGCCTATGGCTATGTGGCGCCCGGCGCCGCGACCGGCGATTGCCGCGAGCTCAGCCATACGATTTACATCAATGGACGGCCGCAAATCGGCAAGGGAACGGCTTGCCGCGCCGCCGGCGGTTGGAAGCTCAATTCCTGATTCCCTTGAGGATCAGCGCGTCTCGATCTTTCCGGGCGGCGGACCAGATGGCTCCGCCGCCTCATTTTTGAGCATTCATTGGCTATTTCTTGTGTTTTTGAGTGATTTAAGCGTCTGTAAGCTGAATTGAACGAGCGGAATCGCATTTTCGACAAGGTTGCGTTAGCTCAAACTGCCTGGATCGCGTAATATTGTGACGGATATCGTCGCGCGGTTGCGTCGCCGGCCCTGAAGACTGGCGTATTTCAGTTCGCGGGTCGGGAATTTCGTTTCCGGGAATTTCTCTTCAAGTCAGGATTTTTAATGCGCCTTCGCATCGGCTATGACATGGCCTATGAAATTTCGGCGGTCACGCCGATCATCTGTCTGCTCAACGTCCATCAGCGCCAGGCCGCGCAACTCGACCAGCCGGATTATCTGCACACCGAGCCGGCCTTGCCGCAGCGGACCTATCTCGACGGCTTCGGCAATCTCTGCACGCGCCTGGTCGCGCCGCCCGGCCTGATCCGCATGAAATCGAACGCCGTGTTTCATGCGAGGCGGACGATCGATCCGGTCAATACCGAGGCGGTCCAGCACGAAATCGCGGACCTGCCGGCGGATACTCTGGAGTTTTTGCTCGGCAGCCGCTATTGCGAGACCGATCTGCTCTCGAACGAAGCCTGGCGGCTGTTCGGCTCCTTCCCGCCGGGCTGGGCGCGCGTCCAGGCGATCTGCGATTTCGTTCATCAGCACATCCGTTTCGGCTACGATCAGGCCAACCCGACCCTTACCGCCTATCAGGCCTATCAGAAACGGACGGGCGTCTGCCGCGACTTCACGCATCTCGCCATAGCGTTCGCGCGCGGGCTGAATATTCCGGCGCGTTATTGCAGCGGCTATATCAGCGACGTCGGCCTGCCGCCGCCCTATGAAGAGCAGGATTTCTGCGCCTGGATGGAAGTGTTTCTCGGCGGCCGCTGGTGGGCGTTCGATCCGCGTAACAATGGGCCGCGCGTCGGCCGGATCCTGATGGCGCAGGGCCGCGACGCCGCCGACACGCCGCTGGTTCATTTCTTCGGCCCGCAAACCCTGCATGAATTTCGCGTCTGGGTCGATGAATTGCCGGACTGAACTTCTGCCGCGCCCGCCGGCTCCGACGCGATCGGTCCTTTTCAGGCGCCGATGGCGTTATTCGCCCAACTGGGCGCGGATCGCCTGCAATTCCTTGCGCCGCGCCTCGCACACCTTCGGGAAGGCGAGATTCAGCGATTCCAGCCGGCCCATAACGATGTGCGAGACAATCAGCCGCGCCGATAATTTGTCATCGGCCGGCACGACGAACCAGGGAGCGTCTTTGGTGCTGGTCGCGGACAGGCATTTCGCATAGGCCTTCTGGTAATCGTCCCAGTAGCCGCGCTCCTCTATGTCGGCCTGCGAGAACTTCCAGTTCTTCTCCGGCTCGTCGATGCGGGCGAGAAAGCGTTTGCGTTGCTCCTCTTTCGAGAGATGGAGGAAAAATTTCAGCACATGGACATTGTTCGAGGCCAGATGGCGTTCGAGATTCGTGATCGAGCGATAGCGCTCGCGCCAGAAGTCGCCGTCAGCCTCGCTGGGATCGAAGCCTTCGGCGCACAGCAATTGCGGATGGACGCGCAGGATCAGGACGCTCTCGTAATAGGAGCGGTTGAAAATGCCGATCATGCCGCGCTCGGGCAATTCGCGCGTCGTACGCCACAGGAAATCATGCTCCAGTTCGACGCCGCTCGGGTGCTTGAACGACGTCACGTGGCAGCCTTGCGGATTGACGCCGGACATGACGTGGCGGATCGCGCCGTCCTTGCCCGCCGCATCCATGGCCTGGAAGATCAGCAGCAGCGAGTCGCGGTCGCGGGCGTAGAGCTTTTGCTGGAGGTCGCTCAGCCGCTCGACATGATTTGCGAGGATCGTGTGGTAATCCTCCCTGGAGCGATGGACGGGATCGACCAGCGTGGGCCAGTCCGCGAGATCGACCTTGTCGCCCTCTTTCACCCGGAATTTCCGGGCGTCGATCACGCATTTTTCCCTCGCCATTTTTCGCTCTCCGGCGTTACGGAACCAGCACGGCGGCGCCGTCGAACGCGCCCGCGCGCAGGTCGGCGAGCGCGGAATTGGCGTCCTTGAGCCGGTAGATCCTGGTGGTGGTCTCGATGCCGAGTTCCGGTGCGAGGCGCAGGAATTCGACGCCGTCGCGGCGGGTGAGATTGGCGACCGAGACGAGCTGCCGCTCCTCCCACAGGATCGAATAGGGAAAGCTCGGAATGTCGCTCATGTGGATGCCGGCGCAGACCACCGCGCCGCCCTTGCGCACGGCGCGCAGGGCG
This sequence comes from Rhodoblastus sp. 17X3, assembly GCF_030056575.1. GTDB lineage: Bacteria > Pseudomonadota > Alphaproteobacteria > Rhizobiales > Beijerinckiaceae > Rhodoblastus. The sequence goes on along the minus strand of NZ_JASHHX010000007.1, from coordinate 147,979 downwards.
GCGGGGACGAGCGCGCCTACGGGTGCGAAGATGATGGCGGCGTCGAGCTTTTCCGGCGGCGTCTCGTCTGAGCCGCCCGCCCAGGCCGCGCCGATGTTCCGCGCGAAGTCTTGGGTCCCTGTATCGCCGGTCCTGGTGAAGGCGAAGACCTGGTGACCCTGCTTCGCCGCGACCTGCGCCAGAATATGCGCGGCTGCGCCGAAGCCATAGAGGCCGAGCCGCTCGATGCGGCCCGCGCTGCGCCCGGCGATCTTGAAGGCGCGCCAGCCGATCAGCCCGGCGCAGAGCAAGGGCGCGAGCGCGGAGTCCTCGCCGGATTCGCCCAGAGGAAAGGCGAAGCGGGCGTCGGCGATTGTCATGGTCGCATAGCCGCCGTCCCGCGTGAAACCAGTGAATTCTGGATGGTCGCAGAGATTTTCATGGCCGCCGATGCAGGGGCCGCAGGCCTGGCAGGTATGGCCGAGCCAGGGCACGCCTACGCGCTCGCCGATCTCGAATCCGCTGACGCCCGGGCCGATCAGGTCCACCCGGCCGACGATTTCATGGCCGGGAATGATCGGAACGCGGGGATGCGGCAATTCGCCGTCCACGACATGGAGATCGGTGCGGCAGACGCCGCAGGCGGAAACCTTCAGGCGGATTTCGCCGGGGCCGGGCAGGGGATCAGGCCGCTCCGTCCATTCGAGCGGCGCGCCGATGCGGTTCAAAATCATGGCGAACATGGCTGCCATCCAGGGATGCGGCGCTTATAATCCCGACGTCGGCGCGCTGCTGTCAACGTTTTCTGCGATACAAGCCGTTTCGGCCGAGGGGAGAAACGCCGGATTTCTTGCGGGCTGCTTATCTTTGCCTTGACGCAAACGTGCGCGATATCTACGATTGGCGCCATTATACATAGCTGCAATCTTTTCGCCGTTCGCCGGGACATGATTTTTCAAGAATATCGATAGTATTGTCGTATCCGGGTAGCGGGTGTCTCAGACGAATTCCTTTGTCGCAAATTATCGAAGGACGCGCAGGCCAAAAACGAGGTCGAACAATGGCGGCGATCTGGGCCTTTTCCAAAAACGTTCCCCTCAGCGTTTGCGCGGATGCGCGCCTTTTGGGCGGGGGGACAAATTTGCAATATCCGGCAGGGAACGAACACGGTCAGGCCGGATGGGATGCAGGATTTATGTTTAATACTATTGGCGATCTGAGCGAAAAATTGGGGCAAGCCGCAGGACAAGTTGAAGGTGGGATTTCCAGGCTTGCTATTAACGTCCATGGATCCCCCGGTCAAATTGACGCTGACAGTTCGGGGAAAGGATATAATTTCACTGAACTTTGGAGAAAATATAGTTCGCCTTTGGTCTTCATCAACAGGTTGCTGAACGCCGGAGCCCCGGTTCTGATTATGGGTTGCCAAGCAGCTGCTGGAGATGAGGGCGCGTCTTTTCTTTGCGAATTGTCGAGCAGGGCGTTTACCGGTCGCCGGGTCGTTGGATTTACGACCATTGGTGTTTCAATGAGGCAGTATAGAAAAAGCGAGTACTGCACAGAGCCGGGCATGCGCGATTCAAATTACGATATGCCGTCGGAAGGATTGCCCGAAATTCAGAGGCAGCGTGAAAAAGAGGTTCTGACTTTGCCCTGGGCCAGCGAGACTTCGCCTCACGCCAAGATCGCGCTGGACGGCAAGATCATCGCGGGCGCTGAAGCGCCGCCTGATGCTGTCAATTATGCGTTTCAATCCTATTTGCCGGGGACTTGGCTCGCTGTCATCGGCGATTGGAACGGTTATTTTCTTTTCGAAGCGAATGGAAAAGTTTCCTGGATGGACGCTTCAATGCGCCCTCATCGCGGGAAATGGTGGACGATGGCTGGAAGCATCGACTGGAGTTTCTCGGACGATCCGCCCGGATGGGTTCGGCAATTCGAGATTTTGACGCCGATGAAATCCACGATGAATGGCGCAGTCACCATTAATGGCGTCCAGCATGGCTACTTCACGATGTCCAAACAAACCTGAAGCCGCCGGTGCGCGATTGGCCGGGATGATAAAGGCCCGGCGCCTGCGCGGCTAAAGCGAAGCCCAGGCGAAGACCGCGGTTGAGGCGGCGGCAAGGGCGAACAGGCCCCATTCCAGCAGGCCCCAGAAGGTGACGATCTCGCGGGCGTCCGCGTCGGGCTGGGCCGGCGAGGCTGCAAGCAGCCTGTTGTTCAGCGGCACGATGACGAAATAGGTATAGGGCCAGCTCGCCAGGGCCAGCAGCGCGCCGATCAGAAAGCGCACGTCCGAGGCGCGGCCGAAGGCGGCGAGGCCCGACAGGGCCGCGAGTAGAGCGAGGCCGCCAAGCAGCGCGAAGCCGCGCCGGTCGCTCGGCGCCCATTCGCGAATCATGGAGGCGTCGTCGAGGGCGAGGCGGGCCGGTTGCTCGACGAGGTTCAGATAAAGCGCGGCGCCGGCGAAAGCGGAGGCGAAGACCAGAGCGAGCAGACCAAACAGCATGAAAGGGTTCCGATTTTCCGCGCAAGCCGCGTGTTTGCGTCATAGCCCGTTTGCCGCGCGACCGGAAGCCTTTTCGCGCGCGGGCTCCAGCGCGTCGTTAACCGAGCTTTAAGCATGACATTGGCATGATCCATGCTTGGACGAAAGCATGAGAATATCGCCCAAGAATGAGCAGGTCGCGAAAAGCAATCGGGGCGAGGAGGCGGACCAAGGGGTAAACCGGATTGGCGACGATCCGGCCGGCGTGTGCAACACGTTTTACTGAGGACGACCAATGCCGATCACCCGCTGCATCTATTGCAAATTGCCGACGCGGATCCATTTCGCCTGGTGCCAGGAAAGCGGCGTCAAGGGCGAAATGCCGCCGGAAGCCCTGCGCCCCGGAAGCATCGTCATGGAAACGCGCGAATTGCGCTGGTGCAAGCCGGTGGGCGTGAAGAGCCAGCGCTGAACCCGAGCGAATTGATCGCCTCAAATTGATGGCCGCTGACGGGAACGGCCGCTCGTCCGCGCTTCGGCGGGCGGCGGCGTTGCAAAGCGCGCGATTTCGGTCCAGTAGTGACGCCTCTCCGATATCGTCGAAATGGCCTGAAAAATGAAGCGCGCTTTGCCCGTCACCCGCGAAGAGAATTTTCCCGATTGGTATCAGGCCGTGGTCGACCAGGCCGATCTCGCGGAAACCTCGCCGGTGCGCGGCTGCATGATTATCAAACCGTGGGGCTGGGGCATCTGGGAACTGGTCCAGAGCGCGCTCGACAGGCGCATCAAGGAAACCGGACACGAAAACTGCTATTTCCCGCTGTTCATCCCCATGAGCTTCATTGCCCAGGAGGCGAGCCATGTGGAGGGCTTCGCCAAGGAAATGGCGGTGGTCACCCATCACCGGCTCAAGGCGGTCGATGGCAAGCTGGTGGTCGATCCGACGTCCGAGCTGGAAGAACCGCTGGTGGTGCGCCCGACCTCGGAGACGATCATCGGCGACGCCTTCCGGCGCTGGGTCGCCTCCTATCGCGATCTGCCGATCCTCATCAATCAATGGGCCAATGTGGTGCGCTGGGAAATGCGCACCCGCATGTTCCTGCGCACCACTGAATTCCTGTGGCAGGAGGGCCATACGGCCCACGCCACCAGGGAAGACGCGCTCGAAGAGACGCTGAAAATGCTCGAAGTCTATCGCGAACTGGCGGAAGACATTCTGGCGATGCCGGTCGTGGTTGGCGAGAAGCCGGAAAACGAGCGCTTCCCCGGCGCCGATTCGACCTTCTCGATCGAGGCCATGATGCAGGACGGCAAGGCCTTGCAGGCCGGCACCTCGCATTATCTCGGGACCAATTTCGCCAAAGCGCAGAACATCCGCTACCAGTCGGCCACCGGCGAGCTGGAATATTGCCACACCACGTCATGGGGCGTGTCTACGCGTCTCATCGGCGGGGTCATCATGACCCACGGCGACGACGACGGCCTGCGGCTGCCCCCGCGAATCGCGCCCAGGCAGGTCGTGATCGTGCCAATGTTGCGCGACAAGCCCGAGGACGCCGAGCTGCTCGCCTATTGCGAGAAGCTGGAGGCGGAAATTTGCAAGCTTTCCGCTTTCGGCGACCCCTTGCGCGTAAAGCTCGACAAGAAGCCGATCCGCTCCGCCAACAAGCGCTGGGACTGGCTGCGGCGCGGTGCGCCGATCCTGCTCGAAGTCGGCCCGCGTGACATGGCGTCCGACCACGTGACCCTGATCCGCCGCGACAGATTGCGCGATGGCGACAAGGTGATCTCGCAGGGCCTCGCCCGCACTGACTTTCTTCTCCAGGCGCCGGCCTTGCTCGCCGAAATTCAGGCCAATCTCTACTCCGAGGCCAAGGGCCGGCTCGACGCCAATATTCGGACCGATCTGAAGGATTTCGACGCTATCGCGGCTTTTTTCGGCGCCGCTTCGGAGGACGACGACGCCAAATCCGGCTTCAAGGGCTGGGTGCGCGCGCCCTGGGCGCGGCCGACCGGCGCCGAGCTTGAGGCGGTCGAAGCGCGGCTCAAGGCGCTGAAGCTGACCCTGCGCAACATCCCGGTGGGACAGGGCGCCGCTTCCGGCGCCTGCGTCTTCAGCGGCCGCCCGGCGGTCGAGGAAATTTTGATCGCGCGCGCCTATTGAGGCGCGGGCGATCGTTCCGCATTTACATCATCCGCGCGTGCGGCGGGTGGTGAACCGCCCAAAGCTCCGTTGCGGCCGCAAGGACGACCAGCACACCGATAACGTAATGCGCCAGTACAGCGTGCATGACGTTGCCGAAGCCGATGACATAGGGCGAGGCCATGACCGCCAGTCCGACCAGCAGATTGACCCATTCCTCCCATTCCGCGAATTTTATAATCGCGGCGAAGGACAGGACGCCGATGATCAGTCCGCCGGTCCAGGCCGTGCGCGCCGCCATCTCATGGTCGCTGTATCCAAGCGCCCAAGGCGAGATAAAGAGCAGCACGCCGAGGACGAAATTGGCGTAGTCCTGGAATCGTGTTCCCGTGTTTTTGAAGCCAGCGAGGCCAGCCATAGCCGCCTCCCTTATTGTGCGACCGGCGCCATGCCGGCGCTTCTCGTCTTATTCGATGTAATTCGTCGCAAACGCTTTTCAAGCGCGGGCCTCGCTGGCAAAAGGCGCGATTCGCCCCGGCGATTCACGGGCTGCGCCCCGTCTGCGCGGATCGCTGGAGCTATGCTGGAAAATGTGGCACGATTTGCGGCGACCGCGGGAGCGCTGTCGGAGGACGTGATCCGCGCCGATTCGCGTGTGCGCCGGTTTGTTCTGGATCATTTCGGACATTCACGCACTTTACATATTGAGTTCCTGAACCTACGCCTTGTCACAAAAGATTCATCAAGCTGTCATTTTCCGCGGAGGCGCGCATGCTTCGTTGGCTCCAGGCCCTGATGCCGAAAGAGGAAAAGTTTTTCGACCTCTTCGAGCGTCACGCCAAGATCGCGCTCGAGGGCGCCCAGACCTTGCGCGCCGTGCTTGACGGCGGCCACAAGGTTCCAGCCTTGTGCGAGGCGGTGATCCGCATCGAAAATGACGCCGACGAGGTTTCGCGCGAGGTCCTGCTCGCGCTGCGCCGCAGCTTCATCACGCCCTTCGATCGCGGCGACATTCACGGCCTCATCAACGACATGGACGACGCCGTCGACCAGATGCGCCAGACCGTGAAGGCGATCGACCTGTTCGACGTCACGGAATTCGATCCGAACATGGTCCACATCGGCGATCTGATCGTGGAGACAGCGCGGATCGCGCTGGACACGATGCCGCTGTTGCGCGCCATGAACGCCAATGCGCAGAAGATCAACCTGGCCAATGAGCATATCGTCAGGCTGGAGGAAGAATCGGACGTCCTCTACATGAAGGGTCTGAAGGAACTTTATCAGGCGCATAAGGATGACCGTCCGATGGCTTACATCGTCGGAAAGGAAGTCTATTCCCATCTCGAAAAAGTCGTCGATTGTTTCGAGAACGTGGCGAACCGCATGAGCGGCATTCTTCTCGAACATTTGTGAGGACAGCCGATGGATGGGGCCTCCGTCGTTCTCGTCACGCTCATCGCCGTCGCCTTGCTGTTCGATTTCCTGAACGGCCTGCATGACGCGGCCAATTCCATCGCCACCATCGTCTCGACGCGGGTGCTGCGTCCGCAATACGCCGTGTTCTGGGCGGCTTTCTTCAATTTCATCGCCTTCGCCTTTTTCGGCCTGCATGTCGCCAATACGGTCGGCAGCGGCATTGTGGACGCTCATATCGTCGACGACCGGCTGATTTTCGGCGCGCTGACGGGCGCCATCGTCTGGAATGTCGTCACCTGGCTGGTCGGCATCCCGTCCTCCTCGTCGCATGCGCTGATCGGCGGGCTGGTCGGGGCTGGTCTTGCCAAGGCGGGAACCTCGGCCATCGTCTGGGCCGGGCTGAGCAAGACCGGCGCGGCCATCGTCCTGTCGCCGCTGCTCGGCTTTTATCTCGCTTTGCTGCTGATGCTGGCCGTCTCCTGGATTTTCGTCCGGGTCACGCCGATCGCGGTGGATTCGAGCTTCCGCATCCTGCAATTCGTGTCGGCTTCGCTCTATTCGCTCGGTCATGGCGGCAATGACGCGCAGAAGACCATGGGCGTCATCGCGGTCCTGCTGTTCGCCCATGGCGCCGGCGGCGCAACCTTTCATGTGCCGCTCTGGGTCGTGCTCTCCTGCCAATCGGCCATGGCGCTCGGCACCTTGTTCGGCGGTTGGCGCATCGTCCACACGATGGGGTCGAAGATCACGCGGCTGACGCCGATGCAGGGCTTCTGCGCTGAAACGGGGGGCGCAATGACCCTGTTCCTCGCCACGGGCCTCGGCATTCCCGTCTCCACGACCCATACGATCACCGGCGCCATCGTCGGGGTCGGGGCGGCGCGCCGGGTTTCGGCCGTGCGCTGGAACGTGGCGCAGAATATCGTCGTCGCCTGGGTCCTCACCATGCCGGCGGCGGGACTGATCGCGGCTCTGGCCTATGCTGGCGCGGGGTGGCTGGAGCCATGATCGCAAAAACCTCGAAGGGTCGGAAAAAGGCTCGGAAAGCGGCCAAGAGCCTTAAAGCGGTCGCGGTCGGGACGGAGCGGCTGCAATTTGCCGCGCTGCCCTGGCGTGTGGCCGATGGTCTTGAGATCATGCTGGTTTCGTCGCGCGAGACGAAACGATGGATCATTCCGAAGGGATGGCCCATGGCCGGGCGCAGCGGCGCCGCGGCGGCGGCCATCGAGGCGATGGAGGAGGCGGGCCTGCTCGGCGTCATCTCCGACGAGCCGATCGGCCATTTCACTTACGCCAAGCGGTTTTCGCGCGGTGAGGAGCTGTGCCGGGTCGAGGTCTTTTCGCTGCGCGTCGCGCGCCAGCGCGGCCACTGGCCGGAACAGCACGAGCGCGAGACGCAATGGTTCCCGGTCGCCGAGGCCATGGCGCTGGTCTCCGATCCCGAACTGGCGGACGTCATCGCGGCTTTTGCGCGCGATTTCAGCGCCTGACGCCATTGGCCCTTACAAAGGGCCGATAGGATGAGTTGGCGTCAGGCGGTTTTCGCGGCGCGTAAAACCCGGGCCAGCGCCATCAGCGGGAAATAATGGCAATAGAGGCCATAGCGCAGCATGAAGGCGCGCGACAGCTCCGGCCCCTGTTGCAGCCGCTCCGAAAGCAGCGGGTCGTTCAGCTTGATGGTCTGGCCGACGCCATAGCCGGGGAAGCCGGTTCCGGTGAATTCCGGCTCCGGCCAGGTTCCCTCGCTCTGGCGCTCGATCAGGAACTGGCAGCCGCGCGCGATGGCTGCCTGATCCTGCGGGCGATTTGCGGCGACAAGCCCCATCAAGGCCCAAGCCGTCTGCGAGGCGGTCGCGGTCCCGCGTCCGGCGCTTTCGGCCTGCATGTAGGAGGCGCAGCTTTCGCCCCAGCCGCCGTGATCCTGCTGGCGGGATTTCAGCCAGTCGCAGGCCCGGCTGATCGCAGCCTGGCCCATATCCTCGCCGGCGGCGGCGAGCGCCGGCAGCGCCGCGCCGACTCCATAGATGTAATTGACTCCCCAGCGCCCGAACCACGAGCCGTCCGGCTCCTGCTGCGCCCAGAGAAAAGCCAAGGCGCGGGCCATGGCCGGATGATGGCGCGAAATGCCGAGCCTCGCGAAAGCCTCGACGACATGGGCTGTGACGTCCACCGAGGGCGGGTCGAGAGCCTCGCCGAAGTCGCAGAAGGGGATTTTGGTCAGCAGTTGGTTGGTGTTGTCCTTGTCGAAGGCGCCCCAGCCGCCGCCTTCGCTCTGCATGGCGATGAGCCAGTCGACGCCGCGCTGCAGCGCCTCCTCGATTCCCTGCGCTCGCCATTTCGGGTCGTCGCGGAAGGGCGCCAGCGCAATCAGCGCGACGGCGGTGTCGTCGACGTCGGGGTAGGAATTATTGGCGTATTCAAAGGCCCAGCCGCCCGGCTTCACTCCCGGCAGCTTCACCGACCAGTCGCCGGGAACCAGAACCTGACGCTTCAGGACCCAATCCACCGCCTTTTCCACCGTCTCGGATTGCGGGGCGGGCGCGCCGGCGTCGTCGAAGGCGAGCAAAGTGAGGATCGTGTCCCAGACCGGGCTGTTGGTCGCCTGGATGAAGGTGGCGTCGCCGACATCGACGCGCCAGCCGGGATCGTTGAGGCAGTCCAGCCCCTTGGCCATCACGGGATGGTCGAGCGCATAGCCCTCCACATGCAGGGCCATCAGGCTGTAGATCCAGGGCGGCTGGATGCCGCCCCAGCCGCCGTCGGAATCCTGATGGCGGATGATCCATTCCAGCACGTGGCGGACCGCCGCGCCGCGCCATAGACTCAGGCCATGCTTGTGGCCGAACTCCTGCAAGCCGTGCAGTACCGTATCGGTCTTGCGGAAGAACAGGTCCCAGCCGCCGGCGTTCTTCTTGGGCGGCAGGTCAAAGTCGAAATTCTCGCGTCCGCCGGGGAAGAGCGCATCGAGGCGGCGCTGCGGCGGCAGGGGCCGGCTCGGCCGGCGCGCGGACAGCACGGCGATCGGCATCAGCGTCGCCCGCGCCCATTGCGCGAAGTGATAGATGTTGAACGGGAACCAGAGCGGCAGCCAGATCACCTCCGGCGGCAGGTTGGGCGTCTTCTCCCACGGCCATTCGCCGATCAGCGCCAGCCAGTAGCGGGTAAAGACGCGGACATTGCGCAGCCCGCCCTTGGCCTCGATCCAGCGCTGCGCCTTGACCAGAGCCGGATGGTCTTCCGGATAGCCGGAGACGCGGAGGGCCGCATAGGCCTCGACGGTGGTGTTGATGTCGCCATTGGGCGCGGCGTGATAGATCTCCCAGGCGCCGTCCGGGCGCTGCGTGTCGAGCAGCGATTGCGCCAGCCGCGCGCAGAGCGGGTGGTCGTCCAGTCCCAGGAACCACAGGCAGAGACGCCATTGCGCCTCCATGCAGCCATTGGATTCCGCGCGGCCGACCCAATGGCCGTCGGGCTTCTGCCGCGCGAGCAGCCAGTCGATCGCGGCCTGCGCGCTGGAGCGAAGCGCGGCGCGGAAATTGTCCGAGGCGGTTATTTCGGTGTCGCAGATCGTCAAGCCAAGGGTCTCCGCAGTTTCTCGTTGCCGTTTTAAGGACGGCGAGCCGCAAAAGGAAGCCCGGGCTTCGGCGACGCCGCTCAATCGCTCGCGCCGCCGAACAGGATGGCCATGGCCTTGCCCCGCGCGTCGCGGCTGGCGCCGGCCGCGCCGGCTATGCTGGCGTCCGGACCGGAAATGTCAAAACCCGCGTTCCGCAATTGCGCGACAAGAAAATCGACCGGGCGGCCAGTGAGCGGCGCGACGGCGGAGAGGGGCGCTCGCGCGACGGCGTTCATGGCCAGAACCGGCGGCGACGCGCTCTTGGCGCCGCCTGGCGGGACGAACGAAGCGAGCAGGACAACGGCGAACAGGGCGATGACCGCGCGTCCGACAGCGCTGGAGACGAAATAGCGTTTGAAGGCGTTCCAGTTGACCGCGACATGGAGGCCAGCGCCGGCGATGAACACCCAGCCAAGCCATTCATGGGCGATCTTGTTGAGACCGGTGTCGAAATGGAAGAACATCAAGAGGCCGGTGGCGGCCATCAGGCCGAAGGCGCCGATGGTGAAGGGCGTAGCCCAATCGCGTGAGATTTTCATGTCACATGCTCCGATTGCAGCAAGCTTGTCGCCCGCTTGACCTGTACAGGAGATGAACCGGTCCCGTCAGGCGTCGGTTTTTTCGTGGCGCAGATCCTCTCGCTCCCCTCATGGACGCGCCGCGCACAAAGGAGTAGGAGAGGCTCAAATCCCAGACCTCGGACCAGAAACATGCCTCCATATCGCTCACGCACTTCGACCCACGGCCGCAACATGGCGGGCGCGCGCGGCCTGTGGCGCGCCACCGGCATGAAGGACGGCGATTTCGGCAAGCCGATCATCGCGGTGGTCAATTCCTTCACCCAGTTCGTGCCCGGCCATGTCCATCTCAAGGATCTCGGCCAACTGGTCGCCCGAGAGATCGAGGCGGCGGGCGGCGTCGCCAAGGAGTTCAACACCATCGCGGTCGATGACGGCATCGCCATGGGCCATTCCGGGATGCTCTATAGCCTGCCCTCGCGCGAGATCATCGCCGACAGCGTGGAATATATGGCCAACGCCCATTGCGCCGACGCCCTCGTCTGCATCTCCAATTGCGACAAGATCACCCCCGGCATGCTGATGGCGGCGCTGCGGCTTAATATTCCGGCGGTGTTCGTCTCCGGCGGCCCGATGGAGGCCGGCAAGGTCGTGATCGGCGGCAAGACCAGGGCCGTGGACCTGATCGACGCCATGGTCGCGGCGGCGGACGCACATAACAGCGACGAGGACGTCGCCGCCATGGAGCGCTCGGCCTGCCCGACCTGCGGCTCGTGTTCCGGCATGTTCACGGCCAATTCCATGAACTGCCTGACCGAGGCGCTCGGCCTGTCGCTGCCGGGCAATGGCACCATTGTCGCCACCCATTCTGATCGCAAGGAGCTGTTCCTGCAGGCGGGACGCACCGCGGTCGAGCTGTGCCGCCGCTATTACGAGCATGACGACGAGTCCGTGCTGCCGCGCAGCATCGCCACCGTCAAGGCGTTCGAGAACGCCATGACGCTCGATATCGCCATGGGCGGCTCGACCAATACCGTGCTGCATTTGCTCGCCGCCGCCTATGAAGGCGGCGTGGACTTCCAGATGGCGGATATCGACCGCCTGTCGCGCCGTGTCCCGGTGCTGTGCAAGGTGGCGCCCTCCGTGCCGGACGTCCATATCGAGGACGTGCATCGCGCGGGCGGCATTTTCGGCATTCTCGGCGAGCTCGACCGCGCCGGCTTGCTCAACCGCGACGTCCGTTCCGTGCATAGCGCAAGCCTCGAGTCCGCGCTGAAGAAGTGGGACATCAAGCGCAATGACTGCATCGGCCTCAACACCTTCTTCCGCGCCTCGCCCGGCGGCATTCCGACCCAGGTCGCCTTCAGCCAGTCGCGCCGCTACGACGCGCTCGACGACGACCGCGCCAAGGGCGTGATCCGCTCGGCCGAGCACGCCTTCTCCAAGGACGGCGGTCTCGCCGTCCTGTTCGGCAATCTGGCTGAGGAGGGCGCCATCGTGAAGACGGCGGGCGTCGACGACAGTAACCTGACGTTCACCGGCCCCGCGCTGGTGTTCGAGAGCCAGGACGATTCTGTGCAGGCCATTCTGTCCGGCAAGGTCAAGGCGGGCGACGTGGTCGTGATCCGCTATGAAGGGCCGCGCGGCGGGCCGGGCATGCAGGAAATGCTCTATCCGACCTCCTATCTGAAAAGTATGGGCCTCGGCAAAGCCTGCGCGCTCATCACCGACGGGCGCTTCTCCGGCGGCACCTCGGGCCTTTCCATCGGCCATGTCTCGCCGGAGGCGGAGGAGGGCGGCCTGATCGGCCTCGTCGAGACCGGCGACCGCATCGAGATCGACATTCCGAATCGCGTGCTGCGCCTCGACGTCGCTGACGAGGAGCTGGCGCGCCGCCGCGCCGCGATGGAGGCCAAGGGCAAGGACGCCTGGAAGCCCGAAGGCCGCGACCGTCCCCTCAGCACGGCCTTGCGCGCCTATGCCGCCTTGACTACCAGCGCCGCCAAAGGCGCGGTGCGCGTCGTGCCCTGAGCGGGGGGCGCCCTCCGCCTTCACGCGATCCCGCGCCAAGATCTTTTTCCGCCGCGCCGCAGCTCTTTCCGCGGTGCGGCGTTTCTTTTGCGGCGCTTTTAATCGAAGATGTTCGACAAAGTGCTAACTCACTTTGGCGGAGTGGCTGGGTTAGACAAGTCGCAGTGAGCGTATTTCGGTCAAGGTCTCTTCTCGCGTCCAGTCGGGAGCGCCGCGCAGGCGAAAAGAACCAACGAAAACACGCCTCTGGAACTTGGGAGGTGCCGTAATGGCCGCAACTGCATTAGAAATCGAACAAAATCCGAAATTTCAGGAGCTCGTGGCCACGCGCAAGAAGCTCGGCTGGACGCTCAGCCTGGTCATGCTGGCCATTTATTTCGGCTTCATCCTGCTCGTCGCCTTCAACAAGGCGTTTCTCGGCACGCCGATTTCGCCGAATGGCGTCACCACAATCGGCATTCCGATCGGTCTCGGCGTCATCGTTTCCGCTTTCGTCCTCACCGGCTTCTATGTTGTCCGGGCCAACGCCCGCTATGACGAATTGAATCGCCAGATCGTCGAGGAGAGCAAGTGATGTCGCGCTTCAAGTCTCTCATTTTGGCGGCGGCCCTCGCCGCCCTGTCTTCGTCGGCCTACGCCGACGCTATCGCGGGCAAGGTCGAAAAGCAGGAGACCAATTTAACCGCGATCGCCATGTTCGCGATCTTCGTCCTGTTCACGCTGGGCATTACCTATTGGGCGGCCAAGCGCACCAAATCCGCCGCGCAATTCTATACCGCGGGCGGCGGCATCACCGGCTTCCAGAATGGCCTCGCCATCGCTGGCGATTACATGTCGGCGGCGTCCTTCCTCGGTATTTCCGGCCTGGTCTATCTGAACGGCTATGACGGCCTGATCTATTCGGTGGGCTGGCTGGTCGGCTGGCCTATCGTGACCTTCCTGATCGCGGAGCCTCTTCGCAACCTCGGCAAATTCACCTTCGCCGACGTGGCTTCGTTCCGCTTCTCGCAGACGCCGATCCGCATTCTGGCCGCCTGCGGCACGCTGGTCACCGTCGCCTTCTATCTGATCGCGCAGATGGTCGGCGCCGGCGCCCTGATCCAGTTGCTGTTTGGCCTGCCCTATATGTACGCCGTGATCGGTGTCGGCGCGCTGATGATCGTCTATGTGACCTTCGGCGGCATGGTTGCGACGACCTGGGTGCAGATCATCAAGGCCTGCCTGCTGCTCGCCGGCGCGTCCTTCATGGCCTTCATGGTTCTGTCGGCCTATGGCTTCAGCCCCGCGGCGCTGTTCGCCAAGGCGGTCGAAGTGCATCCCAAGCATCTGGCCATCATGGAGCCCGGCACGTTGATCAGCGATCCGATCTCGGCCATATCGCTGGGTCTGGCCCTGATGTTTGGCACCGCCGGCCTGCCGCATATCCTGATGCGCTTCTTCACCGTGGCTGACGCCAAGGCGGCGCGCAAGTCGGTGTTCTACGCGACGGGCTTCATCGGCTATTTCTACATCCTGACCTTCATTATCGGCTTCGGCGCGATCGTGATGGTTTCGACCAATCCGATGTTCCTCTCCGATGCGGCCAAAGGTCTGGCGGGCATCCGGGGCGGCTCGAACATGGCTGCGATTCATCTCGCGGACGCGGTCGGCGGCGACGTCTTCCTGGGCTTCATCTCGGCGGTGGCTTTCGCCACGATCCTTGCGGTCGTGTCGGGCCTGACGCTGGCGGGCGCCTCGGCGATCAGCCACGACCTCTACGCCACCGTCGTCAAGGGCGGCAAGGCCAACGAACAGGACGAAATCCGCGTCTCGAAGATCGCCACCGTCGTTCTCGGTGTCATCGCCGTGATCCTCGGCATCATCTTCGAGAAGCAGAACGTCGCCTTCATGGTCGGTCTGGCCTTCTCGATCGCGGCCTCGTGCAACTTCCCGGTGCTGCTGATGTCGATGATGTGGCGCGGCATGACGACCCGCGGCGCGGTGATCGGCGGCTTCCTGGGCCTCATCTCGGCGCTGGTTGGCGTGATCTTCTCGCCGGCGGTGTGGGAAGCCACCATGGGCTATCCGAAGGGCTCGGCGATGTTCCAGATCAGCAATCCCGCGCTGTTCTCGATGGCCATCGCCTTCGCCGGCATCTGGCTGTTCTCGAAGCTGGACACCAGTGCGCGCGGCGCTCAGGACCGGGCCGGCTTCGACGCCCAGTATGTCCGCTCGCAGACGGGCATTGGGGCCGCCGGCGCGTCGGCCCACTAAGCAAGATCGGGGCGCGGCTGAATCAGCCGCGCCCTTTTTCGTCTTCCCCGAATTTTCACCAATGCGCCGTCGATTTACGGCGATGTGACCATGTCCGTCATACTAGACAATGCGACGGCCCCCTTCGACCGCCTGACTCCCGAAGAAGCCGAATCCCTGCGCGGCGCAATGGATGTCGCCTATTTCCGCCCCAACGAGACGATCATCGCCGAGGGCTCGGCCCCGGAAGGTCTCTATATCGTCATCAAGGGCTGCATCGAGGAGCGCGAGCAGGGCGAACTGGTCGGCCTGCTCGGTCCCAAGGATTTCTTCGACAGTCGCGCCGTCGTTCAGGGCGTCGGAGTCAGCGGCTTCACCGCGCGCGAGGAAACCCTTTGCGCCCTCGCGCCCCGCGCGGACGTGCTGCGCCTGATCAATTCCAATCCGCGCTTCGGCGCCTTCTTCTACAGCGACATATCGCGCAAGCTCGAAGCTCTGGCGCAAAAGGATGAATCGAGTCAGATCGAATCCATGATGCGCGCGCGAGTGAGGGATCTTTACCTGATGCCCGCCGCGATCATCGACTCGTTCCAGAGCATCGCCTCGGCCGGCCGCATCATGCGCGACATCGACTGCAACGCGCTTTTGGTGCGCGACGGCGGGCGCACCGGCGTCATCACCGGAATGAATCTGTCCAAGGCGGTCGTGCTCAAGGGCATGACCATCGAGGAGCCGGTGAAGAGCATCGCGAATTTCGATCTCGTCACCGTCGAGCCGGATGAATTCGTTTCGCAGGTGCTCCTGTTGATGACGAAATACAACAAGCGCCGCATCGTAGTGAAAGAGGGCGACCTTTACATCGGCATCCTCGAAGACATCAATGTGCTGAGCTTTTTCGCCGGCAATTCCCAGCTGGTCGTCGGCCGCATCGATCGCGCCTCGACCCTGCCGGAACTGGGCGCGGCCGCCAAGCAGATCGCCGAGCAGGTGCGGCCCCTGCGCCGGCAGGGCGTGAAATTCGAGGTGGTGGCGGAAATCATCTCGGACCTGAACCGCCGCCTCTTCGCCAAATTGTTCGATCTCCTGTGTCCGCCTGAAATGCGCGACAAGGCCTGCCTCATCGTGATGGGCAGCGAGGGCCGTGGCGAACAGACCATCCGCACCGATCAGGACAATGGCCTGATCCTGTCCGAGCCAATCGACGAGGCGGCGCTGAACCGTTTCCGCGAGCAGTTCTCCGGCGCGCTGGCGGAGTTCGGTTTCCCGCCCTGTCCCGGCCATGTGATGGTCAACAACCCGCTGTGGTCGCGCACGATCGCCGAATATATCTCCGATTTCAGATCCTGGACGACGACGCCCGACGAACAGTCGTCCATGAATATCGCGATCTTTTTCGACGCCGAGGCCGTGGCGGGCGATGCCTCGCTGCTGGCGCGCGCAAAGAAGGATCTCGTCGAAAAGATCGTCAACGAGCGCGTATGCCTCGCGCGATTCGCCAAGGCCATCGAGGCGTTCGAGCCGCCGATCGGCCTGTTCAACACGCTGAAGACCTCGGAAGGCGAGGGTGATGCGCTGGACCTGAAGAAGGGCGGCATTTTCCCGATCGTCCATGGCGTGCGCTCGCTCGCCATCGAGCAGGGGCTGGAGGAGACCAACACCTTCAAGCGCTTGGCGAAACTGGCGGAGCTCGGGCTGATCAAGGAGGACTTCGCGCGCGATCTCGCCCGCGCGCTCGATTATCTCATGACCATCCGCCTCGACGCGCAGATCGACGCGGCCAAGAGCGCCAGCCTGCTGAAGCCGGCGACGCTGACCAGCATGGATCGCGACTTGCTGCGCGATTCCTTCCAGGTCGTGAAGCAATTGCGCGAATTGGTCCGCCGCCGTTTCAACCTGCATATGTTCTAGGGATCCGTCATGGCTCTGCGCTGGCTGATGCGGAAGTTGGATCATGTGACTCTGCGCGACAAGAGCTATGGCTTCTTGTTCGAGCCGGGCCCGCCGGACGAGGTGGTGTCGATCGATTGCGAAACGACCGGCCTCGACCCGAGCCGCGACGAGATCATCTCGGTGGCGGCGATCAAGATCCGGGGCGACCGCATCCTGGCGAGCGAGACGTTCCAGGCTGTGGCGCGGCCGCGCGTGGCCATCGCCGCGGCGGCGATCAAGGTCCATGGCCTGCGCGAGATTGACGTCTGCAATGCGCGCCCCATGATCGAGATCATACCCGATCTGCTGCATTTTATCGGGGGGCGGCCGCTGCTCGGCTATTACGTCGATTTCGACATCGCGATGCTGAACAATGACGTCGCGGAACTGCTGGGCATCCATTTGCCCAATCCGCGCATCGAAGTGTCGGGCCTGTATTACGAGCGCAAATATGGCGACGCGCCGCCCGGCACCCAGATCGACCTGACCTTCGCCAATATTCTGCGCGACCTGAATCTGCCGCTGTTCAACCAGCACGACGCTTTTTCGGACGCGCTGATGACGGCGATGATCTATGTGAACCTGAAGGATTACGCAGCGCGCGACGTCCGCATCGCCCGCCCGCGCATCAAGCCGTCCAGCGATTATCACGGCATGTGAAATCGGGGACCGCCTGCGGTCCCCGATCCGTCTCTTGTCAAACCAGCGGCTTGCCGACGGGCAGGACGTCGCGGCCGAACAGGCTGTGGAAAATGATGTGAAACATCATGTACCAGGCGCACAGCGCGCAGAAAATCAGGACCCAGGACGCGAAAAGCTTCAGTTCCGGATGGCCCCAGTTCACCAGGTCGAGGCTGACGAAGCCGATCATCAGAAGGGTGAAGCACAGGAACATCACCTTGGAGACCTTGATCGAGGCGATCCACAGGCCTGCCGAGAACAAGGTCCAGCCGAACAGGAAGAAGCCGAGGTCGTTTTCGGTCAGCGCGAGCATCTTCACGCCGCTGGTCGACGCAAGCAGATAGGCGCTGAGGGTGATCCAGAAGGCGCCATAACTGGAAAACGCGGCATAGCCGAAATTATTCCCCATCTTCTGTTCCTGGAAGCCCGCGATCATCTGCGCGGCGCCGCCGAAGATGAATCCAAGCCAGATCACTGGCGCGAGGCCGACCCAGCCGAGATTGTGGAATTGCAGCATCATGGTCGTCAGGCCGAAGGCGCCGAGGCCGACCACGGCGGGATTGCCGAGAGCCGGGGCAAGGGCCGGATCCGCCATGGTCGCGTCTTTTTCCTGCCGCTTCTGAAATTGCAGAGTGGCCGGCGCCGGCGCCGTTTCAGCGATCTTCATTTCCATATCTGCGGCCTTTCATAGTCGATTCAGGAATCCGGATGCGATGCGCTGTGACAAAAATCTCAGCGGAGTCTCAATTCCGCGATGCTTATCCGAAAGGCATGGTTCAAGAGACTAAACAATATGCCTAATTCTAAGGCCTATCTGAGGAACTATACTTTAGCATGCGTCAAAACGACCATGGGCGGCTTGCCAGACCACGGTGCCGACGGTTGACCCCAAGGAGCGGGTCGCGCAGCGAAAAGTTGAATAAGCTTTCGGCTCGGCCTATGCCGGGATTAAGGATTTTTCCGCGCGTGGGGAGGCGCCCTGACGTCCCAAGCGCGTGTCAGAGGAGCGCGACATTTGACGGACGTCACCCTGTTCGAGAACCGCGACGGCATCGCGCATTTCATTTTCAACCGCCCGCAAGCGCGCAACGCGCTCACCTTCGAAATGTACGAACATTTGCGCGAGGCCTGCGAAAAGGCGAACGAGGATCGTTCGATCCGCGCGCTGCTGATCTATGGCGCGGGCGACAAGGCCTTCGCCGCGGGCACGGATATTGCGGAATTTCGCGCCCTGCAATCGGCGCAGGACGCCGTCGATTACGAGGTCAAGATCGAGCGCGTGCTGTCCACGCTGGAAAAATGCCGCGCGCCGACCATCGCGGCCATCGCCGGGGCCTGCACCGGCGGCGGCGCGGCCATCGCCGCCTGTTGCGACCTGCGCGTCGCCGCGAGCAACGCCAAATTCGGCTTTCCCATCGCGCGCACGCTCGGCAACTGCCTGTCCGTGGCCAATTACGGCCGTCTTGCGCACATCATCGGCGCGGCGCGGGTCAAGGACCTGCTTTTCACCGCCCGGCTGATCGACGCCGATGAGGCCCGGCTGTTCGGCCTGGTCGGCGAAATCGTCGCGCCCGAGGCGCTGGCGGACCGCGCCGAGGAACTGGCGAAAACCGTGGCGGGCCATGCGCCGCTCACCTTGCGCGCGACCAAGGAGGCTCTGTTGCGACTGCGTCCGCCGATGGAGACGGGCGAGGACCTTGTCGTCATGTGCTATCGCAGCGCCGATTTTCAGGAAGGCATGGAGTCCTTCCTCGCCAAAAGGCCGCCGCAATGGCGGGGGGAATAGGATCGCCGTGACACAGGATCACGACGCTCTGACCGAGCGGCAGTTTGGCGCTCACGCGCGGGCCTATGTCGAAAGCGCCGTCCATGCGGGCGGCGCCGATCTCGCCGCGCTGACCGCGCGCGCAGCGCGCATTGCGCCGGCTCGCGCGCTCGACCTCGGGGCCGGCGGCGGGCACGTCGCTTACGCTCTGGCCGGCGTCTCGGGCGCCGTCGCGGCGGTCGACCTGTCGGCGGATATGCTGGCGGTCGTCGCCGCCGAAGCGGAACGCCGCGGCTGGAGCAATGTCGAAACGTTTCTGGCCTCGGCGGAAAGCCTGCCGTTCCCCGACGCCTCGTTCGACTTTGTCGCCAGCCGTTTCTCCGCCCACCACTGGCGCGACGCGTCCGCTGGTCTGCGGCAGGCCCGCCGCGTGTTGCGCGCGGGCGCCCCGGCAATTTTCATCGACATTGTCTCGCCCGGCGAGCCCGCCCTCGACACCCATCTCCAGGCCGTGGAATTGCTGCGCGACGTCTCGCATGTGCGCGATTACAGCGTCGCGGAATGGCGCGCGATGCTGGCGGATGCAGGCTTTTCCCTCGAGTCCTGCGAGAACTGGCGGTTGCGCATGGATTTCGCCGTCTGGACGAGTCGCATCGGCACGCCGGCCCCGCTGGCGGCGGCGATCCGTCTGTTGCAGCAGAAGGCCAGCGCCGAAACCCGCGCCTATTTCGCGATAGAAGACGACGGCGCCTTCCTGCTCGACGCAGCAATGTTCATCGCCGTCGCCGCTTAACCTTGACGTCTTTGGTCGGAACGACGGGCGGGTGTAAAGCATTGCTTCCGAGAAGCTGTTAAGTATTTAACCTTGTTTGCTTACCTAACGTGATAAAGTGCTTAAATTCATGATTAACGCTTCATTAAGTTGCGTCGGCTCGGCGTTTTTGTAGAATTTTATTTAAATGAAGGCGCATTCCCGTCCGGCCTCCGGAGCGACCTGCAAGGCCGCGAGAAGGGCGCCGGGGAGGGCCGGTTGCGCCATTTCGATTTTGTGAAAAATCCCATGAAGACCTCTAATTTCATTGACCGGCATGTCGGAGCCAGATTGCGTTTCCTGCGGCAGTCCAAGGGGGTGTCGCCGGACGTCCTGTCCCGGATGCTTGCGATTTCGGCCGGCCGCCTGGACGATCTCGAAGAAGGCCGCGAGCGCATTTCCGCCGATCTGATGCGGGTGTTGTCGCGCGTCCTGCGGGCGCCTCCGTCGGCGTTTTTCGACGGGTTCTCGGTGACGGCGGCGGGGTTGGTGCGGCTGACGGACGATGACGCCGGCGCGGCCGATGACGAAGAGCGGTTGTTGCGCGATTTCGCCCGCATTCGGGATCATGAAACGCGCCAACTGGTCCTGACGCTCGTTTCGAGCTACGCCGCTTTCGAGGGCATGGCCAAAGGATGAGCCACCAGGGCTGATTCAGGTCATTTGCCGCGCGGGCGCTGGGGCCGCAAGGCGACCTTCGCCGCCTATAAGGCCAAGGCTACGATGACCATGGCGGAACTGGTCGAGAAATATCGCGCGAGCAAATCCTTCATCGATCGCAGCGCCGTGGTGATGTCGCCGAAGACCCTTACCTCGCTGGACGACCGCGCGCCGGTGATCGCGCAAATGATGTGGGATCGCTGCGGCGTCCTGCCCCGCCACCTCATTTTCGTCGAGGTCACCCACGTCAAGACGCCCTATGTCGAGGACAATCGATACAGGGTGACAATTTTTCACCGCGCGCCGGATGGCGGCGGCATCATGGGCGTCGATCTGCGGTTCGGCTTCATGGAGGAGCCGGATGTGGAAAAATGGCTGGAGGACCTCGCCCGCCACCAGCAGATCGACCTGCCGCCGCAGCACCGGCGCTGGATCGTGCATGTCGCGCATGAAAACCTGCTGCCCGCGCGCAAGATGGACCTGTGGCGGCAGCTGCGCTTCCGCCTGTTTCTGTTCCTGCGCCTCGTTTCGCAGCCGACGTCCTTCTATTACGGCCTTGGCAACAATGTGCAGCTGACGGCGGAGATTTTCCCCGTGCGCGTGGGCTGACTTGAACTATTTCTCCTTGACCGCGACAAGTCGCGGTCAAGGAATCCCTCGCATAAGCTCGGCGGCGCAGTCGCGCCTAACCAAGCCCCACAAGTTTTGCCTGTGGGTCTTGGTATTAATTTCCAGTCAGCAGCACGATCTTGCCGAGATGGGCCGAGGATTCCATCAGCTCATGGGCGGCGCGGGCCTGTTCCAGCGGGAAACGCGCGTGGATCATCGGCTTCACGGCGCCGCTGTCGAGCAGGGGCCAGACCTTGTCCCGCAAGCCGGCGGCGATCGAGGCCTTGGTCGCCAGCGGGCGCGAGCGCAGTGTGGAGCCGGTGAGGGTCAGGCGCTTGAGCATCACGCTCATGAAGTCGAAATCCTTGACCTTGCTGCCCTGCAGGAAGGCGATCTGCACCAGACGGCCATCGGGCGCCAGCGCCGCGACGTTCTTCTGCAGATAGGGGCCGCCGACCATGTCGAGGATCACGTCCACGCCCTTCTTGCCGGTGAGCGCCTTCACTTCGGCGACGAAATCTTGCTCGCGGTAATTGATCGCGACATCCGCGCCGAGGCTCTTGCAGAATTCGACCTTTTCCGCCGATCCCGCCGTGGCGAAAACCCGCGCGCCGAAATGTTTCGCGAGCTGGATCGCGGTCGAGCCGATGCCGCTCGACCCGCCATGGACCAGAAAGGTCTCGCCGGGTTTCAGCGCGCCGCGCGTAAAGACATTGTCATAGACGGTGAAGAAGGTTTCAGGCGCGCCCGCCGCCTCGATCAGGCTCAGAAGCTTCGGCTTGGGCAGGCAGAGCGCGGCGTCGGCGAGGCAGAATTCCGCATAGCCGCCCGAGCCGACCAGCGCGCAGATTTCATCGCCGATCTTTACATTGTCCACGCCTTCGCCGAGCGCGACGACCCGGCCGGCGATTTCAAGGCCGGGGACTTCGCTCTCGCCGGGCGGCGGCGGATAGAGCCCCGCGCGCTGGATGCAGTCGGGGCGGTTGATTCCCGCCGCGACGACCTGGACCAGCACCTTGCCCGGGCCAGGCGCGGGGACCGGCGCCTCGCGCAGTTTGATCACCTCCGGGCCGCCGGCGCCGTCAAAAAAGATTTCGCGCATATTCGCGGGCAAAGCGGACAAGGTGGACATGGCGGCAAACTCCCGGTCAGAAGGCCTTGAGATAGAAGTGCAGGCTCAGCGCGAAGCCGATGAAGATCACAAACAGGCGCACATAAAGCGGCGGAATGCGCGATCCGGCATGGGCGCCCGCGAAGCCGCCGGCGATGGAGCCGGCGGAAAGTATGATCGCCTCCAGCCAATGGATGCGGCCGGAAAACAGGAAGACGCCGGTGGCGGTGGCGTTCATCAGCGTGGCGAGCAGCATTTTCAGGCTGTTCATCAGCACGATGTCCTTCAGTCCGTAAAGCGTCAGCGCCGCCAGCATCAGAATGCCGATGCCGCCGCCGAAATAGCCGCCGTAGATCGCCACGAAACATTGGGCGACCAGCACGCCCGTCGCGCTGAGCAATTGCTTCTCGGCATGCTGGGGCATGACCATGCCCAGAGCGAAGACGAGCGTCGCGCCGAGCAGCAGGAAAGGCACGGCGCGTTCGAAGAATTGTTCGGGCGTCGCGAGCAGCAGGACGGCGCCGAGAAAGCCGCCGACGAGCGAGATGATCGCAAGCATCTTGCCGTCGATGCGCGGGTCTTCCAGCGATTTCTTCAAGCCGCTGCGATAGGCGAAAGTCGTCGCCACCTGCGCGGGAAAGAGCGCGATGGTCGAGGTGGCGTTGGCGTCGATCGCCGGCAGGCCCGCCGCGATCAGCGAGGGAAAAGTGAGGAAGGAGCCGCCTCCCGCCAGGGCGTTGATGAAACCCGCGCCGAAGCCGGCGAGTACGACGACGAGAAACTGCATGGACGGGGATTCCGACGGCGCCGTGAGGGCGTCGGCGCGGCTTCTCCTTTAGCTGTATTCGTCTAAAAGGCCAAACTGTTGTTGAAAGGACAGGCAAATTCGCCGTTCGGCGCGGGTCATGCCGCAGAATTCGCCAAAACTGCACTATCATGGCCGCCTGAAAAGGCCGATTCCCTTTCCGCTCGCCGCCAGATCAAACGCGAAGGCTCAGAATGTTGGCTCCCGCTCCGTCCAGATTCGCCGCGCCCGCGCAACATGGCCTCCTGCGCTTTCTGAGCGCCCTGCTGTTGGTCGGCGCGGTTTGGGCGTCGAGCCAGGGCGCGGCGTCAACCGCTCTTTATGGCGGCGCGATGGGCGCTTTGGCGCTGCTGGGCTTTTCGGTCGCGCTTTCGGGCGCCGGTCGGGGACGGCTCGCCTTTGTCGTCGATTTCCTCGTCCTGTCCGCGCTCGGCCTCGCGGTCGATCCGCACCTCGCGATCTGGGCCGCGCCGCAGAATTATCCCGATATCCTGCGCCTTTCCCCGGTCGGGGGGCTTGTCGCGATCCTGCTCTATTATGCGGCTGCGTTATTGGGCTGGATGACGCGCGGAAAGCGAACCGGCGTCGAAGCCTGCGTCGCCCTGCTGGTGCTGCCTTTCGTGTTCAATCTCCTGCTTGGCCTCGGCTCGCCGTTGCTC
The DNA here is from genome assembly GCF_030056575.1 of Rhodoblastus sp. 17X3. GTDB lineage: Bacteria > Pseudomonadota > Alphaproteobacteria > Rhizobiales > Beijerinckiaceae > Rhodoblastus. The sequence continues at coordinate 124,520 of NZ_JASHHX010000007.1, read as the reverse complement.
GACCGCGCGGCGGGCGCGCTGGCCTTTGGCGCGCCGCTGCCGCTGGCGCGCGTCTTTGTGCGCGGCCTCGTTCTCTTCGTCGTCAACGAGGCCGTGGTCTATGGCGCCTGTCTCGCCATGGGCCGGCGCATGGCCCAAGGCGCGCTGCTTCATGGCGCGCTGCTTCACGGCGTGCTGCTGCTGGCCGCTTTCTGCGCCGCCGCCACGCCGCCGATCGCCGCGGCCGGCTCGACGCCCTTCGTCGCCGCGCTCGTGGCGCCTTTGCGCATCGCGGTTTCCGCTTTCGCCGCGGCGCTCGCGCAGGCAGGGCTTTGGGCCGAGGTTTATCTGGTCACGGCGGTGCTGGGCGACATCCTGCACGATGCGCCGCCGGTCGGGCGCAAGCTCTATGAAATCTGGCGCACGGGCGCCGCCAAGGGCGCCGTTTATGGCGCGGTCTTCATCGGCCTGCTGCTGGCGTTCGACGCCTTCATCGGCCAGCCCGAGGCGGTCTCGCTTTTGCTGCGCTCCGGCTCGATCGGCGCGGCGGTCGCGGGCGCGCTGCTGTTCCCGCTGGCGCGGACCATTCTGGAATCGACCGATTCCACGCCGCCCTTCCACAAGCGCCTCGCCGCGCAATATCATTCCGCGAGCAATTTTTGCGTGGGCGCTATTTGCGGAGTCGGCCTGTTGCAGGCTTTCGGGCGCGAGCTGCCGGCGGCGCCGGGCGACGAGCGCTTCCTGTTCGGCTTCGCGGTGGGCGCGCTCGCCTATGTCGGCGCCTTGCTCTATGGCGATTTCTCGGACATGGCCGGCGGCCTGCGCGCGCGCCTGCGCGGCTGGCGTCCCTACGCCCTTGGCGCTCTGCTTGGCGGGGTGCTCGGCGGCGCGATCTCGTGGTATTTCGACCTTGGCCAGCTCGGCGTTGTGCGCGCCCATTTCTTCGATCACGTCGCGGTCAATTACGGCGCGCTGGGCCATGCCGAAAGCGCTTACGTCATCACGCCCTTCTTCTCGAAATGGGGCGCGACCAATATGGGCATGGTCGAGGGCGGCGTGAAACTGCTCTATCTGGAATCGCTCTCGGGCGTGATCCAGTGGATTTTCGCCGCGCCCTTGTTCAGCATCAACATCTTCTTCCTGACGGCGCTGCTGAAGCGCGATCTCGCGCCGCTGCGCCAGCTGTTCAGCGCTGACGGCGCGCGGGCGCTCGCCGACAACGCCATCGTGGTGCTGCGCTGGGGCCTGTGGATGGCGCCGATCATCTACGCCTTCCTCAAGGTCGCGCCAGATCCGCAATGGTACAATCAGGACGGCCTGATCCGCACGACGGTCGCGACCTATATGAGCGCGGCGCTGCCGCCCTCGCAGTTCCACGACTGGAGCCTCGCCGTCTTCACGGCGCTGCTGACCTATGACTGGCTGCGCGTGCTGATCTGGTTCGACCACATGGGCCTTCGCGTCGCCACTCTGGTCAATCTGTCCTTCGTCGGCGGCGACATGGCGGACGAGCGCGCCGCGCGCTTCCTTGGCGCCAATGCGCGGTCTCGCGTGATCCCGGAAGGCATCCGCCGCTTCGGCACCTGGGCGCCGCTGCTCATTCCCTTCTACATCCCGCGCGGGGCCGAATGGGACAAGGCCTGGAGCGGCGCGGAAGCCGCGGCGAAAGGGCCGGTCTCTCCGCTCTCCAGCCTGCTGATCGGCTATGGCCTGTTCGCGCTTGGCGTCTGCCTCGCACTGACGATCTTCATCCTGACCCGGCCTCGCGCAGGGGCCAAAAGCGCCGCCGCGACAGGCGCGGTCGGCAACGGCCTGCTCACGCTGAATCTGGGGCGCGACGGGCAGGGCTTCTTCCGCGTCGAGACGGCGGCGCGGCGCGGACCGCCGATCGACATGACCCGCGCGGCGGACGATCCGATCCTGCCGCGCGGCGCCTTCCTCTATTTCAGCGAGGCGCAGGATGGCGCCGCGCCGCGCCTGTGGTCGCTCGGAAAGGCGCCGACCGGCGCGGGCTTCGGCGTTTTCGAGAGCGTGTCGAAAGTCCAGGCCCTTTTGCGCGGCGAGCGGGAAGGATTGCGCTGCGAGGCCGTCGTCGAAATGGCGGAAGGCGAGGCCGTCGCGATCTGGCGCGTTCGGCTGACCAACCAGCTCAATATCGCACGCAAGCTGCGCGTCGCCAGCTATCGCGATCTGGTGATGAACGAGGGCGGCGTCGAGCGGCGCGACGCAGCCTATAACGCACTTCATGTCGGGACGTTTTTCGTGCGCCCGCTCGGGGCGATCTTCGCCCGCAACCGCCTGCTGAAGAACCAGGCCGGCGACTTCGCCGACAAGCGCCTTTCGCGCGAGATCGCCTTCCACGCCGCGCTGCCGAATGAAGCGGCGCGGCTGATCGGCTATGAGGATTCGCGCAGCCGTTTCTTCGGCCTCGGCCAGCGCCGCGACCCCGACGTGTTCGCGCAAGGCCTGACCCTGCGCGATCCCGCCGACGAAGGCCTGCTCTATACGTTCGAGCCCTGCGCCGCCCTGATGCTGGAGGTCGATCTGCCCGCCGAGGGCGCGATCGAACTGGTGTTCCTCGATGGCTGGGCCGAAAACGAAACCGTCGCCGCGAAGCTCATCGAGCGGAATGGCGGCGCGACGCTCGCGCCCGACGAACTGGCGGAAACCTTCGCCCGCCGCCGCGCGCTCGCGCCGGCCATCGTTCCCGCCGGGCCGCGCTTCGCCTTCTCGGCCGATGGCCGCGAAGTAAAGACGGCGCCGGGCGCGCCGCGTCCCTTCGCCCATGTGATGGCGGGACCGCATGGTCTCGGCGTCGTCGCCTCGCATGATGGCGATCTGTTCGCCTTCCATCGCAACGCCCGCGCCAACAGCCTGACGCCCTTCCGCATGGGCGAGGGTCGCAACGCCCCGCCCGGACAGGCGATCTATGTGGTCGAAAAGGAAAATGGCGAGGCGCATTGCGCGACCCTGCTGCCCCTGCGCCGCGCCGACACGCGATACGAGGCGGCCTTCGGGCGCGGTTACGCGATCCATCGCAGCGAGAGCCCGCGCCTCGGTCTGGAGTTGACGAGTTTCGTCGCGCCCGACGAGGCGGTTGAAGTGCTTCAGCTCACCTTGCGCAACCACACCGACCGCGAACAATTCTACCGCGTGGTCCCGATGCTGGAGATCATTCTGGCCGAAACCCCGCCCGACGCTCTCGGCGCCGTCCGGACGCAGGCCGACCCGAGCGGAAACGCGCTCTATTTCGCCAATCCGGGCAACGCCTTCGTCGGCGGCTGGGCCTTTGTCGCGACCTCGCTCGACGCCGATTGCAGCGAAACGTCGCGCGCCAAAATCCTTGGCCGCGCCGTGAGCGATCCTCTGCTGCCTTTCCTCGCCGAATTCGGCCATGCCGACGCTGGCGCGGAGGACGACGGGCGCCGCGCCGCAGGCTTCTCCGGCGTGATCGCCGCGCCGCCCCGCGGCGAGGCGCGGGTCTGTGTCGTGCTTGGCGCCGCGCCCACGCTCGAAGCCGCGCAAGTCTTTGCCGCGCGCGCCGCCTCGCTCGATTTCGCGACAGAGAAACTCTCGGCGCTGGAAAAATTCTGGGAGGATCTGCTCGGGACCCTGCGGATCGAAACCAACCGGCCCGAATTCGACCGACTCGTCAACGACTGGCTGCCCTATCAATTGCTGACCGCCCGCCTGTGGGGACGCACCGGCCCGTCGCAGCGCTCGGGCGCCTATGGCTATCGCGATCAATTGCAGGACGTGCTGCCGCTGGTCGCGCTCGCGCCGGAACTGGCGCGCAAGCAGATCCTGCTGCATGGCCGCCAACAGTTCGTCGAGGGCGACGTGCTGAAATGGTGGCATGAGGCGCCGTCAGGCGATGTCGGCATTGGCGAGCGGACCCATGCGTCTGATCCGCATCTCTGGCTGCCCTATGTCACTGCGCGTTATGTCGCGGCGACCGGCGACAGCGCCATTCTTGACGAGATCCTGCCCTTCGTCGAAGCCGAGGACCTGCCGCGCGGCGTCGAGGGCGCGGTGGTCGCGCCGACGCTTTCGCATGAGCGCGCCAGCCTTTTCGACCATTGCCGCCGAGCCATTGCACATTCGCTGGGGAATATGGGGAAGAACGGCCTGCCGCTGATGGGCGCCGGCGATTGGGACGACGGCATGAATCTGGTCGGCTTCCGGGGCAAGGGCGAGAGCGTCTGGGTCGGCTTTTTCCTTTATGACGTCCTCACGCGTTTCGCGCCCATTGCCGAGGCGCGCGGGCAGGCGAAACTCGCCGAGGATTACCGTGACCGCGCGCTGAACTTGCAGGCTGCGCTCGATTCCTGCTGGCGCGGCGACCGCTTCGTGCGCGCCTTCGGCGACGACGGCGCGGAATTCCTGCCGCTCGGCGCCATGTCCTCGGCCTGGCCGACGCTTTCCGGCGCCGTGCAGAGCGAGCGCGGGCGCAAGGCGCTGGAAAACGGCCTCGCCGCCCTCGACAAGGGCGACCGCGTGCTGCTGGTGACGCCGCCCTATGACGAGAACTCCAAGCCCTTCCCGGGCCGCAGCGCGGATTACCCGCCCGGCGTGCGCGAAAACGGCGGCCAATATACCCATGGCTCGTCCTGGTTCGTGGACGCGCTGGTCAGGCTTGCCGAAAAGGCGGCGGCGGAAGGCGATTCCGCGCAGGCGTCGCAGGATCTCGCCCGGGCGTTCCAGGTCTGGGAATCGCTGTCGCCGCTGACCAAGACCAGCCCTGACAAGATCGACCTCTACGGCCTGCCGCCGCATCAGCAGCCGGCGGATGTCTATGACGGGCCGGGCTATGAGGGGCGCGGCGGCTGGGCCTGGTACACCGGCGCCGCCGCCCGCATGACCTCCGCCGCTTACGCCTTGCTGGGCGTTCGCGTCGAGGACGGCGAGCTGAAGCTTCGCGCCGACGCCTTTGAGGACAAGGCGGGGCTGCGCCTCAAGAGCGTGACATTCAAGGGCAAGCGAATTGGGGCCGAAGCCCGGGAGGGCGCCGACGCGTCGTGATCTCCGCCCTCAATCCGGATTGGGCAGGAAGCCCAGCAGCCGCAACAAGGGCGGCATGGTCAGGCCCTGCACGACGATGGAAAAAGCGACCACGGCGAAGGTGACGACGATGATCTCGTCGCGCAGCGGCAAGGCGGCCGGGAGAGACAGGGCCAGCGCGAGGGCGAGCGCCCCGCGCAATCCGCCCCACCACAGGACGTGCTGCTCCGGTAGCGAGACGGCGTTTTTGGCGCCGCGCAAGGCGAAGCTGAGCGGATAGACGGCGGCGGCGCGGGCTGCGAGCGCCAGCGTGATGATAGTGGCGATCACGCCTCGACCGTAATGCTCGTAATGCATGACCGCGACATTGGCGCCGATCAGCAGGAAGATGACGGAATTGGCGAGGAAGGCCGCAAATTCCCAGAAATTGGTCATGGCCTCACGGCCGCGCTGGCTGAGGAAGGACCGCTCGCCCGGGCTGAACACGCCGAAATTGCCCATGATCAACCCGGCCGTGACTGTCGCCAGCACGCCCGAGACATGAAGCTTTTCCGCCGCCAGAAAGGACGCGAAGGCCGCGATGGTGGAGAGCGTCAGCTCGACCAGATGTTCCGACGTGCCGCGCGACAGCAGAATGGCCGCGGCGCCTGCCGCCGCGCCGATTCCAATGCCGCCGCCGACGATGCGCGCGAGCGTCAGCGCCGTCTCGGCCGCGCCCGGGGCGTGTTCGCCGGCCTGGATCCAGGCGAGGACGAGGGCGAACAGCACGGCGGCGGCACCGTCGTTGAACAGGCTCTCGGCCTCGACCAGCAGGCTGAGGCGGCCGTGAAACCTGTTGTCCTTGAACATGGCGATGATCGCCACCGGATCGGTCGCGGAAATCAGCGCGCCGAACACCAGAGCCGGGGCGAGCGGCCAGTCCAGCAGCCAGACCAGCCCCATCGCCACGACCGCCATGGCGAGGATCGTGCCGAGGATTGAGAAGGTCAGGATCGGCGCCAGATCCGCGCGCAGGTCGCGCCAGCGCAGGGCCAGAGCAGCCTCGAACAGCAGCGGCGGCAGGATGAGGTCGAGGATGAGTTCGGAGGTGAGGTCCGGGCCGACGTCGATCCTGGAAAAGGCGAGCAGCGCGCCGACGACGACGAGGCCGATTGTATAGGGCAGCTTGACGCGCCGCGCGGCCATGGCGACCAGCATCGCCACGCTGAGCATGACGAGAATTTCCTGCAGACTTTCACCCATCATGCGTCCGTCCCAAGGTCAGTCCAGCGTCTGGCGGAACCGCAGGACCGCAATGGTCATGGCGGCGAGGGTGAAGGCGCCGAGCGCCGCCGTGTCGGCGGCGAGATCGGCGAAGCCCGCGCCTTTCAGCATCACGCCGCGCACGATGCGCAGATAATGGGTAAGCGGCAGGATCGAGCCGATGTCCTGCGCCCAGTCCGGCATGCCGCGAAAGGGGAACATGAAGCCGGACAGCAGGATGCTCGGCAGGAAGAAGAAAAAGCTCATCTGCATCGCTTGCAGCTGGTTCTTGGCGATGGTCGAGAATGTATAGCCCACGGAGAGATTCGCCACGATGAAAAGCATCGTCAGCGTGACGAATGTGCCGAGATTGCCGACCACCGGCACCTTGAAGATGAAGCGCGCGGCGAAGGCGATGAGGGCCATCTGGAGGAAGCCGACGGCGGCATAGGGAAGGATCTTGCCAAGCATGATCTCGACCGGATTGATCGGCATGGCGAGCAGAGATTCCATCGTGCCGCGCTCGACCTCGCGCGTCACCGAAAGCGCGGTAAAAATCAGCATGGTGAGGGTGAGAATGGTGCCGACGAGGCCCGGCACGATGTTCAGCCGCGTCTCGCCCGCCGGATTGTAGCGCTTCTGCAGGCGCACTTCGTAAGGCGCGGGCTTGGAAGAGAGCCGCTGCAAAGGCCCCAGCAATTCGCGTGTGAAGACCTGCGCGGCCATTCCGTTCAGCGCCATGGCCGCGCCATTGACGGCGGTCGGGTCGGCGGCGTCGGCGACCACGAGAATGGCCGGATTTTCGCCGCGCGCCAGCTTCCGGGCGAAGTCCTGCGGAATCTCGATGGCGAAATTGACATCGCCGGAAAGGAGCAGCGGATCAATCTCCTCGGGAGCGGAGAGCGCGTAGCGGATGTCGAAATAATCCGTGGCCTTCAGCGCCGTGATGAAGAGGCGCGAGAAGGCGCTGTGGTCATTGTCCAGCACGGCGGTCGGCAAGTGCTTGGGGTCTGAATTGATCGCGAAGCCGAACAGGATGAGCTGCATGACCGGAATGGCGATCATGGTGGCGAAGGTCAGCCGGTCGCGCCGCAGCTGGATCAGCTCCTTGACGAAAACGGCATAGAGCCGCTCCAGCGCGGCGGGAAGAAACGAAGCTTTTTCGCGCGCGGCGCTCATGAATAATTGTCCCGCGCGCGGCTCATCATGTCGATGAAGACGTCTTCGAGATTGGGGGCGTCGCGCTCCCAGACGAGGCCCGGCGCCGCGAATTGTTCCGCGACGCGGTCTAGCGCGGCGGCGTCGCGGCCCGCGACATGAAGCTTGGCGCCGAAGGGCGCGACCATGTCCACGCCGGGAGTTTGTTTCAGGATTTCGGCGAGCGCCGCCAGATCGTCGCCGGAGACGACGAAGGTGGAGAGATGCGACTGGGCGATGATTTCGGCCACGGTCCCCCGCGCCAGCAGATGGCCGTAAGCGATATAGGCGATCTCGTGGCAGCGCTCAGCCTCGTCCATGTAATGGGTCGAGACGAGCACGGTCAGGCCCTCGTGGGCGAGCTGGTGAATCTCGTCCCAGAAATCGCGCCGCGCCTTGGGATCGACGCCCGCGGTCGGCTCGTCGAGCAGCAGCAGTTCCGGCCTCGGCATAATGCAGGCGCCGAGCGCGAGGCGCTGTTTCCAGCCGCCTGACAATTCGCTCGCGAGCTGGTTGGCGCGCCCGCCAAGGCCGAGCCGCTCGATCGCCTCGCCCGCGCGAGCGGCGGGGTCGCGCAGGCCATAGACGCGGCCGATGAATTCGAGATTTTCGCGGATCGTGAGATCGGCATAGAGCGAAAAGCGCTGCGTCATATAGCCGGTGCGGCGCTTGATCTCGCGCTGCCGGGTGAGAATGTCGAAGCCGAGGCAGGTTCCTTCGCCGCTGTCGGGCGTCAGCAGCCCGCACAACATGCGGATGGTCGTGGTCTTGCCGCTGCCATTGGGGCCGAGAAAGCCATGAATGCGGCCCCGCCGCACCTGCATCGACAGGTCCTCGACCACCTTCTTGCCGTCGAAGCTCTTGTTGAGTCCGCGCACGTCGATGACGATTTCCGGCGCCTCGCTCATTTCGCAGCCTCCGCCGCGACGAGCCGCGCCGTGACCGGCAGGCCGAGCGGCAGAATGACGGAGGGATCGTCGAGCCGCGCATCGACGCGGAACACCAGCTTGCCGCGCTCCTGCAGCGAGAAGATCACCGGCGGGGTGTACTCCGCCTGCTGGGAGATAAAGGTCACGCGCGCATTGAGGCTCGGCGGGCAATTGTCGCAGGCGACCGCGATCTTCGCGCCGAGGGAAAGGCGCGCGAGCTGCGGCTCGGGAACGAAGAAACGGATCTTGCGGTTCTCGGGCGGCAGCAGGACGAGAATGGGCTGGCCGGCGCCGACGATTTCGCCGGGCCAGAAATAGACGTCTTGCACAATGCCGGAGGCGGGCGCGGAAACAGACTGGCGCGCGATGCGCACGTCGACCTGCTCCAATTGCGCCCGCGCCTGATAGACGGCGGCTTCGGCACCGGCGATTTCCTGGTTGCGCGACGGCAGCAGCCCGGCCTCGATCTGGCGTTCGGCTTCGGCGAGGCTCGCCTTGTCGCGGTCCAGCGCGAATTTCGCCTGGTCGCGCGCGGCGAAGGTGGTCGCGCCCCGGGGCAGCATCGCCTGTTGGCGGTCATATTCCGTTTGCGACAGGACCAGCGACGCCTTGGCGCGCTCCACGCCCGCGCGCAGAACCGCGATCTGCTCCGGCCGTTGCAGCGCCGCCTGAAAATTCTTCAGATTGGCTTCGGCCTGTTCGACGCGCGCCTGAGCCTCGGCGCGCTGCTGGTCAAGCACGGGCGTCGCCATGGTGAAGAGCGCCGCGCCCTTGGCGACCTGCGCCCCGGGCTCGACATTGAGCCGCAGCAGGCGCTCGCCCTCGATAGGGCCGATTTGCACGAGGTCGCCTTCGACATAGCCGGTATAAAGATCCTGCGGCCTGGAGGGCGCGAAGACCTTGCTGGCAAGCCAGACGAGCGCCAGAAGGACGAGGATCGGCGCGATCCATTTGAGCCGGTTTTTCATTTGGTTTTCTGGGTGAGGGCGCGGGTGAGCAGGTCGAAATGGGCTTCGATCAGCGCGCGGGAATCGAGCGGCTCGATAGGGGCGAAGACGACGCTCCAGATCACCGCGACGAGCGCGGGCGCGATGACCAGATGCGGGAAACGCGCGGGCTCGTCGGAGACGAATTCGCCGCTGGCGAGGCCCTTGGCGACAATGGCCCGGATCATCGCCATGCCGCGCGAAATGATCTCGCGATGGTAGAATTCGGCGAGCCCGGGGAAGCGTCCGCCTTCGGAAAGCACCAGATGCAGGACGCGCCTGCGGTCGGGGTCTTGCAGCGCGGCGGCGATGGCTTGACCCACCAGCCTCAGCAGCTGGCTCGCGGGGGCGGGGGAGGCGGCGACGGCCAGCTCGACATTCTGCAAGGTCACGCCGATCGTGCTCTTTACGATGGCTTCGAGCAGGTCGTCCTTGGATTTGAAATAAAGATAGATCGTGCCCTTGGCGACGCCCGCCGCCTTGGCGACGTCTTCGAGCCGCGCGGCGGAAAAGCCCTTGGCCGCGAAAACGTCCAGCGCCGCCGCGCGGATGGCGCGCATGCGGTCTTCGCGGTCGGATTCGGTGCGGGCCTGCCGCGCCATGGTCGCTCCGGGCTTGATTTTATGACTGACCATACAGTCATAATTTATTTCGGGCAATCCCTCGCATTGATCGGCGTCAAGGATTAGCCTCACGCTAGGATTACACTGGTGTCGCGCGGGCGGATGGCGCCGCGCGAGGGGAGGCGATCATGTTTGCGTCCGAAATCATGACGAGCCCGGTCAAGACGATCGGTCCTGACGCGACGATCGAGGAGGCTATCGGGCTCCTGCTGTCGTTGCATGTGTCCGGCCTGCCGGTGACGGACGCCGACGGGCGGCTGGTCGGGCTGGTCAGCGAGGGCGATTTCCTGCATCGCGCCGAACTCGGCACGGCCAAGCGCAAGCCGCGCTGGATCGAATTCTTGCTCGGTCCGGGCGAGGTCGCGGAATCCTATGTGATGAGCCATGGCCGCAAGGTCCATGACGTCATGACCCGCGACGTCGCGACGGTCGGCGAATCCGCCTCCGTCAACGAGGTGGTCGAGGTGATGGAGCGGCGCAAGGTGAAGCGTCTGCCGGTGGTGAGCGGCGATCGCGTCGTCGGCATCATCACCCGGGCCGATCTGCTGCGCACCCTCTCCCTGGCGGTCGCGCCCAAGCCGGCGACCGCTGCCGAGTGCACGGACCAGGCCATTCTCGACCGTCTGCTGAGCGAATTGCGCGAGCAGGGCTTCGCCTCGCCCAAGACCCTCGACGTGACCGTGGATCAGGGCGTTGTCACCCTGACCGGCGAGATCTTCGACGAAAGGCAGCGACCGGCGCTGGTGGTCGCGGCGGAAAACATCCCCGGCGTCAACCGGGTAATCGACAAGCTGGTATGGATCGAGCCTTTCTCCGGCATGACCATCGGCAAGACCGAAGGATTTTAGGCGAACAGCTCCATTGAGACGTGGCGGGCGAGGGCGGCTGCGCGCCACGCCTCGTCGCGGCTGATTGGCCCGCCGATGGCGGCGACCCTGGCGAGCGTCTCCTGCAGGGCCGCCGAGCCTCTCGGCGCGAAAATGTCCAGATTGGCGGCCAGGGCCTGTTCCAGAGCCTGCCGGTCGCCCGGCGTCGCGCCGATATCCGCCGCGAGGAAGAGGGCGAGGGCGGCGGCGAGGCCCGGCGTCGCCGCTGAGGACGGGCGCAGGAAGCGGAACAGGTTGCGCAGGCGTTTTTGCGCGCGCGGGTTATCGCCGGCCAGCGGCGCCAGCGCGTCCACGAGGCTCGATTCGAGCGGCGACAGCGGGGCGTCGAGCGCGGCCAGGGCGAGCGGCGCGTCCGGGCCGCCGGCGTCGAGCCGCAGCGGCAGCTGGACGCGGCGGGCGAGCGCGTCTGGCGCCCCGCGGAAAAGCTGGGCGTCCAGCGCATAGACCGCGATCAGGCCGGGGCGCGCGAGCAGGTCGTTCAGCCGGTCGAGCAGAGGCGCGGGAGCGGCGACGCTCTCGAAGCCGTCGACCGTGACCACGATGCGGCCCGGCGCGCCGGGGAAGCCGCCGCTCGCCAGCAGGGCCGAAACGGATTCGAGGAAGCCCAGCGCGACGTCGCGCTTCCGGGCGGCTTCGTCGGTCTCCATGAACAAGGGCGGGTTCTTGGCGGACCCGGCGGCGGCGGCGCGCCGCTCGGCTTCCTCCGCCTTCTGGGCCAAAGCGTGGGCTTCGCTTCCCAGCATTTCGACATTTCGCGCATGATGGGCGACGCTCTGGTCGATCTCGTGGCGCCTGGCCGCGACGTCCTCGTCAAGCAGTCCGGCGGCCTGGACGAGGGGATGCATGAAGTCGAAGGCGCGCCAGACATTGAGACCGAACAGGGCCAACGCGATCAGGGCGAAACCTTGCGCCGCCATCGGCAGCCAGTCGAGGCGGATTTGCAGGAAATCGGCGGTCTGCGCGCCGATCGAACCGGAGCTGGCGATCACGCCGAGCCAGACCGGCTTGTTGGCGGCGAGCCAGGCCAGGCCCGTGTTCACGGCGAAGCTCGCGGCGGAAAGCAGCAGCAGCCGGATCTGGCCGCGAAATGCGTAAAGGCCCCGCAGCGAGGCGAGCAGCCGCGAGACGAGTCCGCCGCTCTCATTGACGTCGCGGGTCAGGTCCTTGAACACGGCGAGGGGCTCGCCGGCGAAGCCGAACCGGCGCAGGCGCGGCTCGACGGCGCTGCGCATCTTTCGCGCATAGACGTCGACGCGGGTTCCGGGCGTGTCATAGAGCAGCGTTTCCTTGATGGCCGCGCGGCGGGTCTCGGTCTGGGCGAGCGCCTGCTTTTCCTGGCTCAGCTTGCGCCGCAGGGCGTCGAGCCGCTCATGGGCCGCCCGGGCGACGGTGGCGGGATCGGCGCCAAAATGCGCGCCTTCCTGCGCGGCTTCCTGGGCCAGCGCGCCATGGCGCCGCGACAGGGCGCGATAAAGCGCGGCGGCGAGCGAGCGCTCCGGTTCGGCGGCGAGGTCGCCGGCGCGCAGGGAGACGACGACTGTCGCGCCGGGCGCGGCGAGGCTTTCCGTCAGCCAGCCCAGCGCGCTGGATTTGCCTGCGCCGGCGGGAGCGAACAGTCCGGCGGCGAAGGGCGCCGGCGCGTCGGGCCGGCGCAGCAGGTCCGAAAGGCGCTTCAGCAGGGCCTGGGTCTGCGGTGTGAAAGCAGCCTTGTCCGGCCTGGCGGGGGCGTCGGTCTCGAAGGCGCCGCCGGCGACGGGGAGCGGAGCAGGGGCCGCCGCCGGGCCGGTCCACGGCAAGGAAGGCTCGGTCCGGCGGGAATCGGCTCCGGGGAGGCGCTCGGGAATGCGTTGTTCGGGAAGGACTGCGGACAAGGCTGAGCTCCTGTATCGGGCGCGGGCGCCAGTTTAGCCTGAATAATGGAAATCCGAAGCAGCGATAGGGCCAAAAGTGACTTTTTCTGCGGCGCCGCAACGCCGGCCAACGCCAAAAAGGTTTTCTCTTTTCTGCCTCATGCTCTAAAAGACGGCCAGCGAAATTCCCCTCCGCCGGCGCCTGTCGCCGGCCCAATCCTGAAAGCATTCACGCCAATGGCGCGGCAATTCGTTTATCACATGCAGGGCCTCACCAAGACCTGGCCCGGCGGCAAGAAGGTCCTCGACAACGTCCATCTGTCCTTTTATCCGGACGCCAAGATCGGCGTTCTCGGCGTCAATGGCGCGGGTAAATCGACCCTGCTGCGCATCATGGCGGGCATCGACAAGGAATATTCCGGCGAGGGCTTCGTCGCGGAAGGCGCCCGCGTCGGCTATCTGCCGCAGGAGCCCAAGCTCGACGACAGCCTCGACGTGCGCGGCAATGTCATGCTCGGCGTCGCCGACAAGAAGGCCGTGCTCGACCGCTACAACGAACTCGCCATGAATTATTCGGACGAGACGGCGGACGAGATGACCGTTCTGCAGGACGAGATCGAGGCCAAGGGCCTGTGGGATCTCGACAGCCAGGTCGATCAGTCGATGGACGCGCTCGGCTGCCCGCCCGACGACTGGCCCGTGGAGAAGCTTTCGGGCGGCGAGCGCCGCCGCGTCGCCCTGTGCAAATTGCTGCTGGAGCAGCCGGAATTGCTGCTGCTGGATGAGCCGACCAACCATCTCGACGCCGAGACGGTCAACTGGCTCGAAGGCCATTTGCGGACCTATCCGGGCGCGATCCTGATCGTCACCCATGACCGCTACTTCCTCGACAATGTGACCGGCTGGATTCTCGAACTCGATCGCGGCCGCGGCATTCCCTATGAGGGCAATTATTCCAGCTGGCTGAAGCAGAAGCAGAAGCGCCTGACGCAGGAAGGCCGCGAGGACGAGGCGCGCCAGCGCGCCATCGAGGCGGAAAGCGAATGGATCGCGGCCAGCCCCAAGGCGCGCCAGGCCAAGTCCAAGGCGCGTATCCAGCGCTATGAGGACCTCGTCGCCAAGCAGAACGACAAGGCGCCGACGACCGCGCAGATCGTCATTCCGGTGGCCGAGCGGCTGGGCCAGAACGTCATCGAATTCAAGCATCTGTCGAAGGGCTTCGGCGACAAGCTGCTGATCGACGATCTCAGCTTCAAGCTTCCCCCGGGCGGCATTGTCGGAGTCATCGGCCCGAACGGCGCGGGCAAGACCACGCTGTTCCGCATGATCACCGGGCAGGACAAGCCGGATTCCGGCGAGATTTTGATCGGCGAGAGCGTGCAGCTCGGCTATGTCGACCAGTCGCGCGACTCGCTCGACGGCAAGAAGAACGTCTGGGAGGAAATCTCGGGCGGCAATGACATCATCTATCTCGGCAAGCGCGAGATCAATTCGCGCGGCTATTGCTCGACCTTCAACTTCAAGGGCTCCGACCAGCAGAAGAAGGTGGAAATGCTTTCGGGCGGCGAGCGCAACCGCGTGCATCTGGCAAAAATGCTGAAGAAGGGCGCGAATGTCCTGTTGCTCGACGAACCGACCAATGATCTCGACGTCGACACCCTGCGCGCGCTGGAAGACGCCTTGGCGGATTACGCGGGCTGCGCCGTGATCATCAGCCATGACCGCTTCTTCCTCGACCGCGTCGCCACCCACATGCTGGCCTTTGAGGGCGACAGCCATGTGGAATGGTTCGAGGGCAATTTCGCCGATTATGAGGAAGACAAGAAGCGCCGCCTCGGCGTGGACAGCGTCATCCCGCACCGGATGAAATACAAGAAATTCTCGCGCTGATTTTTTACGCGACGGACGATCAAAGCCGGGCCTTGCAGCCCGGCTTTTTCATTTTGGGCAGGCCGGCTCAGCCCCAGGTCTTCCCCAGCGCGCCGAGGTTCGAGCGGGCGAGATCCTCTGGGGTCATGGCGATGCGGAATTCGACATCGGCTTCGAAGGTCAGATACCAGGGTTCGGCAAGGGCCGGGATGGCCGAGGCGTCCTTGACGTCCACCACCAGCGTTCCGCCGCGCTGGCCGGCCATTTCCGTGAAATAGGCCGCCTCGGGTTTGATCGTTTCGAGAATTTTCCCGATTCTCGGCCCCGCGGAGCCGTCGCGCACGAAGCTGTTGAAGGGTTCCGTCGGTAACGTGACAAACATGAGCATGCGCATGGGCGACCTCCCCGATCGTTGCTTTTGCACGCTAGTCCCTTGGGGCGCCGCCGCCAAGGCCGCATTGGGATCGCCTCCGGCTTGAAAGGCGCCCACGTCGAAATTCGCCTCTTGTTCGCGAAGGCGTTGCGCAAAAGTGGTTTCTATATAAACTATCAAAAAAGCTTCGCGGCAAAATTGTTCGGGGGAGGAACGGCGCGTGGAGGAGTTCGATTATCTCGTCCTTGGCGGCGGCTCGGGTGGCTGCGTCGTGGCGGGGCGGCTCAGCGAAGATCCGGCTCTGCGCGTCGCGCTGGTCGAGTCGGGCGACAAGGGCGACAGCTGGGTTGTCAGGACACCGCTCGCGGGCGCGCTGATGGCGCCGGTTCCCTTCCACAACTGGGCCTTTTCCACCGTCCCGCAGCCGGGGTTGGGCGGACGCCGGGGCTATCAGCCGCGCGGCCGGACGCTCGGAGGTTCGTCCGCCATCAATGCGATGGTTTATACGCGAGGGCACGCCAGCGACTATGACCGTTGGGTGGCGCTGGGCAATCCCGGCTGGTCCTTTCAAGACGTGCTGCCTTATTTCCGCAAGTCAGAGCATAACGAGGTCTTCGACGACGCCTTCCACGGGCGCGGCGGCCCGCTCAATGTCGCGGCCTCGCGCACGGACAATCCGTTCCACGATTATTTCCTGGACGCCGCGCGCCAGGTCGGCCACCCCCTCGTGGAAGATTTCAACGGCGCCTCGCAGGAGGGCTGCGGCGTCTATCAGGTTACGCAAATCAATGGCGAGCGGTGCAGCGTGGCCCGCGCCTACATCCATCCGCATCTGGCGACGCGGAAAAACCTTGCCGTGCTGACCGGGGCGCGCGCGCTGCGCCTCCTGTTCGAGGGCAAGCGGGCGGTGGCGGCGGAACTGGCGCTGGCGGGCGGCGAGCGGCGCGTGTTGCGGGCGCGCCGCGAAATCGTGCTGGCGATGGGCGCTTTCGGTACGCCGCACATCCTGATGCTGTCGGGCGTCGGCGACGCCACGCGGCTGGTCGCGGCGGGCGTCGCGCCGATCCATCATCTTCCCGGCGTCGGCGAAAATCTGCACGACCATCCCGATGTCGTTCTGGGCTATCGCTCTGCCTCGCGCGACCTGCTGGGGATATCGCTCGGCGGCGGGGTCCGGCTGGCCCGCGAAATCCTGCGCTACCGGCGCGAGCGGCGCGGCATGGTCGCGTCCAATTTCGCTGAGGCGGGCGGCTTTCTCAAGACGCGGCCCGACCTCGCAGCGCCCGACGTGCAATTGCATTTCGTGGTGGCCATGGTGGACGATCACGCCCGCCGGCAGCATCTCGGCCATGGCATGACCTGCCATGTCTGCGTGCTGCGGCCGAAAAGCCGGGGCGCGCTGCGCCTTGCCGGCCCGGACCCGCTCGCGGCTCCGCTGATCGACCCCAATTTCCTCGGCGATGCGGAAGATCTGGAAACGCTCGTCGCGGGCTTCAAGCTCACGCGGCGGATCATGGAGGCGCCCGCGCTGCGCGCGCATTGGAGCCGCGAAATGTGGAGCGAGGGCCTGCGCGGCGACGGTGACATCCGCGCCTTCCTGCGCCGCCGCGTCGATACGGTCTATCATCCGGTCGGGACCTGCGCGATGGGGCCGGATCGGGCCAACGCGGTCGTCGATGCGCGCCTGCGGGTTCATGGGCTGGAGGGCCTGCGCGTGGCGGACGCCTCGGTCATGCCGGAAATCGTGGCCGGCAACACCAATGCGCCGACCATCATGATCGCTGAAAAAGCCGTCGATTTCATACGCGCCGGATAAGGACCCGCAACAGCTCAGCCTTCGGCGGGCAGCGGCTCTCCGGCGCGCGAGGCCGCGAGCCATTTCTTCAGTTCGGTGACGTGTTCCTGCTCCTCGGCGACGAATTCGGCGGCGAGGGCCTTGATTTCGGGGTCGTCGGTCGTGTCGAGGACGGCCTTGTAATAGGTATGGCCGGCGGTTTCGGCGGCCAGGGCGATCTGCAAAGCCTCTTCCCGGCCAAGCATGGGGTCCGCGCCCCAGACGGCGGCGGCTTCCGGGCTTTCCAGATCCGGCCAGACGAAATCCTCGGGCTTCATCTCGGGCATTTCGCGAAAGCCGGACCGGGCCGTCGCCATCTCCAGATGCAGCCTGGAATAATGCGCCAGACGCCGGAACAGGCGCGCGACCTCGCGATTGCCGCCGCTTTCCATGGCGTCGGCCAATTCGCCGAACCGCGCCGCCGCCTCTCGCTCGAGATGGACCGAATAGGCCAGAAATTCTTCAACCGTCTGCATGTCCCATGCTCCAATTTTTCGCGCAGACCGCGGCGGCTGCGAAGCCGCCGCGCGCAACAGCGTCAGACCGCGTGCGACTTGCTCAGCCATTCCTCGCGGGCGATCCAGGCCTCCAGCACTTTCACGTGATCGGCCTCTTCCTTGACGAATTCCTTCGCCATGGCGACGACGTCGGGCAGCTTCGAGGTTCCGGCGACGGCGTAATAGAATTCATAGCCGCGCTTTTCGCCGGTCAGCGCCGCGCGAAGGGCGTCGAGACGCGACAGGTCGGCGTCGCCGGCGAGCAGCGAGGTGCGCTCCGGCGTGACGTGGTCCGGCCAGACGTAATCCGGCGGAACCTGCGCCGAGAGGTCCTTGCCCTTGGCGCGCGACTTGGCCTCGTTCAGATGCAGGCGGGAATAGCCCGACAGCTGCCGGAAAAGCTTCGCGACTTCGGCGTTGCCGCAAAGCTCCATCGAGGCGGCGAGGCCGTCGAAATGCTGCGCGGCGTCTTCCTCGACCTTGATGGCGTGGGCGAGGAAATCGTCGACGGAGGCGATCTCAATGGCGGCGCCCTTGTAGACCTTGGCGGCGATCGAGAGATGCGGCGGCTGGGCGGGGATGGTCTCGTCGCCCGCGAATTTGACGAGGATGTCCTCGTTGCGCACGAAGCACTGGCAGGCCAGGCGATGCAGCGGCGGGATGTCGTTGACTTCCGCTTCCTTGATCTCGTCCTTGGTGATCTTGCCGAGTTGGCGCAAGGCTTCCTTTTCCTTTTCCGTCAGCGCAACGCCATAGGGCCGCTTTTGGCTGAGGATCTGGACTTCGACGAGGCAGGAGCCGCATTCGCCATCCTGGCAATCGAAGGGAATCGGGATCTTGTTGGCCTTGGCGACGGCGAGGATCGTGCCGCGATCGCCAGCCACGGCGTAAACCGTCACGTCACGCGACAGGGATGGCGATGAAAATGTGATATTGGCCATGCAAATCTCCGGGAATGGCGCTCGCCCCGCGCGGAGGCGGGCGCGTCCGCCGCGGTGTGGCGGCAGGCGGCGTCACCGCTTCGATGCAAAGGCGAATTGGGCTGTCATGACGACGAAATTGTCCGCCGCGCGCCGAAATTGCCGGCGCGCTCTGGGCCAGCACGGTCCATGCCAGCATTCGCGGGTTTCCGGCATGCGGACGGCGAGACAATCGGCGTCGTTTCGCAACAAATATGTCCGCTGACGGACCCGAATGTTCGACAAAAGCCTGTCGAAACAAGCACGCCTTGTCCGGTTTTGCATCGGCAAGGCCGTGGGCAACGGGCGCCGTCCATAAATTGTGACAAAAATTATTCAGCGGCGGCGAGATGTTTTTTGGCGCCGCATAACAATACTTAAGCTCAAGCTGGTCAGAACGCCGACGCGGGGCCGCCAAAGGCCTGAACGGCGGTTAGAAGCCGCGCGGCGCGCGGCGCGAAGGTCCAGAACCGCGCGTCGGGCGAGAGATGCGGCCGCGCCTCGCCCGCGAGATGGAGCGCGCGTCCGCCGGGGAAATCCACGAACAGCAGCGCGGCGCGCGGGTCGTGGAGCAGATTGCCGAAAGTGTTGAAATAATTATTGCCCGGAAAATCGGGGATTTGCAGGACGCCGTCCTGCCCGAGCCGGACGAAGCCGGGCGGGCCGCCGCGATGGGACATATCGACTCCGTCAGGCCCGCGCGAGGCGATGAAAAACACGTCCGCCTTTGTGATCAAGGCGGCCATGGCGTCGCCGCCGACGGGCAATTCGGTCCAGCCGCCGGGATCGTCCGCGCCGGGGAAAAGCGTGCGCGGCGCAATATATTTCGGACAATTGCCAAAAGCTTCCTCGACCGCCAGTTCAAACCCGCCGGCGTGCGCCTCGGCGACGCGCCCATTGACGCGGTTGCGGCGGCGCGCGGCGAAATCGACGCCGATCAGGGCGAAGGCCGCGCCCGCTTGGGCCAGCAGGCGCTCGCCCGAGGGGAGGCGCGCGGCGATCTCCATATGGTGCGGCTCCGGGCACGTCAGGAATCCCGGCGCGCCACGCAGCAGCGACGCGGCGGGATGGCCCGCCTTATCGAGGCCAGCCACGAAAACCAGCGGCAGACGCGCGAAGAAATCGCGCTGCTGCGCGCTGAGAGCGGTCCGTATCACAGGCCCGATCTCCGGCGCGCCGGCCGCGCGCCGCGCCGCTTCTTCGCCCTCGTGCCAAGGACGGCGGTCTGGCAGGGGCCGGTCGGGCAAAGGCGTCGCCATGCCTCAGGCCGCCAACAGACCCGCCTTGGTGGCGGGCATGGGCGCGAAGCCGGGCAATGCTTCGATGCGGCGCAGCCAGGCGCTCAAATGGGCGTGCGGCGTCAGCGCAACTCCGCCCTCCGGCGCATGGGCGATATAGGAATAGAGCGCGACATCGGCGATGGTCGGCCGTTCGTTGACGAGGAAAGTCCTTGCCGCCAGCAGGCCGTCGAGCGTCGCGAACAGCCGCTCCGCGACGGCCTTGGCGCGGGCATGGTCGAAATCCATGCCGAAGACAGTGACGAGCCGCGCGCTGCATGGCCCATTGAACACAGGCCCTTGCGCGACGGAGAGCCAGCGTTGGACCTGTGCCGCGCCTTCGGCGTCGCGCGGCAGCCAAAGCCCGTCCGGGTCATATTTTGTCGCGAGATAGACAAGGATCGCGCAGGAATCCGCGACGACCACGCCGTCATCCTCGATCACGGGGACGGTCCCGAAAGGATTCAGCCGCAAGAACGCCTCGCCGCGCTGCTCGCCGCCCACGAGGTCGATCTGATGAAAATCGAAGGGCAAGTCCAGCAGGCGCAGCATCAGTTCCGCGCGATGAGAATGGCCGGACAAGGGGAAGCCGTGCAGCAGGATCGGCTTTGACGGACGCATGTCTTTCTCCCTGGATCGTTTGGGCCTTTGCGGCCTGATCCGACCAAATTAGTCCTTTTAATTTTCGAGTTAATAAGCAAAATTCTCATCAGACTATTGCGTAAATCGGAACAATCATATGGACCGGCTGGACTCCCTGTCGATCTTCGTCGCCGTCGCGGAACGCGGCGGCTTCATCGCGGCGGCGCGGAAATCGGGGCGCTCCCCGGCCGCCGTCAGCCGGGCCGTGGCGGCGCTGGAGGAAAGCCTCGGGCAGCGCCTGTTCAACCGCACCACCCGG
Source organism: Rhodoblastus sp. 17X3 (assembly GCF_030056575.1). GTDB lineage: Bacteria > Pseudomonadota > Alphaproteobacteria > Rhizobiales > Beijerinckiaceae > Rhodoblastus. Next base: position 104,116 of record NZ_JASHHX010000007.1, on the reverse strand, counting down.
GCCTTGTCCTTGACCGAGGCGGGCGAAAAACTGCTGGAGCGCGGGCGGCGCCTGCTGGCGGATTATGACGATATGTCCGATGCGCTGCAGGGCGGCGACGCGCCCCGGGGCGTTCTCACGCTCACCGCACCAGTCATGTTCGGACGGTTGCATATCATGCCGATCGTGCGCGATTTCCTTCGCGAGCAGCCGGGCGTCGACGTCAACCTGATGCTTCTCGACCGCATCGTGTCGCTGGTGGAGGACGGGATCGATCTCGGCCTGCGCATCGGCAAGCTGCCGGATTCCTCGCTGATCGCCATCCGGGTCGGGGCCGTGCGCCGGGTATTGGTGGCCTCGCCCGATTATCTTGCGCGGGCGGGCGTTCCGGGCGACCCCGCCGGTCTGGCGGATCACGCCTTCATCGCGACAATGGGTGCGGCGCCGCCGCCGAGCCATTGGAGCCTCGGGGCGGAAGAGGACAAGATGATCCGCTTTCGTCCGCGCCTGACAGTCAATTCGGTGGATGCGGCGCTCGACGCCGCTATGGATGGGCTGGGAATCGTGAGGCTGTTTTCCTATCAGGTCGCCGAGGCCGTCGCGCAGGGACGGCTGGTCCGCATATTGCAGGATTACGAGCCGCCCGCCGCGCCGATCCATCTGGTGCGGCCGCCGGGCAGGGCGCCGCGCAAGGTCGTGCTGTTCATCGAAAAGGCTGCGGACGCGCTGCGTGCGAAATTTGGCGCCGTTTAAGGCCGGAAATTGAAGAAAAATGCTTTCCGGCCGGGAAAATAACGCAGTTTCGACTTAGTCGGGATGCTCGGTTGACCGCGAGCGGGAGCGTGGGCAAAGTCTTCCGCTGGGAGAGACGTTCTGGATGCGCAAGCCGTTTGTCGTACTTGCTGCTTCGCTGAGCTTGGGATTGGCGCTGCCGCTGGTCTTTCCGGGCAAGAATTCCGCGCGCCGGTTTCAGGTCGTGAGCGAGGACGTTTGCCGCGGCGCCGCCAGCCTGCCGACGAAAATCAGCGCCTTTCCGAATTTTTCCAAGGCGGTCCGCGAGGAGGGCCGCGTGCGGATCGTCGCCATCGGCTCGTCCTCGACCGAAGGCGTGGGGGCCAGTTCGCCGGCCGCGAATTATCCCTCGCAATTGCGCGACATGCTTGAAAACGCCTTGCCGTCGGAATCGGTCGAGGTCGTCAATCTCGGCATTGGCGGCGAGAAGGCCGCGCAGACCGTCGAACGCATCCGGGGCGAGGTTCCGCGTCTCGGCCCCGATCTTGTGGTCTGGCAGGTCGGCACCAATGACGGGGTTTCGGGCGTGCCGCCGCGCGAATATGAGGCGACGCTGCGCGCGGCGCTGCGCTTCCTGAAACACAGCGAAGCCGATGTGCTGCTGGTTGGCATGCAATGGTCGCGCAAGCTCGCGGCCAATCCCAATTATGGCGCGATCCGCGAGGTCACCGCGCGGATCGCGCGCGAGGAAGGCGTCACGCTGGTTTCCCGCTACGAGGCGATGCGGCAATTGGGCGAGGCCACCGGGCGCGAGGATTTCATCGGGCCGGACAATCTGCACATGAACGATCGCGGCTATCGCTGCCTGGCCGAGCAGATCGCGGCGACCCTTTCCCATTCCTTCGATCAGAAGACGGCGGGTGGCAAGCTCTGAGCCCGGCCGGCGTCAGGATTTAGGCGCGACGGCGGCCCACCATTCGAGCGCGGCCTCGAGCGTGCAGGGCAGGGTTTCGCCAAGATCGCCAGCGAAGGCGCGCCAGCCCGGTTCGCGCATGGCGCCGACGCCGATCAGGGTGGGAACGCCGAGGCTCGCCGCCTCGCCGATTTCCGCAATCAGGCCGCCGCCCTCGATTTCGACGCGTCCGAAACGGGCGAGCAACAGCAGGTCGGGCGGCGAGGCGAGGCTTTGCGCCAGCAGGCCGGCGGCCTCGACAAGGGCGCCGGTGTCGAGCCGGCAGCCTTCCGAGCAGGCGCCGAGATCCTGCGTGAGATTGATGCGCCGGCCGCTGCCAAGTTCCGTCACGAAGATCGAGTCCCCGCAGGGTTCCTGCAGCAGGCCGCCGACGCGAAAGCCTTGCGCGGAAATGATGTCGCGCAGGGCCGCGAAAAGCGGGTCCACCGATTCGCCCTCGCGGTAGATCATGGCCGCCAACGCGGCGCGCGCGCTCATGCGCCAGCCTTCCGGATGACGAAGACCAGCGCCCCATCCGCCCGCGCCTGGCTTTCGAGAAGGTCGCCGGTCTCGCGCACCAGATTGGGCAGGTCGATCGCGCTCAAGGGGTCGGTGCAGGCGACCTCGATCGTCTCGCCCGGGGCGAGGGCGGAGAGGCGCCTGCGCGTTTTCAGAACGGGCAGGGGGCATTTCAATCCGCGCAGGTCGAGCGTCTTCAAGGGCTTCGCCTCAACATTTCCTCGGCTTGGGCGAGGTCTTCCAGCGTGTTCACGTTGAAGAAAGGATCGCGCCCGGTCGCCGGCCATTCGACGACCGTCATATCATAATCGCGCTGGAACTGGCCCACGCCGCGCATGTCTTTTTCCAGCAGGGCGTGGCGCAAATCGTCGCGCAAGCTTAGCGGCCAGAGCGCGATCACCGGATGGACGCGCCCGCCGGAGGCCGCGCAGGCAAGGCCCGAGCGCGTTCTTTTTCGCGTGGCTTCGAGCAGGCGGGAGGCGAGATCGTCCGGCAGGAACGGGCAGTCGCAGGGCAGGGTGAGCAGGAATTCAACGCCCGGCGCATGAGTAGCGGCGAAATCGAGGCCGCCGAGAACGCCCGCGAGCGGACCGAGCCGTCCGGGCGCGGCGTCCGGGGCGACGGGCAGGTTCAAATCCGCGAAAGGCGCCTGCGTCTCAACGTCCAAATCATGGAGATTGAGCGCGATCGCGCCGCCTTGCGCCCGCGCGGCGTCGGCCACGCGGTCGATCAGGCGGCGGCCGCCCAGCGGCAGCAGCGGCTTGGCGCGCCCCTCCATGCGACGGCCGAGGCCTCCGGCGAGGATCAGGGCGAGAAGATTGGCGTGCGGCTCGGTCATGACTTTTGTTTCAGGATCAATCTTTACGTGGGCGCGTCATTTGGCAATGAAGGATTGCGTCGGGCAGGGATGACGTATAAAGATATGTTTATATCCTTCTGGACCATAAATGACCGATCAGCCAGCAACCCTGCACGACGCACTGGCCAGCCTCGCCGCCATAGGCGAGGAATCGCGCCTGCGCCTCTATGTGCTTTTAGCGGAAGCCGAGCTTGCGGTCAGCGAATTGGTGACGATTTTGGGCCAATCGCAGCCGCGCGTGTCGCGGCATCTCAAACTTCTGTTAGAGGCCGGTCTGGTCGAGCGACGCCGCGAGGGCGCCTGGGCCTTCTTCCTTGCGCCGGAAAAGGGCGCCTCCGCCGCGCTGGCGCGGGCGATTCTGGCGCGGCTGGACCTCAATGACAAGGTGCTCGCAGCGGATCGCGCGCGCCTCGCCGAAGTGCGCGCGGCCCGCGCCGCGCAGGCGCAGAAATATTTCGCCGAACACGCGCCGGTTTGGGACGAGACCCGGCGTCTGCACGCGCCGGAGGCCGAGGTCGAGGCCGCGATTCTCGCCGCCGCTCTGGACGGCGCGCCGCGCTGGCGGCGGCTGCTGGACATTGGCTGCGGCGCGGGGCGCTGGCGGCGGCTGCTGGACATTGGCTGCGGCGCGGGGCGCATGCTGGAATTGCTTGCGCCACAGGCCGAGAGCGCGCTCGGCGTCGATCTTTCCGCCGCCATGCTCGGCGTGGCGCGGGCGCGCGTCGAACAGGCCGGGCTGCGCAATGTGCAATTGCGGCAGGGCGACATATACGCGCTGCCGGTGGAGCCGGGATCTGTCGATCTCGCCGTCGTGCATCAGGTCTTGCATTATCTCGACAATCCCGCCCGCGCCCTGCGCGAGGCCGCCCGCGCTCTGGCGCCGGGCGGAAGGCTGATCGTGGTCGATTTCGCGCCGCATCACTGCGAGATGCTGCGCGAAAAACATCAACACCGCCGCCTCGGCTTCTCCGCGGAAGAGGTCGCGGACCACTTGCGGCAGGCGGGGCTGGAGCCCCTGTCGCATCGCGACCTCGCGCCGGGCGATTCCGCTGGCGAGGACAAGCTCACCGTTTCCCTCTGGCTGGCGCGCGATCCGCGCCAAGCGATTCATCAAGCCGCCCACTGAGAGTTTCATGATGCAGGAGCAGAGGCTCAGCCGCCGCAATCACCGGCCGATCGACGTGTCGTTCGAATTCTTCCCGCCCAAGACGCCGGAAATGGAGACGGCGCTGTGGGAGGCGATCTCGCGCCTCGCCCCGCTGGGGCCGAAGTTCATCTCCGTGACCTATGGCGCCGGCGGCTCCACCCGCGAGCGCACCCATTCCACCGTCGCGCGAATCCTGCGCGAAACGGATATCAAGCCCGCGGCCCATCTCACCTGCGTCGGCGCGACGCGCGAGGAGGTCGACGAGGTCGCCCGCGCCTATTGGGACGTCGGCGTGCGCCATATTGTCGCCTTGCGCGGCGACCCGCAGGGCGGGCTTGGCGGCGCCTATGCGCCGACGGCAGGCGGCTACGCCCATTCGACCGATCTCGTGGCTGGCCTGCGCGCCATCGGCGATTTCGAAATCTCGGTCTCGGCCTATCCCGAAAAACATCCCGAGAGCGCGAGCTTCGAGCAGGACATCGACGTGCTGAAGCGCAAGATCGACGCCGGCGCGACCCGCGCGATCACGCAATTCTTCTTCGACAATGACCTCTATTTCCGCTTTCTTGACCGCGTGCGCGCGGCCGGGATCACAATTCCGATCGTGCCGGGCGTAACGGCGGTGCAAAATTTCAAGCAAACGGCGAATTTCGCCAGGCGCGCGGGGGCGAGCGTGCCGGACTGGCTGGGCGAGCGCTTCGAGGGGCTCGACAATGATTTGCCGACGCGGCGCCTGATCGCGGCGGCGGTGGCGGCGGAACAGGTGTTCGACCTGCTGGATCGCGGCGTCGAGCAGTTCCATTTCTATACGATGAACCGCGCCGATCTCGTCTATGCGGTTTGTCATCTGCTCGGCGTGCGCGCGGCGCCGGCGGAAGCGGCGACCTAGCTACGGCTCCTTCTCCCACAAGGGGAGAAGGAAAAGCTCGCGGGAAACTTGCGTCGGTATTCAAGAGGATGAACAGATGACCACGAAAAATCGCTTCGGCGGCAAGACGGCTCTTCAAGCCTTGACGGAAGCGGCGCGCGAAAGAATTCTCGTGCTCGACGGCGCCATGGGCACGATGATCCAGCAGCGCAAATTTTCCGAAGCCGATTTTCGCGGCGACCGTTTCGCCGATTGGCCGCGCGACCTTCGCGGCAACAATGATCTGCTGATCCTGACCCAGCCCGACGCCATTCGTGAAATCCATCTCGCCTATTTTCAGGCGGGCGCGGATATTGTCGAGACCAACACCTTCTCATGCACGACCATCGCCCAGGCCGATTACGGCATGGAATCGCTGGCGCGCGAGCTGAATGTCGCAGGCGCGCGGCTGGCGGTCGAAGCGGCGATCGAGGCCGAGAAGCGCGACGGCAAGACGCGATTCGTCGCGGGCGCGCTGGGGCCGACCAACCGCACCGCCTCGATCTCGCCGGACGTCTCCAATCCGGGCTTTCGCGCCGTGACCTTCGACGAACTGCGCGTGGCTTACAAGGAAACGGCGAGCGGGTTGATCGAGGGCGGAGCGGATATTCTCCTGCTCGAAACCATCTTCGATACGCTCAACGCCAAGGCGGCGCTGTTCGGCATCGACGAGGCCTTCGAGGAAACGGGGGTCACGCTGCCTGTGATGGTTTCCGGCACCATCACGGACCTCTCAGGCCGCACGCTCTCGGGCCAGACTCCCGCTGCGTTCTGGCATTCGCTGCGCCACGCAAAACCCTTTTCCATCGGCCTCAATTGCGCGCTCGGCGCGCGCGAAATGCGCGCCCATATCGCGGAGCTTTCGCGCATTGCCGATGCGTTCGTCTGCGCCTATCCCAACGCCGGACTGCCCAATGAATTCGGCCTCTATGACGAGAGCCCGGAGGCCATGGCCGATCTCGTCGGCGAATTTGCGGATTCGGGATTGGTCAATGTCGTCGGCGGCTGCTGCGGCACCACGCCGGCCCATATCCACGCCATCGCCAAGCGCGTCGTGGGCGTAAAGCCGCGCCCGATCCCCGTCATCGAGCCGCTGTTGCGGCTTTCCGGCCTTGAGCCTTTCACGCTGACGCGGGACCTCAATTTCGTGAATATCGGCGAGCGCGCCAATGTCACTGGCTCGGCGAAATTCCGCAAGCTCATTCAGGCCGGCGATTACGCCGCCGCGCTCGACATCGCGCGCGACCAGGTCGCCAATGGCGCGCAGATCATCGACGTCAACATGGACGAGGGCCTGCTGGATTCGCAGAAGGTCATGGTCGAGTTCCTCAATCTCGTCGCCGCCGAGCCGGATATCGCGCGCGTCCCGGTCATGGTCGATTCCTCGAAATTCGAGGTGATCGAAGCGGGCCTGAAATGCCTGCAAGGCAAGGCCGCCGTGAACTCGATCTCGATGAAGGAGGGCGAGGAAAAATTCATCGAACAAGCGAAGATCGTGCGCCGCCACGGCGCTGCCGCCGTAGTCATGGCCTTCGATGAAAAAGGCCAGGCGGACACCTTCGCCCGCAAGGTCGAAATCTGCGCGCGGGCCTACAAGATCCTGACCGAGAAAGTCGGCTTCCCGCCCGAGGACCTCATCTTCGACCCCAATGTCTTCGCGGTCGCGACGGGCATAGAGGAGCACAATCATTACGGCGTCGATTTCATCGAGGCGGCGCGCGAAATCCGCGAAAAACTGCCGCACGCCCATGTCTCCGGCGGGGTGAGCAATCTCTCCTTCTCGTTCCGCGGCAATGAGCCGGTGCGCGAGGCGATGCACAGCGTGTTCCTCTATCACGCCATCGCCGTTGGCATGGATATGGGGATCGTCAACGCCGGCCAGCTCGCGGTCTATGAGAAGATCGACCCGGAATTGCGCGAGGCCTGCGAGGATGTGGTGCTCGACCGCCGTCCCGACGCCACCGAGCGGCTGCTCACGCTCGCCGAGCAATATCGCGGCAAGGCGGGAGAGATTCGCGAGAAGGACGCCGCCTGGCGCGAGGCGGGCGTCGAGGCGCGGCTCGAATATGCGCTCGTCAATGGCGTGACCGATTTCATCGAGGCTGACGTCGAGGAGGCGCGAAGCCGTTCGACCCGCGCGCTCGACGTCATTGAAGGCCCGCTGATGGCCGGTATGAACAAGGTCGGCGACTTGTTCGGCGCAGGCAAGATGTTCCTGCCGCAGGTGGTGAAATCGGCGCGCGTGATGAAGGCGGCGGTGGCCTATCTGCTGCCCTTTATCGAGGCCGGCAAGGCCGAGGGCGACGAGCGCAAGAACGCCGGAAAGATCCTGCTCGCCACGGTCAAGGGCGACGTGCACGACATTGGCAAGAACATCGTCGGCGTCGTGCTCGCCTGCAATAATTTCGAGATCGTCGATCTCGGCGTGATGGTTCCGGCGCAGCGTATTCTCGACGAGGCGAAAGCGAGACAAGTCGATATCATCGGCCTCTCCGGCCTCATCACGCCCTCGCTCGACGAGATGGCTTTTCTGGCGTCCGAGATGCAGCGCGAGGGCTTCAACGTTCCGCTGCTGATCGGCGGCGCCACCACCAGCCGCGTTCATACGGCGGTGAAGATCGCGCCCAATTATGTGAAGGGCCAGGCGGTCTATGTCACGGACGCCAGCCGCGCGGTCGGCGTGGCGCAATCGCTGCTCGGGGCGGAGAAGGACAAATACCAGCAGGATTTGCGCGCCGAATATCAGCGCGTCGCCGAGGCGCACGCCAAGGCGGAAAGCGAGAAACGGCGCGTGCCGCTGGCCCGCGCGCGCGCCAATGCGTTCAAGATCGACTGGGAAGCCTATGCGCCGCCCAAGCCGAACTTCACCGGAATCCGCATCCTGTCCTCGCTCGATGTGGCGGAGCTGATCCCCTATATCGACTGGACGCCTTTCTTCCAGACCTGGGAATTGAAGGGGCGCTTCCCGAAGATTCTTGACGACGAGAAGCAGGGCGAAGTCGCGCGACAGCTGTTCGAAGATGCGCAGAAAATGCTCAAGCGCATCGTCGATGAACGCTGGTTCAATCCGAAGGCGGTGCTGGGCTTCTGGCCGGCCAACGCCATCGGCGACGATATCGCGCTCTACACCGGCGAGTCGCGGCAGGAGAAGCTGGCGACGCTGCACACCCTGCGCCAGCAGCTCGCCCGCCACGACGGCAAGGCCAATGTCGCTCTGGCCGATTTCGTCGCGCCGCAGGAGAGCGGCAAGGCGGATTATGTCGGCGCCTTTGTCGTGACCGCCGGTCCGGAGGAGGGCAAGATCGCCGACAAGCTCGCCCGCGCCAACGATGATTACGGCTCGATCATGGTCAAGGCCCTGGCCGACCGCATCGCCGAAGCCTTCGCCGAATATCTGCATGAGCGCGTGCGCAAGGAGTTCTGGGCCTATGCGCCGGACGAGGCCTTGAGCGCGGAGTCGCGGATTGCGGAAGATTATCGCGGCATCCGCCCGGCGCCGGGCTATCCGGCCCAGCCCGACCATACCGAGAAGCAGACCATTTTCGATCTGCTCGCGGCGTCGCGGCGCATCGGCGTTTCGCTGACCGAGAGCTGCGCCATGCTGCCGGGCTCCTCGGTCAGCGGTCTCTATCTCGCCAATCCGCTGGCGCATTACTTCGGCGTGGCCAAGGTCGAACGGGATCAGGTCGAAGACTATGCCGCGCGCAAAAACATGAGCGTGGCGGAGGTTGAGCGCTGGCTTGCCCCGGTGCTGAACTATACGCCCATGGGCGCCTGACGGCCGGGGGCGCGACAAGCGCCCCCGTCATGCCTCGCCCGAAGCGCCGTCACCCGGCCGCCTGTCTCGCCAGGGCGACGAGCAGATCGGTCTGGGTGAGCAGGCCAATGACACGGCGCCCGTCGTCCACCACCACGAATTCATGCGCACGTCCGTCAGACAGTTGCGCGACAAAATTCAAGGCGGGGCGATCCGCCTTGGCGACCAGCGCCGGCTTGGCGACGGCGGAGACAAAGACGTCGTCGCCGATCAGGTCGTTCGCCGTCACCATCCCCGCCAGCACGCCGAACCGATCGATCACGGGCAGACGGCGCAGGCGTCGCTCCCGCATGAGTTTGCGCGCCTCTGCGGTCGTCGCGTCGAGGTCGATGCTGATCACATCCTTCGACATGATATCGCCGCAGGCGAGCGGCCCTGTCACACGCTGGAAGACGCGCAATTCCACCTGCTGCACCAGTCGTTCAAGATCATCGCGGTCGATGTCGAAGGCTTCGTGCAAATCCGCCAGAACCGCATCGACATCTTCGGCGCGAACGCCGCCGCGCGTCTGGGGCGGCTCATCCTGCGTCCCGTGCAAACGGCGTGACGGCGCCGCTGCGACATGCGGATAGGAGTGTCGGGTGAACCGATGGAAAATCCAGCCAAGGCCGACCAGAATGAGCGAGTTGGCGCCGACCGGATTGAAAGCATAGAAAAAGTTCGCGCCATGGCTCTGATGCGTCGCCATCACGGTCATCAGGGCCACGGCGCCGCCGGGCGGATGCAGGCAGCGGGTCAGCGACATCACCAGGATGGCGAGGCCGACCGCGACGCCGGTCGCCAAAATCGGATCGCCGACGGATTGGCCGACGGCGACCCCGACCAGCCCGGAAAGGACATTGCCGCCAACGATCGACCAGGGTTGCGCCAGAGGACTGGACGGCACCGCGAACAGCAGCACCGACGAGGCGCCCACCGGCGCGACGATCAAGGGCATCATGCCGGCTTCTGGAATCGCCCGGCTGGAAATGTAGCCCGTGAGCCCAATCCCGAGCAGCGCGCCCAAACCGGCGAAGGCTCTATCAAGCGCCGTAGCGCCCGCGAGCGCCGGCGCCCATTGGCGTTTGCCTTGCGCCATATTTTCCTCGGCGGCTTGCTGATCGAACTGATCATGAATCGGAATGCTTATTTTATAGGCATACTGACGGATGCCGGCAAGTCCGACTCGCTAAGCGCGCAATTCGATGCGCGGTCTGAAACCGATCCGCCGCAGGAATCGTTTTGTTGGGGGCGCGGAGCGCAGGTCTCGGCTTCGACGGGAGAAAATATGCGCGCAAGGGTCAAACGACGCGTCTGGACCGGCGCCTCCGCGCTGATGCTTGCCGCTTCTGCGACGGCGGAAATTCCCACGCCGCCGCCCCGTCCGGACGACATGCCGTCGCCAGTGGTCGAGACGCCCTTGCCGCCGCCCCGTCCGGACGAATTGCAGCCGCCATCTTCCGAGGCTTCTCCGGCTCCGGCGTTTCCGCCGTCGCGTCCGCAAGACCTGCCGCCGCCGCAGGCCGGTTCTCCGCCGGCTGAGCCGCCAATCGCGGCGTCTCCGCCGCTGAATGAGCGGCCGGAAGATCCTGCGGCTTGCGACGCGCTGCTGGCGGGCGGGACGGTCGCCGCGACACGGATCGCGCCGATCTCGGACCAGAACGGCTGCGGCGTTTCGGCGCCGGTTTCGCTGGAGGCGGTGATCCTCGCCGACAAGCGCCGCGTCGATATCGAGCCGCATCCTGTCCTGCGTTGCGACCTCGCGGCGGAAGCGTCGCGCTGGATCGCGCAGGATGTGATCCCCGCCATCGAGGATGGCAAGAGTCGCGTCGCTCGCATCTCCGGCGTCGGCGGCTATGAATGCCGCGCGCGCAACCGGGAGCCGGGCGGTCACCTGTCCGAACATGCGCGCGGCGACGCCATGGACGTCACGACGATCGTCTTCGCCGATGGCCATGTCTTCACGCTGGCGAGCCGGTCCAATGACCTGACGGCGGCAAAAAGCCTGCGCGACTCCGCCTGCGCCCGCTTTTCGACGGTGCTGGGTCCGGGTGCCGACGCCGCGCACGAAAGCCATGTTCACGTCGATCTCGAACCGCGGCGCAATGGCGGCAAAATCTGCCAATGGGATCTGCGCTGAGTCCTGCTGCGGGCGTTGCGTCCGGCGCCCAAAAAGGCGCTTGCGCGCCCCGCGCTGCTGCGGTTTGCTGGGACGGCGCCGTTGGACCGGATGGCGTCGAGGTCATCGGGACCCGTGCGGGAGGAAAAAATGGACCACGCTGCCGAAGTGAAGAAATACGCCCCCAACGCCGATCAGGCCAAGGTAGATTCCCTTTTGAAATATTTGAGCATTGCTTTGCGCAATCCCGATTCGGCGCTGGTCGCCTCGTCGGACCCGGATGAATTGAAGACCGTGCACAACAACTGGGCCAAGAAGAAGCTGGGCGTGACCGACGACGCCGCCATCGACGCCGCGATCAAGACGGTCGTGGAGAAAATGAAGGGCAATAATCACAAATCGCGGGCGGCGTTCTACTATCTGGTCGCCGAAGCGCTGGGCAAGCTGGACGCTGTCTGAGCGTCAGATTGCCGCAGGCAGGGCGTCGAGCAGGGCCTTGAGGGTCTGCAGCGTCGAAAGATCAGCGATTCCGTCGACGCGTTCCGGGCGAAAATGGCGCTGGAAAGCGGCGACGGCGGCGCGCGTGGCGTCGTCGTAAACTCCGCTCGCCGGCGCGTCATAGCCATAGGCGGCGAGCATTTTCTGCAAGGCGCCGACGGGCGGCCCAATCGCGCCCGGCTCATAGGCCGGGCCGGGCCGGATCGGCGCCGGCGCGACCCAATGGCCGACGCCCGCCTCATGCAGCCGGGGCCAGGGAAAAAACTCGCCGGGGTCTTTCTTGCGCGCCGGCGCAATGTCGGAATGGGCGAGAATGCGTTCCGGCCTGATCTTCAGCCGCCGCGAAATGTCCTGGCACAAGGCGATGACGGCGGCGACCTGCGCCTCCGGATAGGGCGGCGAGCCGCCAATATGGCCGGGATGAACGATCTCGACGCCAATCGAGCGCGAATTCAGGTCGGTCTCGCCGGCCCAGTAGCTCATGCCGGCATGCCAGGCGCGCCGCGATTCCGGCGCGAGCTGCCAGATGCGCCCGTCCTCCCAGACCAGATAATGGCAGGAAACCTGCGCCTCGGGGCTGCATAGCAGGTCGAGGGCCGCCTCGCCGGTCGCAACGCCGGTATAATGCAGGATGAGCGCGTCGGTGGGGCCGCGCAGGCGCTCGCCGTGATTGGGCGAGGGCTGGCAATGGGTGGCGAGCGGGCTGTCGGGGCGCATGAGGCTCTGAATCAGGGGCGTCGGAATCGAAAAGGCGGCCCGCACGGGCCGCCTTGAAGGCAAATTGCTCGGGTGGGATTAATACCACGCCACGCAATGACGGCCGCCGTAGGGATCGACCTCGAATTCGGCGCAGCGGCGGCGCGGCGGAGGCGGCGCAGTGTTCGCGCCGATGATGCCGCCCGCGGCGGCGCCCAAGATGCCGCCGGCGACCGCGCCGCCGGCGGTGCCCGAAGCAAGGCCGCCAATGGCCGCGCCGGTTGCGCCGCCAAGAGCCGCGCCGCCGATCGCCCGATCTTGCGGCGTATAACAGCCGGAAAGGCCGAGGCAAGCCGCGAACGCGACCGTCGCCAGAATGGTCTTCTTCATCGAAAATCCTCCGATCCGCCCGGAGCGCTGGCTTCCGGACCCTAATGCTCAGACTGCGGGCCAGAACGGCGCACGGCTTTCCAGCGCCAACGTCGTTCGGAACAGGCGCGAAGCACCAATATCAGGTCGGCTTGGCCGTTCAAGGGCAAAAATACTCTATCCCCCGAAGCCTGTCCGGGCCGTGTCTGGCCGTAGGGATTGTCGAAAAGGCTTGACGCGCGGCCCCCTGCTGTTATGCGAGAGCGGCCAGTCGGCTGGATGGCCGCTGTCCTTCGGGATAGAGGAAAGTCCGGGCTCCACGGAGAAACGGCGCCGGATAACGTCCGGCGGGGGCGACCCCAGGGAAAGCGCCACAGAAAGTAAACCGCCTCCGCCAAGGGAATTTCTCTTCCGGAGGTAAGGGTGAAAGGGTGCGGTAAGAGCGCACCGCGCGGGCGGCAACGTCAGCGGCATGGCAAGCCCCGCCGGGAGCAAAACCGAATAGGGACGACAGGGCGAGGTCCACCGATCTTGTCCACCCTCTCCGGGGCGTCGTCCGGGTTGGTTGCACGAGACGGCCGGCAACGGCCGTCCCAGATGAATGGCCATCGCGCGCCGCAAGGCGCCATACAGAACCCGGCTTACAGGCCGACTGGCTCTTTACCTTGATTTCGGTGGGCTTGGATTTTGGTGGGCTTGGCGGGGATTTCGGCCCGCATGGCGGGCGCCGCCCGGCGGCGATCGCCGCAGCGTCAACAAGTTCTTAACGCTAACGATGCTTTAATGAACGGCAATGCATTTTCCCGAAGGCCATTGCTTCCGCGTTGACGCCCCAGATGCCGCATGTTAGCCGAAATCACACCCCAAGCGGCGCTTCGCCGGCGCCGTTCGGCGGAGGCCGGAGCCTTGGCCATCGCGTGGGCGCGACCGGCGGCGCGCGTCGAAATGCGCCGATTGCGCCGAAAAATCATCAGCCAGGCCGAGATTTTGACCCTTATCTCTTCCGCGCCAGCGGCCACCCTGTTTGCGCGAGGCTGCATATGACTGGAAGACAGCCCGACCCGAAGGCCGATTCGCCCCATCTGCCCGTGATGGCGGAGGAGGCGCTCGCCGCGCTCGCCGTCGCCCCCGGCGGCCTTTATCTCGACGGCACCTTTGGGGCCGGCGGCTACACGCGCCTCATTCTGGCGAAGGGCGGACGCGTTCTGGCGCTCGACCGCGATCCGAGCGCCATCGCGGCCGGCGCGGAGCTGGTCGCCGGGAGCGACGGACGGCTGGTTCTGGCCCAGACCCGATTTTCCCTGATGGAGACTGCGGCGCGCGAACGGGGCTTTACCTCCGAGGGAGACTGCGGCCCTTTCGACGGAATTGTGCTCGACATCGGCGTGTCTTCCATGCAGCTCGACCAGCCGGAACGCGGCTTTTCCTTCCGTTTCGACGGCCCGCTCGACATGCGCATGGAAAAGGCGGGCCGTAGCGCCGCCGATCTCGTCAACGAGCTGGAGGCGGAGCCTCTCGCCAATCTGCTCTATCTCTATGGCGAGGAACGCGCCTCGCGCCGGATCGCCCGCGCCATCGTCGCCGAGCGCGCCAGGGGGCCGATCACGACCACGGCGGCGCTGGCGCAGATTATCGCCCGCGCCAATCCAGGCAAGCCGCAGGACATTCATCCGGCGACCCGCTCCTTTCAAGCGCTGCGAATCGCCGTCAATGAAGAGCTGGACGAATTGACCCGAGCGCTGGAAGCGGCCGAGCGTCTGCTTCGGCCGGGCGGCCATCTCGCGGTGGTCACATTCCATTCGCTCGAAGACCGCATTGTGAAGCAATTCTTCGCATCGCGCTCCGGGCGCGGGCGCGCGGCTTCGCGGCTGCTGCCGGGAGAGACGCCGCCGCCAACGCCGACATTCATCCTGAAGGCCGGGCAGCCGGTCGCCCCGTCTCACGCCGAATGCGCGCGCAACCCGCGCGCCCGCTCCGCGAAACTACGCTGGGCCGAGCGCACGGACGCGCCGCCCACGCCGCACAAGGAGGGCCGCTGACATGTTGCGCATCCTCAACGTCCTCGCGATCATCGTGCTGGTCGGCTCGGCCGTTTACGCCTATTCGATCAAATATGCGACGCTCTATCAGGCCGAGAAAATGGCCGAGCTGAAACGCAAGCTGGCGTCGGAAACCAACTCCCTCGCCACGGTCCGCGCCGAATGGGCTCAGGTCGCCAACCCCGTGCGCGTCGAGGTCCTGGCCGATCAATATCTCGGCGGACAGGTGATGCAATTGTCGCAGATCGCGACGCTCGCCAGCCTGCCGGACAAGGCGTCGCGCGGCGACGAGATCGGCGCGAAACTTCAGGATCTCGGCCTCTCCGAGCCGACCAATACGCCCGGCGCCGCCGCGCCCTCCGCGACGCCCTCCGCCAAACCGTCCGCGACCAGGCCCGGCGCGTCAAGGCCGGCGGCCGTCGCCGGCGCCAAGCCGGGAAGGTGAGCCATGAACGCCGCTTCCGCGCAAATCTATTCCGCTCCCGAACCGGCGCCTGAAATGCATCCGGCGGAGCCAATGACGCCCGAATACGCGCAGCCGGCGGCGGCTGGGATCCCGCCCGCGCCTGCGCCGGCTCCCGCGCCGAAGAAGCCGCGCCGCCCGTTCGAACTGAAAAAGACCCTGCGCGACATCTTCTCGACCCATCCGTCGAAAAGCAGCAGCCGGATCCGCATCACCGCCGTCGCCTTTGGCGCGCTCTTTCTGGTCTTCGTCGGCCGTCTCGCCTATTTCGGCGCCAAGCCCGAGCAGCATTCGATCCGGCGCGAAGCGTCGGAGGCGATCTCCGCCGCGCGGCCGGAACTGGTCGACCGCAATGGCGAAGTGCTGGCGACCGACATCAAGGTCATGTCGGTCTTCGCCGAGCCGCGCAACATCATCGACAAGGACGAGGCGACGGAGCTGATCACGGCGGTGCTGCCTGACGTCAACGCCAGCGAATTGCGCGCCAAGCTCGGCTCGCGCAAGGGCTTCATCTGGATCAAGCGCGGCGTGACTCCGCAGCAGCAGCAGGAAATTTTCCGACTCGGCCTGCCGGGCGTGGGCTTCGTGCCCGAGAACAAGCGCGTCTATCCCAACGGCCCGCTCGGCGCCCACGTGCTCGGCTTCACCAATTCCGACAATAACGGCATCGCGGGCATCGAGAAATATCTCGACGGGCAGGGCCTGTCCGATCTGCACGACGCCGGCTTCAACCTCGCGCCAGAAAATCTGAAGCCGATCGCGCTGTCGCTCGACATGCGCGCCACCCATGCGCTGCGCGACGAACTGGTTCACGGCATGGAGCGTTTCCAGGCCAAGGCCGCCGCCGCCGCGATCATCGAAGTGAACACCGGCGAAGTCATCGCGGAGGCCTCGCTGCCGGACTATGACCCCAACAATCCCACGGACGCGCTCAAGCCCAACAACATCAACCGCCTGACGGTCGGCGTCTATGAAATGGGCTCGACCTTCAAGGCGCTGACCATCGCCATGGCGCTCGACTCGGGCAAGGTCAATCTCAATTCGCGGATCGACGCGCGCGGCGCCCTGCGCGCCGGGCACAGCTTCATTCACGATTACCATCCCGAAAACCGCGCCCTTTCGGTGCCCGAGGTCTTCACCTATTCCTCGAATGTCGGCACGGCGCGCATGGCGCTGATGGTTGGCGTGAACGGCCATAAGGCCTTTCTGCACAAGATGGGCCAGACGGACCGCATGCGCACCGAACTGGCGGAAAGCGCCGAGCCGATCGTGCCGCGCAACTGGAGCGAGGTCTCGACCATGACCATCGCCTTCGGCCATGGTCTGGCGGTCGCGCCGCTGCAGGCGATGATGGCTGTGGCCGCCCTCGTCAATGGCGGCTATCTCATCACGCCGACCTTCCTGAAGCGCCCGGCGGATTTCGACAAGGAGAGCGCGCCGCGCGTGATCCGCCCTGAAACCAGCGAGGCGCTGCGCTACATCATGCGTCTCAACGCCGAAATCGGCACCGCCAAGAAGGCCAATGTTCCGGGCTATTTCGTCGGCGGCAAGACCGGCACGGCGGAAAAAGTGATCGGCGGCCATTACAGCAAGACCAAGCTGTTCACGACCTTCATGGCGCTCGTGCCGTCCGACAAGCCGCGCTATCTGCTGATGACCGTGATGGATGAGCCGCAGGGCCTCGCCCAGGACGGCCATTACGCCACGGCGGCCTATAATTCCGGATATATCACTGGCCGTCTCATCGAGCGCGTCATCCCGCTGCTCGGGCTGGAGCCGCGCCTCGACCTGCCGACCCAGCCGTTCCCGCTGCTGGCGAAGCTCGGCTATGGCTTCGCCAACACGCCCGCCCGCCCCAGCGCCGGAGATCATTGATGCGGCTCGACGCGCTTGTGCCCGAAGCGCCCGCGGCGCTCGCCGCGCTCGATGTTTCGGGCGTGACCGCCGACAGCCGCGCGGTCGCGCCGGGCGCGCTGTTTTTCGCTATCGCCGGAGCCAGGGCCGACGGGATGCGCTTCGCGCCGCAGGCCCTCGCCGCCGGCGCCGTCGCCATCGTCGGCGAGACACCGCCGCAAGGCGAACTGGCGGGCGCCCCCTTTGTGCAGGTGCGCGACGTGCGCAAGAGCCTGTCGCTCGCCGCCGCCGCGCTTTATCCGCGCCAGCCGGAAACCGTCGTCGCCGTCACCGGCACCTCGGGCAAGACCTCGGTCGCGGATTTCACCCGGCAGATTTTCGCCTTTTGCGGGCTGGCCGCCGCCTCGCTCGGCACCATCGGCGTGGTCAAGCCCTCGGGCGCCGTCTATGGTTCGCTGACGACGCCGGACCCCGTGACCTTGCACAAGACCCTCGACGCTCTGGCGGGCGAGGGCGTCACCCATCTCGCGATGGAGGCGTCTTCGCATGGCCTCGACCAGCGCCGCCTGGACGGCGTGCGCCTGACGGCGGGCGGCTTCACCAATCTCTCGCGCGACCATCTCGATTATCATTCCGATCTCGACGATTATCTCGCGGCCAAGCTGCGCCTGTTCAACGATCTGCTCCAGCCGGGGCAGACGGCGGTGATCGCCGCCGATGGCGATTTTTCCGCCCGCGTCATTGAAGCTTGCCGCGCCCGTGGCCTCAAGTTGTTCACCGTCGGCGCGCAGAGCGAGGCGCTGCGGCTGAAGAACTCCCGCGCGGAGGGTTATTCACTGCGGCTCGATCTGGAATTTGAGGGCAGGGACATTGCGGTGAACCTGCCGCTCGCCGGCCTGTTCCAGGCGGAAAATGCGCTGGTCGCGGCGGGCCTCGCGCTCGCGGCGGGCGCGCCGCCCGAAAAAGTCTTTGCGGCGCTCGAATCCCTGCGCGGCGCGCCGGGACGTCTGGAGCGCGTCGGCGATAAAAAGGGCGCGCCGGTCTTCGTCGATTACGCCCACAAGCCGGATGCGCTGGAAAAGGCGCTCGTCGCCTTGCGGCCTTTCGCCAGGGGGCGGCTGATCGTCGTGTTCGGCTGCGGTGGCGACCGCGACGCGGGCAAGCGCCCGATCATGGGCGAGATTGCGACGCGCTGCGCCGATGTCGTCCTCGTCACCGACGACAATCCGCGCAGCGAGGATCCGGCGTCGATCCGCGCGCAGATACTCGCCGCCGCGCCCGGCGCCATCGAGATCGGCGACCGCGCCGAAGCCATTCGCGCCGGCGTCAAGATGCTGGGCGAGGGCGATCTGCTGCTGATCGCGGGCAAGGGTCATGAGACCGGCCAGCTCGTCGGCCAGACGGTGCTGCCCTTCTCCGATCATGACGAAGCGCGCGCCGCGCTCAGGGAGCTGGGGGCATGAGCGATTCTCTGCGGAGCGGCAACCTTTGGAGTGGACTCGGTCTCGTCGCCCCCCTGCGCGCCCGCGTCCTCGGCCTGCCGCCGGAGGGCGTCGGCGGCATTTCCATCGACACCCGCACCTTGCAGCCGGGCGACCTGTTCTTCGCTATCAAGGGCGACAACAGCGACGGCCATGATTACGTCGGCGCGGCCTTCGCGCGCGGCGCGGCGGCGGCGGTGGTGGACGAGGCCCATTGCGACGCGCTGAAACATCTCGGGACGCTCTATATCGTCCATGACGTTCTGAAGGCGATGGAAGGTTTGGGGCGCGCCGCGCGCAAGCGCAGCAAGGCCCGGATCATCGCGGTCACCGGCTCGGTCGGCAAGACCTCGACCAAGGAGGCCCTGCGCAAGGTGCTCTCGGACGCCGGGCCGACCCACGCTTCGGACAAGTCCTACAATAATCATTGGGGCGTGCCGCTGATGCTCGCCCGTCTGCCGGAAGACGCGCGCTACGCCGTCTTCGAGATCGGCATGAACCATCCCGGCGAGATCACGGCGCTGGTCGACATGGTGCGCCCGCATGTCGCCGTGGTGACGAATGTCGCGCCGGTCCATCTTGAACATTTCGCCAATGTCGAGGCGATCGCGCAGGCCAAGGCGGAGATTTTCCCCGGCCTCGTCAAGGGCGGCGTCGCCATCGTCAATCGCGATATCGAGACCTTCCCCATTCTGGAAGAAGCGGCCAAGGCCTCGCCCGCCGCCTATGTCCTGACTTTCGGCGCGGATAGCGCGGCGGACGCGCATCTCGCCCGGTTCGACGCCGAAGAGACTTTTTCGCGCGTGTCGGCGCGTGTGCTGGGCCAGGACGTGACTTTCCGGCTCGGCGCGCCGGGCCGCCACATGGCGATCAACGCCCTCGCCGTGCTGCTGGCCGCCCGGGCCGTCGGGCTCGATTTCACCGCCATCGCGGCCTCGCTGGCCGATGTCGCGCCGGCGCAGGGACGCGGCGCGCGCGAGACGCTCCAGCTCGAGCGCGACGATTCCGAAAGCCGTTTCGTGCTGATCGACGAAAGCTACAACGCCAATCCGGCTTCGATGCGCGCCGCGATCGACCTTCTGGGCGCGGCGAAGCCTTCGGGCGAGGGCCGCCGCATCGCCGTGCTCGGCGACATGCTGGAGCTGGGGCCGGGCGGGCCGGAGCTTCACGAGGCGCTGAAGGACGATCTGCTGCGCAATGAGGTCGATCTGACCTTCGCCGCCGGACCGCTCTCCCGTCATCTTTTCGACGCGCTTCCGTCCGAGAAGCGCGGCGCCTGGGCTGAAAGCGCGGGTGCGCTGGAGCCTCAGGTGGCCGAGGCCCTGCGCCCGGGCGACATCGTGATGGTCAAGGCCTCCAACGGCTCGAAATTGCACGCGCTCGCCGCCGGCCTCAAGGCGCGTTTCGCCGCGCCTGAACTGCAGAAGATCGAGGACTGAAAATGCTTACCTGGCTCGCGGAATTTTCGCATTACCTCAGTCTTCTCAATGTTTTTCGCTACATCACCTTCCGCGCCGCCGGCGCCTCGGCGACCGCCTTGGCTTTCGTCTTCTTCTTCGGTCCCGCGATCATCGCGTCTTTGCGCCTGAAACAGGGCAAGGGCCAGCCGATCCGCACCGACGGACCGCAGTCGCATCTGGCGAAAAAGGGCACGCCGACCATGGGCGGCCTGATGATTCTTTCGGGTCTCGTCGTCTCGACCGTGCTCTGGGCCAATCCCAAGAGCGCCTATGTCTGGATCACGCTTTTCGTGACGCTCGGCTTTGGCGCGATCGGCTTCTATGACGATTATCTCAAGGTCACCAAGCAGAGCCACAAGGGCTTTTCCGGCCGTTCGCGCCTCGCGGGCGAAGCCGGAATCGCCATGCTTGCCGCCTATTTCATGATGTGCGCATCGGCCTCCGGGCCGGTGGCGTCGATCGGCGATTTTTTCCACGCCTTCATCTCGCCCTTTACCGCCGCCTCGCCGGCGACCAAGCTGGCGGCGCCCTTCGTCCATGGCTGGATCGTCGATCTCGCCTGGCTGTTCCTGCCCTTCGCGGCATTCGTCATCGTCGGCTCAGGCAATGCGGTCAATCTCACCGACGGCCTCGACGGCTTGGCGATCGTGCCTGTGATGATCGCCTCCGCGACCTTCGGGATCATCGCCTATCTCGCCGGCAACGACATTTTCGCCCATTATCTCGGCATCAATTACGTGCCGGGCGCCGGCGAACTGACGGTCATGTGCGGCGCGGTCATTGGCGCGGGCCTCGGCTTCCTGTGGTTCAACGCGCCCCCGGCGCAGATCTTCATGGGCGACACAGGTTCTTTGGCTCTTGGAGGCATGCTGGGGTCCATCGCCGTGGCGGTGAAGCACGAGATCGTGCTGGCCATTGTGGGCGGCCTGTTCGTGATGGAGGCCTTCTCCGTCATCGTGCAGGTGGCGTCCTTCAAGATGACCGGCAAGCGCGTGTTCAAGATGGCGCCGATCCATCATCACTTCGAGCAATTGGGCTGGTCCGAACCGCAGGTCGTGGTGCGCTTCTGGATCATCGCTTTCGTTCTGGCCTTGCTGGGCCTCACCACGTTGAAGGTGCGCTGATGATTCCGATCACCTCCCTCGCCGGGCAATCGATCGCTCTGTTCGGCCTCGGCGGCTCCGGCCTCTCCACCGCCAAGGCGCTCGCCGCGGGCGGCGCTTTGGTCAACGCCTGGGACGATTCGCCCGCCGCGCGCGACAAGGCGGCGGCAGAGGGAATCTATCTGTTTGACCTGCGCGACGCCGACTGGTCCGGCTTTGCGGCCTTGGTGCTGGCGCCGGGCGCCCCGCTGACCCATCCGTCCCCGCATTGGAGCGCCGAGAAAGCCAATGAGGCGGGCGTCCCGATCGTCGGCGACATCGAATTGTTCTGCCGCGAGCGCGCGATGGTCGCGCCGGGCGCGCCGCTGGTCGCCATCACCGGCACCAATGGCAAGAGCACGACAACGGCGCTCATCGCCCATATCCTGCGCGAGGCCGGCTTCGACGTGCAGCTTGGCGGAAATATCGGCGTGCCGATCCTCGATCTGGAGCCGCCTGCGCCCGACCGCATCCATGTAATCGAATGTTCGAGCTTCCAGATCGATCTCGCGCCTTCGCTCGATCCGAGCGTCGGCCTCTTGCTCAATCTGACGCCGGACCATCTCGACCGCCACGGCTCGATGGAGAATTACGCCGGCATCAAACAGCGACTGGTCGAGGGCTCGGAATTCGCCATCGTCGGGCGCGACGACGATTGGTGCGAAGCGATCTTCCAATATCTGAAGCGCGCGTCGCATTCCGTCGTCGGCATCGCCAACAGCCGTCCGAATGCGCTCGCCAGCATCTGCTTCGAGGCCGGCCGCCTGCGCCGCGCATTCGCTCTGCCCGCGCTCAAGACGCTGGAAGAGAACCTGTTCGACCTCGCCCGCGCCCCGGCCTTGCGCGGCGCCCATAACGGCCAGAACGCGGCCGCCGCTTTCGCCGCCTGCGAGCGCCTCGGACTGGCGCATGACGAAATCGGCCTCGGCATGCGCTCCTTCCCCGGCCTCGCCCACCGCATGGAGCAGATCGGGCGCAAGGGCGCCGTTCTCTTCGTCAACGACAGCAAGGCGACCAATGCCGACGCCGCCGAAAAGGCGCTGCAAAGCTTCGACGACATTTTCTGGATCATCGGCGGCAAGGCCAAGGCGGGCGGCATCGAGCCGCTGCGGCCTTTGTTCGGCAAGGTCCGCAAGGCCTATCTGATCGGCGAGGCGGCGCCGGATTTCGCCGCCACGCTGGAAGGAGCCGTTCCTTACGAACAATGCGGGACGCTCGAAGTCGCCACGGCGGCGGCGGCGCGCGACGCCGCCGGGAGCGGCGCGGCGGAGGCGGTCGTGCTGCTGTCGCCGGCCTGCGCGTCCTATGACCAGTTCGCCAATTTCGAGAAGCGCGGCGACGCCTTCCGCGAACAGGTTCAAGCTTTGCTGGGTGAGAATGGCGCGCAGGGCGCGTTGTTTTGAGCGTTCATTTTGAGTCTTCGCCGCGTGATCTGAACAGGGCGGATTTCCGCCGCCAAAAAGGAGGTTTCCATGGTCTCTCGCGCGGAGCGCTCCATCGCCGCCGCCTGGTGGTGGACGGTGGACCGCTGGCTTCTCGCCGCCATCGGCGCCGTCATTGTGCTGGGCCTTGTCCTGATCATGGCCGGCAGCCCGCCGGTGGCCGATCGCCTGCATTTGCCGTCGTTCCATTTCGTCAACCGGCAGGTCGAATTCCTGATCCCGTCGATCGCCTTGATGCTGGGGCTTTCCTTCCTGCCGCCGCGGCACGTTCGCCGCGCCGCTCTGCTCCTTTACATCGTCTCGATGGGGCTGGTGTTCGCGGCCCTGCTGTTCGGCCATGAGGTCAAGGGCGCGCGGCGCTGGATCTTCGGCGTGCAGCCGTCGGAATTCCTCAAGCCCGCCTTTGTCATCCTCGCCGCCTGGGCGATCTCCGAAGGCGCCAAGCGCCGCGATGTTCCCGGGAACTGGATCGCAGTCTTCCTGCTGCCCCTGACTGTAGTGCCGCTCGTGCTCCAGCCCGATTTCGGCCAGACCATGCTGATTTGCCTGGTCTGGGGCGTCATGTTCTTCATGGCCGGGCTGCACTGGATCTGGCTCGCGGGGCTGGTCGGCTTCGCCTCCAGCGCGATCATGCTGGCCTATAAATTCGTGCCGCATGTGCGCGCGCGCATCATGCACTTTCTTGAGCCCGGCCAGACCGGCGGCGTCGCCGACACCTTTCAGGTCGACACCGCGCTCGACAGCTTCATTTCCGGCGGTTGGTTCGGCAAGGGGCCGGGCGAGGGCGTGCTGAAGCGCATCCTGCCGGATTCCCACACCGACTTCATCTTCGCCGTGACCGGCGAGGAATTCGGCCTGCTGTTCTGCATGGGCATCGTCGGGCTGTTCGCCTTCATCGTGCTGCGGGCGCTGCTGAAATCCGCCAGGAACGAAGACCCGTTCTGCCGTTTCGCCACGGCAGGGATCGCCCTTCTGTTCGGGTTGCAGGCCTCCATCAACATGGCGGTGAACCTGCATCTCATGCCGGCCAAGGGCATGACCTTGCCCTTCATCTCCTATGGCGGCTCGTCGCTGATCTCGCTGGGCATTTCCATGGGCTTCCTCATCGCCGTCACCCGCAAGAGGCCGAAATCGGAACTGATGTTCGACCGGCGCGGCGACGCGCCGCTCGCGGCGCCGGCGGAATGACCATGGACAATCTTATTCTTGTCGCCGCCGGGGGCACTGGCGGCCATCTCTTTCCCGCGCAGGCGCTTTCCCACGCCCTCGTCGCTCGCGGCGCGCGGGTGCGACTCGCCACCGACGAACGCGCGCTGAAATATGGCGGCGATTTTCCCGCCGAGGAGATTCACGAAATCGCCTCGGCGACGCCGACCTCGGGCGGCGTCCTCGCCAAGGCCGGGGCCGCGCTGACGCTGATGAAGGGCGTGGTCGAGGCCTATGGCCTGCTGGGCCGCATCAAGCCGCGCGTCGTGGTGTCCTTTGGCGGCTATCCGACCGTGCCGCCTGCGCTCGCGGCCTCGCTGCGCGGAATTCCGCTGATCCTGCATGAGCAGAATGCGGTGATGGGCCGCGCCAACCGCTTCCTGAGCCAGCGCGCGCAGGTCATCGCGAGCGGCTTCCCGACGCTCGACGGCCTTTCCGAGGCCTTGCGCGCAAAGGTCGTGCTGGTCGGCAATCCGGTGCGTCCGGCGGTGCTGGAGGCGGCGGCGCTGCCTTTCCCGGATTTCGCCGACGGCAAGCTCCATCTGCTTGTGACGGGCGGGTCGCAGGGCGCCCGCATCATGTCGGACGTCGCGCCCGCCGCCGTCGCCTTGCTGCCGCCCGAACTGCGCGCGCGGCTTGTCATCGTGCAGCAGGCGCGCGGCGAAGATCTCGCCCGGGTGCAGGAAGCCTATACGCGGCTGAACGTGGCCTTCGAGGCGGCGCCTTTCTTCGCGGACCTGCCATTGCGGATCGCCCAATCCCATCTCGTGCTGGGGCGCTCCGGCGCCTCGACGGTGTCGGAGCTGGCGGTGATCGGGCGCCCGTCGATCCTGGTGCCTTTCCCCCATGCGCTGGACGCCGATCAGGCGGCCAACGCCGCCCATCTGGCCAAAACAGGGGCCGCGGAGGTGATGCGCCAGACCGGTTTCACCCCGGACTGGCTGGCCGAGAGGCTCTCGCGGGCGCTCGCCGAGCCAAAAGACTTGACGCGGCGCGCGCAAGCGGCCAAGAGCGCAGGCATTCCCGACGCCGCCGAACGTCTGGCCGATCTGGCGCTCAAAACCGCCGGGCTTTGACGGCGGTCCCCAGCGCGAGCGAGGCCCATGATCGATCCCGGTTATGTCCAGACTTTTGCCGCCTATAACAAATGGCAGAACGCCAGCCTTCTCGCGGCCGCCTCGGGCCTGACCGACGTGCAGAGGCGCGAGGACCGCGGCGCCTTTTTCAAATCGGTCCACGGCAGCCTCAACCACCTGCTCTGGGCGGATGAAATGTGGATGAGCCGTCTCGCTGGCCTGCCGCGCCCTGAAACGCCCTTTCCCGGCGTCGAACACTCGGCCGATTGGGACTTTTTCGTCCAGCGCCGCGCCGAAATGGACGATTCCATCGTCTCATGGGCGGGAGGTCTCGTTCCCGCCGACCTCGCCGGCGACCTCGTCTGGCGCTCCGCCCTGCTGGGCGGCGAAGCCCGCCAACCGCGCTGGATCGCCGTCACTCACATGTTCAACCACCAGGCCCATCATCGCGGACAGGTCCATGCGCTGCTCACCGCCCTTGGCGCGAAGCCGAAGGACACCGACCTGATCCTGATGCCGCGCGTGGTCTGAGCCCAATTCATTGGAGTCGCAAAAATGAAATTGCCGAGCAAACTTGGCCCCATTCATTTCGTCGGAATCGGCGGCATCGGCATGTCGGGCATCGCCGAAGTGCTGCTTAACCTCGGCTATGACGTGCAGGGCTCGGACGCCTCCGACAACGCCAATGTCAAGCGTCTGCGCGACAAGGGCGCGCGCATCTTCCTCGGCCATAACGCCAAAAACCTCGGCGAAGCCGCCGTGGTGGTCGTCTCGACCGCCATCAAGCGCGACAATCCGGAACTGGCCGGAGCGCGCGAAAAGCGCCTGCCAGTGGTGCGCCGCGCCGAAATGCTCGCCGAGCTGATGCGGCTCAAGCAATGCGTCGCGATCGCGGGCACCCATGGCAAGACCACGACGACCTCGCTGGTCGCGACCCTGCTCGACGCCGGCGGCCTTGATCCAACAGTCATCAATGGCGGCATCATCAACGCCTATGGCACCAACGCCCGTCTCGGCGCGGGGGAGTGGATGGTTGTGGAGGCCGACGAGAGCGACGGCACCTTCCTGAAGCTGCCCGCCGATGTCGCCGTCGTCACCAATATCGACCCCGAGCATCTCGATCATTTCAAGACCTTCGACGCCATCAAGGAGGCCTTCCGCTTCTTCGTCGAAAACCTGCCCTTCTATGGCTTCGCGGTGATGTGCCTCGACCATCCGACCGTGCAGGAGCTGGTCGGCAAGATCGAGGACCGCCGCGTCGTCACCTATGGCGAGAACCCGCAGGCCGACGTGCGGCTCTCCAATATCGACCTGACGGGCGGCTTGTCGCGCTTCAATGTCACGCTTCGCGACCGCCAGCAGGGGCGCGAGGAAGTGCTGGCTGATCTGGTCCTGCCCATGCCCGGCCATCACAACGCGCTGAACGCCACGGCGGCGATCGCGGTCGCCTGGCAGCTCGGCGTCAGCATCGAGAACATCACGAAGGGGTTGGCCGCCTTCGGCGGCGTCAAGCGCCGCTTCACCCGCACCGGCGAATGGAAAGGCGCGATCATTTTCGATGATTACGGCCATCACCCGGTCGAAATCGCGGCCGTGCTGCGCGCCGCCCGCGCCTCGACCGAGCACAAGGTGATCGCCGTGGTGCAGCCGCATCGCTACACCCGGTTGCAAAGCCTGTTCGACCAGTTTGCGACCTGTTTCAACGACGCTGATGTCGTCATCGTCGCCGATGTTTATGCAGCCGGCGAGGCGCCGATCGAAGGCGTCAGCAAGGAGGCGCTGGTCTCCGCCATCAAGGCCCACGGCCATCGTCAGGCTCTGGCCCTGCCGCGTCCCGACGACCTGCCCGACATGATCCGCGATCTCGCCGCGCCGGGGGATTATGTCGTGCTGCTTGGCGCCGGCAATATCACGCAATGGGCCTATGCGCTGCCGGATCAGCTGGCGGCGGGAGACGCCTTGTGAGCCGGAGCTGCCTCGTCCTGCGCCATGTCGCGTTCGAGGGCCTTGGCGTGCTCGCGGCGCAACTGCATGCCGGCGGCTTCGTCACCCGCATCTGCGAGGTCGGCGTCGATCCCTTTCCGGGGGAAGAAATCCAGTCCTGCGATCTGCTGGTCGTGCTGGGCGGGCCGATCGGCGTTTACGAAACCGAGGCCTATCCGTTCCTGATCGAGGAGACGGCGGCCATCGGCGCGCGGCTTGCGGCGCAGAAGCCGACGCTCGGCATTTGCCTCGGCGCGCAATTGATGGCGGCGGCGCTCGGCGCCCGGGTCGCGCCAGGGCCGGCCAAGGAAATCGGCTATGCGCCGCTGACCCTGACCGATGAAGGCCGCGCATCGCCGCTCGCCGCGCTGGAGGGCGAAATGGCCCTGCACTGGCACGGCGACGCCTTTGACTTGCCTGCCGGGGCGAAGCGCCTCGCCTTCACCGCCTTTTGCCCCAATCAGGCCTTTGCGCTCGGCTCCCATGCGCTGGGGCTGCAATTCCATGCCGAGGTCGAGCCGTCTATGCTTGAAGCCTGGTTGATCGGCCATGCGGTCGAGTTGGGCAAGGCCGGGATCGATCCGCGCGAGCTGCGCGTTCAGGCGGCGCGATATGGCGCGGCGACGGCGGAAGCGGGCAAGAAGCTCTTCCGCGCCTGGTTCGAAGGAGCCTTCGCATGAGCGTTGAAACGAAGGACCTCGCGGCGGCGCTCGCGGAAAAAATGCCGGAGCTGCGCGGGCGGCTCGCGGCGCGCCAGCCTTTGGCGCCCTTCACCTGGTTTCGCGTCGGCGGCCCGGCCGAAGTCCTGTTCAGCCCGGCGGACGAGGCCGATCTCGCTTATTTTCTGCAAAACCTGCCGCTGGACGTCCCTGTTACAACCATCGGGCTTGGCTCCAATCTGATCGTGCGCGACGGCGGCGTTGAAGGCGTGGTGATCCGTCTTGGCGGCAAGGCCTTTGGCGAAATCTCCATCGAGCCGGGCCATCGCCTGCGGGCGGGCGCCTGCGCGCCGGACATGCGCGTCGCCAAGGCGGCGGCCGATGCGGGCCTTGGCGGGCTGGCCTTTTTGCGCGGCATTCCCGGCGCGATCGGCGGCGCCTTGCGAATGAACGCCGGCGCCCATGGCGGCGAAACCAAGGACGTTCTCGTCTCCGCGCGCGGCGTGGACCGCAGCGGCGCGATCCGTGAATTCCCGGTCGCGGACCTGCACATGACCTATCGCCACAGCGGCGCGCCCGAGGACGTCATCTTCACCAGTGCGCTGTTTCAGGGCCGCCCCGGCGATCCGGCGGAAATTCTGGCGGAAATGGACCGGATCACCGAGGCGCGCGAGCAATCGCAGCCGATCCGCGAAAAGACCGGCGGCTCCACCTTCAAGAACCCGCCCGGCGAGAAGGCGTGGCAGCTGATCGACCGCGCCGGCTGTCGCGGTCTCGTCGTCGGCGACGCGCAGGTGTCGGAAATGCACTGCAACTTCCTGATCAATCGCGGCGCGGCGACCGCCGCCGACATCGAAAACCTCGGCGACGAGGTGCGCGCCCGCGTGAAAGCGGCGACGGGCGTGGATCTGCATTGGGAAATCAAGCGCATCGGCGTGAAAAGCCTGGCGTAACCGTCACGCTCCGTCAGGGCGGGCCGAGCCTCCTCGCTGGGACGGCCGTTGAGAGGACAAGCAAATGACCAAACATGTCGCGGTTCTGATGGGAGGCCTTTCCAGCGAACGCAGCGTCAGCCTGCGCTCCGGCGAGGCCTGCGCCCGGGCGCTCGAGTCGGAAGGTTTCCAGGTCTCGCGCGTCGACGTCTGCCGCGACGTGGCCAGCGTCCTGACCCGGCTGAAGCCCGATGTCGCGCTCAACGCCCTGCACGGGCCGGGCGGCGAAGACGGAATCATCCAGGGCGTGCTGGAGCTGTTGCGCATTCCCTATACCCATTCGGGCGTGCTCGCTTCGGCGCTGGCCGCGAACAAGGACAAGGCCAAGATCGTCATGGCGGCGGCGGGCGTTCCGGTCCCCTCCGGCAAGGTCGTCACGCGGTTCGAGGCGGCGAAGGAGCATGTGCTGCCGCCACCCTATGTGCTGAAGCCGGTGTCGGAAGGCTCGTCCTATGGCGTGTTCATCGTGCAGGAGGGAACCTCCCATCCGCCGCAGGAGCTGCTGCGCGCCGATTGGTCCCATGGCGACCTGATGCTGGCCGAAAAATACATCGCCGGACGGGAGCTGACCTGCGCCGTGATGGGCGATCGGGCGCTTGATGTGATCGAGATCAAGGCCGCTGGTGGAGGCTGGTACGACTTCAATGCGAAATATGCGCCAGGAGGGTCTATTCACGAACTTCCGGCAAAAGTTAAAGAAAATATTTACCAAATCATCCAAGAGTTGGCTTTGAAGGCGCACAGGTCTCTGGGCTGTCGCGGCGTAAGCCGGACCGACTTCCGTTACGACGATCGCCCCGGAGGTACGGGCGAGCTCGTCGTGTTGGAAGTCAACACGCAACCGGGCATGACAGAGACCTCGCTAGCGCCGGAATTGGCCGCATATGCCGGCATTTCGTTCGGTGAGCTTGTGAAATGGATGGTGCACGACGCCTCCTGCGATCGGTAAACGGGCTGGATCCAGCCCTGGCTTCGCCGCGCGCCGCATTTGCCGCCGGGCCGGCGAGCCCGGCGCCTGGCTTCTCCTTGCTGCGTCCGCGCGGCCTGAGCCAGGTCAAGGCTTCCAGGAACAAGACTCCCATGCGCTCGCGCCGGGGACCGCGCGGCGGCGAAGGCAAGCTGGTCGGCTTCTTGCGCCTTCCAGGCCTCGGCTCCAGCCTGGTCATCGCCTTTCTCGCCGGAATCACTTATCTCGGCGCGTCTGCCGGCGGGCAATATCAGGATTTCATCCATGATTACGGCCGGCCGCGCGACATGGCCGCGCGCGCGCTCGGCTTCGGAATCGATTCCGTGACCATTGCGGGCCAGATCGAGCTGACCGAGGCGCAAATCCTGAACGCCGCGGGCGTGGACGCCAAGCAATCGCTGATGTTCCTCGATGTCGACCAGATGCGGAGCAAGCTGCTCGCGCTGCCGCTGGTCAAGAACGTGAGCGTGCGCAAACTGTTCCCTGACCGTCTGGTGATCGACGTGACCGAGCGCCGCCCCTACGGCCTGTGGCAGAAGGACGGCGCCGTCTCGATCATCGCAGCCGACGGCGAGCCGATCGACGCGTTGCGCGACCCCAAATTTGAATCTCTGCCTTTCGTCGTGGGCGAGGGCGCCAACCAGCGCATCGACGAATATCTCGGCCTGCTCGATGCCGCCGGCGATTTGCGAGGCAAGATTCGCGCCGGAATTCTGGTGTCTCAGCGGCGCTGGACGCTGAAAATGGCGTCGGGCGTGGACGTCATGCTGCCTGAAGTCAACGCCAAGGCCGCCGTGGCCCGGCTGGCGCGGCTCGAACAGGAGGCCCGTGTGCTCGAAAAGGACGTCGTCTCGCTCGACCTGCGCATCCCGGGCAAGCTCTACGTCCGCCTCACGGAAGAAGCCGCCGCCGCGCGCGAAGCGGCCAAGTCGCATGGCAAGGGAGCGCATATATGATCGCTTCCGTGCATCTGCCCCGGATCAAGCCGATCTCCACGCGCAAGAGCTCGATCCTTTGCGTGCTCGACGTCGGCGCCTCGAAGGTCGTCTGCCTGATCGCCAAGCTGATCCCGGCCGAGCCGTCCGACATGCTGCGCGGGCGCACGCACCGCACCCGCATCCTCGGTATCGGGCACCAGCGTTCGCGGGGCATCAAGGGCGGCGTGGTCATCGACATGGACGAGGCCGAAGCGGCGGTGCGCCTCGCCGTCGACGCCGCGGAGCGCATGGCCAAGGTCCAGGTCGAAAGCGTCATCGTCGCCAATCACGGCGGGCGCCTCGGCTCCACTTATTACCAGGCCAGCGTGCCGCTGGTGAACGGCGTCTCCGAGACCGATCTCCATCGGGTGCTGGAGGCCACCAGCCTGCGCACGGCCCAGCATGGCCGCGCCATCCTGCATAGCCTGCCCACCGGCTTCTCGCTCGACGGCGCCTCCGGCATCCGCGATCCCAAAGGCATGATCGGCGAAAGGCTGGGCGCGGACCTCCACGTCGTCAGCGCGGACGCCGCGGCCCTCAGCAATCTCCTGCTCGCCATCGAGCGCTGCCATCTGTCGATCGAAGCCGTCGTCGCGACGCCTTATGCGTCCGGCCTCGCCGTGCTGGTCGACGATGAGGCCGTGCTCGGCGCGACCGTCATGGACCTCGGCGGCGGCTCGGTCGGCATGGGCGTGTTCCGCGACGGGCGTCTCGTCCACGGCGACGCGATCGCGGTCGGCGGCAAGCATGTCACGATGGACATCGCGCGCGGCCTCAACACCCGTCTCGCCGACGCCGAACGGCTGAAGACCCTCTATGGCAGCGCGATCTCCTCGCCCTCCGACGACCGCGAGACGCTCGCGGTGCTTCAGGTCGGCGAAGAGGGCGAAAGCCCCATGCATATTCCGAAATCGCAGCTTTCGCGCATCATTCGTCCCCGCGTCGAGGAAATCCTCGAACTGGCGCGCGATCGCCTCAAGGCGGCGGGCTTCCCGGCGACTTCGGGCGGCCGGATCGTCCTGACCGGCGGCACGAGCCAGTTGACGGGCCTGCCGGAAGCCGCTCGCAGAATCCTTGGCGGGCAGATTCGCGTCGGGCGGCCGCTCGGCGTGCAGGGCATGCCGGAATCGGCGAAAAGCCCGGGCTTTTCGGCGGCGGTCGGCCTGCTGGTCTATCCGCAATTCTCCAATGTCGAATATTTCGAGCCGAGCCGTGCGGGGCAGGGGATCGAGCGACAGCAGGCGGGCTATTTCGGCCGGGTCGGCCGATGGCTCAAGGAAAGTTTCTAACGAGTGCAGCTCAGGGCCTGCGTTTTCGGTCCTGAGGTTTCAAAAAAACGGCAAACAGCGCGGGCGTGGCGCCCACAAGACAAGAGGCCATACCATGACGATCAATCTGAAAGCGCCGGAACTGCGCGAACTCAAGCCCCGCATCATGGTGTGCGGCGTGGGCGGCGCGGGCGGCAACGCGGTGAACAACATGATCACCTGCGGCCTGGCCGGCGTCGACTTCATCGTCGCCAACACCGACGCCCAGGCGCTGATGAGCTCGAAGGCGGAGCGCATCATCCAGATGGGCCTGCAGGTCACGGAAGGCCTCGGCGCCGGCTCGCAGCCGGAAGTCGGCCGCGCCTCCGCCGAAGAGGCGATTGAGGAAATCCGCGACCACCTCACCGGAGCGCACATGGTTTTCGTCACCGCCGGCATGGGCGGCGGCACCGGCACCGGCGCCGCGCCGGTCATCGCCCGCACTGCGCGCGAGATGGGCATTCTCACCGTCGGCGTCGTGACCAAGCCGTTCCAGTTCGAGGGCCAGCGCCGCATGCGTCTCGCCGACGGCGGAATCGAGGAGCTGCACAAGTCCGTCGATACCCTGATCGTCATCCCGAACCAGAATCTGTTCCGCGTCGCCAATGAAAAGACGACCTTCGCCGACGCCTTCTCGATGGCCGACCAGGTGCTTTATTCCGGCGTCGCCTGCATCACCGACCTGATGGTGCGCGAAGGCCTGATCAACCTCGACTTCGCCGACGTTCGCGCCATCATGCGCGACATGGGCAAGGCCATGATGGGCACCGGCGAAGCGACCGGCGAGCGCCGCGCGATCCTGGCCGCCGAGGCCGCCATCGCCAATCCGCTGCTCGACGAAGTCTCGATGAAGGGCGCCAAGGGCCTGCTGATCTCGATCACCGGCGGCAACGACCTCACCCTCTATGAAGTCGATGAAGCCGCCAGCCGCATCCGTCAGGAAGTGGACGAGGACGCCAATATCATCCTTGGCGCGACCTTCGATTCGGGTCTGGAAGGCGTGATCCGCGTCTCCGTCGTCGCCACCGGCATCGACAAGCCTGCCGGCGTCGCCGACGTCAACGACCAGCGTCTTGCCGAGGCCGTCGAGCGCATGCGCGCCCAGGCCGCGGCCCGCCAGGCCGAGACGGTCCAGGCCACGGCGCGTCCGGCGGCTCCTGCGCCCGCGCCCGAGACCTATTATTCGCAGGCTCCCGTGAACCAGGCGCCGGCGCAGCAGGCGGCTCCGGCCTACGCCCCGCAGCCCGCCCAGGCCCCGGTCTATGCCCAGCAGGCGCCCCAGGCGCCGGCCTACGCCCAGCAGCCGCGCGCGGTCGCGGAGCAGGCCTATGCGCCGCATCATCCCGATGTGCAGATCAAGCCCGCCTCGGCGCCCCCGGCGGCCTATCACGAGCCGGCGCAGGCCGCGGCGCGCCGCCCCGAACCGCCGATGATGCAGTCGGCCTTTGTTCCGCCGCCGGCTGAACAGCCGCTCCGCGCGCGGGCCATGCCGAACATCGACGAGTTCCCGGTGCCCGCCCAGAACCTGATGCGCGCCGCCGGCCATCAGGCTTCCGCCGCCCCGGCCGCGGAAACCCGCCGCCGCACCCTGCTCGAGCGTCTCGCCACCTTCGGGATGAGCCGCGCCGAAGAGCAGGCCGCTCACGCCGCGCCGCAGATGGCCCCGCAGATGGCGGCGCCCCAGATCGCGCCGCAGATGGCGCCTCCCGCGATCCCGGCTCCGCCGCCTGCTCAGGTCGCCTATGCGCCGCGCCCGGTCCAGCCGTCGCCGGCTCATCCTTCGCCTGCCCATGCCGAATACGCCAAGCGCCCGCCGGCGCAGCGTCCGGCCTCGGCGGTGGACGCCAATGGCCGCGGCTATCCCCGCGCCGAAGAAGACCATCTGGAAATCCCGGCCTTCCTGCGCCGCCAGTCGAACTGACGAATCGGTTCATTTGGACGAAAAAAGCAAAAACCCGCCGAAAGGCGGGTTTTTTGTGGTCTAGAAAGGCCGGCGCAGGCTAAAGGCAAACGTTTGATTAAGGCGAGTGGGACGAAAATGCGGTTAATTTGTAACAGGGCCGTAAGAAAGAGTGATTTGGTATGTCGCGGCCTGCGAGATACCTTCCAGATGTGACGAATCGAGGAAACTTATGGGGCCGCCTTTGGTTCCGGGCCTCCTCAGGAATTTCTTCCTGCCATTCGTTGAACCGCTGTCGGCGACAAAGCCGGTTTCCTGCGGCGAGACAATGGCGAAATTGCAACGATCCCGCCACCCGGCGGGACGAGCAGACGGAAAAAATATGAAGCCGCGCTTCCAGACGACTCTCCGCGACCGCATCGTCCTGTCCGGGGGCATTGGCGTTCATTCCGGCAAGCCCGTCCGTCTGGTCCTGAATCCCGCCGAAGCCGACAGCGGCCTGGTGTTCCTGCGCAGCGGCCTGCCCAATGGCGGCAGCCGCCGCATCGAAGCCAACTGGTCCAAGGTGACCATGACTGAACTCTGCACGGTCATCGGCGATGGCGCGCAGCACATGGTCGCCACCATCGAGCACCTCGTCGCCGCGCTGCGTGGCCTGGGCGTGGATAATTGCCTCGTCGAGGTCGATGGACCGGAAGTGCCGATCATGGACGGTTCGGCCGCCGCCTTCGTCGAGGCGATCGACCGCGTCGGCGTCAGGCAGCTCGGGGCCTCGCGCCGCTATATCAAGATTTTGAAGCCGGTCCGCGTCGAACAGGGCCGCGCCTTCGCCGAACTCCGCCCCGCCGACAGCGGCTTCCGGCTCGACGTCGAAATCGATTTCAAGAGCGAGGCGATCGGCCGCCAGCGTAAAATCCTGGATCTCGATCCCGCGGCCTTCCGCCGCGAACTGGCCGGCGCCCGCACCTTCGGCTTCCTGGCCGACGTCAAGCGCCTCATCGCCGCTGGCTTCGCGCTCGGCGCCTCGCTGGACAATTCGGTGGGCATCGACGACGATCGCGTGATCAATCCCGAGGGCCTGCGCTATTCCGACGAATTCGTGCGTCACAAGATGCTCGACGCCGTTGGCGATCTCGCCTTGGCTGGCGGACCGCTCGTCGGCGAATATCGCTCCTATTGCAGCGGCCACAAGCTGAATGTCGCCATTCTGGCGGCCCTGTTCTCCGACCGCACCGCCTATCGCTTCGTGGACGCCGCGCCGGCGCCGCGCGAAGGCGTTCGCGCCGATCTCGGCCTGGTCGCCTCGCCGGTTTTCATGCCTGAGCGCAGCTGAGGCCGAAAGCCGGAAGCTTTTCAAGGTCGAAACGATTTCTTCGCCCCTCGCGATTCCATCCCGGGGGGCGGCTCCATTCTGGCCCAAGGGCGTCCGATGGGCGGCCCGGCATGGTCGCCGGAACCCTGAAGTCTTAAAATTGCCGTAAAAAATCGCTTTTTCTTTTGCGCGCGCGGCGCTATTCGCGTGGGGGAACTGCGCGCGGGACTGAGGTCTCGAAGCGTTTCCGTCAAAGAATGTCTGAAGCAAGTGTGGGCGGTCAGCGCGCCCGCCTTACCACGAGCGTGTTTGAATGAACCATACGAACCCCAAAAGCCTCAAGACATTGCGCGTCGCCGTCCTGGCGGGCGCGGCCACGATGGCGTTCGTTTCATCCGCGCAGTGTTTTTCGCTGGAGGATCTCAATCCCTTCGGTGGCAGCAAATATGAAATGAAGGTTGATCCGAATGTCCCGGCGGAGCGCTATTACAACGAAGGCCTGATCAAGATCGAGAAACACGATTACGAGACCGCCGCCAAGGACTTCGCAACGCTGCAGAAGCAATACCCGTTCGGCGAATGGGCGCGCAAAGGCCTGGTGATGGAAGTTTACGCCAATTATCTGGCGGGCTCCTATGTCGAGGCGTCGACCGCCGCCGACCGGTTCAACACGCTTTATCCCAACGCCTCCGACGCTCCTTACGTGAATTACATGGCGGGTCAGGCCATGTATGGCGAAATGCCCGACGTGCAGCGCGACCAGGATCGCATGGTCAAGGCGATGAAATATTATCAGACCGTGGTCGATAAATATCCGAAGTCCCAATATGCCGAGGACTCGCGCTACAAGATCCAGATCTGCCGCGACCAGATCGCCGGCCATGAACTGGAAGTCGGCCGCTATTATCTCAAGCGCAAGAACTACACGGCGGCGATCAACCGCTTCCGCGAGGTTCTGTTCAAATACCAGACCACGCGCGAGGCCGAGGAGGCTCTCGAGCGCCTGACCGAGGCCTATCTCGCCATTGGAATCACCAATGAGGCGGAGACCGCAGCGGCCGTGCTCGGCGCGAATTTCCCCAATTCGGTTTGGTACAAGGAAGCCGTCGAGCGTCTGCGCGCGGATGGCCTGACGCCCCAGGATCATCAGGAATCGTGGATTTCCAAGTCCTTTAAAAAGGTCGGATTGAGCTGAGCGGCGTTTCGTCTTATTCCTGCTGACGAGATCATACCCGGGTCGAGGCAGGTTTTATGCTGGTCCAGCTCGCGATTCGCGACATCGTGCTGATCGACAGGCTGGAGCTTGATTTTGGCTCCGGCCTCACCGTGCTGACCGGCGAGACCGGCGCCGGCAAGTCCATTCTTCTCGACGCTTTTTCGCTTGCGCTTGGCGGACGCGGCGATGGCGGGCTGGTGCGCTCCGGCCAGCCGCAGGGGCAGGTGATCGCGGTGTTCGATCCGCCCGCGGACCATCCCGCGCGATTCGCCGCCGCCGAACAGGAGCTTTCCGTAGAGGGCGACCTGATTCTCCGCCGCGTGCAAATGGCCGACGGTCGCAGCCGCGCCTTCGTCAACGACCAGCCCGTCAGCATTCAGGCCCTGCGCGCCATTGGCGACGCTTTGGTGGAAATTCACGGCCAGCATGACGACCGCGCTCTGGTCGATCCCAATGTCCATCGCGCTTTGCTCGACGCCTTCGGCGGCCATGGCGACCTTCTGGCCGCGACGCGCGCCGCTCATTCCGCGCTGAGGGCGGCTGAAAAAGCCCTGCAGGAAGAAAAGGCGGCGGTGGAGGCGGCGCGCAAGGAAGCCGATTATCTTGGCCACGCCCATGAGGAATTGTCGAAGCTCGACCCGCGCGCAGGCGAGGAGGAGGCGCTTTCCACCCAGCGCGCGGCCATGATGCAAGCGGAAAAGGTCGTCGGCGATCTGCGCGACGCGCAGGAAAGCGTTTCCGGCGACGGCTCGCCCATGTCCACGCTCTCGGCGGCCCTGCGTCGGCTGGAGCGCCGGCAGTCCCAGGCCCCGCAGCTGATCGAGCCATCTTTGAAGGCGCTCGATTCGGCGCTTTCGGCGCTCGATGTCGCGCAGCAGGCGATCGATCAGGCCTTGCGCGACGCCGAATTCGACCCCCGCGCGCTGGAGCAGGTCGAGGAGCGGCTGTTCGCCCTGCGCGGCGCCTCGCGCAAATACGCCACCTCCGCCGACAACCTGCCCGTGCTGGCGGAGAAATTCGCGGCCGATCTCGCCGCGCTCGACGCTGGCGAGGCGCGGCTCGTCGCGCTGGGCAAGGCGCGCGAGGCGGCCGACGCGCATTATCGCAAATGCGCCGCCGCGCTGACCACGGCGCGGCTCAAGGCGGTCAAGGGGCTCGACGCCGCCGTGACCGCCGAATTGCCGCCGCTCAAGCTCGAACGCGCCGTCTTCACCGCTCAGGTCGTCACCGACGAATCGCAGATCGGGGCGGAAGGCTCAGAGCGGGTGGAGTTCTGGGTGCAGACCAATCCCGGCGCGCGGCCCGGCCCATTGATGAAGGTGGCCTCGGGCGGCGAATTGTCGCGCTTCATGCTGGCGCTGAAAGTCGTTCTGGCGGATCGCGGCTCGGCGCCGACGCTGGTGTTCGACGAAATCGATTCGGGCGCAGGCGGCGCGGCGGCGGACGCCATCGGGCAGAGGCTGGCGCGGCTCGGCGCGCGGGTGCAGGTGCTCTCCGTCACCCATGCGCCGCAGGTCGCAGCGCGGGCCACCACCCACATGCGGATTTCCAAGGACCTCGCCGACAAGGGCGCGCGCGCCGCCACAACGGTCTCGCCGCTGTTCGACGAGCATCGCCGCGAGGAGATCGCCCGAATGCTGGCCGGCGCGACCATTACCGAGGAAGCCCGCGCCGCCGCCGCGCGCCTGATCGAAAACGCGCAATAACGCGCTGTCAGACGTCGCCTCGGTAAAAAAATTCCGCTAATTCTTGGGCATGAGCAAGAGCGACGAATTTTCGCGTGCGCGCGAGGAACACCGGCAGCTCGGCGAGGAAATCGCCGCGCATGACCGCGCCTATTACCAGAACGACGCGCCGGTGGTTTCCGACGCCGAATATGATTCCCTGCGCCGCCGCTACGAGGCGCTGGAAGCGCAGTTTCCCGAACTCGCGGGCGAGGATTCGCTCAGCAAGAAGGTCGGCGCGGCGCCGGCGGAGAAATTCGCCAAGATCACGCATGCTGTGCCCATGCTTTCGCTCGGCAATATTTTTTCCGATGACGAGTTGGAGGACTTCGTCGCCCGCGTGAAGCGCTTCCTCGGCCTCTCGGCGGAGGCGGAGGTCGCCTTTACCGCCGAGCCGAAGATCGACGGCCTGTCCTGCTCGCTGCGTTACGAAAACGGGCTGCTGGTCAGTGCGGCGACGCGCGGGGACGGACTTGTCGGCGAAGACGTCACGGCCAATGTCCGCACCATCGCCGATATTCCGCACCGCCTCGCGGGCGCGACGCCGCAAATCCTCGACGTGCGCGGTGAGGTCTATATGGGCCACGCGGATTTCGCGGCGCTCAACGCGCGGCAGGCGGCGGCGGAAAAGCCCTTGTTCGCCAATCCGCGCAATGCGGCGGCGGGCTCCCTGCGCCAGCTCGACGCCAAGGTGACGGCGTCGCGCCCGTTGAGGTTTTTCGCCTATGCCTGGGGCGCAACGGAGCCTCGGCCGCCCGCCGACACTCAACTGGGTGTGGTCGAGGCGTTCGGCGCCTATGGCTTCACGGTCAATCCGCTGACTGTTCTGTGCCGTTCGGCGGCGGCCATGCTGGCGCATTTCCGCGATATCGAGGGCCGGCGCGCTTCGCTCGGCTATGACATCGACGGGGTGGTCTACAAGGTCAATGAACTCGCCTTGCAGCAAAGGCTGGGCTTCGTCTCGCGCGCGCCGCGCTGGGCCGTGGCGCATAAATTCCCGGCGGAAAAGGCGACCTCGGTCCTGCGCGGCATCGAGATCCAGGTCGGCCGCACCGGCGTGTTGACGCCTGTCGCGCGACTGGACCCTGTCACGGTCGGAGGCGTGGTCGTCTCCAACGCCACCCTGCATAACGAGGACGAGATCGCGCGCAAGGACATTCGCATCGGCGACACG
Organism: Rhodoblastus sp. 17X3; assembly: GCF_030056575.1. Lineage (GTDB taxonomy): Bacteria > Pseudomonadota > Alphaproteobacteria > Rhizobiales > Beijerinckiaceae > Rhodoblastus. The sequence goes on along the minus strand of NZ_JASHHX010000007.1, from coordinate 65,169 downwards.
GTGATCGTGCAACGCGCGGGCGACGTCATTCCGCAGATTCTCGGCGTGGTGGCGGAGAAACGCCCGGCGGACGCCAAGCCATACACGATGCCGGACGTCTGCCCCGCCTGCGGTTCGGCGGCCCTGCGCGAGATCGATCCCAAGACCGGCGAGGCCGACGTCGCCCGCCGCTGCACCGGCGCTTTGGTCTGCCCGGCGCAGGCGGTGGAGAAACTACGCCATTTCTGCTCGCGCAACGCCTTCGATATCGAGGGGCTCGGCGACAAGCAGATCGCGTTTTTCTTTGAGAGAGGGCTGATCAAGACGCCAGCCGACATCTTCACACTTCAGGAGCGCGACAGCAAAAGCCTGACCCGGATCGAGAATTTCGACGGCTTCGGCAAGGTCTCGACCCGAAAATTGTTCGACGCCATCGAGGCGCAGCGCGAGATCGTGCTGAACCGCTTCATCTTCGCTCTGGGCATCCGCCATGTCGGGGAGACCAACGCCATCAGGCTGGCGCGCTCTTTCGAGACCTTCGAGGCCTTGCGCGAGGTCGCGCGTCAGGCGGCGCCGGACAGCGAGGCGCGAAAGAGGATCAACGATATCGACGGGATCGGCGAGGTGGTCGCCGAGGCGGTCGCGGATTTCTTCACCGAGCCGCATAATGAGCAGGCTTTGGACGCGCTGCTCGCGGAAGTGCGCATCGTTCCGATGGAGGCGGTGAAAAGCGATAGCCCAGTGGCTGGCAAAACCGTGGTCTTCACCGGCGCGCTGCAAAAAATGACCCGCGACGAGGCCAAGGCCATGGCCGAGCGCCTCGGCGCCAAGGTTTCCAGCTCGATTTCCAAAAAGACCGATCTGCTGGTTGCAGGCGCCGATGCGGGTTCGAAACTGGCAAAGGCGCGCGAGCTGGGCGTCGAGACCATTGACGAGGACGGCTGGCTCAAGCTGGTTGGCGCGGAGCAGGCCTGACCATCAAGCTCTGGCTTTTTGATGATTGGTTGATATATAAACTATCCTGTTTGCGATTCCGGTTTGAGCGCCGGCCCGATAGATCGGACGGGCGCTCAAGTTTTTCGCTTTTGCGCGTTTTCTTCACGCGAACCGGTATCCACTTCGCTTGAAAACGCTCTTGACGCCGGGAAGGGGGAGGATGGACATGATTCAGCAGCGTTTCGACGAAGTGGTCGCCAGGATCAAGGCGCTGCCGCCCGAGGGGCAGGCGCAGCCGTCGAATGAATTGAAGCTCAGGCTTTACGGCCTTTTCCGACAGGCGCGGGACGGCGACGCCCATGGCGAAAAGCCGGGCGTGTTCGATCTTGTCGGCAAGTTCAAATATGACGCCTGGTCCAAGAACCAAGGCGTGGCGAAGGACGAGGCGATGCGCCAATATGTGGCCCTGGCGGAAGGCTTCGCGCGCGAAAACGGCGTCGAGATCTGAACGCCCTCGTGCGCCGCGTCTTGCGGGCGCGCCCTCGGCGTTCTATCTGAGGAGCGGGCCGCGCGCCCTGTGAGACGCCATGTTTGACGATATTTACAACCAGAAGATCCTTGAACTCGCGGCCAATATTCCACGGCTCGGCCGGCTGCCGGCGCCGCAGGCTTCAGCCTCGGCGCATTCGCGGCTATGCGGCTCCTCCATCACGATAGATCTTTCGCTCGCAGACGGCCGCGTTTCCGATTACGCGCAGGACGTGAAGGCCTGCGCGCTGGGGCAAGCGGCGTCTTCCGTGATGGGGCGGCACATCATTGGCGCCGCGCCCGCGGAATTACGATCCTTGCGCGAAGATATGCGCAAGATGCTGAAGGAGAACGGCCCGCCGCCGCAGGGCCGCTTCGCGGACGCCGGGGTGCTGGAGCCCGCACGCGACTACAAGGCGCGCCACGCCTCGATCCTGCTGGTTTTCGACGCTGTCGCCGAGGCCCTGGACAAGATCGAGCAGGGCGCCCCCGCCGAGACGCGTCAATGATCCCGGTCAATGCATTTTTCGGCGATTAGATTATATTGGCTGACGTAGCGAGGGATTGCGCCCTTTACGCAAGTCGAGCGTCGTCCTTCGTTGTGGCGCCCCGCGAAGATGCGAGCTTCAGGCTCGCGGGCTGCGGGGCGGATAGGAGGCTGTCATGAAAACCCTGCTTCCGGATCTCTGGACGCGCGAATTTATGACAGATCCCTTCCGCACTCTTCAAAGGGATCTGTTGGGGCGCGAGCTTCCGAAAATGTTTGAAGTTCCCGAGATGAAAGAGGGCATGCCGCAAGTTCCGGCGATGAATATCGCCGAGACCGAGACGGCGATCGAGGCGACGCTGGAAATCCCGGGCGTCGATGAGAAGGACATCAAGGTTCGCGTCGAGGGCGACCGTCTGATCGTCTCCGGCGAGAAGACTATGGAAACCAGACGCGAGGAGAAAGATTGGCATGTGACCGAGCGCCGTTTCGGCTCGTTCTATCGCGCAATCGGACTGCCGTTCGAACCTGCGGCGGATGCGATCGCCGCCCATTATGACAAGGGCGTCCTGCATCTGACTGTTCAGAAACCCGCCGCCAAGGTAACGGCCGCCAAGACCATCCCGGTCATGACTGGCGCGCCGAAAGCCGAAGAACTGCCGACCGCGCATTGAGCGCGAACCGGCGCAAACAAAGTGAACATCAAAGCTTCTGGCCGGCCCCCTCTCGGGGGCCGGAGCTTTTGAGGGTCAGTCCCGCAAATCCACGCGGATCGGCACATGGTCCGAGGGCTTGTCTTTCGCGCGCATGTCCCTGTCGATCATCACGCTCTCCAGCCGGTCGGCGGACTGCGGTGACAGCAGCAGATGGTCGATCCGCAGCCCGTTGTTCTTCTGCCAGGCGCCGGCCTGATAATCCCAGAAGGTATATTGCTTAGGCGCGTCGGTGGTCGCGCGCAGGGCGTCGGTGAAGCCGAGCGCCAGCAGTTCGCGGAATTTTTCGCGCGTCGGCGGCGCAAAGAGCGCGTCGCCGAGCCAGGCGGCGGGGTCATAAACGTCGCGGGCTTCGGGGATGACATTGTAATCCCCGCACAGCACCAGCCGCTCTTCGAGGGCGAGCAGCTTTTTGGCGTGGGCGATCAGCCTTTCCATCCAGGCGAGTTTGTAGGGATATTTCTCCGTGCCGAGCGGGTTGCCATTGGGCAGGTAAAGGCAGCCGACGCGCAGCACGGTCGCGCCCCAGGGGATCACCGCCTCGATATAGCGCGATTGCTCGTCGCTTTCGTCGCCGGGCAGGCCCACGGCGATTTCCATCGGGACCTTGGAGAGAATGGCGACGCCATTATAGGATTTCTGGCCGTGGATCGCGACGTTGTAGCCCGCCGCCTCCACCTCCAGCCGGGGAAACTGCTCCTCCTGGCATTTCAGCTCCTGCAGGCACAGGACGTCCGGCTGGACCTCGTTCAGATAGGCCAGCAGCGCCTCGGCGCGCTGGCGCACGGAGTTCACGTTCCAGGTTGCAATGCGCAAAAGTCAGGCCTCTCTGGCGGCAGGGCGGCGGACCGGCGGGCGGGCGCGCATGAGTTTCGGCGTCGGGCCGTGCGGCGTCACGCCTTCGCGCATCAGCGCGCGGCGCAGCGGGCCGAAGGCCGAGAAGAAGGTCAGCGCGAAGGCGCGGGCGAAATCCACCGGCAGGGCGTGGATCAGCAGCGAGCGGTTAAGAATGTCAATGCCGTTGATGCGCAGGCCGATGTCGCGCGCGCGCTGGCGTTCGTAAGTTTCCAGCGCGCGGGCGATCTCGTCCGGCTCGTCGAGGTTCACGCCTTCGAGGCAATCGACCAGATTGGCGATGTCGCGCAGGCTCAGGTTGAGCCCCTGCGCGCCGATCGGCGGAAACAGATGGGCGGATTCGCCGATCAGGGCCATGCGCGTTCCGGTGACGCGCGAGGTTTTCATCGCGCCCATCGGAAAGGCGCCGAGCGGGCCGTCGAGCCGGATGGCGCCGAGCAGGCCGTGGGCTTCATCCTCGATTTCGGCGGCGAGCATGTCCGGGGGCAGGGCCTGAAGGCGCAGGGCGTCGCGCGGCGAAACCAGCCAGACCAGGCTGGAGCGATGCGGCGCGCCCTCGCGGCCGCGCAATGGCACGAAGGTAAAGGGGCCGGAGCGCTTGTGGAACTCGGTCGAAATATTGTGGTGCGGCTTGTCATGCGCCAGCAGCGCGGTCAAGGCGATCTGTGGATAGGACCAGGTCTGGACCGTGATGCCCGCGATCTGGCGAGCCTGCGAATTGCGGCCCTCGCCGGCGACGATGAATTTCGCCTCGATCCGCCCGCCTGACGCCAGTCGCGCCCGCGCGCCGGAGAAATTCAGCTCGAAGGAGTCGATCAGGTCCTCGATCAGCGTGATGGCGGGGTTTTCCCGCGCCGCCTGCGCGAGCTCCGCGACGAGGGCGTTGTTCTCGATATTCTCGCCGAAAGCGTCGAGATCGATTTCGCGCGAGCGGAATTCCTTGGGCGAGGTCGGGAAGATCGAACCGGTGTCGTCGATCATCCGAATCCCTTCCATGGGATTGGCGTGATCGGCGCAGCGCGGCCACAGGCCCAGCGTGCGGTAAAAACGTAGCGAGCCTTCGAACAAAGCCACGGTGCGCCCGGCGAGATGTGTCTCGACCTTGCCGACGACCACGACCTTGCGGCCCTGCGCCGCGAAGGCGTGCGCGGCGGAGAGGCCAGCCGAGCCGGCCCCGGCGACGAGCACGTCGCATGCGATCGGATGCGGCTCCGCGATTTTTGCGTTCGCCTGGCTCATGGTGCGATCCTCTCCTTAACCAGACTCACTTTAAGGCCCGCAGTTTTAGAACGGCAAGCCGCCTTTGGCGACAAGACGATATGCCGCGCCAACGCGGCGTTAACGCCCATGCGCCAGAGTCCGCGCATGAACGCAAAAGACCATCCCGACGCCCACCGCCGCGCGCTCCTTTTTGGTGCGGCTATTCTCGGCACCGGCGCGACCGGCGCCGGGCTCTGGCAGGCGCGCCGCCACGGCTTGTGGGAGCGGCTGCTCAACCCTTTCGCCGCCGATCATTTCGACCTGCCGGCGCTCGCGGGCCTGACCGACGCCTCCGGCGCGCCCATTCCGGGCTTTTCCTCTGCCGGGATTGCGGGGCAGGCCGTCTATGTCAACGCCTTCGCCTCGTGGTGCCCCACCTGCCGCGAGGAGCATCCCGCCTTGATGGAATTCGCTCGGTCCGGCGTGAAAATCCTTGGCGTAGCTTCGCTCGACGAGCCCGCCAAAACGCTCGCCTTCCTGCGTGAGCAGGGAAATCCCTTCGTCAAGGTTGGCGTGGATCGCAAGGGCTATCTCTTCCGCGCGCTGGGCGCGCGCGGCGTCCCGGCGCATTTCGTATTCGCGCCCGCGCCGAAGCTGACCTTCGCGGCGCAAGGCCCGATGGATTTCGCGCAATTGCGCGAACGCATTGCGCCGTTCCTTGCCGGCCCCAAAGCGTGACGCGCCATCGCAGGGCGTCCGATCGCAAATGATAGCGGGGCGACCTTTTATCGCCCCGAATATTCATTTCACCGGGATCATCAGGTGCTCGTATGGCGTATCCGGCCACATCACATAGGGCCTCGTCGGGTCCGCGTCGAGCGTGCGCGGATAGCCTGGCATCGACTTGGCGCTCGCGCCCAGGATCATGACATGCGGTCCGGTCTTGACCCAATGATTGTCCGGGGTCCGCGCCAAGGCCCCAGGCGCCGCATTGCTCGTCCCATTGTCGCCGGCGAGCATATACATGAAGCCGATCTGGTCTGGCGGCGCCGCTTTGGTCATTAACGCATGGACCCAGGCCATTCCGGCCGCATCCGTGCACATCGGCACGCCGTCGGGCATGATCATGCAGGTCCATTCGTTGGAGCCCTTGTGCAGAACGCGCATGGAGGCGCCCTCCATGGCGGAGACGGTGGCTCCCTTGGCGACCGCCTTGGGCGCGGCCGTCATCGCTTTGGCGATATAATTCGCATCGCTCATTTTTGGCTGTTCCGCTTGGACGGCGGTCGCGAGCGCGATCGTCGCGGCGGATGCAAGAAGTCCGCGCCATCCTGTCGTCATGGTTTTTTTCCTCCCTTGATTTCCTCCTCGCAAAAAAAAAGTCGCGCGCCGGTCAAGCCGCGAAGACGAACGCCGTGCCGGTATAGCCACGCAGTAGCTTGGTCGGCATTTCGGCCTTCATGATTTCGAAGAACGGTTCGCCACTGCAATGCAGCGGGATGACGAAGTCGGGGTTCAGCGCGCCCAGAGCTTTGACGGTCTCGCGGAGGTAGTCCTCCTTGTGAGGCGCCAGATGGAAGCCTCCGACGACCGCATGGACCTTATCCACGCCAGAAGCCGCCTGCGCCTGCTTGACGACGTTCACCACGCCGCGGTGGCTGCATGACGTCAGCACGATCAGGCCTCTCCCCTTGAGATTGAACGCCGTGCCGATTTCGTGACGGAACTGGTCGGGAATGACGCCCTTTTGGCGTTCTTCTTCGGTGAACTCCTCCGGGTAGCAGCCGAAAGCGCCGCTCCGGCCAATCTTCATCGCGCTCGGCGAAAGAACTTTCTCGAAGGATGTCAGGTCGATCCGGCCTGTCGTGAAGCCGTGATCGGCGACTTTCGCCGGTCCGGGGGAGGACATGATCGACAATCTGGCGTCTTTCAGCGCATCGCGGTTGATCGCGCCGAAATCGCCCTTCATGGGCGGCGCAAGCCATTGCCGGGCGCAAAAGCACTCTTCGCCGCCGAAATAAAATGGAAGGTCCGGCTTCAGTTTGCCGCTCGTGGCTTGCAGGAATCCCGCGAGCCCACCGAAATGGTCGTAATGGCCGTGCGAAAGCACGAGGGCGTCAATGGCGCCGGGATCGACACCAAGAAGCTCCAGATTGTTGAGCAGCGTCTGTGGCGTATAGCCAAAATCCACGAGGACGTTTCGCTGTTGCGACCCAATCATCGAGGACGCATGCATCGAGAGTCCGAACTCGCTCAGGATGGCCTTGCTGGGCGGATGATCGCCGACAGCGAAGCCAAAACGCTTGATTTCGACATTGCCGACCCTGGCGTTCTGCGCCGTCGCCATCTGATATGAGTCGGTCACGATCCGCAGGACCAGTTGATCGATTTCGGGCGCGCCGCCCTGCAGCGGAGCCGCCAGCACCCGCGATGCTCCAGAAAAGAGCAAGGATGTCAAAGCGCCAAATGAAAGTCTGGCGCCGCCTCGCATGACGTCGCGGCGATCTGGAAATGACAGGTGATTGGAAAAAGCCATAGCTCGCTCCCCTCACGCCTCAGCTGCCGGGAAGCGTCGAGATGGGGGTCGAATTACGGAAGCGCCGAAGTGCGTTTTGCGGCGCTTGGCAGGCCGCAGTTGAAAGCAAAAAACGAATATTTGCGGCACAACGCCTGCGCCGCCTATTCGTTCCAGTCTCGGCCCGCGCGCCGCGAAGGGAATGAAAAAAATCAGTCTCCGCGCGAGGCGATGGCGATTTTCGCCGGATTGCCGAGGCGCTTGTCGAGATAGAGCCCGACCTTGCCGATCAGGTCGTCGACGCGGTCCTCGAAGAAATGATTGGCGCCCTCGACCACCGCATGTTCGATCTGGATGCCCTTCTGGGTCTTCAGCTTCTCGATGAGGCCGGTGACTTCCTTGATCGGCGCGACGCGGTCCTGGTCGCCATGGACGAACAGGCCCGAGGACGGGCAGGGCGCGAGGAAGCTGAAGTCGAAGCGATTGGCCGGCGGGGCGATGGAGATGAAGCCCTCGATTTCCGGTCGGCGCATCAGCAATTGCATGCCAATCCACGAGCCGAAGGAGACGCCCGCGATCCAGCAGGCGCGCGCCTCGGGGCTGATCGCCTGCGCCCAGTCGAGCGCGGCGGCCGCATCCGACAATTCGCCCTGGCCGTGGTCGAAGGAGCCTTGCGAACGGCCTACGCCGCGAAAATTGAAGCGCAGGACGGAAAATCCGCGCTCGGCGAAGGCATAATAAAGATGATAGACAATCTGGTTATTCATCGTTCCGCCGAATTGCGGATGCGGATGAAGAATGATCGCGATCGGCGCCCCACGCTGTTTGGACGGATGGAAGCGCCCTTCGAGACGACCGGCGGGTCCGTTGAAAATAACCTCGGGCATGGGCTTGGTCTCGGATGAAGGATTAAGAGGGGCCTTCTTACCGAAGCGCGGGGTCGCAAAGCAAACTTTTTCGTCATTTTCTCATGGAGTATCTCGTGCTGCTGGCCTTTCGCGTCTTCTGGCTGACGCTTTTCGCAGCCTTCGCGCATTTCTCGGACGGCCTCGCCTATCCGACGCTGGCGCTTGCGGCGCTGATCGGCTGGCAAGGATGGCGGCCGTGGTGGGCGCTGCCGCTGATCGTGATCCCGGCGGTTTACGCCTCTGACCTCTATTCGCACGCGAGTGGCGGCGGAAAGCTGCCCGGGGCGATGAGCAATGTGTTTTTCCAGCTCGGCGCCTTCGCGCTGCTGGCGCTGATCGGCTTTCTCGTCGGCTGGCTGGTCCGGCGGCATGGGCTCCGTCGGGCGCCGAAAGCTTAGGGAAAATCCGCGTTCCGGCCAAAGGCGCGATTGCCCAATCGGGCGCCGCGCGCTATCGAAAGCCATGGTTCAGACAAAGCCCCATCCGCCCTTGGCCTTCGTCAACGCGCGCCTGATCGATCCCGAAAGCGGCGCCGAGACGCGCGGCGGCGTCCTCGTCGAGGACGGCAGGATCAAGGATTTCGGCGCGGAGATCACGGCCGCGAACCTGCCGCGCGAGATCGCCTTGATCGATTGCGGCGGCGACGTCGTCTGCCCCGGTCTGATCGACCTGCGCGCCTTCGTCGGCGAACCCGGCGCCGAACACCGCGAATCCATCGCCACGGCCACGGCGGCGGCGGCGGTTGGCGGCGTCACCACGCTCGTCGCCAGCCCGGAGACCAGCCCGCCGGTGGACGATCCGGCGGTGGTCGATTTTCTCAAGCGCCGCGCCCGCGACCATGGCAGGGTGCGCGTTCTGCCCATGGCCGCCATTTCCAAGGGTCTGGAAGGGCAGGAGATCGCCGAGTTCGGCCTGCTGCGCGAGGCGGGCGCCGCCGCCTTCACCGATGGCTCGCGCTCGATCCGCAACAGCCAGGCCCTTCGCCGCGCCATGACCTATGCGCGCGATTTCGACGCCCTCATCGTCCATTTTCCGGAAGACCGCGACCTCGCCGGCTCCGGCGTGATGAATGCGGGCGAACTGGCGACCCGGCTCGGCCTTTCCGGCGTGCCGCGCGAGGCCGAGGCCATCGCGCTCGACCGCGACATCCGTCTGGTCCGCATGACCGGCGCGCGCTATTGCGCCGCGCCCATTTCCACCACGCTGGCGCTGGAGGTCATCGCCAAGGCCAAGGCTGAAGGCCTGCCGGTGTCCTGCGGCGTCACCATCAATCATCTCACCCTCAACGAGAACGACATCGGCTCCTACCGCACCTTCCTCAAACTCAAGCCGCCGCTGCGGCGCGAGGAGGAGCGGTTGGCGCTGGTCGAGGCGGTCGCCAGCGGCCTGATCGATGTGATCTTCTCGGACCATAATCCGCAGGACGTCGAGACCAAGCGCCTGCCCTTCGGCGAGGCGGATTTTGGCGCCGTGGGGCTGGAAACCCTGCTCTCGGCGGGATTGCGGCTGGTCCATGCCGGCCAGATTCCGCTCGCCAACCTGCTGCGCGCCATGACCACGCGCCCGGCCGACATCCTGCGGCTGGAGCAGGGGCGCCTGAAGCGCGGCGCGCCGGCCGACCTCATCCGCTTCGACCCCGACGAGCCCTATGTGCTGAACAAGGCCGACCTGAAATCGCGCTGCAAGAACACGCCTTTCGACGAGGCGCGGCTGCAGGGCGTGGTGAAGGCCACCATGGTCGGCGGCCAGATCGTCCATGGCGTGGTCGCGACGATGGAGCGCGCGTGATGGTCCTGCCTTCCCTGCAACTCGCGCTCGCCGCTCTCGTCGTCGGCTACGGTCTCGGCTCGATCCCCTTCGGCTTGCTGCTCACCAAGGCGGCCGGGCTTGGCGACGTGCGCTCGATCGGCTCCGGCAATATTGGCGCGACCAATGTGCTGCGCACCGGCCGCAAGGACATCGCCGCTGCGACCTTGCTGCTCGACGCGCTCAAGGCCACGGCGGCGGCGCTGATCATGTCCGCCTTCTCGCCGGAGGCCGGCGCTCTCGCAGGCTTCGGCGCCTTTCTGGGCCATATTTTCCCGGTCTGGCTGAAGTTCAAGGGCGGCAAGGGCGTCGCGACCTTTCTGGGCAGCTTGCTCGGGATCGCCTGGCCGGCAGGTCTGGTTTTCATCGCGACCTGGCTCTCCGTCGCCTACCTGTCGCGCTATTCCTCGCTCGCCGCTCTGGTCGCCAGCGCCGTTTCGCCTGTCGCGCTTTTGCTGATGGGGCTGCCGGGTCAGGCGATGTTGCTGGCCGTCATGGCTGCGATCCTGTGGTGGAAGCATGGCGAAAATATCGCCCGCCTGCGCGCCGGGACGGAGGGAAAGATCGGCCAGAAATCATGAAGCAAGGGGCGGAATCCCGGCGCCTCAGGGAGGAGCAGAAGCTCGACTGGCTGCATCTCATCCGCTGCGAAAATATCGGCCCGCGCACCTTTTCCGCCCTGATCCAACGCTATGGCGACGCCGGCGCGGCCTTGCGCGCGCTGCCCGGTCTGATCGCGCAGGGCAAGGGCCGTCCCGTCGTCATCGCCTCCCGCGAAGCCGTCCTGCGCGAATGGGAACAGGCCGAACGCCTTGGCGCGCGCCTGATCGCGCGCTGCGAGCCGGATTATCCGCCTTCCTTGCGCGCCATCGACTCCCCGCCGCCGCTGATTTTTGTGCGCGGCGACGTCGCGCTGTTGCAAAAGCCGATGGTTGCGCTGGTCGGCTCGCGCAACGCCTCCGCCGCCGGTCTCGCCATGACCGAAAGGCTGGCGCGAGGGCTAGGCGCTGCGGGCTATGTCGTCGTTTCGGGCCTCGCGCGCGGCATCGACGCCTGCGCCCATCGCGCCTCGCTGGCGACCGGCGCGGTCGGCGTGCTGGCGGGCGGTCTCGACAAGCCCTATCCGCCGGAAAATGTCGTTTTGTGCGACCGATGGCCGAACGCGGCGCCGTGATTTCGGAAATGCCGTTCGGCTGCGAGCCGCGCGGGCGCGACTTCCCGCGCCGTAATCGCATCGTTTCCGGCCTGTCGCTGGCGACCGTGGTGGTCGAGGCGGCGCGGCGCTCCGGTTCGCTCATCACCGCGAAATTCGCCCAGGACCAGGGTCGCGAGGTTTTTGCGGTGCCCGGCTCGCCGCTCGACCCGCGCGCGGAAGGAACCAATGACCTGATCCGCGACGGCGCGCTGCTCTGCGCCAGCGTTCAGGATGTCGTCGACGTGGTCGCGCCCCTGGCCGCGCGCGGCGCGACGCGTTACGATCTGCTGTTCGAGCCCGATCCCGCGCCCTATGGCGAGACCTTGTGGGACGAATGGGACGAGGAACTCGCGCCCTCCGCCCAGGCGGAAGCTGCCGCCGCGGCTCCGCGCGAACCGGCGCAAGCCCCGGAAGGGGTCACGCCGCACGAAAAAGTCGAGCGCCTGCTCGGGCCGGCGCCGGTCGCCGTGGACGATCTCGCCCGCGCCATCGGCTGTTCGATTGGAGAAATCCGCTTGATTCTGCAGGAGCTGGAGATCGAAGGGCGGATCGAGCGCCAAAGCGGCGACCGCGTGGCGCTGATTTCCTGAGGAGGACCTCAGTCGTCGTCGAGCGGGGTTTCGCTCTGGCGCGCCTGCATCTCGGCCTCGACCCGCGCCATGTCGAGCAGATAGCTCAGCAGGTCGAACCTGGCTTCGCGCGCAATATAGGCGAGGGACGCGATCATGTCGGCGATGTAGCGGGCCGTGTCTTCCGCGGAATCCGTCTCGATCTCGCCGTCGTCGTCGTCGTCGTCGTCGTTGTAGCTGAAATCCTGTCCGTAGGTGAAATCCTGCCCGGCCGGGGCGACGGGCCTGTCCTGTTCGGGCGCAACTTCCGAAAGGGCTGCGGGATCTCCCACGCCGCCTTTGGATTTCTTGAGCATAAATCACCGCAATTCACAAAAGAATGAAAATCGGAGGCCGGACTTGTTGGCCCGAAACGTTTCGCCGCGTCCTACCCGCTCCCGCGCAAATTAAAAAAACGAGCAAAATTAGATTCAGGCGCGGTCGAAAATTCCGCTCCCGATTCCGTTCCGCCTTTGCGGGCCAGCGTCGAAATTTGCTTCACGAAGGACATTTGTGCGACGGAAATCATTGAAGAAAGCTACATTTGGGTCGGCTAAAAGAAAAGAGGCGCCGACAAAATTTCGCCGCTTTGTCCTTCAGCCAAGACGGCGCAGCCGGTCGAGCGCGCCCTGCAAAATATAGGCCGCCGCCATGCGGTCCACGACTTCCGCGCGCTTTCCGCGCGAGACGTCCTGCGCGATCAGCTCCCTCGTGACAGCGGCGGTCGAGAGCCGCTCGTCCCAGAAAATAAAGGGCCGCCGGGCCAGAGGCGCGGTTTGCCGGACGAAGGCGCGGGTGGATTGCGCGCGCGGCCCCTCGGTGCCGTCCATGTTGAGCGGCAGGCCGATCACGAAGGCGGCGACATCATGCTTGTCCGCCAGCGCCAGCATTCTCTCGACATCGGGCGTGTATTTGACCCGCTTGATCGTCTCCAGCGGCGTGGCGAGGCTGCGCTCAACGTCCGACAAGGCGAGGCCAATCGTCTTCGTGCCGAGGTCGATCCCCATCAGCCGGTCGTTGCGACGCAGCAGGCCGGACAAAGCCTCCAGCGTAACGGTCGCCTCGAATTTCTGCTCTTTAGGCTGCTCTTCGCTCATGTTTTTGGCTAGCATGGGCAGAGGCCGAAAACCAGCGCCGAAGCCCCGGCGCGATATATGGCTCCGCACCTGAGGCCCATCCCATGAAAATTACCTGGCTCGGCCATTCGGCCTTTCGCGTCGATCTGCGACAGTCCCATATCCTCATCGACCCTTTCCTCACCGGCAATCCGAAATTCACGGGCAGCCTCGACGAGGCGTCGGCGGGGATCACCCATGTCGTGCTGACGCACGGCCATGATGATCACATCGGCGATACGGTCGAGATCGTCCGCAAGACGGGCGCGCAGGTCGTCGCCAATTTCGAGATCTGCATGTTTCTGAGCGGGCAGGGCGCCGAAAACATCAATCCCGGCAATACCGGCGGAGTGATTCCCTGCGGCGATTTCTCGGTCGCGCTCACGCCGGCCCTGCATTCTTCGGGCGCGGTCGTGGACGGAAGGTCGATCTATCTGGGCAATCCCAATGGCGTCGTCCTGCTGCCCGAAGACGGCCCGCGCGTCTATCATTTCGGCGACACCGCGATCTTCGGCGACATGGAGCTGATCCGGGAATTATACAAGCCGGAAATCGGCCTCGTGCCGGTCGGCGACCGCTTCACCATGGACGGTCCGACGGCGGCCCTGGCGGCGCGGCGGTATTTCGACTTCAGCCATGTCATTCCGATGCATTACGGCACTTTCCCGATCATCGACCAGACTCCGGAATCCTTCGTCCTCGCCATGCAGGGCGGGCGCGCGAAGGTCCATGTGCCTGCGATCGGCGAGGCCCTTCAGTTTTGATCCATCGCCATTCCGGAAAGGCGTTTCAATGAAATTTGAGTTCTGGAAATTTGCATTCTGGCCGTCCTTCGGCCTCGCGCTGGCGTGGGCGGGCTCAGGCGCGGCATTGGCGCAGGCGGACAAACCCTCGGCTCCCGTCGAGAGCCAGGCCGGCTGCGCGACGCCTGTCCGTGCCGGCGAAAGCGCCAAGGATCTGTCGCGGCGCTTCGGCGGCGACGCCAGGATAGAGGAGGTCGACGGCGCCGAGGGCGAAAAGGTCAAGGCCTTCGTGCTGTTTCCAGAAGACAAGGCCCGGCGCGTCGAGGTGTCGTTCGATGACAACGCCATGGCCAGGGCCACGGGCCTGCGGTGGTCCGGTCAGGGCAGCAAATGGCATGTGGCGGGCGTCGCGGTCGGAAGCGACGTGAAAGCCGTTCGCGCGGCCAATGGCGCACCGTTTTCAATCAATGGCTTCGGCTGGGATTATGGCGGCTATGCCGCGAATTTCCGCGCCGGCAAGCTCGGGAAACTGCCGGGCGGATGCACGGTTTCGCTCCGCTTCGACCATGAAGGCAAGGATCCGCCCGCCGCCCTGAGCGGCGATGGGGTTCATATCTCATCCGATGACGCAAAGCTCGCCGCCTTCGCGCCTGTGGTCACGGAAATCGCAATCAATTTTCATTGAAACGCGAACACGCTCAACGGGGCGGGAGCGCGCGGATTGTTGCGCCCCGCCGCCTTGGGCTGTATAGGCTGAACACGTCCCTTTCCCCACGGAGTCCCCATGTCGGTCGATCTGGCGACGGTGCGGCGCATCGCCCATCTCGCGCGCATCCGCGTGAGCGAAGAAGAAGCGCCCTATCTGCAGAATGAGATCAATTCCATCCTCAGCTTCGTCGAGGAGCTGAATGCGGTCGATGTCGAAGGCGTCGAGCCCATGACCTCGGTGCTGCCGATGACCATGAAGAAACGCGTCGACGTCGTCTCCGACGGCGAAATCGTGGACAAGGTTCTCGCCAACGCCCCCGCGCGCGAGGACGGCTTCTTCGTCGTGCCGAAAGTGATCGAATAAGGCTCCGGAGCGTTTTCATGTCCGATCTGACCCGCCTGACGCTCGCCGATGCGCGCGAAGGCCTCGCCGCCAAGACGTTTTCGGCGGTGGAATTGACCCAGGCCCATCTCGACGCCATGGCGCGCGCGAAGGGTCTCAACGCTTATATCGTCGAGACGCCGGACAAGGCTCTGGCCATGGCCCGCGCAAGCGACGCGAAGATCGCCAAAGGCGAGGCCGGCCCGCTGGAAGGCATTCCGCTCGGGATCAAGGACCTCTACGCCACCGAAGGCGTGCAGACCACCGCCGCCAGCCATATTCTCGAAGGCTTCATTCCGCCTTACGAATCCACCGTCACATCCAATCTGTGGCGCGACGGCGCGACCATGCTGGGGAAGCTCAATCTCGACGAATTCGCCATGGGCTCGTCGAACGAGACCTCTTATTTCGGCCCTGTCGTTTCGCCCTGGCGGCGCAATGGTTCTGACGCCAAGATCGTTCCCGGCGGCTCGTCGGGCGGTTCGGCGGCGGCGGTCGCGGCGCGGCTGTGCCTCGGCGCCACGGCGACCGACACCGGCGGCTCGATCCGCCAGCCGGCGGCCTTCACCGGCACGGTTGGCATCAAGCCGACCTATGGCCGCTGCTCGCGCTTCGGCGTCGTCGCCTTCGCCTCTTCGCTCGATCAGGCCGGCCCCATCGCCAAGACTGTGCGCGACACGGCGATCCTGCTGCGCTCCATGGCGGGCCATGACCCGAAGGACACCACCAGCGTCGATGCGCCGGTGCCGGATTACGAAAAGGCCGTCGGCGCCTCGATCAGGGGCAAGGTGATCGGCATTCCGAAGGAATATCGCCTTGACGGCCTCTCCGCCGAGATCGCCAGCCTGTGGGACCAGGGCGTGGCGTGGCTGCGCGCGGCGGGCGCGGAAATCCGCGAGATTTCCCTGCCGCATACGCGCCATGCGCTGCCGGCCTATTACATCGTCGCCCCGGCGGAGGCTTCGTCCAATCTCGCGCGCTATGACGGTGTGCGTTACGGCTTGCGCAAGACCGGCAAGGACATTGTCGATCTTTACGAACTGACCCGCGCCGAAGGGTTTGGCAAGGAAGTGCGCCGCCGCATCATGATCGGCACTTACGTGCTTTCGGCCGGCTATTACGACGCCTATTACCTGCGCGCCCAGAAAATCCGCTCGCTGATCAAGCGCGATTTCGATCTCGCCTATCAGTCCGGCGTGGACGCCATCCTCACGCCCGCCACGCCGTCGCCCGCTTTCGCGCTCGGCGAAAAGGGCTCGGCCGATCCGGTGGAAATGTATCTCAACGACGTCTTCACCGTGACGGTGAACATGGCCGGCCTGCCGGGCCTTGTGCTGCCCGGCGGATTGTCGTCGGACGGCCTGCCGCTTGGCCTGCAATTGATCGGCCGGCCGTTCGAGGAGGAAAGCCTCTTCTCGCTCGCGCAGGTCATCGAGGAAGCCGCGCCGAAGATCGGCCTGCCCGAGAGCTGGTGGGGTTGAGGCGGAGCGCGAAGCGATGAGCGGGACCGGCGAGGCCGACGGAGCGACCAATGCGGAAATGGCCGCCTTGCGGGCGAGGATCGACTCGCTCGACGCCGCTCTGGTGGAACTTCTCGCCGACCGCCAGCGGCAGATCGAAGCCGCCGCCGAAATCAAGAGCCGCATCGGCTGGCCCGCCCGTATCCAGCCGCGCGTGGACGAAGTTCTGTCCCGCGTCGCGGCCCGCGCCACGGAAAAGAATCTCGATCCCGATCTCGCTCGGTCGCTGTGGACCGCGCTCGTCGAATGGTCGATTGGCTATGAAGAGCGTCTGATGAAAAAACCGTCGGACGGAAAGATGGATCCCGCATGAGCACGCACGTCAATTCGTCCAAACTGATTCCGGGCGCGACCGGCGAATGGGAAGTCGTCATCGGTCTCGAAATTCACGCCCAGGTCACGAGCAAATCGAAGCTCTTTTCCGGCGCCTCGACGGAGTTCGGCGGCGCGCCGAACAGCCATGTCTCGCTGGTGGACGCGGCCATGCCGGGCATGTTGCCGGTGATCAACGAGGAATGCGTCAAGCAGGCGATCCGCACCGGCCTCGGCCTCAAGGCGCAGATCAACCTGCGCTCGGTGTTCGACCGCAAGAATTATTTCTATCCCGACCTGCCGCAGGGCTATCAGATCAGCCAGTACAAATACCCCATCGTCGGCGAAGGCGTGGTGCTGGTCGATCTCTCGCCGACCGAGCAGATTTCCGTCGGCATCGAGCGCCTGCATCTCGAGCAGGACGCCGGCAAGTCGCTGCACGATCTCGGCGCCAATGACTCGCATGTCGATCTCAACCGCTCCGGCGTCGCGCTGATGGAGATCGTCTCCAAGCCCGACATGCGCTCGGCCGACGAGGCCAAGGCCTATGTCACCAAGCTGCGCACGATCCTGCGCTATATCGGCAGCTGCGACGGCAACATGGAGCAGGGTTCCCTGCGCGCCGACGTGAACGTTTCCGTGCGCAAGCCCGGCGCGCCGTTCGGTACGCGCTGCGAGATCAAGAACGTCAATTCGATCCGCTTCATCGGCCAGGCCATCGACGTCGAGGCGCGCCGCCAGATCGGCATTCTCGAAGACGGCGGCAAGATCGATCAGGAGACCCGGCTCTACGATCCCAACAAGGGCGAGACGCGGTCGATGCGCTCGAAGGAAGAAGCGCATGACTATCGCTATTTCCCCGATCCGGACCTGCTGCCGCTCGAATTCGATCAGGCTTTTGTCGATGAACTCGGCGCGCATCTGCCGGAATTGCCCGACGAGAAAAAGGCGCGTTTCGTTTCACAATATGGCCTCTCGCCATATGACGCGGGCGTGCTCGTTCTGGAGCGCGCGTCCGCCGATTATTTCGAGGCGGCGGCGAAGGGCCGCGACGCCAAGCTCGTCGCGAACTGGGTCATCAACGAATTGTTCGGCCGCCTGAACAAGGAAGGCAAGAGCATCGAAACCTCGCCGGTTTCCGCCGCGCAGATCGGCGGCATTGTCGATCTCATCGCCAGCAATGTGATTTCCGGCAAGCTCGCCAAGGATCTGTTTGAAATCGTCTGGACGGAAGGCGGCGACCCCGCACAGATCGTCGAGGCGCGCGGCATGAAACAGGTCACGGATGCCGCTGCCATTGAAGCCACCGTGGACGAGATCATCGCGAAAAATCCCGACAAGGTCGCGCAGGCGCAGGCTAAGCCGACCATGCTCGGCTGGTTTGTCGGGCAGGTGATGAAGGGCACGGGCGGCAAGGCCAATCCGCAGACGGTCAACGAGATCCTGAAGAGCAAGTTGGGAATTTGAGCGTCGGTTTTTTTGCGACCCCATGCAATTTTGAAAAACGCGCCGCCATTTCGCGGCGCGTTTTTACTTTGGCGGAAATTTTTTTCGTGTTGGCGGCGCGCGTCCGTTGCGCGCATTTCGTCGCCGCTGTGCCCATGCTTTTTTGCTGGGCAACGAGCGATCTGACAGATTTTCGCTGCGCGCCGCGAAGGGCCGGATCGGCGCGCCGCGCCGAGGCGACGTAAAACTGCGCGCGAAATAAACCTATGTTTTCAATTCAGAATTTTGCCCGCTTTCGCTCGTCGCGCGGCGCGAGATCCATCGCGTCTCGCACGTTCGGCTGACGCTTTTGCGTTCGACGCTGCAACGGCGCGATGGCCTTGCTGCGAACAGCGAGCGGCGAAAAACTTCTACCGTGGCGCCGTCACGAATCACTCCAACCGCGCGCGGCGCGACATAAAGCGCCGCGCGCTCTCTTGCAAGAGTTTTCAACAGGTTTAGGCTGCTCGCGCCAAATCCGGCCGGGCAAGCGCCGGCGACGCATGGGGGTAGAAATGGCGCAATCACCGACGAAGAAATCCGCCGCGAAAAAATCCGCTGAACCGAAGGCGAAAGCCGAAGCCGAGGCCGTCGAAAAAAAGCCGCGCGGGACCAGGGCCAAGAGCGCTGCCGGCAAGAGCGCCGCCCCCAAAAGCGCCGCCGCCGCGACGACTGCGGCCAAGACAACTGCGGCCAAGACGACTGTCGCCAGGACGAGCAAGGCAGCCAAGACCGGCGCCAAGTCGGCGAGCAAATCCGCGGCGAAGTCGGAGCCGGTTGCGAAGAAAAACGTGAAAAAGGCCGAGGCGAAAAAACCTGCGACCGGGAGCGCGACCAAAGCGGCGGCAAAAAGCGCGACGAAGAGCGCGGCCGAAAAGGCCGGCAAGACGTCCGAGACAAAGTCCGCCAAAAAATCGGCGCCAGCCAAATCCGCGCGCGAGGCCAAAGCTGCGACGAACAAAGCCGCCGCGACGAAGCCGACCGCGACCAAGTCGTCAGCGGCGAGGTCTGGCGCGGCAAAAAAGACAGCCGCTGCGAAAACCGCCTCCGTGAAGTCCGCAGGCGCCAGGACGGCGACGAAAGCCGCAGCCAAGGCGGCGGCCAAGACCTCGGCCAAGACGGCGGCCAAGAGCTCGGCCAAGACCGCTGCGAAGGAAGCCGCCACGACGGCGAAGAAGAGCGCAGCGAAGGCGGCGGAGCCCAAGAAATCAGCGAGCGCGAAAAAGACATCGGCGAAAACGGCGTCCGAAAAGCCGGCTGTCCGCAGGGCCTCCGACAAGCACTCAGCAGAGAAGAAATCAGCGGCGAAGAAATCCGCCGCCAAGGAAACCGCAGCCGCCAAATCCGCCGCGAAAAAGCCCGCCGCGAAGCCCGCCAACACGAAGAAAAGCGCGGCCAAATCTTCAGCGACCGAGAATGCGCGATCGAAGGCCGGAGCGCCGAAGGCGCGCGCCGGATCGAAGAAAGCGGCCGCGTCCAAGGACGCCGTCAAGGCGGATGCAGCCAGGACGGATGCAGCCAAGACGGGGGCGGAAAAGAAAGCCGCCGGGAAGAAGGCGGCGGCCGCGAAAGCTTCCGCGCCGACAAAGGCGGCCGCGAAGCCGCGCGCCAAGCCTGTGGCGCGCACGGCGGCGGCCTCGCGCCGCGTCACCGGGAAGGTTGCGGCGGAGGCTGTCGCCGTTCCCGCGCCTGTCGCGGGAAAGGCGGAGGCCGCGCCGGGCAAAACCAGGGCCAAGCGCAGCGCGCCGCGCAAGCCCAAAGCCGCTCGCGCCGAACCGCAGCCCGCCGCCACGGAAGCTCCCGCGCCGGCAGCCCAGCCGACAGAAGGACAAAGCTGAACCAAGCGCGTTTTCGCACGCCTTCGGCGTTCTCGATGACGGGATGCTGAAGGCGGGCTCAGTCCTGCCCGGGCAGGCATTTCTCGGCGAATGAGCGCCAGGTCAGGCCGGCGCTTTTTCCCGCCATCTTGAGGTCGCGCCAGCGCTCGCCACACAGGCGCATGCGCTGCCGCGAGGCGGGCGGCAAATTATAAGGCTGCAATTTTTCGGGATCGATATCGACCGGAGCGCGCTGGGGAGCGAGCGCCGGACTGGCGCCTTGCGAATCGGGCGCAGGTGGCGCCGGCTGTTGCGCCGGGGGGGCTGCGTCCTGCGCCGGCGGCTTCGTCGGGACGGCGGGCTTGGCCGGCTTCGCCGGCTTGACCGGGCTGGAGCGCTTGGCGGGCGCGGAGGCCTTCGCGGGCTTGGCCTGTGTGGCGGGAGCGGGCTGAGGCTCCGTCCTCGCGCTTAAGGAGGCGCCGCCGAGAAGAAAGGCGGGGACGAGGAACGCCGCCAATCTTGCGCACAGCGCCGCGCGGCGACAAAGACGCCAAAATCCAGCGGTGGTTGAAATTGGAAGGCCTCGCGAAAATCGCCGCATTGACATCTCGCGCAGTGCCCCAGCGCCCGAGCCCTCGTACGGGTGCGGATAATGGCGGAGACGGAGTCCGCCAAACCAGTGTTTTCCCTTGTCCGCTTCCATCTACAAAAACCCTAGAAAACAAGGCTACTTAGAGCCATCCCGTCTTGCGTCGTCCGAAACCGTCCGCCATAATCCGTGTCGAAATGTAAGACCAATTGTTTTCAGTCTTACAGGAGGGCGTCATGGGCAAGCTGACAACACGAGCGGCGGCGACAACAAAGCCGGGGCGATACGGCGACGGCGACGGTCTTTATCTTGTAGTGTCCGCGACAGGCGCCAGCAAATGGGTTTTTCGCTATTCGTGGCGCGGAAAGGTGACGGAAGCCGGGTTGGGTAGCCGCGATCTGGTCGGCTTGGCCGAAGCGAGGGCGAAGGCGCTTGAAGCCCGTAAAATGGTCGCGGAAGGCAAAAGCCCCTCGCTCGAAAGAAAGGCTGCGCGGGAAGCCTTTCTGAACCGTCCGACCTTCGGACAGATAGCCGACTCACTCATTGCGGCCAAGTCGGCGGAATGGCGGAACGACAAACACACGGCGCAATGGACGATGACGCTGGGCGAAACTTATTGCGCCAGCATTCGTAACCTTCCGGTGGAAGAAATCGACACGGAAGCGGTCTTGGGCGTGCTGCAACCGATCTGGCTCGAAAAGCCGGAAACCGCGTCACGGTTGCGCGGGCGGATCGAAGCGGTTTTGGATGCGGCGCGCGCGAAAGGTCACATTCCGCGCAATGAGGCTAATCCGGCGCGCTGGCGTGGCCATCTCGACAAGCTCTTGCCGAAACGTCAGAAGCTCACGCGCGGCCATCATGCGGCAATGCCTTATTCCGAGGTTCCGGCCTTTTTGGCGCGATTGCGCGAGCGCGATGCAACGGCGGCGCTGGCGCTGGAATTCACGATCCTGAGCGCGGCGAGGTCGGGCGAGGTCCGGGGCGCGCGGTGGTCCGAATTCGATCTGGAAAAGAAAATCTGGACGATCCCGGCGGAGCGGATGAAGGCGCAACGCGCGCATCGCGCCCCGCTTTCGGATCGCGCAGCGGAAATCGTCAAGACGCTGGAAAAGGCGAAAACCTGCGAATTTATCTTTGCCGGCGCCAAAGGCGACAAGCCGCTTTCGGTCATGGCGATGGACATGCTTTTGCGCCGGATGGACGTGGACGTGACGGTTCACGGTTTCCGGTCAGCTTTCCGCGATTGGGCGGGCAATGAAACCCAATTCGCGCGCGAGGTCGCGGAAGCCGCTCTCGCTCACGTCATTGGCGACAAGGCCGAACAGGCTTACCGGCGCTCTGACGCGCTCGAAAAGCGTCGTTCTCTCATGGCGGCGTGGGCGAAATATTGCGATCCGGGCTTGGCGTCGAATGTCGTTTCCATCGGCAAGGCCGCACAATGAATGAGGTTTGCGCTTTCCCTGATCGGCGCGACGCTAGACCTGCACAGCGCCGTCCCTCAGGCGCTGGCGGGCGCGTCCTGCAATTCCCTGAGCGGCTTCCTATCGCCTATGCGGCCTATGTCGTCCGCGAGGGGCGCAAGCGTCGAAGCTGGGTTTGCGTGATTCATCGCGCGGGCGAAGATCCTTACGAATTGCCCGCCAGGACCGAAAAGGACGCGCGCTATATCGCCGGGCTGATGCTCAAGGGGTTTGCGGAAGATCGGGCATTGGAGCGCGATCCAGTCGCGCACTGGATCAAGATGGCGTTCGCCATGCCGGAAGAAATTCGCCACGCGATTGGACGGCGGTTTCTGGGGATAAGGGAAGAATAGAGAATGAACCCAGTCGAGACCCTCATCATTGATTGGTTGAAAGACAGAAACCCAATCCAAAGAACCATTTCCAAGACGGCGGCGGGCAAGCAGTTGGTTGTCAGCGAAGCCGATCTTTCGGGCGGGCAAGCTGCTTTGGTCGCGCTTCTTGATTCGGACGCGCCAATCTCGCGCGAAATTCGCAACGCACTGGCGAGCGCTTTGGAGCCGATAGGGTCTTCTCTCCTGCAATTGGTGAAAAGGCCGAGCCGCGCTCCGGGGCGCCCCTCCAAAAGCGATACAGTTCGCGGGGCCGTGCGAGAGGTTTACGATGCTTATAGTCTTCCCGCTGAACTGGATCGCCTCGCCAGCAAAAAGCCGATCCCTGCCGCTGGGGAAAAGCGAAAAAAGGTCACAAATTCCGATCTAGCCCAGTCCGAAGGTGTTTCGGGGTCAACGATAGATCGCCGAAAACGCAAACTTAAAGATATGAAAAACAACAAAAAATAATTGCCGCAATATTTGATGCGGAGCTTTCGCCAGCGGCGAAAAACTATGGATAATGCAGCACCATCGCAACCCCATAGGGACGGTGGAACAATGCAATCGAAAACCGAAAAGCGGGCCTATCGCGTCACAGAGGCCTGCGCGGCTTATGGCCTATCGAGATCGACGATTTACAAGCTGATGAAGGCGGGCAAGCTTAAGACCGTCCTCGTCGGCGGGCGCCGGCTAATCCCCGTAGAAGCGGCGGAAGCTCTGATTGCAGGAGGCGCGAAATGACCGGCGCCCCGGAAATGCGAAGTCGCCCGGCCCGCGCTCTGGCAAGCGGATTGGACCGGGCGGAAGTCGTTCGCAACGAGACCATTCTTACCATCGCCAGCCCGAACGCGGAAGCCGATTTTGCTGCGCTGTTCATTGCCCGGCGCTATCGCCTCGCCATGCCTCTGGCGCAAGCGGTTGCCGCTCTTGCTGGCCTGGGGAGGGTTATCGGATGACCCACGCCCTCGAAGCTAAAGACCGGGTGGCGGTTACCGGCCTGATCGCCGGCGATGGCATCATGGCTGCCGCGCGGTTGATCGGAATTAATGGCCTCTTGGCCGAAGGCGCGATGCAGCGCGGCGACTGCGCCGAAGCCTTCTCCAAATTGCGTCTTGTCGCGGATGCGTTGGAAGAGGCGCGGGAAATCGTGCGGCTGGTGGAAAGGATCGTGAAGTGACCGACCTTTCCGACTTTGACAGTTGGTCGCCCGAAAAGCGCAACGCCTATTTCGCCAAAGCCAATCTCGATTGGGTGAGCCAAAACAACGACGGGCGCGGGCAAGCTTCGGCCCCGTCCTTCGCTGCCAGCCCGGCTATGGCGCCGGCGCGGGACCATTGGCCGGACCCTAAACCGCTTCCCGATGGCCTCTTGCCCGTCGCGCCGTTCGACTATGCCTATTTGCCGGACTGTCTCGCGCCCTGGGTGCGGGACATTGCGGAGCGGATGCAATGCCCGCCTGATTTTGTCGCCGTGGCGGCAATGGTCGCGCTTGGCGCCGCCATCGGGCGCAAGATTGGCGTTCGCCCGCAACGCAAGACCGATTGGCTTGAAGTCCCGAACCTATGGGCCTGCATTATCGGACGGCCCGGCGCGATGAAGTCGCCAGCGATGGCGGAAGCGTTAAAGCCGCTTAACCGGCTCGACGCGCAAGTCAGAGAGGAAAACGACAAGGCGGCGAAGGCTTTTGCCATTGAAGCCGAAGCGCACAAGCTGGCGAAGGAAGACGCGGCGAAGAATGTTCGGGCGGCGCTCAAGAGGGGCGAAAAGCAGGTTTCGGCCTTGCTCGAATTGCCGGAACCGGAAGAACCCAAGGCCCGGCGCTATGTCGTCAATGATTGCACCTATGAGGCCCTTGGCGCGATCATGGCGGACAACCCGAACGGCGTTCTGGCTTTCCGCGATGAACTGGTCTCGCTGCTGAAAACTCTCGACCGGGAAGACAGCGCGGCGGCGCGCGGCTTCTTTCTCACGGCATGGAATGGAACGGGCGGTTATACGTTCGACCGGATCATTCGAGGCCGGACGCATATCGAGGCGGCTTGCCTGAGCCTGCTTGGCTCGACGCAACCGGGGCGCATTGCCGAATATATTCGACGCGCCAGCGGCGGCGCCGGCGACGATGGTCTGATTCAACGGTTCGGCCTGCTGGTTTGGCCGGATCAAAGCCCGGACTGGCGCAATGTGGATCGCTATCCCGATAGCGCGGCCCGCACGGCGGCTTTCGAGACGTTCACGCGGCTCGACGCTCTGGACCCGGACGCCATCGGATGCGAGCGCGACCCATTCGAGCAATTGCCCTTCCTGCGCTTCGACAATGCGGCGCAAGGGCTTTTCGAGGAATGGCGGGCGGGCCTTGAAGCCCGGCTGCGCTCCAATGATCTTTCGCCCGCGCTGGAAAGCCACCTGTCCAAATATCGAAAGCTTGTTCCCGGTCTGGCGTTGATCGGCCATCTTGCGGACGGCGCCGGCGCGATTGGAGAGGCGGCGCTGTTGCGGGCGCTGGCCTTTGCCGAATATCTGGAAACCCACGCGCGGCGGGCCTATGGCGCCGCCAGCGAAGCGGAAACCGCCAGCGCAAAGGCCATCCTGTCCCGGATCCAGCGCGGCGAATTGTCGGACGGCTTCACGGCGCGCGACATTTACCGGCGCGCATGGGCGCATCTGTCCGACCGGGAACAGGTGCAGGCCGGTCTTGATCTGCTGACGGATTGCGATTGGCTGGAATTGCGGACGGTTCCGACCGGCGGGCGCACGCGGGCAAGCTACGCCATCAATCCGAAGTGGGCGCGCGCATGAGCTACCTTGCCCGATTGAAGGCCAGAATTGCCGAAACGCCCCTACCGGACAAACTGACAGAACTGACAAAAGGGGCTTCTGTCAGTTTTGTCAGTCCCCAAGGTGGGGGATTTTGCCGGAACGCGCCGGGCAATGACGCCTTGGCCGAATTCGTGCGGGACGCAATCGAGGAACGCGCGGCGCTTTGCGCTGGCGTAATCCCGGCGCCCTATCTCGACGCTTGGGCGCGGCTGAACCATCAAAAGCCGATGCGGGTTTCGGATGACGACTGGCGCCGGGCGCTGGACGATGGCGGGCGCTTTTTCGACGGCTGGGGCTGGGTATCGGAAAGCGAATGGGCTTGGACGGCTGGCGAGCTTTTCGATGTTCCGCGCGCCGGCATTCCCGGCGGCCTGGTCTGGCGGTTGCAAGGCACGCCGGTAGAAGCATACGGGCCGGACCATGTGCGCTTGAGCGATGGCCGGATTATCGAACGAAATGAAATGGGCATGAACGATGGCGCGTGATCGCTGGCGGGCGCGGTTGGAGGATGGCCTTAAGCTCGACCTGAACAAACTTATTCGCGATGGCGTATTGCGGCCCGGCTCGACCTGCCGGGCCTCGATCCGGTGGGCCAATGTCTATTCAAGCGATGAAAGTGCGGCAGGCGTCATGACCGCGCATATGTGCGGCAAAAGCTATGGCTGGCTCGAATTGGAAGTGGACGGGCGCCGGCAAGAAATCGCGCTCGAAAGCCAGTCACGCCATTTCGGCGGGCGGCAATGGTATTTTGTTTGCCCAAGGCTGCATTGCCTTGTTTCGGTTCTCTGGCGGCCCTATGGCGCAAGCGCATTCGCCAGCCGGCAAGCCTGGGGGCGGCGTGTCGCATATGGCTCGCAATTTGAGACATGGCATGATCGCGCGATAACACAAGCGCGGCACGTCCGGCGCAAGTTAGGCGGCGAGGATTGGGAGCTTTCGTACGGCGATCCCATGCCTGAAAAGCCAAAGGGGATGCATTGGCGAACTTACGAAAGAAAAATCAAAAGAATAAATCGCTACGAATCTATTTGCAATCAACAACTTATTATGTGTTTGGCGCGATTTTTGAGGTAATTTTGCCAACTGTTTTCGATTGCAGGCTGTAGCTAAGCCTTGCAACTAGTGGTTAAAATCTAACACTTGGTTCCCGCCAGCGAACGACGCAAAACGGCGGGAAGCCGTCACAGGCCGAAGGGCAAGGATGGGTAGAAATCCGATCGTAGGCCGAATGTCGGGCGAAAGGGCGCCAAGCAGGCATGGCTTGGTTTCGATGGATAAAATTAACTCTATATCAGACAGATGGTTTGAGTTTCGGCAGCCTATGATAGCGTATATTTGTTCATGCGACTCCTGATCTAACTAAAAAAGCAAACACCCACCTCTGCTCGGATGGTGGGTGTTTTTTAATTCATACACATGTATTATCATTAGATAATAATATACTACTCGTTAACCACCGCATAACGAAAAGATTCGGTCGCATAATATTAGCTTACAACTTAACGAGCTAGAAAGCTAGGCAAGCTACGTTGGGTCTATCGCGGTCGAATGCGAGCACATCTCGGCGCGAAGAACAGAACTCAAGGAGCAAAAAATGAAGTCGCTTTTCACCCGTTTCGTGAAGGATCAGTCCGGCGCCACCGCAATTGAATACGGTTTGATCGCCGCGCTGATCTCGGTCGTCTGCATCACTGTCCTGACCTCGGTCGGCACCAAGCTCAACACCAAGTTCGCGTCGGTCTCCAACGCCCTGAACTGATACTCGAAGCTCCTGGCCCTGACCTGCAGACGGAATAGCACCCGCCCCTGAATCAGTGGGCGGGCGTTTCTTATACAATCGTTCCTTCCCGAGCGCCGTTGCGGCTCCCGTCTGGAAGCGAAGCAACCGAGTTATCGCCCTTTCCGCAACGGTCAACTTGGGACGATCGCGGTCATCGCATCGTGGTGCCAAGCGTGTGATTTTCACCACTAGCTGGATTGCGTCGATTAATCGCCACGTTGACGCGAGACGGGCGCAACTTGGCGCAAAACATCGCCAGAATTTTCGATGGGCTTAGTTGCAAACCATCTGTGTCGTCGGGCCTACCGTCTGAGAGTTGCAATAGACGGGAGCGCTATAAGCCGGCGCCACAGGGCGAGCGGCGGCGGCTGAATAAGAAGCGCCAGCCTGCGTCATGCCGTCCGCCACGCCTGACAAGGCGGCTGCCGCAGCCGCACGCTTGCGGTTGCGCGTGTTCACCTCATATTGCGCTTCGATCTTCGTGCAATTGTCGAATTCTGGTGAGCTTGGCGCTGTCTGCTTCGCGCATCTCGCCTTGATCTCGTCCGCGAGCTGGTGAATTTCGGCATAATTCATTTGGTCAACGGGCTTGGCGCATCCCGACAGGGCGAACGCCGACGCGATCAAAAACGCCTTTTTCATTGCAATTCCCTAAAAACATTCTTTGCGGATCGCAACATCGTCCGCATTAAAGCCCGATACAACTGGCGGCATGAAAAAACGGAAAAAACCAAACGGCGGCCTTGGCGATCGTGTGCGCTTGTACGCCTCGATCCACCCTAAGCCGCGTCGAATTGTAAGACTTATTGTAAGGCCACTCAGCGGTTAGTTGCCGAAAACAGCGCTAAAACAAAGCGATACATCGTGATAATGGCGGAGACGGAGGGATTCGAACCCTCGATAGGGCTTTACAACCCTATAACGGTTTAGCAAACCGCCGCCTTCAGCCTCTCGGCCACGTCTCCAGCCGGCGCTCCGCTGGGCGGCCGACTGGCCGCAGCGGAGCGCGTGGCGCAGACATATGCCCGACCGGGAGCCGATTGGCAAGCGCTTCCCGCAGTTCCCCGGACAGCTTTCGCGGGGAGACAGGGCGATGGCGTGATCGGGCCGGCGCCGCTAGTCTCTGACGGATCGCGGTGGAGGAGCAATCATGCGTTGGCCAGGGATTTGGTGGATGGGCCTGGCGCCAGTTCTGGCGCTCTCGCTTGCCCTGATCCAGCTCGAAACCGGGCCTTTCGAGCAGGGGCTGGCCGGGCGCGCCGACGCTGTCCTGCGCGAGCGCCTGGGCGAAGGGGCCTCCGCTATGGCGAATGGCCGCGATGTCACGGTTAGCGGGATGATTTTCGACGAATCGAGGCGTTCCGCCGCGCTGGCGGAGGTCGCCGCGCTTCCGGGCGTGCGGCGCGTCGCCGATGCGCTGGTTCCGCCGCCGCCGCTCGCGCCTTTTGCCTGGCGCGCGGTCCGGGATGGCGCGACAGTGGTTCTATCCGGCGGCGTTCCTTCACCCAAAGTCCGCGCCGCGCTGGTCGCGGCGGCGCGAGAGGGAGCGCCGCAGGCGCGAATCGTCGATGAGATGGCCTATGCGTCAGGCGCGCCTGACGGCTTTGCAGAAAAGGCCGCCGCCGCCCTGCCGCTTCTGGGCCGTTTGCAAAGCGGCGAGGCGCAATGGCGCGACGGCGAGTTGACGCTGGCGGGTCAGGCTGCGACGCCGGAAGACTATCAGGCCGCGCTTGCCCTCGCCGGGCCGTCGGGCGCGGCCAAAGCCCGAATTGCGCCGCCGCGCGCACAAAACCTCGCCTTCGCGGCGGAGAATGACGGCAGGGTTTTGCGCCTTTCCGGGCAGGTCGGCTCCGAGGCTGAGCGCGCCGCTCTGCTGGCGCAGGCGCGCAAATTATTCCCTGATGTCAAGGTTGCGGACGCGCTGCAGGCGGGTTCCGGCGCGTCGCGCTTCGCGGCCGAGGCGGGTTTCGCCTTGCGCGCCTTGGCGCAGTTGAAGAACGGCAAGGTCGCTCTGGACGCAGGCCGGGCGCGGCTGTCGGGCGTCGCGCGCGCGGGAATGGATTCCGCGGCGGTGATCGCGGCCGTGGCCCCGGAGCCGGGCCTTGCGCTGGACGCCAGCGGCGTGGCGGCGGGCGGCATATCGCCCTATGTCTTCAGCGCCGAGAAAGACGACAAGGCGCTGACGCTCGCCGGGTTCTGCGGCGACGAGGACGCCTGCGCGAAAATCCGTGCGGCGGCGCAGGAAAAGTTCGGGGGTCTGACGCTCGCCGATACAATGCGGCGGGGAACGGGCGCGCCGAAGGGCTTTTTGACGGCGGCCCTGGGAGGGCTGGAGCAGCTCGCCCGCTTGCGCGTCGGCCGCTACGGCTCGCGGGACGCCTCCGCCCAATTGCGCGGCGACGCCGTCCGCGCAACGGAGGCCGAGGCGGTCAAGACCGCTTTCGTGGCCGCCATGCCGGAGGGCTTCGCCGTTCAGGCCGATGTCACCGGCGCCGAGCGCGAAGAGCCGGGGCCGGCGCCCGCCCCGCCGCCGGCCCCGTCGACGCTTGCGCCTCTTGCTCCGGCGCCGCCTGCGCCTGCGGCGCCCTCCGCTGCTGGGCCTATTCCTCTATCGCCGCCCGCGCCCCCGTCGCTTCCGCCGTCGACGCCGCTCAAAGCCGCCGAATCCTGCACACGGCGTCTGGCCGAGCGGGCGCGCGCGTCCGTGATCTGGTTCGATTATGCCAGCGCGGACATTTCGCCCGAAGGCTTCGCGCTGCTGGACGCGCTGGCGTCGGAGGCAGTAAAATGCCCGCAGGCGTCACTGGAAATTTTCGGCCATTCCGACGACGTCGGCAGCATTTCTCACAATTTTGCATGGTCCTGGCGCCGCGCCGAAACGGTGGCCGCCTTCCTGCTTGCGGCCGGCGTTGCGAGGGATCATCTGACAATCCAGGGCCTGGGCGAGACGCTGCCGCTGGCGCCCAATGACAGCGACGAGAACCGGGCGAAAAATCGCCGCATCGAGATCCAGGTGAAGTAAGGGAGGGGCGATGCTGTTTCTGCTGCAGAGTCTTTTCCCTTGGACCCTGGCCGCGCTGGCGCTTGGCCTGGCGTTCGGCACGCTCGCCTGCGGGGCGGAGCGGGGGCCGCGCTGGAGCGGATGGAGCGCGCTGCTGCTCCTGGCCTTTCTGGCGGGGGGCGGCGCTGCTGCGCTGCAAATCGCGCCGGGCCGCTGGGGCCTTCAGCTTGAAACCGTGCTGGCGATCTTCGGCGCTTATGGGCTGGGCGGGCTGTGCGGCTGCGGCTTGCGTCTTCTGTTCCGCAGGCGCGAGGCCGCGCCGGCGCCGGACTGGATCGCGGCGGCGCAAGACTTCCTGCGCCAGGCGGAGGCCTTTTCCTCCGCCGCGCCTCACGCGCTCTCCGCGCTCGCGGCGGCGTCCGGCCTGATTGTTTCGAGCGGAAGTCGTCCATCGGCGGAGCCCGCGCCGCCCCAGGGCGATTCAGGCGAAGCGCCCCAAGCGGTCGCGGCTGCGCCTCCCGATCCGGGGGCCGCCAAACCAGAACCGGCCAAGCCAGAACCGGTCAAGCCCGAATTTGCGAGCACCGTCGAGGCCGAATTGCTCGAGTCCGAATTCGCCTGCGATCAGGATGGTCTGGCGCTGATTCACGGGCTGAGCCGCGCCGACGCGCGGCTCTTGCGCAATCATGGCCTTTCCAGCCTCGCCAGTCTCGCGCGACTGACCAGCAAAGATCAGGCTGAGACCGCGGCTCGGCTGGGGCGGGGCCGAGCCGTCGTCGCTTATTGGGTGGCGCAGGCGCGGCTGTTGGTCCATGGGGTTGAGACGGATTATGCGCGCGAGCGGTCGGCCTATGCCGGAGCGAGCGAGGAACATGCGCGCGAGCGGTCTGCGCGCGCCACGGCCAGCGACGACGTTTCCGGCGGGGGCGAGACGCCGGAGCCTCTTCTTGACGAGGGAACCGCTGAATTCCTGAGCGCGAGCCTGCCACAGGTTGTCGCGGCCCAGGCCAATGACCGGCTCTATCCCGGTGAAAGGCCGCTCGGGCTGCTGGCCCCGCCGCTCGGCGAAGGCGACGATTTCCAGCGGATGGCGGGCGTCGGCGTCGTGACCGCCAAGAGGCTGAACCAGCTTGGGATCTGGACGTTCCGCCAGATCGCGGCCTGGTCTCCCGACAATGAACGCTGGGTCGATTCCTATCTCGCTTCTCCCGGCCGGGTCGCACGGGAGCAGTGGCGCGAGCAGGCTGCGACCCTCGCGGGCTTGACGCGGGGAAGCTCCGAATCCTGATGCTGCGCCGCGAAATCTTACCCCCTGCAAGTCATCTGGGCCTCTTGTCCGTCTCTTGTGAAAATTTATGTGGGATAATCTTGTCGACGCAAAAAACGGCTAGGAACGCCGATCTTGGATGCTATCCTTAATCAAGTGATTCTCAGTTCGTTCGGACACAAGATTCGGGGCCGGCCAACGGTCCGAGAACGGGCAATAGCAATTAGATCGGGAGCCGCTTCATTGGGCGCCAGAGAACACATTGGAAATTCGCAGGATTTCGAAACTGGCCCGGCCCATGACGCCGCCGCCGAGGTGATCGAGGTCCGGGGTCGCATCAAATGGTTCGACATGGCCAAGGGCTTTGGCTTTATCGTCCCCGATAATGGTCTCGCGGATGTCCTGCTCCATGTCACGGTGCTGCGACGCGACGGCTATCAGACAGCGCCGGAAGGCGCGGAGGTGGTCTGCCAGGCGCAAAACCGGTCGCGCGGTCTGCAGGTGTTCCGCATCCTGTCCATGGACGAATCGACCGCCGTGCATCCCGCGCAATTGCCGATGGCCCGAACCCATTGCGCGGCGGAATCGGTCGGCGGATTTGAAATTGTCGTCGTCAAATGGTTCAATCGCGTGAAGGGCTTCGGCTTCCTCACGCGCGGCGAGGGCACCGAGGACATTTTCATCCACATGGAGACGCTGCGCCGCTATGGCATAGCCGATCTGAAGCCCGGCGATTCCCTTCTGGCGCGGTTCGGGCCGGGGCCGAAGGGGCTCATGGCCGCCGAGGTCCGGGTTCTGGAGACGCGGATTCCGAGCGCCCATTGAGGGTTTCGCGGCCGCGGCGGCTTGCTCTGCCGGGGCCGGGAATTTTGTGAGAGGTCGTGATGGCGCGTCTGTTCGGGTCTGCCGCCCTGATTTCCCTGCGTGCGTATTTCCGCCCCGCGCGCGCAATGGCGCTGCTTCTGGCGCTTTGCGCCGCCGCGCCCTTTTTCTTTCCCCAATTCGCCGTTGCGCTCGAATCCGGCGCCGCCGTGGCCCTGGAGCCCTTGACTCTCGTCACGGACCCCAAGGGCGCGCATCCGATCGACCACGCCTTGGCGGTCGAGGTCATGCGCACGGAGGCCGAGCGCGAGCACGGCCTGATGGACCGGCGCTATTTGCCCGCCGATCGCGGCATGCTTTTCCAGTTCGACAAGGTTCAAGGCGTCCTGATGTGGATGAAGGACACCTATATTCCGCTCGACATGATCTTCATCTCGCGCGACGGGGTGGTGACCCATATCCATGAAAACGCCGAACCGATGTCCGAGGCCATTATTTCGTCGAACGGCCCGGTCTATGGCGTGCTGGAGGTCAATGCCGGCTACGCCCGGAAAATCGGGTTGAAGCCGGGCGATCTCGTGCGACATTCCCTTTTCAAGCCATGACGGCGGACGGCTTGTCGGGAAGCGCCGCTCATGATAGCGAAACGACGGCGCTGTCGGGGTATAGCGCAGCCTGGTAGCGCGGAAGTTTTGGGTACTTCAGGTCGCAGGTTCGAATCCTGCTGCCCCGACCACCGGCCCGCTGAAGGCGTTCGGTCCGCCGTCATCGCGGCGCGGCTTACGGATGGGAGATTGGAACGGTCATGACGGCTCGCATTTATCGTCCTTCGAAGAACGCCACCCAGTCGGGCATGGGCAAGACCAAGCTTTGGCGACTGGATTATCTGCCGGAAAGCCCGCGCACGATCGAGCCGCTGATGGGCTGGACCTCATCGAGCGACATGAACAGCCAGATTCGCCTGGACTTCGAGACCCGGGAAGAGGCCGTCGCCTATGCCGAGCGCAACGGCATCGCCTATCGCGTCGAGGAGCCCAAGAAGGCCCACCGCCGCACCGTCTCCTATTCGGATAATTTCCGGAACAATCGCGTCGCGCCCTGGACGCACTGAAGGCTCGCTCGGCCGGCCCAAGCCTCCGGACCGACCGGGCTGTGGGCCCCGTAGCTCAGCCGGATAGAGCAACTGCCTTCTAAGCAGTAGGTCGCTGGTTCGAATCCAGCCGGGGTCGCCAATAAAATCAAGAACTTATGGTGGAAAATTCCTGGCTGAAACGCCGGGTTTTTTTGTTGGGGCAACTGTTGGGGTAGCGAATTCGGCCTGTCTTGAAATTTTCGAAACCATGCGCAAGCCTGATAATCGCCCCTATGATCCCATGACGATCGCCAACGCGGCCGAACTCGGCTTAACGGGGGTGATTCTCTATTGTCGAAAATGTCATCGCGAGGGCGCCGTCAGCTTTGACGCCCTGGCGCTGCCGCGAGAGACGCCGGCGCCGACGATCGCTCGCGCTCGGCGGTTTGTCTGTTCGGACTGTGGAGGGCGCTCTGTGGTCTCCCTGCCGGATTGGGCGGCCTATAAGGCGCCATGCGCGGGCGGTATGGCGGGCGGCGAGCGCACTTAAAGCATTCGGGCGCAATAACCGCTTGAACGAGCGAGACTCGGGCTAAGCGCGATTCGGCGACTTCCTGCTCGAAGCTGACATCCATTGTTCACTAGCGCCGGACCTCGACATTCCAAGGAAAAAGCCAAGCGCGCTAAGCAGGTGGAAAATAATCCTGAAGGAACAAGGTCGGATCTCTGCACGTTAACATAACGGCAAAAAGGGAGTACTCGAAATGCCAAATCACATGTCAAATCGCATGGCTATCGCACTTGTGATTTTCATGATGGTGCAGGCTGTCGTTTTCGGGATTGGCGCGGTTCTGGTTTTGGCGACGCCGCTTGCGGACCTCGCCATGACGTTGATGCCTTTCGTGGTCGCGGCGTCCTTAGCTGTGTCGGCGCCAGTTTCGTGGTGGCTGGCGCCTTTCGCGCGCGCCGCCCATGAGCGCATGCTGAACACTCGGGAGCCAGGGCGTTCAGTTGATGATCAACCGGATCACGGTTATCACGGGATGGCCTGATCAAGGCTGACGCGTGTAGGGCTGAAACAGCCGGAGCGATTGCGGAGAGAACTCGGACCGTAATCGTATGCTGGGCGGGTTGGAAGGCTCGCTCCCCGCCGAAAGGCGCCGGTAGCGCCGCGGACCGAGCGTTGCTTTCGCGGTCGACTTCAGCGTTTCTCAGGAGATGAAAATCAAAAACGCCCGCCAGTGCATCCGTGGCGGGCGTTTCCGTTTTCCTCGGCCCTCGGGAAGATGCCGAATTGATCTCAAGTTGAGGGGCGACAGTGACGTTTTCAAGGCCCGCCTACAGCTCTTCCGGATCGCGCTCGTCGATCGGTTCAAGATCGGCGTCGCCGTCGATCTCGTCCAGGAGCAGGATCAGCGCCTCGATGGCGTCCTGAGTTCTGGTGATGCTGTAGAGATTGCATGCCAGGATTATGCCCCGCCAATGGGTATCCGTCGATCTGTCGAGCTTGACTCAGGATGTCTCAGGGCGCCGATCGATCCGCCTTCGGAACTCACGCGTCTGGCGAGCGTTGATTTCGCAAAGTAGGCGTCATCCAGAAGTCTGGATTAGCTAAATTTAGGCGGAGACGCCTCGACGATTGAGCAAGTAATTGGGGAGTCGTCGAAATCCTCTGTACAGGGAGATCGGGCCATGGAAAGCAAGATTGCCGGAATGATCGGCGCCGCCGCCTTGGCTGCCGTGGGATCAACGCAAGTTGCCGCCGCGCCTGATCCGGAAGAGGTCTTACAGGCCAAGAGCTTTGCCGAATTGCTCCAGCCGATCCCCAACGCCAAAGCCGTTCTCGCGGCGGTCGAAGCAGCGGGCCGCTCAGGCTCTGGACCGGCGACCGAGGCCGGGGGCCAGCAGGTCGCCCAGTATTACCCCCGCTACTATCACCATCACCACCACCATCATCATCACGGGTGGTGGCGCCGCCGCTGGAATCATCACCATCATCACCACCATCACTATTATTGGTGAGGCCGCGGGAGTCATTTTGATGGATCCTGCTCCTTGTCCCGCGCCTTGGCCGCGCGCAGCATGAAGCGATAGGTGCCGTCGAAAACTGTTTCAGTGCGCGATAGCCAGCGCGAGCCTTCCGACAGACGGTCGCGGCTAGCGTGGATTCTTTGCGCCTGCAATTCGCGCTCCGCCGCCTCTTCCTCGCCCATTTCTACCAGTTCGAAGGGCGCTTCCTCCGGAATGACGATGATCTGCGCGAAAGGCTCGCCGGGCCGGAAAATATGAGTTCGGCCTTCGGCGGGCGATTTGAACACCACGAAAAACAGCATCGGCCACCAATCGCGGATCAGGGCCGGCACGGCGATCGGGCAAGTGTCGGTCCGGTCTGTGTAAAAACGTGGATGCGGCTCGGTGCGGATGGCGAAGCCGCGCTCGACCCGCAAATCCAGCAGGATTTGATAGGTGTAGTAATTATCGCCGAAATTGCGGAACGGCGGCCATTGCAGCCCTTCTTCCGGGCAAGGGCCGAAATCGCCACCGAGCTTCAGCTCGCCATTTATCGTGCTGACGACGAGTTCGTTATCAAAAGGGTAGAACAATTCAATGCCGTATTGCGCGCTTTCCGAAAAGGGCGTGCAGTGCCAGGCGTATTCCTGAGAGCCGTCCGCGCGGGGCTCGCGTTCGCCCGCCCAGCCCGGAATTTCGAGCTTCGTACGACGCGGCGCCAGGCGACGTTCGCGAGTGCGAAATTTCACCACTTTCATGTTGCGGCTCTCTTTTGCAGCCCAATTTCACGCGGTCGGGATCGCGCCATCGTCCATAAAACCCGAGGTGAAAACTAAGGGCGCGCGGCGATGTTCCAACGTTGAACGGCGGAGCAAAAAAATTGCAAAGCCGGGATGATGTTGGTGAAATCCGCTTCCGAGCCCCATTCCATCCGTGTGAACATCGGCTTGGATCGAAAGATCGCGGAGCGTCTTCGGGCTCTCCCTGGCGTCTATCGTCACCGCCCCCGAAGCCGCCGGCGTCGAGTTCATCCAGGAGAACCGAGGCGGGGCGGGCGTCAGGTTGAAGAAATAGCCATGCCCATAGGCGCGCAAATCCGTCTGAGCCAACTTGTCGGCGGCGCGGCAAGTCCGCAAATCCAAAGTCGCAGCCCGTAATTCTAGCGCGCGACCGGTTGGGAGACGGTATAGCCGCGCTCCAGCATACAATCGGAATAGACCGCGTCATATCGATTTTGCCGATCGAGATGACCGGCGACATTGACGGCTGTTCCTGCTGCGGCCTGGGCGCGCTCCCGACATGCGACTACGTCGCCGGCGAATTTCTGTTCAGTGACCTTCGGCCCGGCGACCACCGTCATGCTCGGTCCGGCCGGCGGAATGCTGTCGCAGGCGCCAAGTGCAAAACAGATTGCGAACGCGGCTATTCCGGCAAATTTCATCGGACCTCTCGTCTACAGAATGAGCGCTCCAAATTTGCATTTAACAAAAGCCGAACCTCTAAACGCCACTGGATGAACCTTCAGTGGCAGGTCATTGCGACGGCAATTTGGCAAGCGCGTCTATCTCGACGCCCTTATCCAGGCTTGTCCCTTCGATGACCTTGAGAACGTCGCCAAGGGCTTCGCCACGGCTTGCAGCGCGGCGCACGGTGCGCACGTCCTTGCCGGTGGCGTCGGCTGTCGTTGATGTGAACGCTCCCTCATCCGTTCGGACAAATTGTCCGTTCGGTCCAGAATTACCGCCCCGCTTCGTCTCCGGGTGCAGCGTCGTGTCGCTCGAAAAGTGCTGCCTTCTAAGCAGTAGGCCGCTGGTTCGAATCCAGCCGGGGCCGCCAATTTTTTCAATGATTTTAACAAGAGCGGTGGAAACGCGCCCAATGGTGCAGCTTGATTGATTCCGCCGGCATTTGAAAAACAAACAAAAACGCCCGCCAGTACATCCGTGGCGGGCGTTTCCGTTTTTCCTCAGCCTCTGGGAGGAAGCTGAATTGCCGTCAGCGTGCGGGCCGACCGTGACATTTTCAAGGCCGGCCGATGCGCAAACTTCAGCTCGGCCTGCGCGCCAATTCACTCGACGCGGGACACTCAATCCAAAAATCCTGAGAGCAATGGGGATGGGGATCGGCGAGCGATACGCTGTAGGCGGCGACACAAGCGAGATTTTGCCGGAAGCAGGCGACTGCCCCGGCGCGCCCTTTTGCAGCCCCTGATCCACCGCATTCGCGCGCTTCCGACGCTCGCCGTTCCGACCGGGACCGACATTCACAGTTCCAGTATCTTCGCGCGGCTTCAGCCTTCACCCGATTGTGATCCTTGCGTCACCTTCCCCCGCTACCCATCGAGAACTAGGGTGACCCGTGTTCGGACGCGCTCAGGCCGTCCCAGGTGTACATAGCCTGGGCGCAATGACGCAATGAGGGGAGTAATTACAATGACTTATACTATTTGGAGTGGCTCTACCAACACCACCGTCGGCAACGCTTTCAACATGGCCGCTGGCGACCAGTTGCAGACGATCGCTGGTTCGCTGCTCGCAACTTCGGGGGGTAACGGCATCAATGCGACGGGCTCGGCGTTGATCGAAGTTGGCGGGACCGTCGGCGGGTTGAACAATGGCATTTATGTCGGCACCGCCTCCGCCTCCGACAGCGCCTATATCGTGATCGAGAAAACTGGAAACGTGTTCTCGGGCCCAAGCACTCAGGGCATCCAGGTCAACGGGGCGGGATCTCACACCATCCTGAACGCCGGCAGCATTCAGTCCTTCGGCAGCGTCGGGTATGGAGTGCTAACCTGGGGGGCCGGCCAGATCGTCAACCAGGCTGGCGGATTGATACAGGGTGGTGAAGGCGTGGTCGACGACGACAGCACAGCCACCGACGTGAGTTCCTTCGTCAATTACGGAACTGTCACCGGCACTACATATGCCTATCGTGGTTCGGGCCAGGGAGACATACAAATCGTCGACAATGAAGGTGCGATGGTCGGACTCGTCTATATGGGAACGAACGCCGCGGACCTGGTCTACAATCGCGGAACGATGGATGCGACGGGCGCCAATGGGACCGGCTTTTCCCTTGTCGACAGCGTTCTCAACAATGCCGGCCTGATGTACGAGTCCCTCTCGACCGCTTCGGCGGTCAACATGATCACCTTCGGCAATCATGCGGGCGATTACTTCACCAATTCGGGCGTCGTCGCCGAAATCCATGCCGCCGCGGGATCCCGTGCCGTGTCTTTTGGCAATGGCGCAGGCGATATCCTCAGCAATGAGTCCTCGGGCGTGATTTATGGCGATGTCAGCTTCGGGTCCGGGGCCGGCGACGCCGTTGTCAATAATGGCGCCATCTACGGCAACGTGATCCTGGGCAATGGCGCCGGCGACGCCTATTACGGCCAGCACGGCCATCTCAATGGCAATGTTGTCTGCGGCTCCGGCGGCGACATCGTCTATTCCGGCTCCGGCTATGAAACGGCCACCGCCGGTCTTGGCAACGATTCGTTCTATTCCGCTTCCGGCGGCGGGCTCGTGATCGCCGAAACCGTGGCGGCGCAGCAGGCCAACGCCCTCGACGTGGTCAATAATTTCCAGGTCGCCACCGGCGAGCTTGGCAAGGGCACTTATCTGCATCTCGGCGCGGCCCTGTCATCGACCACGCTCTTCATGAGCGACGGGAACGGCGGAACCTGGATCGCCATGGGCCTCGGCGGCGGCGCCTATTCCTATATCGACGTGATCGGCGTCGGAGTCTCGACCGTGCACGCCCAGACCTATTTCGCCTGAGCGGCGTTCGATCAAGCGAACGAAATGGAGCGCGCCGGTGCATCCCGGCGCGCCTGCGACAGCTGCGACGTGATGTCGCACCAGGCCTCGATTCGGCCTCCAATGTCATTTTCCTCTGTCTGTTTACAGTCGAAGGAGTAATCTCAGGCCCAAAAAGGGTCTGAAACGCCTCTTGAGACGCGTTTCAGCGTCAAAAAGAGGAGGCAGCCATGACCTTCAACGTCATTTCCACCGCCATCATCGGTTCGGGCGCAGGGTTGACCCTGACCAGTGGCGATCAGCTGCAAATCCTTCCGGGCGGGAGCCTCGTCAGCACCGCAAATTATGGCGTCATCTCTTCGGGCAATAGCTCCATCCAGATTGCCGGATCTTTGGGCGGAGCGTCCGGGGCCTATTCCGGCATGGCGCTTGCCGGCTATTACAACAATATCACGATCGCAAAGACGGGCTATCTGTTCGCGGGCGCCGGCTCCAACGGGATCTATATTTACGGCGCGGGAACCCACCAGATTTTCAACGCGGGCTCCATCCAGCTGACGGGCGCCGCCGCCTTGGGAATCTGGACTTCCGGCGCGGGCGCGATCGTCAATGACGCAAGCGGCCTCATCAGCGCGGGGCAGGCCTTCGTCGACACCAACCTTTATGCGGCCGACGTCTATTCGGTCCTCAATCTCGGCAGCGTCGTCGGAAGCTCATACGCGTTCTACGGTAGCGCCGCCCTCGACGTGGAAATTCTCGACAACGCCGGAACAATGATCGGCGGCGTCCAGATGGGCTCGAATTCGGCGAATGTCCTCTTCAATCGGGGGGTGATGGACTCGAGCAATTCCGCCAATGGTTTCAATCTCGCCGATACGACGCTGAGCAATACGGGCCAGATCTACCAGACCGTTTCGTCCTCCTCGGCCGTGGACATGATCACGATCGCGAACCATGCGGGCGACACGATCTACAATGCGGGCGTGATCGCGCAGATCCATGGGTCGGCGAGTTCGAATGCGGTCGCCTTCGGCAATGGCGCCGGCGACGTGCTGAGCAATGATTTCGGCGGAGTCATCATTGGCAATGTGAAATTCGGCTCGGGCGCGGGCGACAGCGTGCTGAACGACGGGATCATCAATGGCAATGTCGCGTTGGGCGCGGGCGCGGGCGACGCCTATTACGGACAGAACGGCCATCTCTACGGAACCGTGATCTGCGGCGACGGCGGAGACTACGTCTATTCGGGCTCGGGCTATGAATCGGCTGCGGCCGGCAAGGGCAACGACGTCTTCTATTCCGGCGATGGCGGCGGGCTGCTGATCAGCGAGACGGCTGCGGCGCAACAGGCCAATGCGCTCGATACGGTGAGCAATTTCCAGGTCGCCGGCGGCGTCGGCACGGGCACTTATCTGCATTTCGACGCCTCGATGGCGTCGAGCACCTTTTTCATGAGCGACGGAAGCGGCGGCACATGGATCGCCATGGGCCTCGGCGGCGGCGCCTATTCCTATGTCGACGTGATCGGCGTCGGGGTCTCGACGGTGCAATCCCAGAGCTATTTCGCCTGAGCCGGCGAAACAGGCGCCACAAGGACAAAGGCGGAGCAGCACGGGCCTCGATAAAAGAGGTCGTGGGCGCTCCGCCCTTTACCCGATGCTCCACCGTGCTAAAAGGCGCCGGTCGCCACTTTTCGCGGGGAGTTCGCCTTGAACTGGGATTTTGCCCGCCTTGAGGCAGGCGCCGCCGCCGTGCGGGCCGAGGCGGTCCGCGCCGCGCGCGACTTCATCACGCATTGGCGCCGCCCGGCTGCGCCGGTCATGAAGCTTTGGCCGCTTTGGGTCGCGCTGGCGACGCTCGCCGTGTCCGCGCTGCTTTTCGTAGGCGTTTATTTCGATGTCTGCCTCGCGCGCGCCGCCACGAAACTTGATCCGCGCCTCGTGTCTTTCTTCGATTACGTCACGCAGGCGGGCAAGTCGAACTGGCTGTTCGCGCTGTCCATCTTGACGATTTTGTTTGCGCTTTACCGTCGCGCGCAGGCGCCCGGCGCGCGTTTGCGCGCGGCCTGGGGGCTGGTCGCCTCGCGCGCCTTCTATATTTTCGCGGTGCTGTCCGTTTCCGGGCTCGCGTCGCAGGCGATCAAGCATCTCGTCGGCCGGGCGCGGCCGAGGCTGATCGACCTCCAGGGGTCATTTCATTTCGACATGTTCTCGCTCAAGGCCGTGCTGGCGAGTTTTCCTTCCGGCCACACCACGACCGTGTTCGCGGTTTTTGGCGCGCTGAGCCTGCTGGCGCCGCGCCTCGGCCTCGCGTCCTTGCTGCTGGCGATCCCCGTCGCGGCGTCGCGGATCATCGTCGGCGCGCATTATCCCAGCGACGTCGGCGGCGGTCTGTTCCTCGGACTCGCCTCGGCCCTTATCGTGGCGCGTGTCCTTGGGCGGCGGAACATCGCCTTCACCCTCGCGGCTGACGCGCTACTGCCTACGCCACGCGGCAAAGGGCTGATCGGCAAACTCCTGCTGAACCGTCAGGCCTGAGCGCGCAGTCGCGCAAAGCCCTTGTCGAGATCCTCCTTGAGGTCCTCGATGTCTTCGAGCCCGACCGAGAAGCGCAGAGCGGGGCCTTCCGGGTTCCAGACGGTCGCGGTGCGATAGGTCCGGCAATCGAAGGGAATGACAAGGCTCTCATAGCCGCCCCAGCTATAGCCCAGCCCAAACAACTCCAGCCCGTCGAGAAGGGCGGCGATGGCCGCTTTCGAGGCGGGCTTCAGGATCACCGAGAACAGGCCGGAAGAGCCGGAAAAGTCCCGCTTCCAGATATTGTGGCCGGGGTCGTCCTCCAGCGCCGGATGCAACACCCGCGACACTTCGGGGCGCGCGCTGAGCCAGCGGGCGAGAGCGAGGCCCTGCCGCTCCGCCTCGCGCAGGCGCAAATCCATGCTGCGCAACCCGCGCAGGCCCAGAAAGACATCCTCCGGCCCCGCGCACATGGCGAAATAATCGAAGGTCTGGCGCAGGGGCTTGAGCCATTGGTCATTGGCCGAGACGAGGCCGAGCAGCAGATCGGAATGGCCGGAGAGATATTTCGTGCCCGCCTCGACCGCGAGATCGACGCCGCGCTCATGCGGCGGGAAGAACAGGGGCGTCGCCCAGGTATTGTCCATCACCACGCAGGCGCCGCGCGCATGGGCGACCTCGGCGATGGCCGGAATATCCTGCATCTCGAAGCTTTGTGAGCCGGGCGCCTCGACCAGAACCGCCGTGGTGTTGGACCGCATCAAGGCCTCGATCCCGGCGCCGATCAGAGGATCGTAATAGGTCGTCTCGACGCCCATGCGGCGCAAAAAGCCGTCGCAGAAGGTGCGCGTCGGCAGATAGGCGGAATCGCTGACGAGCAGATGGTCGCCCGCCTTCAGCGCCGCGAGCAGGGCCACCGTCACGGCGGCGAGGCCGGAGGGAGTCAGCACGGTTCCGGTGGCGCCAGCGATTTCCGACCACGCCTTTTCCAGCGCTTCCGTCGTCGGCGTGCCATGGGTGGCGTAGGTGAAGCGTTTGGTATGCCGCGCCTCGAGATCGGCAAGCGTCGGCTGCAACACGGTCGAGCCGCGATAGATTGGCGTATTGACGAAGCCGAATTGTTCGGACGGATCGCGCCCCGCATGGACGAGTTTGGTGCGCGCGCGCATGTCCTTGCGCGATTGCGGGGTCGATTTGGTCATTCCGGGGCCCTTCCTTTCCTGTTTTTTGGCGGGCGTCGCAGGGCGCCGTCAAGGGCGAAAGCGTGGCGGGCCGAATTTGCCGAAACAGGGCCCTGCCGCTTGACCCGGCCCGCCAAACAAAAAGATAATTCGCGTCGGCTTTTCGACGCGAAGGGCGCCCGGGTGGAAATGAACTGTTTCGGCGGCTTGTCTCGGTCGCTTGCGCTTGGCTTCTCCCTTGGCCTCGTCCTTTACGGCGCCGTCGCGCGCGCCGACACGCTCGATGACGTGCACCGGCGCGGTTATCTCGTCTGCGGCGTCAATACCGGCCTCGCCGGCTTCGGCCTGCCCGACGACCGCGGGACGTGGCGCGGCTTCGATATCGATTATTGCCGCGCTGTCGCGGCGACCATCTTCGACGACCCCGACAAGGTCAAATTCATCCCGCTTTCCGGCAAGGATCGCTTCACCGCCCTGCAATCGGGCGAGGTGGACATGCTCTCGCGCAACACCACCTGGACGCAATCGCGCGAGGCGGGGCAGGGGCTGCTGTTCGCGGGGATCAATTATTTCGACGGCCAGGGTTTTCTGGTCCGCAAGAGCCTCGGCCTCGATTCGGCGATGAAGCTCAACGGCGCTTCGATCTGCGCCCAGCAGGGCACGACCACCGAGCTCAATCTCGCCGATTATTTCCGCGCGCATGGCCTGAAGGCCGAGACGGTGGTGTTCTCGACCTCCGACGAGGCGATCAAGGCCTATGATTCGGGCCGCTGCGACGCCTATACGACCGACGGCTCCGCGCTCTATCCGCAGCGCCTGAAGCTGACAAGCCCCGACGACCATGTCGTGCTGGCCGACACAATTTCGAAGGAGCCTTTCGGTCCCGTGGTGCGTCAGGGCGACGACCGCTGGTTCAATCTGGTGAAATGGACCCATTTCGCTCTGCTCGACGCCGAGGAGCTCGGCGCGACTTCACAAAATCTTGCCGCGATGCGCCAATCCGACAATCCCGAGATCCGCCGGCTGCTCGGCGTCGAGGGCGATTATGGCGCCGGCCTCGGCCTGACGCCGGACTGGGCCGCGCGGATCCTGAAAGCCGTGGGCAATTACGGCGAAATCTTCGAGCGCAATCTCGGCGCGGGCTCGCCCCTGAAAATTCCGCGCGGCCGCAATGCGCTGTGGCGGGAGGGCGGGCTGCACTACGCCCCGCCGGTGCGGTGAGGGCGGCCATGAAGGCGAGCGCCCTGCGCCGATGGGCGATTCAGGCCGCATTGCTGCTGGCGGTCGGCGCGCTATTCGCCCTCGCCATCGCCAATGCGCGCGCCAATCTGCTCGCGCGCGGCATTCCGACCTCCTTCGCCTTCCTCAACCAGGTCGCGGGCTTCAGCCTCAACCAGAGCGTCATTCCCTTCACGCCGCTGTCGTCCTATGGCCGCGCGCTGTTGGTAGGCCTGCTCAACACCTTGCTCGTCTCGGCGCTCGCGGGGGCGCTGGCGACCTTCATCGGCTTCGCGGCGGGCTTCGCGAGGTTGTCGCGCAATTGGGCATTGGCGCGGCTGGCGGGGCTCTATGTCGAGACGATCCGCAACCTGCCGCTGCTGCTGCAGATCCTGTTCTGGTATGTCGCCATTCTCTCGCCGCTGCCGGCGCCGGAGCACGCGCATCAATTCGCAGGCTTTTTCCTGAGCAATCGCGGGTTGACGA
Organism: Rhodoblastus sp. 17X3; assembly: GCF_030056575.1. Taxonomy (GTDB): domain Bacteria; phylum Pseudomonadota; class Alphaproteobacteria; order Rhizobiales; family Beijerinckiaceae; genus Rhodoblastus. The sequence continues at coordinate 21,000 of NZ_JASHHX010000007.1, read as the reverse complement.
TGCCGGCGCTGTCTTTCGCGCAGGGCTGGCCGGCGATCGACTGGCCGTTCTTCGACCCGTCCGTGAACCGCTACAATGTGGAGGGCGGGTTGCGCCTGCCGCCCGAGGCCTGCGCCCTGATCCTCGCGCTGGCGCTCTATACGGGCTCCTATATTGCCGAGATCGTGCGGGCGGGCGTGCAGGCGGTGCCGCGCGGGCAGAGCGAAGCGGCGGCGGCTCTGGGCCTGAGCGCGGCGCAGGCGCGGCGGCGGGTGGTCCGGCCGCAGGCGATGCGGGTGATCACGCCGCCGCTCATCAGCCAATATCTGGCGTTGACGAAAAACTCCTCGCTGGCGGCCTTCGTCGGCTTCGCCGACCTGATGCAGGTTTCGGGCACCATCCTCAACCAGACCGGCGCGGCCTTGCAGGTCATCGCCATCGACATGGCGCTTTATCTCAGCCTGTCGCTGGCCACGCTTGCGCTCATGCGCCTCTATGAGCGCCGCCTGCGCTGGGGAGGGCGGGGATGACGGACCGCTTCATCCGCGCCGAGCCCGCGCCCCAGAGGCCGCCGCCGAAATTGGCGCCGCCCTTCCTGACGCTCGCGCGCGAAAATCTGTTCGGCGACGCCTCGTCGAGCCTTATCACGATCGGGATCGTCGCGCTGATCATCCTTGCCGCGCCGCCCTTGTGGCGTTTCCTGATCGCCAACGCGGTCTGGAGCGCGCCCGATGGCGCGCTGTGCCGCGCGCCGGGAGCGGGGGCCTGCTGGGCTTACATTGCCGCCAAGACGCCGTTTTTCATCTATGGCTCCTATCCGCCCGACCAACGCTGGCGGGTCGATCTGGCCTTCGTTCTGGCGGCGGGGCTGATCGTCTGGCTGTTGTGGCCGCGCGCGCCGCGCAAGGGCGTTGCGGCTTTCGGATTTTTCGTCTTGCTGCCCTTCGTCGGCTTCGCCCTGCTCAGCGGCGCGCCGTCGCTCGGCCTGCCGCGCGTCGGGACCAATCTCTGGGGCGGCGCGATGGTGTCGCTGCTGGTGGCGCTGGCGGGGATCGTCGTCGCTCTTCCGGGCGGCGTCCTGCTCGCGCTTGGCCGGCGTTCGGACCTGCCCGCGCTGCGTTGGGTCTGCGCGGGGCTGATCGAATTCGTGAGGGGCGTGCCGCTGATCGCCGTGCTGTTCATGGCCAACGCCATGCTGCCGATCTTCCTGCCGCCGGACTGGTCGCCAGACCGCCTGTTGCGGCCGATGTTCGGCATCGCATTGTTCGCTTCCGCCTATATGGCCGAGGTGGCGCGCGCCGGCCTGAACTCCATTCCAGGCGGACAGGCGGAGGCCGCTCAGGCGCTTGGCCTCGGCCGGGTGGCGACCTTGCGCTTCGTGGTCCTGCCGCAGGCGTTGGCGGCGGTGATCCCGGCCATCGTCAATAATTTCGTGGCCCTGTTCAAGGATACGACGCTGGTGGCGATTGTCGGCATTTTCGACTTTCTGCACACGGTGGACGCCGCGCGGCTCGATCCGAATTGGGCGGGGCCGACCATAGCCGCGACCGGCTATGTCTTCGCGGGCCTGTTCTATCTCATCTTCTGCCTCGCCATGTCGTCCTATGCCCGGGGCGTCGAGCGCCGTCTCGCGGCCGGCCGTCGTCAGGACTCCATCTAGACAGGGGGAACAGGCCGGCGCCAAGGGCTTCGCGGCGGAGCAGTGTGAAAAGTCACTAGGCTCGGACTTCACGATGGTTAAGATCACGTGGCCGTTCCGGCTTTTGGGGAGCTGACATATGAAAAAATATATTGCGGAAGCAATCGGAACCGGGGCGTTGGTCTTTTTGGGCTGCGGCTCGGTGACGTTCGCCGGCATGGGCGCGGTGCTCGGTTCGGGAACGCCCTTCGCCCCGCTTGGCGTCGTCGCGATTGCGATGGCGTTCGGCTTCACTGTGACGGCCATGGCCTATGGCATTGGCCCTGTTTCGGGCTGCCACGTCAATCCGGCGGTTTCTGTCGGCGCCTGGGCGGCTGGCCGTCTCTCGACTGGCGACCTCATCGGCTATATTGTCTCGCAATGCATCGGCGCCGTCATTGGCGCGGGCGTGCTCTATCTGATCCTGTCGGGCCATCAGGGCGGCTGGGACCTCGCGAAGGACGGCCTCGGCCAGAATGGCTGGTCCGAATATTCGACCGCGTCGGCCTTCGTCGCCGAATTTGTCGGAACCTTCCTGTTTCTGGTTGTGATCCTTGGCTCGACCTCGGAAAAGGGCGCGACCACGGTCGCGGGCGTCGCCATCGGCGTAGCCTTGCTGGTCGTTCACATCAACCTCATCCGCGTCACCGGCACGTCGGTCAATCCCGCGCGTTCGCTTGGCCCGGCGCTGTTCGTCGGCGGCAAGGCGCTGTCCCAGCTCTGGCTGTTCTTCGTCGCGCCCGTGCTCGGCGCCCTTGCGGCGGGCGCCCTGTTCCGCACGAAGATTCTTGAGCCGTAAAGCATTGGAGCCCTAAGGATTTGGAACCATAAGAGGATTGCGGCGCGCGGCCTGGCTCGCGCGCTTGCCCTCGGGGGGCGCCGCGTCTATAAGCGCGGCGCCCCCTCCTTTTTACGGAATCCCGCTCCATGGCGATCGAACGCACATTCTCCATCATCAAGCCCGACGCGACCCGCCGCAATCTCACCGGCGCGATCAACGCCAAGATCGAGGCGGCCGGCCTGCGCATCGTCGCCCAGAAGCGGGTGCACATGACCCGCGCCCAGGCCGAGACTTTCTACGCCGTCCACAAGGAGCGCCCCTTCTTCGGCGAGCTGGTCGAGCAGATGTCTGCCGAGCCGGTCGTGGTCCAGGTTCTGGAAGGCGAAGACGCCATCAAGCGCTATCGCGAAGTGATGGGCGCGACCAATCCGGAAAAGGCCGACGCCGGCACGATCCGCAAGGATTTCGCGCTGAACATGGGCGAGAACTCGGTGCACGGCTCCGACGCTCCCGAGACCGCCGCGCAGGAAATCGCGCAATGGTTCGCGGGCAACGAAATCGTCGGCTGAATTTGACGGAAAGATTTCAATTCTGTGACGCCGGGCCGCAAGCCCGGCGTTTTTGTTTGTGCGCAGGGTGTTTGTTGCGGCGCAGTAAAATAAACATATGAGTCGTTACTTAAGGAACGTGTGTGTAAGTCGGCATTTATTTACGAGTATAATGCGTATTGTAATGGTTCAGATTGGAACGTATAACATTTATTACTTATATATAGTTGTCGTATAGAAAATCAAAGAAATCATACTATGTGCGTATAGCAATCAATACGCTGAATATTGCATGCTTAATATGGTCATTTTTCTGCCTGATTTGTGAATGCATGTTCCTTCATCATCAACAATATGGAGGTGGATGCATTGAAGAAGTTAGCTGTTGCGTGCGCGTTTCTTAGTTTTTCATTCCTTTCGTCGCCTATTCAGGCTCAGACCTGGTCCGGCGCGGCGTCATACTATTCGGGCAAGGGCCGTACCGCCAGCGGCGGTCATGTCGGCGCCATGACGGCGGCGCATCGGTCGCTGCCCTTCGGCACCAAGGTGCTTGTCACAAATCTCAATAATGGCCGTTCGGCCACGGTCACGATCAACGATCGCGGCCCCTTCATTCGCGGCCGCATCATCGACGTGTCGTCGGGCGCGGCGAATGTGCTGGGCATGCGCCAATCCGGCGTGGCCCGCGTTCGCGTTTCGAAGCTCTGATCTCGGAAAAAATCAAAAAAGACTGCGAGATATCCACCAGAACTGCAAAGGGCCGCCCCGAAGGCGGCCCTTTTTTTGCTGCGCCCGGCATTCGTTCAGGCGCGCGGCGGGAAATAAGACGCTTCCATCCGCCGGGCATAGGCGGCGAGATTGGGCAGTTTTTCGATTTCGTCGCGCGTCGCGCCGGTGAAATGCGGGCAGAGCGCGGCGAGCGTGAAGGCGCCGAGCGTGGCGTCGGCGCCATGCGGCTGATCGCCGAAGAGGAAGGACTTGTCGCCGAGCAGGCCGGCCGCGGCTTCGAGATCGCGCCGCGCCAGCTCCCGCCGCTCGTCCGGCGAATGGCGGAACAGGCCCTGGCCGCGCAAAGCCTGGCGCACCTTGCCGCGGATCATCGCGCGGACGAAGGGGCGCATCGGCGCGGGGAGGGAATCGAAGAAACGCGCCGGCCCTTTGGCGAAATTGGAATCGTCCATCCAGCGCTCGGCCAGGACCAGCCAGTAGAGATGATCCTCGAACAATTTCTCCAGCGCCCAGCCAATGGCCTTTTGCTCGGGCGTCAGGCCTGAATCGTAATCGAAGCCGTATTTTTGTTCGATGTGGCGACGGATGAAGGTCGTATCGGCGATGATGACGCCCGCGTCGTCGATGAAAGGCAGCTTGCCCTTGGGCGCCTTGAAGGGCGCCGTGGGCTGGGCCTTGAAGTCGAGGCCGGCCATTTTCAGCAGCAGCATGCCCTTCATCACGAAGGGGCTGCCGTCGGGCAGGCCGAAGAACGGTCCAAATGTATAGAGCGTGATCATGTCGCCTCCCAGGCCACGGTCAGGGTGGCCCGGGCGAAGCGCGACGTCAAATCGCCCAGGGGGCTTCGGTCAGACCGCGGGCCAGAGCAGGGCGTCGGGCGCGGGCGCCGCGCCATCGATCAGAACGCGCACGCCTTCGACCCGCGCGGCGCCGCCCGCGACGAGTTTCAGCGCCAGCGGATAGATGCGATGCTCCTGCGCCAGCACGCGGGCGGCGAGGGCGTCCGGCGTATCGTCCTGCAGCACCGGCACTGCGGCCTGGGCGACGATGGGGCCGGCGTCCATTTCCGGCGCGACGAAATGAACCGTGGCGCCATGGATCTTCACGCCGTCGGCCAGGGCGCGCTCATGGGTGTGGAGGCCGCGATAGGAGGGCAGCAGCGCCGGGTGGATATTGAGCATCCGGTCGCGCCATTGCCCGACGAACCAAGGCGTCAGCAACCGCATGAAACCGGCGAGGCAGATCAGGTCGATTTCCTGCGCGAGCAAGGTCTCCTGAATCGCGCGCTCGAATTTTTCGCGGTTCGAGAAAATCTTGTGGTCGACGACCGCCGTGGCGACGCCCTGCGTCCGGGCGAAGTCCAGTCCCTGCGCGTCGGCGATATTGGAGATGACCAGGGCGATCTCCGCCGGGAAATCCGGAGCGCGGGCGGCCTCGACCAGCGATCGCATGTTGGAGCCGCGCCCGGAAATGAGAATGGCGACGCGCTTGCGTTTTGCCGTCACAGGGCGAGCTTTCCGTCAAAGGTCACGCGTTCGCCGGATTGCGCCACCACCTGCCCCAGCCGCACGGGGTCCTCGCCCGATTCGCGCAAGGCTTCCTCGGCTTCCGCCGCGCGCGAGAAATCGGCGACGACGACCATGCCGATCCCGCAATTGAACGCGCGCAGCATTTCGCGCTCCGCGACGCCGCCGGCGGCCGCCAGCCATTTGAATACCGGCAGCACCGGGATGGAACCGAGCTGGATCTGGGCGCCGAGACCCTTTGGCAGCACGCGCGGAATATTCTCCGGATAGCCGCCGCCGGTGATATGGGCGAAGGCCTTGATCGCCTGGGTCTTCCGCAACGCGGTGAGTAGCGGCTTCACATAAATGCGGGTCGGCTCCAGCAGCGCCTCGGCGAGGCTTTTGCCAGGCGCGAAGGGGGCGGAATCCGTCCATTTCAGGCCGGCGCGCGCGACGATCTTGCGCACCAGCGAAAAACCGTTGGAATGGACGCCCGATGAGCGCAGGCCGAACAGCACGTCGCCGGCGGCGATATTGTTGCGGGGCAGCAGGTCGCCGCGCTCGGCGGCGCCGACGGCGAAGCCCGCGAGGTCGTAATCGGATTCCGCATAGACGCCGGGCATTTCGGCGGTCTCGCCGCCGATCAGGGCCGCGCCCGCTTCGAGGCAGCCCGCGGCGATGCCGCCGACGATCTCGGCGCCGATCACGGGGTCGAGCTTGCCGGTGGCGAAATAATCAAGGAAGAACAAAGGCTCAGCGCCCTGAACGACGAGATCGTTGACGCACATGGCGACGAGGTCGATCCCGACCGTGCCGTGAATGCCGCTCTCGACGGCGATCTTCACCTTGGTGCCGACGCCGTCATTGGCCGCAACGAGGATCGGATCGGAAAAGCCGGCCGCCTTGAGATCGAACAATCCGCCGAAACCGCCGATTTCCGCGTCAGCGCCGCGGCGCCGGGTCGCGCGCACCAGCGGCTTGATGAGATCGACCATGCGGGCGCCCGCGTCGATGTCCACGCCGGCTTGCGCATAGGTCAGTCCCGCAGTCTTTTCGTCTGGCTGCGCCATGCAAAATCCTTCCGTTCCGCAGGTTGCTCTAGCCGCTCGCGCCTGCGCTGGCAAGACTTGCGGTCCTGGCCGCACGGCGGTCTTGCGGCCTTTCCGGCCCAAGCCCTATAATCCTCGCCCGGCCGCGCTCCAGCGAATCTCCCTCATGTACAGAAAATGGTTCGCCTTCCTGCCCAATCTGATCAGTCTCGGGCGGCTGATTCTGGTTCCCGTCAGCGTGGACATGATCGCGTCGCGGCGCTGGCCCGAGGCTCTGGCCATTTTTCTGATCGCCGGCATCTCCGACGGGCTGGACGGCTGGATCGCGCGCCGCTTCGACCTGCGCACGGAACTCGGCGCCTATCTCGACGCCATCGCCGACAAGGCGCTGCTGGTCTGCGATTACGTCACGCTGGCGATCGTGGGCGTCCTGCCGCTTTGGCTCGCCTTGCTGGTGGTGTCCCGCGACCTGATGATCGTCGGCGCGGTCATCCTGTGCTGGCTGCTCGAACGCCCGATGGAAATCAAGCCGCACTGGCTTTCCAAGGCCAATACATTCGGCCAGCTCGGCTTCGTCGCCGCCGTGCTCGCGGCTCTGGCCTTCTCTGTGCCGCTGGGAAGCTGGGCGGTGGCCGGGCAATGGCTCGTCGCGGCATTGACCTTGGCCTCGCTCGCGGCCTATTTCAGACGCTGGGTGACGCATATGAGCGTCTGACCCCGGGGAATGCCGCCGATGCGCATGGAATTGCAGATCGCTTTCTGGCTTCTGATGCTGATTCTGTTCGGCTTCGCCTGCTTTCTCTTCTCCGGCGTCCTGGCGCCTTTCGTCGCCTCCCTCGCTCTTGGCTATGTGCTCGACCCGGTGGTGACGCGAATGCAGCGGATGGGCCTGAGCCGCCTCGCGGCGACGCTGGTGATCCTGTTCGTCTTTCTGGTCCTGCTGGTGATCCTGTTCTTCGGCCTCGGCCCGATCCTCGGCCGGCAATTGGTCGGTTTCGTCGAATCCTTGCCTGATTACGTCAACAAGCTGCAGGCCCTGATCTCCGACGAACTGGCCGGCCTGCTCCAGAGCTATGGCGGCGAGTGGCTCAAGAAGCTCGGCTTCGACGCGCCTTCGACCGCCGACGGGCTGCAGAAATCGCTCGGCAATTTCATCGGGCAGGGCGCGCAATATCTCGGCAATTTCCTGAAGTCGCTCTGGTCAGGCGGCACGGCGCTGGTTGGAATCATCGCGCTGGCCGTGGTTACGCCGGTCGTGACCTTCTATCTGCTGATTTCCTGGCCGGAGATGGTTGCGACCATCCGCAGCCTGATCCCGCCGCGTTATCGGCCGACCGTTTTGGAGATTTCCGGCGAGATCGATCGCGCTCTCGCCGGCTTTTTGCGCGGCCAGTCGATCGTCTGCCTCTTCCTCGGCGTCTGGTATGGCGTCGGCCTGACGCTGATCGGCCTGAACTTCGGCTTCTTCATCGGCCTGTCGGCGGGCTTTCTCAGCTTTATTCCCTATGTCGGATCGACCACGGCGCTGGTCTTTTCGGTGATCGTGGCGCTGGTGCAGGGCTGGCCGAATCTCGGCCTGCTCGGCCTCGCCATTCTGGTGGTGGAAAGCGGCCAGTTCCTCGAAGGCAATGTGCTGTCGCCCAAGCTGGTCGGCGGCTCGGTCGGTCTGCATCCGGTCTGGCTGATCTTCGCCCTGTTCGCCTTCGGCAGCCTGATGGGATTCACCGGCATGATCCTCGCGGTGCCGCTGGCGGCGGCGATCGGCGTGCTGATCCGTTTCGCGATCAAGCGCTACAAGCAGAGCGCCCTGTTCCACGACCTGGGCCCCGACGTCGCATGATCGGGCAATTGCCGCTCGACCTTCCGCATCGGCCGAGCGACGCCGAGGAGGATTTTCTCGCGGCGCCCTCGAACGAACAGGCGCTGGCGCTGCTGCGGCTCTGGCCCGACTGGCCACACAAGCTGCTGCTGCTGGTCGGTCCCGAGGGCGCGGGCAAGAGCCATCTCGGCGCGATCTGGGCGCGGAGGGCCGGCGCGCGCGTCGTTACGGCCTCCTGCCTCGAAATCGAGGCCTTGCCCGAACTGGCTTCAGCGCCCGCCCTCCTGGTCGAAGACGCCGACCGTCCGCCGCTGCGGGAAAAAGAGCTGTTTCATCTCATCAATCTGGCGATGGAGCGCGGCGTCTTCCTGCTCGTCACCGCGCGCAAAAATCCGGACGCCTGGGGGCTGGCCACGAAAGACCTGCTATCGCGCCTGCGCCGCGCCCCGGCCGTGGCTATCGAACAGCCCGACGAGGCTTTCCTGCGCGTCATTCTGGGCAAATTATTCCACGATCGGCAGATCAAGGTGGAGCCGAGCCTGATCGATTATCTGGCCTTGCGTCTGGAGCGCTCCTTCGAGGCCGCGCAGCACATCGTCTCGGCGCTCGATCGTGAGGGGCTGGCGCGGGGGCGGGCGGTCACGCGGGCGCTGGCTGCCGAACTGCTCGCCGCCTCCCCGGGCCTGGCGGCGGCGGATGATGAGGATGCGGCTGAAACCGATGCAAATGACGACGATCATTGACGGCCAGTTCTGGCTCCGCTGGGATATGTCACATAAGCTTCATACGAACGGGCCGAAAATAAGCGGGCGGGAAACATGACCGAGGCGAGGAAAGCGATGGTTGAGGTTCAGGAATTGCGGCCGGAGAACGAGACGGCCCTGAACGGAGAAGCTTTGCGCCATTCGCCGAAGCGTTTCATCAATCGCGAATTGTCGTGGCTGGAATTCAACCGCCGCGTCCTGCTCGAAGCCGCCAACCCGGCGCATCCGCTGCTGGAACGCGTGCGCTTCGTCTCGATCTCGGCCAATAATCTCGACGAATTCTTCATGGTTCGCGTCGCGGGCATTCGCGGCCAGTTGCGCAGCGGCGTCGAGACGCCCTCCGAGGACGGACTGACGCCCGCCGAGCAATTGCCGCTCATCAATGCGCGAGTCTCGGAGCTCGCCGAAGAGCAAGTGCGGCTGTGGCGGCAATTGCAGGACGAATTGAAGACCGAGCATATCGTCTTCGTCGACCCCGCCGAGCTGAGCAAAACCGAAAAGCTGTGGCTGGACGATCATTTTTTCCTGCATATCTTCCCGGTCCTGACGCCGCTCGCCGTTGATCCGGCCCATCCTTTCCCCTTCATTCCAAATCTCGGCCTGACGCTCGGGCTGGACCTCCTTCATATGGGCACTGGCGCCCGGATGAAGGCGCTGGTGCGCATGCCGAGCAAGATCGACCGCTTCATCCGCCTGCCGGAGGCGCCCTCCGGCGGCGCGCGGCTGGTGCTGCTCGATTCCATCATTTTCACCCATATCCAGAAATTGTTTCCCGGCTACAGCGTCAAGGCGCAGGGGTCGTTCCGCGTGATCCGCGACAGCGATCTCGAAGTCGAGGAAGAGGCCGAAGATCTCGTGCGGCTGTTCGAGACGGCGCTGAAACGCCGCCGTCGCGGTTCGGTGATCCGTCTTGAGACTGACACGCACATGCCGGCCGATCTGCGCGCCTTTGTCGCCGAGGAACTGGACGTTCAATCCGAAGAGGAAATCATCGCGCTGGACGGCATGCTGGCCATGAAGGACCTGTCCGAGGTCGTTGGCCTGCCGCGCCCCGATCTCAAGTTCACTTCCTATACGGCCCGCTTCCCCGAGCGCGTGCGCGACAATGGCGGCGATTGCTTCCTCGCCATCAAGCAGAAAGACCTCGTCGTCCAGCACCCCTATGAAAGCTTCGACGTGGTGGTGCAGTTCCTGATGCAGGCGGCTCGCGATCCCAATGTGCTGGCGATCAAGCAGACGCTCTATCGCACCTCCTCGGACAGCCCGATCGTCCGGGCCCTGATCGAAGCCGCAGAGGCGGGCAAGTCGGTCACGGCGCTGGTCGAGCTGAAGGCGCGCTTCGACGAAGAGGCGAATATCCGCTGGGCGCGCGATCTGGAGCGGGCCGGCGCGCAGGTGGTTTTCGGCTTCATCGAGCTGAAGACCCACGCCAAATTGTCGATGGTCGTGCGCCGCGAAGGCGGCTCGCTGGTGACCTATTGCCATGTCGGCACCGGCAATTACCATCCGATCACCGCCAAGGTTTACACCGATATTTCGCTGTTCACCGCCGATCCGGCGGTCGGGCGCGATGTGTCGCGCATCTTCAATTTCATCACAGGCTACGCCGAGCCGGCGGGGCTCGAGCGCATGGCGGTTTCGCCGATCTCGCTCAAGCAGAAACTGCTCGACCATGTCGCGCAGGAGATCGCCCACGCCAAGGCGGGGCGCCCCGCCGCGATCTGGGGCAAGTGCAACGCCCTGGTCGATCCTGAAATCATCGACGCCTTCTACGAGGCGAGCCAGGCCGGGGTCTCGATCGACCTCGTCATCCGCGGCATCTGCTGTCTGCGTCCCGGCGTGCCGGGACTGTCGGACAATATCCGCGTAAAATCGGTGATCGGACGCTATCTCGAACACGCTCGCATCTACGCCTTCGGCAATGGCCACGGCCTGCCGCACCCCAAGGCGGTGGTCTATATTTCCTCGGCCGATCTCATGCAGCGCAATCTCGACCGCCGCGTCGAATCGCTGCTGCCGGTGACCAATCCGACCACCCATGAACAGGTTCTGGAGCAGATTTTCGTCGCCAATCTGATCGACAACCAGCAATCCTATCGCTTCCTGCCCGATGGTTCGAGCGTGCGCATCGAATGCGGCCCGAACGAGGAGCCTTTCAACGTGCACAAATATTTCATGACCAATCCCTCGCTGTCGGGACGCGGCAAGTCGCTCAGTGAATCCAGCCCGAAGAGTCTTCTCAAGCGGTCGGGTCGGAATTGACATGAACAAGGCGCAAGGCAGGCTGCGGGGCGCGCGTCCCACGGCCATCGTCGACATTGGCTCCAATTCCGTCCGCCTCGTCGCCTATGAAGGCCTGACGCGCGCGCCGACGTCCCTGTTCAATGAAAAGGCCATGTGCGCGCTCGGCAAGGGCGTCGCCACCACTGGCGAACTGGCCGAGGAGGGGATGAACAAGGCGCTCGAAGCTCTGCGCCGCTTCCGCAAGCTCTGCGAATTCATGCAGATCGAGGATATTCGCCCGGTCGCCACGGCGGCGGCGCGCGACGCCCGCAACGGCCTGCAATTTCTCGCCGCGGCGCGCGAGGCCATCGGGCGCCCGATCGAGCTGATCTCCGGCAAGCGTGAGGCGGAGCTATCGGGCCTCGGCGTGATCTCGACCTTCCATCAGGCCGACGGCGTGGTGGGCGATCTCGGCGGCGGTTCGCTCGAGCTGATCGACGTCAGGAACGGCGCGGTGGGCGCGGGCGTGTCGCTCAAGCTCGGTTCGCTGGCGCTGATGGACGCTTCCGGCCGCTCGCCGAAGAACGCCATGCGCATCGCCAAGGAGCAATTGGCGCAGGCGGGGCCGCTGGACCATTTGCGTGGACGCACCTTTTACGCGGTCGGGGGCACCTGGCGTTCGCTCGGCAAGCTGCATATGGCGCAGCGCAACTATCCGCTCGACGTCATGCATGGCTATGTCATTCCTGCGCGCGACGCCGCCGATTTCGCCTCGCTGGTGGAGCGCGTCGATACGGAATCGCTCGTCGCGGTCGGCGCTATTTCCGAGCAGCGCCGCCCGGCGCTGGCCTATGGCGCGGTGGTGCTTGAGGAAATCATCCGGCGCGGCAAGCCGGGCAAGGTGGTGATCTCGACCGGCGGCCTGCGCGAGGGCCTTCTCTATGAAAAGCTCAGCGAGGACTTGCGGGCGCGCGATCCGCTGCTGGAAGGCGCGCATGAATATAACATCCTGCGGTCGCGCGCGCCGGGCCACGGCGAAGACCTGATTCAATGGAGCGACGTGTTCATGGCGTCCAGCCATATCGACGAGACGGCCGAGGAACGGCGCTTGCGCCACGCCGCCTGCCTTTATGGCGACATCGGCTGGCGCACGTCGCCAGACTACCGCTCCGACCTGGCGCTGAACCTGCTCGCCAATTCGCCTATCGTCGGCGTCGATCATCCTGGCCGGGCCTATCTCGGCATGGCGGTGGCCTATCGCCATCTCGGCACGGGCGAGGACATCGATCCCCAGATCCGCAGCCTGGCGACGCCGCGCCTGATGGACCGCGCCCGCATCCTCGGCGCGGTCCAGCGCGTCGGCTATATCGTTTCGGCCTCGGTCCCCGGCATTCTGCCGCGGACGAAACTGCGCTGCGTGAAGGGCAAGGTCGTGCTGACCCTGCCGCGCGATCTCGCAGATCTCGCCAATGACCGCCTGAACGCAAGGCTGAAGCAACTGGGCAAGCTGATCGGCCGCACGCCCTCCATCGTGATCGAATGAGCGCGCGGGCGCCGCGTGCGGAAGGCGGCGCCCTGCCGCCGCGCGAGATCGCGCTCGCCGTGCTGATCGCAGCGCTGTGGGGCGCGAGCTTCGTCGCCATCAAGGCCGGAGTGGCGCAGGCGCCGCCGCTGTTTCTCACCGCCCTGCGCTTCTTCCTCGCGGCCTTTCCAGCCTTGTTATTCATACCCCGGCCCAAGGTGAAGCTGGGCGATCTCGCCGGCTATGGGTTGTGCATCGGGGTCGGGCAGTTCGGCCTGCTGTTTCTCGCCATCCGCAATGGCATGCCGGCGGGGCTGGCGTCGCTGGTGATCCAGACGCAGGCCATCTTCACCATGGCGCTCGCCCATGTCCTGCTGGGCCAGAAGACCCGCCCGCGTCAGGTTCTGGGCGCGCTCGTCGCCCTGTCCGGCGTCGCGATCATCGGCTTTGCGCGCGGCGGCTCGACGCCGCTCACGCCCTTTCTGGCGGTGCTGGCGGCCGCGATCTTCTGGAGCGCGGGCAATCTGTTCTCGATCCGCGCGGGGCGGGCGAACATGCTCGCCTTCATCGTCTGGTCCAGCGCCTTTGCGCCGCTGCCGCTGCTGGCGCTGTCCTTCCTGCTGGAGGATCACGCCGCGATCCGGGCGGCGCTGACGCATCCGAGCGTCGCTGTCTGGGGCGGCGCGGCATTCCTCGCCTATGGCGCGACCATGGTCGGCTTCGGGCTGTGGAGCCATCTGCTGAGCCGCTATCCGGCGGCTCAGGTCGCGCCGTTTTCGCTGCTGGTGCCGGTGTTCGGCATGGCTGCGACCGCTCTGGTCTTCGGTGAAACGCTCGGCGCCGGCGTGCTGGCGGGGGCCGCGGTCGTCCTGACCGGGCTGGCCCTCGCAGTCACGCAGGGGCGGCGCTCATAGCGCCCGCTCAGGCGCCGCTTTCAGCCTGGCCTTCGGCCCCGTCCTGCGCCTCATGCCATTCCAGCGTGACCACGCGGTTGTTCTCCACCGTCAGAGCGAGGCGGCCATGCTTGAGCTGGACCGCCTTGGCCCCGAACAGCTCGCGCCGCCAGCCCTTCAGCGCCGGAATATCGGCCTTGTCGTCGGCGGCGAGGGTTTCAAGCTCATCGGTGGTGGCGATCATCTTTGCCGCCACGCCCTGCTTTTCCGCGACCTGACGCAGCAGAACCTTCAGCAGCTCGACGGTGGCGCCGCCATTGCCGCCGCGCCGCTCGCGCTCGAATTTGGGCAGGGTCTTGGGGTCGCGCTCGAGGCCGCGCTCGATCGCGGCGAGGATCTCGGCGCCGGCGCGCGAACGCTCCATGCCCCGGGGAAAGGCGCGCAGATCGCCCAGAGCCTCGGCGGTGCGCGGGGCGGCGAGGGCGACCTCGGTGAGAATGTCGTCCTTGAGGACGCGCGAGCGCGGCACGTCGCGGCTTTGCGCCTCATGCTCACGCCATGCCGCCAGTTCCATCAGCACGGCGAGGTCGCGCGGCTTGCGGGCGCGGTGGGCGTAGCGCTCCCAGGCGCGGTCCGGGCGCTGCTCATAGGTCTCGAAATTGCAAAGCGTGCCCATCTCGTCGGCCAGCCAGTTCAGGCGGCCGGTCTTTTCCAGCTTCTGGCGAAGGGCCTTGTAGATGTCGCGCAGATGGGTGACATCGGCGATGGCGTAATCGATCTGGGCGTCGCTGAGCGGGCGGCGCGACCAGTCGGTGAAGCGCGAGCTTTTGTCGAGCGTCACCTTGCAGATGCTCTGCGCCAGTTCGCCATAGGCGATCTGATCGCCATAGCCACAGACCATGGCGGCGACCTGCGTGTCGAACAAGGGCGCGGGAATCATCTTGGCCAGATGCCAGACGATTTCGAGATCCTGCCGCGCGGCGTGGAACACCTTGACCACGTCCCGATTGGCCATCAGCTCGAAAAAGGGCGTCAGATCAAGCCCCTCCGCGATGGCGTCGATAGCGACCGCCTGATCCTCGCACGCAAGCTGGATCACGCAGACTTTTGGCCAGAAGGTCGTCTCACGCAAAAATTCGGTGTCGACCGTGACGTAGGGATATTTTGCGAAGGTCTGGCAGATGGCGGCCAGATCGCTGGAATCTGTGACAAGGCTCATGAAATCTACATAATCCAAGGCTTTCGCGGCGGCTAGGGCCTTCCGTCAAAAACCCGCCCCCTTCACGCGAGGGCAAAATTCCGCTAGGCAGCGCGCAACGCTTTTTCCGTCTGGATTCCCATGCACGCCTATCGCACACACACCTGCGGCCAGCTCCGCGAAGAAAACATCGGCCAGACCGTCCGCCTGTCCGGCTGGTGCCACCGCATCCGCGACCATGGCGGCGTGCTGTTCATCGACTTGCGCGACCATTACGGCCTGACGCAATGCGTGGTCGATCCCGATTCTGCCGCGTTCAAGCTGGCCGAGACTTTCCGCTCGGAATGGGTGGTGCGGCTCGACGGCGAAGTGCGCCGCCGCCCCCAGGTCGAGGGCAAGAGCACCGATAATGACGACATGGCCACCGGCCGGATCGAGATCTATGTCCGCGACGCGCAGGTGCTCGGCCAGGCCGCCGAACTGCCGCTCCCCGTTTTCGGCGAGCAGGACTATCCCGAGGAAACCCGCCTCAAGTACCGTTTCCTGGACCTGCGCCGCGAGCGCATCCACAACAACATCATGCTGCGCGGGCAGGTGGTCGATTCGATGCGCTCGCGCATGAAGGCGGCGGGCTTCAATGAATTCCAGACGCCGATCCTGACCGCCTCCTCGCCCGAGGGCGCGCGCGACTTTCTGGTGCCCTCGCGCATCCATGCCGGCAAGTTCTATGCGCTGCCGCAGGCGCCGCAGCAATATAAGCAGCTGCTGATGATGGCCGGCTTCGACCGCTATTTCCAGATCGCGCCCTGTTTCCGCGACGAGGACCCGCGCGCCGACCGGCTGCCGGGCGAGTTCTACCAGCTCGACGTTGAAATGAGCTTCATCACGCAGGAAGATGTGTTTCAGGCCATCGAGCCGATCATCACCGGCATTTTCGAGCAGTTCGGTGGCGGCAAGCCGGTCACGAAGAACTGGCCGCGCATCCCCTATGCCGAGGCCATGCGGAAATATGGCTCGGACAAGCCCGACCTGCGCAACCCGATCGTCATGCAGGAGGTTTCCGAGCACTTCCGTGGCTCCGGCTTCAAGATTTTCGCGCGTCTGCTGGAATCTCCAAAGAACGAAGTCTGGGCGATTCCCGCGCCGGGCGGCGGCCAGCGCACCTTTGCCGACCGCATGAACAGCTGGGCGCAGAGCGAAGGTCAGCCGGGCCTCGGCTATATTCTGTTCTTCGACCGCTCCAAGGACGAAACCAGCCTGAAAGCCGACGCCAACGCCAGCGGCGTCGGCGGGCGTGGGCCGCTCGCCAATAATATCGGGCCGGAGCGCGTCGAGGCGATCCGCGTCCAGTTGGGCCTGAACGCCGGCGACGCCGCGTTCTTCGTGGCTGGCGACCCCGACAAATTCGCCAAATTCGCGGGCGCCGCGCGCATCAAGGTCGGCGAGGATCTGAACCTCGTCGATACCGAGCGGTTCGAACTGGCCTGGGTCGTCGACTTCCCGATGTATGAATATAACGAGGACGAGAAGAAGATCGACTTCGGCCACAACCCCTTCTCCATGCCGCAGGGCGGGCTGGAGGCCCTGCAGACGCAGGACCCGCTGACAATCAAGGCCTTCCAGTACGACATCGCCTGCAACGGCTTCGAGATCGCCTCGGGCGGCATCCGCAACCATCGCCCGGAATCCATGGTCAAGGCTTTCGAGATCGCCGGCTATGGCGAGGAGACGGTGATCGAGCGCTTCGGCGGCATGTATCGCGCCTTCCAGTATGGCGCGCCGCCGCATGGCGGCATGGCGGCTGGAGTGGACCGCATCATCATGCTGCTCGCAGGCGAGCAGAACCTGCGCGAAGTTTCGCTGTTTCCGATGAACCAGCGCGCGGAAGACATCCTGATGGGCGCCCCGTCGCCCGCCACGCCGAAGCAGCTCCGCGAGCTGCATTTGCGTGTCTTTGAGGCCGACAAGTAAGAGGGGCGCAAGCTCCCTCTTGCATCCTCGCCCTGAGCCGCGCATTGCCGCAGCGGTCCCAAGCGCCTAGATTTGCTCCAAACGGAGGAAATCCATGGTCAAGGCGATCCGCGTGCATGAAACCGGCGGCCCCGAGGCGCTGCTTTACCAGGATTACGATCTGCCCGCGCCCGGTCCGGGCGAGGTGCAGATCAAGCAGCACGCCGTCGGCGTGAATTTCATCGACGTCTATTTCCGCACCGGCGCCTATCCGGCGGCGACCAAGCCTTTCATTCCGGGCAATGAGGGCGCGGGCGAGATCGTCGCGCTCGGCGAGGGCGTCGCCAAGTTCAAGCTGGGCGACCGCGTCGCCTATGCCGGAACGCTCGGAGCCTATGCCGCCACGCGCAATATCGAGGCGAAATTCGTCGTGCCGCTGCCGGAAAACGTCTCCTACGAGACGGCGGCGGCGATGATGCTCAAGGGCCTCACAGCCGAATATCTGTTGTTCCGCTCCTATCCGGTGAAAGCGGGCGACACCATCCTTATCCATGCGGCGGCGGGCGGCGTCGGCCTCATCATGTGCCAATGGGCGAAACTGCTCGGCGCGACGGTGATTGGCACTGTGGGGAGCGAGGAAAAGGCCAAGCTGGCGCGCGAAGCCGGCGCGGACCACACCATTCTCTACCGCAGCGAGGATTTCGTCGCCCGCGTCAAGGAGATCACCGGCGGCAAGCTGTGCGCCGCGGTCTATGACAGCGTGGGCAAGACCACTTTCCCGGGCTCGCTCGATTGTCTGCGGCCTTTCGGCTCGTTCATCAGCTTCGGCGCGTCCTCCGGTCCGATCGAGCCCTTCAGCATCGGCCTGCTGGCCCAAAAAGGATCGCTCTATGCGCAGCGGCCGAGCCTGTTCGCGTATATCGCAGACGAGGCGCGGCTCGGAGAAATGGCGGGGCGGCTGATGGCAGTCGTCGGCTCAGGCAAGGTCAAGATCGCGATCAACGCCCGTTACAAGCTGGCGGAAGCTGCTGCGGCGCATATCGCGCTGGAAGGCCGCGAAACCACCGGCGCGACCGTGCTGCTCCCCTAAACTGCCGTCCCGTGAAGGTCGTAAGCCTCGGCGCGGTCGATCTTCACGGTGACGATGTCGCCGACGCGCAGGGGACGCCGCGAGGCCACAAAGACCTTGCCGTCGATCTCCGGCGCGTCGGCTTTGCTGCGGCCCTCGCCGCCGCCGGGGGAGACCTTGTCGAGAATGACGGCGAGGCGCTGGCCGACCTTGGCCTTCTGGCGCGCGGCGGAAATCTTTTGCTGCTTTTCCATGAAGCGACGCCAGCGGTTCTGCTGGACCTCGGGCGGGACTAGCTCAAGGCCGAGTTCATTGGCCACGGCGCCGGCGACCGGCTCATATTTGAAGGCGCCGACGCGGTCGAGCCTGGCCTCGTCGAGCCAGTCGAGCAGGATCTGGAAATCCTCCTCCGTCTCGCCGGGGAAGCCGACGATGAAGGTCGAGCGCAGGGTAAGATCGGGGCAGATGGCACGCCAGGCGTGGATGCGGTCGAGCGTCTTCTCGACATTGCCGGGGCGCTTCATCGCGCGCAGCACATTGGGCGCGGCGTGCTGGAAGGGTATGTCGAGATAGGGCAGGATCTTGCCCTCGGCCATCAGGGGCAGCACGTCGTCCACATGCGGGTAGGGATAGACATAATGCAGGCGAGTCCAGACGCCGAAGCGTCCCAGTTCCTCGGCGAGGTCGTAGAAGCGAGCGCGCACCTCGCGTCCGTCATATTCGCTTGAGGCGTAGCGCAGGTCCTGGCCATAGGCGGAGGTGTCCTGCGAGACGACGAGCAGCTCCTTCACCCCGGCCTTGACCAGCTTCTCCGCCTCGCGCAGCACCTCAGCCGCCGGGCGCGAGACGAGATCGCCGCGCAATTTCGGAATGATGCAGAAGGTGCAACTATTGTGGCAACCTTCTGAAATCTTGAGATAAGCGTAATGACGTGGCGTAAGCTTAACGCCCTGCGGCGGCACGAGATCCACGAAAGGATGCGGCGCGGGCGGCGCGGCCTTATGCACGGCTTCCATGACGCTTTGATAGTCCTGCGGGCCTGTGATGGCGGCGATATTGGGATAAGCGTCGAGGATCGGGCCGGGCTCGGCGCCCATGCAGCCGGTGACGATAACCTTGCCGTTCTCCTTGAGCGCCTCGCCAATGGCGGCAAGCGATTCCGCCTTGGCGCTGTCGAGAAAGCCGCAGGTGTTGACGATCACTGCGTCTGCGCCGTGATGGTTGCGGCTGATGGCGTAGCCCTCTGCGCGCAGGCGTGTCAGAATCCGCTCGGAATCGACCAGCGCCTTCGGGCAGCCGAGCGAAACGAAGGAAATCGTGCGGCTCTCGCCCGCGTTCGGGTCCATGGTCGTGTCGGCGCTGTCGTTCATCTCTGGGGCAATGGTCCTGGCTGGGGCGGCATGGGCCTTTTGTTAAGCGTTTCGCGCGGAAATAGAAAGGCGATGCGGCTTTAATGAGACCGCGCGCGAACTGCTACTTAGATCTTGCCTTTCCCGCGCGGAGAGGCCAGAAGGCGGATCGCTGAAGGAAGGGTGGCCGAGTGGTTTAAGGCAGCGGTCTTGAAAACCGCCGTGGGTGCAAGCCCACCGTGGGTTCGAATCCCACCCCTTCCGCCAGCCAAGCCTGTATTGAGCTGATATAAAAAGATATTTTATGAACTTCCGCGTAGGGCTCCACTTTAGGCCCCACTTCAGGCGTGAAATTTGTTGGGTGGCCCGCCATTGACGCGGGCGAGCAATTCTTCGGAAATAGTTCAAACAACAGGCTTCAACTGTCGGGCCGCAGCTCAGTGCGATGCTGGCAAGGCGGAGGAGTTGCCGGACGTCGCCCAAATGCCAAAAAAGCGTCTACGCTAGCTTGTGGCCTTTATGTCGGCGCCTTCGACGGCAGCCTTGATCGCGTCGATCCGGCAACGAATTTCATCGATAGCGAAAATCTGCCCCGCGGACTTCGCCTTGGTCATCGTCGCCCCCTAAATTCGCGAAAGAGAAAAAAAGAGCGCCGCTTCCAATTCGGCGTGAATAAATTGCGCTATGCAAAGACACGAAATAATCGCCGCGCTCCCCGACTTCCCGCATGGTCTGCTGGCGACGGGAGCAGAGATCTGGCAGGACGTCTCTTGTGACGCGTCCAGTTGAGTATATTCGGCGCAAAAGGCGCAAAAACGCAGGTGCTCGGCTTCACACGGTCGTCAAAGCCACTCAGTTCATTGACGGTCTTATGCGCAACACGCATATCGGTCTTGCACTCAGCACTGAAATAATCACCACGGCGATATAAGAAGCGCCGTGCTCCGGCTGAAAGCGGGGCTCAGCGCGCCGGGGAGATACGGGCGAATTTTATGTTGCAAATCAGCCACGTTCTCCGCCAATCTACCGCACAATCTCAAAAGCGCCAACGAATCCTCCGCCTTTGGTAAGGAGGCGATTGCGCTGTGCCTATAGGTAAGCTCTATATGTGGCGCTCGATGACATCGGGTGTTTCGCGGGGGCGATTACCTTGTTTGGCAACGGAAAAAGCGCTCTCGCAGCGCAGCGGATGTTTTGTGCGTCGGTCGCCTGGGGGGCATCTGCTCGCTCCATTCGCGCGCTTTTGGCGAGCTTGTTGCTCCTGCTCGGATTGTCTTTCGCCGAAGCGGCGAGGGCGCAGACCCTGACAGTCAGCGTCAGCCCGACTACTTTTTCGTCATCTGGCCAGGTCCTTCATTTCACTTACACGTTCAATTCGGGCAATTACGTCATTACGAGCCTGTCGATCACCACCGCTCTCGGCATTGCGGTAAGTTGTCCTGGTCCTTTCACAAATAACACCAATCAGACGACGACCTGCACCGGGTCCTACACGACGAAGCCCACCGACGTGGGCGTCGGCGTTCTGGACGTCGCGCAATTCAATTTGATGGCCTTCGCCACGCCGGTCAGCGGCACCCAGCAGAACAATTCGACGTGGGTCCCCTATGTTGCGGCGGTACTGCCGCAACCGAGCGTCTCTGTCACTTCTTCGGCCGACCCTTCCGTGATAGGCCAGAGCGTCACGTTTACGGCGCACGTCGCTGCGGTGGCTCCGGCCGTCGGCACGCCGACGGGAACGGTGACCTTCCTCGACGGCGGAACGACGATCGGCACGGGCTCGCTTGCCGGCGGGGTCGCGACTTTCACCACGTCCACCCTTTCCGGGGGAAATCATACGATCACGGCGTCCTATGGCGGCGACAGCAATTTCAGCAGCGCCACGGGCAGCCTCGCAAGCAATCCGCAGGTCGTGAACAAGGGCGCGACGACCACAACTTTGTT
>NZ_JASHHX010000069.1 GCF_030056575.1 Rhodoblastus sp. 17X3 | reverse complement strand
GCCCTGGTCTTCACCTCGGGCTGGATTTCCAATCTCGCCGCCATTTCGACCATCGCCGACCTGCTGCCGAACTGCCTGATCCTGTCCGACGCGCTCAATCATAATTCGATGATCGAGGGCGTGCGCCGCTCCTCCGCCGAGCGCAAGATCTGGCGCCACAATGACGTCGCCCATCTCGAGGAGCTGCTCGCGGAACAGCCGCTGGAGCGCGCCAAGCTGATCGTGTTCGAGAGCCTCTATTCCATGGACGGCGACATTTCGCCGATCAGGGAAATCTGCGACCTCGCCGAAAAATACAACGCCATGACCTATATCGACGAGGTCCATGCGGTCGCCATGTATGGCGCGCGCGGCGGCGGCGTCGCCGAGCGCGAAGGCCAGATGCACCGCATCGACGTGATCGAGGGCACGCTCGCCAAGGGCTTTGGCGTGATCGGCGGCTATATCGCCGCCTCGCCGGCGATCTGCGACGCCGTGCGCTCCTTCGCCCCGAGCTTCATCTTCAGCACCGCCCTGCCGCCGGCCGTCTGCGCCGCCGCCGCGCAATCGGTGCGCATCGCCAAGACCCGCCCGGAACTGCGCATGGCCCACCAGCGCCAGGC
>NZ_JASHHX010000068.1 GCF_030056575.1 Rhodoblastus sp. 17X3 | reverse complement strand
CGCCGCATTGGCGCTGCTGGTCGAGAATGTCACCGTATCCAGCGCCGTCTGATATTGCGCCACCGTCGCCTGCCCGCTCAGCGTCAGCACGCCGGTCGCCGCATTATATGCGCCCGTGATGCCGTTCTGGTTGGCGAAGTTGAGCAGATCGCCGGATTGGAAATTGGAGATCGCCACCGTCGCCGAGGCGAGCTTGAGATTGTCCGGATCGCTGGCCGACAGCGCGCTGTCGATGACGACCGCGACGCCCCCCGAGGCATAAGTCGTCGTGTTGCCCGCGCCCGACAACACCGGCGCCTGATCGACGCCAATGACATTGACGGTGCTGGACACGACAGTCGATTTCAGCGCGCCGGCGCTGACCTGCCAGTTGATCGTGCGCGCAAGATCGGTGCCGTAATTGGTCGGATTGGCGCTGGTCGAACTGAAACTGACGCTGTCGAGCGCTGTCTGATAGGCGGCAAGGCTGGCCGAGCCGGTCAGCGTCAGCACCCCGGTCGTTGCATTATACGAGCCGGTAATGCCGTTCTGATTGGTGAAGTTCAAGGCGTCGCCGGCGAAAAACCCTCCGCCGATGGAAACGGTCGCGCCACTCAGTGTCGAACTGCTTGGG
Organism: Rhodoblastus sp. 17X3; assembly: GCF_030056575.1. Lineage (GTDB taxonomy): Bacteria > Pseudomonadota > Alphaproteobacteria > Rhizobiales > Beijerinckiaceae > Rhodoblastus. The sequence continues at coordinate 18 of NZ_JASHHX010000068.1, read as the reverse complement.
TCGGAGACCGTCAAGCCG
>NZ_JASHHX010000067.1 GCF_030056575.1 Rhodoblastus sp. 17X3 | reverse complement strand
ATGGCCAAGGAAAAATTTTCGCGCACGAAGCCGCATTGCAACATCGGCACGATCGGTCACGTTGACCATGGCAAGACGTCGCTGACGGCGGCGATCACCAAGATTCTGGCCGAGACGGGCGGCGCCACGTTCACCGCCTACGACCAGATCGACAAGGCGCCGGAAGAAAAGGCGCGCGGCATCACCATTTCGACGGCGCACGTCGAATATGAGACCGCCAACCGCCACTACGCCCACGTCGACTGCCCCGGCCACGCCGATTATGTGAAGAACATGATCACCGGCGCCGCGCAGATGGACGGCGCGATCCTGGTGGTTTCGGCCGCCGACGGCCCGATGCCGCAGACCCGCGAGCACATCCTGCTCGCCCGCCAGGTCGGCGTGCCGGCTCTGGTCGTGTTCCTGAACAAGGTCGATCTCGTCGACGATCCGGAACTGCTCGAACTGGTCGAGCTGGAAGTTCGCGAGCTTCTCTCGAAGTATGAATTCCCCGGCGACGACATTCCGATCACCAAGGGTTCGGCCAAGGTCGCTCTCGACAATGGCGATCCGGCGCTCGGCCGCGACGCGGTCCTCGCCCTGATGAAGACGGTCGACGACTATATCCCGCAGCCGGAGCGTCCGGTTGACCTTCCGTTCCTGATGCCGGT
>NZ_JASHHX010000066.1 GCF_030056575.1 Rhodoblastus sp. 17X3 | reverse complement strand
GAGAACTATCCGGCGAAAAGCTGAAAGCATCCGCCTCTATTTTCGCGTTTCGTCGTACTCCCCCACGATGGAGCGCCCCCACATTGACCGCCAATCTGCGTCGGGGTTAGCCAACTGAGCTGCCGAAGCCATCGGGCTTCGTTCGATTCCGGGAGGGCGTAGCAAGGTGTGGACCGAAGCTTTCAGTGTCTTGTCGGACGCCTGTGACGCCTTCGCCTGAAACTGCGCGAAATTTTGTAAGGGCGTCAGCAATTCTGGAGATTTCATGTGAACGCCACGGCGACGGCCGTAATGGATGCAATCCAGCCAGTCTCCAGCGCCATCAAGGCGATCGGCTTCCACCCCACCGCCGCAAGATCCTTAAAGGACGTCTTCATGCCAAGCGCCGCGATCGCCGTGACAAGGCACCAACGAGAGACGTCATTGGCCAAATCAGTCGCCATTCTGGGTAACAATGCGGAGCTGTTCAGCGCCACGAGGACGGCAAAGCCGACCAGAAAGAGTGGCAGGTTCACCTTGGCGCTGCGCTGGCCGCCCGCCGCCTGGCGACTGACGACGAACGCAATGGTGAAAACCACGGGCAGCAACATGCTGACCCGCAGCAGCTTGACGTAAGTCGCGACGTCCCCGGTCTCAGGCGAGATCGAATAGCCC
>NZ_JASHHX010000065.1 GCF_030056575.1 Rhodoblastus sp. 17X3 | reverse complement strand
AGGCTATTCGATCTCGCCTGAGACCGGGGACGTCGCCACTTACGTCAAGCTGCTGCGGGTCAGCATGTTGCTGCCTGTGGTTTTCACCATCGCCTTTGTGGTCAGTCGCCAGGCGACGGGCGGCCAGCGCAGCGCGAAGGTGAACCTCCCCCTGTTTCTGGTCGGCTTTGCCGTCCTGGTGGCGCTGAACAGTTCGGGACTGTTGCCCAAAATGGCGACAGATCTGGCCAATGACATATCTCGCTGGTGCCTGGTCACGGCGATCGCGGCGCTGGGCATGAAGACGTCCTTTAAGGATCTTGCGGCGGTCGGGTGGAAGCCAATCGCCCTGATGGTGCTGGAGACAGCCTGGATCGCGGTGATTACGGCTATCGCCGTGAAGTTCACCTGAAATATGCGGAACAGCTAAGCCCTCGCGAAAAATTCTCATCGTTTCAGGCGGTCCGTCGTCCGAAGATCTGAGACATCTTGCGACGTGGAAAGACGGAGGGGCCGGCGCACTGGGATTCTTTCTTGCGTGGTCCCGACGCGCCCGTCGGCTGGGATTTCTGACGCCGGAACTTTGATGTAAAACATTGCGTTGTTTGGGGACAGATTGTCGTTTGTAATGCTGCATTCGAGACCGGGTTGTTCAATTAACCGGCGCCCCATCTGACATGCCGGTTTGTCGGCCATCCC
>NZ_JASHHX010000064.1 GCF_030056575.1 Rhodoblastus sp. 17X3 | reverse complement strand
GAATAGCCCGTCGGCACGACCAGACCCACCACCGAGCGCGAGCAGCCGAGATTCTCCAGCTTGGCCATCAATTGCGGCAGCGCGCTCTCCGACGACGACGTGCCGAGCACGATCAGCAACTCGTCCTTGATGTAGAGCAGGAACTTGAAAATGTTGAAGCCGGTCAAGCGGGCGATGGTTCCCAGCACCACCACGATGAACAAGGCCGAGGCGAAATAGAAGGTCGCGACCAGGCCAAACAGGCTGCCGAGCACGGTCGCGCCATATTTGCCGACCGTATAGGCCATGGCGCCGAAGGCGCCGAGCGGCGCGGCCTTCATGATGATGCCGATGACGCCGAACACCGCATGGGCGGTGTCGTCGATCAGGCGGCGCAGCGGCGCGCTGCGCTCGCCCATCGCCATCATGGCGAAGCCCATCAGGATCGAGAACAGCAGCACCTGCAGGATGTCGCCCCGGGCGAAGGCGCCGACGACCGAATCCGGGATGATGTCGAGGAAGAAATCGACCGTCGTCTTGTGCGCGGCTGGATCGGCGAATTTGGCCACCGCCGCGGCGTCCGGATGGGCGCCGAAGCCCGCGCCCGGCTGCACGACATTGCCGATGACGAGGCCGATGACGAGCGCGAAGGTCGAGACGACCTCGAAATAGACCAGCGCCTTGACGCCGACGCGGCCGACTTTCCTGGCGTCCTG
>NZ_JASHHX010000063.1 GCF_030056575.1 Rhodoblastus sp. 17X3 | reverse complement strand
GCTACACTCCAACACAGTCTGACGCCAAGGCCCTGGGTCTTTTTTGGCGCGCCGTAGTCCCTGTCGATTGATCGTCTTTCTCGCGTCCTCGGATTTTCTTGCGCGAGGCAAGTCACGGCGCGCCGGCTTTTCGGACGCCGCGCCGGTCGAGCAACCCAGTTACCAATTAGACTTGATCAGCGGCCGCCGCTTCGCTTGCACTTTTCGCGGAAGGTCTTCCGCGCCTTGCCATGCAGGCCCTGTGCGTCAGCCTGCTGCGAGCAGCTCTTCGACACCGCCTGCTTGTTCGCATCTCCGTCCGCGCGCGGGGCGGCGGCGGGCGGGGCGGCGGGCCGGGGATTAACCGCGCCGCCGACCGGCGCGCCCGGGGCCGGCCGATAGACTCCGGCGCCGGCGCCTGCCGGAATGTTGGCCTGAGCGAAAGCCGCGCCGGCCAGCAAGGTCAGAACCCCGGCGAGGGGAAAAATTCGATTCAATTTCATTTTTTTGCTCCATCGTTAAACAGAATTCGGCGCCCCGCGCACGGGATGTCGATGGGCGAGGCGCCGCTCGCTGGCTCAGAAACGAACGCCGGCAGAGAAGTTCACGAATTGACGATCCGAAGTATTGTCATATGTGGCGACCTGAAGCGCCGGGGCCCACACGACTTCGGCAAAATATTTCTTGCCATATTCGGCCCTGACCCGGAGCGGCATCACAGTGCGGCCCTGATTGAAGACGCCGTCATAGGACCAGCCGCTGAGG
>NZ_JASHHX010000062.1 GCF_030056575.1 Rhodoblastus sp. 17X3 | reverse complement strand
TCTCAGCGGCTGGTCCTATGACGGCGTCTTCAATCAGGGCCGCACTGTAATGCCGCTCCGGGTCAGGGCCGAATATGGCAAGAAATATTTTGCCGAAGTCGTGTGGGCCCCGGCGCTTCAGGTCGCCACCTACGACAATACGTCCGACCGCCAATTCGTGAACTTCTCCGCCGGAGTACGTTTCTGAGCCGGACCGCGGCGCCTCGCTCATGGACATCCCGCGCGCAGCGCGCTGAAATCTGTCTAACGATGGAGAAAAAAATGAAATTGAATCGAATTCTTCCGCTCGCCGGGGTTCTGACCTTGCTCGCCGGAGCGGCCCTGGCTCAGGTTAACATTCCGGCCGGCGCCGGCGCGGGCGCCTATCGGCCTGCTCCGGGCACGCCCGTCGGCGGCGCGGTAAATCCCACGACCGACGCAAGCTGCTCGCAGCAGGCGAATGCACAGGGCCTGCATGGCAAGGCTTGGAGGACCTTCCGAGCCAAGTGCAAGCGAAACGGCGGCCGCTGATCGCATAAAAAGTCATGCTGGTTTCTCGAGCGACGCGGCGCCCAAAGTCGCCGCGCGGCAGTTTGCATTGCGCGGACAGCCTGACGGGACATCGTAGAGCTGATCAATCGCTCGGGAACACGGAGCGCAAAAATGAATCAGAACCTCATCGGCAGAAGTGGAGGAAAGTAGCGTCATGAAGATTCTCGTCCCCGTGAAGCGGGTTGTTGATTACAACGTGAAGATCCGGGTGAAGACGGACGGTTCGGGCGTCGAGTTGGCGAATGTCAAGATGTCGATGAATCCGTTCGACGAG
>NZ_JASHHX010000061.1 GCF_030056575.1 Rhodoblastus sp. 17X3 | reverse complement strand
CGGCGCCTTCACGATCAATGGCGGCACAGTCATCCTGAATCACGCCAACACGATTGGCGGCGGCGTGACGCTGAATGCCGGTCTGCTCGGCGTAGGCGCTGCGGGGGCGCTCGGAACGGGGACGCTGACGATCAATGGCGGCGAGTTGCTTGGAACGACCAATGTGACGGTCGCCAATAATCTGTCGTTGCAGGGCAATTTCGCGATTGCCGCGGCTCACGGGACAACCTTGAATATCAATCCGGCCAGCAATTGGGTCATGAACCAGTCGGCAGGGCAGTTGATCACCTTCGGTGCGCCCGGGCAGGACGGCACTGTCATCTGGCACACGCCAAGCGCGGTTGTCGGCGCGCCTGGCCAGGCGACACTCGCCGTTCAGGGGGGAACGTTGCAGGGAGCCGACAGTTTTTTCGGCTTCCTGTTCGGCACCATGCTGCAAACCACAGTCGGCCAGGGCGCCGCGATCGATATTTCAGGCTTCAATACGGGATTCACAAAGCTGCTTGGCTCCGGAACCGTGACCGATAGCGGCGGCGCGGCGGCTTTGACTCTGACGGGCGCGAGCAATTTCAGCGGCGCGCTGAGCGGGGCGCTGTCGCTTGTCGTCAACGCCTCCTCCACGCTGGGCGGGTCGAGCGCTTATGCTGGCGCGACGACGATCGCGGCGGGCGCGACCCTCACCAATACCGGCGCCTTCACCCTGTCGTCCGACGTCGGGATCGCTTCCGGCGGCGCGGGCGCGGCCTTTGTCAATACGGGCTCGTTCGCCAAGATCGGCGGCTCCGGGACCAGCACGGTGGCGACGTCTTTCGCCAATAATGGCTTCCTCGTCGTCGGC
>NZ_JASHHX010000060.1 GCF_030056575.1 Rhodoblastus sp. 17X3 | reverse complement strand
TGGCGCCTTCACGATCAATGGCGGCACGGTGATCCTGAACGGCGCGAATACAATCGGCGGCGGCGTGACGCTGAATGGCGGCATGCTCGCGGTGGGCAATGCCGGCGCGCTTGGAACAGGGCAGTTGGCGCTGAATGGCGGGTCGCTTCTGGGCCTGAAAAATGAAACGCTCGCGAACCGATTTACAACGCAGGGCGTGGTCACGATCGCGGCCGCTCATGGCACGACTTTTGATGTTGGCCAAGGCGGGTGGACCGTCAACGAAGCGGCCACTAATCTTCTGGCTTTTGGTGCCCCGGGTCAGGATGGCGTTGTGATTTGGCGGCAGGGGTCCAATTCCGCCACCGTCGTTAACATCGGAACGATGCCGGTTGTCGTTCAAGGCGGGACGTTGGCGGCTGGCGACGGCGCTCTGGGCTTCCTTCTCGGGAATGTGCTGCAGACGACGGTCGCTCAAGGCGCGACGTTGGATATTTCGGGATTCTCGACGAGCGTCGCCAAATTGCTCGGCAACGGGACCGTCACCGATAGCGGCGGCGCGGCGACTTTATTTCTGTCGGGCGCGAGCAATTTCAGCGGCGCGTTGAGCGGCGCCCTGACTCTAAATTTTGGCTCATCGACTACGCTGGGCGGGTCGAGCGCTTATGCCGGCGCGACGACGATCACGGCGGGCGCGACCCTCACGAACACCGGCGCCTTTACCCTGTCGTCCGACGTCGGGATCGCATCCGGCGGCGCGGGCGCAGCCTTCGTCAATACGGGCTCCTTTGCCAAGATCGGCGGCTCCGGGACCAGCACGGTGGCGACGTCTTTCGCCAATAATGGCTTCCTCGTCGTCGGT
>NZ_JASHHX010000006.1 GCF_030056575.1 Rhodoblastus sp. 17X3 | reverse complement strand
TCGCTCATGTTGATGGGCATATGCGCCGCGGCGGGCTCGTTGGCGTTCATTTCAGGCGCTCCTCATTGCGCGTTCCGATCTTCTTGTCGGATCGCGCTTGAATTCCGCCTATTCAACGCCGCCCGCCAGAGAGCGCAAGATTTTTCTTGAAAAAGACACAATATCCCGAAGCTGCGGCCAAAGCCGGATCAGCGCCCCCATACCAGTGACAGTTCCGCGTCGCCCGGAAAGCCGTCCGGGAAGGTCGCGATCCGCGCGGACAGGGCGAAGCCCAGCGGCCGCAATTCCTTGTCCCAGCGCAGGAAGAAATCCGCCGCCTTGCCGCGCAGACTCGCGGGCCAGTCGGGGTCGGGCAGGTTGATCGCGCGGCCGCCGTCCGCGCATAAGGCCGCAGGGAAGGTCAGAGCCGCGACGCCGGTTTCGCCGCGCCGCGCCGCCTCGCGCGCCAGCGACATGAGATTGGCGAATTCCTGATCGCTGAAACGCGCCGCGAGCAGTTCTTTCACCAATTCGTCGCGCTTTGCCCCCGCCTGGCGCTGCGCCTCGTCCTTCACGCGCGATTTGGCGCGCTCGAACTCATTGACCATGCCTTTCAGCATCGTCGCGCTAACCGCGCCCGCCGGGATTTCCGGCTCGGGCCGCGGCGCCTTTTCGGCTCGTTTCAATTGCCGCAGCTTGAGCCCCGCCTCCTGCCGGGCGGCGTCGAATGCCTCCGGCGTCACCGGCTTGGCGGGCGCGCGTTCTTCCGGGGCGAAAAAACGCAGCAGATCGGCGCGCGTCACCACGCCGACGACGGCGCCCTCGCGCAGCACGAGAATGCGCTTGACGCGATGCGCGCTCATCAGATCGGCCACATCCGCGATCGGCGCGTCTTCGTCGACGCAAAGCGCCGGCCTGGCCATGATCTGGCGGACGCTTTCCGCATCCCGCGCCAGCGCGTCGAGGTAATCCCTGGCCAGTTCCTGACCGCCGGAAATGATGTTCAGCCAGGTCTCGCGCTGCAGCTTGCAGGCCTCGTCGTCGCCGAAACAGAAATCACTCTCACTGACGACGCCGAGCGGCCGCCCCTGCGCGTCCACCACCGGCAAGCCACTGATCCGAAGCCGTATCATGGCCTCCGCCGCCGCCCGCGCCGTGTCGTCCGGGCCGATCGTGACCACCGGCGAGGTCATGACGTCGCGCGCGCGCGTCTCTGAAATGGATTTGGCGAGATCCAGCATGCCGCTCTCCTTCGAAGTCCCTGCGAATCGGTCCGGACTCTAGGCGCCAATATAGGCGCGAAGCTTGACGCTTGCCCGAAGGCCGCCGTCAGATGGCGCCGCCGCCGAGCAGCAGGCCGACGAGAAGCGACAGGCCAAGGCCGAGAACCACGCACGCCGCCGCGACTTCCAGCAGCCGGCCGAAGATTTCCGCGCGGCGCCGGCCCGCGCCGAGCATTTTCGTCGCCGCGCCCTTGACCAGCACGGCGCTGGCCGCGAGCGCCGCCGTGGTCAAAGCCGTGCCCGCCGCCATGGCGAAAACAGCCCAGACGCCAATCAGGAAGGCGCGCTGCGCCGCCGCGAACACCAACACCAGCAGCGCGCCCGAACAGGGCCGCAAGCCCGCCGCGACCACCGTCGCCACGCCCTGACGCCAGGAGAAATTTTCGCCCAGCAGGCGCGGGTCGGGCGCGACGCAATGCGCGCAACCTGGGCCATGAGACGGATCGGGCGCCCCATCGTCGCAACTGAAACGCGAGGCGATGGGGATCGGCGGCGCGCGCAGGGCCGCGACGAGACCGGCGCCCTTGCGCCAGACCAGCCAGAGCCCCAGCGCGGCGATGCAGAAAAAAGATGCGATCTCGACCGCTTGAGTCGCGGCGGTCATTTTCTGCGCGGTCGCGCCCAGCAGCAAGGCGGCGATTCCGACGATGGCGATGGCCACCACGGCCTGAAGCAAAGCGGCCAGGGCCGAAAGGATCATGCCGCGTCTGAGCGCCTTTTCATTGGCGAGCATATAGCTGGCGATCACCGCCTTGCCGTGCCCCGGACCCGCAGCGTGAAAAACGCCATAGGCGAAGGCGACAGCCGCCAGCGACAAAGCCGCCGCGGGATTGGCTTGCGCCGCCGCCACCGCCTGCCGCAAAGCCTGATAGAACCGCGCCTGCTCCGTCAGCAGCCACATCCCGATACGGCCGACCTCGCCGACCGCGCCTTCATTGACCCCGATCGAGAAGGGATTGCGCGCGATCTGCGCGGCGGCCTCACCGCAAAACAGCGCCAGAGCCGCGAGAAGCAGTCCGAGCCGTTTCATGGACAGGCCACGATGGAACGCGTCGCCAGCTTGATGCCGAAATCCGCGCCGGGCGAAAGGCCCGAGAAAAAGCTCTCATTAAGCTTTTTCGAATCCGTGTCGCCGAGCGGGTCGGGGCGCAACGTGGTCAGGGAACAGCCGGCGGGCGCGTCCTTCAGCGTGATCGGGTCGGTCTTTTCCAGCGCGAAATCGACGAAATAGGTCGGGTCATAGACCATGAAGGTGAAAGGCTTTTTCGCCGAGACCGGCTCTTTCAGCGGCAGCGTGAAGCGCAAGGTCACCAGCTTCTTGTCGTCGGCCTCCAGCTCGTAATCCGTCGGCTCCCCGAATTCGTACATTTTGGGGCCGGTCTTGGCGGCGGTGAAATATTGGAACTCCGCCAGAGACTCGACATTGGTCTTGGCCAGCGGCGCGAGCTCTTCCTTCGTCGGCGGCTTGCCGTCCTTGCCCAGGCCCTGCGTGGCGAAGGCGGAATACATTTCATCAAAAGTCCAGCTATGGCGGAAGCCGATGATCTTCCCATCCGGCCCGAACAGAATCTGCGCCCTGGCTGCGACCCAGACATGGGGATGGGCGAAGGCCGGCGCGGCGAGGCCCAGGAGCAGGATCGCCGCCCCAGCCAGAACGTTTCGCATCACCGTCAATGAATCGCTCCACCAATTCCAGAATCGCCGCTTACACCAAGCGCGCAAGTCTGGCGAAAAGGTGGCGGAGGGAGTTGGAACGGCGCAGGAGGATTGTGAATGTAATGGGCTTTCGTCGACGGGAAGTTTATATTTGCTCTTTCGATCGAGGAACGGTTGCGGGCATTTATCGCCCCCACGGAGACGCCGATGCACACCAAGACCGATCCGATTGCCCTGCCGGCTAATTTTCAAACTCAATATATTCAGGCGAACGGCGTCTCGCTCTATGTCAGGACAGGTGGCGACGGTCCGACGGTGGCATTGTTGCATGGCTATGGCGAAACCGGCGACATGTGGATGCCGATGGCGGCCGATCTCATGCGGGACCATCACGTCATCGTCCCCGACCTTCGCGGCCTGGGCCTGTCCTCAAAGCCTCCCGGCGGATTCGATAAGAAGACCCAGGCGAGCGACATCGCGGATATGCTGGCGGTGCTGGGGGTTGTTCAGATCGACCTTGTCGCCCATGACATAGGCAATATGGTCGCTTTCCAATTCGCCGCTCAGCATCCTGAACAAGTGCGGCGATTGGTGCTGATCGACGCGCCGGTTCCGGGCGTCGGTCCCTGGGACGAGATCCTGAAAAACCCTCTTCTTTGGCATTTTCGCTTCGGCGGCCCTGATATGGAGCGACTGGTCGCAGGCCGCGAACGCATCTATCTCGACCGATTCTGGAACGAGTTCTCGGCCGATCCCGCCAAATTCGATGAAGCGGCCCGAACTCACTACGCTCAGCTTTATGCCTTGCCTGGCGCCATGCATTCGGGTTTCGCGCAATTCGCAGCCTTCGACCAGGATGCGGCCGACAATCGCGCATGGCTTGCCACTGGCGCGCGTCTGGCGATGCCGGTGCTGGCCGTCGGAGGCGAGAAGTCATTCGGGACGACGATGGCGACTGTGATGCGGGCGGCAGCCACCAACGTGCGGGAGGGCGTGATACCAGGGTCCGGCCATTGGATCATGGAGGAGAACCCGCAGGCGACTATCGCCCTGGTCCGTGGTTTCCTCGCCGGGAATGAGGCCGCGTAGCCAGCGGCGTCTCGTTACAGGCCGGCAAACGGATTGACGGAAGCGTCGCAACGTCCTGCCCGGGAAGACAGGAAGGGCGCGATGGAAATCGCGCCCTCGAAAAAGACGTCATAGTCGCCGGCGATCCTCGCCCGAAGAAGGGGGAATGCTCACCGCACCAGAATATTGCGGAACTGCCAGGGATCGCTCTCGTCGATGTCCTCGGGGAAGAAGCCGGGGCGGCCGGAGAGCGGCGTCCAGTCGGTATAGACGCCGACCACCGGGCCGAGATAGGGCGTCTGGATTTCAAGGCAGCGCTTGTAGTCCAGCTCGTCGGCTTCCAGAATGCCTTCGTTGGGATTTTCCAGCGCATAGACCATGCCCGCCAGCACCGCCGACGAGACCTGAAGGCCGGTCGCGTTCTGGTAGGGGCACAATTCGCGGGTCTCTTCCACCGAGAGCTGCGAGCCATACCAATAGGCGCCCTTGGCGTGGCCGAACAGCAGCACGCCCAGTTCGTCGATGCCGTCCACGATCTCGTGCTCGGTCAGGATATGGTTTTTCTCCTGCACCTTGCCGCCGGCGCCGAACATTTCATGCAGCGACAGCACGGCGTCGTCGGCGGGGTGATAGGCGTAATGGCAGGTCGGGCGATAGACCGCCTCGCCCTTGTCGTTTCGCACGGTGTAATAGTCCGAGATCGAGATCGACTCGTTATGCGTGACGAGGAAGCCATATTGTGCGCCGGGCGTCGGCGTCCAGCTGCGCACGCGGGTGTTGGCGCCGGGCTGCAACAGATAGATCGCCGAGCCGCAGCCGAACTTGTGGGTGCGGCCATTGTCGGGCATCCAGGTTTCATGGGTGCCCCAGCCGAGTTCGGCCGGCTGCATGCCTTCCGAAACGAAACCCTCGACCGACCAGGTGTTGACGAAAGTTCCGCGCGGCTTGGGGTCCTTGGCGCGCTGGGTGTCGCGTTCGGCGATATGGACGCCCTTGACGCCGAGACGCTGGGCAAGCGCGCCCCATTCGGCGCGGGTCTTGGGCTCCGGCACCGTGTCGCCGAGATCGGCGGCGAGATTGACCAGACCCTGCTTCACGAACCAGGACACCATGCCCGGATTGGCGCCGCAGCAGGAAATGGCGGTGGTTCCGCCCGGATTCTTGCGGCGGGCTTCCAGCACCGACTCGCGCAGGGCGTAGTTGGAGCGCTTTTCCGGCCCGAGGTTCTTGTCGAAATAGAAGCCGAGCCACGGCTCGACCACGGTGTCGATGTAAAGCGCGCCGATTTCGCGGCACAGCTCCATGATCGCCAGCGAGGAGGTATCCACGGAAAGATTGACGCAGAAACCCTGGCCGCCGCCGCGCGTCAGAAGCGGGACAAGCAGGTCGCGGTAATTTTCCTTGGTGACGCCGGACTTGATGAATTCATAGCCGCGGCTTTCCGCGATCTCGCGATCCACGTCGGTCGGATCGATCACGACGAGACGCTTGTGGTCGAATTCGAAATGCCGCTCGATCAGCGGCAGCGCGCCTTTGCCGATGGAGCCGAAGCCAATCATCACGATCGGGCCGGAAATGCGGCCATGAACGGGCCAGTCAGTCATGATTTCGTCCTGTTCTGCAAGGGCGTGAAGTCTGGGGCGTGAAGTGTTGCGGTTTACTCGCAAAGGCGACAGGCGGGGTCAAGCGGCGCCGCCCAAGCCACGCCACTTTTTGACTGCGGATGTGACAGTTTGAAGAAGGTTACGCCGCGAGGCGTCGCTCGCCTTCGGTCTCCGCGAAAGCGCCCGTCGCCCGGACGAAGCCCTGCGCGCCGTCGAGCGCGCCGGGCTGCAGCTCCAGCGCAAGGAAGCGCGCCAGCTCCACCGGGCCGGGCAGGTCGAGATTGAGGGCGCCGTCGCGCGCAAAACCGAAACGCTGGTAATAGGGCGCGTCGCCCACCAGAATGACGGCCTTGTGGCCGAGTTTCCGGGCGCGCTCCAACCCGTGGCGGATCATGTTTCCGCCCAGCCCCTGCGCGCGCAGCGATGCGCTGACCGCGATAGGGCCAAGCAGCAAAACGTCGCAACCCTCTCCGGCCTCCACTGACCAGAACCGCAAGGTTCCGACCAGAACGCCGTCGCGGATCGCGGAGAACGCCAGCCCCTGCGCCGGCAGGCGGCCTTCGCGCAGGCGCTCGCAGGTCTTGCGCCAGCGATCGAGGCCGAAGGCGCGGTCGAGCAGCGCCTCGCGGGCGAGAAAGTCGCGGGCGGATTCCTCGCGGATGACGATTTCGCCAGGCGCGGCGGCATGGGCGAGCGGCGCGGCGGCATGGGCGAGCGGTGCGGCAACTTGATTCATTGGGCTTGACCTTCCTCGGGTCGCAAAAAGCCGCGGCCGGAACGAAGCCGGCGCGGGTTGAGGAGGCCGCCGCCTCTCTTGCGACAGGCGGCGCGGGAACTTCGAAGGCGCGGGGTCTTGGAAACTGTGAACCGGACTCAGATCACATAGGACTGCAGAGGCGGGAAGCCGTTGAAGCCGACGGCCGAATAGGTCGTCGTATAGGCGCCGGTTCCCTCGATCAGCACTTTCGCGCCGATTTCGAGACTGACCGGCAGCAGATACGGCTCCTTTTCATAGAGCACGTCGACCGAATCGCAGGTCGGGCCGGCCAGCACGCACGGCTCTCGCGGGTCCGAATCATATTCGGTGCGGATCGGATAGCGGATCATCTCGTCCATGGTTTCGGCGAGCCCGTTGAACTTTCCGATGTCGAGATAGACCCACTTCACCTCGTCGTCGTCCGACTTCTTCGAAATCAGCACGACTTCCGCCTCGATCATGCCGGCGTTGCCGACCATGCCGCGACCCGGCTCGATGATCGTCTCCGGGATCTGGTTGCCGAAATGGCGTCGCAGCGCCGTGAAGATGGCGTCGCCATAAGCGCGCACGGGCGACACCCGCTTGAGATAGCGGGTCGGGAAGCCGCCGCCGAGATTGACCATCTGGAGATTGATTCCCCGTTCGGCCAGTTCCCGGAAGACGCCAGCCGCGCTCTTCAGAGCGGCGTTCCACATGCGCGGATTGCGTTGCTGCGAGCCGACATGGAAGGACAGGCCATAGGCCTCCAGCCCCAGGCTATGCGCCAGTTCGAGCACGCGCGGCGCCATGGCTGGCGCGCAGCCGAACTTGCGCGACAGCGGCCATTCGGCGCCGATCCCGTCGCAGAGCATGCGGCAGAACACTTTTGCGCCCGGCGCGGCGCGCGCGAGTTTCTCGACCTCGGCTTCGCAATCCACGGCGAACAGGCGCACGCCGAGTTCGAAAGCGCGAAGAATGTCGCGCTCCTTCTTGATCGTATTGCCGAAGGAGATGCGGTCCGGGCTCGCGCCGGCGGCGAGCGCCTGCTCGATCTCGACCACGGAGGCGCAGTCGAAGCAGGAGCCGAGCGCGGCCAGCGCCGCCAGAACTTCCGGCGCCGGATTGGCCTTGACGGCATAGAATACGCGGGTGTCGGGCAACGCCTTGGCGAAAGCGGCGTAGTTGTCGCGCACGACGTCGAGATCGACGACGACGCAAGGCGCGGAATCCTGGCCGGCCTCACGGCGGGTGCGGAGGAATTCAAGAATGCGATCGGTCATCGCGGCATCCCATCGAAGGGCGGTTTCCCGCCAGAATATCAAGGCTTCGGGAGGACAAGCGCCAGCCGTCCGCAATCGCGCGATGGAGACGCGAGGAGCGGAATGCAACGCTGTCCGAGACCGTTCGGCTGCGCGAAATGCGCCGCCTGGCGGTCGGGTGCTGCGCCGTGGACGCGAAAAACTCGGAAGGCGTCACGCCATCCAAGGTTTCAGCGGCCTTCGATTGGAATGGGAAGTCCCGTTCCGCACGCCCGGCAAGAAAGACTAGCCTCTTCGGTAAGCCGGCCTTTGGAGGGCCGACAGAGACGAAAAAGCCCGGTCCGTCGTTGCTTTAAGTCGCGATCCCCCGTTCAGACGGGGTTCGCCGGTTCGCCTCCGGCTGCCAGTTTGATTTTCAGGCGTTTCTCCGGCCTCTTGTCCGGGGTCCCGCCAACCGACACACGACCACAGGCACGTGCGATTTGGGCAAGCACATAGATATGAATTCGCGACTCCAACGCAAGTGAAAAATTTGCAATATCGGGTTTTTTCGGCCGCTGTGGCGTCCAAGCCGAAAGACCGCGTTAAGCGCCCTCTCGCGGGGCGCCTTGCGAAGGTCGCAAATCGCGGATAACTCCTTGTGCAGCGCCACAAACTCGCGCGCTCGCCCACCTGCCTCGCCGCCCTCTCCGGTACCTTCGCCCATGCCTCAGTTCGACCGCCGTTTTCTGCTCAACGCCCTCGCCGTTTCGGGCGCCGCCGCATTGGCGCCGCGCGCGCTGGCGCAGAATTCGGGACAGCCGGGGACGGGGCAGCCGCCGGCGCCGCATTTCACCTTCGAGGATGTCGTGAAGCGCGCCCGGGATCTGGCCGCCGCACCCTATGACGCGATGCCGCCGAAACTGCCGGAAGCCTTGAACAAGCTGGATTTCGACGCCTATCGCGACCTTCGCTTCAAGGCCGAAAAATCGCCGATCACGACCGGCCCCTATCGGCTGCAATTGTTCCATCTCGGCTATGGCTTCAAGCGTCCGGTGGTGGTGAACACGATCCGCGACGGCATCGCCACGCCAATCCCCTATTCCGCCGGCCTGTTCGACTACGGCCGCAACAAGTTCGACAAGAACCTGCCGGTCAATCTCGGCTTCGCGGGCTTCCGCCTCCATTATCCGCTGGGCGCGCCGCACAGCCAGGAGGAGGTCGTCTCCTTCCTCGGGGCGTCCTATTTCCGCTTTCTCGGCCGCGGCCAGAGCTATGGCCTTTCGGCGCGCGGCCTGTCCGTGAACACCGGCGGCGACGACGAGGAGTTTCCGCTGTTTCGCGAGTTCTGGATCGAGACGTCGGAGCAGACGCCGGAACGGGCGACAATCTTCGCGCTGCTCGACAGCGCGTCGGTTACCGGCGCCTTTCGCTTCGATCTCTATCCCGGCGCCGAGAGCGTGATGGAGATCGCCGTCACTCTGTATCCGCGCCGCGATAATGTGAAATTCGGCATGGCGCCGCTGACGTCCATGTTCTACGCCGACGAGCAGCATACCGCCGTCAAGACGCCCGACGAATGGCGGCCTGAATTGCATGATTCGGACGGCTTGCTGATGCATTCCGGCAATGGCGAGTGGATCTGGCGCCCGCTGCGCGCGCCGCGCGTCAAGGTCATGACGACCTTCGCCGACACCAATATCCGCGGCTTCGGCCTCGTGCAGCGCGACCGCAATTTCGACCATTACCAGGACCTCGACCTCACCTATGAAACGCGGCCGACCTATTTCGTCGAGCCGCATGGCGAATGGGGCGAGGGCCGCGTCGAGCTGCTCGAACTGGCGACCAAGGACGAGACAGCCGACAATATCGTGACCTACTGGACGCCGAAAACGCCCCCCGAGGCCGGCAAGCCCTTCTCTTATTCCTATCGCATCCGCTCCGTGCTGGAGGCCGCCGACCTCTCGCCCAATGGCCGCGTGGTCAACACCTGGAAGACGAGCCCCAAGGCGCTCGGCTCCAACGAGGCCGTCGACGTCGGCTCGCGCCGCTTCATCGTCGATTTCGCTGGCGGCGACCTTGCCTATTACATGCAGGATCCCAATTCGGTCGAAGTGTCCGCCACGACCTCTCAGGGCAAGATTCTGCGCACCATCCTCATGCCGAATCCGCGCATAGACGGCTTCCGCGCCTTGATCGACGTGCAGGTCGAACCGGGCCAGACCACGGATATCCGGGCCTTCCTGCGCACCGGGCCGAAGGCGCTGACCGAAACCTGGCTGATGCCCTGGATCGCGGAGTGATCATCCCGACCTAACCGCGCGCGAGCGAGGCCGGGCCGAAAGCCCGCGGCAGCAGCTCGGAAACGGACGTCGTCTCGGCCGCGCCCGTCTCGTCGGCGAGATGGATCAACGCCTCGCTCGGCGCAAATTCCGCGATGCGCTGGCGGCAGGCGCCGCAGGGCGCGATCCGCCCCGGCCCGGGTCCGAGCACGAGAATTTCCATGATCCGCGTCTCGCCCGCCGCGACCATGGCCGAGATGGCCGAGGTTTCCGCGCAGACTCCCAGCGGATAGGCGGCGTTTTCCACATTGCAGCCGGAAAACACCGCACCGCTCGCGCTACGCAGCGCCGCGCCGACGGGAAAGCGCGAATAGGGCGCATAGGCCTGCGCCCGCGCCGCTTTGGCGCGTTCGAACAATTCGTCGAGACCTGCCATTTTCGCTCCAATCAAAACTTGCGCCAGAGCGCCAGCAGCAGGCCGTTTTCACGATAGGCGTTTTGACCCGCCAGCGTGACGAAGCCGCCGCCCTGGACGCGCCATTCGCCGCTCAGCCGATAGACGAGGCTGAACTGCGCCTTGGCCTGCGCCCATTGCGGCGTGCTTGGACTGCCCGACGGCCCCGAGATCGTATTGAAGCTTTGCGCCAGCACAAGCAGGTCTTGGGTCGCGTAAAGGCCAAAACTCGCGTCGAAATGGCCCTCATTAGGCGCCGTCGCGCCGACGAAGCGATAACCCGCCGAGAAATCGACGAAGCCGGAGAGCCCCGCCAGCGTCAGATTATGGCCGAGCAGAATACGGAGATCATATTCCGGCCGGTCCGGACCCTGCAGCCAGCTGTTGGTCGCGCCGCCAGTCGTTGGCGCGCGCACGCCGGCGAGCACCGAAATCACAGTCGAATCGTCGCGCCAGACGCGCGCCTGCGCCGCAATCTCGCTGTCGCCGAGCCCGGTATAGTTCTGATTGGCGGGAGCGCCGAGCGAAGAGCTTTGCGCGCCCGGACGAATGATCGCCGCCAGCCAGTCGGTGACGCCATATGCGACATAGGCTGTCGCCTGCCCGCTGCGGTAGAGCGAGGTTGGCGTAATCTGGCCGGCCTGATTATAGGCGACGCTGGCCTGTTCGAAAAAGGTGGCGACGATGACTTCGCCGTGGCCCTGTTCCGGCGTCCAGGCCCCCGCCAAACCCGGAGAAACGCCGAAAGCCGCGACGGCAAACCCGGACGCGACAAAAAAAACGAACTGGGAAAAACTCTGCCGCTGCATGCCGCAGCCTGAAAAACGCGAAGACTGACGATAGGTTAACCTGAGCCTTAACCGCAGGTCAATTCAAGCCCATGCCGATTCCAACCGCCCCGCGCGCGAAAGGCGCGCCGCCACCACAGGACGGCGGCGCGCAAAAAAAATCAGGCGGCGGGCGTTTCAGCGGGCGGCGCCGGCGGCTGCGGCGCCGCGCCGTCCAGCGCCTGGCGCAGTTTTTCTTCCAGCGCGTGGTCGAAGGAGGTCTTGATCACGGTGCCCCCGGCGCCCTTGAGATCTTCGAGCACCTTGTCGGTCGTCATCTTGCGGATGAGCAGGAACAAGCCCGCCATGCCGGGCTTGAGCGCCTCGTCCGCCTGGCGCTTCATGTCCGAATCATTGATGCCGACATCCGTCAGCGCGCCGCCCAGCGCGCCGCCAGCGGCGCCGACAGCCGCGCCCGCGAGCGGCATCATGAACAGCCAGCCGATCAGCGTGCCCCACAAGGCGCCGGACGCCGCGCCCGCCGCCGTCGTGTTCACGAGCTGGTTGAGCTTCACGCGGCCCTTGTCATCGCGCACAGCGATCACCGCGTCGCCGATATCGATCAGATATTCGCGCTGCATCCCGAGGATGCGATCGCGTACTTCTTCGGCCTTCTGCTCGTTGTCGAAGGCAATGAAAACCAGATCGCTCATGACGTTCCTCCACTGCAAACCGACGCGCGCCCGGATCGGATCGCGCCGCGGAATTTCTGTTTTTCGTTCCTTAAGACGACATCGGCGTGAAGCCGCCGCGTCATCCTTGCGCGGGCGTTCCCGCGTTCGCTTGCTCCGCCTTCGGCCGCGTCGAGGGGCGGAATTTTTCGCGCAAGCCCTGGAAGGCCACATAAAGCGGCGGAATGGCGAAAATGCCGACCACCGAGGCCAGGATCATGCCGCCGAACACCGGCGTGCCGACATTTTTCCGCGCCAGTTCGGAAGCGCCATGGGCGACCACCAGCGGATAGAGGCCGAGAATGAAGGCGAGCGAGGTCATCATCACCGGGCGGAAACGCAGCCGCGCGCCCTCGGTCGCGGCTTCGAGCAGGGGAACGCCCCGCTCGCGCTGTTCCTTGGCGAATTCGACGATGAGAATGCCGTTTTTCGCCGCGAGGCCGATGAGCACGACCATGCCAATCTGGCCGTAGAGATCGAGCGTGAGCCCGCCCAGTTTGATGAACAGGAACGAGCCGAACACGCCAATCGCTACCGAGAGCAGGACCGGCACGGGGATGGTCCAGCTTTCATAGAGGCCGACGAGGAACAGATAGGCGAACAGGATCGCGAAGGCGAGAATGATCGCCGTCTTGCCTTCCGCGCGCTTCTCCTGGAAGGCGGTATCGGTCCATTCTCCGGTATAGCCAGCGGGCAGGGTCCTGGCCGCCACTTCGTCCATCGCCGCCAGCGCCTGCCCGGAGGAGACGCCTGCCGCGGGGCCGCCCTGGACCGTCGCCGCGCCCCGGTTGTTGTAGCGGATCAGGGCGGGCGGGCCGACCACGAGCTTGACTTCCGCCAGGCTGCGCAGCGGGATCATCTTGCCGTCATTGGAGCGGACGTTGATCCGGTAGATGTCGTCGACGCCGTTGCGGTCCTCGGCCTCCGCCTGGACCTGAACCTGCCACGTACGGCCGAACATGTTCATGTTGTTGACGAAATAGCCGCCGAGCGAAGCCTGGAGCGACTGGAACACGCTGTTGAGCGGGACGCCGAGGATCTGCGCCTTGTCGCGGTCGATATCGAGATAGATCGACGGATTGGTCGCCGAATAGGTGCTGAACACCCGGTTGAGCCTTGGCTCCTGATTGGCCGCGATGGTCAGACCGCGCACGACCTGCGCCAGCTCCTTGGGATCGGCGCCCTTCATGTCCTTGACGACAAAAGTGAAGCCGCCGCCCGTGCCGAGGCCGATGATCGGCGGCGGGGCCAGAGCGACCACCGTTCCGCCGGCGACGCCGGTGAATTTCTGGCCGAGGCGTTTGATGAGCGCATTCGCCGTGGCGTCAGGCGCCGTGCGCTCCTCGAAGGGCTTCAGCGTCACCACGACGAAGGCCGAATTGGGCTGGGAATAGGAATCGATGAAATTCAGGCCGACAACGGACGTATAATCCGCAATCGCCTCCTCTTCCTTCAGGATCGTCTCGACCTCGCGCACCACGTCGTTGGTGCGGTTCAGTGAAGCGCCGCCGGGGAGCTGCACGACGACGAAGAAGGCGCCCTGGTCGTCCTCGGGCAGGAAGCCCGTGGGCGTTTTGGCGGCGAGCGCATAGACGCCGGCGCTCGCGATTCCGACCATCGCGAGGCCGATCACCGAAACCCGCACCAGGCGCGCGACGACGGCGCCATAGCGGTCGCGGACCCAGTCGATCGAGCGCATCACCCAGCCGACGATCCCCCGGCGCGGTCCATGATGGCGTTTCAGCAACACGCCGCAGAGCGCGGGCGACAGGGTCAGCGCGTTGATGGCCGACAGGAACATCGCCACCGAAACGGTCACCGCGAATTGCCGGAACAGCTCGCCGGAAATGCCGGGGATGAAGGCGATCGGAACGAAGACCGACATCAGCACCAGCGTGATGGCGATGATTGGCGCGGTGATTTCGGCCATGGCCTTTTTCGTCGCCTCGGCGGGCGTGAGGTCCGGCTCCTCCTCCATCACGCGCTCGACGTTCTCGACCACCACGATGGCGTCGTCGACCACGATGCCGATGGCCAGCACGATGGCGAGCAGCGAAACCGTATTGGCCGAATAGCCCACCGCCTTGAGCGCGATGAAGCTGCCGATCAGGCTGACCGGCACGGCGAGGGTCGGAATCAGCGTGGCGCGCACGCTGCCGAGGAAGAGGAAGACAACCAGAACAACGAGGACGAAGGCCTCGATCAGGGTCTTCTTAACTTCCGCTATGGTGTCGGTGACGAAAGTCGTGGGGTCATAGGTAACCTTCCAGGCGACATCGTCTGGAAAAGTTTTTTCCAGGGCGGCGATCTGCTTCTTCACCGCGTCCAGCGTGGTCAACGCATTCGCGCCCGGCGTCTGGTAGATGGCGATGGCGGAGGCGGGCGAGCCGTTCAGAAAAGTATCGCGGTCGAGATTGGCCGCGCCGAGTTCAAGCCGCGCGATGTCCTTGAGCCGCAGGATCGAGCCGTCGGCGGCGGTGCGGATGATGATGTTCTCGAATTCTTCGACCGAGGTCAGGCGGCCTTTGGTCTGGATGTTGAGCTGGAGCTGCTGGTCGTCGGCCGCCGGGCGCGCGCCGATGCGGCCGACGGCCGCCTGCACGTTCTGCGACTGGATGGCGTTGATGACGTCGGCTGTGGTCAGGCCGAGGCCGGTCAGGCGGTCGGTATGGACCCAGGCCCGCATGGCGTAATCCTGCGGTCCCCACAAGGTTGCGTCGCCGACGCCGGGCGTGCTCCGGATCTGGTCGAGCAGGTTGATGGTGACGAAATTGGACAGATAGAGCGGGCTCTTGCTTCCCTTGGGCGAATAGACGCCGATCACCCCGAGCAAGGCCGACGATTTTTTCTTGACGGTAATGCCTTGCTTCTGGACCTCGGGCGGCAGCTGCGCCAAGGCGACCTGGACGCGGTTGTTCACATTGACTGCGTTGATATCGGGATTGGTGCCCAGTTCGAAGGAAACCGTGAGCGTATAGCTGCCGTCGTCGCCGCTGACGCTCTTCATGTAGATCGCCTTGTCGACGCCCACCACCTGGGCTTCGATCGGCTGGGCGACCGTAGCGTCCACGACCTTGCCATTGGCGCCGGGATAGACCGTCGTCACCGAAACCTGCGGCGGCACGATGTCGGGATATTGCGCCAGCGGGATCGCCAGCAGCGCCAGCAGCCCGGCAATGGTCGTGACAATGGCGATGACGATCGCGAGGCGAGGCCGGTCGACGAAAAGCGCTGAAAACATGGACTCAGCTCCGGCTTGACGCGACGGGCGACGCCGTGACGGGCGCTCCGGGCCGGACGTTCTGCAATCCTTCGACGATCACGATGTCGCCGCCCGAAACGCCGCTCTCGACGACGATGTCGGAACCGCTCTCGGCGCCGGTCTTGATGCGGCGCACCGCCGCCTTGCCGTCCTCCACCACGAAGATGTAGGCGCCATCCTTGTCGGCGAGCAAGGCGGACTGCGGGACCACGATCTTGCTGACCGGCGCGTCGCTGGCCAGCCGGACGCGCACCAACTCCCCGTCCTTCAGCTTTTCCTGCGGATTGGGGAAATTGGCGCGCACGGTGATGGTGTCGGTCGAACGGTCGACCTTCACATCGACGAAATCGATCCGGCCGCTCTCGGCATATTGCGAGCCGTCCGAGAAGGAGAGCGTCGCCCCGACATCCTTGAGGCTGGACTTGGCGTCACCCGTCACCCGCAGGAACTCGCGCTGGCTGACCGGAAAGGTCACATACATCGGGTCCTCGCTGACGATAGTCGCAAGCACGCCGCTGTCGGGACCGACGACATTGCCCTTGGTCACATTGGTCATGCCGATGCGGCCCTTGATCGGCGAAAGGATGGAGGCGTAGCCGAGATTGATCTGGGCGGTGGCGAGGCTGGCCTTGGCGCTGAGCACGGCGCCGCCGGCCTGCTGGTCGGAGGCCGCCGCCTGATCGCGCTGGACCGCCGTGCCGGCCTGCTTGGCCAGCAGCTCCTCGGCGCGCTTCAACTGGATTTCGGCGAGGGTTTTCGAGGCTTCGGCGCGTTCGAGCGCGCCCTGCGCCTGTTCGACGTCCGCCTGGAACAAGGCAGGCTCGATCTCATAGAGCGGCTCGCCGACCTTGACCGCCTGGCCTTCCTCGAACTTGACCGAATCCAGATAGCCTTTCACGCGGGCGCGGATTTCGACCTTCTCCACCGCATCGACGCGGCCGACGAAATCGGCGCCCTTGGAGATCTCCTTCGTCCCCGCCGCAACGACGCCGACGCGGACCGGCGTCTGGGCGAGCGAGGCGGGGGCGGCGAGCATGGCGGCGAGGGCCGCCGAAAACGCGCCTGCCCGAATGGCGGAGCGAACCTTTAGGGAGCTGGGAATGGCGGCCATCGATCCTTTTCCTCCGGATTTTTTCGCGAGCGGCGCGCGTGACGGGTGCGGCGCGACTCACTTTCTGACAAGCTTGGCGGGAAACCTAGACCATCGATGCTTCAATCGGGAGAGCGCGCCGCCTTTAAAATAAGTGCAGGGATTGACCTTTGACCGACGTCATTGCTCCTATTGACTAACCGGAACAGTCTGCACGGGCAAGAGCGCCTTTCGCGCCCCAGCCAGAGAAGGCGGCGTTCGGGCGGAGGAGGAATGGAAATGTCTGACAAATTCAAATCGAGCGTCGAACACCTTTCCGACGACGACATCTTCATGTCGGTCAAGGAACTGAAGGCCTATGTCGCCGAAGTCGAAATGGCCAAGGCGAAGAAATCGGTCGAGGCGATGGGCCGCGCCGAGAAGGCCAAACAGGATTTGCTGAAGGAGCTCAAATCCGAGGCGCCCATCAGCGATGAGCGCATCCGCTCCTTCGTGCTGCGCGTCAAGGCGGTGGCCGAAACCGGCGCGACCGAAATGCTCTTGGGCCGTTTCCCGTGCGAATTGTGCACGGACCACGGCCGAGCCATCAATATGGCTGAACCGGGATGGCCGGAGACGCTGACGGGCCGGCCGAGGCAGGCTTACCTGACCTGGAAGGAAAAGCTCCAGCCGCTCGGCTATAAGCTCGCCGCGCAGATCGTCGATTGGCCCAATGGCGTGCCCGGCGACGTGGGCCTCTATCTCTCCTGGGGTTGAGACCGCCGGCCTGACCGCGACGCGACGGCGGGCCTCCGCCGTCCGTTCCGTCCCAAGCCGAGGTCCTGTCGCGACGCGCGCCGTCGGAGGAAGTGATTGACCAATTTCTGGCGGCGGATTTTCGCCCTGATCGCGCTGGTTCTGGCTTTGGGCCTTGGCGCGGGCGCCTGGCGCCATTTCTCGCAGCCCAAGATCCTGACCGTCGCCGTGGGACCGGCCAATTCCGACGATTCCGACTTCATCAACGCCTGGAGCAGGCTTCTCGCCGCCGAGGGCGGCCGCGTCCGCCTCAAGGCCATCCCGACCTCCGGCCCGGTCGAATCGCTTGAAAAGCTGAAGAACGGGCAGGCCATGCTGGCCGTCGTCCGGACGGATCTCGCCAGCTCCGTGAAAGCCCGGGCCGTGGCGCTCCTGCATAGCGATCCAGTGGTCATCGTCGCGGCGGAAAAAGCAAAGATCGGAAATTTCGGACGCCTCAAGGGCAAGACGCTCGGGGTGATCGGCCCACCCGGGGCCAACGACGCCCTAATCGAGACCTTGCGCCGGCATTTCCGCGTGAATGTGAATGTCATCGAACTGCCGGCCGCGCCAGCCCAGGTCGCGGCGGCCTTTCACGACGGCAAGGCGGACGCCCTGCTCTTCGTCGCGCCGACGACGCGCGGCGCCGCCGTGGTCGACAATTGGACGGTAACGCGCCGCGCCATCGGAAAAAATCTCGTCCTTGTCCCGATCGACGAAAGCGACGCCATCGCCGAGGCCGCGCCGGCCTATGAATCGGGAGAGATTCCCGCGGGGCTGTTCGGCGGGACGCCGCCCATGCCCGCCGAAGAGGTTTCGACTCTGCGCGTCCCGACCTATCTGATCGCTGACCGCGGCGCGCCCAGCGCCGCGGTCACGCAGCTGACGCGCAACCTGTTCGAGAGCCGCCAGCGCATCGCCGGCGACGCCGCCGTCGCCAGTCTGGTCAAGGCGGCGAGCGTCGAGAAGGACGCCGTCTTTCCGGTCCATCCCGGCGCGCAGGCCTATTATGACGGGGAGGAAACCAGCTTCCTGGAGCAATATGGCGACTGGTTCTATTACGGCCCGCTCCTGCTCGGCGCCTTGGCGTCGGGCGCGATGGCGGCGCTGCGCTATCTCGGCTTCATGCGCACGGAAGAAAACAGCGAAAGCCTGCTCGCGAAAGTGCCGGAGGTGATCGCCACGATCAAGGCGGCGACGACGACGGAGGAACTCGACCGAATTCGCGCGCGGATCGACGAGGCGGTCGAGCGCTTCACCCATGACGTCGTCCAGGGCAATATCGAAGAGCAGAAGACGGCGCCCATCGCGCTTGCGGTGGATTACCTCGACCGGATGATTTCCGAACGCCGCAGGGAAATCGCAGACGCCGCAGCGAACAAGGCTTCCCCATGAACGAACACGATGCAGAGGCCGCGATGATTGACCCCGCCAGACAAGGCGCGACCGCCCGCCATGACAAATACCAACGCCTGATCGCCGCCGCGAAAAGGGAAGAGCGGATCAGGGTGGCGGTGGCCCATCCCTGCGACGAGGTTTCGCTGACGGGCGCCGTCGAGGCGCAGCGGCTGGGCCTGATCGAGCCGATCCTCGTCGGCCCCGCCGGCCGCATCCGCGATGTCGCCGTACTTGCTGGCCTCGATCTCTCCGGCCTTGAGATCATCGATACGAAACACAGCCACGAGTCGGCGGAGAAAGCCGTCGCGCTGGTCGCCTCCGGCAAGGTCGAGGCGCTGATGAAGGGGAGCCTGCACACCGACGAGCTGATGGGCGCCGTGGTCTCCACGCAGACCGGCATCCGCACGGCGCGCCGCATCAGCCATTGCTTCGTGATGGACGTGCCTGACCATCCCGAAGCGCTCATCATCACCGACGCCGCGATCAATATCGCGCCCACGCTCGAGGACAAGGTCGACATCATCCAGAACGCGATCGACCTCGCCCGCGCGCTCGGCAAGGAGGACGTAAGGGTCGCCATCCTGAGCGCGATGGAGACCGTCACCTCCAAGGTTCCCTCGACCATCGAAGCCGCGGCGCTGTGCAAAATGGCTGAACGGGGCCAGATCACCGGCGCTCTCCTCGACGGCCCGCTCGCGCTCGACAACGCCATCAGTCCCGAGGCCGCCGCCATCAAGCGAATCAATTCGCCGGTTGCGGGGCGCGCGAATGTGCTGGCGGTCCCCGACCTCGAGGCCGGCAACATGCTGGCGAAAAGCCTGTCCTTCCTGGCCCACGCCGACGCCGCCGGAATCGTGCTCGGCGCCCGCGTGCCCATCATCCTGACCAGCCGCGCGGACTCGCTGATCACCCGTCTCGCGTCCTGCGCGGTGGCGGCGCTGGTGGCGGCAGCGCGCCGCAAGGCGGCCGCCGCTTCAATCGGCTGAGGACGGTTTCAGCGCGAAGCCGAGGCGCCGGGCAAGAAGAAGAAGCTGATCGCCATGACCAGATAGACCGCCAGCAATTGCGCGCCGCGCAGCCAGTCCGAGCGTCCGTCGCCCGCAACCTGGCCGGTGATGAGCCTCGAGAGCAGGATCAACAGGACCAGCGCGCCCGGAAAGGCCAGATCCATCGGCGCCGGACCGAGGAACTGGCTTGCGAGGACCAGGATTGGCGCGACGAAGAGCGCGACCTGGACGCTTGAACCGATGGCTATGGAGAGGGACAGGTCCATTCGGTTCCGCAGGGCGGCCTGTATGGCGGTGGCGTGTTCAGCCGCATTGCCAACGATGGCCACCAGAAAGACGCCGACGAAAGCCTTGCTGAGACCGGAATCATGCGCCGTCGGCTCGATGGCCCCGACCATGATCTCGCTCATCCACGCGACGCCGACGGTCGCCGCCGTCAGGATGGCGAGCGCGCGGCCAACCGGAGCCCGCGGGGCTTCCCCCTCCTCGCGCGCGCCCGCGAACAGGCCGGGATGGGTCACCAAGGCGAAAGCTAGATAGGCCGCGTAAAGCAGGATGAGAACGGCGGAAATGGCGACGCTGAGCCGACCGAGACTCTCGGGCGTGGTTCCCGCCGCGATTCTGAAGGCGGCTGGAATAACCAGCGCGATCGACGCCAGCGTCAGCAAAGTCGCCTGCGAGCGCGCGCCGGCGGGATTGTAATGCTGTTCCGGATGACGCAGCCCTCCGGCCAGCATGGCCGCGCCGAGAACAAGCAGGATGTTTCCGATGATCGAGCCGGCGAGCGAAGCCTTGACGACGTCGGAAAGCCCCGCGCGCAAGGCGGAGAGGGCGATGATCAGCTCCGCCGCATTGCCGAAGGTCGCGTTGAGCAACCCGCCGACGCCCTCGCCAAGCCGCGATGCGAGCTGCTCCGTCGCCTCGCCCATCCAGGCGGCAAGCGGCAGGATCGCCATGCAGGACGTAACGAAAATGAGAACGTGACGCTCCGGCGCGAAAAGCTCCAGGCCCAGCGTGACCGGAATGAAGATCAGAAGCCAGTTCATGGCGACCTCTTATACCGTTGGCCCTTGATTCCGGCGCATCGAAAACAAGGGCGCCTGCCGCCGTCAGCCGGCGCCGCGCCAGTCGGCGCGGACGCCCTCGGCCCCTTTTCAAGGGCCGACGGCGTCAGGTCTCGCGACCCTTCAGGCCGCGATCGTCCCAATCGACCCAATCGACATCGAAGGCGTCGAGATAGGCGCCGACGGCCTCGCCGACGGTAGGAAAAAAATTCATCTCGCCGATCTGCGCGAACAATTCGAAGCGCTTGAGCTTGTCCTTTACCGGGTCCTTCAATTCGGCGAAGACAAGTTCGATTCCGGAGGCTTGCAGCGTGCTGTCCAGCTCGGCCAGGACGTCGGCGGCCGTGACGTCCACGCTGGTGACCGGTTCGGCGGCGATGACCAGCCAGCGCGCCGGACTGGGCGCGCTGGCGATGGCGTCAAGCGCACGCTCCCGGAAAAATTCGGCATTGGCGAAAAAGAGCGGCGCATCCCAGCGAAACAGCACGAGCCCCGGAATCTGCCGCGCCTCGGGATAGCGCGTGATGTCGTGATAGCCCTTGACGCCCTCGGCCCGGCCGAGGATCGCGGAATGCGGGCGCCAGCCGTCCCAGAGAAATTCGATCACCGCCGCGACGACCGCCAGGCCGATGCCCGGAATCGCGCCAAGAATGGCGACGCCGGCGAAACAGGCCATCGACAGCCAGAACTCCCAACGCTGGATGCGATAGATTCGGACCAAATCCTTGAATTCAATCAAGCCGAGCGCCGAGGCGATCACGACCGCGGCCAAAGCGGCGCCGGGCAGGTTCTCCAGCAGATTGGGCGCGACGACCAGCAGCAGCGCCACCGCGAGCGCCCCGACCACTCCAGTCAATTGCGTGCGGGAGCCGGCGGCTTCGGCGACCGGCGTGCGCGAGGAGCTGCTGCTGATCGGAAAGCCTTGAAAAAAGCCCGCCGCCAGATTGGCCAGGCCGAGCCCGATCATCTCCTGATTGGGATCGACAGTCTGGCGCAGGCGCGCGGCGTAGACGCGCGACAGCACGCTGGTGTCGGCGAAGGAAACCATGGCCACGGCGAAACCGCCGATCAACACGGAAACAATCGCATTCGAATCGATCCAGGGAAAGGCGAAGGCGGGCAGTCCGCGCGGCAGCGGCCCCAGCACCGACACGCCATGGCTTTCATCGAGGCCCAGGACCCCGACAATCAGGGTCGCGCCGACCACGGCGATCAGAATGCCCGGAACGCGCCTGTAGGATTTCAGCGCCAATACCACGGCCAGAACGCCCGCTCCGATCGCAAAGGCCGCCCAGTTCGTCTTGCCCTGCGCGATGGCTTGCGCCATCGCCCAGAGCTTGCCCAAGGGGCCCTCCCCCTCGACGGAAAAACCAAACAGCTTGGGCAATTGGCTGACCAGAACCGTCAGCGCGATGCCGTTCATATAGCCGTAGCGAATCGGTTTGGAGAGCAGTTCCGTCACGAAGCCGAGCCGCGCCGCGCCGGTGATGATGCAGACAAGGCCGGAGACCACCGCCATCGCGCTCGCCAAAGCGATGGCCCGCGCCGGATCGCCAGCCGAAAGCGGCAGGACCACGCCGAGAATCACCGCCGCGAGAGATGAATCCGGCCCCAGAACGAGAATGCGGCTCGGGCCGAACAGGGCATAGGCCAGCAGGGGAATGATGGTCGCATAGAGACCATAGACTCCCGGCACGCCCGAGGCGACGGCATAGGCGATGCCAACCGGCGCCAGCATGGTCGACAGAACCAGCCCAGCGACAAGATCATGGGCCAGCCACGAGCGCTGGTAGTCGCGGAGAACGAGAAGCCCTGGCGCCCAGTTCATCCAGCCGGCTTGTCTTGGCATTTTTCTGACTTCTTGGGCCGTTTCGCGCAATGATGAGCGCCCCCGGGGCGTGCGTCAACTTGCGCGTCAACTTGGGCGTCCCGGGCGCGGCGAAAGGCCCGCGACGTTTTCTTGAAACTTCCGCTCCGATTGAGTTGACAGGGGCCGGACGCCCCCTTAGAAGACGCCCCGGGCCCAGGTGGCGGAATTGGTAGACGCACCAGCTTCAGGTGCTGGCGCTCGCAAGGGCGTGGAGGTTCGAGTCCTCTCCTGGGCACCATAAAAAACCCCGCGAAAGCGGGGTTTTTTATTGGCCGAAGCGCGAACTGCCGGCGCTCAGACGATGCGCCAGAACAGGGTCGCCCAGACCGTGCAGCCCAGTGCCGCCGCGACCGCGAAAGCCAGCGTCGCCGCAAGCTGGCGCGAAAGCGAAACGGTCTTGGTCCGCGCGATGCTCCAGCCCAGCCACAAGGCCCACAGGCCCGCGCCAATCAGCAGCCCCGCGCGCAAAAATCCGACGAAGGGCAGGACGATCCCCTCCGCCTTGAGCATGGTCACAGTCAGCGACGACAGGCCCAGGAACACGCCGCAGGCGGCGACGGGAATCAACGCTTGCGCGAAATGATGGAAGCGCGCCCAGGACCATGCGCCGCAGGCCCGCGTCGCCAGAGCGAGGCAAAGGCTGAGCGCGGCGCCCGCCGCCAAAGCGAAGCCGCCGATATAGATCAGCAGGACGAGGCCATCGAGCGGCGTCATGGTGTCGTTGAGGTCGGGATAATTGGTCAGGACATACCAGGGCAGCACCGGCTCCAAAGGCCAGATCAGGCCCCCGTCCACGATCCTGTCGGCCAGGGCCTGGCGGATCGCGACATAGATCGCCGAGCCGCTCCAGTGGAAGGCGGCGGCCGCAACGCCGAGCATGCCGAACAGGATCAGCGCGCTCTGCCACGGATTGGTCATGTCGCCCGCGACATGGACGATTTCATGATTGGGCGAGCGCCGCGCAAGCGTCACCGCGCCGCGGAAATCGCTGCACCGCCCGCACATATGGCAGGTTCCGGCGCCGCGCATCGAGCGCACCGGCACGAGCGGCGCGCAATTCAGGACTTCGGCATGGCTGCCGCGCGGCTTCGGCCAATGCGCCCAGGCTTCGCGATCGACCCGGAAATGCAGCGGCGACATCTTGGCGAGCAGGTTGAACACGCCCGTAACCGGGCACAGGAACCGGCACCAGACGCGCTTGTTGCGCCCCCACAGATAGCCGACGCCGATCGCCGCAACCGTCGAGCCGCCCAGAACCAGCAGCGCCGGGCCCGGATATTGATAGACGCTGGTCATCTGGCCGTAGATCGTCGTCAGGACGAAGGCCATGAAAGGCCAGCCTTTCCATTGCAGCCAGCCCGGGATGGCGCCGCCGCGCCCATGCTCCGCCGCGCGCTCGCTGAGCGCGCCTTCCGGGCAGAGGAGGCCGCACCACAGCCGCCCGACCAGCACCATCGAGACGAGCACGAACGGCCACCAGATTCCCCAGAACACGAATTGCGCGAAAAGGGTGACATTGGTCCAGATATGGACCGCGCCCTGCGGCAAAGGCAGGATCGCGGGAACCACCAGCAGCCCGACATAAACGCCGACGACGCCCCACTGGAGGCGGCGAATGAGCTTCTGGTGATCGTGCAGCCAGGTTCCAAGCCGCGCGAGGGCGGCGTCGATCCGGTCCGCGCGCGCGGCGGCGGCGCTCACCGCGACGCGGTCTGAGGCCGATACAACAGCCATACCATGGCCCCCCAATAAGCAAGGAAGACGATCAGTTCGGTCAGGTCCGGACGCGCGCGCCAGCCGGTGAGCGAGGAGAACAGACCGCCAATTCCGCCGCCATCCGAGAGCAGGCCGGACGCGTCCCAGAGACGGCCGGACAGGCGCGGCAGATAGCCGAGCGCAACGAGATTGTCGGCCCCCGTCAGCAGCAGCGCGCCGGCCAGCAGCAGCAGCATGACTTCCGTGATCCGGAAGAACAGGCGCCAGGACAGGATGCGGCTGCCCCATTGCAGCGCGAGATAGCTCAGGACCGCGAGGCCGAGGCCCGCCAGAGCCGCAAGCCCCGCCGAGACGAGCGCGGCGCCGTGCGCCGCGGAAAGCGTGCCGGCGAGGAAGACCACGGTTTCCCCGCCTTCGCGCGCCACGGCGATGGCGGCGAGGGTGAACACGCCCCACCAGTTGGAGGTGTCGGCGGCCTGCTGCAGGGCGCTTTCAAGATCGCGCTTGAGCGTACGCCCGTGGCGGCGCATCCAGACCACCATCTGGACGATCAGACCGGCCGCGACCAGCATCAGAAGGGTCTGGAACAATTGCTGCCGGTCGTCGTCGAGTTGGTCGCCGAACAGGATCAGCGCCCCGCCGAGCGCACAGGCCCCGAGCAGGCCAGCGCCGACGCCGGCCCACAGGAAGGCGCGGCCGCGCGTGCGGCCCTCTTCGCCCTGCTGCCCAAGCCAGGCCTGCAAAATGCCGATGACCAGCAACGCCTCGATGCTCTCGCGCCAGACGATGAAGACGACATTGCCGAACTGACCCAATTTTTTCTCCTTGCGAAGGTTACCTGGCAAAACTTATTTGGCGACCAGCACGGCGGGCGGCGCGTCCGGGTGGAAATCGTCGAAGAAATCATATTCGCCCGGGTCGAGACCGCGAATGACGAGGGTGGTCGTCGCGCCGGGCGCGAGCACCTTTTCCTTGCGCAATTGCTTGCTTTCGAATTCCGCCGGGCCCTGGCCCTTGTTCACCAGTTCGATCTCGATGGTCTTGTTGGCGGGAACTTCGAGGCGTTGCGGCTCGAACTTGCCGTCGTTGAACTCGATGCGAAAACTCGCCGCATCCTCGGCGCGCGCCGAGGCGAGCGGCGCGGCGGCCAGAACGAGAAAGCTGAGGAACGCGGCCAATTTCATCTCAATAGGCACCCTTCTTGCCGGTGCCGGCATAGGTGAATTCATATACGGCGTCGAAAGGCGCGAACCAGGGCCCGACGCCCGTTTCCTTGTCGACATGGCGGCCGAAATGCGCATGGGGATTGCTGTCCGGGGGCGCGATATGCAGCGTCAGCTTGTAGCGGCCCGCGCCCATCAGCTTGACGTTGTCGCCATAATGCGGCCCGTCGCTGGCGACCATCGGCATGAAATCGCCCTTGCGCTTTTCGTCCGAGCCTTCCTTGGTCAATTCGTAGCCAATGACGAGATAGGGAATCCAGTCGCCCTTGGCGAAGCCGTTGGGATTTTCCTTGCCGGCATGGATGTCGGCTTCGAGATGCACGTCGGACTCCTTGGCGTCGCGCATCATGCCCGCCGGCTCCATCTCGATCGGCTGGAGATAGACCGCGCCGATCTCCATGCCGCCGACGGATTGCGGCTTGCCGACCGGCGTTTCCTTGGCCAGCGCGAAGGACCCCGCGCCAAGAAGCGCGACGGCGGCAAGGCAGGCTTTCAGCGGCACGAATTTCATTCGGAGAACTCCTTTTCCGCCAGTTTGGACATCGGCCGTCGTCCCGCAATCAAATCCGGCTTGTTTAGAAAATTTCTAATTCGATCCCCGGCTTTCGCGCAAGGCGGCGCTCATGTTTGCGCCCATGGCGGCGCTCATGGCCGCACTCTTGGCGGCGTCAAGCTCGGCGGCCTCGATCTCCGACACCACTGGCCCCGAGGCGTGGATGAGAAAGCAGCGCACGGGCTTGCCAGGGTAAAGCTGGGCGACCGCCGCACGATAAAGCGCGAGCTGTGCGGCATAGACCGGGCGGCGGGCGGCGCGCGGCGCTCCCATCTTGTAATCGACGAGCCAGACGCCGGCTTGCGTTTCCGCCATGCGGTCGATGGAGCCCGCGATATCGACGAATCCGCCCCCGGGCCGGGGCAGTCGCGCGGCGATCCGCGCCTCGGCGACGGATTTCGCGCCGAACAAGGGCGCAAGGCGCGGATCGTCCAGAATGGCGAGCACGGCGCCCGTGAGCTTTTCCGCCCGCACGGGCGCGAGACCTTGCCCGGCGAGATCGCGCAAGCCGGCCTCGCGCCGCGCGTCTTGCGGAAGGTCCGGCAGGAATTGCAGCAGGCGATGGGCGAGACGCCCCTCTTCCAGCGCCTGGGCGCGCTGCGGCGACAGCGCTGATTCGTCCGCGAGCGCTTGATCGGCCCCCTCCAAAGCGCTCGACGGGCGCAGAGGCGGCGCGGCGGCGGCTTCCGCTGGCGCCGGCGCGAACAGCCATGCGGGCGGCGACGCCGCAGCCTGCTCCGGCGCGGGAGCGGATGCGGCCAGCGGCGACTGCGGCGCGGTGTCCTCCGGCCCGAATCGCAGAACCTTGTCGTCCCCTCCCCAGGGCGCGGGCGCCTCGGTCGCGCCCTCAAGCAGCGCAAACTCGATGAAGGCCCGCCAGCTTTCAGGCGAGATCGCCCTCGCGCCACGATGGCCCGCGATATAGAGCCGCTCCTCGGCGCGGGTCATGGCGACATAGAGCAAGCGGCGATATTCCTCGCCCGCCGCCTCGCGCCGCGCCGCGCGGGATGCCGCGACGGCGGAACAATCGAGATCCTTCTTCGGCGACCAGGCAAGCAGATCGCCCTGCGCTGACGCGAGCGGAAACAGCGAGCCGTCGCGATTGCCGACCGGCGCGGCGCAAACGTCTGGCAGGAAAACGATTTTTGCTTCAAGCCCCTTGGCGGCGTGAACGGTCATCACCCGCACGAAGGACGAGGTGAGGTCCATGTCGCGCTTGATCGAAACGTCAAGCGCCGCGACTTCGGCAAGAAAGGCGGCGAGCGACGGCGCGCGGGCGCTCTCATGGGCCAAAGCGAGATTGAGGAACTCATCGAGTGCGTCGCCGGCCTCGGGCCCAAGCCGCGCGAGAAAGGCCCGCCGCCCGCCGCGCGGCCCGAGCAGGCGGGCATAGAAGGCGAAGGGCGGCAGGGTCCGGCCCATCTGGCGCAGCAGGTCGAGTTTTCCGCAGGCGGCTTGATATTTCATCTCGGCTGAGGCGCGCAGCGCATCATGGAGCGAGCCCGTCCGCCCCGGCGCGATGCGGATCAGGTCTTCGTCGTCGAAGCCGAACAAGGGCGTCTTCAGCGCCGTGGCGAGGGTGAGATCGTCTTCGGGGAGCAACGCCGCGCGGCCGATGGCGGCAAGGTCCATCACCGCGATATGCTCCGCGAGCTTCAGCCGGTCCGCGCCCGCCGCCGGCACGTTTTTTTCGCGCAAGGCGCGGATCATGGCGTCGAAAAAGGAGTCGCGTCGGCGCACCAGGATCATGATGTCGCCTGGACGGACCGGACGGCGCACGCCGTTTTCAAACAATGTCTCGCCAGAGCCCAGCTCCAGCCAGAGCCGGATCGTCTCGGCGATGCGCCGCGCCGCCGCAACCGGCGGATCGGCCTGGTCGCGGAAATCGAGCGGCAGGCGCCAGTCGCGGCGCTCCTCCTTGTCGCCGGGCGCGATCACATCCCAGATTTCCACCCGCGACGGCGCTTCGCGTTTCCATGCCTCGTGCACCGTGCAGACATTGTCCTCCTGCGCGGAGAGGCCGCGAAAATGCGCGGGGAAAGAAAAGACCTTGTCTACGGCTTCCAGCACGCCCGGCGCGGAGCGGAAGGACAACGTCAGTTCGACGGCTTCGAACGGCTTTTGCGCGCCAAGGGCCTTTTTCTCGAATTCGACCTTCTTGCGCGCAAACAGCGCAGGCTCGGCGCCCTGAAAGGAGAAGATCGACTGTTTCTCGTCGCCCACCGCGAAAAAGCTGCGGGCGCGCCGCGCCTGCCCTTCGCCCGCGAAAAAATCTTCCGAAATGCGGTCGAGAATCTCCCATTGCGCGGCGCTGGTGTCCTGCGCCTCATCGACCAGAATATGATCGATGCCGGCGTCGAGTTTCTGCAGCGCCCAGCGCGCGGAGGAGCGAGAGAGCAAGGCGCGGGTGCGGGAGATGAGGTCTTCGAAATCGAGCATCTGCCGCTCGGCCTTCAGCGCCTCGTAGCGGTCGAGAATGGCGTTGACGAGCAGGCTCAGGGCGAGGCTGCGCTCGGCGGTCTCCGCCGCCTTCATTTTTTCGCGCAGACCGAACAGCCGCATTTGCTCGCGTTCGAGTCCAACGAGCATTTCGGGCCGGGCCTTGGCGAGATCGCCGGTCAGCAGGCGTTTCGCCGGTTCGCCCTTGCCCGTGAAAAAGACGCTGAACAGCGCCTCGCGCGCCTCGTCGAAGCAGCCGGCTTCTCGATGGCGATGGGCCTGCTCGAAGGCGCCCGCATTGTCGTTGTCGGTCTTCTTGCCGCAGCGAAGGAAGGCGGCGAAATCCAGCCAGCTTTCCGGCCCGCCTCCCCCTTCCAGCATCTCCGCGCGCAGGGCCTCCGGCTTGTCGCCGGGCGCAAGGCCCAACGCTGCGCACAAGGCTTGCGGCGTCCCGGCGCGAAAAAACGCGCGCCGGCCTAGCGCCTCCTCCAGCAATTTGTCGAACACCAGCCCGGCGTCATGCGCGACCCGCTCCAGAGCCGCGCCAAGTTTTGCGTCGCGCTCCGCCTTCGCCAGCACGTCGCGGCGCGCCCGCGCGATCAATTGCTGCTGCTCGACATCCTCGACGACGACGAAACCCGCCGCGACATTGGCCTCGAAGGGGGCGGCGTGCAGCACGCGCTCGCAAAAGGCGTGCAGCGTCTGGATCTTCAGGCCGCCCGGGGTCTCGACCGCGCGCGCGAAGAGTTTGCGGGCGAAATCGAGATCCTCTTTCCGCTCCGGGCGCGGCGCGCCGGTCGCCGCGATCGCCGCCGCCAGCGCGGCGTCGTCGAGCGCGGTCCATTCCGCCAGTTTCTGGAACACGCGTTCGGCCATATTGGCCGCCGCCGCCTTGGTGAAGGTGAGGCAGAGGATGCGGCCCGGCTCGTAATGCGCGAGCAGCAGGCGGATCACCCTTTGCGCCAGCACATGGGTCTTGCCGGAACCCGCATTGGCCGAAACCCAGGCCGAATTGCGCGGGTCCGAGGCCTTGGCCTGCCGCGCCTTGGTGTCGTCCGGAATAAGGCGCGCGCCGCTCATGCCTCGTCCCCGCCCTCGGCGGCGCCCGACGCCGACCATTCCCGCGTGCGGGCGAGATGGTCGTAATCATTGTAGCGCAAGGCGAATTGCGGGAAGGGCCGCGCCGGATAGCCTCGCGCCGGGTCGCGGAAATCATTCAGCAGCCGGACGAGTTCGTCATAATGACCGGCGACCAGTTCGGGGAAGGGCTTTTCCTTCGCATTGGAGAGTCCCCGCGGCTTGCCGCCGCCGCCCCCGCCGATCGGCACGTAAAAGGCGTCGGCCACGTCGCGCGCGGGAACGCCGCGGAAGGCGCCGCGTTCGATCATGGCGGCCTCCAGTGTGAGCTGGGGCGACCAGCCGGCGCGCACTTCCTTGTCGCTCGGCGGGCGTCCGCTCTTGTAATCGACCACGGCGGCTGTTCCGTCCTTCAGCAATTCGATGCGGTCGGCCTTGGCTGTGAGCGCAAAATCCGTCCCATCCTCCAGAGAAATGGTCAAACGGCCGCCGACCTCGACGGCGAGGCTCTCGATTTGCGGACGCCGCTCCGCCTCGAAGGCCAGAAAGACATCGAGGCCCTGAAGCAGACGCGGCCAGCGGAAGGCGAGAAATTCCGCGTCCTCGATGAAATCTGCGAGTTTTTCCCGCGCCAGCGCGACCAGCTTTTCACGCGCGTCGCCGGGAAGAGGTCCGCTCGGGTGCAAGCGACCAAATTGCTCCAAGGCGTCGTGCAGAGCCGTGCCGATTTCACGCACGCCCGGCTCCTGATCGAGCTCCGGCAGGGCCTGAAGCTTCAGGATGTATTCCGCATATATCGCATAAGGGTCGCGGCGCAGGGTTTCGATGCGCGTCACCGAGAGTTTTTGCGGGCGCAAGGCGAGCGGCGGCGCCGGCGCCGGACGCGACAGCGGCGCGGCCAGCTTCGCCGAATCGAGCTGACGCGCGAAATCGAGCCAGATCTTTCCGCGCGCCCGCAAATCCGCGAAGATCGCCGCGCCCGCGAGCGCCTCCATGCGCTGGAGAAAGCGCGATGGATTGGTCGGAGAGCCGCCGCGCTTCCTCGCCCGGCTCAGCACCACTTCCGGCGACCCAAAACCTTGCGCGAAATCATGGGCGGTCTGGCCGATGCGGCGCTCCGGCGAGGAGAGGCCAAGCTGCGCCCGCATCGAGCGGTTGAGGAAGCAATCCGTCTCGCCGCGCGGCGGCCAGATGGTTTCGTCCAGCCCGGCCATGACCAGACGATCGACGCCGATCAGGCGCGCTTCGAGCAGGCCGAGAATTTTCAGGCGCGGATGCGCGCGCGCCGGTCCGCGCAGGACCTGCTCGCCGATCAGCGCGTCGAAGAAGGCGGCGTAGCTTTCCGCGTGGAACGCGAAAACCGCATTGGCGGCATTTTCCAGTTCCGCGAAAAGCTGCTCAAGCGCCGCACCGTCCTCGCCCGCCGGCAGCGCCGCCTCGTCGCCCGCCACGATCAGGCCAAGCGCCTTGCGATGCGCCGCGAGCCAAGGCTTCAGCCCCATCTCGCCCGCCTGCGCCAAAGCCTGCAAGGGCGCGAAGGCGGCGTCGAGCCTCTCGGCGAAATCCCGCAGCGCCGTCCAGTCTTCCGTTGAAATTTCCTTCTGGCGCGGATGCGCGTGGTCATCCTGCGCCGCCGCCTGCGCCGGAGCGATGCGATCGCGCCAGCGCACGCCTCGCGCCTCTGCGCGCAAGACGCCAAGTTCGAACAGGCGCGCCAGACGCTCGGAGTCGTCGCCGAGGCCGAGCGAAAAATCCGGATGCGACAGCAGCGCCGCCCAATCGGCGCCCGCGCCTGAAAGCGCCCGCAGGATCAGCCGCGCGATCACCCCGGCGCGCGAGGCGGCGAGCGCGGAGCCGCCCGAATCGTCGATCTCGACATTCCAACGCAGCAGTTCGGCGCGCACGCGCTCGGCAAGGGCGCGGTCCGGCGTCGCCAGAGCCGCCGTGCGGTCCTTGTGCTCCAACGCCTCGCGCAGGCAGGCCGCGATGGCCAAAGCCTCCTCGCGCTCGTCCGCCGCCTCGATCAGCGCCACATCGGCGAGAGCGGCCTCCACCACGCCGGGCTCCTGCGCGGCGCGCCAAAGAGGCCATAGATCCGTGGTGTCCGCCGGGCGAAAAGCTTCGGACGCAAAGGCGTCGCGGGCGGCGAGCGCGCCGCTCGGCGCTCCGAGCGGCATGACGTCCGCGCGTAAAATGCCGATGGTTTCGATCAGGCGCTTGAGAAAGGCCTGCGGATGGGTCGCGCAAGGCTCGTCCTCGCCCTGGATCGCGGCGAAACTCTCGTCGTCGAGATGAAGGTCCAGCCCCGGCAAAACCACAGCGCCCTGCTCCGCCCGGGCGATCGCCGCCAGCAGCCGCGCCGTGACAATGTTCGAACCGGTCGAGCCGATGGCGATGACGGGATCGCCTTCGCGCGAAACATTCTTGATCGCGCGCTCGATCAGGGCCTGCTGGCGCCGCGCCGGATCGACGAAGCCGCGCGCCTCCTGCAGCGCGGGCCAAGCCTTGATCGCGATGTCGAGAAACTTCAGCGTGATCCGCCAATATTCGTCGAATTCGCCGCCAAGATTTTCAAGACCCTGCCAGGCGACATTCTCGATGATCATCTCGTCGATCAGCGCGGCGAGTTCGCCCGACAGGCGCCAGGCGTCGGCGGGATGGGAGGCGACCAGAAGCGTTTCCGGCGCGTGATGGATCGCGCCGTCGGCGTCGATCGAGACGATGGCCTGTTTGAGCTGGCGCGCCCAGGCCAGGATCAGCTCGCCCAATATCATCCGCCGCTCGATATCGCCCGCCGCGCGCGGCAGTTCGGGATCGAGCGGATTGTCGAGCCCGGCGCCGTTACCCTCTTGGCCGCTCTCGCCGTCGAGCGCGCCGAGCGGCAGGATTCGCGGTAGCAGAATGGCCGGGACGTCGCTCAGCCGCGCGAGTTCAGCGGCGAGCGCGCGGCCCGCGCGGCGCGTCGGCACATAGATTTTCGCTTTGGCCAGAGCCAGCGGGCCGGACTCGCGCGATAGGCCGGGAACAACCCGCCCATCGAGCAGCGCGCGCGCAAAAACCTCGAGAAACGGCGCGCCGGGGGGAATGGTGAAAACGCGCGGCGCCAAATCTCAATCCTTCACGGCCTGAGGCGAAACCATATCGCGCCCTTGCGGGCCGGAATAGGCGCGTTCGACCTTGGCGATGCGGACTTCGTAATGCTCATACCAGCGCGTCTGGCCGAGCGACTGCGCCAGAACATGTTCCGCATGGCGCTTCCAGGCGAGGATATCGGCCTCGGTGGCGAAATAGGAGACCGTCAGACCGAAACCGTCGGCGTTGCGCGCGCTCTCGGCGCCGAGGCAGCCAGGCTGCCGCAGGGCCAGAGCCGCCATCCTCTCCGCCATGTCGGCATAGCCGTCGTCGCCTTCGTCTCTTTGGCGTCGCAGCGAGGCGAAGATCACGGCGTAATAAGGCGGAGCCGGCGTTTTCGCGAAGGGTGATTTTTCCCATTCCCGCGTCATGCCGAATTCCCCCGCCGCCTTTACGTCACACGGTGGTCGCGGCGGCATAAACCTGTTCCGCGTCCTCGATCGCCTCGGGGGAGCCGACATGAAGCCAGCGGCCCTTGAGCGGCAGTCCGAACAGGCGGCCGCGCGCGGCGGCGGCGAAAAAGAATGGCGCGAGGCGGAAGGGCTCGAGCGGACAGCCTTCGAACAAAGACGATTTGATGATCCCGACGCCGCTATAGACATAGGGCGCCGCCTCGCCTGGCGGGGGCCGCGACAGGCGCCCCTCAACGTCGCGGAAAAAGTCGCCGCGCCCTTCGACGCCGAGGCTTGTCTTCATGTCGGCAAGCAGCAGCAGCACGTCCATCTTCGCGCCGTCCCAGGCGCGGGCGAGCCGCGCGATCTGCGGCTCGGGCTCATCGATCCAGAGCGCGTCGGTGTTGCAGATGAAGAAGGGCTTGCCGGCGAATTGATCGAGAACCTTGACGATGCCGCCGCCCTGGTCGAGCAGCTTTTCGCGCTCGTCCGAAATCTTTATTCGCGGCGCGCGACGGTCGCGCAGATGGTCTTCGACCTGATCGGCCAGCCAATGCACATTGACGATGGCTTCGCGCACCCCCGCGTCTTCGAGACGGTCGAGCGTGTGATCGAGCATGGCCTTGCCGCCGATCCGCACCAGAGGCTTGGGCAGGGTCAGGGTGATCGGACGCATCCGCGTGCCAAGGCCCGCGGCGAAAACCAAAGCCTTTTCCGGCCGCGCGCTCATGCCGGGTCCTCCGGCGCGAACAGCTGGGGCAGATATTGATCGAACCAGGCTTTCAGATCGGCGAGGGCTGGATGGCCGAGATTTTTCTTGAGATAGGATTTCACGCGCGGGATATGCGCGAGATAGGCGGGCTTGCCGTCGCGCTTGTCGAGCCGGGCGAAAATGCCGAGAATCTTGCTCGCGCGTTGCGCGCCCATGATCGCATAGGCCGCTGCGAAAGAGGCCATGTCGAATTCGGGCTGCGCCTTCTTGCGCGCCAGCGCATAGCCGCCAAGCAGCTTCAGCTCCAGCTCGTCCGACACCGTCACCCGCGCATCCTGCAGCAGCGAGACGACATCATAGGCCGGCGGCCCGAGCACGCAATCCTGGAAGTCGATCACCCCGACGCGCTGGACGCCCTGCCGGCCCGGCAGCCAGAGCAGGTTGGGCGAATGATAGTCGCGCAGGGTCCAGGTCGCCGGCTCGGCGAGCGGACGGGCGAGAACCGAACGCCAGGCGTTTTCATATTGCGCCCGCGCGCCGGAGGCGAGCTGAAGTCCGGCGACATGCGGCCCATACCATTCGACCAGCAGCTCCACCTCGATCAGCAAAGCTTCGAGATCATAGGGCGGGATGCGATAGGTCCCGCCGGAATAGATGATGTCGCGCGGCAGGTCGCGCGCGTGCAATTGCGCGAGTAGCAGGGCGGCTTCCGCATAGCGCTCCGGAATCGGCCCCGCGCTCCCGGCGACGCCTTCCCCGCCGAGATATTCAAGCACGGCGAGGCCGACCTCGAGGTCGGCGGCGAAAATCCGCGGCGCCGAAAAGCCCTGCGCGATCAAAGCCTCGTCCATGGCGACGAAGGGGCGGATGTTTTCGGCGAGATGCGCCAGCGCGCTATAGGGCTTGCCGCCGCGCACAGGCGGACCGTCGGGCCGGGGCGGCGCGATCATCAGCACGGCCTTGTCGCCGTCCGGCTTGACGAGAAGCTCATAGGCGCGCGTCGAGGCGTCGCCCTGCATGTGAATGCGCTCAGCCTCGTCCCAGCCGCAGCGCTCCAGCAGGGCTTGCGCGCCGCGCAGACGGATCAGGCGGCGCGCGGCGGCCCCGTGGCCGACGATCTCGGCGCGGCGGAAATCCGGGCCGCGCCGCGAATCGGCGAAAAGCGCGATGTCGAGACGATCCGCCGACAAGGCCGAGCCGGCGCGCTCCGCCCATTCGACCAGCACCAGCGCGCCCTCGGCGGCCTCATCCCAGCCCAGCTCGGCCAGCTCGGAGGGATCCTTCACCCGGTAGAGATCGGCATGGACGATCGGAAAGGCTTCCGAGTCATAAACCTGCATCAGCGTGAAGGTCGGGCTCGGCGCCTCCAGATCGGGATCGCCGGTCAGGCGGCGGATCATGGCGCGGGCGAACGTGGTCTTGCCCGAGCCCAGATCGCCGCTCAACGTCACCAGATCGCCGGCGCCGACCATGCCGGCCAGCTCGACGGCCAAAGCGCGGGTGGCCGCCTCATCGGGCAAATCGACCCGCCAGACCGGCTCGCTCATGCCCCGCCCTCCGCCACAGCCCGGTCTTGCGGGCGATCCTCAACCGCGTCCGCGCGAATCGGTATGACGCAGGTCACCATCGTGCCCTCGCCCGGCGCGGAATCGATCCGCACCTCGCCGCCATGCAGTTCGACGAAGGCGCGCACGATCGAAAGCCCCAGCCCGACGCCGCGATGGCGCGAATTGAGCGTGTGGCTCTCGAAACGGCCGAACACCTTGTCGAGCAGTTCCGGCGGAATGCCGCGCCCGCAGTCGGACACCTTGAAGACAATCTCGTTCTCGCGGCGGAGCGCCGCGAGCGTGACGGTCTGGCCCGGCTCGGAAAAGCCGATGGCGTTGGAGAGCAGGTTGAACAGGATCTGCCGCACGCGCTGGCCGTCGGCGCGGAAGGAGCCGATATGTGGGTCGGCGACGATGGACAGTTCGACATGGGATTCCGCCAGCCGATCCTGCAGGCCCTCCGCCGCCTCGCGGATCGTGCGCTGGATATCGACGTCGCCGAGCTGCAATTCCATGGCGTCGCGGTCGATGGTCGCCAGATCGAGAATGTCGTTGATGATCGCGAGCAAGGCGGCGGAGGATTTCAGCACATAGCCGGCATATTCGTGCTGCTTGTCGTTGAGCGGGCCGACGCTGTCGTCGCCAAGCAGCTGGATGAAGCCTATGATGTTGGTGAGCGGCGAGCGCAGCTCATAGGACACATGGTGGACAAAGTCGTTGCGCAATTGCTCGGCGGCGAGCAGGGCCTGGTTACGCTCCTTCAGGGCGCGCTCGACATTCACGCCGTCGGTGACGTCGATGAAGGTCAGCAGCGTGCCGCCGTCCGGCAGCGGCGCCGCCGCGCAATCGACGATGGCGCCGTCGGTGCGGCTCATGCGGCGCTCGAAGCCCATGCGCACCGCATGGAGACCAGCGATCACGCTGCGCAGGTCGGACCACGCCGCATCGTCCGGCAGCAGAGGCTTGCAGGCCGCCGCCACGCCGTCGATATGCGGCCGCTCCGCCAGCATCGCCACCGGCAGGCGCCAGATTCGTCCGAATGCCGGATTGCACAATTTGAGCCGTCCATCGGCGCCGAAGACCGCCACGCCCTCCTGTAGCGCGTCGAGCGTCTCGCTCTGCACCCGCGCCAGGGAATTATATTGCGATTCCAGATTATAGCGCTCGGTCACGTCGTCGAACAAATAGGTGACGCCGCCCTGCGGATTAGGGTCGAAGGCGATGCGCAGCGTGCGCCCGTCGGGCAGGTGCCAGATCTGCGCCGCCGGATCAATGCTCTGATAAACCTGGTGCAGCGTGGTCTTCCAGGCGCGGTAATCGGCCTGTTCCGGCAGACGCCGCGCGGCGCGCAAGGCGTCGAGAATTTGCGAGTCGGTCGGATTCTGGTCGAGAAAAGCCTGGTCCAGCGACCACAAGTGCCGATAGGCGGCGTTGGCGAACACCAGTTTCTTGGCGCGGTCGAAAATCGCCACGCCGGTGGAGAGCTGGTCGAGCGTGCGGATATGCGATTCCACCTGCCGCGCATGATCCGCGCGCAAGGCCTCCAGCTCCGCGAGATCCTCGGCGATGCCGCCGGCGCCGCCCGGCAGCGGCGCGTCGAGAACGTCCATCATCCGGCGCACGCCCGCGACCACGACATTTTCGCGTCGCTGCCAGATATTGCCGCCCAGCCGGGCTCGCGCCGCCGAGTCGCGCGCCGAGCTGTCGAGCAGCTCCAGCTCCCGCGCCACGGCGTCGAGCGGGTCTTTCGCGTCCACGGCGCGGGCGTAGGCTTCGTTGACCCAGTCGAGCTTCTGGTCGGGGCCGCGCGTCCAGACCGGATGGGGAGAGAGATCGAGCAGGCCGCGAAGCGTTTCGAGCTGCGCCATCTGCTCGGCCTGAACCTTGCGCAGCCGCACCAGCTCCAGCCGGTCGCCGGACACGTCGCGGACGCGCAGCACGACGCGGCTGCCGATGGCGCGGCCCTCGGCCTCGAGGTGGCGGCCGCCCTGGCTGACCAAATCCAGACGGAAGCCCTGCCCGCGCTCGCGCAGCAAGGCGACATTGGCCTCCAGCGCCTGCGCCTGATCGGCGGGCAGCCAGGCGCCGAAGCCCAGCACGCGGCGCGGCAGCGGCGCATCGAGAACGAGGCTGACGTCGCCCTCGATCTCCGGTTCGCTATGCGCGCCGCCCCAGACAACGACGAATTGCGTTTCGGCGGCAAGAAAAGCGCGGGCGCGCTCCATCTGCTGGCGCAAATGGTCGATTTCGGCGGTGAGCTCGGCCTCGCGGCGCGCCCAGCGCTGGCGGCCAGTGAGATGAAGAAGGGCGGTGATGGTCGAGAAAACGACGAGGCCGGCGCCAAGAGACAGGCCGACGAGACCGCCGGCGTCCTCGAAGCCGAAGGCGGACGCGGCCTGCGCGCGCGCCGCCGCTCCGGGAACGACCAAGGCCGAAGCAGCCGAAAGCCAGCGCGCAAAGCGCAGGCGCGCACGCGGGCGGCGACCTGTCTGGCTTCCTCTTTGCGGCATGGACCGGGAGTCTCCTTCCCCCACAGGACGGAGCCTGTGCGAATCACCCGAATTTACTCTCTGGATTCTTGGTTAAGAAAGGGGAACGAAAAAGAAAACGCCTCCGGCGAGAGCCGAAGGCGCAGAATTATGCAAGGGCGCCACAGGGCGCGGCGTCGAAAAGGCTCAGTAGCGGTAATGCTCCGGCTTGAAGGGGCCTTCCGCCGGAACCGAAAGATAGGCCGATTGCGCCGGGGTCAGCGCCGTCAGCTTCACGCCGATCTTGCCAAGATGAAGCTTGGCGACCTTCTCGTCGAGATGCTTGGGCAGGGTGAAGACCTTTTTGGCGTAATGGCCAGGCTTGGTCCACAATTCGATCTGCGCCAGCGTCTGGTTGGTGAAAGACGCCGACATCACGAAGGACGGATGGCCGGTCGCGTTGCCAAGGTTCACCAGGCGGCCTTCGGAAAGCAGGATGATTCGCTTGCTGTCGGGGAATTCGATCTCGTCGACCTGCGGCTTCACATTGTGCCATTTCAGGTTGCGCAGCGCGGCGACCTGA
The DNA here is from genome assembly GCF_030056575.1 of Rhodoblastus sp. 17X3. GTDB lineage: Bacteria > Pseudomonadota > Alphaproteobacteria > Rhizobiales > Beijerinckiaceae > Rhodoblastus. The sequence goes on along the minus strand of NZ_JASHHX010000006.1, from coordinate 156,490 downwards.
ATTTCGGAGTCGAAATGGCCAATGTTGCAGACGATGGCGCGGTCCTTCATGGCGCGCATATGGTCGATGGTGATGACGTCGATATTGCCGGTCGTCGTCACGAAAATATCCGCGCGAGGGGCCGCGTCTTCCATGGTGACGACCTCGTAGCCTTCCATGGCGGCCTGCAGGGCGCAGATCGGATCGATTTCCGAAACCAGCACGCGGCAGCCCGCATTGCGCAGCGAGGCCGCCGAGCCCTTGCCGACGTCGCCGAAGCCCGCGACCATCGCCACCTTGCCGGCCATCATGACGTCGGTGCCGCGACGGATGCCGTCGACCAGCGACTCGCGGCAGCCATAGAGATTGTCGAACTTGGACTTGGTGACGGAATCATTGACGTTGATCGCCGGCCACAGCAGCTTGCCTTCTTTCTCCATGATGTAGAGACGGTGGACGCCCGTGGTGGTCTCTTCCGTCACGCCCTTGATGGCGGCGGCGCAGCGGCCATAGAACCCCGGATTGGCCTTGAGCCGCTTCTTGATCGCGGCGAAGAGGACTTCCTCTTCCTCATTCGTGGCCTTGTCGAGGAAGGCGGTGTCGCCCTGCTCGGCGCGCAGGCCGAGATGGATCAGCAGCGTGGCGTCGCCGCCGTCGTCGAGGATCATGTTCGGCGTGCCGCCGTCGCCCCATTCGAAAATGCGGTGGGTATAGTCCCAATATTCCTCAAGGCTCTCGCCCTTGATCGCAAAGACCGGCGTGCCAGCGGCGGCGATGGCCGCGGCGGCGTGGTCCTGGGTCGAGTAAATATTGCACGAGGCCCAGCGGACCTCGGCGCCGAGCGCCTGCAAGGTCTCGATCAGCACGGCGGTCTGGATGGTCATGTGCAGCGAACCGGCGACGCGGGCGCCCTTCAGCGGCAGGCTGGCGCCATATTCGGCGCGCGTGGCCATCAGCCCCGGCATTTCCGTTTCGGCGATGGCGATTTCCTTGCGGCCCCAATCGGCGAGGCCGATGTCGGCGACGACATAATCATGGGTGAGATGGCTGGCGTTCATGACTTTCCCATCCTGTTGCGGCTGGCGGCTTGAGATTGGCCGCTTCTATAGCAGCCAAGCCGCCAGCAGGCAATAAAGATATAAACAACTCTTTATATGAACCTATTCCGGTTCCCGCGACCGCTGGGTCGCGCGGAAATCCAGCGCCTTTGCGCCGATGTTCAGGCCAAGCTGAAAGCTTTCGGCGATGCGATGGGCGCGGGCGATGAAGAATCGCGCCCCGTCCGGCGGCAGAACGTCGCGCGCCGTCTGCTCGAACAGGCCCAGCCAGATCTTGAAATGCTCCGGCGCCAGATCGAGCGCGGCATGGGCCGGCAGAGGCCGGCCGTTATAACGTCCGGTCCGCAGGCCGATCTGCGACCAGAAATCGGTCAGGCGGGCGATATGCTCTTCCCAATGGCCGGCCAGCCGCGCCTCGAAGATCGGGCCCAATAACGAGTCGGATCGGGCGCGCGAATAGAATTCGCGCACCAGACGCTCCATCATTTCCTCGGTCAGACCCGGCGGCGGCTCGTCGAGGGCGGCGGAGCGTGCGGCGAGGGGGTGCGGCATCCTATTGTCCTGAAATGCTTTTCCGGGCCGGGCGCGGCGGGCCGCCGGGCGCGAAAAAATTGGTTTGGCGCCGCCTGAGACACTTTGCTACATGGAGGGGCGTCCGGTTTCAATTTATTTGGGCCCGACGCAGCTCCCGGCGACATCGGATCGCGCGCCTCAGGGCCGCCCGAGCGACGGACGGGATTGCCGAACGCAACCAGGGGTGCGCCATTGACTTCGGTTTCGAATGACCAGCCGACGATGATCAACGACATTCTCGATGTCATCGCCACCGAGGGCATGATTCCTCGTGAAAAGCTTCAGGACGACGCGACGATCGAAAGTCTCGGCCTGAAATCCATCGACATTGTGATGATTCTCACCGCCATCGAGGAAAAATTCGACGTCTATATCCCGATGGACGGCTCTTTCCAGGAGGCCAAGGACCTCAAGGGCCTGGTCGAGGCGATCAGCGCCCATATCCTGAAGGAAAAAACCGAGAAATGAGTTCCAGACGAGTCGTAGTCACCGGGATGGGCGCCGTTTCGGCGGCCGGAATCGGAGCCCAATCCCTGTGGCGTGCGGCGCGCGACGGTTCGCCCTGCACCGGCCCGCTGATCGTGCGCGAGCCCTATGGCGGCCGCATCCGCATTTCCGCCCAGGTCCGCGACTTCGACATCGAGGCCCAGCTCGGCCCGCAGCTGGCGCCTTTCGCCGATCCCTTCACGGCTTACGCCATTGTCGCCGCCGACGAGGCTCTGGCGCAGGCCGGGCTCGATCCCAGCGAACGTCAGGGCTCGCGCTGCGCCTCCCTGCTCGGCACGGGCGCGGGCGGCATGCGCACCTGCGACGATGGCATCTATAATGTCTATTTCGCCAACAAGCGGCCCGACACGCTGACCGTGCCCAAGCTCATCCCGAGCGCCGGACCGACGCAGATTTCCATGCGCTATGGCGCGACCGGGCCCTGTTTCGCGCTCGCCAGCGCCTGTTCCTCGGGCAGCCAGGCCGTCGGCCTCGCCGTGCAGATGATCCGCGCGGGCATGATCGATCGCGCCATTGTCGGCGGCTCCGAGGCCTGCGCCACCAATGGCTCCATGCGCGCCTGGGAATGCCTGCGCGTGCTCACCCCCGATCTCTGCCGGCCCTTCGCCAAGAACCGCAACGGCATGGTGCTCGGCGAAGGCGCCGCCATGTTCGTGATCGAGGCCGAGGACGTCGCTTTGGCCCGCGGCGCCACGCCGCTGGCGGTCATCGCAGGCTATGGCACCAATACCGACGGCCTCGACGCCGTGCGCCCCGACGCGGCCAGCGCCGCCGCCTGCATGACCATGGCGCTGGACGACGCGGGTCTCGCGCCGACCGACATTGATTACGTCAACGCCCACGGCACTGCGACCGTGATGAACGACGTGACCGAGGCCGAGGCGCTCAACCGCGCCTTCGGCGATTATTGCGCCAGTCTTCCGGTCTCCTCGACCAAGCCCGTACATGGCCACGCCATGGGCGCGAGCGGCGCGCTGGAGCTGCTGATCTCGATCATGGCCCTGCGCGAACAGGTCGCCCCGCCCAATATGAACACAGAGATTCAGGATCCCAAATGCGAGATCCGGCTGGTCGGCCCGACCGCGCTGAAAATGCCGATCCGCGCCGTGCTGTCCAATTCGCTTGCGTTCGGCGGCATCAACGCCTCGCTGATCGTGACGCCTCACGCCCCGGCCTGAGACATGAACGCCACGCCGCTCGTCCAACATATGGGACCGCTGCGCGCGACGGCGTCGCCGGACGTCGTCGCCGCATTCCGGCGCGCGACCGGCTGGCGCGAAGCCGAGGGGCTGCCGCCCGCGAGCTTTCCGGTCATCGTGATGAATCTGCCGGAAATCGGCGGGGCGGTGCGCGCCGCCGCGCAGGAAGTCGGCCTGCCGGTGCACGAGGCGCAGCATTTCGAATATTTGCGGCCGATCGAGCTCGGCGAAAGCTATGACCTGATGCTGGAGTTCCGGCGCGAACTGGAGCCCGCGCGGCTGATCGTCACGGCGGAAGTCTTCGATACCGAAGGCGCCCGCGTCGGCCGCATCGTCTCCACGCTGCGGCTGATCGACCCCGCGACCCTTCCCGGAGCCGCCAGGCCATGACGGCGCCCAATTCCGCCCCGACCGCGCCGCGCGTCGGCGAAAAGCTCCCGCCGCAGACGATCGGCCCCTTCTCCGTCGCCGATCTGGCCGAATATGCGGCGGTTTCCGGCGATTCCAACCCGCTGCACCTCGATCTCGCCTTCGCGCAGGGCTTCGGCTTTTCCGCCCGCCCCATCCACGGGATGAAGCTGCTCGCTGCTTTCGAGCCGATGTTGCGCGACTGGCGTCCCGATCTCACCATCGTCGGCCTGACCGGACAGTTCCTGACGCCCGTGCTCGAAGGCGAGACCGCCTCCCTGACCGCACGCGTGGTCAAGCTCGAAGAAGCGGACAATCGTTTCGTCGCCGTCCTCCGGCTGATCGCCCATACGGCGAGCGGCGCCCCGGCCCTGATGGGCGAGGCGCGCCTGACGCCGGCTCGCGGCTGATCGCCGGAGCGCGCCCTTCGCCTAAGGACTCCTCGTTGGCGAAGAGTCGCATGGACGCGCGGCCTCGTTTTGACTAATCAGACGGCAAAGCGCCGTCTGCCCGAATCCAAAAGCGCCGCTGCGCGAATCAAAGGCTCGCATCGATGACCGACATTCAGCCCCAGGATCGCATCGTCACCGTCTTCGGCGGCTCCGGCTTCATCGGCCGCCATCTCGTCCGCTCCCTTGCCCGCGACGGCTGGCGCATCCGCGTCGCGACGCGGCGGCCGGATCTCGCCTTCCATCTGCAACCGCTCGGCCGCGTCGGCCAGATCAACGCCGTTCAGGCCAATATCCGCTATCCGGACTCGCTCGCCGCCGCCCTGCGCGGCGCCGAGGCGGCGGTCAATCTGGTCGGCATCCTCGCGCCCTGGGGCAAGCAGACCTTCGACGGCGTTCAGGCCGAGGGCGCCGCGGCCGTCGCCAAGGCGGCGCAAGCAGCCGGGATTTCCAATTTCGTGCATGTTTCGGCCATCGGCGCCGATCCGGACTCGCCTTCCGCCTATGCGCGCACCAAGGCCGCCGGCGAAGCCGCCGTTCTTGCGGCCTTGCCTTCGGCCAAAATCCTGCGCCCCTCGGTGGTGTTCGGACCCGAGGACCAGTTCTTCAACCGTTTCGCGACCATGGCCCGCTTCCTGCCCGTCCTGCCCCTGATCGGCGGCGGCGCGACGAAATTGCAGCCGGTCTATGTCGGCGACGTCGCCAAGGCCGGCGCCCGCCTGCTGGGCGGTGCGGGCAAGGATGGCGCGGTCTATGAACTCGGCGGCCCCGAAGTAAAGACCATGCGCGAAGTGCTGGAATTCACGCTGGCGACGATCCACCGCCGTCGCGCGCTCGCGCCCTTGCCCTTCGGCGCCGCCGCCGCGCTCGGCTCCGTGACCGAGACGCTCAACAAATTGCTGCTCGGCCTGCTTCCGGCCGAATTCGTCTTCACCGCCGACCAGGTCGAGCTGCTGAAAAAGGACAATGTCGTTTCCGAACAGGCCAGCGCGGACGGCCGCACGCTCGCCGGCCTCGGCATCGCGCCGGAATCGATCGAGGCGATCGTCCCGACCTATCTTTACCGCTTCCGCAAGACCGGCCAATACGCCGACCAGCGCGCGGTTTAATTCATTTTTTTGATCCCGACTTCGTCGCGATCGAAGAAATCCCTCGCATAAGCTCGGCCCATAGCCCGGCGGACGAGGGCGTTGATCGACGCCCTATGGCGTTCGCTCCTAACCGGCCCACATAAGATATGTGCGCCGGTCCAGGCCTTATCTCGGAGAGAGCGCCGGCTGCGGCTCCGTCAGTCTTTTGTGGAGCCGCGCCATCAGGCCGATTCCGAACAAGGGCGTCAGCAGGTTCAACACCGGCGTGGCGACGAAGAGTGAAATGAGCAGCCCCGCCGCAAAGATCGTCAGCCGATGGCGGCGGCGCAGCGCGCGCGCTTCGTCCGGCGGACGATAGCGCATCGCCGCCAGCTCGAAATATTCCCGGCTGAACAGATAGGCGTTGGCCACGAAGAAGACCAAGGCGTTGACGCCCGGGATCAGCCAGAGGGCGAAGGCCACGAGATTGACCGCCAGCGCCACGCCGGAGAATTTCAGCGCCAGCCACATCGAGGTCAGCGCCGGCGCGGCGCGGCCTTGCCGGTCCGGCGGATAAATCTTCGCCTCGACGTGTTCGGCCAGCTCGTCGAGAAAAAAGCCCGCCACCAGCATGGCGACCGGCGCGATCAGGAAGATGAGCGCGACGAACAGGCCCAACGCCGCCGCGACCTCGACGAAGGTTTTCAGCCAGGGCGCCCCCGCGAACCAGGACTCGCCGCCCGTCGTGAGCCAGACCGCCCCGCGCTCCAGCGCCAGCCAGAGCCCGGCCAGCAGGGCCAGGGTCAGGCCGAGCGACTTCCCGAGCACCGCGCGGAACGGCGGCGTGAACATATCGCGAAGGCTGGCGACGGCGTCGTCGATCATGGCTGCGGCTCAGTTCCGGCGGAAGGCGCGCGACGGATAGGCGAAGCTTGTGGCGCGCATGAGGAGCGATTGCGGCCCCGGCGCGGCGGTCAGGCCGCGTCGGAGGACGGCGCGGCTTGCGTCAGGATGGAATATAGCGCAGGCGCCTCGCGGGTCGCTCGAATCTTGGCCAGCGTCGCCGGATTTCTGAGCAGGCGCGCGATGACGGCGAGCGCCTTGAGATGATCGGCGCCGGCGTTTTCCGGCGCGATGAGGCCAAACAACAGATCGACCGGCTGGCCGTCCAGCGCCTCGAAGTCGATTCCGCGCTCCAGCCGGGCGAAAATGCCGAAAATCCGCGGGGCATTCAGCAATTTGCCATGCGGAATGGCGATTCCATCGCCAAGGCCGGTGGAATTGAGCTTTTCCCGCTGCATCCAGGCTTCGAAAATCTCACGCGCCGGAAGTCCGGAGACTTCCGCCGCCTTCTCGCTCAATTCCTGCAACGCCTGCTTTTTGCCATTCACCCGGAGGGAAGGCAAAATCGCCTCGGGGACCAGAAGATTTTCAAGCGGCATGAAGATCGTTTTCCGTCAAGGCGCCGACAGCAGGGCCCGCAATCGCAAGACGCGCCCAGGCGCACATCAAAAGATGCGCCCGGACGCCCTTCAAGGCGTCTCTGAACGCGCGCCGCCCGCCGAAGAGGGTTCGCGCAAGCCCGAAATATGGCGCTCGCGCGAGCATTGGCGAAACCCGCGCGAACACAGGCAAAAAATGAGCCGCGATCACGCCGTGCCTTTATCGCCAATGGTCGGATCGACCCAGCCGATATTGCCGTCGAGGCGGCGATAGATCACGTTCACGCGGCCATTGGTCGCGTGACGGAAAACGAGGACCGGCGCGCCGGTCAGGTCCAGCTCCAGCACGGCTGCTGAAACGGACAATTCCTGCAGGAACTTTTCGGATTCGGCGATCACCGCCGGCTTGAAATCATGTTCGGCCGGGGCCTCGGCGGCCTCGTCGAGCGCGCCAAGGACCGTATAGCGGATCGGCTCGCCGGCGGGGCCGGCCTCGCGCGCGGCGCCGCGATCCTTCAGCTTGCGCTTGTAGCGGCGCAGGCGGCTCTCAATGCGCGCGGCGGTCTGGTCGAAGCTGGCGTAAACCTCCTGCGCGCGGCCTTCGGCCTGCAGGGTGACGCCGGAGGCGAGGTGAAGCGTGCAATCCGTGCGATAGCCGGAGCCTTCGGGCTCGATCGTGACATGGCCGGTGACGGAGCCGTCGAAATATTTCCCGGTCGCCGCATTCAGCCGGTCTGAGACGTGGGTGCGCAGAGCCTCGCCGATATTGATATTTTTGCCAGAGATCCGCAGGGGCATCGGGTCGTTCCGTTTCTTGGTTTCAAGCCGCTCTTGTTCCAGGCGCCGTCAGGGGCACTCCCTCGGCTCCCTGCGGCGGAGCTCGGAGCGCCGCCGCGCGAATTTCCGGAGCCAGGCCCGAGCGTTCATTCAAGGGTTAGAAGCCTCCGCGGCTGAAGTCAATGCCGCATCCCGACGCCCGAAAACGACGGGGCGTCGTGACCCATACGGCGTCCCCGCGCGCAGCTGGCGCGTCAGAACGAGGCGGAGCTCTGCTTCTCGCGCCGGCGCTCGACAGAGGACGGAATTCTCAGGCTTTCGCGATATTTGGCGACGGTGCGTCGGGCGATGTCTATGTTCTGCGCCTTGAGGCGCTCGACGATGGCGTCGTCCGAAAGGATGGCGTCCGGCTCCTCGGCGTCGATCATCTGCTTGATCTTGAAGCGCACCGCCTCGGCCGAATGGGCGTCGCCGCCGCCATGGGCCGCGATCGACGCCGTGAAGAAATATTTCAACTCGAACAGGCCGCGCGGCGTCGCCATGTATTTGTTCGAGGTGACGCGCGAAACGGTCGATTCGTGCAGGCCGACGGCGTCCGCGATGTTCTTTAGATTGAGCGGGCGCAAATGCTCGACGCCCAGCGCCAGAAAGGCGTCCTGCCGGCGCACGATCTCGGTCGAGACCTTCAGGATGGTGCGGGCGCGCTGCTCGAGACTCTTCGTCAGCCAATTGGCGGTTTGGAGACATTGCGACAGGAAATTCCTGTCCTCGTCGGCGCAGCCCTTGCGCGAAACGGTGGCGGCGTAGGTCTGGTTGACGAGAACGCGCGGCAGGGCCTCCGAATTCAGCTCGATCAGCCAGGAGCCGTCGCGCGCCGCGCGCACGATCACATCCGGCGCGACCGGCTGGACCGGCGCCCCGCCAAAGGCGCGGCCGGGCTTGGGATCGAGCCGGCGGATTTCCGCCAGCATGTCGCGCAGGTCCTCGTCATCCACGCCGCAAATCTTGCGAAGGGCGGCGAAATCGCGCCGGGCCACCAGCGGCAGGTTGGCGACCATGGCCTGCATGGCCGGATCGAAGCGGTCCAGCTCGCGCAATTGCAGCGCGATGCATTCGGCTAGGTCGCGCGCGCCAACGCCTGTCGGCTCAAAGGTCTGGACGAGCGCGATGACCTTTTCGACGCGCTCCAGCGACGCGCCCAGGCGATCGGCGATCTCCTCCGCGCTCTCGCGCAGATAGCCGGCTTCGTCGATGGCGTCGATGATTCCCGTTCCGATCATGCGCTCGACCGGATCGTCGGTCGCCAGCGCCAGCTGCTGGCCGAGATATTCCGACAGCGTCGTCTGGCCGGCGACATAGGCCTCGATATTCGACGCCTCGCCGCCCGCTTCGCCGCCGCCGACGCCGGACCAGGCCGAATCGGACAGGCCCATGGCCTCGAGCTTGTTCTGCTCCACCGCCGGGCTGAGGTCGCGGTCCCCGTCGAAGGCGTTTTCGACATCCGTGCCGAGGCTTTCCGCGAGGCCCTCGGAAGACACGGCGAGCTGCGGCGAACTCCAGTCGGACTCGGCGGGATCGCCGGAAAAGGCCGCAGCTTCGTCGCCAGGCTGAGCCTCGGCGATGGCGTCGATTCCCGTGGGCGTCGGATCAGGACCGTCCTCGGAGCGCTCCAGCAGCGGGTTGCGCTCCAGCTCTTCCTCGACAAAGGCCGCCAGCTCGACGCTCGAATATTGCAAAAGCTTGATCGCCTGCAGCAGCTGCGGCGTCATCACCAGGGACTGGCCCTGTCGAAGCAACATTTTGGCGGATAGAGCCATTCGCAACTCACATACCGGAAAAGGCGGGCCGTCGGCCCTGCGCTTACACGGACCCGCTCGGCCCGTTTTTTGCATACACCATTTTTCAGGCGTCGGCCACGAAAAAAGACGTCGCGAACCAAACGAAAATCGCCCGGAACCTGCTGAACAGAGCCTTGTTTCAGCAAGAAAATTCTGTGGCCGCGCGCTCGCCCCTGCGGGCGTTGGCGTCACATCCGGAAGTCTTCGCCGAGATAGAAGCGACGCACGTCCGGATTGGCGACGATGGCGTCCGGCTCGCCCTCGGTCAGCACGTGGCCCGAGTGGATGATATAGGCCCGGTCGATCAGGCCGAGCGTCTCGCGCACATTGTGGTCCGTAATGAGCACGCCGATCCCGCGCCCCTTCAAATGCTGCACGAGATCCTGAATGTCGCCGACCGCGATCGGATCGATGCCGGCGAAAGGCTCGTCGAGCAGCATGAAGGAGGGATTGCTGGCCAGCGAGCGGGCGATCTCACAGCGTCGGCGCTCGCCGCCCGAAAGGGCGATGGAGGGCGATTTGCGCAGGCGCTTGATGTCGAATTCCTCCAGCAGGGATTCGAGCTGCTGGGCGCGGCGGTCGCGGTCCGGCTCGGCGATTTCGAGCACGGCGCGGATATTGTCCTCGACGCTCAGGCCGCGGAAGATCGAAGCCTCCTGCGGCAGATAGCCGATGCCGAGGCGGGCGCGGCGATACATCGGCAGGCCGGTGACGTCGTGGCCGTCGAGTTCGATCATGCCCTTGTCCGGCTTGATGAGCCCGGTGATCATATAGAAGACCGTGGTCTTGCCGGCGCCGTTCGGCCCGAGCAGGCCGACGGCTTCGCCGCGCCGGACGTTCAGGCTCACGTCCTCGACGACCCGACGGGCCTTGTAGCTTTTTCCCAGATGATGGACATAGAGCATTGGTCAGGCCGATCGGTCGGTCGTCGGCGCCCCTCAGGGGCGCGCATTGCTTCGAGGCGGGTCGATTCAGGGCGTCGTTTTTCTGAGATCGGGCGGCGCGGCAGGCTTGGGAGCGGCAGGCTTGGGAGCGGCGGGCTTGCCGCCGGGGGGCGCAGCGCCGGAATTTGGCGCACCCGGCTTGGCGTCTTCGCCGGGCACGATCAGCGTGTGAACGCGGCCCTTTGAAGACACGATCGCCTGGCCGCTGGCGAGATCATAGGTCAACATGTCGCCGCGCGTGACGTTTTCGCCCTGCGACAGCGCGACATTGCCGATCAGATAGAATTTATTGGTCGGCTTGTCATAGATCAGGGCGTCGCCAGTGCCGACCTGGTCCTTGCTGGTGATGGCGACGGGCCCCTGGCCTTCCATGCGGCGCAGGCCGGAATTGGCGCCGCCCGGGCCAGCCTTGGCGGCCGGCGCCGTTCCGGCGGCGCCCGCAGCCGGCTTGCGATCGAAATAGATGGTGAGAACAGAGGCGTTGAGGCGCGTCTCGCCCTGAACGGCGACGACATTGCCGGTATAGACAGCCTTCTGCTCCTTATCGAAATAATCGAGCTTGTTGGCGGACACGTTGATTGGCTCGCGGCTTCCGCCGCCCGGCAGCAACGCCGCGCCCGGAGCGGCGGCAGGAGCAGCGCCCGATGGAGCGGCGCCGGCTGGAGCGGCGGCGGGCGCAGGCGCGGTCGGCGGCGCCGCCAGCGCCGGCAAGGCGAACAGGACGGGCGTCGCGGCCAAGCCGAGCGCCAGCGTGAGAGCTTTCGCTCCCGAGGACATTCCGCGAATCATGGTCAGTGTTCCTTCTGGCCGGGCGCGGCCGGCGCATCCTCGGGCGGCTGAACGAATTGCGACCGCACATTGCCCAGGAAAGTGACCTCCACGCCATTCTCCGTCGAGGACAAAGTGTCCGACTCGATCCAGCCGCTGGCGAAATCCAGCCGCACCGGTTCGTTCGAGCCGAAGATATTGGTCTTGAAATTCATGGTCGCGCTGCGCATCGCCAGATCGAAATTCACGCCCCTGATATGGACATTGCCGGCGAGGTCAAGGATCTGCGTATTGGAATCATAGGTTCCTGTCTCGCCGGTGATCAGCGTGTCGCTGTCGTCGGCCATGCGCAGCTTGGCGACCAGCCTGGTCAGGAAAGTGCGGGAGGGGTCTTTCGGATTTTGCACGCCCGTCTCGGCGCTCACGTCATAGGGTTTGCCGTCGCGGCGCACGCCGGTCAGGCGCGGGCGCTCCATGGTGATCTTGTCGCCGCTGATTCCAAAGCGTTCGAGCGAGAAATGCACGTCGCCGATATCCCGGGCGCCGAAATAGGAATAGCCGAGCACGCCGATGGTCGCCGCCGCAGCGCCAAGCAGGATCGCGCGCCTGAGCCATTTGACGCGGGCGCTGTGCCGCGACGCCGACCGGAAGGCGCGGGCGCGGACGGGATTGGCGGCGGTGAAGCCGTCGCCGGTCTGTCTTGATCCCTCGGTCGGCATGGTTTCGCCCCGGGCCGCGGCGCCCCCTGAAGTCATCGAAGCGTCCTTCCGCCCGATTTGCGGCGCCGCCGGTTAAGAAGCCTGGAATAAAAGCGATCTGACTGCAAAAAGCCGCTCCGATTTATGACGCCCGCGCGTCAGTACGGCGACCGCGGGGCAAAATCATGTCCTCGAAGCATTTTGACCGAAGCGCGGCGGCGCCGGACGCCGCAAAGCTTAACTATGCGCGAAAATATCCGTTTCCGGCCAGCCCAGCAAATCCAGTTCCGCGCGCGTCGGAAGAAAATCGAAACAGGCTTGCGCGAGCGCCGTCCGGCCTTCGCGGGCGAGCAGCAGGTCGAGCTTCGTGCGCAAGGCATGCAGATGCAACACGTCGGAGGCCGCATAGGCGAGCTGCGCCTCGCTCAGCCGCTCCGCGCCCCAGTCGGACGTTTGCTGCTGCTTGGAAATCTCCACGCCCAGCAATTCGCGCACGAGATCCTTCAGGCCGTGGCGGTCGGTATAGGTGCGGATGAGGCGCGACGCGATCTTGGTGCAATAGACAGGCGCGACGCGCTGGCCAAAGGTCTTTTGCAGAATCGCAAGATCGAACCGCGCGAAATGGAACAGCTTGGCCACCGCGGGGTCCGCGAGCATGCGGGCGAGATTGGGCGCGGAGGTCTGGCCCCTGGCGATCTGCACGAGATCGGCCTCGCCGTCGCCGCGCGAGAGCTGCACGAGGCAAAGCCGGTCGCGGTGCGGATTGAGGCCGAGGGTCTCGGTGTCGATGGCGATGCTGGCGCCGGGCTGGTAGTCGTCGGGCAGGTCGCCCTGGTGCAAGCGAATGGTCATTCTGTCTCTCGTCCGGCCGCCGACGCCACAGGGATCGCGCAACGCCGAAGCCCTAGCATCGCCGCCGTTCAGCGGCAAGCGGCCAGCCGGCGGGGACGAAAGGCGCGTCAGTCCTCGGACGGCTTGCCCCGGAAGCTCTTGACCGCGCCGCGCTGCTTCTTGCCCTCCAGCCGCCGTTTCTTCGAGGCCAGCGTCGGCCGTGTCGGGCGGCGCGGCGGCGGCGGCGGCAGCGCCGCTTCGCGGATTAAGGCGATCAGCCGCTCAAGCGCGTCGGCGCGGTTGCGCGGCTGGGTGCGGTACCTTTGCGCATTGATGATCAGGTCGCCGTTCAAGGCGAGCCGGCTCCCGGCCAGAACGATGAGCCTTTCGCGCACGGCCTCGGGCAGATTGGGCGATTCGAACAGGTTGAACCGCAATTGCACGGCGGATTCGACCTTCTGCACGTTCTGGCCGCCCGGACCCGACGCGCGCATGAAATCCTCATGCAATTCGGACTCGTCGAGCGCGATCGACCGCGTGATCCGTATCATTTGCCGCCCCGCCAAAAGCGTCCCGATGGGCCGAACAGGAGAATCGCTCGTCACTGTTGCGAATTGCCCACAGCCCCGCCGCCCGGCATTGTCTAGAATATGGCCTTCGGACTCCGAAGCCGCTTTCTCATAACGAATCGCTTGCGTAATGATCAACCAGCAAACCGCCGACAAAGCGTCCGACGACGCCGCCAATCTCCTCCTGCGCATCGGCGTCGCGGTGGTTTTTGTCGCCACGCCCTTTTTTCAGCTGCTGTCGCCGCGCGCGATCTTCATCCTGCCGCCGATCGGCGGCGCGCTGATCCTCGCCGCGGGGCTGGTGCTCGCGCCGCGCCTGAACATGCGCGACATTTTCGCCTTCCTGCTGTCGGGCGTCGGACTGGCGGCGTGCTTTCTCGCCTTCTGGATGCTGCTGTCCCTGCTCTGGACGCCCTTTCCGTCCGAAGCCGCGCCGCGCCTGATCAAGGCCATGCTGACCATGGCCAGCGTCCTGCCGGTCGCGGCGGCTCTGCCGCCGCGCACCCGGGCGGCCAATCTCTATTTCCTGCCGCTCGGCGTGGCCCTGACGGCGCTTGGCGCCCTGGTCCTGAGCGCGCAGACTTTCGCTGGGGCCGGCCAGGCCGGCGACGAGGATATCATCCTCGGCATGGAGGCCGCGCTGCTCCTGCTCTGGCCGGCGCTGGCGGCGACCCATTTGCGCAATCGCGCGACGCTCTCGGCGAGCCTCGCCATCGTCGTTCTGGCGGCGGCGGTCTCGGCGCCGGCGACCGGCGCGCTGGCGGCGACCGCCTTCGCCGCTCTGGCTTTCGGCTTTGCGCTCTGGAACGCCCGCGTCACGGGCCTCTGGCTGGGACGTTTCGCCGCCGCCTGTTTCATCGGCGCGCCGCTCGTCCCGCTGCTGATCGGTCCGCTGATCGGGACGGACGCCGCGCCATCTTTGCTCAGCGTGAAGGCCTGGGGCGCGATGATCGTCAATGACGGCGTGCGCATCTTCACGGGGCACGGCTTCAATTTCGTGAATTCCGGCTATTGGCGCGGCTATCTGCCGCTCTCCGCGCCGCATTCGATCCTGTTCCAGATCTGGACGGACCTCGGCCTGATCGGCGCCTTCGCCATCGCGGCGCTGGTCCTGCTGGCCTATCGGGCCGCCGCCGCGCAGCCGGAGCGGCAGGCGCCGTTCTGGATCGGCGCCCTCACTTTTGCCTTCGCCATGGGCGCTTTCGGCGTCGCTTCGGTCGAGGCGTGGTGGATCACCATGCTGGCGCTGGCGCTCGGCGCCTTCGCCCTGGTGGCGCGCGGCGATTACAAGACCGCGCGCCCGACGGCGCCGAAATGGGCGCCGCATTAGCCTCGCTGGATAATCTTGCGGCTTTCGCCCGGATCGCGCTCAGGCCGAGGCGACCGGGCGGCCCTTTTCGTCCACCACCCGCTCGCCATCTTCCTTGAAGAATTCGCCGCGCTGCGCCGGCAGGATTTCCAGCGCCTTTTCCGAGGGGCGGCACAGCCGCACGCCCAGCGGGCTGACGACGATCGGTCGCTCGATCAGCACCGGATGCCTGGCGATGGCCGCGAAAATGTCGTCGTCCGACACAGCCGGATTGTCGAGGCCAAGCTCCGCAAAAGGCGGCGCCTTCTTGCGCAGGATGTCGCGGACCTTCAACCCGGCGCGCGAGAGCAGGTTTTCCAGCAGGGCGCGCGTTGGCGGCGTCTTAAGATATTCCACGATATGCGGCTCGATCCCCGAATTGCGGATCAGGCCCAGCACGTTGCGCGACGTGCCGCAGGCGGGGTTGTGATAGATGATGACGTCGAAAGCGCTCATGTCCGTCTCCTGAGGAGGCCAATACCTCTTCTCCTGGACCGCGACGCGTCGCGGTCCAGGAATCCCTCGCATAAGCCAAGAGGGCGTCGGAAGACGCCCGCCTCGCAGCCGGCTATCGGGCGCGGTCGCGCCTGACCAGCCCTCATAGGCGTTCACCTATAAGGGCTAGCCTCCGATTTCCTCGCGCAGAATTTCCAGCTCCAGCCATTGCTCCTCGGCGGCGGTCAGCTCCGCCTCGGTCTTGGTCAGCAAAGCGGACGCGTCATTGAAACGCTTGGGATCGCGGGCGTAAAGCGCGTGATCGTCCAGTATCTCGTGCAATTTGGCCGCCGTCGCGCGCAATTTCTCCATCGTCGCCGGCAGCGTCTCAAGGGCGTGCTTTTCCTTGAAGGAGAGCCGGCGCCTTGTGTCCGGCGCCCGCTCGGCCTTCACCGCAGCCGGCTTGCTCTTGCTCTCGGTCGCCTTGGCCTTGATCGCCGGGCCGAGCCCCTCGCCGCGCTGTACGACCATGTCGCTGTAGCCGCCGGCATATTCGATCCACTTGCCCTCGCCTTCGGAGACCAGCACGGAGCCGGCGACGCGGTCGAGAAAATCACGGTCGTGACTCACCAGCAGGATCGTGCCGGGATAATCGGCCAGCATTTCCTGCAACAGGTCGAGCGTCTCCAGATCGAGATCATTGGTCGGCTCGTCCAGCACCAGAAAATTCGACGGCAGCGAGAGGGCGCGGGCGAGCAGCAGCCGCGCGCGCTCGCCGCCCGAAAGCTTGCCCGTGGGCGTGCGCGCCTGTTCCGGCTGGAACAGGAAGTCCCTCATATAGCCGATGACATGCTTCTTCTCGCCATTGATCTCAACCCAGTCCGAACCGCCGCCGGTCAAAGTGTCGGCGAGCGTCGCGTTGGAATCGAGCGCCGCGCGGCGCTGGTCCAGCGTCGCCATCTGCAGATTGGCGCCGAGGCGGATCGTCCCGGAATCAGGCTCCAGCACGCCGGTGAGCAGGTTGATCAAAGTGGTCTTGCCGGCGCCGTTCGGGCCGACCAGCGCGAGCCGGTCGCCGCGCAGCATGCGCAGGGACAGGTCCTTGACGATGGGCCGGCCGCCGAAGCTCTTGGCGACTTTCTCGGCCTCGACCACCAGCTTGCCCGACACCTTGCCCTCGGCGACGCTGATCTTGACGTCGCCGACCATCCGCTTGGCGTCGCGCTTGGACTGGCGCAGGGCCGAAAGTCCGGCCATGCGGCGGACATTGCGCTTGCGCCGCGCGGTGACGCCATAGCGCACCCAATGTTCCTCCGCCGCGATCTTGCGGTCGAGTTTCTGGGCGTCGCGCTCCTCCTGCTCCAGCAGCGCGTCGCGCCAGGCCTCGAATTCGCCGAAACCGCGGTCGAGGCGCTTCGTGACGCCGCGATCCAGCCAGACCGTCGCCCGCGACAGGTTTTGCAGGAAACGCCGGTCATGGCTGATCAGCACCAGCGCCGAGCGAAGGCTCGCCAGTTCGCCTTCCAGCCATTCGATCGCGGGAAGGTCGAGATGGTTGGTCGGCTCGTCGAGCAGCAGAATATCCGGCTCCGGCGCCAAAGTGCGGGCGAGGGCGGCGCGGCGGGCCTCGCCGCCGGAGAGGTTTTCCGGCTTTTCCGCGCCGGTCAGGCCCAATTGGTCGAGCAGGTAATGCGCGCGATAGTCGGCGTCGCTCGGGCCGAGGCCGGCGATGACATAGCTGAAAACGTCCGCATAGCCCGAAAGGTCCGGCTCCTGCGGCAGGTAGCGCACAGTAGCGTCGGGCTGGAAAAAGCGCTTGCCGCGATCCGGCTCGATTTCGCCGGTGGCAATCTTGAGCAGGGTCGATTTGCCCGAGCCGTTGCGGCCGACAAGACAAATGCGGTCGCCCCGCTCGACGGAAAGGTCGGCGGATTCGATCAGGGGTTTGCCGCCAAGGGTCAGACCGACGCCTTGCAAGGTGAGGATGGGAGGAGCCATGCACCGTTCAAACTGAATTTTGCGATAACCGCAAGGCCGGCGCCCCACAACCGGCGACGCGCTGTTTTTTTTCCGCGCCGCAGGCTAAGCTTTCAGGAAATCGTTCCCTTGGGAGTCAGGACATGGACCGCGCCGCCGCCTTCGCCGCCCTGGAGGCGCATCGCGTCGATATCGCCGCCCGGCGCACTGTAGATTTCTTCGCCGAGGATCCGCAGCGATTCGACCATTTCTCCGTCCGTCTCGACGACCTGCTTTATGATTATTCGAAGAATCGCCTCACCCGGACCACGCTCGGCCATCTGATCGATCTCGCCCGCGCCTCCCGCCTCGACGAACGCCGCGAGGCCCTGTTCTCGGGCGAGAAGGTCAACGCCACCGAAAATCGCCCCGCCCTCCACATGGCCTTGCGCAATTTCTCCGGCGGTCCGGTCCGCGTCGATGGCGAAGACGTCATGCCGGCGGTGGAGGAGGTGCGCGCCCGGGTCGCCGCCTTCGCCAACGCCGTGCGCAGCGGCGCCATTCGCGGCGCGCGCGGCGACAGTTTCACCAATATCGTCAATATCGGCATCGGCGGCTCGGATCTCGGCCCGGCCATGGCCGCCCGTGCGCTCTCGCCCTTTACTTCGCCGGAACTGCGCGCGCATTTCGTCTCCAATGTCGACGGCGCCGACATCGCCGACACGCTGGCCGCGCTCGACCCGGCCACCACCCTGTTCATCGTCTCCTCCAAAACCTTCACCACCCAGGAGACCATGGCCAACGCCGCCAGCGCGCGCGCCTGGATCGCCTCGGCGCTCGGAGAGGCCGCCGTCGGCGATCATTTCGCCGCCGTCTCGACCCGGCTCGACAAGGTCGCGGCTTTCGGCATCAATCCGGATCGCGTGTTCGGCTTCTGGGACTGGGTCGGCGGGCGCTATTCCATGTGGTCGGCCATCGGCCTCAGCCTCGCCATCGCGATCGGCCCCGAACATTTCGAGGATTTTTTGCGCGGCGGCCATGAAGTCGATGAGCATTTTCGGCTGGCGCCGCTGTCGCATAATATTCCGGTCCTGATGGGCCTGATCGGGGTCTGGCACCGCAATATCTGGGGCTTCGCCTCGCAGGCGGTCATTCCCTATGACCAGCGCCTCGCCCGCTTCCCCGCCTATCTGCAGCAACTCGACATGGAATCGAACGGCAAGAGCGTGCTGCGCGATGGCTCGCCCTCGCCGCGCGCCACCGGGCCGATCCTGTTCGGCGAGCCCGGCACCAACAGCCAGCACGCCTTCTTCCAGTTGCTGCATCAGGGTACGGAAATCGCGCCGGTCGATTTCCTCGTCGCCGCCGAGCCGACCCACGCCGACGACGCGCACCACGCCCTGCTCTTCGCCAATTGCCTCGCCCAGAGCGAGGCCTTTTTACGCGGCCGGACTGAAAAGGAAGTGCGCGAGCTCCTGCGCGCCCAGGGCCTCAGCGCAGAGCAGATCGACGAACTGGCCCCGCACAAGGTGTTTTCGGGCGACCGGCCGTCGTCGACCTTCCTCTATCGCCAGCTAACTCCGCGCACGCTCGGCCGCATCGTCGCCCTCTATGAGCACAAGGTGTTCGTGCAATCCGTGATCTGGGACATCAATCCCTTCGATCAATGGGGCGTGGAGCTGGGCAAGGAATTGTGCAGCCGCCTGGCGCCGCTGGTCTCGGACGCCAGCGCCGATCTTTCGGGCCTCGACGGCTCGACCGCCGGGCTGATCTCCACGCGCCGGGCGCTGCGCGTCGCGTGAGCGTCAGAACACGCCGGCGATGATTTCCGCGACGCCTTGCAGGGTGGCCGCGCGATCGTCCGGCGGCGCCGACGAGCCGGTGTAATAAGCGGCGGCCAGAATCGGCGCCCGGTCCGGCGGCGAAAGCAGTCCGACGCAATTCATCGTTCCATGGCCGCCGCTGCCGGTCTTGGCGGCGACGCCCCATGCCTGAGGGATTCCCGCGCGAAACCCCTTGCGGCCCAGCGGGCTCTCGCTCATCCAGGCCGATAATTGGCGGCGCGAGGCCTCGGACAGGGCCCAACCCAACAGGATCGCCTCCATATCGCCTAGCATGGCGAGGGGCGTGGTGGTGTCCCGGTCGTCCCCGGGCGTGGCGGCGTTCAGGTCCGGCTCGATACGGTCAAGGCGCGTCGTCTCGTCGCCGAAAGTGCGGATATAGCGCGTCACTTCCGCCGGCCCGCCGAGGACCCGCAGCAAGAGATTGGCCGCGCTATTGTCGCTCCATGCGATGGCGGCGGCGCAAAGCGCGCCTATGCTCATCGCGCCCTCGGCCACATGCTTCCGCAAAACCGGCGCATATTCGAGCAGATCGGCGGCGCCAAAAATGATCCTGTCGTCCAGATGCGCCCGCCCGGCGTCGACGCGCTGCAAGATATTTGCAACAGCGAGAAACTTGAACGTGCTGCACATCGGGAACCGCTCGCCCGAGCGGTAGTCGAGGGTCTTGCGGCTGGCCGTGTCCAGCGCTGCGACGCCGATCCGGCCGCCGCCTTGCGCTTCGAGCGCCTTGATCCGCTTTATCGCCAACTGGAGAGGGGTTTCGCGAGCGCTGTCGTCCGCCCGGCCGCGCGCAGGGACCAGGAGCGCGGCGCTCCAGAGCAATTGACGGCGGTCGAAGGAAATCGCCACTCGGACGCCCGGCGCGGAAAGTTTGCGATCTTGCGCTCGCCGCTATAACGGCGGCTATTCGTCTTCGCCGAACTTGTTGGCGACCAGTGCGGCGATGGCCTCCAACGCCGCCTGCGCCTGCGCGCCTGTGGCGGAAACCGTGATCGTGCTGCCAATGCCGGCGCCGAGCGTCAATATGCCCATGATGGACTGGCCGCCGACGGTATCGCCGCAGCGCGACACCGTGATCTCGGCGTCGAACTGCTCAACGCAATGGACGAATTTCGCCGTGGCGCGGGCGTGAAGGCCCTTGCGATTGACAATCGGCAACTCGCGCGTGACCGCGCCCTCCGGCGGAGGTGGATTAGGCGGGCAGTCGCAGGGTCCGGCTTCGTCCAAATTGCTCATTTCCCACACAATATCTTGCTGGCGACATAGATATATTTGCGGCCCGCCTCGGCGGCCTGGGTTACCGCCTGTTCGAGCGGCGCCTCATCGCGCACCGAGGCGAGTTTGATCAGCATCGGCAGGTTGACGCCCGCCACAACTTCCACATTGGCGCCGTTCATCACCGAAATCGCAAGATTTGATGGCGTTCCGCCAAACATGTCGGTCAGGATCACGACGCCGGCCCCGGAATCCACAAGGGAGATCGCCTCGATGATATCGCGTCGGCGAATCTCCATGTCATCGTCGGGACCAATGGTGATGGTCGCCAATTGCGATTGCGGCCCACAAACATGCTCCAACGCCGCGCGAAACTCCGTCGCCAGATGGCCATGCGTCACAAGCACTATGCCAATCATTGACACTTACCATCCTGTCCTCGCCCGCGCCGGCCTCCCGAATCCGCCGGACGGCGGGAGGAAAGCCTTTGGGCCGGCGCCGCAACCGGGCGCCCCATCTCTAAAGCGCACATCTGGTCACGAAATCGCCAAATTTCAGACCAGCCATTTTCGTGTTTGCAACTGAATTGGCAAGCGAAATGAGCGGCCTGTGTTACTTTGTCAAAAAATTGTGCAGGAAAGCCATGATGGCCGCCACCGATCTCTCGGTTTCCCGAGCGGGCAGCCGCAAACGCAGGACGTCGTGCAAGGCATGGAAATCGCTGCATAATTCCTTCGGCTCCGGCAAGCGCGGGCAATCCGCGCGCTCGTTTTCGGATTCGAGATCGACGATCAGCGCGAGTACGGCGCATTTCTCATAATCCTGCTCGAGAAGCCCGATGCCGCGCCATTCCGCGAGGCCGGATATGGCGCGATGCGGACTGAGCAGCGCCCGGCCGCCGCGAATCCGGACCAATACGCGGTCGTCGCCGACCAGACGCGCAAAATCGCCCCGCCCCTGCCAGGCCTCGACTAGCGCGAGGGCGAGGCTCGACTTGCCCGCGCCTGAGGCGCCGCGAATCAGCACGCCGCTCTCGCCCAGCGCCACGGCGCTGGCGTTGACGGGGAAGGGCGCGTCGTCGCTCTGCGGCGTCATGCGCGCCCTCAACCCGCCGCCGGCAGGAAGACGACGAAGCGCGCCCCGAGCGTCTCGCCCTCGTCGTCCAGCCGATTGCCGGCGTGGATCCTCCCGCCATGCGCCTCGACGATCTGGCGCGAGATCGACAGGCCCAGGCCTGAGTTTTGTCCGAAGGCGTGGTTGGGCCTGTCGGTGTAGAAACGCTCGAAAATCCGCTCGAAGGCATGGTCGGGAATGCCGGGGCCATCGTCTTCCACCAGGATTTCAAAGCCGTCGCGCTGCGCCTGCCCCTCCTCGAAGGCGCCCCGCGCGCGGCGCAGGGTCACGCGCACCTCGCCGCCCTGTTGCGAGAAGGTGCGGGCGTTGTCGATCAGATTGTTGAACACCTGGCCGAGACGCGAGTCATGGCCCAGCATCAGCCAATGGCCCGGCTGCGGCCCGTTCTCGACTTTCAGCCGCACCTTGACGCCGTCTTCGCGCTCGATCTGGTTGCCGGCGTCGACCAGCGCCCGCAGCAATTGCGCGATGTCGATCGGCTCGCGGTCGCCGCGCGCGAGTTCTGCGTCGAGGCGCGAGGCGTCGGAAATGTCGGAAATGAGCCGGTCGAGCCGGCGCACATCATGGTGGATGACTTCCAGCAGGCGCCCTCGCGCAGAATCGGTCTTGGCGATGGGCAGCGTCTCGACGGCGCTGCGCAGCGAGGTGAGCGGGTTCTTCAACTCATGCGCGACATCGGCGGCGAAACGCTCGATCGCCTCGATCCGGTTGAACAAGGCGCGGGTCATGTCGCGCAAGGCCCCGGACAAATGGCCGATCTCGTCGTTGCGGTCGGTGAAATCGGGGATTTCCTGTCGCGACTTGACGCCGCGCCGCACCCGATCCGCCGCCTCGGCCAGCTTGCGCATCGGCTCAGCTATGGTTCCGGCCAGCGCGGCGGACAGCAGGAACATCACGGCGGCCGAGACGAGGAAGATGCGCACCAGCGCCCGCCGCTCGCCGGCGATCGCCTCGTCGATGTCGCTGCCCTGCGTCGAGAGCAAAAGGGCGCCCCGCGCGGTGCGAAAGCGCTGAATCGGCGCGGCGACGGAAATCACCGTCTCGCCATGGGCGTTGACGCGGACGAAGGACCGCTCGCGGCCTTCCAGCGCGCTCGCCACTTCGGGATAGGTTCGGCCATTGGCGACGCCGATGTCCTCGTAAAGCGGCAGCTTCTCGGAATTGAACTTGCCCTGGAACAGGTCGCCCAGCCATTCCGGCCAGCGCGGGCCTTCCTCCTGTCCCGGCGGCGGCAATTCGTTGCGCAGAATGTTGGAGCGGGCCGCGATGGAGCGCGAATCGAGCAGCATATAGCCGTCGCGGTCATAGATGCGCGCCCGCGTTCGCGTCGGCGAGACGAGGCGGCGGAGCAGCGGCCCGACGCGGTCCGGATTGATCGAAAACTCCAGCCCCGCCTTGGATTCCTCGTCCAGCCCATAGCTCTGGCCGGGCGCAAGCTTGAGCAGCTTTTCCGGATCGATGGTGATGGCGTCGGCGTCCACCGTCGCGGAGGCGGCGATCGCGGCGGCGATGATCTCGGCCTGGGTGCTCAGGCTCTGGATGCGCGCGTCGATCAGGCCCTGCCGGAACTGGTTGAGGTAGAGAAAGCCGATCAGCAGCGCGAACAGCCCGCCGATGTTGAGCAGAATGATGCGCCGGGTCAGCGAGGAGGAAAAACGCGAGACGAAGCCGCGCCAAAGGGCGCGCAAGGCCACGGCGCGCCGCTTGGCGCGCGGGCCGGAAGGCAGCGCGCCAAACAGCCTCGACGGCCAGCGCGCCGGCCCGCCGTCATTCGCACGCTCCGCGCCGACGCGCTCGTCCAGGCTTTCCTGCAAGCCCGCCCCCGGCTCCCGAATCACGATTCCTTGAAGCGATAGCCGACGCCGTAAAGCGTCTCGATCATTTCGAAATCGTCATCCACCATTTTGAATTTCTTGCGCAGCCGCTTGATGTGGCTGTCGATGGTGCGGTCGTCGACATAGACCTGGTCGTCATAGGCGGCGTCCATCAGCGCGTTGCGGCTCTTGACCACGCCCGGACGCGTCGCAAGCGCCTGCAGGATCAGGAATTCCGTGACCGTGAGCACCACCGGCTCGTTGTTCCAGGTGCAGGCGTGGCGTTCGGGGTCCATCTTGAGCTGGCCGCGTTCGAGGATCTTGGCCTCGGTCTCCTTCTGGGCGGCGGCCTCCTTGGGATTGGAGCGGCGCAGGATCGCCTTGACGCGCTCGACCAGCAGGCGCTGCGAGAAGGGTTTGCGGATGAAATCGTCGGCGCCCATCTTCAGGCCGAACAATTCGTCGATTTCCTCGTCCTTGGAGGTGAGGAAGATCACCGGCAGATCGGATTTCTGGCGCAGGCGGCGCAGCAGCTCCATGCCGTCCATGCGCGGCATCTTGATGTCGAAAATCGCCATGTCGGGCGGATTGGTCTTGAGGCCCTCGAGCGCCGCCATGCCGTCATTATAGGTCTGGACGCGATAGCCCTCGCCCTCCAGTGCGATGGAGACCGAAGTCAGGATGTTGCGATCGTCGTCGACAAGCGCGATGGTCGGCATGACAAACCTCTTTTTTGGGCGGGGGCGCCAGCGAAGCGACTCCGTGACGCTAATATATAGTAGCCTCGCTGCGGAATTCACTCCGTTTTCAATGAATGCGCCATGAACACGACCGACGACGCCCCGGAAGCCCGCTTCGCCCAACCCTTCTCGCCGCTGCCCGAGAACACCTTCGACGGCCTCGCTCTCGCCAAAATCCTGCTGCGCGCGACGCCGGCGGGGGCGCTCGCCACCCTGACCCGCGACGCCGGCTATCCCTTCGCCAGCCTCACCAGCGTCGCCACCGATTGCGACGGCGCGCCCCTGCTGCTGATTTCCGGTCTCGCCCATCACACCAAAAACCTGCGCGCGGACGCGCGCGGCTCGCTGCTGCTGGCCGAGGGCGGCAAGGGCGATCCGCTGGCCCATCCGCGCCTGACGGTCGTCGGACGGCTGGCGCCGACTTCCGATCCCCGGGCGCGCGCCCGCTTCCTGCGCCGCCATCCCAAGGCCGCGCTTTACGCGGACTTCCCGGACTTCTCCTTCTGGCGGCTTGAGCCCGAAGCGGCCCATCTCAACGGCGGCTTTGCGCGCGCGGCGGATTATCCGGGCGACGCCATGCTCGCCGATGTCGCGAGCGCCGCAGACTTGTTCGCGGCGGAGGAAAGCCTGCTCGACGAGATCAACGCCCTGCCGCGCGAACGACGCGGCGGCTGGGCGCGCGCGGCCGGCGCGGACCCCGCGCTGAACTGGCGGGCGACCGGGCTCGACAGCGAGGGCCTCGACCTCGCCGCCCCGCAATTGACGGCCCGTCTCGCCTTCTCCCGGCCGGCCCTGTCCCCCGCGTCATGGCGGGAAGCTTTAGCGGAAGCGCAAAACAGCGTCCCTGCGAGCGGCTGACATGGTAAATTTAATCTAGGTCAAAGTACCGTCTTATTTCTCACTTGCATGGCCCCTATGCGGCGCGTAAACGGACCCGGAACTTTCGCGGGAATTACGCGCTCCTCCATCTTTAAGCGCAGTCGGGAGAAAAAAATGGCTCAGTCGGGCGTCTTCAATCCGGCCTTTCCGGTCGAAACCTTTGGGTTCAAGAAACTCAAGAACGTCTATTACAACCTGACCGCCCCGGCACTCTATGAGGAATCCCTGCGCCGCGGCGAGGCCGTGCTGGCGGCTGGCGGCGCGCTGGTCGCCGAGACCGGCGCCCACACCGGCCGCTCCGCCAAGGACAAGTTCGTCGTGCGCGACGAGACCACCGAAAACACCGTGTGGTGGGACAATAATGGCGCGATCACGCCGGCCAATTTCGACGTCCTGCTCGAGGACTTCCTGAAGCACGCCGAAGGCAAGGACCTGTTCGTGCAGGATCTGTTCGGCGGCGCCGACCCGGCCCACCGCGTCAAGACCCGCGTCGTGACGGAATTTGCCTGGCACTCGCTGTTCATCAGCAACCTGCTGATCAACCCGACCGCCGACGAACTGCTCAACAATGTCGCCGACCTGACCATCGTCGATCTGCCCTCGTTCCGCGCCGATCCGAAGCGCCACGGCGGCCGCAGCGAGACCATCATCGCGGTCAACTTTGCGAAGAAGATCGTGCTGATCGGCGGCACCTCCTATGCCGGCGAGATGAAGAAGTCGGTCTTCACCTATCTCAACTACATCCTGCCGCCGGAAGGCGTCATGCCGATGCACTGCTCGGCCAATGTCGGCGACGGCCATGACGCGGCGATCTTCTTCGGCCTGTCGGGCACCGGCAAGACCACCCTTTCCGCCGATTCCTCGCGCACGCTGATCGGCGACGATGAGCACGGCTGGTCGAAGGAAGGCGTGTTCAATTTCGAAGGCGGCTGCTACGCCAAGGCGATCAAGCTTTCGCGCGAGGCCGAACCGGAAATCTTCGCCACCACCGAGCGTTTCGGCACGGTGATGGAGAATGTGGTGCTCGATCCCGAGACTCGCGTTCCGGATTTCGACGACAATTCCAAGACGGAAAACACCCGCGTCGCCTATCCGCTGGACTTCATCCCGAACGCTTCGGAGACTGGCCGCGCCGGCCATCCCAAGAACATCGTCCTGCTGACCTGCGACGCGTTCGGCGTTCTGCCCCCGATCGCCAAGCTCGACGCCTCGCAGGCCATGTATCACTTCCTGTCCGGCTACACCGCCAAGGTCGCCGGCACGGAAAAAGGCGTGACCGAGCCGTCCGCCACCTTCTCGACCTGCTTCGGCGCGCCCTTCATGCCGCGTCACCCGTCGGAATATGGCAATCTGCTGCGCGACCTCATCGCCAGGCATCACGTCGACTGCTGGCTGGTCAACACCGGCTGGACGGGCGGCAAATATGGAACGGGCCGCCGCATGCCGATCCGCGTCACCCGCCGCCTTCTCGCCGCGGCGCTGGACGGCTCGCTGAACAAGGCCGACTTCCGCACCGACCCCTATTTCGGCCTTGCGGTGCCGACTTCGGTTCCCGGCGTCGAGCCGCATATCCTCAACCCGGTCAAGACCTGGGCGTCCAAGGCTGAATTCGCCGAGACGGCGAAGAAGCTGGTGAAATTGTTCCGCGACAATTTCGTCACCTTCGAGCCGCATGTCGACGCCAAGGTCAAGGAAGCCGCCCCGGCCGTGCAGATCGCCGCCGAATAAGCTTTCCGCGGGCCAGAACTTCAAACCCCGCCTGTCCGCAGGCGGGGTTTTTCATTTCCGAAGCCCGCGAATATTAACGACTTGTTCATACTGATGAATAGACATTAATCTATGCGGCTTTCCGACAGATTAAAATACTATTTTTGGTCTTATTCATGCCATTAAGGAATCGGAAACCTCACGCTGTTGTTATCGTCCCAACAAGCGAACTTGAAACGTGAGAATGTTTATGCGTATCGGCTCATCCAAGGAACTGAACCACGAGACCCTGACGTCCCTGGGCAAGATCAGCGCCGCCTCCGACTGGCGCGGCGCGGGCGAAACGATCGACGCCAATCTGTTCCGGCTGAAAGCGCTGCACAAGCTGATGCAAGCCGCCGAGGATTGCGACGCCGACGCCCTGGTCGATGTGGATTATCGCGAGGAAATCCTGCCGCGCACGGAACACCCCGGCGCGACGCCGCTCAAGCGCGTCTGCGCCACCGCCGTCGCGGTGAAGTTGAAATCGGCCTGACGTCCGCCGCCGTCAGCCGCCGCGAACGCCGCCCCCGGGGCGGCGTTTTGCGTTTTCGGGAGAGCGGCGTCCGCTCTGTTTGGGACGCCAATCGTGTCGAAGCCGGATCAGGACGACCCCGCGGCGAGGCCCTGTTGCGGCTCTCCGCCAGCCGCCACAACGGCGGGTTTGGCGGGGCTGCGGCGATTGCGCAGAGCCAGCAGCGCCGCGAGCGGAACGCGGCTCACGGCGCCGCCGAGAATTTGATAACCGCCGAAAAAATCGACGCGCGCCGGGCGCCAGCGGGTCTTGGACACGTCGCTGCCGGTCGAGAGGTTGAACAGCCGCAGGCGATGCGCGATGGCCCATTGAATCGCCTCGGCGACCAGAGTGGTCATGACGCTGTAGCGGCTCCATTCGAGATCATAGCCGCTAAAATACATGTAGAGTTCGTCGCCGAGGATGAAGCCGACGCGCGTGGCGACCACCTTGTCCGCGATGACCAGCTGAAAAATGCGCAGATCGCCGCGCCGCGCCATGTCGGCGCAGAAGGCGCGCAGAAAATCCTGGCTTTGAGCGGCGAAGAAGACGTCAGGATGGCGGACGCTGGTGTCCCGCGCCTCCGCGCGCAAATTATGCAGGGCGAAGAAGACGTCGAGCGCGGCCGGAACATCTGCCTCCGCCTCGACCACCCGCAACGTGAACGGATGTCCGTCCCGCGCCAGCGAATTGTAACATTTGCGCAGGGATTCCTTGACGTTCCGGGGCAGATTCCGCTTGAACGCGTCCCAGCTGTCGGGAAGGTCGAGATAGAAGACCGGAAGGTCCATGATGGCTTGAGGCGTGAAGTCGCCACGAAAGACGCGCGCGCAGGTCCCCGCCGGCAAGCCGCGCCATTGCACGAAATCCGCGGGCTTGTCCTGCTGCAGGCGCGCTGACAGGGCGGCCAGGACCGGCTCCGCCTGTTCCGGGCGACAGATCAGGCCGCGCCATTCCGTGACATTGGTGTCCGCGCCGAAAAATTGCAGCTCCCGCGTCCGCAACGGCCCATAGCCGGGGCGATGGGTGACGAACATGGGCGCGACCGCGACCAGGCCGCCGTCGGCGTCGCGGAGCGCGTAGCACAGCAGTTCGTCGCGCGCCGCGAGGCTGTCGCGGCGATAGGCTGGCCACCAGTTCAGCGCCCAGTTCGGAAAATTGAAGGGAAGGTGCGGCGAAAGGCTCGCGGCCAGCCGCTCCCATTCCTCCGCCAGCTCGCCAAGACGCGACAGATCGCGGATCGTTTCGACGGTAAACAGAGCCAATGCTCCCTCAAAGCGCGGGCCGCGTCGAGCGCCCCGTTCGGCCTGATATTGCAGCGCAATTTCCTAAGATCGGGTTGTGGCGACCGTTGAAACTCAAGGATGTTTCGCAAGGCGGCGAAAGGCGTCCGCGCGCAAGCAGTTCTTAACCATAATAGGGGAAGCTGCATGCGTCGTACCGGGGGGCAAGCGTCCCCAAGCTGCGACGCGTGCAGTTCATCGTCGGGAATCCCATGACCGCTTCGCAGACCATGGCCACGGAAGGGCGTCGGTCGCCCGCCGAGACCCCGGAAGCGACGGGACCGGGCCCGTCGGACGGCGGCAATGACATCGCTAATGACGTCCCGAATCCCTGGCGCGAGGCCGCTGTCGTGCTGGGCCGCCAGGCCCGCCGCCACATCCGTCTGCTCGCCGCCGCCGGGCTGGTGTGCGGCGCGCTGGCCGGCATATCCAAATTCGTGCTGCCGACGACCTACAAGGCGAGCGCGCAAATCCTGATCGACCCGCAGGAATTCCGCTCCTTCGACGCAGACGCCCCCACGACGACGCTGGAGGCGAATTCGGCGATCAATTATGTGGAAAGCCAGATGGGCGTGATCGGCTCTGAGCGGGTGCTCCTGCGCGTGATCCGCGATCAGGGCCTCGTAAATGCCGCCGCGCCCCAGCCGGAGGGCGAGCCGCAGCCGGAAAGCGCCGACGCCAGGCGCGCCCGCGATCTCGCAGAGAACAAGGCCTTGCTCGGCCTTCAAAAGACGGTGGCCATTACGCGCGCCGAGCGCAGCTTCCTCGTCAACATCACCGTCTCGGACAAGAATCCCGAGCGGGCCGCCGATCTCGCCAACGCCGTGGTCAAGGCCTATGGCGAAGTCAATGCCATGGACCGTATGGCCTCCGCGCGCCGGCTCGCCGCCGACCTCAACGCCCGCGTCGACAATCTCCGCCAGCAACTCGGCGAGTCCGAGACGAAGCTGCTCAATTTCAAAATCGAACACAATCTGGTCGGCCTGAACGACAAGGCGATCGCCGAGCGCCGCATCTCGGAAGCCGCCGACGCCCTCACCGCCGCCGAAAATCGCGAGGCGCAGGCCCGCACGCGGTTGAAGCAGCTCGAAACGGCCCCCTCCGACATCGGCGCCGTCGCCGCCTTCGGGCCGGACCCGGAATCGCGGCAATTGCAGGTCCTGATCGAAGGACGGGCCGCCGCGCGCGGCGAACTCGAAGAGCTCCAGAGCAGCCTGGGCGACTTGCATCCCGCGGTCGTCGCCGGCAAGGCCCGGCTGCGCGAATTCGACCGCCGCATTTCCCAGTCGCTGGCGGGCCTGCGCCGCTCCGCCAGGTCCCAACTCGCCGAGGCCCAGGCGCAGGCGCAAGCGATGAACAAGAAGCTCGCCGACCTCGCCGCCGAAACCACCCGCGCCCGGGAATTCGAAGCTCCGCTGCATGAAATGGAGTCCGATATCGAGGCCAAGCGCAAGGCGCTCACCGTCCTGCAGACGCGCTGGCACGACGCCGACGACATGAGCCGCCGGGAGGCGCCCAATTTTCGTATCATCTCGCCCGCCCGCGCGCCGAATACGCAGGGCAAGGCCGTGGGCGCGGTCACGTGGACCGTCGCCGGCGGCGTGATCGGCTCCGCTCTGGCCCTCGGCGGCCTCGCCCTCGCCAGCATGTTCGAAACGGCGAAAGAGGCCGAAACGGGCGAGACGCAGCCCCCCGCTCCCAAGTCGCCCGCTCCCCTGCCCCCCTCCTCCGAGCCGCCAGCGACGCGGCGCCGGACGCTCGAATGTCTGGCCGAGCTTCCAGCCATCAAGGGCGCCGCCGGAGCGCCGGACAGCGCCGCCGTCGCGCTGCTCAGCGAGGCTTACCGTCGCCCAGGCTCGCCCTTTTCGGCAGCCGTCGAGGCGATTTACGATCGTCTGGAGGCGGAAGCCCGCAAACGGCGCGACGACGACGAAGGCCGTCCGTTGATCGTGTTGGTCGCGGCGACCTGGCCGCGCGCCGGCGCCTCGACGCTCGCCGCCAATCTGGCCCGCGTCGCCGCCGCCACGGGCGCGCGCGCCCTCCTCATCGACGCGCATGCGGCCCATCCAGCGCAGCACCGGGCGGCGCCCGACAACGCGCCCCGGACTTTGATCGAGGCTGCCGGACAGACGCGCCCGCTGTTGCGTCTCACGCCCTATTCGCAGTCGCTCAGCCTCATCCCGTCCTTGCCCGACGAGGAGAGCGTTTGCGCGGCCATCGCCGAGGAAAGCGTTTTCCAGCCGGTCGCCGGCATCAACGGCCATTTCGATTTCGTCGTGATGGACGGCCCTGACGCGAGCGACGAGGAAGGCTTGCGCGACCTTGTCGCCGCCGCCGACCAGATCCTGCTGGTCGTCTCGAAC
Source organism: Rhodoblastus sp. 17X3 (assembly GCF_030056575.1). GTDB lineage: Bacteria > Pseudomonadota > Alphaproteobacteria > Rhizobiales > Beijerinckiaceae > Rhodoblastus. Next base: position 126,109 of record NZ_JASHHX010000006.1, on the reverse strand, counting down.
GAGCCGGGAGACGAGGACGACGCCCCGGACCTGCTGCGCCGCATCGGCGCGCCGGAACAGGCCTTCGCCGCCTTCGTCCGCGCCGCGCCGCTCGACGACGCCCGCGAAGCCGAAGCCGCCTGAAGCCAATATTAACCGCCGGACGCGAAACTCCCCCGCCAGCCCCGGCGCGCGGCTATGATCGCGGCTGAAGGCTTGGCGCCCCAGCGCGCCGCGAGCAGAGGTTTTAGTGCGCCGCGAGCAGAAGTTTTTGCTGCGCCGGGAGCGGAAATTTGCGTCATCGTCTGTTCAAATGGCTGGGCTGGTCGAGCATCGACGCGATAGGCCGCATCGCCATGCTCACGGCCAGCACGGCGGTGCTGTCGCGCTGCCTCAACCCGCGCGACTTCGGCGTCTCGGCCCTGATCCTGACCGTGGTGACGCTGGCGAGCGTCGTGGTCGGCGCGCCCTTCGAGGAGGCGCTGGCCCAGCGCAAGGTGCTGCGGCTCGCCCATCTGCGCGCGGCGCTCACCGCCAGCTGGCTTGCCAGCCTCGCCTGCGTCGCGTTGTCGATTCCGCTCGGCCTGATGCTCGCGCGCGCCTATGACGAGCCGCAATTCGTCTGGGCGCTGCCAGTCGGCATGGTCTCATGCTTTTTCTCGGGCCATTCCGACATTCTCACCGGATTGATCCGCCGCCGCCGCCGCTTCGCCGATCTCGCCAAGGCGACCCTGCTGGGCAACGCCATCGGCATCGTCGCCTCGCTGGCCATCGCCCTCGCGGGGGGCGGGGTCTGGGCGCTCATCATGCAAAGGCTGCTGGTCTCGGTCGCCCGCGCTCTGCTGCTGCAGGCATGGATGCGGGACGTCATCATCCTGCCCAGCCGCTCGGTCGGCCATTTGCGCGACCTCGCCCGCTATGGCGGCCTGGCGCTGATCGACCGGATGATGGACAATCTGACCTTCCTGGCCTTCAACTATCTCGTCGGCGGCATCTATGGCCTGACCACGCTCGGTTATCTCAACATGGCGATGCGCCTCGTCGAGCCGATCCGCGGCGCCGTCGGCGCGACCGCCCACAACATCGCCTTCTCTTTCTTTTCCCCGCTGCAGCACGACACGGCGCGCCTGCGCGCGCGGGCGAAGTCCGTGATTTCCTACGCCTCGCTCGGCACCGCCCCGGTTTTCGTCGGCCTCGCCGCCGTCACCCCCACCTTGCTGCCGCTGATCGCGGGGCCGGGCTGGGACCAGTCGATCGACATCGGAATCTGCCTCGCGATCGGCAGCGCCATCTCCATTCCGGCGCGGCTGGTTTTTACGGCGCTGTCGGCGCGCGCCCGGCCGGAATATAGCGTGATCGCAAATGTCGCCGCCTCCGTCGTCACCATAGGCGTGACGCTCGCCGGCGTACCGCTCGGCCCGCTCAGCGTCGGCCTTGCGCGCATCGCCGGCGACCTCGCGCAGGCGCTGATCGCCATAGGAGTCTCGTCGCACCTGCTCGACTGGAGCCGGCGCGACCGCTTCCTGGCGCTGGCGCCGGCCTGGAGCCTCGCCGCCTTGATGGGGGCCGCCGTCGTCGGCCTGCGCCACGCCCTGCCGCCCTTCGGCCAATTGGCGCAGGTCGCGCTACAGATTGGCGGGGGTGTCGCGATCTACGGCCTGTTCCTGGCCCTGTTCGCCCGCTCGCGCCTCAATGGGGTGGCCGAACTGATGGGCAAGAAGGCCGCGAAAACCTGACCCTTCGAGAGACCGCATGCCGGAGTTGCTTATGCCGGAACTGCCGCCTTCCCTGCGCCCGCGCGCCCTGATCACCGGGGCGGGCGGATTCATCGGCTCCGCCTTGCTGGCGGCGCTGGCGGAAGATTTCGACATCAGGGCCGGCGCCCGCCGCGCCCGCCCCGACGCGCGCCCCGGCGTCCAAATCATCGCCTGCGATCTCGACGACCCCGCGCAGGTCCGCGCCGCCGTGGCGGGCGTCGATCTCGTGATCCACGCCGCCTATGGCGACGAGGGGGCCATGCCGCGTCAGGCGGAACATTTGCTGGCCGCGATGTCGGAGGCCAAGGTCGTCTCCCTGCTCGCCTTCAGCTCCGTCGCGGTCTATGGCGCGCGCGAAGGCCGCATCGTCGAAACGGACGCGCCGGAAGGGCCGCTGGCGCCCTACGCCTTCGCCAAGGCGCGCTGCGAAGAGCTTTATCGCAGCTGGAGCGCCGGGGCGGCTTCGCGCCGGGCCATCGCCTTGCGGCCCGGGATCGTCTATGGCCCCGGAAGCCCGTTCTGGATCGAGAAAATGGCGGCGCGCATTTCCTGCGGCGGCTGGGGGACTTTTCCGCGCGCAAATGGCCGCGCCGCCCTGATCCATATCGACGATCTGGCCGAACAGGCGCTGGCGGCGAGCCGCCTGCTGACCGGCAGGAATCGCGAAACGCTTGCGCCTTTCTCCGCGCTCAACGCCGTCGGCCCGGAAGCGCCGCCCTGGAACGATTATTTTCAGGCCCTGGCGGAAAAGCTCGGCCGTGCGCCGCTGCGGGAATGGTCCGAGTCCGAAACAGCGTTGCGGCAGGCCTTGGCCATCCCGGCCAAAATCGCGCGAAAAGTCGGCCTGCCCTTCGGCAAGGCGCAGGCGCTGGCGCCGACCCCGGGCGAGATGGGGATTTTCGCGCTCGACGCCGACTATCGCGGCGAGGCGGCGGAAAACCTGCTGAAGGTCGCGCCGCGCATCGGTCTGCGCGAGGGCCTGTCCCGCTGCGGGTTGTGACGGATCAGGCGAAGCTGTAGCGCCGCGCCGCGCGCGGAGGCATCACGAGCCGGATCGCCCCCTCCCCGGCGGGCTGAGGCCGCTCCGTCAGTTCGGAGAAACTCCGGTTGGCCTCGTCGAAACCTGCGACGCCACGCAGCGCCGGCGCAACGCCCGATGCGAAGGCCAAATCCAGCAGGACGGGTTTTTCGCTTCTGTTGAGCGCGATAAGGCTCGCCCGGCCCGAACTTTGGCTGCGCGCGGCGAAAACGGACACATCCGCCCCGGCCCCTGTCACCGGCAAAGCCGTGTCGCCAAAGCATTCGCCAGAACCATCGCGCTGGCGATAAAGCCGATAGGCCTCGCCGATAAAGCCGTCCAGCGAGCCCCAGTGATTGGCGAAGGCCACGCCGAAACGGCCGAAACGCCCCAGAACATCTGCGATGGCGAGGCCGGTCGCCGGCAAGCCGGCGCCGCCAAAATTGAATTCGCCGAAGGACAGAGCCGTCCCGGGATATTTCGTGTCCACGATCTGCTTGAGGCTCGGCAGCAAGGGCAGGAAAAGCCTCTCGCGCGGGCGGCAGCCCAACGCATCCGCGACCCAGCTGTTCTCGCAGAATCCGGCCTCGTCAAAGGAGCGCGGCGCGTCGAGGATCGCGCCGGAGAGAGCAGCGTCTTCGGTGCGGAAGAGAGTTCCGCGCCGGTTGAACGGATACCAGTGCAGGTCGAGCGCATCGAGCAGGCGGCGTCCGACGCGTTCGGATTCCTGACGGAAGGCGTCGAGATAGGCGCCGAGGAAGGAGCCATGGCTACGGTAGACGTCCCAATCGGACGCCTTGACGAAATCGACATATTCCGTCGCGCCCCAGCTCGCCGGCCCCAGCACGAAAGCGTCGGGATCGGCCGCCTTGATCGCCTTGGCGGCGCGCAGCGACCGGTCGATCAGGGACTTGATCGTCACCGGCTTGGGGACGATGCGCGGATGGGTTTCGGGCCACAGGCCCGGCTCGTTGTCGAGATAATAGCCCCGGACCCCGCCAGAGGCCGCGCCGCCGTGGCGGGCGACCAGCCGCTCCAGCAGGGAGGGAATGTTGATCTTATCGTTGCTTTCCCCCCGCGCGGGCTGGTCGTCGCCTGCCGCCCGCGCGGACCAGTCGATGGGCAGGAAGCGCGCCGAGGGCGCGGCCTGTGCCGGGGTCACGTCGCCGTCGAAATCCGCCGCGACATAGCCCGCGAGCGGCAGGGTGAGCAGGCTGCGCGCGCCCGCGCTGCGGCTATTGGCGAGAAAGGCCTCGACGACGGCGGCGGGCTCCCGCCACGCCTTTTTCGGGACGTCGAGCACGCCAAGCAGAAAGGCGCCATTGGCGTGGCGATAATCCTTCCCGGCGTTGGTGGAATTGTTGACCCAGTTATAGGGCGTCATCAGATTGCCGCCGAGGCGGCGAATGGTCGCCCCGGCCTTGCGGTCGAAATCGACACTGGGACCGTTGCCGTCCATGGTCCCGATCTCGTTCGAGCCATAGATGAAGGGATTGATCGGCGTTCCGGCGGCCTTGTCGTCGATGCGCATGACATTGCCCGCCGCCCTGGCCGGCGCGGCGGCCAGCGCGAGCTTGCCCGCCGCCGCGCTTCCGCCGCACAGGCCGATGACGAGCGAGCGCCGCGAGATCCCGCCGCGACGGCTCAAGACACCAGACCCCGCCCGTAAAGGGCGAGACGAAAACGCCGGGTCCAGAAAATCTTGCCCAATCCGCCAAACGCTTTGGCCGCCATTTTCTCGCGCGCGGTCTCGCCGAAAGGCGCGCAGAGCAGCGCCGCCACGCCGAAAGTCACGGCCTGCGCCAGCCCGGCCGCCATCCAGCGCGCGAGCACCGCGACCTCGCCGGGCCGCGCCATGTCCTGAACGAAAACGCGGATCTGGCCGCTCAGGAATTTGCGCTTCTTCACATAGGCCCAGGTGAGGCGGCGCGGCGGCGCCCATTCCACCACCCTGGCGTCGGCGGCGAAATAGAAGCGCTTTCCGGCCAGAACGAGACGCTGCAGCAGCAGGGCGTCCTCGCCGCCGCTCTCGTTGAGGCTCGGATCGAAGGTCGCGCCGCCGCTCAGGCAGGCGGCGCGGTCGAACATGGAATTATTGGTGCCCAGACGCGCCGCGATATCGGTGATCTCGGCGCCCGAGGGCCGATCGACGCGGCGCTCGAAATAGGGCGCGAAGGGGCCGATCTCGCCGCCCTCCGCGCGGGCCTCGATCGGGCCGAACACGGCGTCCGCCTTGCGTTCGCGCGCCACGCGCGCCAGCGCGGCCAGCCAGTCCGGATGAGCTTCTTCGTCGTCGTCGAGAAAGGCGATCCAGCGGCCCTGCGCAGCCGCCGCCCCGGCGTTGCGGGCGTTGGCCACCCCGGGACGCGGCTCGCTGACGTAATGCAGCGGAAAGGGCGATTTTTCCGCCAGCCGGTCGACGAGTTCCCGGGCATTCGCGTCCGGGGAATTATCGACGACGATCAGTTCCGGCGAAAGATCCTGCAGCCCCCTTTGCGCCATGAGGCTCGCCAGCGCGCGCTCCAAGGGCGCCGGGCGGTTGTAGGTGGGGGTGACAACGCTGATCCGATCCATCGAGGTCCCCAAAATCCTGTTGAGGCGGCTTTAAATTCCCAGATCTTCTATTCTGCGTGGGTTATAAACTCGTGCAGACTATGAATTTCTTAAGCAGGCACAGTTAATATTTCCCCGGCGCCGCCTTTGCGTGGCGATAACAGACATTAACCTCACGGGCGTCCGAAACCGGGCGGGACGAGCTGGAGCCAGATGAGCTTGGCCGAAAACATACTCGCAGCGCCCGCAGGTCGGCGTGTCGCGCATATGGATTGGTCGGCGCGCGCGCATGAGGCCCTGCTCGTCGCTTATCTGCTTTTCACCTTCATCGGCACGCATCCCCTGGTCTCGGCGACGACGACGCCGGAGGAGCGGCTTGCCGGAAGTCCGCTCGACCGCCTGCTCGCGCCCGGCATGACCCTCATCGGCCTCGCCTTGATCTGGGCGCGGCGCGACGCGGCCTGGGAGGCCGTTCGCGCCAACAGGCTGCTGGTCGCCGTTCTTGCGTTCTGCCAGGCGAGCATCCTGTGGTCGAACTATCCCGACCTGACCCTGAGGCGCGCGCTGGCGCTGCTTTTCATGGCGACGATCAGCCTCGGGCTCGCCGCCAGCATCGACGACCTCCGCCGCTTTCACACCCGCATCTTCCAGGCGCTGACCTTCGTCATTCTGGTCAATCTGGCGGCGACGGCGCTCTGGCCGGAGCTCGCGATCACCGACATCGGCGTGGCTGGCATCTATGGCCAGAAAAATCCGGCCGGCATGGTGGCGATGATCGTCATCATCGTCTGCGTGACCTACGCCTTCGGCGCCAAAGGCGCCGGCGAGCAGTTTTTGGGCGCGCTCGGCGCCGCGATCAGCTTTTTCTTCCTCGTCATCACCCGCAGCAAGACCTCGCTCGGCCTCACTTTTCTGGCTCTTGGCGTCGGCTTTCTGTTCTGGCTCGCGCAAAGGCTGGGCTTCCGTTTCGCGCTGCTGGCGCTCGCGGGGCTCACGGTTGTGCTGGCGGGCTTCATCGGCCTCGTCGTCGTGAGCGATTTCGACGTCCAGCGGATTCTGGGCGCCTTCGTCGCGGACACGTCCTTTACCGGCCGCGACGAATTATGGGCCTTCGCCTGGCGCTCGGCGCTCCAGAACCCCTGGCTCGGCCATGGCTATGGCGCCTTCTGGGACGTCGGCGCCGTCAATGATCCGCTCGTCAAGCTCGAACCGGGCACATGGCTCGGCGACGTCCGCGTCGGAATCATCAACCAGGCCCATGACGGCTATCTCGAACTCTTCCTCCACATCGGCATCCCGATGACGCTGGCAGCCGTAGCCTCCGTTTTCGCCGCCCTCGGCGCGGCGACCCGGCGGGCGATCACGACGCCCGGCTTCGGCGCCCAGGCGGCCTACGCCATGATGGCGCTGAACCTGTTCCTCTATCTGCTGCACAATCTCACCGAAGCGACGCTGATGATGCGCGGCGCGCCCTTTTGCAATCTCGCCCTGCTGTTCTGCTTCGCCTGCGGGCGGACAATCTGGCGACAGGATGCACGCCCATGACAGCCGAAGCGCCCTCGCTCGCCATCGTCATCTGCACGTTCAAGCGGCCCGAACTCCTGCGCCTTTGCCTGCGCAGCATCGCCGCGCAGAGCGCGCCCGACCAGCCGCATGGCGGCGTCAATGTCTATGTCGTCGACAACAGCGACGAAGGCGACGCGCGCCCGACCGTCACGCAGGAGGCTTTGGCCGGTCCATGGCCGATGGTCTGGCTGGAGGCCCATCCGCCCAATATATCGGTGGCGCGAAATGCCGGCGTCCGCGCCGGATCGGAAGATTTCGTCGCCTTCGTCGACGACGACCAGACGCTCGATCAAGGCTGGCTCGCCACCGTGTTTCGCGCAATCGCGGACGATTGCGCCGACGCCTGGATCGGGCGGGTCGTCGGCCTGTTCGAGGCGCCGGAGCGCGCCACCCCGGCGATCCTGACGCTGTTTTCTCGCGAGCTCGCGGAAAAGTCCGGCTTCGAGCTGTTCGCATTCGGCCCGAAGAGACGCGCCGGCATCGCGTTGGCGACCAATAATTGCGTCTTCCGGCGCGCAACCTGTCTCAACGACGCGCAGGTTTTCGACCCCTCCTTCGGCAAGGGCGGCGGCGAGGATTTCGATCTGTTCTGCCGGCTGCAAAGGCGCGGGCGGCGTTTCGTCTGGCTGGCCGAGGCGACCGCGCGCGAATTCGTGCCCGCTTCGCGCTGCGACCGCTCCTATATGCGGCGCCGTTTCTACGCTGGCGGGCAGGCCTTCGCGGAAGCCATGGCGCGCGGAGGCCGCCATCCGGGCCTGGAGCGCTGGCTCATCCGCGCGAGGGCCTGCGTTCAGGCGGCGCTGCTCGCGCTGGGCGCTCCCGCCGCGCTCTGGCGCGGGGCCGATGCGCGGACCGATTACGTCTTCCGCTGGGCGGGCGTGCTCGGCAAGCTCTCCTTCGGCGAGACCCATCCGCTCTATCAGCAGAAATGACGGCCCGGGTCAGAGCGGCGCGACCTGCACGCGCGGCAAGGGGTCGCGACTCCCGCGCAAGAGCTTGAGCAAGGGCTTCTCCACGGCGAAGTAAACGGCGATGGCGGCAAGAACCGCCACCGTCGTCGCCACCGTTGCGGCCAGCAGGGGATTCGCGCCGCCCAGCACTTTCCCGGCGGCGGAAATCACGATCGTGTGGCTGAGATAGAGCGAATAGGACGAAGCGCCCAGCAGCAAGGGCGCCGGTCCGACGCGAAAGTTTTTCGCGGATGTCTCGACGCATAGCGCGCCAATAACGATCAGAAAGGCCGGAACGCCGAACAGCAACAGGCGCGCCCAGTCATTGTCGGCGGCGGGATTGGGCGCGAGCGCCAGGATCGCGGCGCCGAGGACGATAGCCGCCCAGCCGAGCGGCGCGCCCGGCCGTCCGCCTCTTTCGACCCAGCGCGCGATCAGGATTCCGCCGAGAAACTCGACGAGAAGCGGATTGCAAAGCCCCAGCGCCGGCGCGCGGCGCAGAAGGGTCTCGGGAAAGAGCAGGCCAAGCAAGGGAAGCGCGAGCAGCAGCGCGGCCAGCAGGCGCAAACGCCTTGCCGCAGGCAGAAGCAGCGCCAGCGCGAACAGCAGATAGAAGAACATTTCGAAATTCAGCGTCCAGCCTTGCGCCAGCAGCGGAAAGGCGGTCCCGGCGGGATCGGCATGCGGGACGAAGGCGAGCGAAAGCAGCACATGGCCCGCCGTCGGCGCCGCCATGTGGGGAAAGGCCGAGGGCAGGACCAGCCAGGCGACCAACAGGGCCAGAGTGAACAAATAATAGAGCGGCACGACCCGGATGACGCGATGGCGCAGGAATTCGCCCGGCGTCGGGGGACGGCGCGCGGTGGCCGCCCACATGACGAAGCCGCTGATGATGAAGAAGATGTCGACGCCTGCATTGCCGACGCGGAACACATTTTCAGAACCGAAGGCGTGGCTCGCGGCATGAAACAAGGTGACGAGAATAGCCGCCACGCCGCGAAGGACCTGAATCGACTCGTAAGTTCCCTTCTGCATGCTGGCTGTCAATGTTTGGCGCCTCCTTCAAATCCGGACGGCGCCAAACTACGCCTTCAGGCAAAATTCGTCTCAAATTAGGAACGTTAATGCCGAGGCGAATTAAGATCTTGGTAAATCTTTGAGAAACGCGCTCAGTTGCGTCGGCGAGTCAGGACTCGGCGAGAACCGGCGCGTCCTGATCCTGCGTCCAGGCGCGCGCGATGACACGATCGAGCAGGTCGAGACGCTTTTCCATGCTCATTTTCGCAGTGGACTGGATCAGGCAGGCGACATGATGGGGCTGGAGCCCCTGCACGAAGGCCTCTTCTTCGGCGGGCGTTTCGGGTTCCTGGTCCCATATTTCGAGAACGGGCGAGACGCCGTCGGCGAAATGGCCGGCGGCCTCGACGCCCAGCGATTCCACGAACATGCCGTAAAGCGTGTATTCGGAAAAATGAGGCTCGCGGGCGAGGATCTTGCGCCAGTCGGCGCCGCCGACCTCCTCGATGCGCTGGATCATGCGCCGCACGATCGAACGGCGCCAGACGATGCAGATGCCGATATAGTCGCCCGGAACGAAGCTTTTCGCGTCGATCCCGAGCAGGCGGCAGGCGACCTCGCGCCAGAGAATATGGGTGGCGTGGGTTTCGAGATGCGGATTGCGATAGAAACGGACCGCCCCGTCGGGACGCATCAACATTGCCGACGGCAGGGGCCGGATGAACACGCCGTCGCTGTCGACATGCATCACGATTTCGGTCGGGCTCTCGGCCGCGCCGGCGATTTTCATGATCTGCTGCGCGATCCAGCCGCGCACCGGCGGGCTGTAGAGGCTGAGATAAATGTTCCGGCGCGGCAGGCGGAGCAGACGGCGCAGGCGCGGCTTCGGCATGGGGATTTTCTTCAGCCAGCGGGGCAACAGGTCGCTGTCCTCCGCGCCGATGGTCCGCGCCTCACTGACGAGGGGCGCGAACAGCTCCATGTCGCGCGCGGGGACGAACAGGCGATGGCGCAGCCCGGGCGGCGCGAAACGGTCCAGGCTTTCGCACAACAGCCGGCAATATTCGAGATCGCCGCGATAAGAGAGGGTCAGGATGCTCGCGTCGAGCTTGGGCGACCCGCCGCTCATGCCGCCCAATCCGCTGGCTTGATCGGCGCGAAAGTTGATTGGACCGGCGCGGGGCGTGGAAAACGCTCGGGATGCTGCAACATCTCCGTCACCTCGGCGATATGGACGGCGAAATCGGCGTCGAGCCGGGCCGGGCGATTGGCGCGGATCGCTGCGGCCAGTTCGGCCACGCCGCGCGCGAAATCCATTGACGGGTCGCCGCGCTTGCGCTTCATGGCCGGGACACGGACCATGGGCAGGGGCTTTGCCGCGCCAACGCCGCCGAAACGGCGTTCGAGATAGCGCGCCAGCCGCCCCTGCGACACCGAGCGCAATTTCACCGGACAGGCGTAATCCCAGGTGTCGCGGATTTCGAGCGATCCTTCGTCGCCGATCACGCGCAGCCGATGGTCATAGGGCGCCACCACGGAATTAGTGACGCGGGCGGTGATCCCGCCATCGAATTCCAGCAGGCCGACGGAAAAATCAGGCGCCGGATGGGGCAAGGGCATGTCGGTCTGCTTGTCGGGGATCACCAGAGTGGAAAAAGCGGCGACGCACCGCACCGGCCCGAACATCGCGCAGAGCATGGTCAGCACATAGCCGGCGTGTTCGAACGTGCATCCGGTCTCGAATTCGCCGCGCGCCGGCCAGGGCTTGCCGGAGCGGCTAAGCCAGTTCCGGTAATCGGCCTTGTGGATCATGCCGTCGTCGAGTTCGGCATAGACCAGCCGCGGCGCGCCGATGGCGCCGGCGCGCACGGCCTTCCAGAGGGTTTGCGCGCTTTCGCTCAGGATATTGCAGGGCGCGGCGGACAGCCGCAGCCCCTTCGCCGCCGCCAGATCGCGCAATTCTTTCGCCATGTCCCGCGTCATGGCCACGGGCTTTTCCGAATAGACGTGCTTGCCCGCCTCCAGCGCGGCGCGGGTGAGCGGCGCGTGATTTTTCGGATCGGTGGCGTTGATCACGATCGAGACGGCGGGATCGGCGAGCAGCTCGCCGAGCGAGGCGTAGCCGCGGTCGCCCCAGCAGTCGACATAGGCCGCGAGACGGCCCGCGTCGCGGTCGAACACGCCGCACAGGCGCAGGTCTTGCGCGTGCATGGGCAGGCAAAGGCGGTAGGAATCGGCGATATAGCCGCATCCGACAATGGCGACGCCGACGGGACCAGTCATTTCGCTCCTGAGGATGCGCAAGGAATTGCGCGCAAGCCTATGCGGCCCGCCTTAACCCCCGGTTACGGCGCGACTCTCAGCCGAAGGCCGCGCGCAAAAGATTGAGCTGGTCCTCGACCGGGCTCGCCGCGGGCATGGGCAGGGCCGCATCCGGATCGAGATAAAGCAGCTGGTCGAGATGGATGATGCGGGCCTGAAGACGCAAGGATTCGCAGACAAGGTCGCGCAGGTTCTGCGGCAGCCGGGGGAAGACCTCCGGCGAGGACGCGGTTTCCTGATAGGACAGCTTGACCTTGCGCTTTTCCGAGGCCGCCTGATCGAGCGTCAGTTCGCCCTCGTTGACCGCGCGCTGCAGCAGAAGCCAGGAGGCGAGCTGCATCAGCCGGGTTGTCAGGCGCATGCTTTCGGCGGCATAGGCGAGCGATTCTCCGCGCGGAAGGGCCTTGGCCTCTTCCCGCCCCGGCCCGTCAAGATAGGCCGCCGCCTCCTCGACCAGCGTCATGCCTTCGCGGAACATGGCCTTGAAAGCTTCCGAAGCCGCCAGCCGATGCGCGAAAGAGACGGGCTCTTCGTCGGAATTCGTCCAGTTCATGCGCCCACCCCGGCCAACAACCCTTTTTGGCGGCCGCGCAATGCGAACCGCTCCTTTCGTTCGAGACGAAACAAAGAATAGCGCCATTCGAGCAGCGCCGCTCGGCCAATCCGTTTTAGTGTTAATGGCGGAAGGGCGTCGGACCGCGCCGTTCTCATGTCTTGAAAAAGGCGGCGGCGGCGGCGCGCGAGGCGCTTTTCCGTTCGCGGGCCGCTTCGAGCCGGACGATCTCGGCCTGAAGCAGCGCGATCCGCTCGGTCAGTTCATCGACGGAAAGGGCGTCGAGCGGCTCGCCGAGGCTGTGCTGGCTTGGCGCTGGCTTCTTCGCCGCGAAAACTTCGTCTTCGTCTCTCGCCATATTCTTCACCCTCTGCCGCCGAAAGGCCAAAGCGAAAATTCGACGAAATATTTGCGTTTCGCCGGCGCCCGCTCTATATTTGTGCAATTCCCGCAATGAATGAAACTTGAGGCTGTGCCTCGGCCGGGCCGGAGCGCGATGACGCGCGCCCGACGGCGGAACAAAGAGATTCGAGGAGAGACGAATGAGCAATGCCCCGCTCATGCCCAAGGCCACGGCCGTCTGGCTGGTGGAGAACACCTCGCTGACTTTCGATCAGATCGCGGAATTTTGCAAATTGCACCCGCTCGAAGTCAAGGGCATCGCCGATGGCGAAGTCGCCTCCGGCATTCGCGGCCATGACCCGATCACATCCGGGCAGCTGACCCGCGAGGAAATCGAGCGCGGCGAGAAGAGGCCGGCGCACCAGCTCAAGCTGGCGGTCACCAAGGTCCGCCTGCCCGAGGCCAAGCGCCATCGCGGCCCGCGCTACACTCCGCTGTCGCGCCGCCAGGACCGCCCCAACGCCATACTCTGGCTGGTGCGCAACCATCCCGAGCTGAAGGACGCGCAGATCATGCGCCTCGCCGGCACCACCAAGACCACGATCGCCGCGATCCGCGACCGCACCCACTGGAACTCCGCCGCGCTGTCCCCGATGGACCCGGTGACCCTGGGGCTGTGCTCGCAGATCGATCTCGATTTCGAAGTGCAGCGCGCCGCCAAGGATCGCCCCGCTCTTGTGCAGGATCACAGCCCGACGCTCATCCCCGCCGAGGAAACGACCCAGCCCGATTATTACGCCCCGACCTCGCATGAGGACGTCTTCGGCTCCAGCCCGAAGAAGGTGGAAGAGGAAGAGGACGACATCGACGTCGAATCCGTCTTCGGCAAGCTCAAGGATCTGAAGATCAAGGAATGACCACAACGCCCTCCGGGCGTCGCCAGCAGCGAATGCGACACCGAGCTTAAGCGAGGGCCTTGCGGATGGCGGCCCTCGCGATCCGCCAATGAAGGAATAATATGGCTCTGGTCCGCATTCTCGGCATCGATCCCGGCCTGCGCCATACCGGCTGGGGCGTGATCGAGGCCGATGGATCGCGCCTTTCCTACGTCGCCTCCGGCGCCATTCATTCCCGGACCGGCGACGCTCTCGCCGAGCGGCTGCGCGAACTGCATGACGGGCTTTCCGCCGTCATCGCCGCGCACCGCCCCGACGAGGCGGCGGTCGAGGAAACTTTCGTCAATCGCGACCCGCAATCCACGCTCAAGCTCGGGCACGCGCGCGGCATCGCCCTCGTCGTGCCGGCGCTGGCGGGGCTCGAAGTTCATGAATACGCCGCCAATCTGGTGAAAAAGACGGTCGTGGGCGCCGGCCACGCCGAAAAGGCGCAAATCGCCATGATGGTGAAGGTGCTGCTGCCGCGCAGCGACGCGGACACCGCCGACGCGGCGGACGCCCTGGCCGTCGCCATCTGCCACGCCCAGCATCGCGGCGCCAAGAAGCGCGCCGCCGCCCTCGGCGCATAATCCAGCGGTTCGACGCCTCCTCATTCTTCTTTTGTTCGCGTGACGGCAAAATTTCGCTAGACTGCCTCGACGCGATTCGGGCGCGGGCGGAAAATGATCGGCAAACTCAAAGGCGTGGTGGATTCGCTGCACGAGGATCACGTGATCCTCGACGTGCATGGCGTCGGCTATGTCGTGGCCTGTTCGACGCGGACCCTGCAAAGACTGCCGCGCATGGGCGAGGTCGCCGTGCTGGCGATCGAGACCCAGGTGCGCGAGGACGCCATCAGGCTGTTCGGCTTTCTCTCCGACGCCGAGCGCGACTGGTTCCGCCTGCTGCAGAACGTGCAGGGCGTCGGCTCCAAGGTCGCGCTGGCCATTCTCTCCATCCTGCCGCCCGCCGAACTGACCTCGGCCATCGCCTTGCAGGACAAGACCGCCGTCGCCCGCGCGCCCGGCGTCGGGCCGAAGCTTGCGGCGCGGATCGTCGCGGAGCTGAAGGACAAGGCCGGCGGTTTTGGCGGCGTGGATGCAGGCGCGATCGCGCTCGCCGGCGCCGATGACGCGCCCGTCGGCTCGACCGCCGCGCAGGAAGCGATTTCGGCGCTCGTCAATCTCGGCTATGGCCGCCCGCAGGCCGCGACCGCCATTGCAGCCAGCCTGAAGGCGCTGGGCGACGCCGCCGAGACCCCGGCGCTGATCCGGCGCGGCCTGAAGGAACTGGCGCCATGACCCCCGCGCCCAGCCGCATGGTTTCGCCGGAACGGCGCGAGGACGATCTCGAAAGCTCGATCCGCCCCCAGACCTTGCTGGACTTCACCGGACAGGAAGCCGCGCGGAAAAATCTGAAAGTGTTCATCGAGGCCGCCAAGGCCCGCAAGGACGCGCTCGACCATGTGCTTTTCGTCGGCCCGCCGGGGCTGGGCAAGACGACGCTGGCGCAGATCGTCGCGCGCGAACTGGGCGTCAATTTCCGTTCGACCTCCGGCCCTGTCATCGCCAAGGCCGGCGATCTCGCCGCGCAGCTCACCAATCTGGAAGAGCGCGACGTGCTGTTCATCGACGAGATCCACCGGCTCAATCCCGCCGTCGAGGAAATCCTCTATCCGGCGATGGAAGATTTCCAGCTCGATCTCATCATCGGCGAGGGGCCGGCGGCGCGCTCGGTCAAGATCGACCTTGCCCGCTTCACGCTCGTCGGCGCCACCACCCGCGCCGGCCTGCTGACCACGCCGCTGCGCGACCGCTTCGGCATTCCGATCCGGATGAATTTCTACAATGTCGCGGAATTGCAAAGCATTGTTTCCCGCGGCGCCCGGGTGATGAATTGCCCGATGAGCGACGACGGAGCGAATGAGATCGCGCGCCGCTCGCGCGGCACGCCGCGCATCGCCGGACGCCTGTTGCGCCGGGTGCGCGATTTCGCCTTGGTCGACGGCGACGCTATCGTCACCCGCGAGGTGGCGGACCGGGCCTTGAAACTGCTCGACGTCGATTCCATCGGCCTCGACCAGATGGATCGGCGCTATCTCGACATGGTGGCGGTGAATTTCGGCGGCGGGCCGGTCGGCATCGAGACCATCGCCGCCGCCTTGTCCGAGCCGCGCGACGCCATCGAGGACATTATCGAACCCTATCTGCTGCAACAGGGATTTCTCAACCGCACGCCTCGGGGCCGCATGCTGACGCCGCTGGCCTTCCGCCATCTTGGGCTGGCCGTTCCGGCGCAGGCGAATGCGCCGCAGGCCGGGCTGTTCGGCGACGACGCGTGACGGCGCGCCATGCCTTCGCCCTCCGCGCTCGCCGCCTTCGCCGCCGCCTCGCTTCTGCTGGCCCTGGCGCCGGGGCCGGACAATCTTTTCGTCCTCGCGCTTGCGGCCTCGCGCGGCGCCCGCGCAGGGCTGATGACCACGCTCGGCCTTTGCGCGGGGCTTGTGGTTCACACGACGGCGGTTGCGCTCGGCGTCGCGGCTTTCCTCGCGGCGTCGCCGGCAGCCTTCGCAGGTTTGAAGATCGCGGGCGCCGCCTATCTCGCTTATCTCGCCTTCAGAGCCTTCCGCGCCGAGCCGACAGGTTTGAGCGCCGCGACGGCGGAAAAACCCGGCGCCTATTTCTGGCGGGGCGTCGTAATGAATGTCAGCAATCCGAAAGTGGCGCTGTTTTTTCTCGCCTTCCTGCCGCAATTCGTCGCTCCGGCGGAGGGAAGCATGGCTGGCCAGATTTTTCTGCTCGGCCTGATCTTCCAGCTCTGCGCCTTTATCGTTTTCGCGCTAATTTCTTTCGGCGCGGGAAAAATCGGGCTATGGCTGCGCCGTTCGCCGCGCGCGCAGATCGTCCTCAACCGCCTGGCCGGCGCGCTTTTCCTCGTGCTGGCGGCGCGGCTGGCGACAAGCTGATTGCGAGACAAGATTGATCGGATGAACGCCCCCCACATTTTCTCCATCCGCGTCTATTTCGAGGACACGGATTTCACCGGCATCGTCTATCACGCCAATTATTTGCGCTTCATCGAGCGCGCCCGCACCGAAATGCTGCGCGATCTGGGCTTCCATCAGGGCGCGATCCATTCCGGCGAGACCGGGGATGCGCTGTTTTTCGTGGTCGCGCGGATGCAAATCGAATTCCTGCGTCCCGCACGCATGGACGACCTTCTGACCGTCGAGACGCGGCCGTCGAAAATCACCGCCGCCGTGATCGAGCTCGAACAGATTGTGCGCCGCGAAGAGGAAATTCTTTTCACCGCCCGCGTGCTCATCGCCGCCCTGGCCGATGGCAAGCCGCGCCGCCTGCCGCGCGAGTTCCGTGAAAAACTTGGAAAAACTTGAGCTGCGCGAGGGTTGCGTCCAATCGTAACCTGCTGTTAACCATGGCGCGGGCTTAACTGGCGAAGCAATGCGCCGGGCCGGTTTTGCCGCGCCGGGCCGCAGAAATGACCGATTTGCACGGCAGATGTTCGCGCGCGCAACAAAGCTTTCGCGCGCCGCAGGGATTTGCGAGGACCACCTTCATGAACGAAATCGCCGCCACGCCGCTCGCCTCAGGGGCCGAGGGCTCTGTCTTCGCCATGTTCTGGAGCGCGTCCATCGTCGTGAAGCTGGTGATGATCGGCTTGCTTTCGGCCTCGGTCTGGTGCTGGGCCATCATCATCAACAAGACCATGCTGATCCGGCGCGCCCGCGCGGCGATCGAGGAATTCGAGACCGTGTTCTGGTCCGGCAATTCGCTCGACGACCTCTATCACTCGCTGGCCGCCCACCCCACCACGGCCACGGCCTCGCTGTTTGTCGCGGCCATGAAGGAATGGAAGCGCTCGTTTCAGAACGCCCACGCTTCTTTCGTTGGCCTGCAATCGCGCATCGAGAAAGTGCTCGACGTCTCCATCGCGCGCGAGGTGGAAAAGCTCGAATCCAACCTTCTGGTGCTCGCCACCGTGGCCTCGGCGGGCCCCTTCGTCGGCCTGTTCGGCACGGTCTGGGGCATCATGACCTCGTTCCGCTCCATCGCGGCGTCGAAGAACACCTCGCTCGCTGTTGTCGCGCCCGGCATCGCCGAGGCTTTGTTCGCCACGGCCATCGGCCTGTTCGCGGCCATTCCGGCGCTGATCGCCTATAACAAGCTCTCGGGCGACGTCGCCAAGACCCAGGCGCGCATGGAAAGCTTCGCCGACGAATTTTCGGCCATCCTCTCGCGCCAGATCGACCAGCACGCCGGCTCGCGCAACAACGCGGCCTGACGGGAGGCGAATATGGGAATGGCGGCCTCATCGGGCGGAAAAGGCGGACGGCGGCGGCGCGGGGTGCCGCGCTATCGCGCCATGGCCGACATCAACATGACGCCCTTCATCGACGTCATGCTGGTGCTGCTCATCATTTTCATGGTCGCGGCGCCGCTGCTCTCCTCGGGCGTGCCGATCGACCTGCCCGCCACCAAGGCCGGCGAGCTGAACATCGACAAGAAGCCGATCGCCGTCGCCATCGACGACCGTGGCGACATCTATCTGATGGACCAGAAGATCGCCGACGCCGATCTCGTCGCCGGCGTCAAGGCGCAGGCAAAGGACGGCGTGGACGAACGCGTCTATGTCCGCGCCTCCAAGGGCGTGACCTATGGGCGCGTCGCTGAAATCATGTCCAACCTCACGGCGGCGGGTTTCAAGAAGGTCGCCCTGGTGACGACCCAGGAGAAGAAATAAGGTCTTGGCCCAAGTGGGACTTTCGCGTTGAGATTCTCGCGCTCCGAACCGGGATTTCTGCTCTCGGCGGCGGTCCATCTTGGGCTGCTGGCGGTTCTGCTCGTCCATTTTTCGCGCGAGCAGAAATTCGACGACGCGCAGGAGGCGATTCCGGTCGAGACGATCTCCGAGAACAAGTTCAGCGAGATCATGAAGGGCGACAAGGCGGCCAAGGAGACGACCAAGCCCCGCGCCGACAAGGTTGCCGACCTCACCGAGACCAAGCCCACCCCGCCGACGCCCGAGGCCAAGCGCGACGCGCCCGCGCCGCCGCCGCCCATGAAGCGCCTGCCCGACCCCGGCGAGGCCGACCAGACCCCGCCGACTCCCCCGACGCCGCCGCAGCGCCCGGCCCCTCCGCCGCCGCCCGCGCCGGCTCCGCCCACGCCCAAGACGCCGCCGCCGCCGCCGGACCCCAAGGAGGAGCCGGAACCGGACGACGCGGAGCCGGTGAAGCCGCCGCCGCGCCCGAAGCCGCCCGAAAAGCCGGTTGAGAAGCCAGCTCCGCAGCCGCCCAAGCCGGTCGAGAAGCCCGTGCCGCAGCCGCCAACCAAGGCTGTCGAGAAGCCTGTCGAAAAGCCTGCGCCGAAGCCGAAGCTCGATGAAGTCGCCAAACTGCTTGCCGAGAGCAAGGACAAGCCCGCGCCCAAGCCGAAATCAGGCGACGACAGCGCGCAGCCGCATCGCTCGCCCGATCTCTCGGAAGTCGCCAAGCTCCTCAACAACCAGGCGCCCGAGGCGAAATTCTCCACCGGCCGCGAGGTGAGCCACACGGCTTCGCTCGGCGCGGCGCGCGGGACCGGGGCGAAAATGTCGCCCTCGCTGTCGGATTCGCTCAACGGCATCTTGCAGGAGCAGTACAAGCAGTGCTGGAATTATCTGCCGCTGACCGGCGGGCAGAAATATATCGCCAGGATTCGCGTCTCCTACCGCCCCGACGGCTCGCTGGCCGCCCAGCCCGTGCTGCTCAACCCGCCGTCCGACCCCGCCCTGCGCGGCCTCGCCGAGAGCGCCCTGCGCGCGGCGCGGCGCTGCAATCCCCTGCGCATTCCCGCCCAGTTCCAGCCCTATTATGAGCAATGGAAGGACTGGGTGGTCGGATTCGACCCCGAAATCTTGAACTAATCCCGTCACGTCACGGAACTAAAAAGCCATAGCGCGAAAGATCAGGACCCCGCCCATGCCCTTCGCACCCAGCCGCCGCGCCGCCGCCGCCCTGTTCGGCGGCCTCGCCCTCGCCCCCCTGTTTGGCCGCGCTTCCTCGGCGGAGCGCTATCTCGACGTGCGCGGCGGCGGCAATTTCACGCCCGTCAATATCGCGATCGTGCCCTTCGCCGGCGACAGCGGCCCGGCGATGACCACCATCATCGTCAATAATTTCAAGCGTTCCGTCTTCATCAATCCGGTGGACGCGGGCGCGGCTGGCGCCGCCATCAATCCGGACGCCGCGCCGGACATGGCGGCCTTCCGCGCGCTCAACGCGCAATATGTCGTCGCGGGGCGCTCCGGACGCGGCCCGGACGGCCGCATGAAGACCGAATTCCGTCTATGGGACGTCGCCGCCGGGACCCAGGCCGCCGGCCAGCAATATGTCACGGACCCCAACAATTCCCGCCGCGTCGCCCATATCGTCTCGGACGCGATCTTCACCAAGGTCACGGGCGAAAAGGGCTTTTTCGACACCCGCGTCGCCTTCGTGGACGAGACCGGCCCGCGCGACAACCGCCGCAAGCGCCTTGCGATCATGGACCAGGACGGCGCCAATCTGCGCTATCTCACGCGCGGCGACGACCTAGTGGTGACGCCGCGCTTCTCGCCCAACGCGCAGGAGCTGACCTATATGTCCTTCGGCGCGGAGGACCCGCGCGTCTTCCTGCTGAACATCGACAATGGGCAGCGCGAGGTGGTCGGCAATTTCCCCGGCATGACTTTCTCGCCGCGCTTCTCGCCCGACGGCCAGCGCGTGGTGATGTCGCTGGAGCAGAATGGCGTCGCCAATCTCTACAGCATGGACCTGCGCTCGCGCACGACCACGCGACTGACCGACTCCTCGGCAATCGACACCTCGCCGTCCTATTCGCCGGACGGCGCGCGCATCTGTTTCGAATCCGACCGCGGCGGCACGCAGCAGGTCTATGTGATGGGCGCGAGCGGCGGCGGCGCGACCCGCATTTCCTTCGGTGAGGGCCGCTATTCGACGCCGGTCTGGTCGCCCAAGGGCGACTATATCGCCTTCACACGGCAGGCTGGCGGCAAATTCGGCATCGGCGTGATGAAGCCGGACGGATCCGGCGAGCGCATCCTGGCCGACGGCTTCCACAATGAGGGTCCGACCTGGGCGCCCAATGGCCTCTATGTGATGTTCTTCCGTGAGGCGGCCGGGGGCTCGAAACTGTTCATGACCGACGTCTTTGGCCGCGCCGAATTCCCCATCCCGACGCCCGGCTCGGCCTCCGACCCGTCATGGAGTCCCTTGCTGGGCTGAGTCCATTGGCGTCAACCTTTGACTTGTCAAAGGTGACGGGCCCGGCGGCTTCAGCCGCCGCCGCGCCGGTGGGCGTGGACGCCAAGGGGCATGTTCACTCCCCTTGGTTTCAAACTTAAAAGTCCCGCAGCGCCCCATTCTGGCCATGAAAGCTTTGTTAACCATGCGGCCAATGGTCACAAAAGCGCCGGATTTTCTAACCTTTCGTCAAGGTTACGAAAACCTTCGCTTAACATTCGGGGGCTAGGACTGAGGGCAAGACCCGCCGAGCCAACCGGCCGCGCGGGAACGCGTTGAAACTGGTCCCCGGGCTTTTGGGGACAAAGCGTAGGGCGCCCGGGCGGCGCAGGCCTTGGCCGCAAGCCCGGTTGTCAGTCAAAGGAGCGCACCGGATGAAAAGTTTCGCCTCGATGGAAGGCCTCAAATATGCCGCCGTTCTCGCCGCGGCCCTGACGCTCGGGGCCTGCGCCAAGAACCCGACCGACATGGCCGCCGTCGATGGCCGCGGCGGAGCGGGCGTCGGCGTCGGCGCCGCCGGTTCGGCGACGCCGGGCTCGCAGCAGGATTTCGTCGTCAATGTCGGCGACCGCGTGTTTTTCGACAGTGATTCCAGCGAATTGAGCGCCACCGCCCAGGCGACGCTCGACAAGCAGGCGACCTGGCTGAACCGCTACGGGACCTATGCCTTCACCGTCGAAGGCCACGCCGACGAGCGCGGCACCCGCGAATATAATTTCGCTCTCGGCGCCCGCCGCGCCGAAGCCGCCAAGAACTACCTCGTCGCGCGCGGCGTCGCCTCCTCGCGCATCAAGACGATCTCCTATGGCAAGGAGCGGCCGGTCGCGGTCTGCGACGACATTTCCTGCTGGTCGCAGAACCGCCGCGCCGTCACCATTCTCAAGGGCGGCCAGAGCTGAGCCGGAGCGACGCGGAAATCTGGAAACTCCGGCGTCCCGCAACGCCGGAGTTTTTTTGCGTCCGTTGCGCGAAAACAACCCGGACGCCACGTTTTCACCTTATCATTACGGCAGGAATGTCAGACTTCGTTTGATTCCCGCCGAGGCTTGGAGAAACCATGGCAATTCTGTCGCCGGGCGTGCTTTCTGTTACCGGATCGTGCTTTAGCGGATTGCGCAAAACCCTTTTCACCGCCGTCGCCGCCACGGCTCTCGTCGCAGGGCCGGGCGCGGCCCGGGCTCAGTTTTTTGATCGTCCCGCCGCCCGCGAGCAACCCGCAGAGAGCGCGCCAGGCGCCGACACGTCGTCGATCCTGCGCATCGACCGTCTGGAAAGCCAGGTCCGGTCGCTGAACGGGCAGGTCGAGCAATTGCAGTTCCAGGTCAAGAGGATGGAAGACCAGCTGCGCAAGTTCCAACTGGATGTCGACGCGCGCTTCCAGGATGGCGCGGGAGGCGGCGCGGCCATCCCCGGCGCCGCAAAGCCGACGACGCCGGCGGCGAGGCCCGCCGCCGCCACGACGCCGCAGCGCCGCTCCGACCTTCCCGACGGCCTCAACGCCGCCGCGCCCGCGCCGTCCGTCGCCGACATTTCCCCGGTGATTGATGCGCAGGAAGCGCCCGCCGCAGTCGCGGCGGCGCCCGTCGCCGAGCCGGTCACGGTTAGCCCGGACGGCCGCAAGCACGACGCCTTCGATCCCTCCGCGCGCCCCGACGCGCCCGGCGCCCCGCTGGCCCTCGGCTCGCCCGAATCCGCCAGCAAGCCGCAGGTCCGCGCCAGCGAGTCCCGCGCCGCCGCCGCGGCGACCGGCCCGCTGGACCTGACCCCGCCAGGCCTTCGCTCCTCAGCGGCGTCCGAGTCGGGCGCCGCGCCCGCCTCGGTCGCAACTCTTGCGCCCAGCGCGCCCGCCCCCAATGGCGCGGCGCTGGCGCCGGGCGCGTCGGCCGATCCGGTCAAGCTGGAATATGAGTCCGCCGCCGAACAGCTCAAATCGCAGCATTACGACGCCGCACAGCGCGCCTTTTCGGCCTTCGTGCAGAAAAATCCGCACAATCGCCTGATCGCGCCGGCGATCTATCACCTCGGCGAGAGCTTTTATTACCAGAATCGCCATCGCGAAGCGGCCGAGCAATTCCTGAAGATCGCAACCGATTTCTCGAAAAGCCCGGTTGCGCCGGACGCCATGGTCAAGCTCGGCGTCTCGCTGAACGCGCTTGGCGCCAAGGAGCAGGCCTGCGCCTTCTTCTCGGAAGTGCCGCGCAAATATCCCAACGCCGCGACCGCCCAGAAACTCGCGGCCGAACGCGAAGCGAAAAAGGCCTCCTGCTGAGCCTCGGCGACGAACTCGACCCCTCCCGGCTGTTCGCCGGTTTCGAAGCCCTGTCCGGCCTGGTTCTGGCGGTCTCCGGCGGGCCGGATTCTCTGGCCCTGATGCATCTCGCCGCGCGCTGGCGCGACGCGGGCGGCTCCTTTCCCCTCCATGTCGCCACCGTCGATCACGGTCTGCGCCCCGATGCCGGCGCGGAGGCCGCGCAGGTCGGGCGATGGGCCAGCGCATTGGGCCTGCCCCATGAAACTCTGGTCTGGCGCGGCGACAAGCCGGCGAGCGGCCTGCAGGAGCGCGCCCGCGAGGCCCGTTACGCCCTGCTTTTCGCTCACGCCCGCGCAATCGGCGCCAAGGCCGTCGTCACGGCGCATCACGCCGACGATCAATGGGAGACCATTCTCATCCGTCTGGCGCGCGGCAGCGGCCTCGCCGGACTCGCGGGCATGGCGCGCGAGCAGGTTTTTCCCCAGGGCCGCCTGCTCCGTCCGTTGCTGGACGCTCCGAAACAGGCGCTGATCGACTTGTGCCGCGCCCGGGGTCAGGATTTTTTCACCGACCCCGCCAACGCCAATCCCGCTTTCGACCGCGCCCGCTGGCGCGCCGCCGCGCCCGCCCTCCATGCGCTTGGCCTGACGCCGGAACGGCTGGGAAAGCTTGCCGAACGGTCGCGCAAGGCGGACCAGGCGCTCGACCACGCGGCGGAAGAATTGTTCCGGCGCACAAAAATGCCGGAAAGTGATGTTTATGATCTCCAGCAGGCCGAGGACGCGCCGCTGGCGGCGCTCGAGCGTTTTCTTGCGCTCGCCATCGAACAGGCGGCCGGCGGGCCGCCGTCGCGGCTGGAGCGGCTGGAGCTTTTCGCGCTGAAACTGCAAGCCGCGTTAAGGAAAGGCTCGGCTTTTCGCGCCACATTGGGCGGATGCGCCGCGAAAGTCGATGAGAGGAAAATTCTGACGTTGCTCCGCGAGGCGCCGCGTCGGCGCGGAACGGCGGCGGCTGAAACACCGTCGCGGCCCGGCGCGTTCGTTGAACTTCCGACTGAATAAGGGCTTGCTTCGCTTCGGGAGGCCTTGCGCTACTTGGCAAGACCAGCCTCTCGGCCTACATATCGAAAAACAGCGACCGGCGCGCGACGCTCGTCCGGAGAGGCTTCGCAGGACAGGATATGAATCCAAATTTCCGCAATTTCGCTTTATGGGTGATCATCGTTCTCCTGGTGGTTGCGCTCGTCGTGCTGTTTCAGAAGCCGAGTGAGCATGCGCCGACCCAGGAAATCAATTTCAGCCAGCTTCTGAGCGAGGCCGATCAGGGCCGCATCCGCGACGTGACGATTTCGGGCGCCGAAATCGCCGGCCATTACACGGACGGCAAGGCTTTCTCGACCTATGCCCCGAGCGACCCCGGCCTCGTGAGCACGCTCTACAAGAAGAACGTGCAGATCACGGCCAAGCCGCCGTCCGACGGCAATAACTGGCTCGTCACCCTGCTGGTCAACGGCCTGCCGCTCATCGCCTTCATCGGCATGTGGATCTTCCTCTCGCGCCAGATGCAGGGCGCGGGCGGCAAGGCCATGGGCTTCGGCAAGAGCAAGGCCAAGCTGCTGACCGAGGCCCACGGCCGCGTCACCTTCGAGGATGTCGCGGGCGTCGACGAAGCCAAGGAAGATCTGCAGGAAATCGTTGAATTTTTGCGCGATCCGCAGAAGTTCCAGCGTCTTGGCGGCCGCATTCCGCGCGGCGTGCTGCTGGTCGGCCCGCCCGGCACCGGCAAGACCCTGCTCGCCCGCGCCATCGCCGGCGAGGCAAATGTGCCCTTCTTCACGATTTCCGGCTCGGATTTCGTAGAAATGTTCGTCGGCGTCGGCGCCAGCCGCGTCCGCGACATGTTCGAGCAGGCCAAGAAGAACGCGCCCTGCATCATCTTCATCGACGAAATCGACGCGGTCGGGCGCCATCGCGGCGCGGGCCTCGGCGGCGGCAATGACGAGCGCGAGCAGACCCTGAACCAGCTGCTGGTCGAGATGGACGGCTTCGAGGCCAATGAGGGCATCATCCTCATCGCCGCGACCAACCGCCCCGACGTGCTCGACCCGGCCCTGCTGCGCCCCGGCCGCTTCGACCGCCAGATCGTGGTGCCGAACCCCGACGTGATCGGCCGCGAAAAGATCCTCAAGGTCCATGCGCGCAAGGTGCCCTTGTCGCCGGACGTCGACCTCAAGGTCATCGCGCGCGGCACGCCGGGCTTTTCCGGCGCCGACCTGATGAATCTCGTCAACGAGGCCGCCCTGCTCGCCGCCCGGCGCGGCAAGCGCGTCGTGACCAAGGACGAGTTCGAGGACGCCAAGGACAAGATCATGATGGGCGCCGAGCGCCGCACCATGGTCATGACCGAACAGGAAAAGCTGCTCACGGCCTATCATGAGGGCGGCCACGCCATTGTTGCGCTGAGCGTTCCGGCGACCGATCCTGTCCACAAGGCCACGATCATCCCGCGCGGCCGTGCGCTGGGCATGGTCATGCAATTGCCCGAGCGCGACAAATTGTCGATGAGCTACGAGCAGATGACCTCGCGTCTCGCCGTGCTGATGGGCGGCCGCGTCTCCGAGGAAATCATCTTCGGCAAGGACAAGGTGACGTCGGGCGCGCAGAGCGACATCGAGCAGGCGACCAAGCTCGCCCGCGCAATGGTGACCCGCTGGGGCTTCTCGGACGAACTCGGCTCGGTCATGTATGGCGAGAACCAGGAAGAGGTCTTCCTCGGCTATTCCATGGGCCGCCAGCAGAATATTTCCGAGGCGACCTCGCAGAAGATCGACAGCGAAGTGCGCCGTCTCGTCGAGGCCGGACAGGCCGAGGCGCGGCGCATCATCACCGAGCGCCGCGAGGATCTCGAAAAGCTCGCCAAGGGCCTGCTGGAATACGAGACCCTCACCGGCGACGAAATCCTCGGCTTGATGCAGGGCGTCGAGCCGATCCGCGAAAACCCGGACGACACGCCGGCCAGCCCGCGCCGCTCGCCCGTGCCCGCCGCCGGGAAGTCGACCTGGACCGGCCAGGACGGCGATCCCGGCCTCGCCCCGGCGCCGCAAGCGTAAACTCAAGCCAAAGGTTAAGGCCCGCGCATTGAAATCTCCCGATTTCGACGCGCGGGCTACCACTTTTGCAGCCCGCTCCCATCCCTGTTAAAGCTAGTCATGTTTTGTGAACGCGCTTAGGCTGAATTCCATTATATACAGCGCGGTATCATGGGATTCCCCCCGCCTTTGACGGAGACTGTTCTGCGATGAGCCGCAAATATTTTGGCACAGACGGCATTCGTGGCCTTGCGAACAAGGTCATCACCCCGGACCTGGCGCTGAGAGTGGGCCAGGCGGCCGGGCTCGTCTTCCAGAACGGGGACTATCGCCACCGCATCGTGATCGGCAAGGACACGCGGCTCTCGGGCTATATGATCGAGAACGCGCTGGTCGCCGGCTTCACCTCGGTCGGCATGGACGTGCTCGTGCTCGGCCCGATGCCGACGCCGGCCGTCGCCATGCTCACCCGCTCCATGCGCGCCGATCTCGGCGTGATGATCTCCGCCTCGCATAATCTCTACGAGGACAACGGCATCAAATTGTTCGGCCCGCAGGGCTACAAGCTGTCGGACGACGTCGAGCGCCAGATCGAGGCGCTGATGGATTCCGACCTCGGCGCGAAACTGGCCAGGCCGTTTGATCTTGGCCGCGCCCGCCGCGTCGACGATGTTCGCGCGCGCTATGTCGAATTCGCCAAGCATACGCTGCCGCGCAACATGTCCTTCGAGGGCATGCGCATCGTCATCGATTGCGCCAATGGCGCCGCCTACAAGGTCGCCCCCGAGGCGCTGTGGGAGCTTGGCGCGGAGGTCTTTTCGCTCGGCGTCGAGCCGGACGGACGCAACATCAATCGCGACGTCGGCTCCACTGCGCCTGAGGCCCTGATGCGGAAGGTGCGCGAATTGCGCGCCGACATCGGCATTGCGCTCGATGGCGACGCCGACCGCGTCCTGATCGTGGACGAGCATGGCCGGCTGGTCGACGGCGACCAACTCATGGCTGTCGTGGCGCAAAGCTGGCACGAGGATGGCCGGCTGTCGCAGCCCGGCATTGTCGCCACCATCATGTCCAATCTCGGACTGGAGCGCTATCTGCAGTCAATCGGACTGTCCCTCGCCCGCACTCCGGTCGGCGACCGCTATGTGCTCGAACATATGCGCGAGCACGGCTACAATATCGGCGGCGAGCAATCCGGCCATTTGATCCTGTCGGATTACTGCACCACCGGCGACGGACTGGTCGCCGCCATGCAGGTGCTGGCGGTGGTCAAGCGGCAGGGCCGGCCGGTCAGCGAAGTCTGCCACACCTTCGACCCGCTGCCGCAAATTCTGAAGAACGTGCGCTTCAAGGGCGGCAGGCCGCTCGAAAAGCAGGAAGTGTCCAAGGCGATCGCGGCGGCCAAGCAGAAGCTCGGCGCCGAAGGCCGCCTGGTGATCCGCCCCTCCGGCACCGAGCCCGTCATCCGGGTCATGGCCGAGGGCGACGACCGCGCCCTGATCGAGCAGGTGGTCGACGACGTCTGCGAGGCGGTCGCGGCGGCGGCCTGAGCGGTCTCCATTTGACTGAGTGATCTGAACAGCGCCATGACGCCAATGTCCTATCCCGTCTTCGGCATTTGCGTTGGCGCCGTTCTGGCCTTCGTCGCTGCGATCGTCATCGCCGAAATGATCGCCAAGGCCGGTTTTCCGCTTCCCTCCGGCGGAAAGCGGATCGGGCGGATCGACGGCCTGCGGGGCTTCATGGCCCTGTCCGTGATGATTTCGCATTTCGTGATCTGGCTCGAGATTACCCGCCTAGGGGGGAGCTGGGCCCCGCCGTCGGCCTATCTCTTCGCGCAGTTGGGCGCCGGAGCCGTCACCCTGTTCTTCATGACGACCGGCCTGCTGTTCTACCCTCGAATTCTCGCTGGCTTTCAAGCAAATTCATGGCCGGCCGTCTTCATTGCGCGCGCATTCCGCCTGATCCCCCTCAGCAGTTTGACTTTTGTCTGCGTGACCGCCGTCGTCATGGTCAAAACGGGCCGTCATCTGGATGCGGACTTCCCCGGCGCGGCGTTGCAATGGATTACCGCCGCAGGCATGCCGCCCCTGCTCGGCTATGCTGACCCGGGCCGGGTGAACGCCTACGTGCTGTGGTCGCTGAAATATGAATGGCAATTCTATCTGGTTGCGCTGCCAGTCTGCGCGCTGCTGGTCGATTTGCTCGCCCGGCGCCTGCCCAGTTGGATGCTGCCTGCTGCAATCATTCTGGTCTCTTCGATCGGCAAGAAATTCGTTCCCGGGGTCAACCTGTGGAAATTTATGCCGCTCTTCGCCACCGGCATGCTGGCCTATGAAGCGCAGAACCGCCCGGTGATCGCCCGCTGGCTGCAATCGCGCGCCGCGACCTGGTGTGCGCTCCTCGCCCTGGTTGTGGCGACCACTCAATTCAAGTCGCCTTACGATCTCGCCTGGCCGCTGTTCGCCATTTTCTTTTTCGCGGTCGCCTGCGGCAATGATTTGGGGGGGCTTCTACGGACCAAGGCCGCGTTGGTGCTCGGCGAATGTTCTTATGGCCTCTATCTGATGCACGGCATCGCGCTTTTCCTGCTTTTCACCCGTGGCGGCGCGCTGACGGACCTGTTCGCCACGCCGTTCCTGCCCCTGCTGATGCCGCTCGTCGCCATCGTCCTCGTCGCTCTGACGTCGGCGACCTATTTGCTGGTCGAACGGCCCGGCATGAACGCCGGGAAAATTCTGGCCGACCGCTGGCGGTCTTTCGCCGGGCGGAAGCTCTCGTTCGCTGCGAAATGAACGCGCGTCAGGCCTGCCGCAGGGCCGCCAGCAGGTCCTGGAAATCCTCCGGCGGCTCGCTCTCGAACAGCAGCTCCTCGCCCGTGACCGGATGCTCGAAGCCGAGCGCGCGGGCGTGCAGCGCCTGACGGCCGAGCGCCGCCAGGGCTTTTTGCGCGGCTTCGCTCAATTGCCTGGCCTTGGTCTTGAAGCCGCCGCCGTAAGTGCTGTCGCCCAGCAGCGGATGGCCGGTATGGGCGAAATGGACGCGGATCTGATGCGTGCGGCCCGTCTCCAGCTGGCAGGCGATGAGGCTCGCAATCGGCTTGTTGTCGCGATCGGCGCCGAATTTTTCGAGCAGCCGCCAATGCGTGACGGCCTCGCGCCCGCGCGCCTCCGGAACCACCGCCATTTTCTCGCGTTGGATGGCATGGCGGCCGAGCGGCGCGTCAATGGTCCCGCTCTGGCGGTCCGGCTCGCCCCAGACGAGGGCGAGATATTCGCGGGTTAGCGACAGGCTGCGGCCATGATCGGCGAAAAGTTTTGAAAGGCCCTGATGAGCGGCGTCGGTCTTGGCGACGACGAGGAGGCCGGAGGTGTCCTTGTCGAGCCGATGCACGATTCCCGGCCTTTTCACCCCGCCAATGCCCGAGAGCGACTCGCCACAATGGGCGATCAGGGCGTTGACAAGGGTTCCCGTCTCATGGCCCGCGCCGGGATGGACGACCAGCCCCGCGGGCTTGTCGAGCACCACCAGAAATTCGTCCTCGAACACGATGTTCAGCGGGATGGCTTCGCCCTGCGGCGCGGCGGGCGCCGGTTCGGGCACCTCGATCTCGACGATCTGGCCCGCGCGCAGTTTCGTCTTGGTCTGCAAGGCCGGCGCTTCGTCGAGCCAAACGAGGCCGCTTTCGATCAGGCCCTGAATGCGTGTGCGCGAAAGGCTTTCAGCCGCGAGTTCGGGCCGGGCGGCGAGATAATGGTCGAGCCTCTGCCCGATGCCGGCCTCGTCCACCACAATCTGGATTTTTGTCGTCATGATGCGCAATAGCATGGCGCGGCGAAGTTTTGTAAAGCAGGACATGAAGAAAACAGCCGCAATCATCGGCGCGGGCCCTGCCGGGCTCAGCGCCGCCGAAGTTCTGGCCGAAGCCGGGATCGACGTCACCCTTTACGAGCGCATGGCCAGCCCTGCCCGCAAATTCCTGATGGCGGGACGCGGCGGCCTCAATCTCACCCATTCCGAGGATTTTTCGCGCGTGTTGACGCGCTATGGCGCGGCGGCGGAGCGCTTGAAACCTTTTCTCGACGCTTTCGGCCCGCAGGACGTGCGCGACTGGTGCGCCGGACTGGGTCAGGAAACCTTTGTCGGCTCCAGCGGCAGGGTTTTTCCGGGCGCGATGAAGGCCTCGCCCTTGTTGCGCGCCTGGCTGCGGCGTCTCGACGCTCTCGGCGTCAAGATCCGGCTGCGCCATGATTTTCGCGGCTTCCAGGAACGCGCGGCTCTGTTCGAGACGCCGGAGGGGCCGCGGCGCGTCGAGACGGACGTCATCGTGCTGGCGCTTGGCGGCGCCTCCTGGCCGCGCCTCGGCGCCGACGGAAGCTGGGTCGCGCCGCTCGCCGAGGCGGGCTTGCCGTCGAGCCCGCTGCATCCGGCCAATTCCGGGCTGCTGATCGGCTGGTCGAAATATTTCGCGGAAAAGTTCGAAGGCCAGCCGCTGAAAAACATTGCTTTGCGCTGCGGCTCAAGGGTTGTACGCGGCGAAGCCATGGTCACCCGGCGCGGGCTTGAGGGCGGGGCTGTCTATGCGCTCTCCGGCGATCTGCGCGATCAATTGGCCCGCGACGGCGAAACGGGGATCAGCATCGATCTGCGCCCCGACGTCCCCACGGAGACGTTGGCGCACAAGCTGGCGTGGCCGCGCGGAAAGCAAAGCCAATCCAATTTTATCCGCAAGGCGGCGGGCCTGAGTCCGCTCGCCATCACGCTCATGCGCGAATGCGGGCCGCTGCCCGAGACGCCCGAAGGCCTCGCGGAGCGGATCAAGGCCCTGCCCCTGCGCGTGACAGGCGTCGCCGGGCTGGAGCGCGCCATTTCCACCGCCGGCGGAGTGATCTGGGACGCGCTGGACGACAAGCTGATGGCGAAAAGTTTTCCCGGACTGTTCGTCGCTGGCGAAATGCTGGACTGGGAGGCGCCGACCGGCGGCTATCTGCTCACCGCCTGTTTCGCCACCGGACGCGCGGCGGGCCGAGCGGCGGCGGCTTTCGCGACTAAAGGCGAGAGCTGAAGTTTCAGCTCTCGCCCGGCGCGGTGGTCTTTTCCAATTGTTCGGCCACCTGCCGGCGCAGCGAGCGGCGCAATTCGGCCGCGCGGTTGCGGCGCGTCTCGATGGGCGTCTCGACAGTCAGCGGCGGCACCCGGGCCGGACGGCCGTCGTCATCCACCGCGACCATGGTGAAATAGCAGGAATTGGTGTGGCGGCGCGTGCCCTTGCGGATGTCCTCCGCCTCGACGCGAATGCCGACCTCCATTGAGGTGCGCCCGGCATGGTTGACGCTGGCGCGGAAAGTCACCAGCTCGCCGACATGGATCGGCTCCTTGAACGTCACCTGATCGACCGACAGCGTGACGGCATAGCGCCCCGAAAAGCGCGAAGCGCAGGAAAAGGCGACGCGGTCGAGCAGGTTGAGCAAGGCGCCGCCATGCACCTTGCCAGAAAAATTGGCCATGTCCGGCGTCATCAGCACTGTCATTTCCAATTGGCGCGGATCGCTCATCGTCTTCCTCGTATCGCCTCGGGCTTTGCCTCGACCTTAGTCGGGAACGACGATTCAGGCATCCGGAAAGAGGCTGGAGCGCGGCGGGAATATCCGGCGGCCTTTCGTCGCGCTTGACCGCGCCAAAACTCAGGCGTATCGCCGGTTCGGGACATCTCGCCCCAATGCGGGACGCCCATCTGGGAGGATGGAATGACAAATAAGCCTGCCGAACTGCCGAAAAGCCCGAATTTTTCGTCCGGACCCTGCGCCAAGCGCCCCGGCTGGTCGCTCGACGCCTTGAAGGACGCGCCGCTCGGCCGCTCGCATCGCGCCAAGATTGGCAAGGCCAAGCTGAAACTCGCGATCGACCTCACCCGCGAGGTTTTGCAGGTTCCCGCCGATTATCGCATCGGCATCGTGCCCGCCTCCGACACCGGCGCCGTGGAAATGGCGATGTGGTCGCTGCTCGGCCCGCGCCCGGTTGACGCGCTGGCCTGGGAAAGTTTTGGCGAGGGCTGGGTCACAGATATCGTCAAGCAGCTGAAATTGAAGGATGCGCGCGTCCTCAAGGCGGCCTATGGCGAAATCCCCGACCTTGGCGCGGTGAATTTCGACCATGACGTGATCTTTACCTGGAACGGCACCACCTCGGGCGTTCGCGTGCCCAATGGCGGCTGGATCCCCGCCGACCGCGCCGGCCTGACCATCGCCGACGCCACCTCCGCCGCCTTCGCCCAGAAGCTCGACTGGCCCAAGCTCGATGTGGTGACCTTCTCCTGGCAGAAGGCGCTTGGCGGCGAGGGCGCACATGGCGTGCTGATCCTTTCTCCGCGCGCGGTGGAGAGGCTCGAAAGCTATTCGCCCGCCTGGCCGCTGCCGAAAATCTTCCGCATGACCAAGGGCGGCAAGCTGATCGAGGGCCTTTTCGAGGGCGAAACCATCAACACCCCGTCCATGCTCTGCGTCGAAGATTATATCGACGCGCTGAACTGGGGAAAAAGCATCGGAGGGCTCGACGCGCTGATCGCCCGCGCCAATGCGAACGCCAAGGTTTTGGCCGATTGGGCCGCAAAGAGCCGCTGGGCGGGTTTCCTCGCCAAGGCCGAGCCGATCCGCTCCAACACCTCCGTCTGCCTGAAGGTGATCGATCCCGCCGTGACGGCCTTGCCCGCCGAGGCCCAGGCGGCCTTCGCCAAGAAGCTCGCCGCGCTCGTCGAGAAGGAAAAGGCGGGCTATGACATCGGCGCCTATCGCGACGCCCCGCCCGGACTGCGCGTCTGGTGCGGCGCGACCGTCGAGGCTTCGGACGTCGCGCTGCTGACGCAATGGCTCGACTGGGCTTACGCGATCGCCAAGGCCGAACTCGCCGCCTGACGCCCGTCATCGAAAGAATCGAGCCGCCCGGACAGCGAAAATCGCGCCGGGCGGAAGGTTCATCGTCTTTTCAAAACATTTCGGGGCGACGGGCGAAAAAACGCCTGCGTCCTTCCTGGGGAGGAAAACATGGCGCCTCGTGTGCTCATTTCGGATGCTTTGTCGCCCGCCGCCATCGCCATTTTCAAGGAGCGCGGCGTCGAGGTCGATTTCCAGCCGGCGCTCGGCAAGGACAAGGACAAGCTCGCCGCAGTCATCGGCGATTATGACGGCCTCGCCATCCGCTCGGCCACCAAGGCCACCGCCAAGATCCTCGAAAACGCCAAAAAGCTGCGGGTGATCGGCCGCGCCGGCATCGGCGTGGACAATGTCGATATTCCCGCCGCCACGGCGCGCGGCGTCATCGTGATGAATACGCCCTTCGGCAATTCCATCACCACCGCCGAGCACGCCATCGCCATGATGTTCGCGCTGGCGCGCGAGATCCCTGCCGCCGACGCCTCGACCCAGGCCGGCAAATGGGAGAAGAACCGCTTCATGGGCGTCGAGATCACCGGCAAGACGCTCGGAATCATCGGATGCGGCAATATTGGCGCGATTGTCGCCGACCGCGCCATGGGCCTGAAAATGCGCGTAATCGCCTTCGATCCTTTCCTGTCGCCGGAACGGGCCGTCAATCTTGGCGTGGAAAAGGTCGATCTGGACGAATTGCTCGCCCGCGCCGATTTCATCACGCTCCACACGCCGATGACCGCCCAGACCAAGAACATCCTCTCGGCGGAAAATCTCGCCAGGACGAAAAAGGGCGTGCGGATCATCAATTGCGCGCGCGGCGGGCTGGTCGACGAGGCGGCGCTGCGCGCGGCGCTGGACTCCGGCCATGTCGCGGGGGCGGCCTTCGATGTCTTCGTGGAAGAGCCCGCCGTTTCAAATCCGCTGTTCGGCCATCCCAATGTCGTCTGCACGCCGCATCTCGGCGCCGCGACCAATGAGGCGCAGGAGAATGTCGCCTTGCAGGTAGCCGAACAGATGTCGGACTATCTGATGCGCGGCGCCATTTCGAACGCCGTCAACTTCCCCTCCATCACCGCCGAAGAAGCGCCGAGGCTCAAACCCTTCATCGCGCTGGCCGAAAAACTCGGCTCATTCGCGGGGCAATTGACCGAGGCGGGCGTGCGCAAGCTCACCATCACCTATGAAGGCCATGTCGGCGAACTCAAGACCAAGGCGCTGACCGCCGCAGCTCTCGCCGGCTTTCTGCGCCCGATGCTGGCGGATGTGAACGTGGTCTCCGCGCCGGTGGTGGCCAAGGAGCGTGGCATCGTCATCGACGAGGTCACGCGGGCGGCGGAAGGCGATTACGACTCGCTGATTTCGCTCAGCGTCGTGACGGAAAGCGGCGCCTTCGCGCTGTCCGGCGCCGTGTTCAACGACGGCAAGCCGCGCATTGTCGAAATCGGCGGCACACGGGCGGAGGCCGAATTCGCGCCGTCGATGATCTATGTCTCCAACGAGGACAAGCCCGGCTTCATCGGGCGTTTCGCCACGCTGCTCGGCGAGGCGGGGGTGAATATCGCCACTTTCGCGCTGGGCCGCGACGCGGAGGGCGGCTCGGCGGTCGCGCTGGTCGGCATTGACGGCGAGGTTCCCGCGCCGGTCTTCGCTCTGACCCGCGCCCTGCCCGGGGTGAAGCGGGTCAAGTCGCTGAAATTCTGAACCTATCCGGCCTATCGTTTCGGACAACTTGACTTCGCAACCGCAAATGTCCAGTTTCCGCCAGCCCCGCCGACCATTCCGGACGGCGGGAGACGCCGGCGCGCGCCCCCAAGGCCGTTACCCCCAAGACCGTAGCCCACAAGAGCCGGACCATGGCCTCCTATCTCGATTTCGAAAAACCCGTCGCCGAACTTGAAGCCAGGGTCGAAGACCTGCGGGCCTTGTCGGAGCGCGAGGATTCGCCCCCGATCGGGGAGGAACTGGCCAAGTTGCAGGCCAAGGCCGCCAAGGCCCTGGCCGATCTCTACGCCAGCCTGACGCCTTGGCAGAAGACCCAGGTCGCGCGGCATCCGCAGCGCCCGCATTGCCTCGACTTCATCCGCGAATTGATCGAGGATTTCACGCCGCTCGCCGGCGATCGCAAATTCGCCGAGGATGAGGCGATGATTGGCGGGCTCGGACGCTTCCGCGGGCAGTCCGTCGCCATTCTCGGCCAGGAGAAGGGCTCCGACACCGAGTCCCGGCTCAAGCATAATTTCGGCATGGTCAAGCCGGAAGGCTATCGCAAGGCCGTGCGCATCATGGAGCTGGCCGGGCGCTTCGGCCTGCCCGTTCTGTCCTTCGTGGACACCGCCGGCGCCTTTCCGGGCGTCGAGGCCGAGGAGCGCGGCCAGGCGGAAGCCATCGCCCGCGCCACCGAGGCCGCCCTGATCCTGCCGACGCCCAATGTCGCCCTGGTGATCGGCGAGGGCGGCTCAGGCGGCGCGCTGGGCATCGCCGCCTGCAACAGCGTGCTGATGATGGAGCACGCCATCTACACGGTCGCCTCGCCGGAGGCCTCGGCCTCGATCCTGTGGCGCGATTCGCAACGCGCGCAGGACGCCGCGACCAACATGAAGATCACCGCCCAAGATTTGCTTAAATTCGGCATTATCGATGGCATTGTCGCCGAACCTGTCGGCGGCGCCCATCGCGATCCTGCCGCCGCCATTCAGGCCGCGGGTGACGCCATGAACAAGGCCTTGAAGCGGTTCA
Organism: Rhodoblastus sp. 17X3; assembly: GCF_030056575.1. Classification (GTDB taxonomy): domain Bacteria; phylum Pseudomonadota; class Alphaproteobacteria; order Rhizobiales; family Beijerinckiaceae; genus Rhodoblastus. Next base: position 90,813 of record NZ_JASHHX010000006.1, on the reverse strand, counting down.
ACGGTCTGCCTCCGCAGAACGTGCGCTCGCTTCGCGAGGAAAAGTTTCTGGCGATGGGCCGCAAAGGCTGACGTTTCGCGCTTGATTCGCTTGCGCTTAAAGATTTCTTCACCATGGCGGCGGTTTCCCGCCGCTTGTTAATGGAAGATGAAAGCTTCATGGATTTAATTCCAGCGAAACGGCGCGAAGTCCTTCATGCTTTTTCAAACATGGTTTGGACGCGCCCCGCAGATCGATGGAACATGACCATGAGCGGCCTTTCTTTGTCCGTAGCGGCCCGCGCCCAGCGCAAGGCGCTCGTCGCGGGCGCGGCGATCGGACTCGCGGCGACGCTTTCCGGCTGCAACGAGGCGCATGACAACTCGCGCGCCATGCAGGCTGTGTCCCCGAAAATTCTCGCCGAAATGAACGAAAAGGGCGTGGCGCCGACCGCGCCGATCCTGATCCGCGCCTTCAAGAAGGAATCGGAGCTGGAAGTCTGGAAGATGCGTCCGGACGGAACCTATATCCTGCTCAAGACCTTCCCGATCTGCCGCTGGTCAGGCCAGCTCGGCCCGAAGATCAAGGAAGGCGACCGCCAGTCGCCCGAGGGATTTTATTCGATCACCCCGGCGATGATGAATCCCAATTCGTCCTATTACCTCTCGTTCAACGTCGGCTATCCCAACGCTTATGACCGCGCCCATGGAGCGACCGGCGGTTCGGTGATGGTGCATGGCATCTGTTCCTCGGCCGGCTGCTTCGCCATGACCGACGCCCAGATCGCCGATATTTACGCGCTCTCGCGCGATTCTTTCGCCGGCGGCCAGCGCTCGATCCAGCTGCAGGCCTATCCCTTCCATATGAACGCCCAGAATCTCGCCAAATACCGGCTGGATCCCAACATGGCGTTCTGGAAGGAGCTGAAGAAGGGCAACGACCATTTCGAGGCGAGCAAGCGCGACGTCTCGGTCAATGTCTGCAACAAGCATTATGTCTTCGGCGCTCAGGTGGACCCGAGCCAGCCGATGGACGCCAGCGCGCCCTGCCCGCCGCTGAAATATGATTCCGAGGTTGAGACCAAGGTCGCGGCGATCGAACGAACCGACTCCGCCGCCGTGGCCGAGATCGTCGCGAAGGGCGAGCGCCCCGTCCGCCTGGTCTACAGGGACGGCGCCCAGCATCCGGCATTCGCCAATCGCATCGCCGAGGTGAGCCGGCCGGACGCCCTGGTGCCGCCGCTCGAAATCGCCCTCGACGAGCCGAAGACCCGCGTGACCGCGCCGACCCGCGCCGCCTCGGCGCCGGCGAACGCCTTGCTGCTCGCCGAGGCCCAGGCCAGCCCCAAGTCGAAGTCGGCGCCGGATCTGCGGACGTCCGCGCAGCAGCAATCGTCCCTGCATGCGCCGATCGCCAAGATTTCCACCTTGTTGGGAACGAACTGAGACTTTTCCGGGCGCTCTCGGCGCTTGGCTCCGACTTTTTGGCCCGAGACTTTCAACGCCGGATGGCCCTTGCCGTCCGGCGTTTTTATTTGCGGCCCGCCGTGACTGGCGATCAGTCGTCTTCGGCGACGGGCGCGGCCCAGCCGTTCACGCGGGCCGTCAGCGTCGGCGAAGCCTTGAAGGTGAGGACGCGGCGCGCGTCGATGGTCGCCTCGACGCCATTGCGCGGATTGCGGCCGATGCGCTCGCGCTTGGCGCGGACGTTGAATGCGCCAAAAGAGCGCAGCTTCACGGCTTCGTCGCGCAGCAGCGAACCGACGATCTCCTCCAGGGTCATTTCGAACAGATCGCGCGCCTGAGCCCGCGAAAGCGTTGGGCAGGCGTTATAGACTGCGTCGAGCAGATCGGCCCTTGTGACGGTCTTGCGTCCGAGGCCGGACTCGCTCTCTTCCGCCTGCGCGCGCGGAATCGAAACAGGCGTACCCAAGATTTTCTTGTTGCGCGTTGCGTCCATAAGCCCCTCCGGCCCAGGCGGCGACTATCGCCAGTTCAGCGTGAATTACAAATGAACAATCCGTAGGAGGGTTATGGCGCCCTTGGTTCGCGCGAAAGTGGCTATGGTCATGTCTTGCCTCAGCCGGGGGCTTTCCAGTCGAAAAGAAGCCAAAAAAAGAAGGCCGCCCTGAGGCGGCCTTCCCGTGACTGGATTGCGGAGAGGCGGGATCAGAAATCCATGCCGCCCATGCCGCCGCCCGGGGGCAGCGCCGGGCCGGCGTCCTTCTTCGGGGCTTCGACGATCGTCGCCTCGGTGGTGACGATCAGGCCCGCGATGGAGGCGGCGTCCTGGATGGCGGTGCGCACGACCTTGGTGGGGTCGATGATGCCCGACTTGACCATGTCGACATACTGGCCCGACTGGGCGTCGAAGCCGAAGGCGTAGTCGGAGGACTCGAGCAGCTTGCCGACCACGACCGCGCCATCGGCGCCGGCGTTGTCGACGATCTGGCGAGACGGAGCCTGGATCGCCTTGCGGACGATGTCCACGCCGGTCTTCTGGTCGCCATTGGTGGTGGCCACCGCATCCAGAGCCTTGATCGAGCGCAGCAGGGCGACGCCGCCGCCGGGCGAAACGCCTTCTTCCACCGCAGCGCGGGTGGCGTTCAGGGCGTCTTCGACGCGATCCTTCTTTTCCTTCACTTCGACTTCGGTCGCGCCGCCGACGCGGATGATCGCGACGCCGCCCGCGAGCTTGGCCAGGCGCTCCTGGAGCTTCTCGCGGTCATAGTCCGAGGTGGTTTCCTCGATCTGCGCCTTGATCTGGGCAATGCGGCCCTCGATGTCGGACTTCTCGCCCGAACCGTCGACGATCGTGGTGTGCTCCTTGTCGAGGCGCACCTTCTTGGCGCGGCCCAGCATGGCGAGCGTCACGTTCTCGAGCTTGATGCCGACGTCTTCCGACACGACCGTGCCGGCGGTGAGGATGGCGATATCCTCCAGCATGGCCTTGCGGCGATCGCCGAAGCCCGGCGCCTTGACGGCGGCGATCTTGAGGCCGCCGCGCAGCTTGTTGACGACCAGGGTGGCGAGAGCCTCGCCTTCGACGTCTTCCGCGACGATCAGCAGCGGCTTGCCGGTCTGGACCACGGCCTCGAGGACCGGGAGCAGCGGCTGGAGGGTCGAGAGCTTCTTCTCATGGATGAGGATATAGGGATCCTCGAGCTCGGCGATCATCTTCTCAGCATTGGTGACGAAATAGGGCGAGAGATAGCCGCGATCGAACTGCATGCCTTCGACGATGTCGGTCTCGGTCTCGAGGCTCTTGGCCTCTTCCACCGTGATGACGCCTTCATTGCCGACCTTCTGCATCGCCTTGGCGATTTCCGAGCCGATGAAGTTGTCGCCATTAGCCGAAATCGTGCCGACCTGGGCGATCTCGTCGTTGGAGGTGACCTTCTTGGAGTTCTTCTTGAGATCGGCGACGATGGCCTCGACGGCCAGATCGATGCCGCGCTTCAGATCCATCGGGTTGAGGCCGGCGGCGACCGCCTTGGCGCCTTCGCGCACGATCGAGGCGGCGAGAACCGTCGCGGTGGTGGTGCCGTCGCCGGCGATGTCGTTCTGCTTGGAGGCGACTTCGCGGACGAGCTGGGCGCCGAGGTTCTCGAACTTGTCAGCGAGTTCGATTTCCTTGGCGACGGTGACGCCGTCCTTGGTGATGCGCGGCGCGCCGAAAGACTTTTCGATCACGACGTTGCGGCCCTTGGGGCCGAGAGTGACCTTCACCGCATTGGCGAGGATTTCGACGCCGCGCAGCAGACGGTCGCGCGCGTCGGTGGAGAAACGAACTTCTTTAGCAGCCATGAATCAAGCTCCTACGGGGATGATGAGGGGAAGAAGGATCAGCCGACGATGCCGAGAATGTCGGATTCCTTCATGATCAGGAGGTCCTGACCGTCGATCTTGACTTCGGTGCCCGACCACTTGCCAAACAGCACGCGGTCGCCCGCCTTGACGTCGAGCGGGACGAGCTTGCCGGCTTCATCGCGCGCGCCGGGGCCGACGGCGACGATTTCGCCTTCCTGGGGCTTTTCCTTGGCGGTATCGGGAATGATGATGCCGCCCTTGGTCTTTTCTTCGCTATCGAGACGCTTGACGACGACGCGGTCATGCAGGGGACGGAAGGCCATGGGTATGTCCTGTAGTTGGAGCCGGCGCGGCCCGAACGGCCGTGGGCTGGGAAAAGTGGGCCTGTTAGCACTCACGCCTGACGAGTGCCAACAGGCTGATCGGTAAATAGGGAAGGCCCCCTCGACTGTCAAGGCGCGGACGGCCTGCGGCAGAGCGTTGGTTAAGGGCCGCCACAAGACTTTCTTATCGACAAGCGCCTAGATTGGACGCATGTCATCCGGCGCCCACAACATCGATCCGCGGACAGGACCTTCGGCATGAGCGTCGTTCTGACGTTTCTCGTCAATACGATCTTCAATCTGATCGTCGGCCTGATCGTCGCCAGATTTCTCGGCCCGGCGGAATATGGCAAATTCGCCCTCGCCATCGCCGTCATGGCCTTCGGCCAGATCCTGGCGTTCGAATGGATCCGCCTGTGCGCGGTCCGCTTCTATTCCGAGCGGGCGCGGACCGAGACCCCGAAAATCAGGTCCACGCTCGACGCCGCCTTTCTGGCCGCCGCGCTGCTGTTCGTTCCCTTCGCGCTGGCGCTCGCCTTCCTGGGGCCGGAGTTTTCTTTGCCGCGCAAGCTGGTCGCCCTGGCCTTCGCGGCCTCGATCGCCAATGGCCTGTTCGACTTTCACACCGCCCTGGTGCGCGCCCGCTTCGACGACCGGCTCTATGTGCGGCTGATCGTGAGCAAGAACATATTCGCTCTTGTCATGACCGCCGGCGGCGCCTGGGCCACCGGATCGGCCACCGTGGCGCTCGTCGCCGGCATGGCCAGCCTGATCGGCTCCATGCTGCTCTGGCGCCCGGGCCTGAAGGACCGCGATGCGGCGCTGGCGCAGGCCGAGCCGCAGCTCGCCCGGCATTTCGCCGGCTACGCCGCGCCGATCGTCGCCGCCGTGGTGCTTTATCAGCTGATCCCGCTGGCCAATCGCGACCTCGTCGCGCGCTGGTTCGGATTCGCCGAAACCGGCCGTTTCGCGCTCGCCTATGATCTCGGCCTGCGCGCGGTGCAGGCGGTGGGCTCGGCGCTCGACGTCCTGCTGTTCCAGATCGCGGTTCGCGCGCATGATTCCCATGGCGAGGAAACAGCCAAAGCGCAGGTGGCGCAGAATATCGCCATCGTCTTCGCCATTCTCGCGCCGGCGAGCGTCGGGCTCTGGATCGTCTTGCCTTCGGTCGAGGCCCTGATCGTGCCGCAGGCCTTTCGCGGCCCCTTCGCCCATTTCCTCAGCCTGATGCTGCCGGGCCTGTTCTGTTACGGCATGACCCAATTCGCGATTCACCCGATTTTCCAGATCAAGCAGAAAACCCTGCCGCTGGTGACGGCGGCGCTCGCCGCCTGCATCGCCGATCCCTTATTCATTCTTGCCCTGCCGCGCGGCGACGACGCCTCCAGCCTCGCCATTTCGCAAAGCCTCGCGCTCGCGGTCGGAATGGTCGTGCTGATCGGCTTCGCCCAGGCAAACGCGCCGCAATGGCCGCGGGTCCGCGACCTCGCCCTGACAATTCTTGGCTGCGCCGGCATGGCGGGGATTGGCGTCCCCTTACGCGCGCTGCCCCCCGGCTTCGTGGTCATGCTGGCCCAGATCGCGCTCTGCGGCAGCCTTTACGCCGTGATCGTCGCCATTTTCGACGTCGCCGGTCTGCGCAGCGCATTCGTCAAGAAAATCACTCCGACACTGGAGCGCCTCAGGCGAAAAGGCGGAATATTAAACCTTTTTTTACCATTATGACTTGAATAACCAAAATATCATACAACTCTTTCCGCTACAATTTTAGTAATTATACTTACCTCCCAGATCGAGCATGGGAGAGTCCGGCCGTGATGTCACGTTATTATCTGAGCGCCGCGTGCGGCCTCACCCTTTGTCTTGCGCCCCTCGCCCCGGCCCAAGCCCAAAATCTGGGCGGCGGCTTCATCGAGTTTCTCGCCACCGGCGGCCAGATGGCGCCGCGCGGCCCCCAACAGCAACAGGCGGCCTATACGCGACCCAACGCCTACGCGCCCGCCGGCGTGCTGGTGAACCAGCCCCCCGCCAACGCCATGCAGGCCTCGCTCGCGCCGGCGCAGCCCAGCCGGGAAATCCCGCAGGAGCTGCTGCGCCGCGAAGTCGATTACCCGATGGGGCGCAGGGTCGGCTCGATCGTCATCGACACGCCCGGGCACTACCTCTATCTCGTCACCGCGCCGGGCCGCGCCATGCGCTATGGCATCGGCGTGGGCCGCCCCGGCTTCACCTGGTCCGGCCACAAGTCCATCAGCCGCAAGGCCGAATGGCCGGGCTGGACGCCGCCGCCCGAAATGCTGAAGCGCCGCCCGGATCTGCCGCGCCATATGGAGGGCGGGCCGGGAAACCCGCTCGGCGCCCGCGCGCTTTACCTTGGCTCGTCCGTCTATCGCATCCACGGCACCAATGAGCCCTGGACCATTGGCCAGAACGTGTCCTCCGGCTGCATCCGAATGATGAACGACGACGTCATCGACCTTTACGAGCGCGTTCCGGTCGGCGCGCCGGTGGACGTTCTCTGATAGAGAATGCCGAACAAAAAGAAAACGGCGGGCCAAAAGCCCGCCGTTTTCTTGATCCGTCAGTGAGACGCTCAGGCGTCAATCGTTCAGGCCTGGGCCTGAACCTCGGCGGCCTTCTTGGCGATCTCGCGCTTCAGGCGGAGAGCGTCGACCGACAGTTCGGCGTCGCGGGCCTTGAGCAGGAAAGCGTCGAGACCGCCGCGATGCTCGACCGAGCGCAGGGCGGCGGCGGCGATGCGCAGGCGCACCGAACGCTTCAGCGAATCCGAGATCAACGAGACATTGACCAGATTCGGCAGGAACCGCGTGCGGGTCTTGTGATTGGAATGGCTGACCAGATTGCCGGTCTGAACGGCCTTGCCGGTCAATTCGCAACGGCGGGACATGTGAACTTCCTTTCGATTCCTGAACGCGCCGGCCTTGAGCTGCGCCGGCTTGCGCCGGAAAACCTGGGACTGCGCCGGCATGCGCCGGAAAAAACAAGGCCTTTCGGCCGAAATTCGTGAAACCGCCGTTTCGCTTGCCGCCCCGGTCGGGATTTTGGCCCACCTGATAACAGCCGAACGCCGCAGGAACTCGCATTCCGCGTCAAACGGTTCATGGAGGCGCGTCTATAAGCGAGCCTCCGGAAAAGGTCAAGGGCGCCCGAACGAAACGACGGCGAAAGAGCTGTGTCGCGGCTATTCGCGACCGACCCTGACGCCAAGACTCACAGGTCGGAATCTGTGGGTCGTGGACAGGCGCGACGGCGCCCAATAGCCTGTCGCAAGACGGGCGTCTTCCGACGCCCTATTGGCCTAAGCGAGGGATTCGCCGACAGCGATGAGTCGCCGTCGGCGAGGAAAGGTATGACGCGCCGCTCTGGACGACCGGGGCGCCGCTCGTTAACTTGACCCCGAAGCGAGACCGCCGCGTAGCTTCCAGCAGTCGCCATCCCATCGACCAGGAATGACAGATGAAACGCAAAGGCCTGAAACGCGTCGCCGCCTTCATTCTTTTCTCCGCCGCGCTTACGGGCGCCTCCAGCGCGCTTCTCTCTCAGGGCACATCCGCACAGCGCCGCGACTGCCATGACGACGCCATGCGCCTGTGCGGGCGGCATGTTCCAAACGTCGCGGAGATCACCGCCTGCATGACGCGGCACCGGCCACAGCTGAGCCCTGCCTGCCGCACCCATTTCCGCCGCTGATCCGGGATCCGGCCGTCCGGGCTAGCCGCCGCAATATTTTTCGAGCGCGCGGACGAAAACCGCCTCGCCGGGCGCCGCCCGCTCAAACAAGGTCATGCTGGAACAGAATTTGAGCCGGTCGGGGTCGCCGAAGATTTCCAGCAGCGTGCGACCCTCGACGCGATTGACCAGCTCCGCGCATTCCCGCAGGCGCGGACCAAGCACGGGATGGGCAAGAAAAGCGCGCGCCTCGTCCAGCGAGCCGATGGCGTAGAGCTGCGCCATTACCGACGCGCCGAGGCCGGCGCCCTGCGGAAAGACGTACCACATCCAGTGGCTGCGCTTGCGCCCCGCGCGCAATTCCTCGCGCACGGTCTCGTAAACGCCGTCCTGAGCGGCGACGAAGCGCTGGAGGTCGAAGGGATCGTCCTGGGCCATGGTCAAATGCAAAACCCCGGCGAAGCGCCGGGGTTTCAAACTTTCCGCAACAAAGGCGCGAACATTCAGCCTTTTGGGCGATCAGCCCTGGCGGGCCTTGTAGCGCTTCTGCGTCTTGTTGATGATGTAGACGCGGCCCTTGCGGCGAACCAGCTGGTTGTCGCGATGACGCGTGCGCAGGGACTTGAGGGAATTGCGGACTTTCATGACTAACCCCGGGACAATTGGCCGGGGTTCTCCCTCAGCCGAGAAATTGGAGCCGGTGCTATGCCAAATTTACGCGCATCAATCAACCCCCGCGCGGAATTTTAGCTCAGCCGGCGCCCGGATCGGTCTCCGCGCCCATCGCGCGCTCGGACGGCAAAGCGCCCGCGCCCGGACAGGCGTCGTAATTGGTGAGCTCCGGCCGGGCGTGCGGACCCGCGGGTGGCATTTTCTCCGCCCTGCGTCCGGTTTCGGCCTGATTTTTCGTGGCAAGCTGGTTTTTTTCGCGAAGGAGCGGCATGTTCGCCTCCTGCTGTTCGGCCAAGGGCCAAGGCGCCTTGAATATAGGCGCAGCTCTTTCTTGAGCAGATTGCAATGAAGCAGATTCCCGGCCTCCGCGCAGCGCGGCCTATTGTCGCGCCGCTGGCCCCGACGGCCCGCGCGGGCTAAAAGCCGTCCATGACTATGGCCGCAAGCGATTCGGTCTTCCGCGCGCCGCGCGTCCGGCGTGTGGCGCTGGCGGATTTCCGCTCCTATCCCGCGCTCGATCTGCGCCTCTCGTCCAATGTCGCGGCGCTGGCCGGCGACAATGGCGCGGGCAAGACCAACCTGCTCGAGGCGCTCTCGCTGTTCACGCCGGGGCGCGGCTTGCGCCGCGCCGATCTGGCGGACCTCGCGCGCGAGGGCGGCGGCGGCGGCTTCGCCGTGTCGCTGGAGCTTACTGGCCAAAAGGGCGATCCGCTGGGCGGGCCGCTTCAACTCGGGACCGGCGCCGAAATCGGCGACACGGGACTACAGAAAAAATTCCGCGTCGACCGCGAGCCCGTTTCCTCCTCGCGCGCCTTCGCCGATCACGTCCGCATCGTCTGGCTCACCCCGTCCATGGACGGGCTGTTCACCGGCGCGGCCGGCGACCGCCGCCGCTTCCTCGACCGGCTGGTGCTGGCGGTGGACAGCGAGCACGGCGCGCGGGTCAATGCGCTGGAGCGGGCGCTGCGCAATCGCAACCGCCTGCTGGAGGAGCGGCGCGGCGAGAAAATCTGGCTCGACGCCGCCGAGCGCGAGATCGCCGAACTCGCAATCGCCGTCGCCGCCGCGCGGCGCGAGACGGTGGAGCGCCTCGCCGCCCTGATCGCCGCCGGACGCGACGACGATTCGCCTTTTCCCTGGGCCGAGATCGCGCTGGAAGGCGAAATCGACCGGCTGGTCGGCGAGCGACCGGCGCTCGAGGCTGAGGACTGTTTCCGCGCCCTGCTGCGCGACAATCGCGCACGCGACGCTGCCGCGGGCCGCACGCTGGCCGGCCCGCAGGCGAGCGACCTCGTGGTGCGCCATGGCCCCAAGCAATGCGAGGCCCGCCGCGCCTCCACCGGCGAGCAGAAGGCCCTGCTGGTGGGGCTGGTGCTGGCTCATGCGCGCCTGGTGGCGGCGATGAGCGGCATCGCCCCCCTCGTGCTGCTGGATGAAATCGCCGCCCATTTCGATCCCTTGCGCCGCCGCGCCTTGTTCGACGCCCTGACGGCGCTGGGCGGCCAGATCTGGATGACCGGCGCGGACCTGAGCCTGTTCGAGGACCTGTGCGGCCGCGCCGATATTTTTGCGGTGTCCGGCAGCCAGGTCGCGCCCGTTTCGCAAGTCGCGCCGGTTTCGCAGGACGAGAGCGGCGCATGACCGAACTTCCGTCCGCCCGCCGCCTGCTCAAATCCGTGTTTGGCTTCGACGATTTCCGGCCCGGACAGGCCGAAATCGTCGAAGCCGTGCTGTCGGGCGATCCCGTGCTCGCGGTCATGCCGACCGGCAGCGGCAAGAGCCTGTGCTATCAGCTTCCGGCGTTGCTGGGAGAGGGGCTGACCCTCGTCATCTCGCCGCTGATCGCCCTGATGCGCGATCAGGTCGGCCAGATGCGGGAGCTGGGCCTCGCCGCCGCCAGCCTCAATTCCCAGACCGGCGAGGACGAGGCGCGCGACATCTGGACGCAAATCCGCTCCGGCGAACTGCGATTGCTGTTCCTGTCGCCGGAACGGCTCGCCATGGATGGGTTGGTCGAGGCGCTTTCACGGGCGAATGTCCGGCGCGTGGCGGTGGACGAGGCGCATTGCATTTGCGCCTGGGGCCATGATTTCCGGCCCGAATATCGGATGATCCGCGAGGGGGTGGAAAAGCTCGGCCAGCCGCAGGTGATCGCCTTTACCGCCACCGCCGATCAGGCCATGCGGGCGGAAATCACCGAGCGCCTGTTCGACACGACGCCGCAGATTTTCGTCCATTCCTTCGACCGGCCCAATATTTCGCTCTCCTTCGCGGCCAAGGACCAGCCGCGCAAGCAATTGCAGAATTTTCTGGCGTCGCGGCGCGGGCAGAGCGGCATCGTCTATTGCGCCTCGCGCGCGGGGACGGAAAAGCTCGCCGAATTTTTCGCCACTCAGGGTTTCGAGACGGTCGCCTATCACGCCGGCCTCGACCAGACGCGGCGCAACGCCAATCAGGACCGCTTCTTGCGCGAGGATGGGGTTGTCGCCTTCGCCACCGTCGCTTTCGGCATGGGCGTGAACAAGCCCGACGTGCGCTTCGTCGCTCACGCCGACATGCCGTCTTCCATTGAAGCCTATTATCAGGAAATCGGCCGCGCCGGGCGCGACGGCCTGCCCGCCGACGCCTATGCGCTTTACGGGCTCGACGACATGGCCCTGCGGCGCCGCCAGATCGACGAGAAGCCCCTGCCGGACGAAAGGCGGAGGTTCGAGCATCAAAGGTTCAACGCCCTCGCCGCTCTGTGCGAGGCCGCCTCCTGCCGCCGCCAGACCTTGCTGGCCTATTTCAACGAAGAGGCCCCGCCCTGCGGGCGCTGCGACGTCTGTCTCGGGCAGGTCGCGCTGCGCGACGGAACGGTCGAAGCCCAAAAGGCGCTTTCCGCCGTCTATCGCACCGGCCAGCGCTTCGGCTCGGGCTATTTATGCGACCTGCTGACCGGCGCCGAAAACGAGGCTTTGCGCCGCAACGGCCATGACGCCCTGAAAACTTTTGGCGTCGGCGCCGATGTGTCGAAGCAGCAATGGGCCTCGACCTTTCGCCAGCTTTTCGCCGCCGGAGCGCTCTGCTCGGCCAGCGCCGAACATGGCGGCTTCGCGCTGACTGAAAAGGGCGAGGCGATCCTGCTCGGCCGCGAGACGATGACCCTGCGCGCCGACCCCCCGCGCGAAAAAGCCGCGAAGACTTTTTCGCGCTCGGCGCAGCGCGGACAGGCGGCGGAACATTCGGCGGATTCGACCGAGGCGAAAATCTTCGAGGCCTTGCGGAAATTGCGGCGCGACCTCGCCAAGGAGCAGGGCCTCGCCGCCTATATGATTTTCGCCGACAGGACGCTGCTGGAAATGGCCGAACGCCACCCGGCGCGCCTTGAGGACCTGCGCGCCATCCACGGCGTCGGCGAGCGCAAGATCGCGCTTTATGGAGAGGTTTTTTTGGACGCCATCGCGCAAGCCGGGGTTTGAGCGCCTCGCCGGCTCTCACCGAGAGCCGGCGGGAAACGAACGCGTGAAACGCGCGTCAGCTCAGACCCTTCAGTGCACGCTCACGGTCGCGAGCTTGTGCTCCCAGGCATTGGCGACGGCGGCGTCCTTGCTGTCGGCCAGCACGATCGGATCGCCATTGGCGCCAAGCAGGGCGAACAGCTGCATGCCGGGCTCCAGGCCCTCGATCTGCGGGAACAAAGCCTGCGCCTCTTCCGACTTCATCGGTCGGACATAAGCGATGGCGCCTTCGCCGAGATGGGCGAACTGGTCGGCGGTCAACGGGCCGAGGCCGGGATTTTCAAAACCATTGTTCATTGTCTTCACCCTTTCCGCGCTCTCCCATGAGACGCGCACAGCGTGCGGACCAAAAGTTCAGCTCCGCACAGTGATCTCAATATTCTTAACGATCCGCTCCGGTTCGGGGCGAACAAGGTCCACCGACAGCAAGCCGTCGGCGAGATCGGCGCCAAGCACCTGCATCCCCTCCGCGAGGAGGAAGCTGCGCTGGAACTGGCGCGCGGCGATGCCGCGATGCAGGAACTGCCGCTCGCGATCGTCCTGCTGGCGTCCCCGGATCACCAACTGCCCCTCTTCCAGAGTGATGGCCAATTGATCCCGGCTGAAGCCCGCCACCGCCAGGGTGATCCTCAGCCGCTCCGGCAGATTGTCCTCGCGCGGCATCCGCTCAATGTTATAGGGGGGGTAGCCGTCCGAAGCGGTTCGAGTCACGCGCTCCAGGGCTTTTTCAATATCGTCGAAGCCCAGCAGGAAGGGCGAATTCATCAAGGTCGGTCGCGACATATCGAAGCCCTTTCAGGCGCCTCGTTGGTGTCGAGGGCCCGAAGCGCCCCCACGGCTCTCGCCGCAGGATCGATATGGCGTCGCGGTTTTTTCTTTTCAAGGGCCTGTCCGCGCGCGGGCAGGCGCCCGTCACAACATGCTGGGCAGCACGCGGTCCGGCGGACGATGGCCGTCCATGAAAGTCTTCACATTGATGATGACCTTCTCGCCCATGTCGATGCGGCCTTCGAGCGTCGCCGAGCCCATGTGCGGCAGCAGCGTCACCTTGCCGGCTTCGGCCAGCTTCAGCAGGCGCGGCGCCACCGCCGGCTCGTGCTCGAACACGTCGAGGCCGGCGCCGGACAGTTCGCCCGCTTCGAGCATGCGGATCAGCGCGTTCTGGTCGATGATCTCGCCGCGCGCCGTGTTCACGATAATCGCGCTGGAATGAAGATTTTTCAGCCGCCGGGCCGACAGCAGGTGAAAGGTCGCCGGGGTCTGCGGACAATTCACCGAAACGATATCCACGCGCGACAGCATCTGGTCGAGCGATTCGTGGAAGGTCGCGCCGAGCTCCTGCTCGATCGCGGGAGCGACCGGGCGGCGGTTGTGATAGTGGATCGAAAGGCCGAAGGCCTTGGCGCGGCGGGCGACGGCCTGGCCGATGCGCCCCATGCCGATAATGCCCAGCCTCTTGCCGGTGATGCGATGGCCAAGCATCCAGGTCGGAGACCAGCCGTTCCAGCCGCCGCCGACCAGCGCGCCCGCGCCCTCGACGATGCGGCGCGACACGGCGACGATCAGGCCCATGGTCATGTCGGCGGTGTCTTCCGTCAGCACGCCCGGCGTGTTGGTGACGGTGATGCCGCGCCGCAGGGCGGAGGTGACGTCGACATTGTCGACGCCATTGCCGAAATTGGCGATCAGCTTCAGCTTTTCGCCGGACTGGGCGATCAGATGAGCGTCGATTCGGTCGGTGATGGTCGGGACCAGAACGTCCGCGGCGCGCATCGCTTCGGCGAGCTCGGCCTGCGTCATAGGCGTGTCGGTTTCGTTGAACCGGGCGTCGAACAATTCTCGCATGCGCGCTTCGACCTGTTCGGGAAGCTTGCGGGTGACGATGACGATCGGCTTGGTTTTGCCCATGGAAACCCCGTACCTCCCTCGGCAGGCCGACTGAATGCGCGCCCGCCGCGCCGGCCTATACCAGTCGTTAACAATGATCGGGCCACAAAGGATTGACCATAATCAAACCCGGCGCCCGACGCTCCTGCTTCCTAGCAGATGCCTTGGCAAAAACAAGGACGGCGATCCGCCAGCGGCCACACCGGCCGGGAGGCGCGGGACAAAGGAATACGGCGACATGGCGAATGGACCGCGCTCGATTTTTTCGCTTCCCATCCCCCGGACGCGCTGCGTCCGCGCGCTCGCGGCCGGTTTTTTGGGCGCATTCCTGATTTTCGGCGGGCAAACGGCCCAGGCGCAGCAGGCGGTCGGCCCCGCGACCGGCCTCCCTGTGCCGCGATATGTGAGCCTAAAGTCCGATCACGTGAACTTGCGCGAGGGCCCTTCCAAGGACCACGCCACCAAATGGATTTACCAGCGCGCCGGCCTGCCCGTTGAAATCACCGCCGAATATGAGACCTGGCGCCGGATTCGCGATTCGGAAGGGGCCGAGGGCTGGGTGCTGCATTCTCTGCTCTCGGGCAAGAGGAGCGCCCTGATCGCGCCGTGGAAAAAGGACGCTCCGCCCTTCCCCTTGCGCGCGGAGCCGCAGGAGAATTCCAACGTCGTCGCCAAACTCGCGCCCGGCGTCATCGCCAGCGTCAAGAAATGCGACGGAAGCTGGTGCCGCCTGAAGGGCGACCGCTATGACGGCTATATGGCCCAGGCCCTGCTCTGGGGCGTCTATCCGGGCGAAAAGGTCGAATAAGGCGCCGATCAGCGCGCGTCGAGCCGGAACTCCAGCCTTTGCGTCACCGAAGCGTCGCCCTCCCAGGCCCGCCAGTTCTTGGCGCGAATCGCGAAGGGCCCGGACCGCTTGATGGCGATTGTCAGGTCGCGCGTTCCGGGAGAGCCGGGCATCGGCTGCGCGGAGGACCCGCCCGCCGGCGTCCGGCGATCGGCGACGACCGCCGCCGCCGCAGGCGGATCGAGCGTGACCGACCATGTGTAGCCGGTAGAGGGATTTTCGATCAGACGCAACTCGATGGTCTCGCCGACGGCGACGAGGCGCGGCGAACTTGCGTCCGCCTCGGTCAGCACGGTCGCGGCGAAGCCCGGCGCTGCGCAAGCGCAGAGGCAGAGCAACGCCGCCAAAAACCTTTTCGCTTGTTTCATCGCGGCCTCGCCCCCGAGAGAACATGCGCGGCGGTCAATAATCCACGCCGATCAGATAAAGCCCCGCGGCGGGCGCGACCTGGCCACAGCGGGCGCGGTCGCAGGCCTCCAGCGCCGCCTGCAAATCCTCGGCCCGCCATTTGCCGGAGCCGACATGCTCAAGAGAGCCGACCATGGAGCGCACCTGCCGGTGCAGAAAGGCGCGGGCGCTGGCGTAAACGTGAATCTCGTCGCCCTGCCGACGAACGTCGAGCCGGTCCAACGTGCGCACGGGGTTTTCCGCCTGGCAATCGGAATCGCGAAAGGTCGAGAAATCATGGCGGCCGAGCAGAAGCTGCGCCGCCTCGTGCATGGTCTGCGAATCGAGCCGGCGCTTGACCAGCCATGCGTTGCCGGAATCGAAGGTCAGCGGCGCGCGGCGATTGACGATGCGATAGAGATAATGCCGGGCCTTGGCCGAGAAACGGGCGTCGAAATCGTCTGACACCGCTTCGGCCAGCAGGATCGCCACCTTTTCCGGCCGCATCTGCGCGTTCAACGCCTCGCGCAGCTTGTCCGGCCGCCATTCGCGCGAGAGATCGACATGGCCGACCTGGGCCGTCGCGTGGACGCCCGCATCGGTGCGCCCCGCGCCGCGCAGGCCGCCGGGAGCCGGATCGAGCCGGGCCAGCGCGCGCTCGATCACTTCCTGAACCGACAGCCCGTTCGCCTGCCGTTGCCAACCGACATAATCGGTCCCGTCATATTCGATGACGAGCTTATATCTGGGCATCTAGTTCGGCGTTCTGCGGTTTCGCCAAAATCGCCCCGGGCGCGAGCCGGGCGCCGCGCAGAAATTCCTCGCCCGAAACCGGGCCGCGCCCGGCCCGCTGGACTTCGACCAGCCGCAGCGCGCCCTCGCCGCAGGCGACGCGCGCCGTCTCGTCGAGAATTTCACCCGGCTTTCCCGCGCCTTCCATGAGGGCGGAACGCAGGATCTTCACGCGCTCAAGACCCTTGCCGAAATCCATTTCGAAAAAGGCGCCGGGGAAGGGCGAAAGCCCGCGAATGACATTGTGCAGCACCGAAGACGGCTGCGCGAAATCGACGCGGGCCTCGGCCTTGTCGATCTTCTTGGCGTAAACCACGCCGTCTTCGGATTGCGGCTGGAATTGCAGGCCGCCGCGTTCGAGCGCGGCGAGCGCGCGCCCGATCAGATCGGCGCCAAGCACCGACAGCCTGTCATGGGCCTCGCCGGCGGTCATGTCGGGCGTGATCGTCAGTTTTTCGGCCATGGCGATGGGGCCGGTGTCCAGCCCCTCCTCCATTTTCATGACCTCAACGCCGGTCTCCCGGTCGCCGGCCATGATCGCGCGCTGGATCGGCGCGGCGCCACGCCAGCGCGGCAGCAGCGAGCCGTGAAGGTTGAGACAGCCGAACGCCGGAGCGTCGAGCGCCGGTTTGGGCAGGATGAGGCCGTAGGCGACCACCACCGCGACATCGGCCTCGAAGGCGCGGAACTGCTCGACCGTCTCGGGATCGCGGAAGCTTTTCGGCGTCAGGACCTTTAGGCCATAGCGTTCCGCCGCCGCGTGAACCGGCGAGGGTGTCAACTCCAGCCCGCGCCGCCCGGCGGCTTTGGGCGCACGCGTGTAGACGGCCACAACCTCATGGCCGCGCCCAAAGATTTCGGCCAGCGGAGCCAGCGCGAAATCCGGCGTGCCCATGAAAATGACGCGCATGGATCAACCCTGCTTTTCGCGGATTTCCGGGCCGCGAGCCGCGGCAGGCTCGCTGTTGCGCGCGGCCTTGGCGTATTTCTTGATCGCCCGCTCGCGCTTCAGCCGCGACAGATGGTCGATGAACAATTTGCCGTCGAGATGGTCGATCTCGTGCTGGAGGCAGGTCGCGAGCAGGCCCTCGGCCTCGATTTCGCGCCGCTCGTTGTTGCGGTCGAGGAAGCGCAGGCGGATCTTCGCCGGGCGGTTCACTTCCTCATAATAATCCGGCACCGAGAGGCAGCCCTCCTCATAGACGGAGGTTTCTTCGGAACGGGTGAGGATTTCCGGATCGGCGAAGAACTGGGGCGCTGGAGTCTCGTCCTGCTTGGCGAGATCGATGACGAGGACGCGCCTGGCGACGCCGATCTGGATGGCGGCGAGGCCGATGCCCGGCGCGTCATACATCGTCTCCAGCATGTCATCCATCAAGGCGCGCACCGAATCGTCCACGACGCCGACATTTTCGCTGACGGCGCGCAGTTTGGGATCGGGCAGGCACAGGATCGGACGAATAGCCATGGATTTGCGGACTCTCGCAGTTGTCGGCCCATGAGATAAGGGCAGCCGCCGCCAGCGTCAAATGGCCTTTGCAAAGAATCGCGCGATATGTTCTATTTTTGTTCATTGATTCCGGTTTTAGATATGGTCATGACGGATCGCCTGCTGTTCGAGATTTTCTCCTATCCGGTCACGGCCTATGAGCTTGCGGCGTCGCTCGCGTTCTTCGCGTTGTTCGCCCTCGCCTTGGTCGCGCGCGGCGGGCGGCGCGCCCATACCGAAGCGCAAATGGCCGAACTCGTCCGCGCCCATGCCGAAATGGCCGGACGATTGCAGACCTTTGCCGAAATCCTCGGCGGACGGCAGGCGGATTTCGCCCGCGCGGTGGGCGAAAAGCTGGATTCCTCGGCTCATCGCGTCAATGAAAGGCTGGAGACCTCCGCCCGCGCCACATTCGTCAACCTGAGCGCGCTGAACGAGCGGCTGGCCTTGATCGATTCCGCGCAGGCGCGGCTTGCGGGCCTGACCCAGGAAGTCGTCGGCCTCAAGGACATTCTCGCCAACAAGCAGACGCGCGGCGCCTTCGGCCAGGGACGGATGGAGGCGATCATCCGCGACGCCCTGCCCGCCAACGCCTTCGCCTTCCAGCACACGCTCTCCACCGGGGCGCGGCCCGATTGCGCGCTGAAACTGCCGGGCGACGACAAGATTCTCGCGCTCGACGCCAAATTCCCGCTCGAAGCCTTCACCGCCCTGAAGGACGCCGGCGACGACGCGGCGCGAAAATCCGCCCAGGCGCGCGTGCGCGCGGATCTCGGCAAGCATATCAAGGATATATCCGAGCGTTACCTCCTGCCCGGCGAGACGCAGGATGTGGCGATCCTGTTCGTGCCCTCGGAATCGCTGTTCGCCGAATTGCACGAAACTTTCGACGACGTGATCCAGAAGGCGCATCGCGCCCGGGTGCTGATCGTCTCGCCGTCGCTGCTGCTTATGGCCATTCAGGTGCTGCAGGCGCTGGTCCGCGACGCGCTGGTGCGCGATCAGGCCCATGTGATTCAGGCCCAGACTCGCAAGCTGGTCGAGGACGTCGCGCGCCTGCGCCAGCGGGTGCTGAAACTCGACGGCCATTTCCGCCAGACGCAGGAAGACGTCGCTGCGATCCTGACCTCATCGGAAAAAATCGCGAGGACCGGCGAACGCATCGACCGGATCGATTTCGCCAATGACAAACCGGATATCCTGACCGCAGCGCAATGACGCGGCAGGCTCAGCTCGGCTCGTCGCCATCCAGCAGTCCTTGCCGCAACGCCAGACGCACGAGTTCGATGTCGGAATGGACGCCAAGCTTGTCCCTGATTTGATAACGCGTATTGGCCACGGTCTTGGGGCTGACATGGAGCGTTTCGGCGACCTGTTCGGTCGATTTGCCCATCAGTAGCAAGCGCAGGATTTCGAACTCCCGCGAGGTCAGGCGATCGAACGGGCTGGCGCCTCCATTGGCCCATTCCTGCGCCCAGTCCTGCGCAAGCTCGTGGTCGATGTCGGGGCTGAAGGCGATGCGGCCTTGCAGAATGTCGGACACTGCCGCGAGAAGAACCTCCGGCGGGCTGCTCTTGGTGACATAGCCTCGCGCCCCGGCCCGGATCGCCTGCCGCGCGTGGACGGCGCTGAAATGCATTGTGAAGACGAGAATGCGGGCGTCCGGGTCCCATTGCCGGATCCGTTTGATCGCCTCGATCCCGCCGATTCCCGACATGGAAAGATCCATGATCACGAGATCGGGCCGCGCGCTCTTGTAAAGCCGATAGGACTCCGCGCCGTCCGCGGCCTCGGCCACGACGGTCAGGCCGCGCTGCTTCTGCAGCAAGGAGCGATAGCCCTCGCGGACAACCGCATGATCATCCACCAGCATGATCTTGAAGCCTTCCGCGCTCATGGGACGCTCCCGTCGCGCGGGGCCGTTGGGTCCGGCGCTGGCGCCGGTATCGAAACGCGGAGAATCAGTCCGGCCGGTGCGCGCGGCTCGAATTCCAGTTTGCCGTCCAGCGCCGCGACCCTTTCCCTCATGCCGAGAAGCCCCAGCCCCGGACCCGCTGAAAGACTGTCCAGATCGACCCCGCCGTCATCCATCACGCTCATTTCCAGCGCGGTCGCGGCGCCCTCCGTTTTCCGCCAGGCGAGGCGCAGCTCCACGTTCCGGGCTCCGGCATGTTTTGCGGCGTTGGTGACTGCTTCCTGTGCGACGCGATAGAGATTGGCGCACAGGAATGGCGGCAGTTCGTCCAGACCCTCAGTCGCCGCGAAGGCGAATCGCGTGACGCCGCCGCGTCGATTCCAGCCGGCTACGAGACGGTCGAGACTCGCCGTGAGGCCAATTTCGTCAAGCTCGGGCGGGCGCAGCCGCGTCAGCGCGCTCCGCAACGATTCCATCATATGCGCGGTCGTTCTGGCGATGCTCTCGGATTCCGTGATAAACGCCGGACATTCGGCGCGCGCCGTTTGCCCGATCGAGGCGGCGACCGCGCCGATCGCGGCGAGGCATTGGCCGAATTCATCATGCAGGTCGCGGGCGAGGCGACGCCGCTCGTCGTCCTGCACGGCGATAAGCCTTCTGGTCAGCTCGCGCCGCTCCGCCAGCGTCGTCTCCAGCTTCTCCGCCAGCCCATTGAACACTGCCCGAATCGCCGACAATTCCGCGAGATCGAAGCTCGGGAGCCGGGTCGAGAGGTCGCCGGCCGCGAGCCGCTCCAGCCCGGTCTGGATCAGGCGAGTCGGACGCAGCGCGCGCGCGAGCGCGGCGTAAACCAGAAGACAGAGCGCTGACAGGGTCACCGACATCAAGGCCAGAAACCGGCTCGTCTCGCGCCAAACCTCGGCGACGTGGCTCGACGCCTCGAAAGCCGCCCCGGCCGCGCCCATCGGCCGGCCCTCGAATGAAATCGGCTGCAGGATCTCGGCGCCGGGATCGAACAGCCGGCGATATTACCAATCGAAGGGCGCGGGCGCCTCTTGTGACGCCGATCCGCCGCAAAATATTTGCCGAACCTCGTCCGCTTCGTCGCGATAGGAAATGCACAGGCCGGGCGACATCACCGACGCGGCGATCCGCTGCAGATCGGGCAAGGCGTCGCGCGCCGGCTTGACCCAATGCGCTTGCGCCAGCTGCAAGGTCAAATCCTTGGCCACGACTTCGGCGACCGCCCGCAGCCGCGCGCGCGCGGACCGGTCGCTGTCGAAGAGCAGAAAAGCGAAAGCCACGACGAGGCAGAAGGCCGATAGCGCCGCCACGCGCAAGGCCAGCCGCAACTTGAGGTCGAGTTTCGTCAGCAAGGGCATTGGCGGCGCGTGAGAGAAAGCGGCGCCTTTGCGCCGAAGGATCGGCATTAAGCGGCAGAAGCGACGCCTTGGGAAGCGGCCGGGGAAAGATCGGGAAATCTGCCCGGCCCTGCTCGGGGCGATTTGCCGTTTCGCGGGCGGGACGAGCGTGGGAATCTGACCCGGCTTTCGCAATCATCGCCGCAAAGGAAACACCGGATGCGCTCCGCCCCGCTTTTCATCACCGCACTCGCGCTCTGCTTGTCGGCCGTTCCGCTTCGCGCGGCGTCGCTGGAGCCCATCGCGACGGCGATTCTCGATCTCGATTATGTCGACACCTCGGGCGAGAGCAAGGACCAGACGGCGGAGCACGCCCGACGCGTGCGCGATTTCTCGCAGGCGCTGGGTCGCGATCTCGCGGCGAGCGGCAAATTTCGCGTCGTCCCGATCGCCTGCGAAGGCCGGCCCTGTTCCCCGCGCGACGCCATGGACGAGTTGCAGAGCGCGGCGCGCGCGGCGGGCGTCCGGCTCGTGGTGTTCGGCGGCGTCCACAAGATGAGCACTCTGGTGCAATGGGCCAAGATCAAGATCGCCGACATGGCGCGCGACCGCATCATTTTCGATCGCCTGCTCAGCTTTCGCGGCGACAATGACGACGCCTGGCGCAGGGCGGAAAAATTCGTCGCCGCCGACATCGCCGCCCTTTCGCCCGACGCGAAAGGCTCCGGAGCGCAGGCCAAAAAGATCGCCGTTTTCGATTTCGAATTACAGGATTTCAGCGGCGGGGCCGGAATCATCGCCGAAAGCGCGGAAGACGCGGAGCAGCTACGACGCGCGACGCAGGCCGCCCGAAAACTGATCGCCGAATCCGGACGCTATGCGCTGGTGGACGTCGCGAGCGCGGCGGACCAACCCGCGAAAGCGCATGAATTGCGCCAGTGCGACGGCTGCGACGCTCCGATCGCGCTTAAGCTCGGGGCGGACCAATCCCTCGTCGGGATCGTGACCCGCATCACAAGGACCGATTATGCGGTGACCTTTCGCCTGCGCGACGCGCATACGGGCGAACTGATCTCCGTCGGCCAGACCGATCTGCGCATCGGCGCGAATTATTCCTGGGATCGCGGCGCGGCCTGGCTGATCGAAAAGCGGCTGCTGGCGAAGCAAGACCCGTGATCGCGCCCGGATCGCCGTGTCAAAGGTCCGTCCGGCTCCTGAGCGCCGCCGCGAGGGTGCCTTCGTCGAGATAATCCAGTTCGCCGCCGACCGGCACGCCATGGGCGAGGCGGGTGCATTTCACGTGGAAGGGGCTGAGCAGTTCGGTGATGTAATGGGCGGTGGTCTGGCCATCGACGGTGGCGTTGACGGCCAGAATGACTTCCCTGACTCCGCCTCCCGCGACCCGGCCAACCAGCTTGCCGATGTTCAGATCGTCCGGCCCGACGCCATCGAGCGGCGAGAGCGCGCCGCCGAGGACGTGATATTGCGCGCTCAGAACCCCCGCGCGCTCCAGAGCCCAGAGATCGCCCACCGTCTCAACCACCACGATCACGCCCGCGTCGCGGCGCGCGTCGGCGCAGATGCAGCAGGGGTCGGTGGTGTCGACATTGCCGCAGACCGAGCAGGTGACGATTTTTTCCTTGGCCACACGCATGGCTTCCGCCAGCGGGCCTAACAACTCCTCGCGCTTGCGGATCAAATGCAAGGCGGCGCGGCGCGCCGAACGCGGCCCCAGCCCCGGCAGTCGCGCGAGCAATTGAATCAGCCGCTCGATTTCCGGCCCGGCGATGCGCTCAGCCATAAAATAATCCCGAGACGCCCGCGTCCCAAAGTCATCCGCGCCCGAAGGGCGCTAGGAGCGACCGCGACGCCGAGCTGATGCGAGGGGCGCCTTCCGCGCAGAGCGCGGAAGGCAACGATCAGAAAGGCAGCTTCATGCCGGGCGGCAGGCCGAGACCGGCGGTCATGCCCTTCATCTTTTCTTCGAGCAGTCCTTCCGCCTTGCGGCGAGCGTCGGCATGGGCGGCGACGATCAGGTCTTCAAGAATTTCCTTCTCGTCTTCCTTCAGCAGCGACGGATCGATGGCGAGGGTCTGCAACGCGCCCTTGGCGGTCAGCGTGACCTTCACCAGACCGCCGCCCGCCAGCCCTTCGACGGTGATATTGTCGAGTTCGGCCTGCATCTCGGCCATTTTGGCCTGCATGGCGCCGGCCTTTTTCATCAAGCCCATGATGTCCATTCAGAAATCCTCTTCTTCGGATTCGTCGTTATAGGCCACTTCCTCGGCCGGCGCCGCCGCGCCCGCGAAAAGCTCCGGCTCGGCCTCGCCGCCGCGCACCGCGACGACCACCGCGCCGGGAAAAAGATCGAGCGCCGCGCGCACCAGCGGATGCGCCTGCACGCCGATTCGCTTCTCGTCTTCTTTGGCTGCGGCCTGTTCCAGCAGGCTCGGCGCGCCGGGCGCGGAGGACAGGGCCACCATCCAGCGCTGCCCGGTCCAATCCTGCAATTTGCGGGTCAGATTGGCGGCAAGGCCAGGTGATCCGCCCGGCGCCAGCGAAAATTCCAATACGCCGGGCTCGAACCGCACCAGACGCACGTCGCGCTCCAACGCGGTCTTGATCTGAATGTCGCGCTTCTCGGCGGCCAGCGCCAGAAGCTCGGCGAAGGATTTGATCGCCAGCACGGGCGCGCCCGTCGCGGGCGCCGGGGCCGGAGCAAGCGACGCCGTGGGCGCGGCTTGTGCGGCGGCAAGACGCGGCGCGGCGCGCATGGCGGCGCCCGGACCCGGCCCGGACGGCGATGGCGCCCCTCGCGCCCCCCCGGAGGAAGGCCCGCCGGACGAAGACCCGCCAGACGGCGCCGCGCTAAAATTCCTCAACGCCTCTTCGGGCGTGGGCAGGTCGGCGGCATAGGCGAGACGCACGAGAACCATATCGGCGGCGGGCAGCGGACGCGGAGAGTCCTTCACCTCCTCGACGCCCTTGAGCAGGATCTGCCAGGCGCGGGAAAGCACGGCCATGGAGAGGTTCTGCGCGAAATAGCCGCCGCGCTCGCGCTCGACCTGGGTGGCGGACGGGTCCATCACCCCCGGCGCGACCTTGGTCTTGGTCACGAAATGCACAAAGGCGGCGAGATCGATCAGGACCTGGCCCGGATCGGCGCCGGCATCATACTGGTCCTTGAGATTGGCCAGAGCGGCGGCGACGTCGCCCCGCATCAGCGCCTCGAACAGATCGATGACGCGGGCGCGATCAGCGAGGCCGAGCATCAGGCGCAGGTTTTCCACCCCGATCGGCGCGCCCGCGCCATGGGCGATGGCCTGATCGAGCAGCGAAAGCGAATCGCGCACCGAACCCTCCGAGGCGCGGGCGATCAGCGCGAGGGAATCATGGTCGATCTCGACCCTTTCCTTGTCGCAGATATTGGCGAGATGGCGCACGAGAGCCTCGGACTCGACGCGGCGAAGGTCGAAGCGCAGGCAACGCGAGCGCACCGTGACCGGGACTTTTTCGATTTCCGTGGTCGCGAACAGGAATTTGACATGCTCCGGCGGCTCTTCCAGCGTCTTCAACAGGCCGTTGAAGGCCGACTTTGACAGCATGTGCACTTCGTCGATGATATAGACTTTGGTCCGCGCCATCACCGGCTTGTAGCGCGCGCTTTCGACGATCTCGCGTATGTCGTCGATGCTGGTGTGAGAAGCGGCGTCCATTTCGATCACGTCGATATGGCGCGATTCCATGATCGCCTGGCAATGCACGCCCAGTTCGTCCATGTGGATGGTCGGGCGGTCGATGGCGGGCCGCCCGTCGCGCGCCGGCAACTGGTAATTGAAGGCGCGGGCGAGAATGCGCGCCGTGGTAGTCTTGCCGACGCCGCGCACGCCTGTGAGCATATAGGCCTGATGGATGCGGCCGAGATCGAAGGCGTTGGAAAGGGTGCGGACCATCGGCTCCTGGCCGATCAGGTCCTCGAACCGCGAGGGGCGATATTTGCGCGCCAGCACGCGATAGACGTTTGGCGCGCCGGATTGCGGCTGCAGCGCGTCGGGAAACAGGCCCTCGGGCGCGCTTTCGCTGTGATTTGGCGCGGAATCGTCGATCATCGAACCGCCGAATGCAGGCGCCAGCGGTCGTCGGGCGCGCAAATCTGATAAGTGGGAGGCTGGACGAAGACCCGCCCGATCTCGTTAGGGCTGCTTCCTTCCGGACCTGACCCGGTTGGCGAGTGGAACGTCCACCGCCAACCTCCCGGCGCTTATTTGGACCATGACGCGCGTTTGCGCAAGAGGGGGGCGCCTTGTCTCGATGCGGCGAAGGCGCTACCCACGATCAGGAAAGGGAGGCCGGATGAAATTTGCCCTTGATCCCCGCCTCGCCGCCGACAGTTTTCTCGTCGGCGAGCTTGAGTTATGCCGTGTCTTGTTGATGAACGACAGCCGCTTTCCCTGGCTGATCCTCGTTCCGCGCCGCGCCGGCCTGTCCGAAATCCACGATCTTTCGCCACGGGAGCGCGCGCTCCTTATCGAGGAAGCGGCCTTCGCCGGCGCGCGCCTGAAGACGCTGAGCGGGGCGAAAAAGATCAACACCGGCGCTCTCGGCAATATGGTCGCGCAATTGCACATGCATGTGGTGGCGCGTTTCGAGGGCGATTTCGCCTGGCCCGGCCCGGTCTGGGGCGCCGGCAAGGTCGAAGCCTATGCGCCCGAGGCGGCGGAAGAACGCATCGACGCCTTGCGCGCCGCCCTTGAACTGGACCGCCCGGCATGAGCGCCTATGATATCGCGGTCGGCTTTGCTGGCAATCCGCTCGACCGGCTGTCGCTGGGACGGGAGGACCGGCAGCTTTTCGCCGAACTGACCGCCGCGCCGCGCGCCCGCGCCGTGGTGTTCGTGCAAGCAATGCCTGTGTTGCGGCAGGAGGACGAGACGCTCTCCGCGCTGCATTCGCTGGAGGCTGCGCGGTCTTTCGGCCCGGCGCAGGAGGAAGTTCTGCTGGGGCGCGACGAATCGGGGCCGGTCTTCGCGCTGATGCTGCCCGACGACGCCGCCAGCGCCGAGACCCCGCGCGACGATGCAGCCTTTACAGATCAGCGCCGGCTGATCCTGCCCGCGCGCCCCAACCTGCAAATCCGCGACCTGCGCCCTCTGGCCAATAAACAGGCCCTTTCGCGCGGCGAAATCGCCATTCTGGCCCAGGCCAAGGCGATTCTGCATTATCACGCCGCGCATCGCTTCTGCGCGCGCTGCGGCGCGCCGACCCATGCGGCCCAAGGCGGCTGGCGGCGCGATTGCGAGGCCTGCGCCACCCAGCATTTTCCGCGCACCGATCCCGTGGCGATCATGATGGTCGAGCACGACGATTCTTGCCTGCTCGGGCGCCAGACCCGCTTTCCGGAAGGAATGTATTCCTGCCTCGCGGGCTTTGTCGAAGCCGGCGAGTCGCTGGAGGAAGCCGTGCGCCGCGAGGTGATGGAAGAGGCCGGAATTGCGGTCGGCGCGGTGCGTTATGTCGCGTCGCAGCCTTGGCCATTCCCGGCGTCGCTGATGATCGGCTGCCGGGCGCAGGCGCTTTCCCGCGAGATCGTCATCGACCGGGACGAGCTGGAAGATTGCCGCTGGTTCAGCCGCGCCGAAGCCCGCGCCATGATCGAACAGCGCCATGAACGCGGACTATTCGCGCCCAATCCCTTCGCCATCGCCCACACCTTGCTCGAGCACTGGCTGAACGAGGGCTAAACCAGCCGCCCGCGCAAAATTCCGCGCAGGGAATTTCCCAGAAAAAAGCCATCGCTCAGATCGCCGAGGCCCAGCAACGCCTCCCGCGCGCGGCCTTCGGCCAGAAGGCTCTCGCGGAGAACGCCGGGCAGCAGGCCGCTGGCGAGAGGCGGCGTCAGCAAGAGGCCGTCGCGCTCCACGAAAAGATTCGTGCGCGCGCCTTCGCAAATCTCGTTGCGCTCGTTGAGAAAGATCACTTCATCGGCCCCCGAGGCGGCCAGCGCGCCCTCGTAAAGCGCGCGTCGCGTGGTCTTATGCCGCAGCAGAGTGTCGCGTGAATCGAAGCGCGCAGGCGCGACAGCGACGCGCCAGATTTTTTCCGGCGGATCAGCCTGAAAGGGCGCGACCGACGCTTCGATGGCGCCATCGCGGCGCAGCGCCAGCCGAACGCGCAGGGTTTCGGCTCCTGCCCCCGCGCAGGCTCGCGCCAGCGCCGCATCGAAAGCTCCGGGCGCGAAAGCAAAGCCCAAAGCCGCCGCCGACGCGGCCATGCGCGCGCGATGGCCCTCGACGAGCCAATAGCCGCCGTCGCGGGTCCAGCGCAGCGTCTCGATCAGCCCGAAATCGTCTCGCCCGTCAGGAAGCGCGCCTTGAGCAGACATTCGTCATATTCCTCCCGCGCCCGCGAATCCGCCACCACCGCCGAGCCGACCGGGCAGGTCAGGCGCCGATCCCTGCCGAGCGTCAGCGTGCGGATGGCGACATTGAAGCGCATGTCGCCGCCCGGCGCGACATAACCGATCGCGCCGCAATAATTTTCGCGCGGCGCCGTCTCCAGCTCGGCGATGATTTCCATGGCGCGGATCTTTGGCGCGCCGGTGACCGAGCCGCAGGGAAACAGCCCAGCGAAAATTTCCGAGAAGGACAGTCCCGGCCGCAGCCGCGCCTCCACGCCGGAGGTCATCTGGTGCAGCGTCGGGAAGGTCGCGACGGAGAAAAGATCCGTCACCTGAACCGAACCGATCTCTGACAGGCGACTGATATCGCTGCGCAGCAGATCGACGATCATCAGATTTTCCGCGCGGTTCTTTTCGTCGCTGGCCAGGGCTTCGGCCAAGGCGCGGTCCGCCTCGGGCGTCGCGCCGCGCCGTGCGGTGCCTTTCATGGGCCGCGCGAAAATCCTTTCGCCGCGCGTGGAAAAAAAGATTTCGGGCGAGACCGACAGGATCGTCTCTGCCCCCAAAGCCACGATTCCGCCGAGTTCGACGGGCTGGCGCGCCCGCAAAATCCGATAGAGATCGAGCGGCGTTCCGCGCCATGCGCCCGCGAGCGGGAAGGTCAGGTTGATCTGATAGACATCGCCCGCGGCGATATAGTCGCGGCAGGCGGCGAAGCGCTTTTCATATTCGGCGAAGGTCCAGACCGGAGCGAGCGCCTCGATCGCGGCGGCGCCCGCCGGGGCGAGCGACGGCGCCGGGCGCGGCGCATCAAACACGCCAAACAGCAGCAGCGGTTTTCCCGAACAGGAGCGCAGCAGCGGCGCGAGACGCGGCTCCAACGCGTAGCCGCATTCATAGGCGACGGAGCCGGCGACGAAAAATCCCTCGCCCACCGCCCGCTGCAAGGCGGCGAAGGCGCCCGCGACCTCCTCGGCCCGATGCGCAGCAACGATAGCGCGCGGTTCGGCGAACAGCAGGGTTTCGCCGGCTTCGCGGTCTTCGATCAGGCAATAGGGCGGCTCAAGAGGCAAGGCGCGATCCCGGAGACGCGCCAGTCTGGCGGCGCCCCCGCGAGATAATGCAGATGGCGGCGCTTGGCAAAGGCGGCCGCGAAAAAGTCCGCCCGCGCAAGCGGTTGGCGGAGGCCAGAGCGAGCGCC
Source organism: Rhodoblastus sp. 17X3 (assembly GCF_030056575.1). GTDB lineage: Bacteria > Pseudomonadota > Alphaproteobacteria > Rhizobiales > Beijerinckiaceae > Rhodoblastus. The sequence goes on along the minus strand of NZ_JASHHX010000006.1, from coordinate 62,564 downwards.
AACATGACGCAAGCGGCTGGCGGAGGCCAGAGCGCACGGCGACATGGACGCGCGCGCCGCTCCGGTGTAGGCAGACTTTTCGGGAGGGCGGCGCATGGCCTTGGTTCTGTTTTCCGGCGGGCAGGATTCCACCACCTGCCTCGCCTGGGCGCTGGAGCGCTACGAGCGCGTCGAGACGCTCGGCTTCGATTACGGCCAGCGCCATCGCATCGAACTCGACCAGCGCGGCGTTTTGCGCGACGCGCTCGCCAAACTCAAGCCGGAATGGGCCAGGAAACTCGGCCCGGACCATGTGCTCGACCTCGCGGCGCTGGGCGCCGTCTCGGACACGGCCCTGACGCGGGCGAAATCCATCGAGATGGGCGCGAAGAACCTGCCCAACACATTTGTGCCCGGCCGCAACCTGATCTTCCTGACCTTCGCCGCCGCGCTGGCCTATCGGCGCGGACTGACCCGCATCGTCGGCGGCATGTGCGAGACCGATTTTTCCGGCTATCCCGATTGCCGCGACGACGCCATCAAGGCCATGCAGGTGGCGCTGAATATCGGGATGGAAAGCCGTTTCGTGCTGGAGACGCCGCTGATGTGGCTCGACAAGGCGCAAAGCTGGGAGCTGGCGCAGGACCTCGGCGGCCCGGCCCTGGTCGAGGCCATCGTCGAGCACAGCCACACCTGTTATCTCGGCGAGCGCGGCGCCCGCCACGATTGGGGTTATGGCTGCGGCGAATGTCCGGCCTGCCGGTTGCGCGCGGATGGTTTTGCGAAATGGCGGGCGGGGCTATAGCGAACGAGCGCCTGAAAGGCGAATAAAGTTGAAGCCAAGATGCAACTTTTTTTGTCCGAACTCGTCAATTGAATGACGATCGCGGAGACATCTCCAACCAGCTCAAGCTGAAGTCTCCCGCAATATTCAGGACAAGGCGATGTTACGCTTAACCACGCCACGATATGTCTCGACATATCCCCCCATGAGCAAGCGCAAGGCTTACGCAATGCTGCTTGCGATCGCGCTATCCGCAACAGATGCAAGCGCCTATGCCGGCGATCACGCCGCGAAAGCGAGGAGGCCGACATCCGGCGAGGGAGTGCCAGCCTGGGTCGTCCAGGAATGCCGCCCTGCGACGGGGGCCGAAATCATGGGCAGATTCGCGGGCGCCGGATACTGGTTCTATCGGGTGACGGGCGATTTCTGTTATTCCGACCTCCGACCGAACGTGCTGTGACGCAAAATTTTACACCTGCGGCACTTAATGCGGCTTCCGGCGCGCCGATCGGAAGAGCGGCGTGAGCTTCTGATTTCTGGCCTAGCTCCCGCTCCCGAACTCCTGGCGGAACGGATGGGCCGGATAGGCGCCCAGAATCCGGACCTCCTCGCTGAAGAACTGCAATTCCTCCAGCGCCAGCGCGAGATTGGGGTCTTCAGGATGCCCCTCGACATCGACCAGGAATTGCGTTGCCGCGAATTCGCCATTGACCATGTAGCTTTCCAGCTTGGTCATGTTGACGCCATTGGTGGCGAAGCCGCCGAGCGCCTTGTAGAGCGCGGAGGGCACGTTGCGCACGCGGAAGATGAAGGTTGTCAGCATCGGCCCTTCGGGGCGCGGGCCGGAGCGCGGCTCGCGCGACAGCACGACGAAACGCGTGGTGTTGTGGTCCTCGTCCTCGACGAAGCGGGCGAGCACGTCGAGGCCGTAGATTTCGGCGGCGAGCAGTGGCGCGAGCGAGGCGCGGCTCTTGTCGCCCCATTCCGCCACCTCGCGCGCCGAACCGGCGGTGTCGCCAGTCGTCACGGCCTTCAGATTATATTTCTTGATGATCTTGCGGCATTGTCCCAGCGCGTGGACATGGCTGTAGACGCTGCGCAAATCCTCGATCTTCGCGCCCTTGACGCCGAGCAGATGAAAATGAATCGGCAGGAAATATTCGCCGACGATATAGAGCCCTGAGCCGGGCAGGAAATGATGGATGTCGGCGACGCGGCCCGCGAGCGAATTCTCGATCGGAATCATGCCGAGATCGGCGCGGCCTTCTCCAATGGCCGAAAGCGCCTCCTCGAAGCTGGCGCAGGGCAAGGTGTCCCAACCGGGATAGACGTCGGAACAGGCGATATGGGAATTCGCGCCCGGCTCGCCCTGATAGGCAATGATCTTGTTCATTTCTGGCTGCTTCCGTCGAGGATCTTGCGCGCGCGCTCCAGATCGGCAGGGGTGTCGACGCCGAGCGGCACGGCGTCGACGATTTCCACATCGATGCGCATGCCCGCCTCCAGCGCGCGCAATTGCTCCAGCTTCTCGCGCTTTTCCAGCGCCGAGGGCGGCAAGGCCACGAAACGCTCCAAGGCCGCGCGGCGATAGGCATAGAGGCCGATGTGGTGGAACAGGTCGCCCTCGCCCCAGGGCGCGGTGGCGCGGGTGAAATAGAGCGCGCGCAGGCGAGATAGCCCGATCGGCGAGCCCACCGCCTTGACCACATTAGAGTCGGTACGCTCCTCGGCGCGGGCGATTCGTGCGGCCAGCGTGGCGATATCGACCGCCGGGTCGGCGAGAGGCGCGAGCGAGGCGCGCACGCTGGCCGGGTCGATGGTCGGCAGGTCGCCCTGCAAGTTGACGATCACGCCATAGCGCTCTTCCGGGTCGTAACTTTGCAGCGCCGCGTAGATGCGGTCCGAGCCCGAGGGCAGGTCCGGATCGGTCACGACGGCCTCGCCGCCAGCGTGGCGTATCGCCGCCGCGATCTCCGGCCCGTCCGCCGCGACCAGCACCGGCCCGATCCCCGCCTCGACCGCTCGTCGGTAAACCTGGACAATCATCGGCGCGCCGCAAAGCTCGGCGAGCGGCTTGTCGGGGAGCCGCGTCGAGGCGAGGCGGGCGGGTATGATGATGAGGACGTTTTCGGACATGAGGACTGAGCTGGGCGACTAGGCTTAATTTATGAGGATTTTCGCCGCTTATACGTGTTGCCAAGCATGAGGCAAAGCGTTTATCAGAGGCCGTCCCAGCGGAGATTGCGGCATGTTTCTTCTCGACTACCGTGTTTACGGGGCGCTTTTCGGCGCCATCCTGTTCGCCCTTTTCCTCGGCCTTTTCAGCAATGCGCTCGTCGTGGCCCAGCCCGCGAACCCGCCGGGCTTCGATCTCCCCAGCGGCGCCGAGCCCGCGAAGAAGGCCGCTCCGGTCGCCGCGGTCCCGCTGCCCAACCTGCTGGCCAAGGCCGACGCCGACAAGGGCAAGGCCCTCACCAAGGTTTGCGCGACCTGCCACAGCTTCGACAAGGGCGCCCCCGCCAAGGTCGGCCCCAACCTTTATGGCGTGGTGGAGCGCGCCAAGGCCAGCGAAGCCGGCTTTGGCTATTCCGACGCGCTGAAGGCCAAGGGCGGCAAATGGACCTTTGAAGATCTCGACGCCTTCATCACCAGCCCGAAGACCTTTGTCGCCGGCACCAAGATGGGCTTTGGCGGCGAGCCTGACGCCGGCAAGCGCGCCGACATCATCGTTTACCTGCGCTCGCTCTCCGACGCCCCGGTTCCGCTGCCGGCCGCGAAGTAAAATCTGCGCTAATATGAATTTCCAAGCCGGGGGCGGGAGCCTCCGGCTTTTTTCTTTGCGCCCGCAGTCGTCCTTTACGCGCATCAAATCGGCGCCTTTACTTGACATTCGCCCCGATCTGGCGGCATTCGCGCGTCCAATGCGCGGTGAGGGCGCGCCAGCGTGACGCAAGCGAGGCCGCCCGGATCTCTTCGTCGCCATTAAGGGGTAGCCGCCATATGCCCACCGGCGTACTCACAAAAGTTGCGCCACGTCCGCCTCGACGCGATGTGAAAAATCACGCACCTTAGCCAAGTGTTGTAATGCGGTTGCCTGGCCATCAGGTTTCGCTTCGGCCAGACTCGAGCACGCGTCGAGAATCCGAGAACTCGGAGACAGCGATGGCGACCTATGATCTGGACCAATGTCGCCTGGACGCGCTGCTCGATCGCACGGTGTCGCGAGCGACAGAAAACGCAATATTGGGAGCGCTGAAAGACGCCGGCCTGCTTCCGCACAAGCCGGACGCCATCGGCGGTGAAGTCCAGTTGCTTGGCGGCGCCTACACAATTCCCACATTCGATCATTTTTTCCTCGACGCCGGCAAGTCGAGTTCGATGACATTGACGTCGCACGGCGGCGTCGTCATCGCATCCGGAGACGGCGCGAATTTCATCCTCGATCAGGGACCCGGCGGCGACACGCTCATTGGCGGCGCCGGCGCTGAAAAGCTTCAGGTCACGCAGGGCGATAACGAGCTCATAGCCGGGAATGGCCTCAATACGTTGATCGGCGGGACCGGCCACGACCGTTTGGTCGGCGGCGGGGCGAGCCTGCTGGAAGCCGGATCCGGAGGCTCGACACTCATCGGCGGCGCGAATTTCGATTATTATTCCGGCGGCGATCCGGACGATCACGGCCATCAGGGGGACCGCAACGATTGGGGACAGGGGAACGAGAGCGGCCTTGGCCACGACCACACATATCAGACCATCCCGATGGACACGTTGATCGGCGGCCCCGGCGACGATCTGTTGAAGGTCCTCCACGGGGATAATGCGATTTATGCCGGCGCCGGCCGCGACACGATCTACGCCGGCGATGGCCACGACACGATCTATGGCTCGACCATGCCGAGCGCGACCGGGGCTATGGACACAATTTATCTTGGGACAGGAAACACTTCGATCCAGGGGGGCGCGGCGGGCGCCGCGACGATATATGCCGGGATGCACGGCAACGACACGATTATCGGAACTGCGGCGGGGCAAGAACTGACGGTCTATTCGGAGCAGTCGTCGCACGCGATCAAATCCACGACCGTCCAGGGCGGCGTAACGACCATCACCTTCAAGGACCATCAGAGCCTGGCGCTCGAGAATTTGACGATCCACTTCTCGAACGGGGACATATTCAAGGCCTAGCTGGCGACCCGTCCCACGCCGGTCACCTGACGGATGCGCTCGCTCCGCTGACGGCCGCGAAATGAACCAATCGTTCAGGCGAAATCCGAAGCCGGGGTTTGTCCCCGGCATTTTGTTTGCGCGAGCCGAGTTCGGCCTTATCTGTGGTCCGGGGGAGCCAGAATGCCGAGGAATATATGAAAGCCCTGCGCCATATTCTCGCCGTCGCTGCGCTGGCCCTGACCGTCGCGCCCGCCGCAGCCGAAACGTCCGCCTACGGTCCGCAGCTGGAAGGCTTCGCCTATCCTTATGCCGTGCAGCGTTTCGATTTCGAGTCGCAGGGCGAGAAATTGTCCATGGCCTATATGGACGTTGCGCCAACGGGGCCGGCCAATGGCCGCACCGCGGTGCTGCTGCATGGCAAGAATTTTTGCGCCGCGAGCTGGGAGCAGACGATAGCGGCGCTTTCAAAGGCCGGCTATCGGGTCGTCGCGCCGGACCAGATCGGCTTTTGCGCCTCGACCAAGCCCGTGCATTACCAATATTCGTTCCAGCAGCTCGCGACCAACACCCATGCGCTGCTGGCGCAGCTCGGCGTCCAGAAGCCGGCCCTGATCGCCCATTCGACGGGCGGCATGCTGGCGACGCGCTATGCGCTGATGTTTCCGGACGAGGTTTCGGGGCTGGTTCTGGTCAATCCCATCGGGCTGGAGGACTGGAAGGCCAGGGGCGTTCCCTATCGCACCGTCGATCAATGGTTTCAGCGCGAGCTGAAGCTCTCGGCCGAAAGCGTCCGGGCCTATGAACAGGCGACCTATTATGGCGGCCGCTGGAAGCCGGACTATGACAAATGGGTCGACATGCTGGCCGGCCTCAACAAGGGTCCGGGCCATGAGATCGTCGCCTGGAATTCGGCCCTGATCTACGACATGATCTTCACCCAGCCGGTCTATTACGAATTCCGCGACCTCAAGGTCCCCACGACGCTCATGATCGGCACGGCGGACACGACCGCGATTGGCGGCGACATCGCCCCGGCGGAAGTCAAAAAGCGCCTCGGCCATTACGACGTCCTGGGCAAGGAAGCCGCCGCCATGATCCCGAACGGGCGGCTGGTCGAATTTCCCGGCCTCGGCCACGCGCCCCAGATGGAGGAGCCTGAGCGCTTCCATGCGGAATTGCTGAAGGCGCTGGCGCCGTAAGATTCCCCGCCCTAGCGGAGGAAATGCGCGAGAGCCGGGGCCGCCAGCACGTTGAGCAGGCCGACCAGCACCATGACGAGGCCGGAAACGGCGCCCTCGACCTGTCCGATCTGATGGGCCTTGGCCGTGCCTGCCCCATGGGCGCCGACGCCGAACAGGGCGCCGCGCGCCAGAGCCGAGCGCAAATTCATGCGCGCCAGCAGGAACTCGCCGATGACCGCGCCGAACACGCCCGTCATGACCACGAAAATCGCCGTCAGATCGGGAATGCCGCCGATTTCGCCGGAGACCTGCATGGCGAAGGGCGTGCTCATCGAACGCGGCGTCAGGCTCAGCTGGAGGGCGCCGCTCAACCCAAGCGCGGCGGCCAGCCCCCAGCTCGTCGCCATGGCGACGAGGCTCCCGACCACCATGCCCGCGAGCAGAACCGGCCAATGGCGACGGATCAGCGCGCGCTGCTCATAGATCGGCACGGCGAAAGCGACCGTCGCGGGCCCGAGCAGCGCCAGCAGCCAGCCGGCGCTGTGGAAGTAATCGCGATAATCTTCCTTGAGGACAAGCGCCGCCACGATCAGCGCCGCCGGCGCGGCGGCCAGCGGGGTGAGCCACCATTTGGGCCATTTGCGGTAGATGCGCTTGGCCAGCAGGTAGCACGCCACCGTGGCGGCGGACCAGAACAGCATATGGACCGCCGGGTCGAGCCGACTAAGTGGCCAGTCGCTCATGTTTCTCGCTCCAACGGAAGATCAGATCGACGGTCAGGGCAGTGGCCGCCATCACCGCAATGGTGCTGAGCAGGATGACCGCCAGAATCTTGAGGCCCAGCAGGCCAAGAAATTCGCGATGGTCCAGCACGCCGAGCACAGCGGGAACGAAGAACAGCAGCATTTCGGCCAGGAACCAGTCCGCGCCGCGCTTCATGCTGAAGAGGCTGACGCCACCTGTCATCAGCAGAATGAGGGCCAGACTCATGCCGATGACGCCGCCCGGAACAGGCAGCTGAAACGCCTTCGCGATTTGCCCGCCAATGAACCACAGCGCGACAATCATCCCGATCTGCGCCAGCCGGCTGTGATGGATGAAATGACGAAAGGTGACGCGGATGCGGCGTGCGGTCATGGCTTTGTCCCTTGCGCGGCGCCTGCCTGCAAGCCCGGCTAAGACATTAGTCTATACCGCATTGCAGCATTCTGAAAATGAATTGATTGAATGAATATCATTCCATATTGGAATGTAGATGGAATTCAAGAATCTCCGCATTTTCGTCGAGGTTGTCCGCCGCCACGGCTTTACCGCCGCCGCCAACGCCCTCGGCAGCACGCAATCCGCCGTCAGCAAATCCATCCGGCAACTGGAGGATGAGGTCGGCTCGACCCTGCTCGACCGCCTCGCCCAGGGCCCGACCCTGACCGCTGTCGGAGAAGTCGTCTATCGTCGCGCGCAAAGGCTGCTGGCCGAGCGCGACGACCTTGGGGCGGAGCTCGACGCGCTGCGGGGGCTCAAGCGCGGAGTCCTGCGGCTCGGCCTGCCGCCGTTGGGCAGCGGCGTGCTGTTCGCGCCACTGTTCGCGAAGTTCCGGCAGCTTTACCCCGGCGTCGAGATCAGGCTGGCGGAACATGGCAGCGACCGGCTCGAAGAAATCCTGCGGCGCGGGGAGATCGATTTCGCCGCCTCCCTGATGCCGATCGAGGAAGATCTCGAATGGCTCGAGTTGCGGCGCGAGCCGCTGATGGCGCTGTTGCCGGCCGGCCATCCGCTGGCGGCGCGCGCCAGCCTGACCATCAAGGACCTTCACGACAGTCCGCTGCTGCTGTTCGAACGCGGCTTCGCGCTGAACAGGGTCATCGTCGCCAGCTGCCGCAGGGCCGGCTTCGAACCGAAGATCGCAGCCCTTTCCAGCCAGATCGACTTCATCGTCGAGCTGGCGGGCGCGGGCCTCGGCGTCGCCTTCCTGCCGCGCCTGCTGGACCAGCGCCGCCCGCCCGGCGGCCCGGTCGGCATCCTCCTCGACGAACCGGAAATGGACTGGCGGCTGGCTCTGGTCTGGCGCGGCGGCGCCTATCTTTCGGACGCCGCCCAGGCCTGGCTGTCCTTGTCGCGAGAGGCGTTCCACTCCGGGGACCGCCTCCCCTGACCCCTCTCGCCGCCCGCGCGCGTCCCCGGGCCGCTTGCCGCTGGCGTCCCGGCGCAAAAACGACATAATGGCCGGCGAATCTCCGCCCTCTTGTCGAGGCTTCCTTGCATCCACTCGCCCAACTTACGCTCACGAGGCGCGCCGCGCTGCTGTCCGCCGCCGCCCTGCCCCTGTTCGGCCTTCCCGTGCGCGCGGGCCAGGACCTTCCGTCGGCGGAAAACAAGGGCTGGCGCAAGACCTATGGACTGTCCTCCTTCGGCGAGCTGAACCTGCCGGAAAACTTCACGCAGTTCCCCTACGCAAAGGCGGGCGCGCCCCGAGGCGGGCAGCTGAGCATGGAGGCGGTAGCGACCTCCTATGACTCCCTCAACGGCCTGATCCTTCAGGGCAATCCCGCCACCGGCCTCTCGCTCGTCAACGACAGCCTGATGGCTGGCAGCCTCGACGAGGACAACGCGCTTTACGGCCTCGTCGCCCGCGCGGTCGAGATTTCGCCCGACAGGCGCCAATATCGCTTCCACCTCCGGCCCGAGGCGCGCTTCCATGACCAGTCGCCGCTGACGGCCAAGGATGTCGCTTTTTCGCTGCTGATCCTGCGGGAAAAAGGCCATCCGCTGATCCGGCAATTGCTGCGCGATCTGGAAAACGCCGTCGCCGAGGCCGACGACGTCGTGCTCGTGAGTCTGCGCGAGGGTTTTGGGCGCGATTCGATCCTGAACATCGCCGGCCAGCCGATCCTCTCCGCGGCCTATTACAAGGCGCATAATTTCGAACGGTCCGGCATGGAGCCGCCGCTCGGCTCCGGCGCCTACAAGATCGGGGCCTTCGAACAGGGCCGCTATATCGCCTATGACCGCGTGCCGGATTATTGGGCCAAGGACTTGGCCGTCAATGTCGGCCAGAACAATTTCGACCGCATCCGCTATGATTATTTCGGCGAGCGCGCGGTCGGCTTCGAGGCTTTCAAATCGGGGACCGTGAACCTGCATGAATCCGCGACCGCCTCGGAATGGGCGACGGGCTATGACTTCCCCGCCATGCGCGACGGCCGCGTCGTCAAGATGGAGATCCCGGACCGGCGCAGCCCCGGCTTCCAGGGCTTTTTCTTCAATCTGCGGCGGCCGGTCTTCAAGGATTCGCGGGTGCGCGAGGCGCTCGGATGCTGCCTCGATTTCGAATGGGACAACCGCAACCTGTTCTATGGCGCCTACAAGCGCACCGTGAGCTATTTCGAAAATACCGACATGATGGCGGTGGGCCTGCCCTCGCCGGAAGAACTCGCCATTCTGGAGCCCTTGCGCGCAAAAGTGCCGGCCGACGTGTTCGGCCCGCCCTTCATTCCGCCCGTCTCCGACGGTTCGGGCCAGGACCGCGCCCTGCTGCAACGCGCCAACAATCTGCTTAAGGAAGCAGGCTGCCGGCGCGAGGGCTCGCAATTGCTGCTGCCCGACGGGACGCCGCTCGCCTTCGAAGTGCTGGAATTTTCCAACGCCTTCGACAAGGTCGTCCAACCCATGTTCAAGAACATGAAGCTTCTCGGCATCGATCCGCGCCTGCGCGCGGTGGATTCCGCCCAGTACAAGCAGCGCATCGACAATTTCGATTTCGACGTGGTCATCGACCGCAAGATGATCGGCGGCGTGCCGGGCGACGAATTGCTCGCCTATTTCGGCTCGCAGTCCGGCAAGACGCCGGGCGGCCTGAATCTGGCGGGCATCGACGATTCCGCCGTGGACATCCTGATCGACAAGGCGCTCAAGGCGCAGTCGCGCGCCGAACTGGTGGTGGTCTGCCGCGTGCTCGACCGCGTGCTGCGCGCGGGTCATTACTGGATTCCGAACTGGTTCTCGCCCAACCGGCGCATCGCCGCCTGGGATGTGTTCGGCCGGCCCGAGGCGGTTCCCAAGCTCGACCTCGGCATTTCATCCCTATGGTGGTGGGACGCCGAAAAAGCCGCGGCGGTGAAGGCCAAGTCATGAAATCCAAATCATGAAACCCAAATCATGAAACCTAAGTCATGATGGCCAGGTCCTGATGGCCTTTTACATCGCTCGCCGCATCTTGCTGATGATCCCGACCCTGTTCGGGATTCTCGCTCTGTCCTTTCTCATCGTGCAATTCGCTCCCGGCGGGCCGGTGGAGCGCGTGCTGGCGCAGATGCAGGGCCAGGATTCCGGCGCCACCTCGCGCTTCGGCGGCGGCAACAGCGCCATCGCCGCCGGGCGGGGCGGCGCGGCGTCGGAATTCTCCGGCAAATATCGCGGCGCGCAGGGCCTAGATCCCAAATTCATCGCCGAGCTGGAAAAGCAGTTCGGCTTCGACAAGCCGCCGCTCGAACGCTTCTGGCTGATGATCCGCAATTATGCGGTGTTCGACTTCGGCCGCTCCTATTTCCGCGACGCGCCGGTGTTGCAACTGATCAACGAAAAGCTGCCGGTCTCCATGTCGCTCGGCCTTTGGATGACCTTCCTCTCCTACATCATCTCGATTCCGCTCGGCATCGCCAAGGCGCAGCGCGAGGGCGAGCCCTTCGACACCTGGACGTCCGCCGTCATCATCATTGGCTACGCCATCCCGAGCTTTCTGTTCGCCATCCTGCTGATCGTGCTGTTTGCGGGCGGCTCGTTCTGGCAGTTCTTCCCGCTGCGCGGCCTGACCTCGGACGGCTTCGCAGACCTCAGCCTGTTCGGGAAGATCAAGGATTATCTCTGGCACATCGTGCTGCCGGTCTCGGCCCTGACGCTCGGCGCCTTCGCCACCACGACCTTTCTGACCAAGAACGCCTTCATCGACGAAATCCGCAAACAATATGTCGTCACGGCGCGGATGAAGGGCCTGACCGAGCGGCGCGTGCTCTATGGCCATGTTTTCCGCAACGCCATGCTGATCGTGATTTCCGGCTTTCCCGGCGCCTTCATCTCGGCCTTTTTCACCGGCTCGCTTCTGATAGAGACGATCTTCTCGCTCGACGGCTTGGGTCTGCTGTCTTTCGAGTCCACCCTCAACCGCGACTATCCGGTGGTGTTCGCCAATCTCTACATTTTCGCCTTGCTGGGTCTCGCCATCAATCTGCTCTCCGACCTGACCTATGCATGGATCGATCCGCGCATCGATTTCGAGACGCGGGAGACGTGATGTTTTCGCTCACGCCGCTCAGCCGCCGCCGCCTCGAAGTCTTCAAGCGCAACAGGCGCGGCTTCTTCGCATTCTGGATCTTCATCATCGCTTTCGTCGCCTCGCTCGGCGCCGAATTCATCGCCAATGACAAGCCGATCCTCGTCTCCTACAACGGCGAACTGCTGTTCCCGGCGCTGTTCGATTATCCGGAAGACAAATTCGGCGGCTTCCTCGCCGAGACCGATTACCGCGACCCGGTTATCTTCAAGGAAATCGAGGCCCATGGCTGGATGCTGTGGCCGCCGATCCGCTATTCCTACAACACACATAACCTCGCTTTGCCCACGCCCGCGCCGTCGCCGCCAACCTGGTCGCTGACCAATGAGCAGTGTTCTCACGGCAAGACTTTCAGCGGCGAGCCTGCGCAGAATTGCAGCCAGATCGAGTGGAACTGGCTCGGCACCGACGACCAGGGCCGCGACGTCGTGGCGCGGCTGATCTACGGCTTCCGAATTTCCGTGCTGTTCGGCCTGCTGCTCGCCGGCATTTCCTCTTTCGTCGGCGTCGCCGCCGGGGCGATCCAGGGCTATTTCGGCGGCTGGACCGACCTGATCTTCCAGCGATTCATCGAAATCTGGTCGTCGCTGCCGAGCCTCTATCTGCTCATCATATTGTCGGCCATCGTGACGCCGAGCTTCTTCGTGCTGCTGTTCATCCTGCTCGCCTTTTCCTGGGTCAATCTGGTCCATGTCGTGCGCGCGGAATTCTTGCGAGCGCGGAATTTCGATTATGTGCGCGCGGCGCGGGCGCTCGGCCTGTCCAATCGCAAGATCATGGTCAAGCATGTGCTGCCCAACGCCATGGTGGCGACGCTGACCTTCCTGCCCTTCATCCTCAATTCCTCGATCACCACGCTGACCTCGCTGGACTTTCTTGGCTTCGGCCTGCCGCCCGGCTCGCCTTCGCTGGGCGAGCTGCTGTTGCAGGGCAAGAGCAATCTGCAAGCGCCCTGGCTTGGCCTGTCGGGCTTCGCGGTGATCGCCGTCACGCTGTCGCTGCTGGTCTTCACCGGCGAAGCCCTGCGCGACGCCTTCGATCCGAGAAAGGGCTTTTGATGGCCCTGAACGAAAGCGACGCGCCGCTGCTTGAAATTGAAAACCTGAGCGTCGGCTTCGGGCCCACGGGCGGGGAATCGCGCGCGGTCGAGAACGCCTCGCTGCGGCTCGAACGCGGAAAAACTCTGGGGCTGGTCGGGGAATCCGGCTCCGGCAAATCGGTCACCGCGCTCGCCATCGTGCGCCTGCTGGCGCCGGGCGCGAAAATCCTCGGCGGCTCGATCCGCTTTCAGGGCCGCGAGCTCATCGGCGCCGACGAATCCGTGCTGCGGGAAATCCGCGGCGCGCGGATCGGCATGGTGTTCCAGGAACCGATGACCTCGCTCAATCCGCTGCACCGGATCGAGAAGCAGATCGGCGAAATTCTCGAAATCCACGGCATGTTTTCGCGCGACAAGCGCCGAGCCCGGACGCTGGAGCTGCTGCGCGAGGTCGGGCTGCAAAACGCCGAGCAACGGCTCGACGCCTTTCCCCATGAATTGTCCGGCGGCCAGCGCCAGCGCGTGATGATCGCCATGGCGCTCGCCAACTGCCCCGACCTGCTGATCGCCGACGAGCCGACCACCGCGCTGGACGTGACGGTGCAGGCCCAGATCCTGACCCTGCTGCGCGATCTTCAGGCGCGCTATGGCATGGCGATCCTGTTCATCACCCATGATCTCGGCATTGTCCGGCGCATGGCCGACAACGTCGCGGTGATGAAACAGGGCGCCATTGTCGAGACCGGCGCGACAGCGGAACTGTTCCGCGCGCCCCGGCATGAGTACACCAAAATGCTGCTCGCCGCCGAACCCAAGGGCGCCGCGCCCCCGGCCAATCCCAACGCCCCAGAAGTGCTGGCGACGCAGGATCTGCGGGTCTGGTTTCCGATCAAGAAAGGTTTCTTTCGCCGCGCCAGCGCCTATGTCAAAGCGGTGGACGGCGTGTCGCTGGCCCTGCGCAAGGGCCAGACGCTGGCTCTGGTCGGCGAGTCCGGCTCCGGCAAGACCACGCTCGGGCTGGCGCTGCTGCGCCTGATCCGCTCGGAAGGGCCGATCCTCTATCTCGGCCAGGGCATCGACGGCTTTTCCGCGCGCCAGATGCGGCCCCTGCGCAAGGCCTTGCAGGTCGTGTTTCAGGACCCCTATGGCTCGCTGTCGCCGCGCATGTCGGTGGGCGAAATCGTCGAGGAAGGCCTGCTGATTCAGGACAAGGGGCTTTCGGCGGCGGAGCGCCGGGCCGTCGTCGCCCGCGCCCTGACGGACACAGGCATCGATCCGGCGACCATGGACCGCTATCCGCATGAATTTTCCGGCGGCCAGCGCCAGCGCATCGCCATCGCCCGCGCCCTTGCGCTCGATCCCGAAATCATCGTGCTCGACGAGCCGACCTCGGCGCTCGACCGCTCCGTGCAGGCGCAGATCGTCGATCTGCTGCGCGACCTGCAAGTCCGTCGCAACCTGTCCTATCTGTTCATCAGCCACGATCTGAAAGTGGTGAAGGCGCTGGCCTCGCAGATCGCTGTAATGCGCGACGGCAAGATCGTCGAACAGGGCTCGGCAGCGGAGATTTTCGCCAATCCGCGGGAAAAATATACGCAGGAACTGTTCGCCGCGGCGTTCGACCTCGACGAGGCCGGAATGAGCGCCACCGCTCGGGCACAGACCTAAAGCTGGGTCTTGAGCTTACGTCCGCCTGAAATGACGAAATCTTCCCGTTCGTAAAACGCCAGTGTTTGATCGAACGTAGGGAGCGGCGGCGTGGTTACCTCCAGACGGCTCCAACCGTGTTCCCGGCCATGGGTTTTAGCCTGCGCCAATAAAATTCGGCCTAAGGAATGCGAGCGATAGAGCGGACGAACATAGAATTCCGCAATGGTCCCGAAACGGCCATTTGCATAAAGAGCGCGGGATTCGTTCAGAGAGATGAATCCCGCCAAATCCCCGTTTCTTGTTTCGGCAACAAAAACGGTGAAACTGTCTTCACGCAGAAAATCGGCCAATAACGCCTCGGTTTGCTCAAGATCAAAATCGAAGGCGGGCGGAGCCGAGCGCTCGACGATTTCGGAAAGCAGCGCTCCGACCATGCTAGCGATGTCACGCACGTCGGCCAAATCGGCCTTCCTGACCAGAAAATTCCGCGTCACACTTTTTTCCTTGCGTTCCACGTCAGTCACGCACATCCGTTTGCTGTCGGATTTTTTTGTTCTGCCATAGCTGCGCTATGAAAACGATTTTTCTTCCCGGCGCAGGAGGAAGCGCCGCTTTCTGGCGCCCTGTCTCGGAACGGCTTCCAGGCGGAAGCAAAGTCCATCTGGCATGGCCGGGTCTCGGGAACGAGCCGCCCTCGCCAAAGGTGCGCGGCTTCGACGACCTCGTCGCAATGGCTTTGGCTGAACTCGATCAACCCTCAAATCTCGTCGCACAATCCATGGGCGGGCTTGTCGCCGTTCATTGCGCTTTGCAGGCGCCGGAGAGAATCCGCCGCCTCGTTCTTGTAGCGACATCTGCCGGCGTAAGCCTCAACAATCTCGGCGCGTCGGATTGGCGACCGGAATATTTCGAGGCATTCCCAGCCGCCGCCAAGTGGATCGCCGAGGTCAGCGAGGACCTGTCGTCGGAACTTCCGCTGATCGAAATCCCGACGCTCTTGATCTGGGGCGACAGAGATCCGATCAGTCCGCTCGCCATAGGCCAAAAGCTGCGCAAGCTGCTGCCTCACGCCAGATTGCATGTCGTCGAAGGCGGCGACCATGATCTTGCGATCCAACACGCCGATGACGTCGCGCGGGCCATCCGCACCCATCTCGACGCGACGTAAAAGTTCCGATTACGCGACGCCGGCGCGCAGAAGATCGTGAATGTGCAGGATGCCGGCAGGCTTGCCTTCATCGAGGATGAACAGCACCGTGATCTTCCTGCGGTTCATCACTTCCAGCGCCGAGGAGGCGAGCGAGCCGAGCGGCGCGGTGAGCGGCGCGCGGGTCATGATCCTGGCCGGCGGCTGGTCCTGCATCCGGTCGGTCCAGTGACGGCGCAGGTCGCCATCGGTGATAATGCCCGCGAGGCGCCCCTCGCCGTCCACCAGCCCGACGCAGCCGAACCTCTTGCCGGTCATGGTGAGGATGACGTCGCTCATGGAGGCCTGTTCCGGCAGCAGCGGCATGTCCGCGCCTGCGTGCATCAGGTCGTCCACCTTGTGAAGGCGCGAGCCGAGCTTGCCGCCGGGATGAAACTGGCGGAAATCCTGCGCCGAAAAGCCGCGATCCTCGATTAGCGCCACTGCGAGCGCATCGCCGAGCACGAGCTGGATGGTGGTGGAGGTCGTCGGCGCCAGGCCATTGGGGCAGGCTTCCTCGACCAGCGGGAGCTCCAGCAGGATATCGGCGGCGCGGCCGAGCGCGCTGTCGCGTCGGGAGGCGGCGGCGATCAGGGGGATGGCGAATCGCTTGGAATATTCGATCAGATCGGCGAGCTCCGCCGTCTCGCCCGACCAGGAAAAGGCCAGCACGACATCATCCGCCGTCACCATGCCGAGATCGCCATGGCTCGCCTCGGCGGGATGCAGGAAAAAGGCGGGCGTGCCGGTGGAGGCCAGAGTCGCGGCGACCTTGCGTCCGATATGGCCGCTCTTGCCCATGCCGCTGACGATGACTTTTCCACGCGCCGCCTTGATCGTTGCGATCGCTTTTTCCAGCGCCTCGCCCAATTCGCCGTCGAGCGCCGCACGCAATTTCGCGACGCCGGCCTCTTCGATTTCGACGCTTCTCCGGGCGGCTTCGAGCGCGACGCGATTCATGTCATCCCCTATTGTGCGGGCGAAATCCCTATAACATCGCCGCCAAGACGGCAATGTCGGGAGAATATACGCCCTCGCTCGGACCGCCGGTCCGAGCGAGGGCGTCAGGAACGAAGTGACGCCGAGCTCATGCGAGGGGTTGTCGGCTGCGCCAATTCGTGGTCGACAAAAAGGAAAATGACCTACGAAGAATATAACGCCTTCTGCGCCAGCCTGCCCGCGACGACCTATGTCATGCAATGGGGCGGCTCGCATGTCTGGAAAGTCGGCGGCAGGGTGTTCTGCATCGGCGGCGGGACCGACGACGCTCCGGCTTATTCCTTCAAGGTCAGCGACATCGCCTTCATGATCCTGCCGGAGCAGGACGGTTTTCGTCCCGCGCCCTATCTCGCCTCGCGCGGGCTGAAATGGATCGAGGCGGCGGACGAGGTTGACGGCGACGAATTGCGCGAACTGATCCAGGCGTCCTATCGTCTGGTCATCGGCGGCCTGAGCCGCAGGAAACGGCGGGAACTGGGACTCGAAGACATTTAGGAACGACAAATGGCCAAGAGGCATGACGAGATCGACGCGAATCTGAAAGATTTCATCGACGCCCAAAAGATTTTTTTCGTCGCCACAGCCGGGCCGGGGGGCCGGGTCAATCTCAGCCCCAAGGGGCTCGACGGAACCTTCGCGGTGATCGGCCCGCGCCGCGTCGCCTTTCTCAACCTGACCGGCAGCGGCAACGAGACCGCCGCGCATCTGCGTCTCAACGACCGCATCACCTTGATGTTCTGCGCCTTTACCGGCGCGCCGAATCTTCTGCGGCTTTACGGAAAAGGCAGGACCGTCGGCGCCGGCCGCCCCGGCTTTGACGAATTGGCAGGCCATTTCGCCGATCTGCCGGGCGCGAGGCAGATCGTCGATGTCGCCGTCGAGGACATCATCACATCTTGCGGCTTCGGCGTGCCCTTGATGGAGTTCGCCGGCCAGCGCGACACCCTGGTCAAATGGGCGGAAAAGAAGGGCGAGGACGGCATAAGCGCCTATTGGCGGGAGAAGAACGCGCTGAGCTTCGACGGCTTGCCCACAGGCCTGCTCGACGATTGAGGTTCTCGCGCGGCCTTGCGCCAAGGCGGCCTTTGGACTATATAGCGATCAGTCAGCATCTTCGTCATGGCCTGTGAGGGCCGCGCGGGAGTGGGGCCCAGGCGGGACCCGCTCTTTTTTGTTTTATCCGGCTTGTTTGTTATTTCCGACTTGCCGGACCCATTCGGAAGAACCATTTGAACCGAACGCAGGACTCAGGCGCCCAAATCGCGCAGGAACCCGACGCGCCGCTCCAGACCGTGGATGCGCCGCTTGATGAGCCGCGCTTCGTCGAAGAGACCGGCGTCGCCGCGCGGATCGCCGCGCTGAGCGAGCGAGTGCTGAATTCGATGGGCTACCGCCTGGTGCGCGTGAAGGTCATGTCGGGACAGGGAACCACCGTCCAGATCATGGCGGAGCGGCCCGACGGCACGCTGACCATTGACGATTGCGAAGAGATCCACGACGCCTTGTCGCCGGTCATCGACGTCGAAGATCCGATCAAGCAGGCCTATCGGCTGGAAATTTCCTCGCCGGGCCTCGACCGCCCGCTGGTGCGCGCCTCGGATTTCCGCCGCGCGCTCGGCAAGGAAGCCCGCATCGAGCTGGCCCACGCCCATGCGAGCGGCCGCAAGCGTTTTCGCGGGCCGATCCGCGCCGTCGAGGGCGAGGGGTGGGATTGCGTCCTGACCATCGAGAGGCCCGACGCCGGCCCCGACGAGGAAAAGCTGCCGAAACTGGCCCTGCGCGACCTCGACGAGGCCAAGCTGGTGCTCACCGAGGCGCTGATCCGTGAATCCCTGCGCGCCGCCAAGGCCTTGGCCCAGGGCGATCGCGGATCCGAGGGCGAGGACGGCCTGGAGGGCGCCGCGCCGCAGGAAACCGCAGCGGCGCCGCGCAAAAAAGGCTTCGGCGCGAGCACGAAATCGAAACCCGTCCTGCCTGCTGGCGTACGGGCGCAATTCAAAAAAGGCGGCGGCGGCAAGAACCCTTCAGTCCGCCGTCCGCAAGGAAAATAAAGGCCGGCGGCGCCCTGCGCCGCCCGTCAGGCAAATAACGACTTATCAGGAGAGCACCCATGGCCGTCAGCGCCAACCGGCTTGAACTTTTGCAGATCGCCGACGCCGTCGCGCGCGACAAGTCGATCGACCGTTCGATCGTGCTCGCGTCCATGGAAGACGCGATGCAGAAGGCGGCGCGCTCCCGCTATGGCCAGGAAACCGAGGTCCGCGCGGAGATCAATCCGCGCACCGGCGAAGTGCGCTATTCGCGCCTGATGCTGGTCGTCGACCAGATCGAGAACGAGGCCACCCAGATCCTGCTCGCCGACGCCCGCAAGCGCAATCCGGCCGCGCAGGTCGGCGACTGGATCGCCGAAACCCTGCCGCCGATCGAATTCGGCCGCATCGCCGCGCAGTCGGCCAAGCAGGTCATCGTGCAGAAGGTGCGCGAGGCCGAGCGCGACCGCCAGTATGAGGAATTCAAGGACCGCATCGGCGACATCATCAATGGCGTGGTCAAGCGCGTCGAATATGGCAATGTCATCGTCGATCTCGGCCGCTCCGAGGCGATCATCCGCCGCGACGAAATGATCCCGCGCGAATTGTTCCGCCCCGGCGACCGCGTGCGCGCCTATGTCTATGACGTGCGCCGCGAGCAGCGCGGGCCGCAGATCTTCCTGTCGCGCACCCATCCGCAGTTCATGGCCAAGCTGTTCCAGCAGGAAGTGCCGGAAATCTACGACGGCGTGATCGAGGTGCGCTCGGTCGCCCGCGATCCCGGCTCGCGCGCCAAGATCGCCGTGACCTCGCGCGATTCCTCGATCGATCCGGTCGGCGCCTGCGTCGGCATGCGCGGCTCGCGCGTCCAGGCGGTCGTCAATGAATTGCAGGGCGAGAAGATCGACATCATCCCCTGGTCGGCCGACGCCGCGACCTTCATCGTCAATGCGCTGCAGCCGGCGGAAGTCGTCAAGGTGGTGCTGGACGAGGACAGCTCGCGCATCGAGGTCGTCGTGCCGGACGACCAGCTGTCGCTGGCCATCGGCCGCCGCGGCCAGAACGTGCGCCTCGCCTCGCAGCTCACCGGCTGGGATATCGACATCCTGACCGAGGCCGAGGAATCGGAGCGCCGCCAGAAGGAATTCGTCGAGCGCACCCAGTCCTTCATGCAGGCGCTCGACGTCGACGAAGTCGTCGGCCAGCTGCTGGCCTCCGAGGGCTTCCGCAGCGTCGACGAACTCGCTTATGTCGATTCCTCGGAAGTCGCGGCGATCGAAGGCTTTGACGCCGACACCGCCGAGGAAATCCAGAACCGCGCCCGCGACTATCTCGCCCGCGTCGAGGCGGAGCAGGACGCCCGCCGCATCGAACTCGGCGTGTCCGACGAATTGCGCGAGATCGAAGGCGTCACCACCGCCATGCTGGTGAAGTTCGGCGAGAATGACGTCAAGACGATCGAGGATCTCGCCGGCTGCGCCACCGACGACCTGGTGGGCTGGACCGAGAAGCGCAATGGCGAAAACGTGCGAACCGAGGGCTTTCTCGACGGTCTCGACGTGAGCCGCGACGAGGCCGAGGCCATCGTCATGCGCGCCCGCGTCAAGATGGGCTGGGTCGACGAGGCCGATCTCGCCGCCCCGGCGGAAGAAGAGGCCGCTGAAACGGAACAGGACGGCGAGTCCGCGTGATGCGCGGCCGCGAGAAAGGGCATGCTGGTTTTGACGCTGGAGACGAAACAGGATCTGGTCGCGCCCGCCGCCGCTCCCCGCAAGGGAGAGGCGCCGGAAGAGCGCACCTGCATCGTCACGCGCCAGACCGGCGCGCCTGACGAACTGATCCGCTTCGTCCTCGGTCCCGATCAGGCTGTCGTCCCCGATCTCAAACGCAAATTGCCCGGACGGGGCGTCTGGGTCGGCCTGTCGAAGGCGCTCGTCGCCCAGGCCGTCAAGAAACAGCTCTTTTCGCGCGGCTTGCGCGAAAAGGCGTATGCTTCGCCCGATCTGCCGGAGCTGATCGAGACCCTGATGCGGCGCGACGCCGCGCAAGGCCTCGCGCTGGCCAACAAGGCGGGCCTCGTGACCACCGGCTTCGCCAAGGTCGAAGGGGCCATCGCCTCGGGCAAGATCGCCGCTCTGATTCACGCTGTCGACGGCGCTCCGGACGGCAAGCGCAAGCTGCGCCAGGCCCTGCGCCGCCGCTTCGGCGAGCACATGCCGCCGGACATCGATCTCCTTGCCACGGACGAGCTCGATTCCGCGCTCGGCCGCGGCAATGTGGTTCACGCCGCGTTGGGGCTTGGCTCCGCGGCGAAGGTTTTTCTCGCTTCTGCACGGCGACTTGCGTTATATCGCGGCGACGGCGAAGCGGCGGCCCCTGTCGGGGGCGAAGATTTGACAGCGGCCGAGGCTTTGGAGCAGGACTTCGAAGCCGACGGCGCGAACGGTCAAGACAGCAACGGGCGAGATTCCGGGGACGCATGAGCGATATGAACGATTCGAACAATTCCGGCGACAAAACCCTGACTGTGCCTCCGACCAAGACGTTGTCGTTGAAGCGCCCGGTCGAGCAGGGAGTCGTACGCCAGAGCTTCTCGCACGGCCGCACCAAGGCGGTCGTGGTGGAGAAGGTTAAGCGTCGCGCCCATGAAGCGCCCAAGGCCCCCGTCGCCCCGGCCGCATCCGCGCCGAAGCCGGCCGCCGCGGCGCCGACGCCCCCTGCCGCGCCCATCCAGCAGGGCGCGCCCGCCCAGGCGCGCCCGCCGGTCAAGCCGATCCCCCCGCGCCCGCAGACCGGGGTCGTCCTTCGCACGCTGACCGATGACGAACGCGACGCCCGCGCCCGCGCCCTGAACGACTCCCGCGTTCGCGAGGAAGAAGACCGCAAGCGCCAGGAGGCGGAAGCCCGCGCCCGCTCCGAGCGTGAAAACCGCGAACGCGCCGAGCGCGAAGCTGCGGAATCGCGCAAGAAGGAAGAAGAGACGCGCCTGCAGCGCGATCTGGAAGCCAAGCGCCGCGCTGAGGACGAGGCGCGCCGCCGTCTCACCCCGGGCGCCGCGCCCGCCGCTCCCGCCTCGACCGAGGGCGATCATGGCCTGTCCCTGACCCCGTCGGGCAATTCGCGCCGTCCGCAGCAGATCGTCTTCAGCGCGCCCCGTCCCGCCGCCCCGGCCCCGTCGGCCACGCCGACCCCGGCCGCCGCCGAAGGCAGGACGACGCCCGCTTCGACGGCTCCCGGCGGCGCCGCGCCGCTCGGCCTCCGCCGCACCCCGATCCAGCCCAAGCTCGCCGTGCCGGCCGTCAAGCCGGCGCGCGGGGCCGAGGCCAAGTCGCGCGGCCGCCTCACCGTCACCACCGCCCTCGCCAGCGACGGCGAGGAGCGCACGCGCTCCGTCGCCGCCTTCCGCCGCCGCACCCAGCGCCTCAAGGGCGTCGTGGAGCAGAAGGAGCGCCTGTCGCGCGAAGTCGTCCTGCCCGAGACCATCACGATCCAGGAACTCGCCAACCGCATGTCGGAACGCGGCGTGGACGTCATCAAGCTGCTGATGCGCCAGGGCCAGATGCACAAGATCACCGACGTGATCGACGCCGACACCGCCGAGCTGATCGCCTCCGAACTCGGCCATACCGTCAAGCGCGTGGCTGAATCCGACGTCGAGGAAGGCCTGTTCGACACGCCGGACGCCGAGGAGAATCTCGTTTCGCGTCCCCCGGTCGTCACGATCATGGGCCATGTCGACCACGGCAAGACCTCGCTGCTCGACGCCATCCGCCAGGCCAATGTGGTCTCGGGCGAAGCGGGCGGCATCACCCAGCACATCGGCGCCTATCAGGTACAGTCGCCGCTCGGCGGCAAGATCACATTCATCGACACCCCCGGCCACGCCGCCTTCACCGCCATGCGCGCCCGCGGCGCCAAGGTCACCGACATCGTCGTGCTGGTCGTGGCCGCCGACGACGGTGTGATGCCGCAGACGATCGAGGCCATCAGCCACGCCAAGGCGGCGGGCGTGCCGCTCATCGTCGCCATCAACAAGATCGACAAGCCCGACGCCAAGCCGGAGCGCGTGCGCGCTGAACTGCTGCAATATGAGGTGCAGGTCGAATCGCTGGGCGGCGACACGCTGGAAGTCGAGGTTTCCGCCAAGCAGAAGACCAATCTCGACAAGTTGCTCGAAGCCATTTCGCTACAGGCGGAAGTGCTCAACCTCATGGCCGATCCCGATCGTCCGGCCGAAGGCACGGTCATCGAGGCGCGCCTCGACCGTGGCCGCGGCCCGGTCGCGACCGTTCTGGTCCAGCGCGGCACGCTGGCGGTCGGCAATATCGTCGTCGCCGGCTCGCAATGGGGCCGCGTGCGCGCCCTGATCGACGACAAGGGCGTCAACTGCGTCCACGCCGGTCCGTCCTTCCCGACGGAAATCCTCGGCTTCAGCGGCGCGCCGGAAGCCGGCGACCGCGTCGCTGTGGTCGAGTCCGAAGCCCGCGCCCGCGAGATCACCGAATATCGCGAACGCCAGAAGCGCGATCAGGCCGCCGCCCGCGGCGGTTCGGCGCGCTCTTCGCTCGCCGACATGATGAGCCAGCTCAAGACCGCCGGCCGCAAGGAATTCCCGCTGGTCATCAAGGGCGACGTGCAGGGCTCGGTCGAAGCGATCTGCGCGGCGCTGGAAAAGCTCGGCACCGACGAAGTCGCGGCGCGCGTGGTCCACGCCGGCGTCGGCGGCATCACCGAATCCGATATCGCGCTCGGCGAAGCGTCCAAGGCGGCGGTCATCGGCTTCAATGTCCGCGCCCACAAGGAAGCGCGCGAGGCCTCGGAAAAGCTCGGCATCGAAATCCGCTATTACAACATCATCTACAATCTCGTGGACGATGTGAAAGCGGCGATGTCCGGCCTGCTCGCGCCGACCCTGCGCGAGACCATGCTCGGCAACGCCGAGATTCGCGAGGTCTTCACCATCACCAAGGTCGGCAAGGTCGCTGGTTGTCTCGTCACCGACGGCGTCGTCGAGCGCGGGCAGCACGTCCGCCTCATCCGCGACAATGTCGTGGTGCACGAGGGCAAGCTCTCGACCCTCAAGCGCTTCAAGGACGAGGTCAAGGAAGTCGCCTCCGGCCAGGAATGCGGCATGGCCTTCGAGAATTACCAGGACATGCGGCAGGGCGACGTCATCGAGTGCTACCGCGTCGAAGAGATCAAACGGAGTCTCTGATTTGTTGCCGAACCGCATGGCGGTTCGGCGCCCGTCGCGTCAGCTCGGCGTCGCGTTCGCTCCTAGCCCAGCCCTGCGCGCCGGGCGGAATCGCGTTGACCGGCCCGCGCGAATTTCCGCCGCGACAAGGGCGGCGGCGCTCTCACGAGGCAAAAATGTCCAGAATTCATCAAAAGGGCGGCGAGCCGAGCCAGCGCATGTTGCGCGTCGCCGAACTGATCCGCCACGCCGTGGCGCAATTGCTGTCGCGCGGCGAAATCAACGATCCCGAACTCGCCGGGCTGGTCGTCACCGTGCCCACGGTCAAGATGAGCCCCGATCTCAAGCTCGCCACCATCTATGTCATGCCGCTCGGCGGCAAGGCGCAGGACCAGATCGTGACGATCCTCGATCGCCACAAGAAATTCCTGCGCACCGAGGTCGCCCATCAGGTCAATCTGAAATATGCGCCGGAAATCCGCTTCAGGGTGGACGAGTCCTTCGCCAACGCCGCCAAGATTGACGCCTTGCTGCAAACGGCCAAGGTGGCGCAGGATCTCGCCGCCCCCGCGCAGGACGGCTCGGAAGACGATCAAGACGAGGACGCAAAAAAAGAGGACGACGCGCCGTGAACGCGCCGCGCTCCACCCGCGTCGAAGTCAATGGCTGGGTCGTGCTCGACAAGCCCGTCGGGCTGACCTCGACCCAGGCCGTCTCCCGGCTGAAGCGCCTGTTCAACGCCAAGAAGGCCGGCCACGCCGGCACTCTGGACCCGCTCGCCTCAGGCGTGCTGCCCATCGCCTTCGGCGAGGCGACCAAGACCGTGCCCTTCGTGCAGGACGGCGAAAAGGCCTATCGCTTCACCGTGCAATGGGGCGTGGAGACCGACACCGACGACACCGAAGGCCATGCGGTCCAGACCAGCGACGCGCGCCCCGACCCCGCCGCCATCGCCGCCCTGCTGCCAAGCTTCACCGGCGAAATCATGCAGCGCCCGCCGGCCTTTTCGGCGATCAAGATCAATGGCGAGCGCGCCTATGACCTCGCCCGCGACGGCGAGACGGTCGATCTCGCGCCCCGCCCCATCACCATCCACGCCCTGCGGCTCGTCGCCGCCGACCGCGACCAGGCGGTGCTGGAGGCCGAATGCGGCAAGGGCACCTATGTCCGCGCCATCGCTCGCGATCTCGGCCGCGCGCTGGGCTGCTACGGCCATGTGACCGCGCTGCGCCGCACCCGCGTCGGCCCCTTCAGCGAGGAAGCCTCCGCGCCGCTGGCCGAATTGCTGGAGGCGCCGGAACTGGCCCATGAAGACCTGCTCGGCGTCGAGGCCGGCCTGACGGAATTGCCCTGCCTCGTGCTCGACCGCACCGCGGCGGCCCGCGCCCGGCGCGGCCAATCCGTCATTCTGCGCGGCCGCGACGCCCCGGCGGAAGGCGCGGCCTATGCCGTCTGCGGCGGCGTCGTCATCGCTTCCGGCCTGGTCGAGGGCGGCGAGTTCGTGCCGAACCGCGTGTTCAACCTGCCGTTTTGAGCGAACCCGCCGCCATTCCAAGCCGCCTGCGCCAAGGTTCCACGCCTTCGGGCTGGCCCCGCCATAATTTTCGTGTATAAGGCGCACTTCGCCGCCGGCTCGCGCTTGCGGCGGCGCTCGCGTTTGACCTCCCTGGACGACATCCCGGAGCGGCCCGGCGCGCAGCGGATCTTCAACAACGAAAGGACATTCGATGTCGATCACTGCCGAGCGCAAAGCCGCGCTCATCACGGAATACGCCACCAAGCCGGGCGATACCGGTTCGCCGGAAGTGCAGGTCGCCATTCTGACCGAGCGCATCACGAACCTGACCGAGCATTTCAAGTCGCATGTGAAGGACAACCATTCGCGTCGCGGCCTGCTCAAGCTGGTCTCGCTGCGTCGTCAGCTCCTCGACTACGTCAAGAAGGGCGACGAAGCCCGCTACAAGACGCTCATCGGGCGTCTCGGCATCCGCCGCTAAACTTTTCCGCGCGGCCGGTTCGTCCGGCCGCGTTTTTTCCGAGTTACGTTTCCATGTCGCGCGGAAAGAGCCGCGCGAAAAAAGGGGCCGGCGGCAGGGGCCGCCCGTCCAACCGGACGAAGCGTTCGGGCCCGGGGCAGGATTGTCAGACGCCGCAAAAGGCGACGTCTCGCCGTCTTGCTCATGGTGTGGCGCTTCTCCCATCCACGAAAGACGAAAAAAATGTTCGAGATTCATCGCGAGGAAATCGACTGGTGCGGGCGCAAGCTGACGCTGGAGACCGGCCGCATCGCGCGCCAGGCCGATGGCGCGGTCTTCGCCTCCTATGGCGAAACCACCCTGCTGGCCACCGTCGTTTCGGCCAAGGCGCCCAAGCCCGGCCAGGACTTCTTCCCCCTCACCGTGAACTATCAGGAAAAGGCCTTCGCGGCCGGCCGCATTCCCGGCGGCTATTTCAAGCGCGAGGGCCGTCCCTCCGAACGTGAAACGCTGATTTCGCGCCTGATCGACCGTCCGATCCGCCCGCTCTTCCCGGACGGCTATCGCAACGACACCCAGGTCGTCGTCACCGTGCTGAGCCATGACCTCGAGAACGACCCGGACATTCTGGCGCTCGTCGCCACTTCCGCCGCCCTGACCCTGTCCGGCGTGCCCTTCATGGGCCCGATCGGCGCCGCCCGCGTCGGCTATATCAATGGCGAGATCAAGGTGAACCCGACGATCGACGAGGCCAAGACCTCCGATCTCGACCTCGTGGTCGCCGGCACCGCCGACGCCGTGCTGATGGTGGAATCGGAAGCCAAGGAGCTTTCCGAAGAAACCATGCTGGCCGCCGTCATGGCCGGCCACGCCGCCTTCCAGCCGGTGATCGACGCCATTATCCGCCTCGCCGAACGCGCCGCCAAGGAGCCGCGCGACCTCGTCCTCGTCGACAAGAGCGAAATTGAAAAGGCCGTCGCCGAGATCGCCGAAGCCGAACTGCGCGAAGCCTACAAGATCACCGCCAAGCAGCAGCGCTACGCCGCCGTCGACGCCGTGAAGGCCAAGGTCACCGCCGCCCTGTTCCCGGCGGACGGCGAGGCGAAATTCGACAAGCAGAAGGTCGCGGAAGTGTTCCACGACCTGCAGGCCAAGGTCGTGCGCTGGAACATTCTGGACACCCATATCCGCATCGACGGCCGCGATCTGAGCACCGTGCGCCCGATCGTCGCCCAGGTTGGCGTCCTGCCCCGCACCCATGGCTCGGCCATCTTCACCCGCGGCGAAACGCAGGCCCTGGTGGTGGCGACGCTGGGCACCGGAGAAGACGAGCAGTACATCGACTCGCTGGAAGGGACCTATAAGGAAAACTTCCTGCTGCACTACAACTTCCCGCCCTATTCCGTCGGCGAGACCGGCCGCATGGGTTCGCCCGGCCGTCGCGAAATCGGCCATGGCAAGCTCGCCTGGCGCGCGGTCCATCCGATGCTGCCGACGGCGGCCGAGTTCCCCTACACGATCCGCGTCGTGTCGGAGATCACGGAATCCAACGGCTCGTCCTCGATGGCGACTGTCTGCGGCGCCTCTCTGGCGCTGATGGACGCGGGCGTTCCGCTGAAGCGTCCGACCGCCGGCATCGCCATGGGCCTGATCCTGGAAGGCGAGCGCTTCGCGGTGCTCTCCGACATTCTGGGTGACGAGGATCATCTCGGCGACATGGACTTCAAGGTCGCCGGCACCGAGCACGGCGTCACCTCGCTGCAGATGGACATCAAGATCGCCGGCATCACCGAGGAGATCATGAAGGTCGCTCTCGGCCAGGCCAAGGGCGGTCGTCTGCACATCCTGCACGAAATGGCCAAGGCGCTCACCAGCGCCCGCGCCGAGCTGGGCGAATTCGCGCCGCGCATCGAGACGATGAAGATCCCGACCGACAAGATCCGCGAAGTGATCGGCTCGGGCGGCAAGGTCATCCGCGAGATCGTGGAAAAGACCGGCGCCAAGATCAATATCGACGACGACGGCACGGTGAAGATCGCCTCCGCCGACGGCAATTCGATCAAGGCGGCGATCGCCTGGATCAAGTCCATCGCTTCCGATCCGGAAGTCGGCCAGATTTACGAAGGCACGGTCGTCAAGACCACCGATTTCGGCGCCTTCGTGAATTTCTTCGGCGCCAAGGACGGCCTCGTCCACATCTCGCAGCTGTCCAGCCAGCGCGTCGCCAAGACCACCGACGTTGTCAAGGAGGGCGACAAGGTGAAGGTCAAGCTGCTCGGCTTCGACGATCGCGGCAAGGTCCGTCTCTCGATGCGCGTCGTCGACCAGACCACCGGCGAGGATCTCGAAGCCAAGGCCAAGGCCGAAGCCAAGGCGGAAGCGGCCGAAGAGCAGGCCTGAGCCTCCAACATTCCAAGGAAAAGGCGGCCGTCGCGAGACGGCCGCCTTTTTCGTTTCCGCGCGGCGGGAAGCCGACGCACGGTCAATCGCTTGGCGGCGACACGGCGAAGACGTGGAACGGCGTTCCCGCGAGGGGAAGAGGCCGCAGCCAGCGCGGGGCCTTCCCCGCGGCGATTTGCGCGGCGAGGCTGTCCGAGCCCATGGCCCGGTAATAGGCGAGGTCCGCAGGCGTCTCCCAGCACAGCAGCACGTAATTGGCGCCCGCCTTGCGCGCCAGGCTTTCCGCCAGCGCCGGGGGCTGCCGCAAGATGTCGAGTGCGGCGCGATTGCCGTGATTATTGCGGTGATAGGGCGCCGCCAGCACGCTTAGATTCGTATGCGCCAGCAAATAGGAGCCCGCCGAAACCGGGGCGACGGCGAGACCCGGCGCGAGATCGGCGAGAGACGTATAACTGGCCGAATCGAGGCAGGCGTTGGGACGCCGCCAGAACATATCCGGCGAATTTTCCACGCCTTCGGCTGGCGGCAACTCCGGGAGCGCCAACGCGACGCCGAAGGAGGAAGTCACGAGGAGAACGGCGAAGCCCGTGGCCGCTGAGAGGAGGCCGCCGCGCGCCGACAGGCCTTGCCGCACCAGAACGGCTGGGGCCAGCAGGCCCAGCGCCGCCAGCGGCATGGTCGAGGCAAACACCCGCAAGCTGAGGCAGGCCGTGGCGAAGCCCATGCCGATGATGGCGGCGAGGAACAGCCAGCGCCCGCGCGCGACCCCGTGCGACGTGCAAGCCCCGACAAGGGCGCCAAACAGGCCGATCAGGACGGGGACCGCCATCAGCAAGGCGGCGTTGGGCAGGACGGCGAAATCGGCGCGAAGGGTCAGGTTTTCGCCAACATGATCGAGCCATAGGCTCCGCACCACCGGATCGACCGCCGCATAGGGCGACTGGAGGCATTCCGGCCACAACAGGACGACGGGCGCCAATGCTGCGGCGCCCAGAAACGCCAGGGCGGCGAAACGCGCCGGGGCCGGCCAGCGCCCACACAGCGCGAGCAGTCCATAGGCCGCCGCGCCCCCGAGCGCGCCGGCAAGATAGGGCGCTGACAGCGCATCGCAGGCGGGAACGAGCCAGTGGCGCGGCCCCACCGTCAGCAGGAAAACGCCCGCCAGCGTGAGCGCCAGTCCCGCGGCGAAAAAGACGAGCAGCTTGCGCGCCTCAACGCCCCGCCATGCGAACAGAAGGCCGGGAACCGCCGCGATCAACGCGAAAAAGGGCAGGTTTTCCAGTCCGATGCCGAGTGAGGCCGCGATGCAGGCGCCGGCGAACGCGGCCCAGCGTCCTTGCGCCGGATCGAAGGCGCGGGCGAGCGCCGCGACAGCGAAGAACAGCAGCGTGATCTGCGGCGCGTGATGATCGATGCGGCCGGGCGGGAACTGCCAGAAGAACACGCCGCAGAACAGGATGGCGAAAACGCCATAGACCCGCGCGGAGGCCCCCGCGAAAATCCGCGCCGCCCAGGCGCCGCCCGAAAGCAGAAGCGCGAAAAACAGCGTGGGAAAGGCGATCCGCGCCGCGCGCTCGGCCTGTTCCGGCGCGAGGAAGAGGCCAAAGAATTTCAGCAGCGGGATGAGCAGGAGATCGACGAGCCGCGACCAGTGCATGAAGACCCCGCCCGGCGCGTCGAGCCGCCATTGCGTCATGTCGTACCAGCCCTGGCCGGCGAGGAGGTCGCGGACCTGAACCATGCGCATGGCGTCGTCGGTATCGAAGAAGCCGCCGCCGCGCCAGACTGTCAGCAAGCGGGTCTGTTGCAGGACGAGCGATAAAGCGAGCGCGCAGGCCACGGCCAGCCAGGGCCCGACATTCCCGCGCGCCGGGAGATCCCGCGTCGGATTTCTGGCGGCCGCGTCCAGGGAAACAATGCTCTGCGCCTGATGCAAATGAAGAACTCCCGCGTCACAGCCGCGACGCAGGAATATGGCGGCAAAGGCTTAAGAAGCCGCTATTCCAGATCGGCCTTGAGGCTGCCCGGCTGGGGCATGGAGATGGCGTTATAGCCGGCGTCGACGAAATGGATCTCGCCCGTCACGCCCGCCGAAAGGCCCGACAGAAGGTAGAGCGCCGATCCGCCAACGTCCTCGATGGTCACCGTGCGCCGCAGCGGCGCATGGGCTTTCTGGAAATTGAACATGAAGCGCGCATCGGCGATGCCGGCGCCCGCGAGCGTGCGGATCGGCCCGGCGGAAATGGCGTTGACGCGGATGTTCTGCGCGCCGAGATCGGCGGCGAGATAGCGCACGCTGGACTCCAGCGCCGCCTTGGCCACGCCCATCACATTGTAATTGGGCATGACGCGGGTCGAGCCGCCATAGGTCAGCGTCAGCAGGGAGCCGCCGTTCGGCATCAGCTTCATGGCGCGCTGCGCGATTTCGGTGAAGGAAAAGGCCGAGATCACCATGGTGCGCGAGAAATTCTCGCGCGTGGTGGCGTCGACATAGCGGCCCTTCAATTCGTTCTTGTCGGAGAAGCCGATGGCGTGGACGACGAAGTCCAGCGTCCCCCAGCACTTTTCGAGCTCCGCGAACAGCGCGTCCACGCTGGCGAGGTCCTCGACGTCGCAGGGCAAGGTGAGCGCGGAGCCAAGGCTCTCGGCGAGCGGCTTCACGCGCTTGCCCAGCGCCTCCCCCTGAAAAGTGAAGGCGAGTTCGGCGCCTTCGGCGGCGACGGCCTGGGCGATGCCCCAGGCGATGGAATGGTTGTTGGCCACGCCCATGATGAGGCCGCGTTTGCCCGTCATCAAGCCCTTGGCGGAAACTGTCATGCGCACACTCTCGGTCAAGCGTCGATATTTTTGAAGATCAGCGTCGCATTGGTGCCGCCAAATCCGAAGGAATTGGACAGCACCGCCCCGAGCTGCTGGTTATCCCGACGCTGACGCAGGATATTCATATCGGCGAAGGCCGGATCGAGATTGGCGATATTGGCGCTTTCACAGATAAAATTGTTTTGCTGCATCAGCAGCGAATAGATCGCCTCCTGCACGCCCGCGGCGCCAAGCGAATGGCCCGTCAGCGATTTGGTGGCCGAAATCGGCGGGCATTTGTCGGCGCCGAAGACATTGCGGATCGCCTCGATCTCCTTGAGATCGCCAACCGGCGTCGAGGTCGCGTGCGGATTGATGTAGTCGATCGGAATCTTGCAGGTTTCCAGCGCCATGCGCATGCAGCGCTCGGCGCCCTCGCCCGAGGGCGCGACCATGTCGTGGCCGTCCGAAGTCAGGCCATAGCCTGCAAGTTCGGCGTAGATTTTCGCGCCGCGCGCCTTGGCGTGCTCATATTCCTCCAGCACCAGGACGCCGGCGCCGCCGGCGATGACGAAACCGTCGCGGCTGGCGTCATAGGCGCGCGAGGCCGTCGCGGGCGTGTCGTTATAGGAGGAGGACATCGCGCCCATGGCGTCGAACAGAACGGAAAGCGTCCAGTCCAGATCCTCGCAGCCGCCGGCGAACATCACGTCCTGCTTGCCATACTGGATCATCTCGGCCGCGTTGCCGATGCAATGCGCGGAGGTCGAGCAGGCCGAGGAGATCGAATAATTGACGCCCTTGATCTTGAACCAGGTGGCGAGAGTCGCCGAAGCGGTCGAGGACATCGCCTTGGGCACGGCGAAGGGGCCGACGCGCTTGGGCCCCTTGGTCCGGGTGATGTCGGCGGATTCGACAATGACGCGAGTCGAGGGGCCGCCGGAGCCCATGATGATGCCGGTGCGCGGATTGACGACATCGGCCGTCTCCAGGCCGGAATCGGCGATGGCCTGATCCATGGCGACATGGTTCCAGGCCGTCCCCGTGGCGTGAAAGCGCATGGCGCGGCGATCGACGAGCTTTTCGGGATCAAGCGTCGGCGCGCCGTGAACCTGGCAGCGGAAACCCAGCTCCGCATATTTTTCAGCCCGCACAATGCCGGACCGCGCCTCGCGCAGCGAAGCCGTGACTTCCTCGACGTTGTTGCCGATCGAAGAGACAATGCCGATGCCGGTGACGACGACGCGCCTCATGCTTTCACTCCTTCTGGGCGGGCGGCTCTTTCAAAGGGGCCGCTTTGGGCGCGGGCCTCAGCCCGCGACAGGCTGGAACAGGCCGACGCGCATGTCCTTGACTTCATAGATGCGGACGCCGTCGGCCTCAAGCCAGCCGTCGGCGATGCCCAGGACCAGCTTGCCCTTGAACACGCGCTTCACATCGACGCCATAAACGACCTTCTTGACGCTCGGCAACACCTGATTGGCGAATTTCACCTCGCCGACGCCCAGCGCGCGGCCACGGCCGGGCAGGCCGAGCCAGCCGAGGAAAAAGCCGGTGAGTTGCCACAGGGCGTCGAGGCCGAGACAGCCGGGCATGACGGGATCGCCCTGGAAATGGCAGCCGAAGAACCAGAGGTCCGGCCTGATGTCGAATTCGGCGCGGACCAGGCCTTTCCCATGGGCGCCGCCCTCCTCGCCGATCTCCACGATGCGGTCGAACATCAGCATCGGCGGCAAGGGCAATTGCGCATTGCCCGGGCCGAAAAGTTCGCCACGACCGCAAGCCAGAAGATCTTCATAAGCGAAACTGGAGCGTTTCTCGCCCATATGGGACATTTCCCCTGTAGTGACGCCGCGCGGCGCTTGGGCGCGGCGGCGCAAGATGATGAACCGCGCCTTCTAACACAGCAATCGAGGGGCTGAAAGCCGCGCCAAAAGAAGTAGAAGCCTTGAACGATTCTCAGAATGATTCTCGGAATGATTCTCGGAATGATTCTCGGGCGCAAGCGCTCCGCCGCGGCGCGCCGATATTGCCGCCCTCGATGCAAAAGTCTATATCTGGCGATGGCGCGCAGCGATTTGAACCAAGAAAAACCTGCCGTTTCGCCGAAGGTGAAAGGTCGTCGTGATGGAGAAAAGAGAGAGCGCGTCTCGCTCGCGTCGGGCCGCCGACGGCGCGACGAAAGGCCGCAACGCGATTTTCGCCACCACCAAGGCCGGCGCCGAACTCAACGGCTGCCCGCTGCATGATCTGCGGCGCAAGCTGAGCGATGCGGGCCTGCGCCCGACCCGGCAGCGCCTGCGCCTCGGCTGGCTGCTGTTTGGCGGCGGCGACCGGCATGTGACGGCGGAACGGCTCTATGAAGAAGCGCTGAAGGCGCGCACGCCAATCTCGCTCGCCACGGTCTACAACACCTTGAACCAGTTCACTTCGGCGGGGCTGCTGAAGGAAGTGACGGTTGACGGCGCCAAGACCTATTTCGACACCAATCTCGCCGCCCACCAGCATTTCCTGACCGAGGACGAAACGCATCTGCTGGTCGATCTGCCGCAGGAGCTGATCGACTTCAGCCGGCTGCCGGAGCCGCCGGAGGGCATGGAGATCGCCCGCGTCGACGTGGTGATCCGCCTGCGCCGCAAAACGGACTCCTGAAACGGCGAACCCGCCCGACCTTGCGGCGGGCGGGTTCAGGCGTTGCATTGGCAGGCTCAGACGTCCGAGCTGTAATCGTCGTCGCCGCCGAAGAAATCGTCGTCACCCGAATAATCGGCGTCGGAGAGATTCTGATCCTTGTCATGCGACGAGTCGAACAGGGACTGATCCTGATCCTTTTTCGGCGTGTCGAAGAAATTGTTTACGACCGTCTCGCCGCCGCCAAACCCGGCTCCACCGCCAAGGCCAGTTCCGCCAAGCCCCGAGCCGAGACCGGCGCCGAGGCCGCCGCCGCCATGCCCGCCGCCAAACAGGCCGCGAAGCGAATCAGCCAGCAGCACGCCGCCCGCGACGCCCGCGGCCGCGCCCATCGCGTTCTTCAGGAAGCCGCCGCCCTGAGGCTGCTGGGGCGGGGCGCCCCACGGAGAGGGGCCCGGCTGCTGCGGAGGCGGCGCATAAGACGGCTGCTGGGCCTGCGGCTGCTGCGGCGGGGCGCCCCATGGATTTGGCGCCTGCTGCGGCTGGGCCGGGCGCGGGGCGCCGCCGCCGAACAGGCCGCCGAGGAAGCCGCCCGAACTCTGCGGCGCGGACTGGGCCTGCGACTGCAACTGGCCGACTTCCGCCTCAAGCTGGTTCGCATGAGCCTCCAGTTCGCGGATCTTTTGGTCGGCCGCGCGCAGGGTCTGCTCCTGCACCAGCACCGCCTGAGCCAGCAGATAGGGCGCATAGGGCTGGGCGCGCACGCTGTCGGCGATCAAGGCTTCGGCGTCGCGGTCGCGCGGAGCGTTCGCCTGGCTGCGGACGCGTTCGAACAGTTCGGAGAGCAACTGGCGTTCTTCGGGCGACATGGCGCATTTCCTCTATGGCGAACGGCGCATCGTGCGACGGCCGGACGCCCGGAATATGGGCGGCCCGCGCGACGATGAAAAGGCGGCGCAAGATGAAATTTCCGTCATGTTGCGGCCAGACGGAACGCTCGCGCGCCATAGCCGTAAAAAGGCCACAGAAACAGAGAATTTGCGCCAGAACCGGCAAAAACCTTGGCAAGCGCCGCCGCATGGTCCTTAAAGGGCAAGCGACAGGCGAGGGAAATTTCGCATCATGAGGCGCAAGACAAGAATTTTGGCCCTGCTTTCGGCGACCGCGCTCTGCGCCGCGCCGCTGGCCTCCTTTGCCCAAAGCGCGCTTTCTCCGACGCCGCTCGCCAACCAGCCGGTCCAGGCTGCGCCAACGACGCCCGCGACGCCCGCACCGGCTGCGCCAGCCGCAGCCGCCCCGGCGGCGGCGACTCCCGCTCCCGCCGCGCCTGCTCCCGCCGCCGCTGCGCCCGAGGCCCCGGCTACGCCAGCCGCGCCGGCCGCTGGAGCAGCGCCCGCCCAAACTCCCGCAGCGCCCGCGGCCGCCCAGGTTGCGCCCGCCCAGGCCGCTCCCGCGCCGGTCAAGCCGAAGCCAAAGCCGCCGGCGCCGCCGCCGCGCGAAATGGCGCTATCCGACGACCCGACTCCCGTGCTCCAGCCGGAGACGTTCTTCACCACCGCCAAGGCTTCGGAACGCTACGCCGCGATTGTCGACGCCGGCGGCTGGCCGGTCGTGCCGGGCGCGCTCTCGCCCGGCGCCAAGGGCCCGGCGGTCGCGACGCTGCGCCGCCGTCTGGCGGTCGAGGGCGACATCGTCGGCGCCGAGGCCAATGGAGCGGCGTGGACGCCCGCCCTCACCGCCGCGGTCAAGCGCTTTCAGTTCCGCAACGGCCTGAAGCAGACCGGAATCGTCTCCGGCGCGACCCTGCGCGCCATGAACGTGCCCGCCAATGTCCGCTTCAAGCAGCTGGCCTCCAGCGCGCAGCGGCTCGCCGGGCTGAACTTCCCCTTCGGCGACAAATATGTCGCGGTCAATATTCCCTCGACCGCCGTGGACGCGGTGGAGAACAACCATGTCGCGCGGCGCTACGCCGCCATTGTCGGCGGGCCGGAGCATCATTCGCCCGAGATCGCGGCCAAAATCGTCGCGATCAACCTCAATCCGACCTGGACGGTCCCGGTCTCGATCATCAAGAACGAGATCATCCCGAAAATGCGCAAGCAGCCGAACTATCTGGCGCGCGCGCGCATCCGCATCCTCGACGGCAAAGGGCAGGAGATCAATCCGGGCTCGATCAACTGGAACTCGGACAAGGCGACGAATTACACGTTGCGCCAGGACTCCGGCGCGGGCAATTCGCTGGGCCTGATCCGCATCGCCATGCCCAACCCGGACGCCGTCTATATGCACGACACGCCGTCGCGCAATCTGTTCGCCAATGACTACCGCTTCCTGTCGCATGGCTGCGTGCGCGTGCAGGGCGTCTATGACCTCGCCGCCTGGCTGCTGCAGGGGGTTCCGGTGAATGGCGCCCCGGCGGCGCCGGTCTCGTCCGATCCGCTGCTCGCCAGCGCCGCCGCGACGATCGGGACGGCGCCGGGAGGCTCTCCTGGCGCCGCTTCGGGCGGCGGCTGGACCGGCCAGATGATCCAGCAGCGCATTGCCTCCGGCGCGCGCGAGGACATCAAGCTGCCCAAGCCGGTGCCGGTGGTCTGGGTCTACATGACCGGCTGGGCCTCCGCCGACGGCACGGTCCACTTCCGCGACGACGTTTATAACGTCGACACCGTGGGGGGCTGACGCCTTTTACCTCGCCTCTGGACTGACCCGCGTCTCGGCCTCGGTCGGCGGCTGGGTCAGGTCGAGCACGACCTTCTTGACGCCATGTTCGCCCGGATCGTCCTGGATGGTGAAGCCGAGCGCCTGATTCATCGACAGCATGGGCTGGTTCTCGCTGAGGACCTGGCCCTCGACCGATTTGATGCCCTCGGCGCGGGCGAATTCGATCATATATTTCATGAGCTTCCAGCCGAGGCCCTGCCCTTTCAGGTCCGAGCGCAGCAGGACCGCATATTCGCCATGCTCGTGGTCGGCGTCGAGCATCAGGCGCACCACGCCCAGCATCAGCCCCGTGTTCTCGTCCACCGCAACGCAGACGAAGGAGCGCGCATAGTCGATCTGGATGAGGCGCGCGATGAAGGCGTGCGAAAACTCCTTCACGGGCGCGAAGAAGCGCAGGCGAATGTCCTCCGGCGAGACATGGGTGAAGAAGACCTTGTACATCTCCTCGTCTTCCGGCCGCACCGGACGCAATTGCACTGGCGTGCCGTTTTTCAGCGTGGTGCGCCGCTCCTGCGCCTTGGGATAGGGCGAGACCGCGAAACGCGGATTGCAGCCCGAGAGCACGCGGCCCTCCGAGGGCGCGACCAGGGCGCGGGCGTCAACCACGACGACGCCGTCGGAATCGGCCAGAACCGGATTCAGCTCCAGTTCGCGCACTTCGGGAATGTCGGCGGAGAGCTGGGAAAGCTTGACCAGCAGCAGCGCGACGGCGTCGATGTCGGCTGCGGGAACGTCGCGGTAGTCGCGCAGGGCGCGCACCACGCGCGTCTGTTCGATCAGGCCGCGCGCCAGCGACAGGTCGAGCGGCGGCAGGGCCAGAGCCTTGTCGTTGATGACCTCCACCGCCTTGCCGCCGCGCCCGAAAACGATGATGGGGCCGAACGTCGGGTCGTCGGTGACGCCCATCACCAGTTCGCGCGCATTGGGACGCCGCACCATCGGGTGAATGGTGACGCCGTCCACTCGCGCATGCGGCGCCTCGATGGCGACGCGCTCCAGCATTTTCCGCGTGGCCTCGACCACCTGCTCGACCGTGCGGAGGTTGAGAACCACGCCGCCGAGGTCCGATTTGTGGATGATGTCGCGCGACATGATCTTGACGACGCAGCCGCCATAGCGGCCAAGCACCAGGCGCGCCACTTCCGCCGCCTCTTCCGGCGAGCGCGCGAGCCGCGCCGGAGCGATCGGAATGTCATAGGCCTCCAGCAGGGCGCTGATCTCGACGGGCGCCAGCCAGCTGTTGCCGCGTGCAATCGCCTGCTGCACCACGGCGCGCGCCTTGGACGTGTCCGGCGCGAAATCCACCGGCATCGAGGGCGGCGCCGCCATCAGCGCCTCGCGGGCCTGGCGCCAGTTGACCATATGCATGAAGCCGGCGACGGCGCCCCGCTCGTAATGCGGAATGCGCGCTTCCTCGAACACATGGTTGATCGTCTCGTCCGCGCCGTACCAGACGGCAAAGACGGGCTTGGCGTTGATCGAGGCGCGGCGGTGTTTCTTGACCGCCTCCACCGCCGCCCGGGCCGTCGCCTCGCTATCGGATAGAACATTGGGCGAATGCATCGCCAGAACCGCGTCATTTGCCTTGTCCTGCAGCACGAGCGACAGGGCTTGGCCGTAATCGTCGGAGCCGCAGTCGCCGGCCAGCTCCACCGGCGCCGAGCCGGCCCAGCTTTCCGGCAGGATCGCCTTGAGCGCTTCGCGGGTCGCCGGGGAAATATCGGCGAGCTTGCCGCCGAGATCGAGCAACTGGTCGATGGCCAGATAGCCGACCCCGCGCCCGTTCGTGACGATGGCCAGCCGGTCGCCGTTGAAGGGCTTGACGCGGCCGAGCGCCTCGGCGGCGTCGAACAGGGCGTCGATGTCCGGCACGCGGAGAAGGCCCGCGCGGCGGAAGGCGGCGTCATAGACGTCATCGGTGGTGGCGAGATTGCCGGCATGGGTGCCGGCGCGCCGCGAGGCCTCGTGGCGGCCCGAGCGCACGACGATGACCGGCTTGACTCGGGAGGCCGCGCGCGCGGCGGACATGAAGCCCTTGGAGTCCTCCAGCGTTTCCACATAGAGCAGGATCGCGCGCGTCATCGGATCGAGCGCGTAGAAATCGAGCATGTCGTCGATCGAGACGTCGGCCATGTGGCCGAGCGAGGCCATGCCGGAAAAGCCGACCTGTCGCGTATGGCCCCAGGCCACGATGGCGCCCATCACCGCCGCCGATTGCGAAATCACCGCAAGGTCGCCCGGCAGCACGGGCTGGGCCGAG
This sequence comes from Rhodoblastus sp. 17X3, assembly GCF_030056575.1. Lineage (GTDB taxonomy): Bacteria > Pseudomonadota > Alphaproteobacteria > Rhizobiales > Beijerinckiaceae > Rhodoblastus. Next base: position 24,242 of record NZ_JASHHX010000006.1, on the reverse strand, counting down.
AGGCTCGCGTTCAGCTTGACGCGCGGCGCGATCAGGCCGTGGCAATTGGGGCCGAAAATGCGGATGTCGCGCCGGCGCGCGATGGCGCGCAACTGCTCGAACAGGGAATCGGCGCCGGGCGTGGGGTCGTCGGTCATGACGATGACGGCGGGGACCGAAATATCCGCCGCTTCGTTGACGATGTCGGCGACCATGTCCTTCGGCGCGACGATGATCACGAGGTCGGGGCGCTCGGGAATGTCGCGCAGCGCCTTGAATGATTTGCGGCCCGCGATCTCTTCATAGCGCGGGTTGACGACATGGAGCAGGCCGGGAAAGCCGGCGGAGACGATATTGTCGAGCACCGCGCGCCCGGTCGAGCCGGGACGATCGCTCGCGCCGAACAGCGCCAGGGATCGCGGATTGAGGGCGCGGTCCAGATGACGGGTGCTCATACCTGATCTCCAACTTCGCAGGCGCGAACATAAACGCTTTCGAGCGACAATTCACCCGCAAAGCCCCGTCCGCGCCCGGTTCCAGCCGATTGTCCTTGCGCGGAAAGCCCGCGACGGGTTTAAGTTACATGTGAACGAACCGGCGGGACATGATTCGCCCATTTGCCTCGCGCAAGCTTTGCGATGGATCATTCTTCAATCAGCCAACGTCACGCCGCCAGCCGGGAAACGGCGGCTTCGCGGGGAGGAATCATGCTTAAACTGGATTGTCGCTCGCTTTTTCGCGCCGCCTTTCCCGCAGCCGCTCTTGCCGCCGCTCTTGTCATCGCCCTTGGCCTTTCGGCTGGCGCCGCGCGCGCGCAGGAGGCCGACGGAGTCTGGATGCGCGAAGACGGCGCCTCGAAGGTGCAATTCTCGCCCTGCGGGGCGGCCCTGTGCGGGACGATCGTTTGGCTGAAAAACCCCAATTCCAAGGCCCATGTCGGCCAGAAGGTGTTTTTCGACATGGCGCGCGCCGACCAGAACAGCTGGACCGGCCAGGCTTTCAACCCGGAAGACGGCAAGACCTATAGCGGCAAGATGGTCGTCAATGGCAAGAAGCTGCGCACCAGCGGCTGCGTGTTCGGCGGGCTGATCTGCAAGTCCATGACCTGGGCCCGCGCGAACTGAGTTACGCGAACGCGCCTTTTTGGCGCGTAACGCACGCAAATCCGGTCAATTGCCGATCTTCTTGCGCAGCAGCGCCCGCGCCTCGGCGTCGGGAGCGCCAAACCAGCGATCGCCTACACCCAGCGACTGGGAGGCCAGCAGGCCCGCGGCTTCGGAGCCGTCGACGGCGATCAGGAAGGCCACGAAGTTGCCGCCGCAATCGTGCGGCATGCAGACGGAGCCATAACAAAACGGCCTTCGGCGCATGGTGACGCGCTCCATCGGGGTGGAAACGCCGTTCAGCTGACCGATCCAGGCCTTGTTGCGATATTCGAGGGGCGTGACCCCGCGCCAGGCGGCGAAAGCCGCGGGCGTCGTTTTGGCGAGATCGTGCGGATAATCCTGCGCCCGAGCGCTGCCGAAGGAAATCGCGGCGAGGAGCAGGGCAAGACAGGCGTTCCGCCAATAGCCAGCTGTGCGCATGAAAAACTCCCGATGCGACGCCGCCCAGATTACGCCGCTCCGGCCAGCCCCGCCATAGTTTTCGAGCGCATGCCTGCGAGGCGTCAGACGGCGGCGAGGCCGCGTTTCAGATCGTCGATCAGATCCTCGACATCCTCCAGCCCGACGGACAGGCGCAACATGCCCTGTCCGATGCCGGCGGCCTGGCGCGCTTCTTCGGTCAGGCGTTGATGGGTCGTGGTCGCCGGATGGGTGACGAGGCTCTTGGCGTCGCCGAGATTGTTGGAAATCTTGATGATCTCGAAGGCGTTGGCCATGCGGAACGCCTCGGCCTTGCCGCCCGCGACATCGAAGGCCACCATGGTCGAGCCGCCCTTCATCTGGCGTTTCGCCAGCTCATATTGCGGATGGTCCGGGCGGCCCGGGTAATAGACGCGGGCGATTTTCGTATCGCCGGCGAGGAAATCCGCCAGCTTGCCCGCGCTGTCCTGCTGCTGGGCGACGCGCAGCGGCAGGGTCTCCAGACCTTTCAGCAGCACCCAGGCGTTGAAGGGCGACAGCGACGGCCCGGTCTGGCGCAGATAATTATGGATATGGGTCTCGATGAAATCCTTCGAGCCCAGGATGACGCCGCCGAGGCAGCGGCCCTGGCCGTCGATATGCTTGGTCGCGGAATAGACCACGCAATCCGCGCCCAGCTCCAGCGGCTTCTGCATCAGGGGCGTGGCGAAGACATTGTCCACCACCAGCGTGGCGCCGACGGAATGGACGATTTCGGCGATGGCCGGAATGTCGAGCACGCCGAGCGCGGGATTGGTCGGGCTCTCCAGAAAGGCGGTCCTGGTATTGGGCCGCAACGCCGCCTTCCACGCGGCGAGGTCGTCGCCGTCGACCAGAGTGGTCTCGACCCCGAAACGGGGCAGCAGATCCGTCACGACATAAAGGCAGGAGCCGAACAGCTGGCGCGAGGCGACGACGTGATCGCCTGCCCGCACCTGACCCATCAGCGCATTGGTCACCGCCGCCATGCCGGTCGCGGTGGCGCGCGCGGCCTCGGCGCCTTCGAGCAAGGCCATGCGCTGCTCGAACATCGCCACGGTCGGATTGCCGAAACGGCTGTATTGGAAGCCCTCGTCCTCTCCGGTGAAGCGGCCTTCCGCGACTTCCGCGCTGTTGTAGACGAAGCCCTGCGTCAGGAACAAAGCCTCGGAGGTTTCGCCAAAACCTGAGCGCATCGTGCCGCCATGGACCATTTTCGTGCGCGGGCGCAGGGTCTTGGCGTCGATGGCGGGACGGTCATAGGCGGACATGGCGGAAACTCCTCACGGCGCAAGGCGCCCTGGCTCCTCGGGAGCGTAGCGGCCGGCTGCTCGATGTTGGGCAGACCCGGCCTGTTTAGCTGCTTTGTTTAACGTGGCGGCAAGCCGGCCGGCTCAAATGACCACGGTCCCGCTTTTACCGCCGCAGCGGCGGCGGGTCAACGCTGCAACTTCGCCTTTGCCAAGCCAACCGGCTATGCAAGCGCGAAAAACTTTGCTTAGGTTTCGCGCCCCCGCAACAATCGTGGGCGCGAGTAAAGCGTTGGGAGAGGCCCGTGGCTGCGTCGGCGGCGAAACAAGAAGAACAAGGCATTTTCGCCGCCCATCAGATCGCCGCGCTGGCCCAAAGCGGCGCGATCCGCCCGACCGCGCCGCTGGCGCCGGGCCAGATCCAGCCCGCCAGCCTCGATCTGCGGCTGGGGCGGCGCGCCTGGCGCATGCGGGCCAGCTTCCTGCCCGGCGCGCGCAGCGTTGGCGAGGCCATCGCCCGCCACGCCTTGCACGAAATCGACCTCGGCCCCGGCGCGGTGCTTGAGACCAATTGCGTCTATGTCGCGGAAGTGATGGAGAGCCTCGCGCTCGCCCCCGACGTCGCCGCCAGCGCCAATCCGAAAAGCTCGACCGGCCGCATCGACGTCTTCACCCGCGTCATCGCGGACCAGGCCCGCGCCTTCGACACCATCGAGGCGGGCTATTGCGGTCCCCTGTTCGCGGAAATCTCGCCGCGCACCTTTCCGATTCTCGCGCGCAGCGGCTCCCGCCTGTCGCAGATCCGCTTCCGCCGCGGCGCCGCCCGTCTCGACGACGCCGCTCACGCGGAGCTGCATGCGCGCAAAAGGCTGGTCTCGATCGAAAATCCGTCCTTTTCCGGCGGCGTCGCCATTTCCATCGATCTCTCGGGCTTCGGCGACGGGCTGATCGGCTATCGCGCCAAGCGCCACACCGGCCTCATCGATGTGGACAAGCCGGGATCTTACGAAATCGCCGAATATTGGGAGCCGATCTTCGCCAGCGGCGGCGGCGAGCTGGTGCTCGATCCCGGCGAATTCTACATCCTCGCCTCGAAGGAAGAAGTTCAGGTGCCGGCGGACCACGCCGCCGAAATGACGCCGTTCGATCCGCTGGTCGGCGAGTTCCGCGTCCATTACGCAGGCTTCTTCGACCCCGGCTTTGGCGCGACCGAAGCCGGCAAGGGCGCGCGGGCGGTGCTGGAAGTGCGCTCGCATGACGTGCCCTTCATTCTCGAAGACGGGCAGCCGGTCGGGCGGCTGGTCTATGAGCGCATGGCGGAGGTTCCGGAGGATCTCTATGGCGCGGGGCTCGGCTCGAATTATCAGGCGCAGGGTCTGAAACTGTCGAAACATTTTCGCGCGGCCCGTTGAAGGCCGGTTGATGCCGACTGGCGATCCGGCTATGAGAGTCGGGAGCGCGGGCGTAGTTCAGTGGCAGAACGACAGCTTCCCAAGCTGTATGTCGTGAGTTCGATTCTCATCGCCCGCTCCACTCCCCCGCATGGCGCCGCCCGAAAATAATGCTAAGGGAGCGGCCCCGACGCCGGATGACCCGCCCTTGCATCGCGCCTTTCCAGCTTTTAGCTCGTTACTGATTCTGCTGACTTTCGCGACGCGCCCCGCCGCCGCCTTCGAGGGCCGCTCATTCGGGCGCGACGGGCTATGGCGCATCGTGCACGGAATCTGCGCTCCGGTCAGCCGCGTCACCGGGGTCGCGCTGCCCTGCCTCGCCGTGGATCACGACAAGGGCTCCGCGACCCTGCGCGCCCCCGACGACGACACCCATATCATCGTGACGCCGCTGGAGAAGGTTTCGGGCGTCGAAAGCCCGTCTCTGCTGCGGACGGACGCGCCGAATTATTGGGCCGACGCCTGGAGCCAGCGCGACTGGGTGGTTCAGGGCGCCGGCCAGCAGCTGCGCTGGAACGATCTCGGCATGGCGGTCAATTCGCGTCCGGGCCGCAGCCAGGACCAGCTCCATATCCATGTCGATTGCGTGCAGCCGACAGTCCGCAAGGCGCTGGCCCACGCGGTCAATGGCCAGAAAAGCTGGTTCGATCTCGACCTGCGCCCCTCGGCCGGGCTTTATCGCGCCCGGCGCCTCAAGGAAGGCGATCTCGACCAGAACATCTTTCGCATGGTGGCGACGGAAGTTCCCCACGCCAGGGACGACATGGCGCGCCAGACCATCGCCATGATCGGCGTCGAGGACGCGAAATACGGGCGCGGCTTCATCCTGCTCGTCGCCGGGAACGGCGGCCACGCCGAAGAATTGCTCGACCATCAATGCCACGTCGCGCGGGGCTGAACCCGCCCATTTGAGACGTTTGCTTTTGGCGCCCCGGTTGCTCTTTTGGCGCCCGGGTTGCTAATGAGACGGCGAAGGGCGATCTTGGCCCAAAGCTTCTTTTCAGATCGTTCGAGGTTTCCGATGCCGATCTACGGCTATCAATGCAAGAAATGCGGTTCGTCCTTCCAGACCCTGGTGCGCGGCGGCGAAGAGCCGGCCTGCCCGTCCTGCGGCGCTGTCGAACTGGAGCAGCAATTGTCCCTCATCGCCACGCCGGCGCGCGGCGGCGACAGCGACGCCCCGACGGCCTGCTCCAGCGCGGGCGCGGGCCCGTCCTGCGCCGCATGCCCCGGCGCCGCGATGTTCGGCTGAGGGGGCCAAGCTCATGGCGGAGCGCGGCAGCCTCAGCGCCATGAGCCGCGTCGGCTGGGTGATTGGCGGCGCCTTCGCCTATTACGCCCTGCCGATCTGGGGCTGGGGCGGCTTCGAACCCTTCCTGCTCCATCCCGCCTTCTGGGCGCTGACCATCGTCTATTTCGGCCTCTCCGCCATCGCTTTGTTCTGCGGCGGAAATCTCTCGCCGGGAATCCGCGAGGATCGCGATAATCGTTGGGTGCTTCCCGCTTTCGCCATTCTCGGCCTCGTCAACGGCTATTTGCCTGCCTGGGGCGACCGGCATGACATTCTTTCGGTCGGCGGCGAAGGACTGCGCTGGAGCGGCGTGGCCCTGTTCGCGATCGGCGGCTGGCTGCGGCTCTGGCCGGTGGTCGCGCTCGACGACCGCTTTTCCGGCCTCGTCGCGATCCAGCCCGGCCACCGGCTGGTGACGGACGGCGTTTACCGATTCATCCGCCACCCGTCCTATCTTGGCCTGATGCTCGGCTCGCTGGGATGGGCTTTCGTCTTCCGCTCCGGCCTCGGACTCATCGTCACGGCCCTGACGCTGCCGCCGCTGCTCGCGCGCATCGACGCCGAGGAACGGTTGCTGCAATCGCATTTCGGCGCGGAATACGCCGCATATCGCGCCCGCAGCTGGCGGATGATTCCCGGGATCTGGTAAGCGCCGATGCAAGCGGGCGCGGGGACTTTCGCCTATCGGCGCCGGGACAATAGCGGCTATAATTGACGCCAATGCGCGCCCGCGCAAAAGATTCAGGACCTTTCCATGAAGACCATTCTCGTCACTGGCGCCACCGCCGGCTTTGGCGCGGCTTTCGCCCGCCGCTTCGTCAAGGACGGCCATCGCGTCATCGCGACCGGCCGGCGCGTCGAGCGCCTGCAGGAACTGGCGCAGGAACTCGGCCCCGCCGCGCTGCCGCTGGCGCTGGACATGACCGACGCCAAGGCAGTGGACGGTTTCGTGGCCTCGCTTCCGGAGGGCTGGCGGCAGATCGACGTTTTGATCAATAACGCCGGCCTCGCGCTCGGCCTCGGGCCGGCCTGGGAGTCCGACCTCTCCGACTGGGACCGGATGATCGCCACCAATGTCTCGGGCCTCGTCCATCTCACCCGCGCGGTGCTGCCGCAGATGGTGGCGCGCAATGACGGGCTGATCATCAATCTCGGCTCGGTCGCGGGCGACTATCCCTATCCCGGCGGCCATGTCTATGGCGCGACAAAAGCCTTCGTGTTGCAGTTTTCGCTGAATTTGCGCGCCGATCTCGCCGGGCTGAACGTCCGCGTGACCAATATCGAGCCGGGCATGGTCACGGGTTCGGAATTTTCGAAGGTGCGCTTTGCCGGCGACGAATCCAAGGCCGAGGCCGTCTATGCCGGGACCAAATCGCTGACGCCGGAAGACATCGCCGAGACCGCTGGCTGGCTGGTCGGGCTGCCCCCGCACGTCAATATCAACCGGATCGAAATGATGCCGACCTGTCAGGCCAGCGGCCCCTTCACGGTCAAACGGGGCTGATCTGCTGTTCGGGCGATCGCGACGATGCGCGATCGCCAACCCCTCGCATCAGCTCGGCCTCGCCTTCGCTCCTGGTCGGTTCTCGCCAGCGAGAACCGACCTTTTTTCTTGATTTAGATGGCGCCGTTGATCCATTTAGCGAGTTCGCCCTTGGGCGCGGCGCCCACTTTCTGCGCAGCGACCTTGCCATCCTTGAACAGCATGAGGGTCGGGATCGAGCGGATGCCGAGCTTGCCGGCGACGGCCGGGTTCTCATCGACATTGAGCTTCACGATCTTGACCTTGCCGGCGTAATCCTTCGCCAACTCTTCCAGCGACGGGCCGATCATCTTGCACGGGCCGCACCATTCCGCCCAGAAATCCACGACAACCGGCTCCGCGGACTTGATGACATCGGCTTCGAACGTGGCGTCGGTGACTTTTACGGTGGACATGAAAACCTCGCGTGCGGCGGGATGCGAATCCCTGGGCCAGTGGGAAAGTTGAAGCCGAAAGTAGGTAGGCCGGCGCTGAGCGTCAAGCGCGCCAGCGCCGCACCTTCCTTGCGTCCAAGCAAATGCCTGGCGCCCGAGCAAGAGTCACGCCGGAAAGACGCCCTTGGTGAGAAATTTCCGCGCCTTGTTGTTGCGCTGGCCTTTCTCCGCTCCCTTCAAAGCCCCTTGCAAGCCTCCCTGACGGCGGCCCTCGCCGCCTCCGCCCGTGCCCGCCGGCTGCCATGGCGGCACGAGATGGTGCTTGCCAGGGCCAATGAGATCGGCGCGCCCCATGCTTTTCAGCGCCTCGCGCAGCATCGGCCAGTTTTCGGCGTCGTGATAGCGCAGGAACGCCTTGTGCAGCCGGCGCTGGCGCAGACCCTTGATGGCAGAGACCTGCTCCGACGCGCCATGCCGCACGGGCTTGAGCGGGTTGAAGCCGGAATGATACATCGCAGTCGCCAAGGCCATGGGCGACGGCAGGAAGGTCTGCACCTGATCGGCGCGATATTTGTTGCGCTTCAGCCAGAGCGCGAGATTCATCATGTCCTCGTCGCTGGTGCCCGGATGGGCGGCGATGAAATAGGGGATGAGGAAATATTCCTTCCTGGCCTCGCGCGCGGCTTTGTCGAACATTTCCTTGAACGTGTCGTAAGCCCCGATGCCCGGCTTCATCATCTTGGACAGCGGGCCGCCCTCGGTATGTTCGGGCGCGATCTTGAGATAGCCGCCGACATGATGCGCGACCAGTTCGCGCACATAGGTCGGGCTTTTCACGGCAAGGTCGTAGCGCACGCCGGAGGCCACCATCACCTTTTTCACGCCCTTGATCTCGCGGGCTTTCCTGTAAAGCTCGATCAGGGCGTCGTGGCTGGTGTTCAGATTTTTGCAGATGTCCGGATAGACGCAGGAGAGGCGGCGGCAGACGCTTTCGGTCTGCTTGTCCTTGCAGGCCATGCGATACATGTTGGCGGTCGGCCCGCCGATGTCGGAAATGATTCCGGTAAAGCCTTCGCTCTTGTCGCGGATCTCCTCGATTTCCTTGAGGATCGAGTCCTGCGAGCGGCTCTGGATGACGCGTCCCTCGTGCTCGGTGATCGAGCAGAACGAGCAGCCGCCAAAGCAGCCGCGCATGATCGTCACGGAATGGCGGATCATCTCCCAGGCGGGGATTTTCGCCCCCTCATAGGACGGATGCGGCGCGCGGGCGTAGGGCAGGCCATAGACCGCATCCATTTCGGGCGTCGTCAACGGAATGGGCGGGGCGGTCAGCCAGACTTCCCGGCCGCCGTGCTTCTGCACCAGCGGGCGGGCGTTGCCGGGATTGCTCTCGCGATGCAGCACGCGCGAGGCGCGGGCGTAGCTTTCCGGCTCCCCCACGACCTGCTCGAAGCCCGGCAGGCGCACGACGACATTCTCGCCCTTGACGTGGACGCCCTCGTCGCCGTCGAGATCTTCCGCATGGGCTTCGGTCCAGCCTTCCGGCGTGGCGTCGCGCATGAAGGCAAGGCCGCGAATGTCGGAAAAATCCTGCGCTACGCCCTTTTTGGCGATGCGATGGGCGACATCGACCAGCGCCCGCTCGGCATTGCCGTAGAGCAGCAGGTCGGCCTTGGAATCCATCAGGATCGAACGGCGGATCTTGTCCGACCAGTAATCGTAATGGGCGATGCGGCGCAGCGAGGCCTCGATGCCGCCAATAACGATCGGCGCATCCGAAAAGGCCTCGCGGCAACGCTGGGCATAGACGATGACCGCGCGATCCGGGCGCTTGCCGCCCTCGCCATGGGGCGTGTAGCTGTCATTGTGGCGCAGGCGGCGGTCAGATGTGTAGCGGTTGACCATCGAGTCCATATTGCCAGAGGTCACGCCGAAGAAAAGATTGGGCTTGCCCAGCTGTTTGAAGGCTTCCGCATCCTTCCAGTCCGGCTGGGCGATGATGCCGACGCGAAAACCTTGAGCTTCCAGCAGACGGCCGATGATCGCCATGCCGAAACTCGGATGGTCGATATAGGCATCGCCCGTGACCAGCACGATGTCACAACTATCCCAGCCAAGCGCCTCCATCTCTGCGCGCGACATGGGCAGAAAAGGCGCGGTCCCGAAACGGTGCGCCCAATATTTGCGGTAGGAAAACAGCGGCTTGGCCGCGTGCGCGGCGGTTTTTGGCTCGGACATGGACTCTTTGCTGGATAGGCGGCGCGACGCGGCGCGCTAAAATCTCGTTTCGCGGCGAGGCTCGTCCGCGGACGGGTCCCATAACGCGATTTTTTCAAGAATAGCAATTTTGGAGGGAAAAATGGCGAAATTCTTTGTCACCGTCCGTTCCGTCGATGGCGACGCGTTCGGAACCGCGCTTGGCGCGATCCGCTACCTCATCGTTCCGGACGGCGAACAGCCCCGCCCCTCGCACCGCGTCGGCCTGCGCGACTGGATCGCGCGGATCATGGCGAGCTTTCAGCGTGACGCAAAGGGAAGCGCCTTTGGCGACGCGCTGTTTTTCGTCCACGGCTACAACACTGGCGCAGCCGACGTCGATGTGGCGCATCGCGCCATCGTCTCCGGGCTGGCGGGCCGCATGACGGTCACTGTGATCAGTTTCGACTGGCCTTCAGCCGACGAGACCTTCGCCTATCTGCCCGATCTGGACATCGCCAAAAGAACAGCGATCGATCTGGTCAACGCCGCGATCAAGCCGCTGCTCGCGGCGCAAACGCAGGATTGCCGGGTCGCCATCCACGCGCTGTGCCATTCCATGGGCGCTTATGTACTGCGCGAGGCGCTCGACCACGCCGACGATGGGATCAAGACGGGAAGCGGCTGGACGCTGAACCAGCTGGCGCTCATCGGCGGCGACGTCGACGCCAATGATTTCGTCTCTGGCAACAAGGACACCGAGAGCATGTTGGATCATGCCTATCGGCTGACCAATTATTTCAACCGCCACGACGAAGTGCTGCAGATTTCCAACGCCAAATGGATCGGCGTCGCGCCGCGCCTCGGCCGCGTCGGCCTGCCGCCGGATGCGCCGTCAAAGACGGTCAACGTGAATTGCAGCGCCCATTTCGAGACCCTGACGCCGCCCGCGTCCGATCCGCTCTCGGTCGCGCGCTTTTCCCACAGCTGGTATTTCACCGATCCGCAGTTTTATGCCGACCTCGCGCAAACCCTGATCGGCGCGCAGGACCGGCTGGTCGTCGCCGGACGCGGCCGCGACGACGAAGGCAATCTCACCCTCGGAGCGTGAGAATCACCGGCCCTCGCCTAGCGCGGCCAAAGCGGCGATCCCCTCGCGGAAGGTCGGGAAGGCCAGTTCGACGCCGAGATCGCGCTTCATCCGCATATTGGAGACGCGCTTGTTCTCGCCATAGAAGCTGCGCGCCATGGGCGTGAGTTCAGCGGCGACGAAATCCTTTTCCGGCGGCGGCGGGACGCCAAGCAGGATCGCCGCGTAAAGCACGACGTCCTGCGGCGGCGCGGGCTCATCGTCGGTGACATTGTAAATCCCGGCCGGCGTATCGGAGAGCAGACAGGCGTCGATGGCGCTGGCGATATCGGCGACATGGATGCGGTTGAAGACCTGGTCTGGCTTGATCAGCCGCTTCGCGGTCCCTTCGCGCAATTTCACCAGCACATTGCGGCCGGGACCGTAAATGCCCGACAGCCGCAGCACATAGACCGGCTTTCCGGAGCGCGCGCCGAGAGCAAGCCATTGCGCTTCGGCTTCCAGCCGCGTCCGGCTGCGCGCATTGCTCGGCCGCGCCTCGGCACTCTCGTCGATCCACTGGCCGCCATGGTCGCCATAGACGCCGATGGTCGAAAGATAGACGATCTTCTTCAGGCGCGGCGCCGCCGCGATCTCGGCCTCAAGCCGCCGCAGCACAGGATCGCCCAGCGCGTCGGGTCCGGCGCTGACGAGCAGCGCGTCGGCCTCCCGCAGGGCGGCGCGCAGGCGTGAATCGACCGCCTCCGCCGCCCCGTCAAAGGGCAGGATCGTGACCCGGCCGACGGCGTCGCCCTGCGGCGCGCGCTTCGTGCCGGTCACCTGGTCGAAATGCGTCACTGCGTGGGCGGCGTAGAAGCCGGCGGTGAAGCCAAGTCCGAAAACAAGAAGATTCACAGGGACAGCCCCCATTGCCATTCGGCGCGAACATCCGGGTCGCTCTCCCGCCCGCCGCGCGTCTCGGCGAGGGTGATGAATTTTTCGCGCGAAAGCAAACGCGCCAGCGCCCAGACCGCCATGCCGCGCACCAACGGCGAGTCATGCGCCAGCCGCGCCTCCGCCAGAGGGGCCAGCGACAGGTCGCCCGAATTGCCCACAGCCAGCAGGACATTGCGCAGGAATCGCGCAAAGCCGATGCGCTTGACCGGCCCGCCCGCGAATTTCGCGCGAAACGCCGTATCGTCAAACGCCGCCAGTTCGGCCAGCGGCGGCGCGGCCAGATCGGCGCGGGCCTGCAATTTGGCTTCGCGCGCGGCTTTGGCGAATTTATTCCACGGGCAGACGGCGAGGCAATCGTCGCAGCCATAGATGCGATTGCCGATCTTTTCGCGCAAGGGGCCCGGGACCTGGCCCTTGGCCTCGATGGTCAGATAGGAGATGCAGAGGCGGGCGTCGATTTTATGGGGCGCGTCGAGCGCGGCGGTCGGGCAGGCGTCGAGACAGGCGCGGCAATGCCCGCAATGATCGCCCTCGGGAGCGTCGCGCGGCAGATCGAGCGTGGTGAAAATGCTGGCGAGGAATAGCCAGGAGCCAAATTCGCGCGAGACCAGATTGGTGTGCTTGCCCTGCCAGCCAAGGCCGGCGGCGGCGGCGAGCGGCTTTTCCATCACCGGCGCGGTGTCGACGAAAACCTTGACCTCGCCCGCCTCGCCCAGCGCCTTGGCGCGCGCCAGAAGCGCGCCGGCGAGCAGCTTGAGCTTGCCCTTGATGACGTCGTGATAATCGCGATGGCGGGCGTAGACGGAAATATTTCCCGCCGATCGATCAGCGAGAACCGCGCTTTCGTCGCCCTGCGGGCCGTAATTCATGCCGAGCAGGATGATCGAGCGGACCTCAGGCCAGAGCTTTTGCGGATCAGCGCGCCAGTCGCGCCGCTCGCTCAGCCAATCCATGTCGCCATGGCGGCCCTCTGCGAGAAAGGCTTCCAGTCGCGCGGGCGCTTCGGGAATAGCGTCCGGCCCCGCGACCCGGCAGACGTCGAAACCCAGACGGGCGGCCTCCGCGTGCAGAAAGGTCAGAAGTCGACTTCGGCATAGATCGGATTGATCGCCACGCCCGGAACGCGATCCGCCAGCAAGGGGCGGAAGCTCGGACGGCTTTTCAGGCGCTGGTACCATAATTTCGCCGGCTCTTCCTCGTCCCACGGCGCGTCTCCGAGGAAATCGACACAGGACAGATGGGCCGCGGCGGCGAGATCGGCATAGGTCATCCTGTCGCCCGCCAGCCACCTGCGCGTGGATTCCAGATAGGAAATATAGCGCAGATGATAGCGCACATTGGTTCGGGCCGCGCGCAAAACGTCCATGTCGGGCGCCCCGCCGCCGATTTCCGTGGCGGTGAAGCGCTTGTATACCTTTTCGGTCACCAGCCAGTTGGTGACTTCGGCGAAGAATTTCTCATTGAACCACGCCGTCAGCCGGCGCACTTCCACCCGCGCGACCGGCGAAGGCGGCAGCAGGCGATGGTCGCCGAGGCGGTCGCCGAGCGTTTCGTCGAGCCATTCGGCGATCGCCGACGCGCCGGGCACGACAAGGCCGCTGTCCTCGACAAGGACCGGCGTTTGGCCCGCCGGATCGAGCATCAGGAATTCCTGGCGCCGCTCGTGGACCCGCTCCTCGATCAGTTCGGCCTCGACGCCATATTCACCGAGGGCGAGGCGGACGAAGCGCGAATGCGGGCAGAGCGGATGGTGATAAAGCTGGGGCATGCCTGATCTGATTCAACCCGTGCGACCTTGCGGTCGGGCCAGAACCTATAGAAGCGACGGCGCGCGCTCACAAGAACTGTTACAAGGGGTAAGGTTAACAAATTCTGACGCGAACCATGAGCTGAGCCGCCGAAACGCCCGTCCGGACGCCTCTACAAGCCCAGCCGGTCGGCCAGTTTGTGCAATTCGTGGGTGTCGAGATAATTGGTCTCGCAAAAGCGGCGGGCGAGCGAGAAATCGAAAGCGCTCCAGCCGGGGAAGCAGGCGACCGAGGCGTCGCGGTCGAGCATCTGGATTTGCGGCGTCTGGCGCAGACGGGCGCACAGATCCTCATCCTCGTTGCCGTCGAGCCACCCTTCCAAATCCATCGGACCCAGCATGACAGTCCCTTCCAGGGGAACGAGCTGTCTTTCTGCAGCTTTGATCGGATCGTTCATATGACAACCCGATGACAAGGGCAAGCCGTCGCCCCGCTCAAGCCCGCGCGGCGCCGGGCGCAGGAGTCTTCTCGAGCGTCTTCTCCGGGAAATCGCAGAGATCGGCGATGGGGCAGGCGGAGCAATCGGGTTTGCGCGCCTTGCAGATGTAACGGCCGTGCAGGATCAGCCAATGATGGGCGTGAAGCAGATAATCATCGGGCACGATAGCCAGCAAACCCTTTTCGACGGCCTCGGGCGTCGCGCCACGGGCCAGCGGAATGCGGTTGGAGACGCGGAACAGATGGGTGTCGACCGCAATGGTCTTCTCGCCGAAACCGATGTTCAGCACGACATTGGCGGTCTTGCGGCCCACGCCCGGCAGGCTTTCCAGCGCCTCGCGGTTGTGGGGAACCTCGCCGCCGAATTCGGCGATCAGTTTTTGCGACAGCGCGATCACATTCTTCGCCTTGGCGCGGAACAGGCCGATGGTCTTGATCTTTTCGCGCACGCCGTCCTCGCCCAGATCCAGCATGGCCTGCGGCGTCGAGGCGGCGGCGAACAGGCCTTTCGTGGCGCGGTTGACGCCGGAATCCGTCGCCTGCGCCGAGAGCACCACCGCGACCAGTAATGTATAGAGGTTGACGTAATCCAGTTCGCCCTTGGGGTGAGGGTCGAGCGCGGCGAAGCGGGCGAAAATTTCGCGCACCCGCGCCGGATCGACGGCGCCTTTTTGCCTGCTGGCGGGTTTCGTCGCTACCGGCTTTGATTTGGCCGGCTTTGTCGAAGCGGCCTTGGCGGCCGGTTTTTTCGGCGGGGCGGCGCGCGGTTTGCTCTTTGCTTCGGTCATGGGCGAACTTAAGCGCATCGGACGCGGCGCGACAAGCGAGAGAGGGGAGCGCATGGGGGACGACGACGCCATAGACGGCCCTGCGGAGGCGCTGCTGTTCGTGACTCGCCTGCGTCCGCATCGCGCCTTGACCCAGCGTGGACGGCGGAGGCTGCTCGCCCTGTTCGCCGCGTTTCAGGCGCCGCTCGGCGTGGCGCTCACCCTGCAAGGGGCATGGCCCGCCGCCGTTTTTGTCGCCGCGACCTGGGCCGGACTGGCGCTCGCCTTCTCACGCAACGCCCGGGCGGCGCTGGCCTATGAGGATCTCGAACTCAGCGCGCTGGAGCTTCACTACGCCCGCGTCTCGCCCGAGGGCTGGCGGCGCGACTGGCGCTTCAACCCGCTCTGGGTGCGGCTCGCCATTGAAAGGCATGAGGAATTCGGCGTCGAGAAGCTCGATCTGCTGTCGCGGCGCACGCGCGTGGAAATTGGCGCCTGTCTCGGCCGCCACGAAAAAACGCGACTGGCCAGGGACCTTTCCGCCGCCCTCTCGCGCGCGAAAAAAGGGCCGCGCTTCAACTGATCTGCGCCGTTGACGAAAAAAAAGACCGCTTTGAAAAAGCGGTCCAAGTCTCAGGGAGGAAGCGCCTGCTCTCGCCGACGCATGTGACGCAGGACGTCACAAAGGCAAGATAGCGCTTCATTGCGGCGGGAAGATTGATTTGCCTCAAATATGCAGATTTTCTGGGCGCCGCATTTTGTCGCAGGGGCGTTCAACGCCGTTGTTCGCGCTCCAGCAGCCTGCGCTTGCGCTCCATGCCCCAGCGATAGCCCGACAAGGTGCCGTTGCTGCGCAGAATCCGGTGGCAGGGAATGGCGATCGCCAGCACATTGGCCGCACAGGCCCCGGCGACCGCGCGCAAGGCCGAGGGGGCGCCAATGCGGCGGGCGATCTCCGCATAGCTCACGGTCGTCCCCGGCGCCACCGCCCGCACGGCGGTCCAGACGCGGCGCTGGAATTCCGTGCCGCCAATGGCGAGCGAAGGCGCGAAAGGCGCCCAGGGGCGTTCGGCAAGATCAATCGCCGCAGCCAGTTCTGGCGCGAGCGCATCGTCCGTGGGGGCGCGGGCGCTGTGGGGGAAAATCTCGGCGAGGTCGCGTTCGAGCCGATCGGGATCGTCCCCCAGCAGGATCGCGCAGACGCCCTGAGGCTTGCGCGCGACAAGAACCGTCCCGAGCGACGAAGCCCCGAGCGCATAAAAAATTTCGGATCGGCTTGGATCGCCGGAAAAGCTGGGCAGTTCAGCGCCAGACATGCAGTCGGCCTGTGAAGGAGCGCGAAGATTACCGAATTACGCCGTAAATACGGCGCTCAATTTATCGCGCCCGCCTTGCGCCAGATCAAGTCACTTTTTGCGCCGCGCGCCAGGAGCCGAGCCGCGCCACCGCGCTCTCCAGCACAGCTTGCGTTTTGGCGAAGCAGAACCGGATGTGGAAGCGCAAGTCCTTCGCGCCATAAAAGGCCGAAAGCGGCACCGCCGTGACTCCCGCCTCGGCGGTCAGGCGGCGGCAGAAGGCCAGGTCGTCGCCGTCGCGATCGAAGGGCGCGAAGGAGGAGATGGCGAAATAGGAGCCCGCCGCGGTCTGGGTGGCGAAGCCGAGCCGGTTCAGGGCCGCGGTGAGGAAATCGCGTCGCGCCTCGAGCAGGCTTTTCAGATCGGCAAAATAATCGTCCGGCAAGGCGAGGCCGAAGGCGACCGCCGCCTGAAGCGCCGGCGGCGTGGTGAAGGTGACATATTGATGCGCGCGGACGATCGGCGTCAGCAATCTGGCGTCGGCCATGACATAGCCGACCTTCCAGCCGGTGAGCGAGAAGGTCTTGCCCGCCGAGCCGATCCGCACGACGCGATCGCGCACCTCCGGCAGGCCAAAAAGGCTGAGGTGGCGGCGCCCGTCAAAGATAAGATGCTCATAGACCTCGTCGGCGATGGCGACGAGGTCATGGCGCAGCAGGAGGTCGGCGAGGAAGCGCAATTCCTCGGCGTCGAACACTTTGCCGGCAGGATTCATCGGCGTGTTCACGACAATCGCCCGCGTGCGCGGAGTCATCGCCGCAAGCAGGCGCTCCCGCGGCATGCGCCAGTCCGGCGGCTCCAGCCTTACGGGGACGGGAATCGCGCCGCCGCGCCGGATGATCGGGCCATAGGAATCATAGACCGGCTCGAACACGATGACCTCGTCGCCCGGCTCCAGAAGGGCGAGAAAGGCGTCGCACAGCGCCTCCGTGCCGCCCGAGGTGATGAGAATCTCGCGCTCCCAATCCGCTTCAAGCCCGTGAAAGCGGAGCGCGTTCGCGGCCACAGCCTGACGCAGCGCGGGCAGACCGAGCATGGAGGGATATTGATGCGGCCCCTTGCGCAGGGCCTCGGCGGCGGCCTCGATCACTTCCGCCGGCTCAAGCCCGTCGGGAAAGCCCTGACCGAGATTGACGGCGCCATGTTGCTCGGCGAGGCGCGACATCACCTCGAAAATCGTGGCTTCGCAGGAGCCGAAGACGGAATTGACCATGGGAGGGCTTTCTTTCTCTTTTCTTAGGAATGGCGCGGGACCGCCCCGCCGCGCATAATCGCCGTTGCCTTTTTGGCGCAGGCTCTTAGGCTGATCAATCAGCAGCGCCGCCACGACAGGGATTTTGCATGGGCCGCATCTCGCTCGAACAGGCCAATGTCCTCATCGACGCCGCATTCGCGAAGGGCGGCGAGTTGGGCCTCAAGCCGCTGACCATCGCCGTGCTTGACGCCGGCGGCCATCTTATCGCCCTGCAAAGACAGGACGGCGCCTCCACGCATCGCGCGCAAATCGCCATTGGCAAGGGCGCCGGCGCGCTGGCGCTGGGCGTTTCGTCGCGAAAGATCGGCGAAATGGCGCTCGAGCGCCCGACCTTCATCGCTTCGCTGGGGCCGATCTTCCCGCAGGGAATCGTTCCGGCGGCGGGCGGGATCATTCTCGTCGGTCCAGACGGGGCGCCCCTTGGCGCCGTCGGCGTGACCGGCGACACCTCGGACAATGACGAGGCCTGCGCCTTGGCGGGCGCCGCCGCCGCGGGCCTGAAATCGCAATGAAAACCGCATAAGGCAGCGGGCAACGACAAGAATTCCGGCGCAAAGCCGGCATCATCGAGAGACGGCGGGGAAACGCACATGATCGTGATGCCGCCGCCCGACGCGGCAGTTCTGGCGCGGCGCGGCGAAATCGTCGCCGCCTTGCGCGGAATCGTTCCCGGCGAGGGGGTCGTCGACGCGGAAATCGGGCGTCGCGCCTTCGAATGCGACGCGCTTACCGCCTATCGGCAATTGCCGATGGTCGTCGTCCTGCCAGAGACGAAAGCGCAGGTCGTCGAGGTGTTGCGCTATTGCTCGGCCAACAGGATCAAGGTTGTGCCGCGCGGGGCCGGCACGTCCCTGTCCGGCGGCGCTTTGCCGCTCGCCGACGCCGTTCTGCTCGGCATGAGCAAGTTCAACCGCATTGTCGCAATCGACGCCGCCAATCGCTGCGCCGTGGTCCAGCCCGGCGTGACCAATCTCGCCGTGACCCAGGCCGCGCAGCCGCTCGGGCTCTATTACGCGCCCGACCCCTCCAGCCAGATCGCCTGCACCATCGGCGGCAATGTCGCGGAAAATTCCGGCGGCGTGCATTGCCTGAAATATGGCCTGACCACCAATAATGTGATCGGCGTCGAACTCGTCACAATGGAGGGAGAGATCGTTCAGCTCGGCGGCAAGCATTTCGACGCCGCGGGCTATGACCTCCTCGGCGTCGTCGTCGGCTCGGAAGGCATGCTCGGCGTGGTCACTGAAGTCGTGGTGCGGCTGCTGCCGACGCCGCCCGGCGCGCGCGCCCTGCTGGTCGGCTTTCCCGGCATCGAAGGCGCCGCCGATTGCGTCGCCGCGATCATCGCCGCCGGAATCATCCCCGGCGGCATGGAAATGATGGACAGGCTGGCGATTCAGGCGGCGGAGGATTTCGTCCACGCCGGCTATCCGCTCGACGTCGACGCCCTGCTGATCGTCGAACTCGACGGCTGCGAGGCTGAGGTCGATCATCTCGTCGCCGCCGTGGAGGGAATCGCGCGCACGAATGGCGCGACCACCTGCCGCGTCAGCCGGACCGAGGCCGAACGGCTGCTGTTCTGGGCCGGGCGCAAGGCGGCCTTTCCCGCCGTCGGCCGGATTTCGCCAGACTATCTTTGCATGGACGGGACCATTCCGCGCAAGAGGATCGGCGAGGTCCTGCTGCGCATGAAGGAGATGGAGAAGAAGTTCGGCCTGCGCTGCGCCAATGTCTTCCATGCCGGCGACGGCAATCTCCACCCGCTGATCCTTTATGACGCCAACCAGCCCGGCGAACTCGACCGTGCGGAAGGCTTCGGCCAGGACATTCTTCGGCTCTGCGTCGAGGTCGGCGGCGTGCTGACCGGCGAACATGGCGTCGGCGTGGAAAAGCGCGACCTCATGGGCGCGATGTTCAATGAAAGCGACCTCAATCAGCAGCAAAGGCTGAAATGCGCTTTCGACGAAGACAGCCTGCTCAATCCCGGCAAGGTCTTTCCGCAATTGTGCCGCTGCGCCGAACTCGGCCGGGTGCATGTGCATGGCGGAAAGCTGCGCTTTCCCGACCTGCCGCGCTTCTGAGCGGGGAGCCAATGACGCAGTTTCAGCCCAAAGACGCAGGCGAGGCCGCCGAGACGATTCTCTGGGCGGGTTCGGAGCGCAAGAGCCTGGAAATCCGGGCGGGAGGCAGCAAAGGCGGGCTCGGGCGCCCGATGCGGGCGGATCATGTCCTCGACGTCTCCCGCCTTGCAGGCGTGGTCGATTATGAGCCCGCGGAACTCGTCCTGACCGCCCGCCCCGGAACGCCTTTGAAGGACATTGCGGCGCTTCTGGCCGAACGGGGCCAGATGTTGTCCTTCGAGCCGCCGGACTGGCGCGACCTGCTGCAAGGCGGGGGCGAGCCGACCCTCGGCGGAACGCTCGCCTGCAATCTTTCCGGTCCCCGGCGCCTGCGCGCGGGCGCGGCGCGCGATTTCTTCCTGGGCTTTGCCGGAGTCAATGGACGCGGCGAGATCTTCAAGGCGGGTGGCAAGGTGGTGAAGAACGTCACCGGCTATGACCTGTGCAAGCTGATGGCCGGTTCCTTCGGCACGCTGGCCCTGCTGACCGAAGTGACGATCAAGGTCATGCCCCGGCCGGAAACCGCCTGCACCCTGCTCCTTCCCGGACTCGCCGACGAAGCCGCCGTCGCCTTGATGGCCGGGGCGCTGAACTCGCCGCATGAGGTCTCCGCCGCCGCGCATCTTCCCGCCATTCCGGCGCGGCGCCTCGGCTTCGCCGACAGCGCCCTGACCGCCCTGCGGCTCGAAGGACCAGCGCCGTCCATCGCCTTTCGCGCTGCGGCGCTGCAACTTCTTTTCGGCTCCGGCCCAAGGCTTGACGCGCCGGCGAGCGAAGCCTTCTGGCGCAAGATCGGCGAAGTCGCGACGCTGCTGTCCTTGACGGGACGCGTGGTCTGGCGGCTCTGCCCGACTCCGGCCGCCGCTCCGGCGCTTGTCGCCGCGATTCTCGAACGATCACCCTCGGCGGAACATTTCTACGATTGGGCGGGAGGTCTGGTCTGGCTGAGTCTCGACGCCGCCGAAGCGGGACCTGACGCCGGCGCGGCCCTTGTTCGCACGGCGCTGAAGCCGCTCGGCGGCCACGCGACGCTTGTCGTCGCCAGCGAGGAGATACGCGAAAAGGTCGAGCCGTTCGAGCCGGAGGCTCCCGCGCTTTCGGCTTTGACGCGAAAGGTCAAGCAGGGCTTCGACCCATACGGGGCGCTCAATCCGGGCCGAATGCGCGAGGGGGCGTGAGATGCAGACCCATTTCAGCCTGGCCCAGCTCGCCGATTCCGACATAAGCGAAGCCGACAAGATCCTGCGCGCCTGCGTCCATTGCGGCTTCTGCACCGCCACCTGCCCGACCTATGTCCTGCTGGGCGACGAACGCGACAGCCCGCGCGGGCGCATCTATCTCATCAAGGAGATGCTGGAAAACGACCGCCCGGCCGACGCCGAGACGGTCACCCATATCGACCGCTGCCTGACCTGCCTGTCCTGCATGACGACCTGCCCCTCCGGCGTGCATTACCTGCATCTGGTCGATCACGCCCGGCACAGGATCGAACAGACTTTCGCGCGGCCGCTGCCCGACCGCCTGTTCCGCCGGCTGCTCGGATATGTCCTGCCGCGGCCCGAATTGTTCCGGCTGGCCCTGCTCGCATCCCGCCTGGGCCAGCCGTTCGGCTTCCTCCTGCCTTCCAGGCTGAAAGCCGCGCTGGCGCTGGCCCCGGCGCGGCTGCCTGCGCGCTCGCCCTCCGAGGGGCCAGCGGTCTTTCCCGCCGAAGGCGGCCGCCGCCGGCGCGTGGCTTTGCTCGAAGGCTGCGCGCAAAAAGTGCTGGCGCCACAGATAAATGAAGCCACGATCAGGCTTCTGACACGGCACGGCTGCGACGTCGTCGTGGCGCCGGGATCGGGCTGCTGCGGCGCTCTGACCCATCACCTCGGCCAGGACGCCGACGGCTTTGCGCGCGCCAATATCGAGGCCTGGTCGCAGGAAATGAAGGCTGTCGGGCTCGACGCAATCATCGTCAACACCTCCGGCTGCGGCACCACGGTCAAGGATTACGGCTTCATGTTCCGCGACGATCCCGCTCTGGCGGAGAAGGCGAAGGCCGTCTCGGCGTTGGCGCGCGACGTCAGCGAATTCCTCGTCGAAATCGGCTTGCAGGCGCCGCAGATTCCGGCAGGCCTGCGCGTCGCCTATCACTCCGCCTGTTCGCTGCAACATGGCCAGAAAGTCCGGGAGCAGCCGAAAAGGCTACTGGCGGAGGCCGGCTTTAGCGTGCTGGAGCCCGCCGAGGGCCATCTGTGCTGCGGCTCTGCCGGGACTTACAACATCTTGCAGCCGGAGATCGCGCTGCAATTGCGCGACCGCAAGGTCGCCAATATCGAGAGCCTCGCGCCGGACGTCATCGCAGCGGGCAATGTCGGCTGTCTGACCCAGATCGCCACGGGAACCCGGCGCCCCGTGGTCCACACGGTCGAGCTGCTGGATTGGGCGACCGGCGGGCCGAAGCCCGCCAGCCTGCCTTAACTCCGCGCCTTGGCCTCGCGCCGACGCGCGTGCAGCACCGGCTCCGTATAGCCGTTGGGCTGCTCGGCGCCCCTGAACACCAGATCGCAGGCGGCCTGAAAGGCGACGCTCTTGTCAAATTCCGGCGCCATGGGGCGATAGTTCGGGTCGCCGGCATTCTGCTTGTCGACAACCGCCGCCATGCGCCGCATCACCTCGCGCACCTGATCCTCGACGCAGACGCCATGCCGGAGCCAATTCGCGATGTGCTGACTGGAAATGCGCAAGGTGGCGCGATCTTCCATCAGCCCCACGCCATGAATGTCCGGCACCTTCGAACAGCCGACGCCCTGATCGATCCAGCGCACGACATAGCCAAGGATCCCCTGTGCGTTGTTTTCCAATTCCTCATTGATCTCTTCCGGCGACCAGTTCGGCCGATCGGCGAGCGGAATCGTGAGAATGTCGTCCAGCTTGGCGGGCGGCCGGTTGGCGATCTCCTTCTGCCGCGCCGCGACATCGACGTCGTGATAATGCGTGGCGTGCAGGATGGCCGCGGTCGGCGAAGGCACCCATGCGGTGTTGGCGCCGGCGCGCGGATGGGCGACCTTGGCCTTCAGCATGGCCGACATGAGGTCCGGCATCGCCCACATGCCCTTGCCGATCTGCGCATGCCCGGGCAGGCCGGCGCTCAGGCCGACGTCGACGTTATTGTCCTCATAGGCCGCAATCCAGACCGAATTCTTCATGTCATTCTTGCGCACAACGGGGCCGGCTTCCATCGAGGTATGGATTTCGTCGCCCGTGCGGTCGAGGAAGCCGGTATTGATAAAGAAGACGCGATCCTTCGCGGCCCGGATGCATTCGGCGAGATTGACCGTGGTCCGGCGCTCCTCGTCCATGATGCCCATCTTGATGGTAAAACGCGGCAGGCCGAGCGCGTCTTCGACGCTGGCGAAAATCTCGTCGGCGAAGGCGACTTCCTCGGGCCCATGCATCTTCGGCTTGACGATATAGATCGAGCCCGCGCGGCTGTTGCGCAGACGGCCCAGGCCCTTCAGATCGTAAAGCGCGATCAGGCAGGTGAACATCGCGTCGAGCAGGCCTTCCGGAGCCGGCTCGCCATCGACCAGAACGGCGTCATTCGTCATCAGATGGCCGACATTGCGTACAAGCAGCAAGGCGCGCCCAGGCAGGCTGATGCGCTCGCCCTGCGGCGTCTTGAACACGCGGTCAGGCGCCATATGCCGCTCGAATTCATGCCCCGCCTTCTCGAAAGTCGCGGACAGGTCGCCTTTCATCAGCCCGAGCCAGTTGCGATAGACGACCACCTTATCCTCAGCGTCGACCGCCGCGACCGAATCCTCGCAATCCTGTATCGCTGTGAGCGCCGCCTCCAGGATGAGGTCCGACACGCCGGCCGGATCGGTCTTGCCGATCGGGTGATCCCGATCGATCTGGATTTCAACATGCAATCCGTTGTGCACAAGCAAGACGCTGCGCGGATGCAGGGGATCGCCGGCATAGCCGGCCAGCAGCCCGGGATTTCTGAGCGCGACGACTCCGCCCCCGATCAGCTGGCCGCGCAAACCGCCATATTCCAGATAATAATGGCTGAGATCCTTGTGCGAGCCGTCCGTCAATGGCGCGATCCGGTCGAGGAACTGCCGCCCCCAGCCGATCACTTTCGCCCCGCGCGCGGCATCAAAGCCTTTCTTGCCCGGATCGGGAGGAAGCAGCGCATCGGTCCCATAGAGCGCGTCGTAAAGTGAACCCCAGCGCGCATTGGCCGCGTTGAGCGCATAGCGGGCGTTCATGATCGGTACGACGAGCTGCGGACCAGCCTGAGCGGAAATCTCCGGATCGACATTGGCTGTGCCGACCTGGAACGCTGGCCCGCGCGCAACGAGATAGCCAATGTCGATCAGAAACTGGCGATAGGCGCCCGCGTCGAAGACCTTCCCGCGGCGTTCATCGTGCCAATGATCGATTTCCGCCTGCAAACTGTCGCGCTTCGCCAGAAGCGCGCGATTGCGCGGCGCAAGCTCGGAGAGGTAGCGCTCGAACCGCTCCCAGAAAACCTCCGGCTGTATGCCGAGTCCCGGGAGCACTTCATGTTCGATGAACGCATGGAGCACGGCGGCGACCGCTATTCGCCCATGACGGAAACGTTCGGACATTTAGGCCCTCGTGTCGGTGCCGCTTCACGGCTTGTTGGCGTTTCGCGCAGCGTCCGGCGCGCTAGGCTCGAGATCTTTGGAGCAGGGCAGTATGCCGAGACCGGCGCCCGGCGAAAAGCGAAAAGGGCGCTCCGTTTCGGGGAGCGCCCTTATTTTTTCGTAGGAT
>NZ_JASHHX010000059.1 GCF_030056575.1 Rhodoblastus sp. 17X3 | reverse complement strand
GGCTTCAGCGGATCGTCGATCAGCAGAAGCTGGGCGCCGCGGCCCGTCAAGGTCCCGCCGACCGACGTCGCCATCCGGAAGCCGCGTTCCGTCAGCTCGATCTCGATTTCGGAATCCTTCCTGCCGACGCGCGCGCCCGGGAACAGCTCTTTGTACCAACGCGCCTCCATGAGCGCGCGAAAGTCATTGGCGTGTTTCCGGGCGAGGTCTCCGGAGTAGGACACGCAGATGATCCTTTGCGCCGGATCGTGACCGAGCAGAAACGCCGGGAAGGCGACGGACACCATGATCGATTTGAGCGACCTCGGCGGCAGGTTGACAATCAGCCGGCGGATCTCGCCGCGCCGGACGCGCTCGAGCTGATAGCTGATCGCCTTCAAATGCCACCCCGGAACGAAGTCCTGGCCCGGGGCGAGCGTTGCGAACGCTTTTTCGACGAAAGCGTTGAAATTTTGGCGCAGCAGCGCACGCAGCAATCGGGCGTCAGCGGCGGCCGCCATGCTCCGCCTCCTTGACGGTTTCGGGGACGGTCTCGTGCGGATCGGACACGTCGAGATCGGGCAGATAGCGCTGCAGGATCGCAATGTCCTCGGCCGCCATCTCATCGCGACGGACGCCGGCCTGCGCGCTCTCGCCGTAGCGCTCGGTCAACTGCAGGAGAAGGCGCAGGGCGCGCGGGTCGCCGCGCGAAGCCTCGCCGGCAGCCCGCAGGAGGATCGCTTCAAGCCGGGGGATGCGCCGCGTCCGTCCGTTTTCGGTGACGGTCACCTTCTGTCCGACGATCTTGCGGACGATGTCGGAGAGCGATTTGACGCCTGCCGGGCGCCCGCGGGGATTGCCGCTCTG
>NZ_JASHHX010000058.1 GCF_030056575.1 Rhodoblastus sp. 17X3 | reverse complement strand
CGCCCGCGAGAGGCCTTTCGGCGCCGCGTTTCAGCAAGCCTATGCCTATACCAAGCAGAAATTCGATGGCGGCGTGAGCTTCGAAGGCCGCATCGGCGAGATCAACATCCCGTGGGGCCTGTCAACCGCAATCCCAGGCGGCTTGTTCTACGCCGTCAACGCCGTCGATTATTCTGCGGTTGTCCGGCCCGGCGCGCAGGCTGCCGAATTGACGATCCCGACGCCTGGCGTCTTCACCCGCCTTGGCTTCCTGCAGGACAAGGCCATTTTTGAAAGCTTCCTGTTGTTCCAGGGGCCGCGAAGCGTGGTGCCGGGCTGCGGCTCGTTCTTCTCCTACGCCGACTGGGCCGCGCCCGGTTGCAACAATGTCTATTTCAGCCCCGTATTGGCTGATCCGAGGTCCTATGCGACCGATTTCGCGCTCAATCGCAAGCGCGCGGCGAATCCCAACGACGTCAATTTCGGCGCCGGCGGCTCCTATACAGCCGATTCGCTGCTCACCAAGTTCGGGCTCTATTACGCCCATGTCGATCAGCCCACCCCTGTCGGCCAGACGATCAAGACCTTGCGGGCCGGCCCAAATTATTGGCTGCTAAGCAATCCTGGCGGACTCAACTCCGCCTACAATGTCGCTTACCTTGGCGCCGTCGATTCAGCCACGATCAACTTCACGACCCAAATTAAAGGAACGACGATCTACGGCGAATATGTCTACAGCCCGAACAAGCCTGTCAATTACAACGCCGCGGATCTTGTCTTTGTGGTCGCCGGGCCCCAGTTTCCGTCGCCCTTGCGCGGGATCTACAATACGCTGCCTCTTGGCGGCGTCGTCCCAGGCTACGATCGCCTT
>NZ_JASHHX010000057.1 GCF_030056575.1 Rhodoblastus sp. 17X3 | reverse complement strand
TGCGCGCGAGAGGCCTTTCGGCGCCGCGTTTCAACAAGCCTACGCCTATACCAAGCAGAAATTCGACGGCGGCGTGAGCTTCGAAGGCCGCATCGGCGAGATCAACATCCCGTGGGGCTTGTCGACCGCAATCCCGGGCGGCTTGTTCTACGCCGTCAATGCCCTCGATTATTCTGCGGTCGTCCGGCCTGGCGCGCAGGCCGCGGAATTGACCATCCCCACGCCCGGCATGTACAGCCGCCTGGGCTTCCTGCAGGACAAGGCCATTTTTGAAAGCTTCCTGTTGTTCCAGGGGCCGCGAAGCGTGGTGCCAGGCTGCGGCTCGTTCTTCTCCTACGCCGACTGGGCCGCGCCGGGCTGCAACAATGTCTTTTTCAGCCCCGTATTGGCTGATCCGACGTCCTATGCAGTGGATTTCGCGCTCAATCGCAAGCGCGCGGCGACTCCCAACGACGTCAATTTTGGCGCCGGCGGCACATATACAGCAGATTCGTTGCTCACCAAGTTCGGGCTGTATTACGCTCACGTAGATCAACCCACCCCTGTCGGCCAGACGATCAAGACCTTGCGGGCCGGCTCAAATTATTGGCTGTTGAGTAATCCTGGTGGTCTCAATTCGGCTTACAATGTTGCTTACCTCGGCGCCGTCGATTCAGCCACGATCAACTTTACGACCCAAATCAAGGGCACGACGATTTACGGCGAATATGTCTACAGCCCGAACAAGCCCGTCAATTACAATGCTGCGGATCTTGTCTTTGTGGTCGCCGGGCCCCAGTTTCCGTCGCCCTTGCGCGGGATCTACAATACGCTGCCTCTTGGCGGTGTTGTCCCCGGCTATGATCGCCTG
>NZ_JASHHX010000056.1 GCF_030056575.1 Rhodoblastus sp. 17X3 | reverse complement strand
CTAGGGCCGATCGACATTCAGCGTAGCCAGATCATAGCTGCCGCGAGATGGACGAAGCCGGTGAAGTGAACCTTCCGCCTGTCATAGCGCGTGGCAAACCGGCGGAAATGCTTGAGGCGACTGAAGCAGCGCTCAATGCGATTGCGGTGTTTGTAAAGCGAGGCGTCGTGCGGAATGATGATTTTGCGTGAACGATTGGAAGGGATCACGACTACCGCCTCCATTTCGTCGATGCGCTTGCGTAACGCATTGCTGTCATAGGCTTTATCAGCAAGGACGGCCTTGCCCGACTGCCCTTCGAGCAAGGTGGCCGCTTGGGTGATGTCGCCAGTCTGCCCGGCCGTCACGATGAAGCGAAGTGGTCGCCCGAGCGCATCGGCGAGCATGTGAATCTTGGTGGTCAACCCTCCTCGGGAACGCCCCAGCGCCTGATCTTGAGCCCCCCTTTTCCGCTCGCCGACTGTTGATGCGCGCGCACGATGGTGCTGTCGATCATGAGATAAGCGTTGTCGCGGTCAGCGGTCAGAGCTTCGAATATCCGCTCCCAGACGCCCGCGTGACACCAGCGGCTGAACCGCCGATGCGCCGTCTTCCAGCGCCCATAGCGCTCAGGCAAGTCGCACCAGTGGGCGCCGGAACGCAAAACCCATAAGCAGCCATTCACAAACAGGCGGTTATCCGATCCTGTCCGTCCGGGATCGCCCGCCTTGCCTGGAGTCAGAGGCGCAATTTTTGCCCATTGCGCCTCACTCAATTCATACCGTTTGACCGCCAACGTCCACTCCCGCGACTCAGAACGGTCTCCTATGAATCAGCAATTAGCATGTCGGGGAATCCTGAATGTCGATCCGACCTAG
>NZ_JASHHX010000055.1 GCF_030056575.1 Rhodoblastus sp. 17X3 | reverse complement strand
GATTGTGGCCGCCACCAGCAGGCCCGGATAGGTCCGATGGAAAAAGACTCGCCATTTTGCTGGATGGGGCTGAGCCGACGCTTCGATCGTCCCCGCCGCCAACCCTTCCATTCCGTCATAAGACTGAAAGATTTGGTGCGCCGAGGCGGTGTCGGTATCGAGATCGGAGCTCATGGGGATCACCTATTGATCGGCATTTTTGAATTTGTGCGCCCGCAAGCCTTTTCATTACGCATCTTAGCGCCGGCGCTTCAGAGCGGCTCGACGAGTTGATCGCAAGGCCCTTTTAAATTCTAAAAATGTGATCAGATCCATCATTCATGACACTCCGCGTCAACGGCCGCAATAGGTCTGATCTTCTCCCGCCGAACTGGATGGCTTTTCGCTTCGCGCGCGACTCCTGAACGCTTTCGTCGGCTGCATGGTCGGGCAAATGTTCCTCGCGGTCGGCGGCGCCAGCGAATGGCAGCTGCTTATCGCCATGGCTGCGAGCATTCTGGTTTCCATGACCGCGCTGGCCATTTGCTGAGGCCAGTCCTATATAAGGGGATCTCGAGACGGTCCCCGCAGGGTCCGCCTTTCTGCACGAATGGAGGGACGACATGAAGCTAGTCCTGTTAAGTTTGGCCGTCGCGCCGGTGCTGTTGTGCTTGGCGGCGAACGCTCCAGCTCATGCACAAGCGGTGCTCGATAACGCCTATACGCGGCCCGCGGACGTTGTCGACGGCATTGACGTGGGTAGGCGCATTTCTCGTTCAGCGGTTTTTGATCAGGATGTTGCTCCAGAGACGAGGGGCGTTACGGCGCATAAATGCCGGGCGGGCGCTCCCTGCGAGCGAAATCGTCATATCCACTAGGGCGTCGCCTGACGTTTGTTCCAGCGGAATCTGATGGTCCGATCGCCTGTGACGATCAATACCGCACATTGGCGAAGGCTGATTTGCGGCGTGATTATTCCTCCGCGCGAGCGCAAGCAAGGGCACAGCCGATTTCTTGGCGGCCCCGTGCTCTGCCCGGCGTCAACTCCAATGAAAGC
>NZ_JASHHX010000054.1 GCF_030056575.1 Rhodoblastus sp. 17X3 | reverse complement strand
AGCTTGTTGTTGAGCCACATGTCGACGCCGCCGAGCGGAATGCCGAGGAACGTGCCGAGCTTCGACCACAGCGGCTTGACGTTGCGCACGTTCTTGAGGTCCGCGCCGATCGGCCCGGAGCGCCAGCCGGCCTCGTAATCGGCCAGCTCGTCGTGGTCGCGGCCCGCTTCGAGCGCTTTCGCCGCCGCTTCCGCCGCCTCGATGCCCGACAGCACCGCATTATGCGAGCCTTTTATGCGTGGGACGTTCATGAAGCCCGCGCCGCAGCCGATCAGCGCGCCGCCGGGGAAGGCGAGCTTGGGCACGGATTGCCAGCCGCCCTCGGTCAGCGCACGCGCGCCATAGGCCAGCCGCTTGCCGCCTTCGAAGATGTCGCGCACCATCGGATGGGTCTTGAAGCGCTGGAACTCGTCGAAGGGCGACAGCGTCGGGTTCTTGTAGTTCAGGTGAACGACGAAGCCGACGACGACCTGGTTGTCCTCGATATGATAGAGGAAGGAGCCGCCCCCGGTGTCCGACGAGAGCGGCCAGCCGAAGGAATGCTGCACCAGCCCCGGCTGGTGCTTCGCCGGGTCGATCCGCCACAGCTCCTTGATTCCGATGCCGTATTTCTGCGGCTCGCGGCCGGCGTCGAGGCCGAATCTGGCGATGATCTCTTTGGTGAGCGAGCCGCGCGCCCCCTCGGCGAACAGCGTATATTTGCCGCGCAATTCCATGCCGCGCGTGAAGGAATCCTTCGGCTGGCCGTCGCGGCCGACGCCCATGTCGCCGGTGGCGATGCCGAGCACTTCGCCCTTGTCGCCGTAAAGCACTTCCGTCGCGGCGAAGCCGGGATAGATCTCGACGCCCAGCTCTTCGGCCTTGGCGCCGAGGAAGCGGCAGACATTGCCGAGCGAGCCGACGAAATTGCCGTGATTGTTCATCAGCGGCGGCATGACGAAATTGGGCAGGCGGATTCCGCCGGACGGGCCGAGATAATAGAAGCGGTCCTCAGTTACCTGCGTCTTGAGGGGGCAGGCGGCGTCTTCGCGCCAGCCGGGCAGCAGCCTGTCGAGGCCGATCGGGTCGATCACGGCGCCCGACAGGATATGGGCGCCGACTTCCGAGCCCTTCTCGACCA
>NZ_JASHHX010000053.1 GCF_030056575.1 Rhodoblastus sp. 17X3 | reverse complement strand
GGCGAACGCGATTCCGACGCCCTTTAATTTTCCCCCTCTGTCAGGAGTAAGAAATGCTTTCCATCCCCTCCCGCCGAACCGGGCTTAAAACGCTCGGCCTCGCGCTGGCCGGCGTGGCGCTTTGCGCCTGCGCGGCCTATGCGCAGGACGCCGCGCCCGCGGCGGCCGCGGCCGCCCCCGCCGCGCCGCCGGCCCTCGTGCCCAACAAGGGCGACACGGCCTGGCTGCTGGTCTCCAGCGCGCTCGTGCTGATGATGTCCATTCCCGGCCTCGCGCTGTTCTACGGCGGCCTGGTGCGCACCAAGAACATGCTCTCCGTTCTCGCGCAGGTGTTCGCCATTGTCGCGCTGGTCGGCGTGCTGTGGGTTCTCTACGGCTATTCGATGGCCTTCACCAACGGCGGCGGCCTCAACGACTTCGTCGGCGGCTTCTCCAAGGTCTTCCTGAAGGGCGTGGACCCGAGCGCCACGGCGGCGACGTTCTCGAATGGCGTGGTCGTTCCGGAGCTGGCCTATATGGTCTTCCAGATGACCTTCGCCATGATCACTCCGGCGCTGATCGTCGGCGCCTTCGCCGAGCGCATCAAATTCTCGGCGGTGATCCTGTTCGTGTTGCTGTGGGTGACGCTGATCTATTTCCCGATCGCCCACATGGTCTGGTACTGGGCGGGCCCGGATGCGATCGGCGATGCGGCCAAGGCTCTGGCCAAGGCGACGACCGACGCCGACAAGGCCACGGCGCAGGCGGCTCTCGACGCGGTCAATCTCGATGCGGGCAAGCTGTTCCAGCTGGGCGCGCTCGACTTCGCGGGCGGCACGGTCGTTCACATCAACGCCGGCATCGCCGGCCTGGTGGGCGCGATCATGGTCGGCAAGCGCATCGGCTATGGCAAGGAAGCGCTGGCTCCGCATTCGCTGACCATGTCGATGATCGGCGCCTCGCTGTTGTGGGTGGGCTGGTTCGGCTTCAACGCCGGCTCCAACCTCGAAGCCAATGGCACGACGGCTCTGGCCTTCGTCAACACCATGGTGGCGACGGCCGGCGCGACGCTGTCCTGGCTGCTGGTGGAATGGGCGCACAAGGGCAAGCCTTCGCTGCTCGGCATGATCTCGGGCGCGGTGGCCGGTCTGGTCGCGGTGACCCCGGCTTCGGGCTACGCGGG
>NZ_JASHHX010000052.1 GCF_030056575.1 Rhodoblastus sp. 17X3 | reverse complement strand
TCGAAACGAAATTCTTCTTCGCCTTCGGGTGGAAGTTCTACAATATCATTGAGATATTCAGAGATCAGAATCGGTTGCTGGATCTTGTTTCGATTGGATTTTACGTTTCCATATTGATTTATGCGGGGGTATCGAAAACGATCAGGCTGAACTATGAGATTGCGCTCCCGGCGCTGCTGCTTTTTTTGTGCGAGCTTGTCATACCGATCAAGCTTTTCGGCTCCGTCTATGCGGATATTCGGCTTTGGCCGGTGATATTCCAGATTGCGCTGCTGTCGCCGATTCCGGGTTCGGTCGGCTCCATGGCGAGCCGGCTGATCCTTGGCTCTGGCGTGTTTCTGGCCGTTGCGCGGCTCGCCGTCATGTCGGCGGGCTTTGCGCAATATGATCGCGACTTCACGCGCCATTTGCGCGCGCTCGATCATGTCCCGGAGGGCGCCAGCATCGTCACCTTCTCGCCGGACATCTGCCATGTGTCGCCCCTGGACTGGCGGCTTCCCAGGCTCAATCAGCTGAGCGGCATGGCCGTCGTCCGGCGGGAGGCCTTCGTCAATTCGCAATGGGTGATCCCGGGCGGGCAATTGCTCACGGCCCTGCGCGCCAAGGGAACGAAATTCAATTCGGACCCCTCGCAGGTCATTACGCCGAAGCCCGATTGCGCCGGGCCGCTCTGGCCGGAAGTCATGCGGCGGCTGCCCGAGATTCCGCGCGACCGTTTCGATCATCTCTGGCTGGTCGGCTTCGACATGGCGCAGGCCCCCGCCATGCCGGGGGCGGAGCTGCTCTATGCCGACGAGGAAAGCGCGCTCTATCGCCTGCATCCCGTCGGGTCGGGAGCAGAGCCGTCGCGCTGAAGGCTGAGGGATTTAAGGGAATTGGAACCCTGTCCGTGGAATATTCGCACCCCGAAGGCGCGCTGTGCGCGAAGCGAAATTGCTTGCAGGACAGGGCGTCGACATGGCTGAAAATGTGGCTGGGTCCAAATTGTCATTATTTGGCAGCCGTAACATCAACATCGCTTTTGTTCTGTTCGTGCTGATTTATTTTGTTCCGTTCCTGTTTGCGAAAATACCGCCGCTTGGCGATCTGCCCGGCCATATGGGGCGCTACGCCGTTCAGGTGAATATCGACTCCTCGCCTTTGTTGCGCGAGAACTGGGCCTTCCACTGGGGTTTGATCGCAAATCTCGGCTTTGACATT
>NZ_JASHHX010000051.1 GCF_030056575.1 Rhodoblastus sp. 17X3 | reverse complement strand
GTGACCTGGCCCCGGGAAACTCGGCCATTCTGAACTGGAATTTTCCAATTATGATCCCTGACGGGGACCAAGGAGAGTTCCATGAAAGCGACCAAGTTCTCGGAGGCGCAGATCGCCTTCGTTTTGAAGCAAGCGGAAGACGGCGTCGCGATCGCGGACGTCTGTCGCAAGGCCGGAATTTCGGACGCGACGTTTTACAATTGGCGGAAGAAGTACGCTGGCCTGATGCCATCGGAGATGAAGCGGCTGCGCCAGTTGGAAGAAGAGAACGCGAAGCTGAAACGGATCGTGGCCGACTTGTCGCTGGACAAGGCCATGCTTCAGGACGTTCTCGCAAAAAAGCTCTGAGGCCTGCCCGCAAGCGGGAGCTTGTCGACAAGCTGCGATCGGACTGGAAGACCTCGATCAGGCGCGCCTGTTCAGTTTTACGGGTCGATCGGTCGCTGTATGTCTACAAGTCGAAGCGTGACGGCCAGGCCGAGTTGAGCCAAAGGATCAAGGAGATCTCCCGGACGCGGGTGCGCTATGGCTACCGGCGCATCCATGTGCTTCTGGCTCGGGAGGGCTGGGCGGCGAACGTCAAGCGCATCTACCGGCTTTACCAGAACCTTGGCCTGCAATTGCGCTACAAGACGCCCAAGCGCCGAGTGAAAGCGAAGCTGCGCGAGGACCATTGCGAGGCGCAGCGACACAATGAGACCTGGGCGATGGACTTTGTTCACGACCAGCTGGCCACGGGACGCAAGATCCGGGTCCTGACCATTGTCGACACCTTCTCGCGGTTCTCGCCTGCGGTCGATCCGCGTTTCAGCTATCGGGGCGAAGACGTGGTCTTGACGCTGGAGCGGATCGGCAAGAGCGTCGGTTATCCGAAGACGATCCGGGTCGATCAGGGTTCCGAGTTCATCTCGCGCGACCTTGATCTGTGGGCTTATCATAAGGATGTCGTGCTCGACTTTTCGCGCCCCGGCACGCCGACCGACAATCCCTTCATCGCGTCGTTCAACGGCAAGTTTCGGGTGGAATGCCTCAATGCCCACTGGTTCATGAGCCTCGATGACGCGAGGGAGAAAATGGAGGAATGGCGTAGAGACTACAATGAGGTCAGACCGCACAGCGCGATCGGCAATAAGTCACCGATAACGCTGATCAACGGCGCATCGACGCATTCGGCGCCATGCGCCAAAACGCCGAAAATTCCAGTTATGACTGGTCCAATTTTCGGGGGCACGTCA
>NZ_JASHHX010000050.1 GCF_030056575.1 Rhodoblastus sp. 17X3 | reverse complement strand
CCGGCGAGAATAGCGCGCTTTCCGGCGTGGTTGGCGGGGCCGACCACGCCTTCCTTCTCCATGCGCTCGACCAGCGAGGCCGCCTTGTTGTAGCCGACCGAAAGGCGGCGCTGGACATAGGAGGTCGAGCATTTCTTGTCGCGCAGCACGATCGCCACCGCGCGGTCGTAGAGGTCGCTTCCCTCGTCGTCGGCCGTGTAGTTCGAGGCGTCGGCCTCGTCGTCGTCCGGCTCGTCCTCCACCGTCACCGAGTCGAGATAATCCGGCTGGCCCTGCATCTTGAGATGCGCCACCACCTTCTCGACGTCGGCGTCGGACACGAATGGCCCATGCACGCGGGAAATCCGCCCGCCGCCCGCCATGTAGAGCATGTCGCCCTGGCCCAGCAGCTGCTCCGCGCCCATCTCGCCCAGAATGGTGCGGCTGTCGATCTTGGAGGTCACCTGAAACGAGATGCGGGTCGGGAAATTGGCCTTGATCGTGCCGGTGATGACGTCCACCGAAGGGCGCTGGGTCGCCATGATGAGATGGATGCCGGCGGCGCGCGCCATCTGGGCCAGACGCTGGATCGCGCCCTCGATCTCCTTGCCCGCGACCATCATCAGGTCGGCCATTTCATCGACGATGACCACGATATAGGGCAGAACGGAGAGGTCCATCTGCTCCTGCTCGTAGATCGCCTCGCCGGTCTCGCGGTCGAAGCCGGTCTGCACCACGCGCGAGATGATCTCGCCTTTTTGCTTGGCCTCGGTGACGCGGGCGTTGAAGCCGTCGATGTTGCGCACGCCGAGCTTCGACATTTTCTTGTAGCGGTCCTCCATCTCGCGCACGGCCCATTTGAGGGCGACGACGGCCTTCTTGGGGTCGGTGACGACGGGGGTGAGGAGGTGCGGGATGCCGTCATAGACGGACAGCTCCAGCATTTTGGGATCGACCATGATGAGGCGGCACTCCTGCGGCTTGAGCCGATAGAGCAGCGAGAGGATCATGGTGTTGATGGCGACCGACTTGCCGGAGCCGGTGGTGCCGGCGACGAGCAGGTGGGGCATTTTGGCGAGATCGACGATGACCGGCTCGCCGCCGATGGTCTTGCCGAGCGCGATGGCGAGCTTGTGCTTGGTCTCGGCGAAATCGGGCGAGGCGAACAGTTCGCGCAGATAGACGGTCTCGCGGCGCGGGTTGGGCAGTTCGATGCCGATGGCGTTGCGCCCCGGCACGACCGCCACGCGGGCGGACACCGCCGACATGGAGCGCGCGATGTCGTCCGCGAGGCCAATCACCCGCGACGACTTGATCCCCGGCGCAGGCTCGAACTCGTATAGCGTCACCACAGGGCCGGGAT
>NZ_JASHHX010000005.1 GCF_030056575.1 Rhodoblastus sp. 17X3 | reverse complement strand
TTCGTCGAACGGATTCATCGACATCTTGACGTTCGCCAGCTCGACGCCCGAACCGTCCGTCTTCACCCGGATCTTCACGTTGTAGTCAACAACCCGCTTCACGGGCACAAGGATTTTCATAGGTTTCGACCTCCATAAGCCTGTTCCGGAACAGCAGCAGGACTGCGTGGACCGGGATAAGCGTTAAGACCTCCAACGAAAACAATTCAGCACAAGCTTGGCCGGCCTGAAGAGGGGCAAGCTCGTCGCATCCTTGCTCGTTATCTCATTCGTTCGGCAAATTTGAAAAAGGCATTGAAGGCCCCTGTTCCGGACGACAGGCAAACTGGGAATCATCTGGTAGTCGCGGCTTTGCAGCGAGTCAACGCCGTCGCCGCGCGCCCGGCGATCTCGCTTCCGCGCCGCGTTTCGCCGCGGGGGCGGTCGCGCGTCAACGGTTCTGGCCCGGCTTCCAGAGAACGTCGCCGGCGCCGTCATGATTGGCGACGCGCGCGGCGACAAAGAGGAAATCGGAAAGACGGTTGATGAATTGCAGCGCCGGCGCGCTGACCTCCTCGCCGGAAGCGGCCAGAGCGACCATGCGCCGCTCGGCGCGGCGGGAAATGGCCCGGGCGAGGTGGAGCGCGGCGGCGGCGGGAGAGCCGCCCGGCAGGACGAAGGAGCGCAGGGGCGCCAGCCGGGCGTTGAGCGCGTCGATTTCCGCTTCGAGGCGGGTCACCTGCGCCATCACGATTCGCAAAGGCTCATAGCCGAGCGGCTGATCGGAAGGCGGGGTGGCGAGATCGGCGCCGAGATCGAACATGTCGTTCTGGATGCGCTCCAGCATGGCGTCGAGTTCGGGCATGGCCGCGGTGGAGAGGCGGGCGAGGCCGATGGCCGAATTGGCCTCGTCGACGTCGCCATAGGCTTCGACGCGCGCGTCATGTTTGGCGCGCCTTTCGCCGCTGGCGAGGCCGGTCGTGCCGTCGTCGCCCGTCCTGGTGTAGATCTTGTTGAGTTTGACCATGGTCGGAATTCACTCGAACGGGTTGATGCCATCGATCCTTGAAAAGGGCCGATGGTGTCCGCGCCGACTGACGCAGGCGGGCGCCTTTGTTTTCGACGAGTCGGAAACAAAGGCCAATGGTATTATCGGCGCAGGAACAAGACAGTCATGATCACGATGATCGCGACGAATTGCAGCCCCACGCGCCAGCGCATGAGTTTCTGCGACAGATTCGGGCTGCCGCCGCGCATCATGTTGGCCAATCCCAATAAAAGCACAAGCGCCACCGCGCCGAGCGCCGCGCCGGTCAGAATATTGGAAAAATTGCCCATAAGCTGAAAGTCCTGCTTAATATGTTGCTAGCGATCAATCGGGCTTGATCAGGCGCTCGAGATAATCGAGCTCCTCGCGGGCGCGGCTCGGATCGGAGAGCCTGCGCCGCAATTCCTCGAGCACCTTGCGGGCCTTTTGCGCGGCGGTCGCGTCAATATTGTTCTGCTTGTTCGCGCGGCCGAACCGCCCTTCGCCATTCTGACCCTTGAGGCCCTGGCCGTTTTTCTCGCCCGCCTGCTCCTGATCGTCCGAGGGGCCGTTTTCACCGCCCTGTTGCGCAATTTCGGCGGCGCCCTTGCGCAGGCCTTCCAGCGCGCGGCCTTGTGCGCTCAGGGCGGATTCATTGTCGCCCTGCTTGAGCGCCTGCTCGGCCTGCTTCATGCCGTCCTCGGCCTCGGCCAGGCCTTCTGATTTCTTTCCAGCGCCGCTTTCGGCCCGCTTCTTGAGAGCATTCAGCCTCTTTTCGAGTTCGCCTTGCCGCTGGCCCAGTTCGCCTTGAGTCCCTTGTTCGGCCTGTCCGCCCTGTTCGTCAGGCGCGCCGCCGCGCTGTCCCTGACGCTTGCCCTTGCCGGCGCCGGGCGACTGCGCCGCGCGATCTTGCGGGCTCTCGCCCTGACCATCCTGCGCTTCTTCGTCGCCCGGCTGCTGGTCAGCGCCCTTGGCGTTGTCGCGGTCCTGCGCGAACGTGTCGTCGCGCAATTTCTGCTGTTCGCGCATGAGATTGTCGATGTCGCGCATGGTCCGGCGATTTTGCGAGGCCTGATTTGATCGCTCCGATTGCTCGGCTGTCTTGAGGTTTTCAAGCATGTCCCGCATGCGGTCGAGCAGCTCCATCGCGGCGTCCTTGTCGCCATCCTTGGCGGCCTCGGCCAGCTGATCGAGCATGGATTTGAGATCCTTGGGCGTGATCGACTGCCCTTCGCCGGTTTCGCTTTCGGATCCCTTGTCGTTCTTGGCCGCGTTGTCCCTTGCGGCCTTTTCCTGCATGGCGTTGAGATATTGGTCGAGCGCCTTTTTCATCTGCTCGGTCAATTTGGCGATTTCCTCGGGCGAGGCGCCGCGCTTCAGGGCTTCGCGCAAGGCCTGTTCCGCCGCCCGAAGGTCGCGCTCGGCCTGCGAGCTATCGCCATCCTCGACGCGTAGGGCCATTTCCCAGAGGAAATCGACGACCGCGACGAGTTCGGCGTCGTTTCGGGCGTGACGCAAGGAATCGTGGACGAAGCGAAGCCCGAGATAAGTGCTGGAGTCCGGCGTGAATATGTCCGGCGCGATCATCAGGGCGTCGATCGCCGCGAGCACCCGGTCCCGTTGTGCGGCGTCCAGGGCGAGGATGCGCCGCTGCTCGGTCAGCGCGAGGGCGAGGGGGTTCTTGAAGACCTTGCCCGGCAGGACGTAATTGCGAAGGATCGCCTGGCCTTCGCCGCCGCCCTCGTCATGGACGGCGAGCGCGAGATCGACCTGCGCGCCGGCATAGGGGCTGTCGCTCCAGTCGAGCGTCGTCCTGCCCTCGCCGAGGCCGCCCGGACCGGCCGGCAGGTCAAGCGACCCGCTCGGCGGCGGAACCAGCGCGCGGGCGTTGCGCGAAGTCTCCCCGGTTGCCGGATTTGCGACGACCTGCGCATCCCGCGCGCCGTAATCGTCCTCGATCCGATAGGAGAGGACGAAGGTGCCGTGCAGATTGGTCTGCGGCGGTCCAAGCGCCGTGATGCGGGGCGGAAGATCGGGGATGGCGCGGAGCGTGAAATTGCCGACGTCGTTTGCGCCGCGGCCAATCGTCAGGCTCCCGTCGCCGCGCAGGGCGAAGCGCCGCTCCCTCGCGGCGGAGTCGGGGCCATTGGCCGCCGGCGCGGCTTCGATCCCGCCCTGAGTCGAGACCCGGAGATCGGTCGTGTTGGCGGCGCGAATGACGATGGCCGAGCCGATCGGCGCGGAAATGGGTCCGGGCGTCTTGCCCGCATCTTGCAGCGAAAGGACAATCGGCGGCTTGCCGGTATAGCCGGGCGGGTCGATCCAGGCGTCGAGGCGCGCCGGCGCGCCGTCCGCGGCCCGCCAGCGCCAATCGAAGGCGGCGGCGACGCGAGCGTATTTTTCGGGTCCCGCGAGCAGGCCCGTGGCGACGAGGGCGAGCACGGCCAGCGCGCCGAGCGCATGGCGATCGATTGTCCAGAGCTTCGGCGAGGGCACGATGGGCTGGAGCCGGGCGGCGAGTCGTTCCGCGCGCCGCTGATGCAGCCGCCAGAGCTCTCGCGTCTGGGGATCGTCGCTATTGGCGAGCGCATCCGCCAAGGCGGCGGCGGGGGCGTCGCTGTCGCCTGCGTCAAGCGCGTCGCGGGCCTGGCCGGCGTCAGGCCAGGAAAAATCACGCAGGCGCGCCAGGGCGGCGACCAGCGCGCCGATGAATGCGGCGACCCCGAGAATGCGAAGAAAAGTCGGCGCGCCAAGCCAGATCCCGGTCCAGCTCAATGCAACGAAAAGCCCGACGACAATGCCCGCCGGGGCAAGGGCGCGGGCAAGCCTCTCTATGACGAGGGCGCCTTGCGCGAGCAAGGTCAGCCGGCGCGGCCGCGTCTTCCGCCATTCCGCCAGGCGGAAGCGGACAGAATTTCGCCAACCCGATGGATCTTGCGTCACCCTGCCGCGCCTCGCTCTCGAACGGATTATTTCGCGCCGATCAGAGGCTTCATGTCAACCACGGCGGAATTTTGTCGAGCCCGATCAAGGAGTCGTAATCGCCGCGAGGCCGGATGACCGCGTGCTTGTCGCCGTCGACCAGCACTTCGGGGATCAGCAGGCGGGAATTATAGGTTCCGGCCTGCACCGCGCCATAGGCGCCGGCGGACATCACCGCCAGCAGATCGCCCGGCCGCGGCTCGGGCAGGTCGCGGTTGCGGGCGAGAAAATCCCCTGTCTCGCAGACCGGGCCAACGAGATCGGCCTTGATCGTTGCTGCGCCCTCGCGCGGCGCAACGACCGGGAAAATGTCGTGATGGGCTTCGTAGAGCGTCGGACGGACGAGGTCGTTCATCGCGGCGTCCACGATGATGAAATTCTTCGCCGCGCCATGTTTGACATAGATGACGCTTGTCACCAGCACTCCGGCGTTGCCGACGATCAGGCGCCCAGGCTCGAACACGAGCCTGGCGCCGAGCGGCTTGATGTGGCGGTGGACGATCTCGGCGTAAAGCTCGGGCCGGTAGCTTTCGGGATTTTCGCGTTCGGAATAGGGAATCCCCAGACCGCCGCCAAGATCGACATGGGCTATCTCATGTCCGTCGGAGCGCAGCGCGCGCACGAAATCGGCGAGAAGCGCGAAGGCGTTGTCGAAGGGCGCGAGATCGGTGATCTGCGAGCCGATATGCATGTCCACGCCGGCGATTCTGATCCCCGGCAGGCGCTTCGCGCGGGCGTAAACCTCGCGGGCGACCGAAATCGGGATGCCGAACTTGTTTTCGGACTTGCCGGTCGAAATCTTGGCGTGGGTCTTGGCGTCGACGTCCGGATTGACGCGGATCGAGATCGTGGCGGTCTGGCCCCGCGCCGCGGCGATCTGCGATATGCGCTCCAGCTCGGGCTCGGATTCGACGTTGAAACAGAAAATACCATAGTCGAGCGCCAGCGCGATTTCGCGGTCGGTCTTGCCGACGCCAGAAAAAGTGATGCGCTCGCCGGGCACCTGCGCGGCCTTTGCGCGCCGCAATTCGCCTTCCGAAACGACGTCCATGCCCGCGCCAAGCTTCGCGAGCAGGGTCAGCACGGCCTGGTTGGAATTGGCCTTCATCGCATAGCAGACGAGCGCGTCGAGATCGCTCATCGCCTGCGAAAAAACCTCGAAATGGCGGCGGATCGTGGCGCCGCTGTAGCAATAGAACGGGGTTTCGACGCTTTTCGCCAATTCCGGCAAAGCGACGCCCTCGGCATGCAGCACGCCGTCCTTATAGTCGAAAAAATGCATGCCGGACCTTAAAGCAGGAAGTCGAAGGGCGTCGGCGTCTTGCGCGCGCCGGCCTTGAGCGAGTTGTCGTCGATCCCTTTTGGCAATTTCTGGTGCGAATTGGCCGTCGGGCTCACGTTGGCCGGCGAGGGCGGCGCCTCCTCCGCCTTCTTTTCGACGGCGGGGTCGAGCGGTACCGGCAAGCCGCGCCGCCCGCAGCCTTCGAGCAGCAGAGCGCCGGAAAGGGCCGCCGCGCACAGCGCCGCCTTGATAAGAACGTGACGAGTCAAAAGCCGGACTCCCGAATGATCCCGCGAACGGCGCGGACTATAGAAGAAAAGCCAGAAATGCGCGTCAACAAAGGCGCAGCCTCAGGCTGATTTTTCGTCGGCGAGGCGTTCGCTCCACGCCTGCGCCTGTTTGCGCACATTGTCCGGCGCCGTTCCGCCGAGGCTCAGGCGGCTGCGCACCGAGT
Source organism: Rhodoblastus sp. 17X3 (assembly GCF_030056575.1). GTDB lineage: Bacteria > Pseudomonadota > Alphaproteobacteria > Rhizobiales > Beijerinckiaceae > Rhodoblastus. Next base: position 208,165 of record NZ_JASHHX010000005.1, on the reverse strand, counting down.
TCTCGACGCCCAGAACCTCGAAAACGGCGCCGGTGATGGCCGGTTCGACCGATTGCAGCTGTTCGAGGGTCAGCTGCTCCAGTTCGAGGCCGGCTTCAGCGGCGATCCCCACGATCCGGCCCGTGACGTGATGGGCCTGGCGGAAGGGCATGCCAAGCGTCCGCACCAGCCAGTCCGCCAGATCGGTCGCGGTGGAATAGCCCGAGCCCGCCGCCGCCTTCATGCGGTCGACGCGCGGCGTCAGGTCGCGGACCATGCCGGCCATGGCGGCGATGCAGAGCGACAGGGATTGCAGCGAATCGAAACAGCCTTCCTTGTCTTCCTGCATGTCCTTGGAATAGGCCAGCGGCAGGCCCTTCATGACAATGAGGAGCCCGGCGAGATCGCCGATGATCCGGCCCGACTTGCCGCGCACCAGCTCGGCGGCGTCGGGATTGCGCTTTTGCGGCATGATCGACGAGCCGGTGGTGAATTTGTCCGAAAGCGCGATGAAGCCGAATTGGGGCGTCGTCCACAGCACGATTTCTTCCGCGAATCGCGACAGATGGGTCGCTGCGATGGCGGCGGCGGACAGGGTTTCGAGCACGAAATCGCGGTCGGAGACGCTGTCGAGCGAATTGGCGGTAGGGCGGTCGAAGCCCAGCGCGCGGGCCGTGGCCTCGCGGTCGATCGGAAAGGAGGTGCCGGCGAGCGCCGCCGCGCCGAGCGGACATTCGTTCAGGCGCGCGCGCGCGTCGCGGAAGCGGCCGCGGTCGCGGGAAATCATCTCGACATAGGCCAGGCAATGATGGCCGAAGGTGACCGGCTGCGCGGATTGCAGATGGGTGAAGCCCGGCATGACCGCATCGGCGTAGATCCCGGCCTTTTCGATCAGAGCGAGCTGAAGGTCGCGCAGCTGGCCGTCAAGATCGTCGATGGTGTCGCGGACCCAGAGCTTGAAATCCAGCGCGACCTGGTCATTGCGCGAGCGCGCGGTATGCAGGCGACCGGCCACGGGGCCGATCAGTTCGGCCAGACGCGATTCGACATTCATGTGAATGTCTTCCAGCGCGCGGGAGAAGGTGAACTCGCCGCTCTCGATTTCGGCGGCGACCTCGTCTAAACCCTTGGCGATGGCGTCGGAATCGGCTTGCGAGACGATTCCGGCCTTCGCCAGCATGGCGACATGCGCCTTGGAGCCGGCGATGTCCTGCCGCGCCAGGCGATAGTCGAAGCCGATGGAGGCGTTAATCTCCTCCATGATCTCATCGGGGCCGCTGGTGAAACGGCCGCCCCACATCTGATTGCTCATGACCGCTCCGCAGCGAGGTCTCTGATGAATGACGAGCAAGAGGCGCCGCCGCCGGTCGATCCCGCGCAGATGCGCGCCATCGCCCGCAGGCTCATCCTGCCGCATGTGTTCCTTGTCGCCGCCATGCTGGCGGCGGCTGTCCTATACGTGAAGAACATGGGCGGGGGCAAGGAAGCCGCGACGGGCGCGAGCGAATGCGCGGCCTCGGCGGCGCTGGCGACGAAACTCGCGCCTCTGGCCAAGGGCGATATCGCGGCGCTGGCGATCCGCGCCCAGCCGCGTCCCGCACAGAATTTCAGTTTTCTGCATGACGGCGCGCCCACGGAGGTCGCCTCCTTCAAGGGGCGGACCATTCTCCTGAACCTCTGGGCGACATGGTGCGTGCCGTGCCGGGAGGAAATGCCGGCGCTGGATCGACTGCAGGGCGAGGCGGGGAATGATCGCTTCAGCGTCGTCGCGGTCAATATCGACACGGCGCGACTGGAGCGGCCCAAGGCCTTCCTGCAGGAAATCGGCGTCAAGAATCTGGGCTTCTATGCCGATTCGAGCGGAAAGGCGTTTCAGGGCCTGCAACAAAGCGGCAAGCTTGTCGGTCTTCCGACGACATTCCTGATCGGTCCCGATGGCTGCGAGATTGGCGCGCTCGCCGGTCCCGCGAAATGGGACGGCGCCGACGCCCTGGCTTTGATCAGGGCGGCGACGCAGCCGTGAGAGCCGTCAGGCCTTGCGCGGGTCCTTGACCGGGACGCCAGCGGATTTGAGCTGGTCGATCAGCTCGCCCGACTCGAACATTTCGCGGATGATGTCGCAGCCGCCGACAAATTCGCCCTTGATGTAAAGCTGGGGAATCGTGGGCCAGTTGGCGTATTGCTTGACGCCTTCGCGGATTTCGCCGTCTTCCAGCACATTCACGCCCTTGTAGGGCACTTCCAGAAAGCCGAGGATCTTCGCGACCTGGCCCGAGAAGCCGCATTGCGGGAAGTTCGGCGTGCCCTTCATGAAGAGCACGACGTCATTTTCAGCCACTTCCTGCTTGATGCGGTCGATGGCGGTGGAAATCATAGCGTCCGACATGGCTTGTTCCTTTCACACGGAGGTCAAGGCTCCGCGACGGAACATAATTAAGCCTCGCGGGCGCTGGCTTCAAGCCGTTTCCGGCGCCGCCGTCTCCAGCGCCAGGGCGTGGAGCACGCCGCCGACCTGGCCGCCGAGCGCCGAATAGACCAATTGATGCTGGCGCACGCGGCTCAAGCCGCGAAAAGCTTCGGAAATCACCTGGGCGCGGTAATGATCGCCGTCGCCGGCGAGATCCGTGATAATCACCTCCGCATCCGGCATGGCGACCTTGATCAGGCGTTCGATTTCGCTGGCTTCCATCGGCATGGCATATCCTCAAAGGTTCAGGCGGTTTTCCCGCCGGCCATATAGGCCGGCATCCAGTTCTCGTGCGCCTCTAGCAATTCCCGCACCAGCATAGGCGAAGCTCCGCCGAGCGCCAGGACGTCGCCGCCGGTCTCGCCGATGACCGCGACGGGAACGCCCGCTTTCGCGGCGAGGGCGAGGATTTCATCCGCGCGGCCAACCGGCGCGGCCAGCAGATAGCGGCCCTGATCCTCGCCGAACCAGACGGCCGCAATATCCGCGCCCGGAGCGGCGACTTTCGCGCCGACGCCGCGCGCCATGGCCATTTCGGCCAGAGCTACGGCGAGGCCGCCGTCGGAAACGTCATGCGCCGCGCTGACGAAGCCGCCTACGATCAACGCGCGGACGAAATCGCCATGCGCTTTTTCCTTCGCAAGATCGACCGGCGGCGGGGCGCCTTCCTCACGGCCGAGAATCTCGCGCAAATAAATCGACTGGCCCAGCCAGCCCTCGGTTTCGCCGACGAGCAGGATTTTCTCGCCCGGCGCGCGGAAAGCAAGGCCGGCGCTCTTGGTCACGTCCGCGACAAGGCCGACGCCGCCAATCGACGGGGTCGGCAGAATGCCCTTGCCCTGCGTCTCATTATAAAGCGAAACATTGCCCGAAACGATCGGGAAATCGAGCGCGCGGCAGGCCTCGCCAATGCCCTGGAGGCAGGCGACGAACTGGCCCATGATTTCCGGCTTTTCCGGATTGCCGAAATTGAGATTGTCAGTCAGCGCCAGCGGTCTGCCGCCGACGGCGGTGATATTGCGCCACGCTTCCGCCACAGCCTGCTTGCCGCCCTCGACCGGATCGGCGAAGCAATAGCGCGGCGTGACGTCAGCGGTGAGCGCGAGGCCCTTGGGGCCATTCTCGACCCGCACTACCGCGGCGTCGCCGCCGGGTCCCTGGATGCTGTTGCCGAGAATCAGATGGTCATATTGCTCCCAGATCCAGCGCTTGGAGGCGAGATCAGGGGTGGCGACGAGCTTCTTCAAAGCGGCGTCGATCGGGAGCGGCGCGGCGAGCGCCGCCGAATCGAGCTTTTGCGGCTTCGGGGTCGGGACAGAGGGCCGGTCGTAGAGCGGCGCCTCGTCGCCGAGCTGCTTGATCGGCAGGTCGGCCTTGATCTCGCCGCCGTGCTTGACGACGAAGCGCAGAGTGTCGGTGGTCTTGCCAATGACGGCGAAATCCAGCCCCCATTTGCGGAAAATCGCCTCGGCTTCCTCTTCCTTTTCTGGATCGAGCACCATGAGCATGCGCTCCTGGCTTTCCGAGAGCATCATTTCATAGGCGCTCATGCCCGGCTCGCGGCACGGCACCTTGTCGAGATCGAGCTCGATGCCGAGATTGCCCTTGGCGCCCATTTCGACGGCGGAGGAGGTCAGGCCCGCCGCGCCCATGTCCTGAATGGCGACGACGCAGCCCTTGGCCATGATTTCGAGGCAGGCTTCGAGCAGGAGCTTTTCCGAGAAGGGATCGCCGACCTGCACGGTGGGGCGCTTCTCTTCGGATTTTTCGTCGAATTCCGCCGAGGCCATGGTGGCGCCGTGGATGCCGTCGCGCCCGGTCTTCGAGCCGAGATAGACGATGGGGCGTCCAACGCCGGTCGCCGCCGCGTAAAAGATCTCGTCCGTGCGCACGAGGCCGACCGCCATGGCGTTGACGAGGATGTTGCCGTCATAGCTCGAATGGAAAGCGGTGGAGCCGCCCACCGTCGGCACGCCAAAGCTGTTGCCATAGCCGCCGATGCCGGCGACCACGCCCGACACCAGATGGCGGGTCAGGGGGTGGTCGACCGAGCCGAAGCGCAGCAGATTGAGGCAGGCGATGGGCCGGGCGCCCATGGTGAAGACATCGCGGAGAATGCCGCCGACCCCGGTGGTCGCGCCCTGATAAGGCTCGATATAGGACGGGTGGTTGTGGCTCTCCATCTTGAAGGCGCAAGCGAGGCCGTCGCCGATATCGATGATCCCGGCGTTCTCGCCCGGCCCCTGGATCACCCAGGGCGCCGAGGTCGGAAGCTTCTTCAGATGCAGCCGCGACGATTTATACGAGCAGTGCTCGTTCCACATCGCCGAGAAAATCCCCAGTTCGGTGAAGGTCGGCTCGCGTCCGATCAGCTTCAGGATGCGCTGATATTCGTCCGGCTTGAGGCCGTGCTGGGCGACCAGATCGGGCGTGATCGCCGGTTCATGGGATTTCGTCTGAGCGGTCAAGGAATCCGGCCTTGTCAAAAACGCGCCAATTCGTCGCGGAGGAGCCGCGAAACGCGCATGGCGTTCGTAAATCCTCGCGCGGGTCTTGGCAAGAACGCGAGCAGGGCGCCAATTTGTGTTATTTCCGCCACAGCTTACCGCAGATGCGTTGTCGCATCGCAATATCTTGATCCAGATCAAGCGCAAATCTGATGATTGGGAACAGTTTCAGCCAGCGCCCGGTACGCCGCGAAGGGGTTCTGTGGCCTAAGTTTTCGTAATCTCTGGAATGCCTCCCATGAAAAACAATTTTCGCATCGCCTTCGCGGCCGCTCTGCTGAGCACCGTGGCCGCCCCGGTCTTCGCCGCCGATCTTCCCTCGACCAAGTCCGCTCCGGTCTATGCGCCGATCAATGATTCCTTCGATCCCTTCCTGATCCGCGTCCGCGCCCTCGGCGTCCTGCCCAACGCCAGCGGCACGACCCTGGCCGGCGCTCCGCTCTATCACGCTTCGCTTTCGAACAATGTCGTTCCGGAAGTCGATTTCACCTATTTCTTCACCAAGAACATCGCGGTCGAAGTGATCGCCGGCATGGCGCACACCACGCTGACCGGTTCGCTGACGCCGTTCGGCGTGAAGAACAACGCCGCCAACACGACGCTGCTGCCGCCCACCGCGACCCTGCAGTATCACTTCGCTCTCGGCCAGTTCGACCCCTATCTCGGCGTCGGCGCCAACTACACCTGGTTCCTGCAGACCACTTCGCCGCTGACCCGCAGCCTGGGCGCCGGCGACGCCATCAACATCAAGCCCTCCGCCGGTCTCGCGTTGCAGGCGGGCTTCGACTACTACCTGACCAAGCACTGGGCGCTCAACGTCGACGCCAAATATCTGTTCCTGGAAACCACCGGCAACACCCCGTTCGGCCCGAACACGCTGCACCTGTCCGCCAACACCTGGCTGGTCGGCGTCGGTCTCGGCTATCGCTTCGGCGCCGCCGACATCTTCGGCGCTCCGGTCGTCGCCAAGTACTGATTTTTTCGCACACTCGCGAAAATGCAAAAGCCCGGTCGTCAGATCGGGCTTTTTTGTTGATCGGCTGGACAAGAAAAGGCGAGCAGGACTGCGGCCGCCGGGGCGGACTTCCGCTCAAGCCGCGCGTAAAAGGCTTTCGAACAGGCCGCGCCCGTCGATCCCGCCGACGAGGGGGTCGATCAGATTTTCCGGATGCGGCATCATGCCGAGCACGTTGAATTTTTCCGAATAGATCCCGGCGATGTCATTGGTCGAGCCATTGGGATTGGCCGCGCCGCCGACCTTGCCTGAGGCGTCGCAATAGCGGAACGCCACGCGGCCTTCGCCCTCGAGCCGGGCGATCGTTTCGTCATGGGCTTCGTAATTGCCCTCGCCATGGGCGATGGCGACGTCGATGGCTTGATGCAGGGCATAGGCGCGCGTGAAGGCGGTGTCGTTGCGCTCGACCCGCAAGTGTTGACGCTTGCAGACGAATCGCAGGTCGCGGTTGCGCATCAGCACGCCCGGAAGGAGGCCGCTTTCGCAGAGAATCTGGAAGCCATTGCAGATGCCGAGCACGAGTCCGCCGCGCGCGGCGTGGCTGCGCACCGCGTCCATGATATGGGCGCGGCCGGCGATGGCGCCGCAGCGCAGATAATCGCCATAGCTGAAGCCGCCGGGCAGGACGACGAGATCGGTTCCCGTGGGGAGATCGTGATCGGCGTGCCAGACGATGCTGGTTTCGGCTCCGGCCTGACGCAAGGCGCGCGCGGCGTCGCCCTCGCGATTGGACCCCGGGAACAGCACGATCGCCGCTTTCATGGCGTTCTCGCTTTCATGACGTTGGGAGGTTCAAGCCGCGACGGCTCAGAGCAATTCGAGGCGGTAGTTTTCGACGACCGTATTCGCCAGCAGTTTCTCGCTGGCTGCGGCCAGGGCCGCCCTGGCCGCTTCCGGGTCGGCGGCGTCAATCTCGATGTCGAAGACCTTGCCCTGGCGGACCGAGGCGATGCCCTCGACGCCCAGCGAATGCAGGGCGCCTTCAATGGCCTTGCCCTGTGGATCGAGCACGCCGGTTTTCAAGGTCACGGTGACGCGCGCTTTCATGGGGGGCGCTTTCCTTTTCGCCAATTGCGTTTGTCGCCGGGCGACCTTGCCGCCCGGGCGCCTTACTGCACCAGTTTGGGGCCGCCGGAATGCGGCTTTTCGTTTTCCTGCATGATGCCGAGCCGGCGCGCGACTTCGGAATAAGCCTCGACCAGGCCGCCCAGATCGCGGCGGAAACGATCCTTGTCGAGCTTGTCGTTGGACTTGATGTCCCACAACCGGCAGGAATCCGGCGAAATCTCGTCGGCGACGACGATGCGCATCATGTCGCCTTCCCAGAGCCGCCCGCATTCCATCTTGAAATCGACCAGACGGATGCCGACGCCGAGGAACAGTCCGGTGAGGAAATCATTGACGCGAATGGCAAGCGCCATGATGTCGTCGATTTCCTGCGGGGTCGCCCAGCCGAAGGCGGTGATATGTTCTTCCGACACCATCGGATCGTTGAGCGCGTCGTTCTTGTAATAGAACTCGATGATCGAGCGCGGCAACTGCGAGCCTTCCTCGATGCCGAGGCGGGTCGAGAGCGATCCGGCGGCGACGTTGCGCACGACGACTTCCAGCGGAATGATCTCGACCTCGCGGATCAATTGCTCGCGCATGTTAAGCCGGCGGATGAAATGAGTCGGCACGCCGATGTCGTTCAGATTCTGGAAAATATATTCCGAAATCCGGTTGTTGAGGACGCCCTTGCCGTCGATCACTTCATGCTTCTTTGCATTGAAGGCGGTGGCGTCGTCCTTGAAATGTTGAATCAAAGTGCCAGGTTCCGGGCCCTCATAGAGCACCTTGGCCTTGCCTTCGTAAATGCGACGGCGGCGATTCATGGGAAACAACCGATCCTTGAGATGATCCATGGATGCCGCGGCTCCTCCGGGCCTCCTGCGACGGCGGTCAGGCGGATCGGAAACGGCGACCTTCGCCTGTCGGCGCGAGTCGCCCGGATACGAAACCTTTGGGCCGCGTTTCTCAGGGTTCCTAGCCCGTTCCGCGCCGGGACACAACCAGTTTCCACGAATCGGGCGCCAACCCGCCCAATATCACCCGAAAGGCCCATTCCTGCGCGCGCTTCTTGAGGCAACGCAATGCTAGGCAGCGACCTAACGAATCTATATATATGCGCGCACGTAAAAACTGAAACGGGAAGGGAATGCAAATGTCCGGATTCGACAAGCGCGAAGAGGCTTTTGAGAGCAAATTCGCGCATGACGAGGAAATTCTGTTCCGGATCCTCGCCCGCGCCAAATTGACGACCGGGCTCTGGGCCGCCGAGAAGCTGGGCAAAACTGGCGCGGAAGCCGAGGATTACGCGAAGGCGCTCGTCACGCAGGATGTGGCCGGCGACCTCAAGTTCGGCGTTCTCGCGCAGATCCAGAAGGATTTCGCCGCCGCGGGCGTCGTCCAGTCGGAACACCAGATCGCGCGTCATTTCGAGGAATTCAAGGCCCAGGCCGCCAAGGCCGTCAAAGGCTGACCCAAGCCCGACGCGGCAAAGGATTGTTGACCTTCGGGGATTAGGCTGTCCGCATGGACAAGACTTCTCGACGGAATTCGGCCGCCGCGCTTGAGACCGCCTTTGCGGGCGCCGAAGCAGATCTCGTCGAGGCCGCGCGCTCCTGGCTGCGCCGCCTCGCCGGCGAAAGGCGCGCTTCTCCTCTGACACTCGACGCCTACGGGCGGGATCTGCGGCAATTCCTGCAATTTCTGGGCGAACGTTTCGAAGCGGCGCCCAATTTTTCAATGCTGGCGGGCCTGAAGCCGACGGATCTGCGCGCCTTCATGGCCCGGCGCCGCGACGACGGCGTCGCGTCGCGCTCGCTGCTGCGGCAACTGGCGGCGCTGCGCTCCTTTGCGCGGCACCTCGACCGCGAAGATCTCGCCAAGGTCGGCGTGTTCGACAAGGTCCGGTCGCCCAAGGTCGCCCGGTCGCTTCCCAAGGCGCTGCCCGCGGTCAAGGCGCGGGAAATGGCTTTAGGGGAAGGCGACGGCGACGATGTCCGGGCGCCATGGATTTTGGCTCGCGACGCAGCGGTCCTGGCCTTGCTTTACGGGGCGGGCCTGCGCATTTCCGAGGCCTTGGCGATCAGGCGCGGCGCGGCGCCGACCGGCGCCGTCGACTCCCTGACCATTGTCGGCAAGGGCGGCAAGACCCGCGCCGTTCCCGCGATCCTTCCGGTGCGAAAGGCGGTCGAGGCCTATCTCGAATGCTGCCCTTACAGCCTCGACAAGGACGGGCCGCTTTTCGTGGGCGCGCGCGGCGGAGCGCTTTCCCCACGAATCATCCAGCTGACGGTGGAGCGGTTGCGCGGCGCCCTCGGGCTGCCGGATTCGGCCACGCCTCACGCCCTTCGCCACTCCTTCGCCACCCATCTATTGAGCCGGGGCGGCGATTTGCGGTCGATTCAGGAGCTTCTGGGCCACGCCAGCCTGTCCACGACGCAGATCTACACCTCGATCGACAAGACGCGGTTGTTCGAGGCCTATCGCGCGGCGCATCCGCGCGCGGTTTAGGGCGCGGTCAGATTCCGAAGGCGCTGCGGACGGCGGCGTCCGCCATTTCGGCATAGCGTCGGGCAAGGTAGGGCTCTGTCAGCACCCCGAGCGGCGCCTTCGTCGCCGGATCGAGCACGGCGAGCTGGTCCGTTTCAGCCTGGTCGAACAAAGCCATGGCGGTCTTGGCGTTGGTCTGCGGAGAGAGCCACGAGTCCTTTTGCCGCGCGAGACTGCTGATCCAGCCATCGGCCTTATGGGCGTGGATATGCGCTTCCGGCAAATTGACCATCCCGGCATAGCGGCCGGCCTCGTCGGTCAGGATGACGAATTGCGACGAGCCGAGCGGGTGGCGTTCGCAGAAGGCGTCGATATCGAGCCAGGCGGGCGCGATCGGCGGATTGGGACGCATGAGCCGACCGACCTGGAGCTCGGCGATCCAGCCGACGTCATTGGCGCTGCGGACGTTCTCGCCGCGCAAATGCAGTCGCCAGGTGGAGAAGGAATAGCCGAATGTGGCGCGGACCATCAGGCTTGCCGCGATGGAGGCCGCGATCACGCCGGCAGTGACCGAAAAATCGGCGGTGTTTTCCAGCACGAGGAACGACATGGTCAGAGGCCCGCCGACGATCACGACGCCGAAGGTGGCCATGCCGACGAGAATGCAGATGGTCGGGTCCAGCGCGAGCGCGGGCGCGGGCGCCAGCGCGGTCAGCGCAAGGGCGTAAATCTTGCCCAGCGTAGCGCCCATGAAAAGCGATGCGAAGAACAGACCGCCGCGAAAGCCGCTGGCCAGAGAAATCAGGCAGGCGACCAGCTTCAACGCAAGGAAGGAGGCCAGCACGGCGAGCGGAAAATTGGTCGAAATATTCAGCGCGAGCGCGCCATGGCCCGCGCCCAGCACCTGGGGCGTGATCGTCGCCAGTGCGGCGACGGCGAGGCCTCCGATCACCGGCCGCGCCCAGACCGGCGCAGCCGTCGCCTGCAGCGCGCGTTCCGAGGCGCCAGCGGCGCGCATGGCCGCGACGCCGAGCAGCACCGCGCAGGCGGCAAGCCCAAGAAGGGCGGGATAGCCCGAAAGCGTCAGCGGATCCACGGGCGGCGTCTTGATCTGATAGGGCGAGCTCGCGATGAGATGGGTGATGAGGACGCCGACGATCGAGGCGGTGAAAATCGGCCCGGCGGCCGCGATGGAATAGCTGCCGAGGATGACCTCGAAGGCGTAAAAGGCGCCGGTGAGCGGCGCGCCAAACGAGCCGCCGATCGCGGCCGCCGCGCCGGCGCCGACGAGGAGGCGCAAATCGCTGCGGCGAAGCCGCAATTTTTGCCCGATGAACGAGCCAAGGCTGGAGCCGACCTGGGTGAAGCCGGCTTCCAGTCCGACCGAGGCGCCGACGGAATTGGAAATCAGCGTCTGCATCCCCACGACGAAACTGTCGCGCAGGGACATCTGGCCCCCGCGCAGGGCGTTGGCTTCGACCGGGTCGACGGGGCCGGGCAATTTCTTCCGGATCCGAAAGGCCTCCATCAGGCCCAGGCTCACGCCCCCGAGCGTGAGCGCAGCGAAAGCGGCGAGCGGCGCGACGCGGTCCGACGCGCTCAGCCGCACGTCGAAGGGCAGATTGAAAATCAGGACATGCATGAACATCGCGGTCTCGGTCATCGCGGTGACGCTGACGGCGGAGACGACGCCGACCAGAGCCGAGGCGAAGACCAGCGCCAGTTCATTCGACCGCAACAAGGCGCGAAATTTACGAGCGATCCGCGTCGCCCGGGACGGCGGCGAGACGGAGGCGGAGGAATCCTGCGGCGGCATGAATTTTTCCGAGGATCGGGGTTTTTGATTCGCGGTCGCGAGGCCGGGCGATCTTAGGGCCAAGGGCGGCCCAAGCAAATCGGGTCTGGAAAATGCAAAAGCCCGGAACGTCCGGGCTTTCACGTGATTAAAGGTCGGGCCGTGGGCGCGTCACATATGGATGGCGCGCTTCTCGACGGCCATGGCCGCTTCCTTGACCGCTTCCGACATGGTCGGATGGGCGTGGCAGGTGCGGGCGAGGTCTTCCGACGAGCCGCCGAATTCCATCAGCACGGCGGCTTCATGGATCATTTCGCCGGCGCCGAAGCCCAGGATATGCACGCCGAGGACGCGATCCGTGGCCGCGTCGGCCAGCACTTTCACGAAGCCGTCGGTATGGCGCATGGCGCGCGCGCGGCCATTGGCGGTGAAGGGGAACTTGCCGCTCTTGTAAGCGATCCCCTTGGCCTTGAGCTCTTCCTCGGTCAAGCCGACGCTGGCGATTTCCGGATAGGTGTAGACCACGCCGGGAATGACGTCGTAATTCACATGACCATGCTGGCCGGCGAGGATCTCCGCGATCGCCACGCCCTCGTCCTCGGCCTTGTGGGCCAGCATCGGGCCGCGCACGACGTCGCCGATGGCGTAAACGCCGGGGACATTGGTCGCGAAATGGTTGTCGATGACGATCTGGCCGCGTTCCGTCGCGACGCCGAGCGCTTCGAGCCCGAGGCCTTCCGTGAAGGGACGGCGGCCGATGGCGACCAGCACGATGTCGGCGTCGAGCGTCTTGGCCTCACCGCCAGCGGCGGGCTCGACCGTCACCTTGGCGGCGCTCTTGGCCGTCTCGACCTTGGTCACCTTGGAGCCGAGCGCGAACTTGACGCCCTGCTTTTCCAGAATGCGCTGGAACTGCTTGACGGTCTCGACATCCATGCCAGGCAGGATGCGGTCGAGATATTCGACAACGGTGACTTCCGCGCCGAGGCGCCGCCAGACCGAACCGAGTTCGAGGCCGATCACGCCGGCGCCGACCACGATCAGCTTGCCCGGAACCTTGCCGAGTTCGAGCGCGCCGGTCGAGGAGACGACGATCTTCTCGTCGATGGTCACGCCAGGCAGCGGCGTGACGTCCGAACCGGTGGCGATGACGATGTTCTTGGTTTCGAGAACCTGCTTCGAGCCGTCCTCGGCGGTCACTTCGACCTTGCCGGCGGCGGGAATCGAGCCGGCGCCGAAGAAGGCGTCGACCTTGTTCTTCTTCAGCAGGAAGGCCACGCCCTGCACATTGGCGCCGACCGTCTCGTCCTTGTGCTTCATCAAGGCGGCGAAATCGAGTTTGGGCTTGCCGACGACGACGCCGAGCGCGCCGACGTCATGGGCGACTTCCTCGAAGACTTCGGAGGCGTGCAGCAGCGCCTTGGAGGGGATGCAGCCGATGTTGAGGCAGGTGCCGCCATGGGTCTTGCGCTTTTCGACGACGGCGGTCTTGAGGCCGAGCTGTGCGGCGCGGATGGCGCAGACATAACCGCCGGGGCCGGTGCCGATGACAACGAGATCGTAGGACATAAATTTCTCCGCGATAAAACATCCCTGCCCGGCGGCGCCGGGCAGGAAGCGGGGTCAAATCAGAGATCGAGAACGAGACGCGCCGGATCTTCCAGCGCTTCCTTGACGCGCACGAGGAAGGTGACGGCTTCCTTGCCGTCGACGACGCGGTGATCATAGGAGAGCGCCAGATACATCATCGGACGGATCTCGATCTTGCCGCCGATCACGACCGGGCGGTCCTGAATTTTGTGCATGCCGAGAATGCCGGATTGCGGGGCGTTCAGGATTGGCGTGGACATCAGCGAGCCATAGACGCCGCCATTGGAGATGGTGAAAGTGCCGCCCTGCATTTCCTCGATTTTGAGCTGGCCGTCGCGGGCGCGCTTGCCAAAACCGGCGATGGTTTTTTCAATGCCGGCGATTGAGAGCGTTTCGGCGTCGCGCACAACCGGCACGACGAGGCCCTTGTCGGTGCCGACGGCGACGCCGATATGGCAGAAGTTCTTGTAGATGAGGTCGGCGCCGTCGATCTCGGAATTGACGGCCGGGATTTCCTTCAGCGCATGGGTGCAGGCCTTCACGAAGAAGCCCATGAAGCCGAGCTTTACGCCGTGCTTCTTCTCGAACAGGTCCTTGTACTGGCTGCGCAGGCTCATCAGCGGCTGCATGTCCACTTCGTTGAAAGTGGTCAGCATGGCGGCGGTGTTCTGCGCTTCCTTCAGGCGGCGCGCGATCGTCTGGCGCAGCTTGGTCATCTTCACGCGCTCCTCACGCGCCGCGTCATTGGCGGCCGACGGAGCGCGGGCGACGACCGGAGCCGGCGCGGCGGCGGCCGGCGGGTTCGCGGCGAAGCCGAGCACGTCGCCCTTGAGGACCTGACCGCGCTTGCCGGAGCCCGCGACGTCATTGACGTCAATGCCGCGATCGGCGGCGTTCTTGGCCGCGGCCGGCGAGGGCGGCGCGCCGGCGCCGGCAGGCGCGGGAGCCGAGGTGGCGACGGTGGCCGGCGCGGCGGCTGGGGCGGGCGCAGCGGCGGCGCCGGCGCCTTCGGCGATATAGCCGAGCAGGGCGCCGGGTTCGACGGTGTCGCCGTCCTTGGCGATGATTTCGGACAGGGAGCCGGCCGCCGGCGCGTTGACTTCGAGCGTGACCTTGTCGGTCTCAAGCTCCAGCAAGGGCTCGTCGGCCTTCACGGCGTCGCCGGGCTTCTTGAACCAGCGGCCGATGGTCGCTTCGGAAACGGATTCGCCGAGGGTAGGAACGCGGATTTCAGTGGCCATGGGGATCACATCCGCCGCTTGCGCGGCTCAATCAGGAGGGAAAGGCAGGGGCTTCGGCTTGGAATGCCGCCGGAGCCCCTGGGGAGGGCGATTTCAGCTTGCGAAGGCGTCGTCGAGGAAGGCTTTGAGTTGGGCGAGATGGAGGGCCATCGTGCCCGCCGCCGTCGCCGCCGAGGCGGGTCGGCCAATATAGCGGGTGCGCTTGCTCTTGCCGGCGGCCTGGGCGAGGACCCATTCGAGATAGGGCTCGACAAAACTCCAGGCGCCCATGTTCTTCGGCTCTTCCTGGCACCACGCCACTTCGGCTTTCTTGAAGCGCGACAGGCGGGCGACGAGGGCTTTCAGAGGCAGCGGATAAAGCTGTTCGACACGCAGCAGATAGACGTCGTCGATACCGCGCTTCTCGCGCTCCTCATAGAGGTCGTAATAGACCTTGCCCGTGCAGAGAATGACGCGACGGATCTTGTCGTCCTTGACGAGCTTGATCGCCTCGTTGGCCTCCGTCTCGGCATGGTCCGACAGCAGGCGGCGGAAATGGCCGTCGCCCGTGAATTCCTCCATCGTTGACACCACCCGCTTGTGGCGCAGGAGAGATTTCGGCGTCATCAGGATCAAGGGCTTGCGGATGTCGCGCTTGAGCTGGCGGCGCAGGATGTGGAAGTAATTCGCCGGGCTCGAGCAGTTCGCCACCTGCATGTTGTCCTCGGCGCACATCTGCAGGAAACGCTCGAGACGGGCGGACGAATGTTCCGGACCCTGGCCTTCATAGCCGTGCGGCAGCAGGCAGACGAGGCCCGACATACGCAGCCACTTGCGTTCGCCCGACGAGATGAACTGGTCGAACAGAACCTGGGCGCCGTTGGCGAAGTCGCCGAACTGGCCTTCCCACATGGTCAGCGCGTTCGGCTCTGCGAGCGAATAGCCATATTCGAAGCCGAGCACGGCCTCTTCGGAGAGCATCGAATTGATGACCTCGTAATGGCCCTGGCCCTCGCGGATATGGTTCAGCGGCACGTAGCGCGCTTCGTTTTCCTGGTCGATCAGGACCGAATGGCGCTGCGAGAAGGTGCCGCGTTCGCAATCCTGGCCGGACAGGCGGACGCGATAGCCGTCATCGACCAGCGAGGCGAAGGCCAGCGCTTCCGCGGTCGCCCAGTCGATGCCCTCGCCCGTGGCGATCGCCTTGCGGCGATTGTCCAGGAAGCGCTGGATCGTCTTGTGAAGGTGGAAGCCCTCCGGAACCTTGCAGAGCTTCTCGCCATATTCCTGCACCTTGGCGACATCGATCGCGGTGCGGCCGCGACGCGGGTCTTCCTGGTCGGCGCTCGGGACGGATTTCAGGCCCGCCCAGCGGCCGTCGAGCCAGTCGGCCTTGTTGGGCTTGTAGGCGGCGCCGGCCTCATATTCGGCGTCGAGACGGGTGCGCCAGTCAGCCTTCATCTTGTCGATTTCGCCCTGGGTGATCAGGCCCTCGGCTATCAGCTTCTCGGAATAGAGCTCGAGCGTCGATTTGTGCGCCCGGATCTTCTTGTACATCAGCGGCTGGGTGAAGGACGGCTCGTCGCCTTCATTGTGGCCGAAGCGGCGGTAGCACCACATGTCGATGACAACCGGCTTCTGGAACTTCTGCCGGAATTCGGTCGCCACCTTGGCGCAGAACACCACAGCTTCCGGATCGTCGCCATTGCAGTGCAGGATCGGCGCTTCGACCGTCTTCGCCACATCCGACGGATAGGGCGAGGAGCGCGAATAGCGCGGATAGGTGGTGAAGCCGATCTGGTTGTTGATGATGAAATGGATCGAGCCGCCGGTGCGGTGGCCCTTCAGGCCCGAAAGCCCGAAACATTCCGCCACCACGCCCTGTCCCGCGAAGGCCGCGTCGCCATGGATCAGCAGCGGCATGACGCTGCGGCGGTCTTCCGGGGCGCGGTCCTTGTCCTGATCCTGCTTGGCGCGGACCTTGCCGAGCACGACGGGATCGGCGATTTCGAGATGCGACGGGTTCGCGGTGAGCGACAGATGCACCTTGTTGTTGTCGAACTCGCGGTCGGACGAGGCGCCGAGGTGATATTTCACGTCGCCGGAGCCTTCGACTTCCTCAGGCAGGAAGGAGCCGCCCTTGAATTCGTTGAACAGCGCGCGGTGCGGCTTGCCCATCACTTGGCAGAGCACGTTGAGGCGGCCGCGATGGGCCATGCCGAGCACGACTTCCTTCGTGCCGAGGGCGCCGCCGCGCTTGAGGATCTGCTCGAGCGCCGGGATCATCGCCTCGCCGCCGTCAAGGCCGAAGCGCTTCGTGCCGGTATAGCGCACGTCGAGGAATTTCTCGAAGCCTTCGGCCTCGACCAGCTTCTGCAGGATGGCGCGTTTGCCCTCCTTGGTGAAGGAGACTTCCTTGTGGACCCCTTCGATGCGCTCCTGGATCCAGGACTTTTCGGCCGGATCGGAGATATGCATGAATTCCCAGCCGATGGTCGCGCAATAGGTGCGGCGCAGCACGCCCAGCATCTCGCGGATGGTGGCGTTTTCCATGCCGAGCACATGATCGATGAAGATCTTGCGGTCGTAATCGGCTTCGGTGAAGCCATAGCTCGACGGATGCAGCTCCTCGTGATCCTTCTGCGGATCGAGGCCGAGCGGGTCCAGATTGGCGTGCAGATGGCCGCGCATGCGATAGGCGCGGATCATCATGATCGCGCGCACGGAATCCTGCGTCGCGCGGTGTAGTTCCGCGGCGGAAATTTCGCCCTGGCCGTCTTTCGCGGCCTTGCCCTTGATCTTGTCGGCGAGGGCTTTTTCATTGACTGGCCACTGGCCGTCCAAGGCCGAGACCAGATCGCCCTGCGCGGGGATCGGCCAGTTCGGGCGCTTCCACGACGCGCCCTTGGCGTTGGCGGCGACGGCGTCGCCATCGTCATTCAGGGCGGCGAAAAATTCGCGCCATTCGGGATCGACGCCGGCCGGATTGGCCTGATAGGCGGCGTAGAGCTGTTCGATATAGGCGGCGTTGCCGCCGAACAGGAAAGACGAATCCGCAAAAGCGATGTTCTGAGGCGAACGGCCCGCGCCGCCGCCATTGCTTCCATTGCTGTCTTGACGCGCCATCTTGATGTCCTCTCGCTCCGCGCGGCCGTATCGGACGGCGTTTCGCGGGCTCGGGCGGCTTTCCACCCACATTGACGCCGTTGCGGCGCCGTTGTCGCCCGCTTTCCTTGCGGCGGGCTCTTCCATTCTCATCCGACCCGGCGAGGACGCCGGATCGGATCATTTTTGGCGCGCGGGAGGCTTGGAGCCGCCGCGCGACGGATCAATTGCCCTTCAGGACTTCGATCAGGGTCGAGCCGAGACGCGCCGGCGAAGGCGAAACGCGGATGCCCGCCGCCTCCATCGCCGCGATCTTGTCCTCGGCGCCGCCCTTGCCGCCCGAGATGATCGCGCCGGCATGGCCCATGCGGCGGCCGGGAGGGGCGGTGCGGCCCGCGATGAAGCCGACCATCGGCTTCTTGCGGCCGCGCTTGGCCTCGTCGGCGATGAACTGCGCGGCGTCTTCTTCCGCCGAGCCGCCGATTTCGCCGATCATGATGATCGAGTGGGTCTTGTCGTCGGCCAGGAACAGTTCGAGCATGTCGATGAATTCCGTGCCCTTGACCGGGTCGCCGCCGATGCCGACCGCGGTGGTCTGGCCAAGGCCAACCTGCGAGGTCTGGAATACGGCTTCATAGGTCAGCGTGCCGGAGCGCGAGACGATGCCGACATTGCCCTGGCGGAAGATGTTGCCCGGCATGATGCCGATCTTGCACTCGCCGGCGGTCATCACGCCCGGGCAGTTCGGGCCGATCAGGCGCGACTTGGAGCCGGAGAGCGAACGCTTCACCTTGATCATGTCCTCGACGGGAATGCCTTCCGTGATGGCGACGATCAGGGGGATTTCGGCGTCGATGGCTTCGCAGATCGCGTCGGCCGCGCCCGGCGGCGGAACATAGATCACCGAGGCGTTGGCGCCGGTGGCGTCGCGGGCTTCGGCGACGGTGTCGAATACCGGCAGGCCGATATGCGTGCTGCCGCCCTTGCCGGGCGAGGTGCCGCCGACGACCTTGGTGCCGAAATAGGCCAGGGCCTGTTCAGAGTGGAACGTGCCGTTCTTGCCCGTGAAACCCTGAGTGATGATCTTGGTGTTGCTGTCGATCAGGATGGACATTATTCGGCCTCCTTGACGGCCTTGACGATTTTCTGCGCGGCATCGTCGAGATCGTCCGCCGGAATCACGTTGAGACCCGATTCGCTGATGATTCTCTTGCCGAGTTCGACGTTCGTGCCTTCGAGGCGCACGACCAGCGGAACCTCGAGGCCGACGTCCTTGACCGCGGCGATCACGCCTTCGGCGATGACGTCGCAGCGCATGATGCCGCCGAAGATGTTGACCAGAATGCCTTTGACGTTCGGGTCGGCGGTGATGATCTTGAACGCCGCCGTCACCTTCTCCTTGGTGGCGCCGCCGCCGACGTCGAGGAAGTTGGCGGGCTCCATGCCATAGAGCTTGATGATGTCCATCGTCGCCATGGCGAGGCCGGCGCCGTTGACCATGCAGCCGATCGCGCCGTCGAGCGTGATGTAGGACAGGTCATATTTCGACGCTTCGATTTCCTTGGCGTCTTCTTCGGTCTCGTCGCGCAGGGCGAGCATGTCGGGATGGCGGTAGAGCGCGTTGGAGTCGAAGGACACCTTCGCGTCCAGGCACTTCAGTTCGCCCTGCTTGGAGACGATCAGGGGATTGATCTCCAGCATGGCCATGTCCTTCTCGACGAAGGCCTTGTACAGCTTTGCGACCAGCACGCCCGCCTGCTTGGCGAGATCGCCCGACAGGTTCAGCGCCTTGGCGACGGTGCGGCCATGGTGCGGCATGATGCCGGTGGCCGGATCGACCGAGAATGTGTGGATCTTTTCGGGGGTCGAATGGGCGACTTCCTCGATGTCCATGCCGCCTTCGGTCGAGACGACGAAGGAGACGCGCGACGTGACGCGGTCGACCAGCGCCGAGAGGTAGAATTCCTTCTCGATGTCGGAGCCGTCCTCGATATAGAGGCGGTTGACCTGCTTGCCGGCCGGGCCGGTCTGGATCGTGACCAGCGTATTGCCGAGCATTTCCTTGACGAAGGTCTTGACCTCGTCGATCGACTTGGCGAGACGCACGCCGCCCTTTTCGCCTGCGGCGGCCTCCTTGAACTTGCCCTTGCCGCGGCCGCCAGCATGAATCTGGGACTTCACGACCCAGAGCGGACCGCCAAGCTCCTTGGCGGCGGCTTCGGCCTCTTCAACCTTCAGGACCGGCACGCCACGCGAAACCGGAACTCCGAATTCCTTGAGAACGGCTTTCGCCTGATACTCATGAATATTCATTTGCAGTCCTCATGAATGGGGATGGGGCTTGCGCGCCTCCACCGCGTCAAATTTCAGCGGAAATGCGCAAGCTTTGGCTTGGCGTCAAATCAGGCGAGAGCCGGATTGATCTTCTTGCAGGCCTCGATCAGGCCCTGAACGGAGGCGTTCGACTTGTCGAACATGGCCTTTTCGGCGGCGTCGAATTCGACCTCGACAATCTTCTCGACGCCATTGGCCCCGATCAGGGCCGGGACGCCGACATAGGTGTCCTTCACGCCATATTCGCCGTTGAGATAGGCGGCGACGGGCAGGACGCGCTTCTGGTCCTTGAGATAGGATTCGGCCATGGCGATGGCGGACGCCGCCGGGGCGTAGAAGGCCGAGCCGGTCTTGAGCAAAGCGACGATTTCGCCGCCGCCCTTGCGGGTGCGGTCGACGATCGAGTCGAGCTTTTCCTGCGACAGCCAGCCCATTTTCACCAGTTCGGGCAGCGGCACGCCGCCGACGGTCGAATAACGGACCAGCGGGACCATGTCGTCGCCGTGGCCGCCGAGCGTCATGGCGTGGATGTCCTTGACCGACACGCCGGTGGCTTCGGCCAGGAAATAGCGGAAGCGGGCGGAGTCGAGCACGCCGGCCATGCCGACAACCTTGTTGTGCGGCAGGCCGGAGGCTTTTTGCAGCGCCCAGACCATGGCGTCGAGCGGGTTGGTGATGCAGATGACGAAGGCGTTGGGGGCGTATTGCTTGATGCCGGCGCCGACCGAATCCATCACCTTGAGGTTGATGCCGAGGAGGTCGTCGCGGCTCATGCCAGGCTTGCGCGGCACGCCGGCGGTCACGATGATGACGTCGGCGCCGGCGATCTGCTCGTAGCTGTTGGCGCCGGAGAGGTTGGCGTCGAAGCCGTCGACCGGGGAGGATTCGGCGAGATCAAGCGCCTTGCCTTGGGGGGTGCCTTCCGCGATGTCGAAAAGAACGATGTCGCCCAGCTCCTTGAGCCCGGCGAGATGGGCCAGCGTGCCGCCGATCTGGCCAGCTCCGATCAGTGCAATCTTGTTACGCGCCATGGGTGTACGTCCTCGTTTCGAACTGTCTTTTATCCATCGCCGCATTGGGCGCGGCGGCGGGGTTTCCGCGGACGGCGGATATGGGACGGGGTTTTGCCCCGGAGTTCCCGGACTTTCAAGTCGTGAGAAAGACTAAGGCTCTGACGATATTGTGATGGCTTCGGATGGACGAAAACGGCGTCAAGGCAAAAAGCCGAAATAAAACAGCGCAGTAAAGGAAAACAGCGTTACCGGCGAAATGTGAGAGCGGCCGGAGTTCGCGGGGTTACAAATGACAAAAAATGTCAGATATCGAAATCTGGATCCCCGTAGGTCAGGCTCCGCTGGATCACTCCAATGACGCGCCCTGCGCGAAACTCCATTTCGGCCATGGAAACCGCCTTGTCCAGCGCGATGGACACCGGCTGGATGAAGCGGTGGGCGAGGTCGAAGATCAAGGCCATGGCCCTCCGCCGGTCCTGCATGCGAAAGGCGCCGGACCCAATGCCCTCCTCGACGATCGCCTGGATGGCGGTCTGAACCTTGTTGCGGTGCTTGCGGGCGATGCCGCCGCCCTGCTCGATGGCGTCGCACAGCAGGCGAAACAGGATCGGATCATTGTCGCGCTTGTCGCGATAGGCGTGCTGGAGCGCGGTCAGGGCGCGCTCAATCTTGTCATAGGCGGGGTCCTGGCCCTGGACGATAATCCGCAACTCCTCTTCCAGCGGCTTGAGCCAGAGCGAGGTGACCGTTTCGAACAGGGCCTCCTTGGAGGGGAAATAGCGATAGACATTGGCGTGGGACATGCCGGCGGCTTCGGCTATGCCGACAATGGTGGTCCGTCGGGGGCCGAACCGGCGCAAATGGTCGCAGGCGAGCTCCAGGATCTTCTGGTCGGCGGAGACCTTCTGGTCAGCGGCCAATTCTCCGGAGCGCGCCGGGGCGGTCATGTCTCGACCAGGCCCGTGATGTCTCCGCTCACCACATCGCCGCGACCGTGGGGCAGGGCCATATATTCCGTCGAGCGCATTTCCGTCAGCCGCGAGATGGTCCGCGCGAATTCGAAGGCCTCGCGGCCCTGTTCGGCGCGATAGAGCAGGTCCGGTTCGACGTCCGCGGAAGCGATCAACTTGACCTTCTGGTCATAGAGGGCGTCGATCAGGTTGATGAAGCGCTTCGCCTCATTGCGCTCCTCCGGCTTGATGGCCGGTATGTTGTCCACCACGAGAACGTGGTAATTCTCCGCGATGGCGAGAAAGTCCGCTGCGCCAAGCGGCCGCTTGCAGAGATCGGCGTAATCGAAGCGCGCGACATGGCTGGAGGCCTGCGGGATCGCGATTTCCCGTCCGAGCAGGGGCAGGCTGACAGGCTCGCCGCGCGCCACGCCGGCCAAAGCGTGAAAGGCCTTGTCGAGCGCCGCGCGCGCGGAATCATCGACCGGGCAATGGTAAACCGCCACGTCGCCGAGTTTCTCCAGCCGGAAATCTGTTCGCGAATCCAGCTTGATCACTTCCATCCTGCTCTTGATCATGCCGATGAAGGGCAGGAATAAAGCGCGGTTCAGGCCATCCTTGTATAGATCGGACGGATCGACATTGGAGGTCGCGACGACGACAATCTTGCGCGCCCACAGCGCCTCGAACAGCCGGCCGAGGATCATGGCGTCGGCAATGTCCGTGACCGCGAATTCATCGAAGCAGAGCAGCGTCGCTTCCTTGATCAGGTCGTCGGCGATGGGGGCTATCGGATCGTCGCCCTTGACCTCGTTGGTCTTCTTTTTCTGGCGCCAGGCGAAAATGCGCTTGTGGACGTCGGCCATGAAGGCATGGAAATGAACCCGGCGCTTCAATTCGATCTCGACTGAATCGAAGAACAGATCCATCAGCATGGTCTTGCCGCGCCCGACCGATCCCCAGATGTACAGCCCGCGCGGCGTCGCCGTCTCGACCTTGCGGGCGCCGAACAGCCAGCCCAATGCGCTCGATTTGCGGGCCAGCCGGCTTTCGGTCAGGGTCACGCTCAGCGCGTCGAGCTTCTCCACCACCGCGACCTGTTTGGAGTCGCGCTCGATGCGTCCCTGCGCGACGAGGCTGTCATATTGGTCGACGATCGAGCGGCGGGAATGTTCCATTGGGCTTTCCGGATTCCAATAAAGGCGTGTAGCGGCGCGCTGGCGCGGCTGACAAGATGTTCTTTCGCCGAAGGGATAAGCGATCGAGGCGCCCGCCGGCGCTTGCGCCCCGGCGCTCGGATGATAAATATCAGACGGCTGTCAGCAGCCTATGCAAGGCAAGCGCCATTACGCGAGGATTATCATGGCGAAGATCCGACCTCCCGAAGAAGCAGGCGCGCAGGAAGCGCAAAAGCGCCGGGCGCGCTCGCTCGATCTGCCGGGCGAAAATGGCGACATTGCCGCGCTCCTGCGTCAGGCGGCGAGCGCGCAACGGCTCGCCGAGGAGCGGCTGCTCGCCGATCTCGGCGTCACGCCACCGCAACTTTCCGCCCTGTTGCTGATCGGCGCGACCCCGGGCCTGCTCGCCGCCGATCTCGCCCGGAAGGCCAAGCTGACGCCGCAAACCGTGTCGCTGATCGTCGCCAATCTGCGCCGCGCCGGTCTGGCGCGCGAGGAAGAAGGCGGGGTTTCGTCGGCGTCGAGGGCGCGGCCGCTGGTCCTCACGCCGGAAGGCGAGAAAATCCTGCGCCTTGGCCGGGAGCGGACCGACGCCGCGAGCGCGCGGCTGATCGAGGGCGTCCGCCCCAAGCGGGAAAAGCTCCTGCGGCGCTGGCTGGCCGCGATCGCCATGGGACTTCCTCAACCGGGCGCGGCGCTCGACGCCGACGACCTATAGCCCGCCGAGCGCGCGGATCGCCCGCCAGTTTTCCGCCGAAACCGGCTGGACCGAGAGACGCGACATCTTGACCAGCGCCAGTTCGGCGAAGCGCGGATCGGCCTTGATCTCTTCAAGCGTCACAGGCCGCTTCAGCGGCTGGACCGCGCGCACGTCGACCATGCCGAATTTGCCGCTGGCGTCGGTCGGGTCGGGATGGAAGGTCTTCATGATTTCGACAATGCCGACGATCTCCTTGCCGACATTGGAATGATAGAAAAAGGCGAGATCGCCGAGCTTCATCGCCATCATCTGCTGTTTGGCGAGATGGTTGCGCACGCCGGTCCAGCCGGTGCCCTCAGCGCCGCAGGCGACCATCTGGTCCCAGGACCAGGCGTCCGGCTCGCTCTTGACCAGCCAGTAGGATTTCCCGGCGCTCATTACAAAGCGGCTCCCAGGACGGGCTTGTAGGCGCGCAGTTCGACGGAGGCGAACAGGTCGGCTCCGGCATAGGGGTCGCGCGCCAGGAAGGCGAGCGCGGCGGCCTCGTCCGGGCAATCGAGGATCAGCATCGAACCGCAGGGCTGGCCCGCCGAATCGAGAAAAGGACCAGCGAGTTTCACGACTTCCGGCTTTTCTCCGAGAAAAGCGAGATGGGCGGCGCGGTTTTCAAGCCTTTTGGACAGGGAATCGGGCCTGTCCAGGCAAATGGCGACAAAATGCATGATGGCGTTCCGGGATTCTTCTTCGGCGAGAATGCTTTCGCGCCAAATGGTTGCACGAGACGCTCGGTCAGTTCAACCGCGAGGCGCGGGGGAGCGTGTTGTAAACGTCGCAACATGGGCTTAGCGTGACGCCGTTGACGGCCCTGATCCAAGGCGCCGGGAACATGACAGACCCATTTTTGGGAGGATTCCCATGAGCTTTTTTGGCGCCATTCTCGGAAAAATTTTTGGCACGACCCCGGCTGAAGCCGCTCCGGCGGCCCCCGCCGCGGAGGCCGCCGCCGCGCCGGCTGCTGGCGCTCCCGCGAGCGTTCCTGCCGATATCGCCGCCAAGGTGGACATTGCCGCGGTTCTCGACGACCTGAACGAGAAGAACCCGGAGACGCTGGACTGGCGCGTTTCCATCGTCGATCTGCTGAAGGTCCTCGGTCTCGATTCCAGCCTCGCCGCGCGCAAGGATCTTGCCGCCGAGCTGAAATATGAGGGCGACACCCATGATTCCGCGAAGATGAACATCTGGCTGCATGACAAGGTCATCGCCCTTGTCGCCGCCAATGGCGGCAAGGTCCCGGCGGACCTGCTGAAGAAGTAAGAAAGGCGGCGCCAAGATTCGTTGATTGCGTCGATCGCGATACGTCGCGATCGACGCATCCCTCGCGTCAGCTCGGCGTCGCAGTCGCTCCTATCCGGTTCTCGCCCGCGAGAGCCGGAAGTCAGCCCTCGGCCAATAGCGCGTCGTAAGACGGGCGTCGGGCTTCGGCCAACAGCCCGTCGTGAGACGGGCGTCAGGCTTCGGCCAACAGCCCGCCGTGAGACGGGCGTCAGGCTTCGGCTTTGAACGGCCGGCTCATCAGGGCTTCGATCGCCGCGCCGACCTCGATCCGATTTTCAAGTATCGCGGCCACCGCTTCGGCGATCGGCATTTCCACACCCAGTTTGCGCGCCTTTTCCGTCAGGATGCGCGCGCTCAGCGCTCCTTCCGTCAATTTGCCGTGACCGGCGGTTTGCGGCGTTTCGCCGCGCCCGAGGGCGAAGCCAAGCGCGTAATTGCGCGATTGCGGCGACGAGCAGGTCAGGGCGAGGTCGCCCAGTCCCGAAAGCCCCATGATGGTCTCCGGCCGCGCGCCTTGCGCGGTGGCGAAGCGCATCAGTTCGGCGAAGCCGCGCGCGAGCAAGGCGGCATGGGCGCTGGCGCCGAGCCCGCGCCCCAAAGTGACGCCGCAGGCGATGGCCAGCACATTCTTCGCCGCGCCGCCGATTTCCACCCCGACCAGATCGCTCGACCGATAGAGCCGGAAATGCGGCGCCGCGAGGCGCGCGCACAGCTCTTCCGCCAGCTCGATGCGCTCGGCGGCCAAGGTCACGGCGGTGGGAAGCCCGCGTCCGAGATCGACCGCGAAGCTCGGGCCGGACAGAGCGGCGGCGGGCTGGCCGGGCAGCACTTCGGCCAGCACCTCCCGCATGTATAGCCCGCTATGCTGCTCGATGCCCTTGGCGCAATTCACCACCGCCGATTCGGGACGCAAATGGCCGCGCATCGCTTCGGCGGTCGCGCGATAGCTCTGCGCCGGGACCACCGCCAGCACATGGTCGGCCGCGCCGACACAGGCGATGTCGGCGGTCGGCTCCACTTCCGGCGCGAGCGTGACGCCGGGCAGCCGGCGCTCGTTGCGCCGCGTCTCCCTCATCGCCTCGACATGGGCGGGATCATGCGCCCAGAGCCAGACCCGGGCGTTGGAGATCGCCGCAATATTGGCCAAAGCCGTGCCCCAGGCGCCGGCGCCCAGCACGGCGAGCGTCGCGGACTTGGGTTTTTTTGCTTGGCTCATGGCGCCGCGTCCCGGTTGTCGCGCCGCGTCCAGAGCTTTTCGAATGCGCGGGCAAATTGCTCGGCGGCCTGGGGGCTGTCGATGATGATGATGTCATTGTCCTGGCGGGTCTCGCCGGACCAGGAGAAATTGGTGGAGCCGGTGCGAAGCCAGCGCCCGTCCACGGTATAGGCTTTCAGATGCATCAGGTCGTTCTGCTCGGCCTTGATCCTTGCCTTGACATTGGGCTGATTCGTGAGGGCGAGAACATTGTCGTTCATGCCGCCGATCCGCCGGAACTGTTCGGCGTCGAAATAGAGCCGGATCTTCACGCCGCGGCTCGCCGCCGCCGACAGGGCTTCGATCACCCTCTGGTCGCTCAGCACATAGGCCGCCATGTCGATGCTTCTTCGCGCCTGGCCGATCAGCTCGGGGTCGAGCGTGTCGAAGCCCGGCGCCGGGCCGAAGGCGACGCGCACCGGAGCGGAGACGGGCGTCTGCGGCTGAAGGAAAGGCTTCGGCGCCTCGATGGCCAGAAGGAAGGCGCCGGCGAGAAGGAAAAATTTGAGCGCGCGCAAAAAAACCTCACGCTTTCCCGTGCCAGCGGGCGTCCGGGCGTTCGTCGAGCGGCCAGCGCGGGCGCGCGGCGAAATCCATGCCGTCGACCATTCCAAGCCGGAATCGCTCCAGCCCGGCCCAGGCGATCATGGCGCCATTGTCCGAACATAGCCCCGGCGGCGGCAAAGCGAGTTTCAGGCCCGCCTCGGCGCAAAGGCGTCCCAGCGCGCGGCGGATCGCGCCATTGGCGGCGACGCCGCCCGCGGCGACCAGGGCGGTCGGCGGCTTCGGGGCGTCGGCGAGCAGGCGCAGGGCGGCGCGGCAGCGGTCGACCAGCACGTCCACGGCGGCGGCCTGGAACGACGCGCACAGGTCGGCGACGTCGGTGTTGGTCAAAGGCGCGATGCGCTCGGCCTCCTGCCGCACGGCGGTCTTGAGGCCGGAGAAGGAGAAGTCGGGGTTGCGCCGCCCCGCCATCGGGCGCGGAAAGGCGAAACGCGCGGGATCGCCGCCGAGCGCCGCCTGTTCGACGCGCGGGCCGCCGGGATAGGGCAGGCCGAGCATCTTCGCCGCCTTGTCGAAGGCCTCTCCGACCGCGTCGTCCACGGTCGAGCCGAGCCGCCGGTAGTCGCCGACGCCATTCACCGCGACGAGCTGGCTGTGGCCGCCGGAGACCAGCAGGAGCAGATAGGGAAAGTCGATATTGTCGGTCAGGCGCGGGGTCAGCGCATGACCTTCGAGATGGTTCACGGCGACGAAGGGTTTTCCCGCAGCAAGCGCAATGGCCTTGCCGGTGGTCAGGCCGACCATGACGCCCCCGATCAGGCCCGGCCCGCCGGCGGCGGCGATGGCGTCAAGATCGTCGATTCCGCAATCGGCGTCGGCGAGCGCGCGGCGAATCAGCCGGTCCAGGGCGTCGACATGGGCGCGGGCGGCGATTTCCGGCACCACCCCGCCATAGGCGGCGTGTTCCGCGATCTGGCTCAGGACGGCGTTGGAGAGAATCTTGCCGCGTCCTATGGAATCGGCCTCGACCACGGCGGCGGCGGTTTCGTCGCAGGTGCTCTCGATTCCCAGCACGCGCAGGCTCGCCCACATTGGCTTTCTCCCCGAGCTTTTTTGCGGGCCGCGATCCGCGCGAGCGAAAAATCCGCCCCGCGCTTTCTTCGCGCCGCGCTTTTTCCTATAGTCCTCCGCCCGGACAAATCAAAACGGCTTGGAGCTTAAATTTTGGCGCCCTGGATGAAAATCGGCACGCGCGGCAGCCCCCTGGCGCTGGCGCAGGCCTATGAGACCCGCCGACGCCTCGCCCTGGCCCATGGCGCGCCGGAAGAACATTTCGAAATCGTCGTCATCAAGACCAGCGGCGATATGATTCAGGACCGGCCCCTCAGCGAGGTCGGCGGCAAGGGCCTCTTCACCAAGGAGCTCGACCAGGCCCAGCTCGAAGGCGGCATCGACATCGCCGTCCATTCGGCCAAGGATCTGCCGACCGTGCTGCCGGAGGGGCTCCTCGTGGCCGGCTATCTGCCGCGCGAGGACGTGCGCGACGCCTTTATCGGGGGCTCGGCCAAAACCTTGACGGAGCTTCCGTGGGGCGCTCGCGTCGGCTCGGCCTCGCTGCGCCGTCAGGCGATGATTCGCCGCCTGCGCCCTGACCTTCAGGTCGAACTGCTGCGCGGCAATGTCCAGACCCGCCTGCGCAAGGTCGAAAGCGGTGAATTCGCCGCGACCTTGCTGGCTTTGGCTGGCCTGAAACGGCTCGGCCTCGCCGAGCAGGCGACCTCCATTCTGCCGCTCGATCTCTTTCCGCCCGCCTGTGGCCAAGGCGCGATCGCGATCACGGCGCGGGCGGACGACGCCCGGATTCGAGAGGATCTCGCGCTGATCTGCGACGCCGAGACCGGCCATGCGCTCGACGCCGAACGGGCTTTCCTTCATGTGCTCGACGGCTCCTGCCGCACGCCGATCGCCGGACACGCCGTCGTCGCCGGGGGCCGCGTGAGCTTTTACGGACTCGTGCTGCGCAAGGACGGCTCGGAGGCTTTTGACGCCCGCGCGGAAGGTTCGGTCGGCGAGGCCGCGGCTCTGGGCGAGTCTGCGGCGCGAAAGATTCTCGCGGCGGCGCCCGCGGACGTGCTGAGCTTCTGAAAAACCATGCGCGTGCTTGTGACCCGGCCGGCGGATCAGACGGCGCCCACGGCGAAGCGCCTTTCAGCGCTGGGGCACGGCCCGGTCTGCGCGCCGGTGCTGGAGATCGTCCCGGTCGCCGCCGCGCTGCCGGAGGGGCCGTTCGATCTGATTCTCGCCACCAGCGCGCAGGCTTTCGTGGGTTTGAGCCCTTCGCCCGCGTTGCGCGCCGCGCCGCTGGCCTGCGTGGGCGACAAGACTGCCGCGGCGGCGGAAGCGGCGGGCTTCACGGCGCGAATCATCGCGCCGCGCGCCGAGGCGCTCAGCGCGCGGTTGATTGCCGAATGGCCGCCCGGATCGGCGCTTTATCTCGCGGGGCGCGAGCGCAAGCCCTTGCTCGAAGACAGCTTGCGCGCCGCCGGCTGGCGGATCGCGATTCTGGAAACCTATGACGCGAGTCCGGTCGAATCCTGGCCGGCGGAGATTAGCGCGGCGCTCAAAAAGGGCGAAATCGACGCCGTCCTGCATTATTCGCCGCGCAGCGCGACCGCCGCGCTAGCCCTGATCGGCGCCGAAGGCGCGGCGAGGCTTTCGCACTATTGCCTGTCCGAAGATGTCGCCGCGATATGCCGGACTTTCGCGCCGGCGGAAAAAATTTTCGTGGCTTCTCAACCGGATGAAGAGGCGTTAATGACTCTCGTCGGACCGTCCCGCCGACTTGCCAAGCCGCCTCGCAAGGAGTGACCGCGCATGAAGAAAGCCGCCCTTTTTTCCATTCTTCTGCTCTCGGGCTTTGGCGCGTCGCCTGTTCTGGCCGCGCCTGCGTTTCCAGCCGGGCTGTGGCGGGTGGCTGACGGTTCGGCGATCATCCGCATCGCGCCTTGCGGCAAGAACGTCTGCGGCGTCATTGCCGCCGCCCCGCCGCCAGCGGCGGGCGAAAAGTCCTCGGTCGGCCAAAAGATCCTCATCAATCTCCGGCGCGAGGGCGATGTTTGGAAGGGGCCGATCTTCAATCTCGACGATGGCAAGATGTATGACGGCGAAATCTCCGCCGGCGCCGATGCGGACCATCTGAAAGTCCGCGGCTGCGTGCAGGGCGGCGGCCTTTGCGGCGGCGAGACCTGGAAAAGGGCGCGCTGAGCCTCTTTCCAAATGGCCTGAAAATCGCGCTCGCGTTGACAAGCCGGCGCCGCGCTTCTATCTCTCGCGCGCCGGATTGCCGGCTTTTTGTGCTTTCGCGCCGCTTTGGGCAATCGTTTGCCGTGGTGGTCGAGAACAGGGCGCGGCGCCTTGTTTCTTGCGCCATGGCTTCCGACATTGTGGCGGCGCGGTCGCCGCTCCCGGGGGCGGCGCGTTTCGCCGGCCCGGACCTTTCCGGTCGCCGGCCTCCATCGGATTGCGGCGCAAGGGCGCCGCTCTGAAAGGTCGTTGGAATGTTGGGAAACCTTGCGAAGAAGATTTTTGGCTCGGCCAATGATCGCAGGTTGAAGTCCTATCGGCCCAAGGTCGCGGAAATCAACGCGCTGGAGCCTGAGGTCGCCGCGCTCTCCGATGAGGCCCTGCGCGGCCGCACCGACGAATTCCGCGCCCAGCTCGCCGCCGGCAAGTCGCTCGACGACCTTCTCGTTCCCGCATTCGCTACGGTGCGGGAGGCGGCCAAGCGCGCCATCGGCCAGCGCCATTTTGATGTCCAGCTCGTCGGCGGCATGGTGCTGCACGAGGGCGCCATTTCGGAAATGAAGACCGGCGAAGGCAAGACCCTCGTCGCCACTTTGGCGTGCTATCTCAACGCCCTTGCCGGAAACGGCGTCCATGTCGTGACGGTCAATGACTATCTCGCCCGCCGCGACTCCGAGAACATGGGCCGGATCTATAATTTCCTGGGCCTGACCGTCGGCGTGATCGTGCACGGCCTCGACGATTCCGAGCGGGCTCAGGCCTATGCCGCCGACATCACCTATGGCACGAACAACGAATTCGGCTTCGATTACCTCCGCGATAACATGAAATACGAGCTGAACCAGATGGTTCAGCGCGGCCATTCCTACGCCATCGTCGACGAGGTGGACTCGATCCTGATCGACGAGGCGCGGACGCCGCTCATCATTTCCGGCCCTTCGGACGACCGCTCCGATCTCTACAACTCGATCGACAAGCTGATCCCCCGTCTCGACAAGGGCGATTTCGAACTCGACGAAAAGCAGCGCAGCGCCAGCCTCACCGAGGACGGCAACGAGAAGGTCGAGCAGCTTCTGCGCGAGGCAGGCCTGCTTACGGAGGGCTCGCTTTACGAATCCGCCAATGTCACGCTGGTTCACCACGTCAACCAGGCCCTGCGCGCCCATAAGCTGTTTCAGCGCGACAAGGATTATATCGTCCGCAACGGCGAAGTGGTCATCATCGACGAATTCACCGGCCGCATGATGCCGGGCCGCCGCTATTCCGAGGGCCAGCATCAGGCGCTCGAAGCCAAGGAAGGCGTCACCGTCCAGCCCGAGAACGTGACGCTCGCCTCCATCACCTTCCAGAATTATTTCCGCCTCTACAAGAAGCTCGCGGGCATGACCGGCACGGCTTCGACCGAGTCGGAGGAATTCGCCGAGATCTACAAGCTCGACGTGGTGGAAATCCCAACCAACAAGCCGGTCAGGCGCATCGATTCCGACGACGAGGTCTATCGCACCTCGGGCGAGAAGCTCGCCGCTATCGTCACGGAAATCGAGGCGGCCAACGCCAAGGCCCAGCCTTTGCTCGTCGGCACGACCTCGATCGAGAAGTCCGAGCAGCTCGCCGAATATCTGAAGACCAAGGGCTACAAGATCATCGATTTCGGCGCGCCCGGCGCGCTGGACAAGCTCTATGCCGCCGCCCGCTCGGGCAAGCCTTCCAAACAGTTCGCGGTGCTCAACGCCCGCTTCCATGAACAGGAAGCCTATATTGTCGCCGAGGCCGGCGTGCCGGGCGCCATCACCATCGCCACCAACATGGCCGGACGCGGCACCGACATCCAGCTCGGCGGCAATCTCGACATGCGCCTGAAGCAGGAATGCGCGGAGCTGGAAGGCGAAGCGCGTGAGGCGCGGGAAAAGGCGATCCGGGAGGAAGTCGCGGAATTCAAGGAAAAGGCGCTGGCCGGCGGCGGCCTCTATATCATCGGCACCGAACGCCATGAGAGCCGCCGCATCGACAACCAGCTGCGCGGCCGTTCGGGCCGCCAGGGCGATCCCGGCCAGTCGAAATTCTTCCTGTCGCTTCAGGACGATCTGATGCGCATCTTCGGCTCCGACCGCATGGACGCCATGCTGGTCAAGCTCGGGCTGCAGGAAGGCGAGGCCATCATCCATCCCTGGATCAACAAGGCGTTGGAAAAGGCCCAGCAGAAGGTCGAGGCGCGCAATTTCGACATGCGCAAGAACGTGTTGAAATTCGACAATGTCATGAACGACCAGCGCAAGGTGGTGTTCGAGCAGCGCCGCGAAATGATGGCGCAGGAGTCGCTCGAGGACGTCATCGGCGAAATGCGCCACGGCGTGGTGGAGGATCTTGTGGCGGCCCATGTGCCGCATGACGCCTATCCCGAGGCCTGGGACATCGCCGGCCTCACGGAGGCGGCCAAGGCCCAGCTCAATATCGAGCCGCCGCTGGCCGACTGGGCCAAGGAAGAAGGCATCGCCGACGAGGAATTGCGCGATCGGCTGGAAAAGGCCGCCGACGAGGCCTATGCGGCGCGCGAGCAGATGAATTCGCTCGACCTCACCCGCTATATCGAAAAGCAGGTGCTGTTGCAGACGCTCGATCATCTCTGGCGCGAGCATCTCGTTGTGCTGGATCATCTCCGCCAGGTCATCGGCTGGCGCGGCCTCGCCCAGCGCGATCCGCTCAACGAATATAAATCCGAGGCGTTCGAGCTGTTCGACGCGCTGATCACCCGCTTGCGCGAAATAGTCACGGCGCAGCTGATGCGGATAGAGGTCGCCCACCAGCGTCCCGCCGAACCGCAATTGCCGCCGATGCAGGCGATGCATCTCGACCCGTCGACCGGCGAGGACGAGCTGGCGCTGGCCCAGATCAACGCCCGCATCGAGGCCGGCGATTTTTCGCCGCGCGCCCTGGGCGCCGCCGAGCCCGCCCCGGAGCGCGATCCGAACAATCCCGAGACCTGGGGCCGCATCGGCCGCAACGAGGCCTGCCCCTGCGGATCTGGCAAGAAATACAAGCACTGCCACGGCGTGCTGGCCTGACGCCGCCGCCTCCGTCGCACCGGAATCGGTCGGGGGCGGGGGCGTTGCGAAGCGGGCCGCCAAACGGGTCGGTGGCATGATTGAAAGCGGCGCGGAAAACCGGGGCGACGTCGCCGACGTGCTGGTCCCGGTCGCGGTGGACCATCCCTATTCCTACAGCATCCCGGACGGGATGGCCTTGGCGGAAGGCGATTTCGTCAAGGTCTCGCTGGGTGCGCGCGAAGCCTTCGGCGTTGTCTGGGCCTTGCGCCGCGACGCGCGCGAAAATCTCAAGCTCGTTTCGGCCCGGCTCGACCTGCCGCCGCTGCCGCAAAAACTGCGCGCCTTCCTCGATTGGGTCGCAGCCTGGACGCTGGCCCCGCGCGGCATGGTGCTGCGCATGGCGACCCGCGCGGCGGAAGACGCCGAGGACGAGCCGACCCGCATTGGCGTCCGCGCGACCGGCGCCACGCCGAAACGGCCGACGCCCGCGCGCCTGCGCGTGCTTTCCGCCCTGATCGGCGATCTCACGGCGACCAAGGCCGAGCTGGCGCGGCTTGCGGGGGTGTCGTCCGGCGTCGTCGACGCGCTGATCGATGACGGCGCGCTGGAGGCGGTCGCGCTTCCGCCCGAAACGCCGGGCGCGCGGCCCGATCCCGATTTCTGCGCGCCGGACCTTTCCGCCGCGCAGGACGAGGCCGCGCAGGCGCTGCGGGAGGCTGTCGGCGCCGGCCATTTCAAGCCGGTCCTGCTCGAAGGCGTTACCGGCTCCGGCAAGACGGAAGTCTATTTCGAGGCCGTGGCCGAGGCGCTGCGCGCCGGCGGACAGGCTTTGATCCTGATGCCGGAAATCGCGCTGACGGGGCAGTTTCTCGAACGTTTCGCCAAGCGGTTCGGCGAGCGGCCGGCGGAATGGCATTCCGGCGTTTCGCCGCGTCGCCGGGCGCGGGTCTGGCGCGGCGTCGCCGAGGGCGAGGTCCGGGTGGTGGCGGGCGCCCGCTCGGCGCTGTTCCTGCCCTTCGCGGGCCTGCGGACGATCGTGGTCGATGAGGAGCACGAGGCCGCCTACAAGCAGGAGGACGGCGTCGCCTATCACGCCCGAGACATGGCGGTGGTGCGGGCGCGGCAGGATTCCGCAGCCATCGTGCTGGCTTCCGCGACCCCTTCGATCGAAACGCGCGAGAACGCCCGCCAGGGACGCTATGGCTGGCTGCGGCTGGACAGCCGTTTCGCCGGTCGCCAGCTGCCCGAGATGGAGGCGATCGACCTGCGACGGGAAGCTCCTCCACGCGGCAAATGGATCGCGCCCCGGCTCGCCGATGCGATGCGCGAGTGCTTTTCGCGCAAGGAACAGGCTCTGCTGTTCCTCAACCGGCGCGGCTATGCGCCGCTCACCTTGTGCCGGACCTGCGGCCACAAGTTCCAATGTCCCAATTGCTCGGCCTGGCTGGTCGAGCACCGCTATCGCCGCGCGCTGGCCTGCCATCATTGCGGCCATGTCGAGCGCAGGCCGGACATCTGTCCGCAATGCGAATCGCCGGATTCGCTCACCGCCTGCGGCCCGGGTGTCGAGCGCGTCGCCGAAGAGGCCGCCGAGCTGTTCCCGGATGCGCGGCGGCTCGTGCTGTCATCCGACATGCCGGGCGGGATCGAGCGGCTGCGTGGCGAATTGCAGGCGGTGGAAAATCGAGAATTCGATCTCGTCATAGGCACCCAGCTTGTCGCCAAGGGCCATAATTTCCCGCATCTGACGCTGGTTGGCGTGGTCGACGCCGATATCGGCCTCGCCAATGGCGATCCGCGCGCCGCGGAGCGGACCTTCCAACTGCTCAGCCAGGTCGCGGGCCGCGCAGGACGCGGCGAGCAGCCGGGACGCGCCTATCTGCAAACATGGCAAAAGGAACATCCCGTCCTGCGGGCGCTCATTTCCGGCGATTTCGAACGCTTCTATCGCGAGGAGACCCAGGCGCGGCGCGAGGCTGGGCTGCCGCCGTTCGGCCGGCTCGCGGCGCTCGTCGTCTCAGGGCCGGATCGTGCGGCGACGGAGGCGCATGCGCGCGAATTGGCCCGCGCGGCGGCTCTGACGCGCAGCGAAAACGCATCGCCGGATTCGGATATCATCTTGCTCGGCCCCGCCGAGGCTCCGCTCGCGGTGCTGCGTGGAAGGAGCCGCTTCCGGCTGCTCGTCAAATCGCCGCGTCGCGCGGATTTGCAGGGTTTTTTGCGGCGGATGCTCGCTGCGGCGCCAAGGCCGAAAGGTGGCGTGCGGGTCGCGGTGGACGTCGATCCGCAGAGTTTTCTCTAAGAGAGTTTTTAGCGAATCCATTTGTAAATTATCCCAAAGCCTTACTTTCGCCGCGTCTGTCAGGGTTGCGCCGACTGGCGCCCTATGTTACGTCAGCCGCGCCTTTCGGGGAGACAGGCTTTCGCCACTCTCCGTTTCCAGCCAGTTCAGCCCTTGGAGATGATGCGGCGCGTCGCGCCGGACCGTTCGAGGGCGGATGGTCGTCCGATCCAAAGGGAGCTTTTCCGCGTGGCTGAAGTCGACGACTCCAATAATCCGACGTCCGGCGTCGCGGAACGCTATGCCCTGGCCCTGTTCAGTCTCGCGCAGGAACAAAATGTCGCCGACGCTGTCGCCGACGCCCTGCGCAATTTCGGCGACATGATCGCCCAGAGCGCGGACCTGAAGCGCCTGGTCGC
The DNA here is from genome assembly GCF_030056575.1 of Rhodoblastus sp. 17X3. Taxonomy (GTDB): domain Bacteria; phylum Pseudomonadota; class Alphaproteobacteria; order Rhizobiales; family Beijerinckiaceae; genus Rhodoblastus. The sequence goes on along the minus strand of NZ_JASHHX010000005.1, from coordinate 172,634 downwards.
CAGCCCGGTCTTTTCCGCCGAAGAGCAGCTCAAGGCCGTCACCGCCCTTCTGAACCAATATGGGTTCGGCGGCGTCACCGCCAATTTCATCAAGCTGGTGGCCTCCAAGCGCCGCCTCTTCGTTCTCCCCGACATGATTCGCGCCTTTCTCGCGCTGAACGACAAGGCGAAGGGCGTCACCCGCGCCGACGTCACCGTCGCCGCGCCGCTTTCGTCCGATCATTCCGCCGCGCTTGAAGAGGCGCTGCGTCAGGTTTCGGGCGGCAAGACCGTCAAGGTCAACGTCAATGTCGATCCTTCGATCATTGGCGGCATCGTCGTCAAGCTTGGCTCGCGCATGGTCGACGCCTCGCTCAAAACCAAGCTCAACTCGCTCCGCACACGTATGAAAGAGGTCGGCTGATGGATATCCGCGCCGCAGAAATTTCCGCGATTCTGAAAAGCGAAATCGCGAATTTCGGTAATGAAGCCCAAATCACGGAAGTCGGCCAGGTCCTGTCCGTCGGCGACGGCATCGCCCGCGTCTATGGTCTCGACAACGTCCAGGCCGGCGAGCTGGTGTCGTTCGAAAACGGCATTCAGGGCATGGCGCTGAACCTCGAAGCCGACAATGTCGGCGTCGTGATTTTCGGTTCCGACCGCGACATCAAGGAAGGCCAGACGGTCAAGCGCACCGGCTCGATCGTCGACGTTCCCGTCGGCTACGGCCTGCTGGGCCGCGTCGTCGACGCCCTCGGCAATCCGATCGACGGCAAGGGTCCGATCAACGCCGTCAAGCGCTCGCGCGTCGACGTCAAGGCCCCCGGCATCATTCCGCGCAAGTCGGTCCATGAGCCGATGGCGACCGGCCTCAAGGCCATCGACGCCCTGATCCCGATCGGCCGCGGCCAGCGCGAACTGATCATCGGCGACCGCCAGACCGGCAAGACCGCCGTCGCGCTCGACGCCATCCTGAACCAGAAGTCGATCAACCAGGGCTCCAACGAGAGCGCCAAGCTGTACTGCGTCTATGTCGCGGTCGGCCAGAAGCGCTCTACCGTCGCCCAGTTCGTGAAGGTTCTCGAAGAGCAGGGCGCGCTGGAATATTCCATCGTGGTCGCCGCCACCGCCTCCGATCCGGCCCCGATGCAGTTCCTGGCCCCCTTCGCCGGCGCCGCCATGGGCGAGTTCTTCCGCGACAACGGCATGCACGCCCTGATCGTCTATGACGATCTCACCAAGCAGGCCGTCGCCTATCGTCAGATGTCGCTGCTGCTGCGCCGCCCGCCGGGCCGCGAAGCCTATCCCGGCGACGTGTTCTACCTCCACAGCCGCCTGCTCGAGCGCGCCGCCAAGCTCAACGACGCCAATGGCGCCGGCTCGATGACCGCGCTGCCGGTGATCGAAACGCAGGCCAATGACGTGTCGGCCTATATTCCGACCAACGTGATCTCGATCACCGACGGCCAGATCTTCCTTGAAACCGACCTGTTCTATCAGGGCGTCCGCCCGGCCGTGAACGTCGGCCTCTCGGTGTCGCGCGTCGGCTCCTCGGCGCAGACCAAGGCGATGAAGAAGGTCGCGGGCAAGATCAAGGGCGAGCTGGCCCAGTATCGCGAAATGGCGGCCTTCGCCCAGTTCGGCTCCGATCTCGACGCCACCACCCAGCGCCTGCTGAACCGTGGTTCGCGCCTGACCGAACTGCTGAAGCAGGCGCAGTTCTCGCCGCTGAAGATGGAAGAGCAGGTTTCGGTGATCTACGCCGGCGTCAATGGCTATCTCGACGCGCTGCCGGTCAACCGCATCAAGGCCTATGAAGACGGTCTTCTCGCCCTGCTGCGCACCAGCCACGGCGATCTGCTGGAGGCGATCCGCTCCTCGAAGGATCTCTCCGACGATTCGGCCGCGAAGCTGAAGTCGATCATCGAAAGCTATACCAAGTCTTTCGCCTGATTTCGCATCGAGCCCGCCGTCCCAGACTGCGGGCTCGCCTCCTGGAACGTTCCTGACGCCAAAGATGGCGAAAGGGGCGGAAGTCGAGCGGACAAAACATGCCCTCGTTGAAGGATCTTCGCAATCGCATCGCCTCCGTGAAGGCGACGCAGAAAATCACCAAGGCCATGCAGATGGTCGCGGCGGCGAAGCTGCGTCGCGCCCAGCAGGCGGCCGAGGCCGCGCGCCCCTATGCCGAGCGCATGGACGCGGTTCTGGCCAATCTCGCCTCCGGCGTTTCCGGCGACGGCCCCGCTTTGATGACGGGCAACGGCAAGAGCGAGGTTCATCTCCTCGTCGTCGCCACGGCCGAGCGCGGGTTGTGCGGCGGTTTCAATTCCTCGATCGTGCGCCTGGCGCGTGAACGGATCCTCGCCCTCCAGTCCGAAGGCAAGACGGTCAAGATCCTCTGCATCGGCAAGAAGGGTTATGATCAGTTGCGCCGCCAGTTCGAGAAGCAGATCGTTGATCTGATCGACCTGCGCTCGCTGCGCCAGATCGGCTTTGAAAACGCCGATCCGATCGGCAAGAAGATCATCGCCATGTTCGACCGGGGCGAGTTCGACGTCGCCACGCTGTTCTATTCGAAGTTCCGCTCCGTCATTCTGCAGATCCCGACGGCTCAGCAGTTGATTCCGGCCGAGGTTCCGGCTGGCGGCGAAGCCTCCACGGCCGCTTATGAATATGAGCCCGGCCAGGACGAAATTCTGGCGACCCTGTTGCCGCGCAATATTTCCGTGCAGGTTTTCCGCGGCTTGCTGGAAAACGCCGCCTCGGAACAGGGCGCGCGCATGAGCGCCATGGATAACGCCACGCGCAACGCCGGCGAAATGATCAAGAAGCAGACGACGATCTATAACCGTTCGCGTCAGGCTATGATCACCAAGGAACTGATCGAAATCATCTCGGGCGCCGAAGCGCTCTGACCGTCATTAAGTAATGTGAGGACGAAAAATGGCTGAAGCCTCTTTGCCTACGGGCCACGTCACGCAGGTCATCGGCGCGGTTGTCGACGTCAAGTTCGACGGTCACCTGCCCGAAATCCTGAACGCGCTGGAAACCTCGAACAACGGCAATCGCCTCGTTCTCGAAGTGGCCCAGCATCTCGGTGAAAATTCCGTGCGCTGCATCGCCATGGACGTTTCCGAAGGCCTCGTTCGCGGCCAGCCGGTCCGCGACACTGGCGCGCCGATCATGGTTCCCGTGGGCTTGGGCACGCTCGGCCGCATCATCAACGTCATCGGCGAGCCGGTGGACGAAGCCGGTCCGGTTCCGAACGACGGCATGCGCGCCATTCACCAGCCGGCGCCCTCCTACGCCGATCAGGCGACGGAAGCCCAAATCCTCGAAACCGGCATCAAGGTGGTCGACCTCCTGGCTCCTTACGCGAAGGGCGGCAAGATCGGCCTGTTCGGCGGCGCGGGCGTCGGCAAGACCGTGCTGATCATGGAGCTGATCAACAATATCGCCAAGGCCCACGGCGGCTATTCGGTGTTCGCCGGCGTCGGCGAACGCACCCGCGAAGGCAACGACCTTTATCATGAAATGATCGAAGGCGGCGTCAACAAGGACCCGAAGGAAAACGACGGCTCGACCGTCGGCTCGAAATGCGCGCTGGTCTATGGCCAGATGAACGAGCCTCCGGGCGCCCGCGCCCGCGTCGCGCTGACCGGCCTGACTGTCGCCGAGCATTTCCGCGACGAGGGCCAGGACGTGTTGTTCTTCGTCGACAACATCTTCCGCTTCACGCAGGCGGGTTCGGAAGTGTCGGCGCTTCTCGGCCGCATTCCCTCGGCGGTGGGCTATCAGCCGACGCTTGCCACCGACATGGGCATGCTGCAGGAACGCATTACCACCACCAACAAGGGTTCGATCACGTCGGTTCAGGCGATTTACGTCCCGGCCGACGACTTGACCGACCCGGCGCCGGCCACCTCATTCGCGCATCTGGACGCCACGACCGTGTTGTCGCGCTCCATCGCGGAAAAGGGCATCTATCCGGCGGTCGATCCGCTCGACTCCACCTCGCGCATGCTGTCGCCGCTCGTTGTCGGCGAAGAGCATTACGACATCGCCCGCAAGGTGCAGTCCACGCTGCAGCGCTACAAGTCTCTGCAGGACATCATCGCCATTCTCGGCATGGACGAACTGTCGGAAGAAGACAAGCTGACCGTTGCCCGCGCTCGCAAGATCGAGCGCTTCCTGTCCCAGCCGTTCCATGTTGCGGAAGTCTTCACGGGCTCCCCCGGCAAGCTGGTGTCGCTGGCCGACACCATCAAGGGCTTCAAGGGTCTGGTCGAAGGTCAGTACGACCATCTGCCGGAAGCGGCCTTCTACATGGTCGGCTCGATCGACGAAGCCATCGAGAAGGCTCAGAAGCTGGCGGCCCAGGCGGCCTGATCATCGAAATCGTCCGGCGGCGTCAGCGCCGCCGGCGCCCTGACGGCCCGTCGTCCGGGCGGGCGGCGCAAGCCCAGGTTTGGAGAGTTTTATGGCGACATTTCACTTCGAGCTCGTCTCGCCGGAAAAACTGCTGTTTTCGGGCGAAGTCGAAGCCGTGGTCGTGCCCGGCGTCGAAGGCCAGTTCACGGTCATGAAGGACCATGCGCCGGTCATGACTGTCCTCAAGGCGGGCATTGTCGAGATCGACGAAGCGCCCAACAAGAAAAGCAAGCTCTTCGTGCGCGGCGGTTTTGCCGATGTCGCGGCGGGCGGACTGACCCTTCTCGCCGAACAGGCGACTCCTTTGGAGCAGTTCGATTCGGCGCGGCTGGCTCAGGAAATCAAGAACGCCGAGGAAGATCTGGCCGACGCGACGTCCGACGAAGCCCAGAAGCTCGCGGCGGACAAGCTCGACCAGCTGAACGAGCTGAAAGCCGCCGTCGCGGCCTGACGCCTCCAGCACGTCTGCGCTCAAGCGGCCCAATCAGGGCCGCTTTTCTTTTTGGCGGCCTCATGCGTCGCGCGCCATCGCGATCATGTAATTCACGTCGAGATCGCCGGAGAGCCGCCATTCGTCGCCGAGCGGATGATAGACAATTCCGGCGCGGTCGATTTCCGTCAGTCCCACCGATTTGAGCGGCGCCAGCATCTCGGCGGGGCGGAGAAATTTGGTCCAGTCATGGGTGCCGGGCTCGACCCAACGCAGGACATATTCGGCGCCGACGATCGCCAGCGCATAGCTTTTCAAGGTGCGATTCAAGGTGGCGCCGACGAAGAGTCCGCCCGGACGAACCAGAGCGGCGGCCGCCGTCAGAAAACCCTTCACGTCAGCGACATGTTCGAGGACTTCCATCGCCAGCACGATGTCGAAGGTCTCGCCCGTTTCCGCCAGCGCCTCGACCGTGGTTGCGCGGTAGTCGACGTCCTGCCCGGCGATCACGGCGTGGCGGCGCGCGGCGGCGATATTCTCCTCGGCTGGATCGACGCCCGTCACCTTGGCGCCAAGAGCGGAAAGGGGTTCCGACAGCAGGCCGCCACCGCAGCCGAGATCGACAATTCGCAGTCCTCGCAGTGGTTGTTCGGCCTTGCGGTCGCGCGGGCTCTGGCCGTCAGGAAAATGGCTGCAGAAGAGATTGCGCAGGTAAGAGATGCGAATCGGGTTGAGCTTGTGGAGCGCCCGTTGCGGCCCTTCAAGGTCCCACCAGGCGTCGCCGAGCTTGGCGAAACGCGCCAGTTCCTCGGCATTGACGCTGCCGGCCTCGGCGCTGCGAAATTCCGTCATGCCGCGCTCCAAACTCTCTCGTGACACGTTGACACAATCCGTTCGTCCCGTCATGTATAGCCGCCTCGCGCGCGGGGCGCGGTTCCTGGTCTTTCTCACGAGCGGAAGCGAAAGAAAAGCCCCCGGGACGATGGCGCCCTGGGCCCCTCCCCGAGGTCTGGCGCCGCGGAAGACGAGCGATCACTTCACTGAGCGACTTTAGGACATTATGGCGCGTCTGGTCATGAAATTCGGCGGCACGTCGGTCGCCAATATCGAACGCATTCGCAATGTGGCGCGTCACGTCAGGCGCGAAGTCGAAGCGGGATTTGAGGTCGCGGTGGTCGTTTCGGCGATGTCGGGCAAGACCAATGAGCTGGTCGGCTGGGTCAACGACGCGGACAAGCATTACGATCCGTGCGAATATGACGCCGTCGTCGCCTCCGGCGAACAGGTGACCTCCGGACTGCTGGCCATCGTGTTGCAGGAAATGGGCATTCCGGCGCGTTCCTGGCAGGGCTGGCAAATTCCGATCGAGACGGATGGCGCCCATGGCGCTGCGCGAATTGCCCGCATTGATGGCGCGAATCTGGGAGAAGCGTTTTCCCGCAAGGAAGTCGCGGTGATCGCCGGTTTCCAGGGGATCGACCCGGCGACGGGGCGGCTCACCACGCTCGGGCGCGGCGGCTCCGACACCAGCGCCGTGGCCATCGCGGCGGCGATCAAGGCGGATCGCTGCGATATTTATACCGATGTGGACGGCGTCTATACCACCGATCCGCGCGTTGTGCCCAAAGCGCGCCGGCTTGACCGGATCGCCTTTGAGGAAATGCTGGAAATGGCCTCGCTCGGGGCCAAGGTGCTACAGGTGCGCTCGGTTGAAATGGCCATGATCCATGGCGTCAAGACCTTCGTGCGGTCTTCGTTCGACGATCCCGCCAATCCGCAGCCTGGCACGCTGATTTGCGACGAGGAGGATATTGTGGAACAGCAGGTCGTGACCGGAATCGCCTTTTCCAAGGACGAGGCGCAGCTCACCTTGCGCAAGGTGGCCGACAAGCCCGGCGTCGCGGCGGCGATCTTCCAGCCCCTCGCCGAAGCCAATGTCAATGTCGACATGATCATCCAGGTCGTCTCCGACGACGCCAAGACCACCGACATCACCTTCACGGTTCCCGCCGCCGAATTCGAGCGCGCCCGCGCGATCCTGGAAGGCGCCAAAGCCGAGATCGGCTTCTCGACGTTGCAGGCCTCGACCGATGTGGTGAAAGTTTCGGCAATTGGCGTGGGAATGCGCAGCCATTCCGGCGTCGCGGCCGCCGCCTTCCGCGCCCTCGCGGAAAAGGGCGTCAATATTCGCGCGATCACCACGTCGGAGATCAAATTCTCCGTTCTGATCGATGCGGCCTATACGGAACTGGCTGTGCGCACCTTGCATTCGCTGTACGGGCTGGATAAGGCCTAAGACAGGAAATTTCCGCTGCGCTTGACGGAAATTTGTTCGCGACGACACAATGTCGCGACGAAGCGCCGTCATAGGCCATGAACGGCCGCGCCTGCGGTCCAGCCCTTGCATCCCATCGGGGATGTAAGAAACTTCCGGCGGGCGAATCGCCAGATCAATCGTGGATGGCGCGACTCGCGCCGTCCTAAATAGGGAAAAAATATGCGCGGCGCTCTGGGCGGACCCCGTCTGCTTCTGCGCCGGCTTCGCGAGGTCATGGCGGAGCCGGTGAATGCGCAGGCGCGTCTCGACCGGATCGTCATTCACATCGCCGCCAACATGGTCGCCGAAGTCTGTTCGGTCTATGTGGCGCGCTCGGATGGCAAGCTCGAACTTTACGCCACCGAGGGCTTGAACCGCGAGGCGGTCCATCTCACCACCATGACCACGGGCGAGGGTCTCGTCGGCCTGATCGCGGAAAAAGCGGAGTCGCTGGCGCTCGCCGACGCCCAGGCCCATCCGGCCTTCTCCTATCGCCCCGAAACGGGCGAGGAAATCTATCAATCGTTCCTCGGCGTGCCGATCCTGCGCGGCGGCAACACGCTTGGCGTTCTCGTCGTGCAGAACCGCGCCCGCCGCACCTATTCCGAGGAAGAGGTCGAGGCGCTGCAGACGACGGCCATGCTGCTGGCCGAGATGATCGCCTCCGGCGAATTGCAGTCGCTCGCCCAGCCGGGCCAGAGCTTCAGCCTGCAAAAGCCCATGGCGCTCAAGGGCGCGCCGCTCAGCGAAGGCGTCGGCCTCGGCCATGCCGTGCTGCATGAGCCCCGCATCGTGGTCAAGCAACTGGTCGCAGAGGATCCGCAGGCGGAAATGCGTCGGCTGGATGCGGCGATCCAGGCCATGCGCGAGCAGATCGACCAGCTTGTCGCGCGCGGCGACCGTTATGGCATGGGCGAACATCGCGACGTGCTCGAAACCGTGCGCATGTTCGCCAATGACCGGGGCTGGCTGCGCCGCCTGCGCGAAGCGCTGGAGTCGGGCCTCACCGCCGAGGCGGCGGTCGAGCGCGTTCAGAACGACGCCCGCGCCAAGCTGCAGCGGCAGACCGACCCCTATCTGCGCGAGCGCCTTCACGATCTCGACGATCTCGCCAATCGCCTGCTGCGCCAGTTGACGGGCGCGGGCCCGGCGCATGGCGGCGTCCTGCCGCCCAACGCCATTCTGGTGGCGCGCAACATGGGGCCGGCGGCCCTGCTCGAATATGACCGCGCCAATCTGCGCGGCCTCATTCTGGAAGACGGCAGCCCGACCAGCCATGTCGCCATCATCGCCCGCGCGCTCGGAGTGCCGGCGATCGGCGAAGTTCCGAATGTGACCGATCTGGTAGAAACCGGCGACGCCATCATCGTGGACGGCGGCTCAGGCGAAGTACAGCTGCGTCCGCCGTCGGACGTCGAGGCGGCCTATGGCGAGAAGGCGCGGCTGCGCGCCCGGCGCCAGGAGCAATATCACAAGCTGCGCGACGTTCCGGCGATCACCCGCGACGGCGTCGAGATCGGCCTTCACATGAACGCCGGACTGCTGATCGATTGCCAGCACGCCACCGAGGTCGGCGCGAAATCGATCGGCCTGTTCCGCACCGAACTGCAATTCATGGTGGCGCCGAGTTTCCCGCGCCTCTCCGAGCAATATACCCTCTATCGCAAGGTCATCGAGGCGGCGGACGGGCGTCCGGTCACCTTCCGAACCCTCGACATCGGCTCGGACAAGGTTCTGCCCTATATGGCCAAGATGGAGGAGGAGAATCCTGCGCTTGGGTGGCGGGCGATCCGCATTGGGCTCGATCGGCCGGGGCTGTTGCGGATTCAGTTGCGCGCCATCCTGCGCGCCGGCGCCGGCCAGGAAATGCGCATCATGTTTCCCATGGTGGCGACGACGGCCGAATTGTCGCAGGCCAAGGCCATCGCCTGGCGGGAATTCGAGTTCCTGCGCCGCCATGGCTATCAATTGCCGACGGAGTTGAAGCTCGGCGTGATGGTGGAGGTGCCGTCGCTGCTTTGGCAGCTCGACGAAATCTGCGCCCTGGCGGATTTCCTTTCCGTCGGCTCCAACGATCTCACCCAATATCTTTTCGCCGCCGACCGCGACAACAAGCGCGTTTCGGTGCGCTATGACACCTTGTCGCCGGCCAATCTCCGCGCGTTGAAATCCATTGTCGACGCCGGCGACCGGCATGGCAGGCCGGTCAATCTCTGCGGCGAAATGGGCGGCAAGCCGCTGGAGGCGATCGCTCTCGCCGCCATCGGCTATCGCGGCCTGTCCATGACGCCCTCGGCGATTGGTCCGGTGAAGGCGGCGCTGCGGGCGGTCGACCTGCGCGCGACGCGCGAATTCCTGATGCCGATGGTCGACAAGCCCGACGACTGCGTCTGCGTTCGTCAGGAGCTGCAGGCTTTCGCCGAAAAGCAGGGCGCGCCGCTTTAGCGGGCTTGCCTGTCTTTCCCTTTCCCGGACTTGCGTGACGCCCTCCGCGTCGCCGGAACATCGCCATGCTGCCCGCCGAAAAACTCGATCTCATCCTGCGCCGTCACGAAGAAATCGGCCATCGCCTGTCGGAAGGGGTCGATTCCTCGTCCTTCTCCGCGCTTTCGCGCGAACTGGCCGAACTGGAGCCGGTCGCGCAGGCGATCGTCGCCTTTCGGGCTCTGGAACGCGAAGCTGCCGATCTGGAGAAAATGGCGGCCGACCCCCAGACCGATGCCGAAATGTGCGCCCTGGCTCAGGACGAGCTGCCGGAACTGAAAAGCCGCCTGACGGAAGCCGAGCATCAACTGCGCCTCGCCCTGCTGCCGCGCGATTCCGCAGACGAAAAAGGCGCGATTCTCGAAATCCGCGCCGGCACTGGCGGCGACGAGGCCGCCCTGTTCGCGGGCGACCTGTTTCGCATGTACCAGCGTTACGCCGAGCGGCGCGGCTGGAACATGGAGCTGATTTCGGCCAGCGAGGGAACGGCGGGCGGCTTCAAGGAAATTATCGCGCAGGTGCGTGGCAAGGGCGTTTTCGCCCGGCTCAAGTTCGAAAGCGGAACCCATCGCGTACAGCGCGTGCCGGCGACGGAAACGCAGGGCCGCATTCACACCTCCGCCGCGACCGTGGCCGTGCTGCCGGAGGCTGAGGAGGTCGATCTCGCGATTAACGACGCCGATCTGCGCATCGAAACGATGCGCGCGGGCGGCGCCGGCGGCCAGCATGTCAACAAGACGGAATCGGCGATTCGCGTCACGCATATTCCCTCCGGCATTGTGGTGATGATGCAGGAGGAGCGCTCGCAGCATCGCAACAAGGCCAAGGCCATGGATATCCTGCGCTCGCGCCTGTTCGACATGGAGCGCCAGAAGCTGGACGACGCCCGCGCCGCCGACCGCAAGCAGCAGGTCGGCTCAGGCGACCGGTCCGAGCGAATCCGCACCTATAATTTCCCGCAGGGGCGGGTCAGCGACCACCGCATCAATCTCACGCTCTACAAGATCGACAAGGTGATCGAGGGCGAGGCGCTCGACGAAATTCTCGATCCGCTCATCGCCGACCATCAGGCGCGGCTGCTGGCCGAAAGCGAGGGGGAATGAAAGTGGATCAGGCGCCTTTTGTGGGCGGCTGGGCCTTCTGGGCCCTGCTCTCGGCGGCTTTCGCCGCCCTGACGGCGGTTTTCGCCAAGATCGGCGTCGAAGGCGTCGATTCCGACCTTGCGACGCTGGCGCGCACCATCGTGGTCGTTTGCCTTCTCACGCTCCTGCTGGCGGCGACGGGACGGCTCCAATCGCCGAGTCGTCCCCCTAAGACGCTGCTTTTTCTTGGTCTTTCCGGCGCGGCGACCGGGGCGTCATGGCTGTGTTATTTTCGCGCCCTAAAGCTGGGCGACGCCGCCCGGGTGGCGCCCATCGACAAGCTCAGCGTCGTGCTGGTCGCCCTGTTCGGCGCGGCTTTTCTTGGCGAGAGGCTGTCGGCGGTCAATTGGCTCGGGGTCGCGCTGATCGCGGGCGGCGCCGTGCTGGTTGCCTTTCGTTAGTTAAATATTGGTGTGGCCGGTTCCGTCCGTGCGCCGCCTTGGCTAATGTTCAGTTCAGCTCTCGCCGATCGGCGATATGACAGAACAGTTTTTTCGGGGGTCGCATGAAGAAAATCATTCCGGTCATCATGTGCGGCGGCGCGGGCACGCGTGTCTGGCCGGCCTCGCGTGAAACAATGCCGAAGCAGTTCATCGCCCTGCTGGGCGAAACATCGACGTTCCAGCAAACATTGCTGCGGCTGGACCCGGAAATTTTCGACGAACCTGTGGTCGTCACCAATCATGATTATCGCTTCCTTGTTCAAGAACAGATGAAGCAGATCGGCGTCTCGGGCGACATCGTGCTCGAGCCGGAGCGACGCGATTCCGCCGCCGCGGTCGCGGTCGCCTGCGAATTCGCAAGCCAGCGCGCCGGCGACGCCGTCGTCGCGATCTTCGCCGCCGACCACGCCGTGCGCGATGTCGACGCCTTTCGCGCCCTGTGCCGCAAGGCGGGCGAAGCCGCGGACAAGGGCTTCATCGTGACGCTCGGCATCAAGCCGACCCATCCGGCGACGGGCTATGGCTATATTCGTCCGGGCGCCCTGGTCCTGCCCGACGCTGGCGTCGCCAAGGTCGAGGCCTTCGTCGAAAAGCCGGATCTTGCGACCGCCGAACGCTATATCGCGGACGGCTATCTGTGGAATTCGGGCAATTTCTTCTTCCGCGCCGACGTCATGCGCGGCGAGTTGGAGGCCTTCGAGCCGGAAATCGCTGCCGCCGCGGCCGCGGCCTTCGCCAGGGCCGGCCGCGACCTCGGCTTTCTCGCGCTCGACAAGGACGCCTTCGGCCGCGCGCCGAAAACCTCGATCGATTATGCGGTCATGGAGCGCACCAACCATGCCGCGGTCATTCCGGCCGACATCGGCTGGTCGGACGTCGGCAATTGGCAAGCGGTGTGGGAATTGTCGGACCGCGACAAGAATGGCAATGCGGTGCGCGGCAATGGGGTCGTGATGGACGCCGGCAATGTCTATATTCGCTCGGACGATTGCCTGACGACCGTGCTCGGCGTCTCCGACGTGATCGTCGTGACCACGGACGACGCCGTTCTGGTGCTCGGCGCGCAATATGGCGACAAGGTCAAGCAGCTGGTCGAGGAGCTGAAGCGCCGCAAGCTCAAGCAGGCGCAGGAACATAGCCGGGTCTATCGGCCCTGGGGCTATTACCAGTCGATCGACGGCGGCGAGCGCCATCAGGTCAAGCGCATCGTGGTCAAGCCTGGCCACAAGCTGTCGTTGCAGAAGCATTATCATCGCGCCGAGCACTGGATCGTGGTGCGGGGCGCGGCGGAAGTGACGCGCGACAACGAAGTCACGATGATTCACGAGAACGAGTCGATCTATCTGCCGATGGGTTCGGTCCATCGCCTGGTCAATCCCGGCAAGATCGATCTCGAATTGATCGAGGTGCAGACGGGCTCCTATCTCGGCGAGGACGATATCGTCCGCCTCGAGGACGTCTATCACCGCGCCTGACCTTTTCCGCCTTTTCCGCCGTCCTCGTCCCGCGAGGGCGGCTCTTGTCGCGAGTAGCCCCATGTTCCCCAAGCCCGTTTCCGTTCTCACGCCGAACACGTTCGAATATGAGCGCCTGCCGCTGGTGAAGCCCACCGGCTTCCGCGAATATGACGCGCGCTGGCTGTTCGGCTCCGAACTCAACCTGATGGGCGTCCAGGCCCTGGGGCTGGGCCTCGCCGCCTTGCTGCACGAGATGGGCGTCAAGCCGCGTCTGGCGACCGGCCACGACTTCCGCTCCTATTCGGCCTCGATCAAGCATTCCCTGATCTGCGGCCTGATGGCGGGCGGCGTCGAGGTGGTGGACATCGGCCTCGCCCTGTCGCCCATGGCCTATTTCGCGCAATTCGCGCTGGATTGCCCGGCGGTCGCCATGGTCACGGCCTCGCATAACGACAATGGCTGGACCGGCGTGAAAATGGGCGCCCAGCGCCCCGTGACCTTCGGCCCGGACGAAATGGGCCGGTTGCGTGACATCGTGCTGAACGGCCGTTACCAGTCGCGCTCCGGCGGCTCCTATGAATATGTGCAGGATTTCGGCAAGACCTATCTCGACGATCTCGCCAGCCACACCAAACTGACGCGCAAGATGAAGGTGGTCGCGGCCTGCGGCAATGGCACCGCCGGCGCTTTCGCGCCCGCCTTGCTGGAGCGCCTCGGCTGCGAAGTCATCCCGCTCGACATCACGCCGGACTATAATTTCCCGCGCTACAATCCCAATCCCGAAGATCTGGAAATGCTGCACGCCATGGCCGACAAGGTCCGCGAGACGGGCGCCGACGTCGGTCTGGGCTTCGATGGCGACGGCGACCGCTGCGGCGTGGTGGACAATCTTGGCGAGGAAATCTTCGCCGACAAGATCGGCGTCATGCTGGCGCGCGATCTCTCAAAACTTTATCCGGACGCGACCTTCGTCGTCGATGTGAAATCGACCGGGCTGTTCGCCAGCGACCCGGTGCTGAAAGCCCAGGGCGTGACGGCCGATTACTGGAAGACCGGGCATTCCTATATCAAGCGCCGCGTCAATGATCTCAACGCCCTGGCAGGTTTCGAGAAGTCCGGCCATTTCTTCTTCAACGCCCCGGTCGGGCGCGGCTATGACGACGGCTTGCTGACGGCGGTGCATGTGCTGGAAATGCTCGACCGCAATCCGGGCAAGAGCATGGCCGAACTTTACGCCGATCTGCCCAAGACCTGGGGTTCGCCGACCATGTCGCCCCATTGCGGCGACGAGGTGAAATATGGCGTGGTCGACAAGGTCGTCGCGCGTTTCCAGGCCATGCAGGCGGCGGGCGAGAAGATCATCGGCCAGGGCATCACGAGTCTCGTGACGGTCAATGGCGTGCGCGTCACGGTCGAGGACGGCACCTGGGGCCTTGTGCGCGCGTCCTCCAACAAGCCGGAACTGGTCGTGGTGGTGGAAAGCCCGGCGTCGAAGGAAAACCTCCACGCCATGTTCCAGGCGGTGGACGCCATTCTGCGCGAGAACCCGGAAGTCGGCGCCTATAACCAGACCATTTGAGGCCCCGCGATGCGCTATCGTCTATCCGGCGCGCTGCTGCAAACGCTGGAGATCGACCTCGCCCCCGGCGAGACGGTCTACAGCCAGACCAACAGCATGTGCTGGATGAACGACGCCATCGAGATGGACACCAATACCGGCGGCGGCTTTTTCGCCGGCCTGCAGCGGACTTTCGGCGGCGGCAGCTTCTTCGTCACGGAATTCCGCTCGCGCGGCGAGGGCCATGTCGCCTTCGCGCCGCGCTTTCCCGGCACGATCCTCCCTTTGACGCTGCGCGACGGGCAGTCCCTGATCTGCCGCAAGGAGACCTTCCTCTGCGCCGAAATCTCCGTGCGGCTGGAGCTGGCCTGGCAGCAGAAATTCGGCGCCGGTCTGTTCGGCGGCGAAGGCTTCATCCTCCAGCGCGTGACGGGGCCGGGCGTGGTCTGGCTCGATCTTTCCGGAGAAGTGGTCGAACGCGATCTCGCGCCGGGCGAGCGCCTGCTGGTCAACGCCGGCCATGTGGGAGCGATCGACCCGTCGGTGTCCTATGACATCCAGATGGTCAAGGGCTTCCGCAATATCCTGTTCGGCGGCGAGGGCCTGTTCCTGGCGACACTCACGGGACCCGGCCATATCGCCCTGCAAAGCATGCCGATCATGAATCTGGCCGAGGAAATCGGCCGCTATCTGCCGGGAAATTCCGGTGGCGAAAGCACCGGCGGCGGCGCTCTCGCGTCCAGCATCGTGGGCGGCATATTGGGCGCGATCGGCGGCTCCAGGCTGTCCGGGGATTGAAAGTTCCAGGGATTGGGATTTCAAACATTGACGCCGCGTCTGCCGGGGGCTTGGCGGGCGACAGCGACAAAAAACATTCTATAGTTCCGCATTCTTGTCTGGATTCGCCGCCGCCATGTTCGTCCTGAAAATCTATGGCCGCGTCCTCGCGCAGCTTATCCCTGAGCGCCGCCTCGCCCTTCTGCTTGTCTTCGCCAATCTGGCGCTGGCCTGTGCGCAATTCGTCGAGCCGGTGCTGTTCGGGCGGATTATCGACAAGCTGACCGGGGCGCAGGCTCAGCAGCGCGATCCGACCTGGCCAGAACTGACGCCATTGATGGGCGCCTGGGTCGGCTTCGGCCTGTTCTCGATTCTCGCGGCGGTGGTCGTGGCGCTTTACGCCGACAGGCTGTCGCATCGCCGCCGCCTCGCGGTGATGGCCAATTTCTTCGACCATCTGCTCGAACTGCCGCTGAGCTTCCATGGCGCGACCCATTCCGGCCGGCTGCTGAAAATCATGCTGGAAGGCGCCAGCGGGATGGCCGGCATCTGGCTGTCCTTCTTTCGCGAAAACTGCGCCTCGATGGTTGCGCTCTTCGTTCTCCTGCCCGCGACGCTGTTCGTGAACTGGCGGCTGGCTTCGGTGCTGGTCGTGCTGGTGATTTTCTTCGGCCTTCTCACCGTTTTCGTTCTGCGCCGGACCGAAGGCTTGCAGGCGCAGGTCGAAGTGCGCAATGCGCAACTGGCGGAGCGCGCGTCGGACGTGCTTGGCAATGTCCCTGTGATCCAGTCCTTCACCCGGGTGGAAAGCGAATCGCGCGGCATCCGGCAGATCATCGATCAGGTGCTGGCGGCGCAGCTTCCCGTGCTGTCCTGGTGGGCGCTGGCGGCGGTGGCGACCCGCGCTTCCGCCACCTTGACGCTGCTCTCCATTTTCGTCATCGGCGTCTGGCTGCATTTCCGGCAGCTGGCGACCATCGGCGAGATCGTCACCTTCATGAACTTCGCCACCATGCTTATCGCGCGGCTGGAGCAGGTCGTCGGCTTCGTGAACTATCTTTTCATGCAGGCGCCGAAAATGGCCGACTTCTTCGAGGTCATGGACACCGCGCCGAGCGTGGCCGACAAGCCTGACGCCGTTGATCCCGGCCGCCTCACCGGCGAAGTGTCGTTTGACCATGTCGCCTTCGCCTATGACCAGCGCCGCAAGGCGGTCGATGACGTCAGCTTCACAGTGCGGCCGGGCGAGACCGTGGCTCTGGTCGGCGCGACTGGCTCCGGCAAATCGACCACGCTCAGTCTGCTGCATCGCGTTTTCGATCCGCAGGGCGGCGCGATCCGCATTGACGGAATCGACATTCGCGACATGAAGCTGCTCGCCCTGCGCCGCAACATCGGCGTGGTGTTTCAGGAGCCGATGCTGTTCGCGCGCTCCATCGAGGAGAACCTGCGCGTCGGCAAGATCGACGCGACCGACGCCGAGATGGCTCTGGCGCTGGAGCGCGCGCAGGCCAGCGATTTCGTGACGCGGCAGGTTGATGGGATCAAGACCATGGTCGGGGAGCGGGGGCGCTCGCTCTCCGGCGGCGAACGCCAGCGCGTCTCGATCGCCCGCGCGCTGCTGAAAGACCCGCCGATCATGATCTTCGACGAGGCGACCTCGGCGCTCGACGCGGCGACGGAGAAGCAATTGCAGGCTGCGCTCGAAGCCGCGACCAAAGGCCGCACCACCTTCGTCATCGCCCACAGGCTGGCGACGATCCGCAGCGCCAACCGGATCTTCGTGTTCGATCAGGGCCGGATCGTCGAACAGGGCGGTTTCGACGAGCTGGTGGCGCAGAACGGCCGCTTCGCCGCTCTGGCGCGCGCGCAATTCATGGCGGCGGAAGAAAAAGCCCGGGCGTGAGGCGGAAGCCTCAGGCCTCTCGGCGGGACTGTCGATTTTTCCGCCCGTCTCCCGGCGAATGTTTTTATTTGGACAAGGAATGTCTGCTTAGCTTGCCTCGCGACGAGGAGCTGTGGGCATGGGCGCGTGGGGACAGAATGGGGCGATGATCGGCGCGGCCCCGCAGGCCGTGCGGCGCGCCGGCGGCGTCAATATCGCCGCCTTCGTCTTGCTGTCCGCTCTGGCGCTTGCGCTTGTCGTCGCGACGCCGATACCGGCGATGCTGGATTACAGCAACCATCTCGCCCGCATGTATATTCTGGCGGATGACAGCGCCGGCCGGCATTCGCTCTATTATCAGGTGAACTGGGCGTTTTATCCAAATCTCGCGGTTGACCTGATCGTGCCCCGGCTGGCGCGGTTCGTCGATGTGCAGCTTGCGATGCGCCTTTTCTTCGCCGGCGCGCAGGTGTTGCTGGTCAGTGGCGCCGTCGCGCTGGAATTCGCGGTCAAGCGCCGCTTTGAAACGAGCGGCTACTTCGCGCTGCTTTTCCTGAATTCGCTGCCCTTCGCCTGGGGGTTTCTCAATTTCGAATTCAGCATGGCCGTGGCGCTTTGGGGCTTCGCGCTCTGGCTGATTTTGCGGAGCCGGCCGTGGCCCTTTCGCCTGGCGGTCCATTCCGTTTGCGTCGCCGCGCTGTTCCTCTCCCATATGATCGGCCTCGGGATTTACGGTTTTGCTCTCGGCATGCACGAACTCTGGCTTGCCAGGCGCAATCGCACGCCGCTGGCGAGACTCGCGGCCGAAGCCGGACTGCTGGCTGCTCCGGCTCTGGCGGGCGGCCTCGCGATGGCGTTGCTGGGCGGAAGCGTTGGCGACTCAGGAAATTTGTGGGGATTTTTCCTGAAGCCGCTCTGGCCTCTCTTTGCGCTCAATGGCTACAGCATGGCCTTGTCCATCGCCTCGGTCGGCGTTCTCTCCGCCCTGCTGTTTGTCTTGCGCAATGCGCAGGCCCTGCGCTTCGAATCCTCGGGCGCCTGGCTGTCGGCGGGATTCGCCCTTCTCTATGTCGTGTTTCCAATGCGGCTTCTGGGCACCAATTTCGACGATGTCCGCATTATCGTCGCAGCGGCTCTGATCCTCCCGGCCTTCGTCTCTGTCATCTTCCCCAACGCCAAATGGCGATGGGCTTCCAGCGCCGTCATGATGGGTCTGATCCTGGCGAATCTCGGGTTCACCGCGGCGGTCTGGACCTCCTACCGCGACGACTATCGGGAGATGGCCGCCTCTTTCGGCAAGATCGGCCAAGGCTCGAAAATTCTGATCGCCAGCGTCAACGCCGCCGATCCCATGCGAAATCTCGATCTGTTGCCGATGTTTCACGCGCCGATCCTCGCGATCCACCATGCCGGCGCGCTGGCGCCGACCCTGTTCACGACCAGGGGCAAGCAGCCGGTCAATATGCGGCCGCCCTATGAGCGGTTCAGTTCGGAAGAAGGCGGCCCCGTCGATATGGCCGATTTGAAAGCCATCGCCGATTTCGGGCCGAGGGCGGCGGCGAGCGACGATTATGTTCGGGAATGGCGGCGCGATTTCGATTATCTCTATTTCATCGGCGCGCCGACGCCCAATCCGATGCCGCAATATCTCGACGAGTTGCAGACGAGTCGCCGGTTTACGCTGTATCGCATCCGGAAACCCGACGCCCCATGACCGGAGTGCGCCGCTCCCGCCTCAAGCCTCCCGCCCTTCCGCTTTCTGCTCCGGCGTCAGGCGCAGCAGGGTGATGCGGTTGCGCTGCTTGCGCAGAACCTCGAAGCGGAATCCGTGGAAGGTGAATTTCTGGCCTTGCTCGGGGATGGCGCGCGCCTCGTGAATGACGAGGCCGGCGATGGTGGTGGCCTCTTCGTCGGGAAGGTCCCAGGCCATGACGCGGTTGAGGTCGCGGATCGGCGCCGAGCCCTCGACAATGACCGAACCGTCGGTCTGGCGCCGCACGCCGACCACGGCGACGTCGTGCTCGTCGCGAATGTCGCCGACGATCTCCTCCAGAATGTCTTCCAGCGTCACGAGGCCCTGGACGTCGCCATATTCGTCGACCACCAGCGCGAAATGGGTCTTGCGCTTGCGGAAGGCCTGCAATTGCGCTTCCAGCGTGGTCGTGTCCGGCACGAACCACGGGGCGACCGTGATGGGCTCCAGCCTGACCTGGCTGCCGTCGCCATTGGCGTCGCTCATGGCGCGCAGCAGGTCCTTGGCGTGCAGGACGCCAATGATGTTGTCAGGCGTTCCGCGCCACAACGGCACACGGGTATAGGGCGAGGCGACGACTTCACGCACGAGGTCGGCGATGGGCGCGTCGGCGTCGAGCGCGACCATTTTCGTGCGATGAACCATGACGTCTGAGACGGCCAGCTCCTTGAGGTCGAGCAGGCCGCCGAACATGTCGCGGTCGGCCCGGGCGACGCCGCCCTCCTTGTGCATCAGGTCGACCGCGCTTTTCAGCTCCTCCTGCGGCGAGAGCAGGGCGTGCTTGTCGTCGAGCCGCAACCCGCAGAGATGAAGCGCGCCGCGCACCACCGCCTCGACCATGTAGAGGATCGGCCCGAAGACGGTCACGAAGACGGAGACGATCGGCGCCACGATCAGCGAAGTGCGGTCAGGATAATTGATGGCGATGGTCTTGGGCAGCACTTCGGCGAAGACCAGCAGCAGGACGGTCATGGCGATCGTGGCGTAAAGCGCGCCGCTCTCGCCGACCATCGCCACCAGGACCGTGGTGAGCAAGGCCGAGGAACCGATGTTGAAGAGCGTGTTGCCGAGCAGCATCGTGCCGATCAGGCGGTCGCGTCCGCCAAGCAGCCGGTTGACCATGGCGGCGCGCGCGCCGCCCTGCTTTTCGAGGGCGTGCATGCGGGCGCGCGAGGCTGCGGTCATCGCAGTTTCCGAAGCCGAAAACAGCGCGGAGGCCAAAATGCAGAAAAACAGGATCGCCGCCGCGACCCAGATGTTCATCGACGTTACGCCGCCTCCGCCATGCATTTCGATCAGGCTCCCGCGCGCAATTCGTCTTCGAGGAAGGCGCGCACGGCCTCCGGCTCGACATTCCTGGCGATGAAACTGGCGCCGATGCCGCGGGCGAGAATGAAGGTCAGCGCGCCGCGCTTCACCTTCTTGTCCTGCGCCATGGCGGAGACGATGTCGTCGGCGCTCGCGCTCCAGCCCGCGATGTCGCGGATGCGCGTCGGAAGGCCGACGGCGCGCAGATGGGCCTCCACCCGCTCCGCATCCTCCGACGGGCACAGGCCGGCGCGGACCGAATAGCGGAAAGCGCAGGCCATGCCGATCGCGACGCCCTCGCCATGGACGAGGCGGGCGCTGTCATAGGCGACGATCTTTTCCAGCGCATGTCCGAAGGTGTGGCCCAGATTGAGCAGGGCGCGGTCGCCCTGTTCGGTCTCGTCGCGGGCGACCACGGCGGCTTTCGATTCGCAGCTGACCGCAATGGCGTGTCCCAGCTCCGGCCCGCGCGCAAACACCGCCGGCCAGTGCTTTTCCAGCCAGGCGAAGAAATCGGGCCGGTCGATCAGGCCATATTTGACCACTTCGGCATAGCCGGCGGCGAATTCGCGCGGCGGCAGCGTGGCGAGGCTGTCGGTGTCGGCCAGCACGAGCGACGGCTGGTGAAAGGCCCCGACCAGATTCTTGCCATGGCCGGAATTGACGCCGGTCTTGCCGCCGACGGAGGAATCGACCTGCGAGAGCACGGTGGTCGGGACTTGCACGAAGCCCATCCCGCGCCTGAGACAGGCCGCGACGAAGCCGGTGAGGTCGCCGACGACGCCGCCGCCGAGCGCGACCAGGAAATCGCCGCGCTCCATTTTCGCTTCGAGCGCGGCTTCGCAGAGCTGTTCGAAATGGGCGTAGGTCTTGGTCGTCTCGCCTGCCGGCAGGACGATGTGGTCGTGACGGACGCCCGCGGCGTCGAAGCTCGCCTGTAGCGGCGCAAGCCAGCGCGGCGCGACATTGGCGTCAGTGACGATGAAGGCGCTCGCGCCCGGCGCCAGCTGAGCGAGCCTTTCGCCCGCATGGGCGATGAGATTGGGACCGATGAGAATGTCGTAGGCCCGGTCGCCGAGGGCGACGTGGACGCTGGTCGAGGCGGGGGGCAGGGCGGGTGCGTTCATGTCGGGGGTGAAATGTCCTTGTTGGGCCAGAAGGCCTTCGAGCGCGACGAGGATTTCCTCGATGATCGTCTCGTGGGGGGCGTCGCGCGAGGCGATGGCGAGATCGGCTTCTGCATAGACGGGATAGCGGTCCTCGATGAGGCGGCGCATCACCCCTTCCGGGTCCGGGCCCTGCAGCAGCGGGCGGGTGGGTCGCTTGCGCACGCGCCGCATGAGGACGTCGATATCGGCTTTGAGCCAGATCGAGACGGCGTGGCTGCGAATCAGTCCGCGCGTCTGGGGCTGGATGAACGCGCCGCCGCCGGTGGCGATGACGCGCTCGCCCTCGCCGATGAGGCGCGCCAGCACCCGTCTTTCGCCGTCGCGGAAATAGGCCTCGCCATGGGAGGCGAAGATTTCCGCGATCGTCATGCGATGGGCGGCTTCGATTTCATGGTCCGAATCGATGAAGGGCAGGCCGAGCCTTTGCGCGAGACGCTTGCCGATCGCGGTCTTGCCCGAGCCCATCATGCCGACAAGCACGAGGGGGCGGCCCGCCAGACGACTGACGATCGCTTGCGTGCGAGAATCACGAGGCGGCGGAGAAGCCGCCTCCGGCGGATGAACGATGGCTTGATCCCACATGATCGGCATGTACTATCATGTCGCGCGCGCAAATTGTATCTGGCTTTAGCCGTGGTCGCATCCGGTTTTGGCGGCGGTCGCGCGGAGACGTTCATGCCCAGCCTGTTCCGCTTCCTCCTTGTCCTCGGCCTGATCGCGGGGGCGGCTTTCGTCGGCATGGCCGCGCTGGTCGCCTTTGTCGAGCCGCAGCCGCGCGAAATGAGCCAGCCGGTGCCGCCCAGCGTCCTCAACAAATGACCGAAAGCGCCGCGAAGCCGGCCGCGCGCGCGGCGATCGCGGATTTTCTCGATATGCTCGCCGCCGAGCGCGGCGCCGCGCGAAACACGCTGGACGCCTATGCCCGCGACCTGGGCGATTATGCGCTCGGCCTCGCGCGGCGGGGCCGCGAGCCGCTGACGGCGACGATTCAGGATATTCGCGATTATCTTTCGAGTCTGGCCGAAGCCGGGCTCAAGCCGGCGTCCTCGGCGCGCAAATTATCGGCAATCCGGCAATTTCATCGCTTTCTCGCCGCCGAGGAGCGGCGGGCCGACGACCCCGCCATACTGCTCGAAGGCCCGCGGCAGGGCCGGCGGCTGCCAAAAATACTGTCGATCGCGGAAGTGGAAGCGATTCTGCGCGTCTGCCGCGAGGGGCTGGACGATCCCGCCCGCCCGGCCGAGGAGCGGCTGCGGGCGCGCCGCGCCGCCTGTCTGGTCGAAGTGCTCTATGCGTCCGGGCTGCGCGTCTCCGAGCTGGTGGCGTTGCCGCTGGCCGCGGCGAAACAAGCCGAAAAGGCGCCTGAGCAGGGCGGCGGCTTTCTCACGATCAAGGGCAAGGGCGGGCGCGAGAGGCTCGCGCCGTTGACGGCCGCCGCGCGCGAGGCGATGGCGGCCTATCGCAGTGTCTTGCTTGAGCTTCATCCGGCGGCGGCGGCGCAGAAATGGCTGTTTCCTTCGGACGGCGAGAGCGGTCATCTCACCCGGCAGGTTTTCGCGCGCGAATTGAAATTTCTGGCGGTGGCGGCTGGCGTCAAAGCCGAGCGCGTCAGCCCGCATGTGCTGCGCCACGCCTTCGCCAGCCATCTGCTGCAAAATGGCGCCGACCTGCGCATCGTGCAGGAATTGCTCGGCCATGCCGATATCGCCACGACTCAGATCTACACCCATGTCCTCGACGAGCGCCTGAAGGCGATGGTGCGGGACCTGCACCCGCTCAATGACGACGAGGCGTGATCGGATTAAGTCAAAATCAACGATTACACGTTATGGTAGTAATTATATTTTACACAATCCAGGCGTTTGGTGCGGTGGGCGCCCAAAACGCACGCCTTTCCGTGAGGGATGGAATGAATTTCCTGTTTTCGGGCGAAGGCGCGGTGCATCGCGCGGCTTTCGAGGCCCTGAACCGCTCGCAGGCGGTGATTCAATTCGACCTTGAAGGGACGATCCTCTCGGCGAACGACAGCTTTCTGGAGACGATGGGCTATCGTCTTGACGAGATCGTCGGCCAGAAACACGCCATCTTCATCAATCCGTGCGAGCGCGGCGGCGCCAATTACCGCGCCCTCTGGGATGATCTGCGCGCAGGAAAATTCCGCCGCGCCGAATTCAAGCGCATCGCCAAATCGGGCAAGGCGGTCTGGATCCAGGCGACCTATAATCCGCTGCTGGACAAGTCCGGCAAGCCCTTCCGTGTCGTCAAATTCGCCGTGGAGACGACCACGCAAAAGCTCGCCGCCGCTTTTGCCCAGGGGCAGATCGACGCCATCCGCCGCGCGCAGGCCGTGGCCGAATTCGACGTCGAGGGCAAGATCGTCTCGGCCAACGAGAATTTCCTGGCGACGCTGGGCTACCGGCTGGAGGAAATTATCGGCCAACACCATTCCATGTTCGTCGATCCCTCGGAGCGGCGATCCGAGGCCTATCGCGCCTTCTGGAGCCGTCTCGGCCAAGGCGAATATTCCAGCGGCCAGTTTCGGCGCATCGCCAAGGGCGGCCGCGAAGTCTGGATTCAGGGCTCCTGCAACCCGATCTTCGATCTCGAAGGCAAGCCGTTCCGGGTCGTCAAATTCGCGATCGACGTCACGGAGCAGGTCCAGCAACAGAACCTGCGGACCGAAACCTTCCTCAGGGTGGACGACAAGATCGGCGACATGACCGAATCGGTTTCTTCGGTTTCCAACGAGGCGGTGGAGGCGGCGGCGGCCTCCAGTCAGACCTCTGGCAATGTGCAGGCGGTGGCGGCGGGCGCGGAGGAGCTGTCGGCCTCCTTCCACGAAATCGCCCGTCAGGTCGCCCACGCCAGCGACATTGCGCAAAAGGCGGTGTCGCAGGCCGGCGGCGCCACCGATCTGGTTTCGACGCTGGCCGACGACGCCCAGAAAATTGGGGAAATCGTCAGCCTCATCAACGATATCGCCTCGCAAACCAATCTGCTGGCGCTCAACGCCACCATTGAGGCGGCGCGCGCGGGCGAGGCGGGACGCGGTTTCGCGGTTGTCGCGGCGGAAGTGAAGTCGCTCGCCACGCGCACGGCCCGGGCGACGGATGATATCGGCGAGCAGGTCGCGTCCGTCCGCGCCTCGACCGCCGGGGTCACGCGCGCGATCGAGACCATCGCCGACATCATCGCCACCATCAATGAGATCACAGCCTCCATCGCGGGGTCGGTTCAGGCGCAGAGCGCGGTGACGGCGGACATGTCGGAGAACATGCAGGTCGCGGCCAAGGGCGTCGAAGCGATCACCGCCTCGATGAACGCGATCGCGCAATCGACCGTGAGGATCGATTCGGCGGCCAAAGCGGTGCGGGACATCTCCCGCACGGCGGCCTAACTCTTCTTCTGGCGTTCGAGCAGGAAGACGCCCTGCTCGCCGAACAGATTCCACGCCCACCAAGGCGCATTAACCCGGATCTGCGCGCCGCTGCTGTTCATGGCGACCGCGCGGAGGATGCGCGCGTCCACGACATCCACCAGATTGACGAAATCCTTGATGGTGCAGAGGTGGATGTTGGGCGTCTCGTACCAGGCGTAGGAGAGGTTTTCGGTGATCGGCATCCGGCCGCGCACGGCCAGCTGCCAGCGGATGCGCCAGTGGCCGAAATTGGGGAAGGAGACGATGGCGCGCTTGCCGATCCGCATCATCTGCTCCAGCACCTTGCGCGGATTGCGCGTGGCCTGAAGCGTCTGCGACAGGATGACGTAATCGAAGCCGTCGTCGGGATAATCCGCGAGATCGACGTCGGCGTCGCCCTGGACCACGGAGAGGCCCTTGGTGACGCAATCATTGACGCCCTTTTGCGAAATCTCGACGCCGCGCGCGTCGACATTCCTCGTATTGGAGAGCAGGCGCAGCAATTCGCCGTCGCCGCAGCCGACGTCGAGCACGCGCGCGCCATGCTCGACCATGCTGGCGACCAGCAGCAGGTCGATGCGCGTGAGCGCGGTCTGGGGCATTTCGCCGCCGCTCTGGCTCATGGCTCAGGCGCCTCCCTTTTCGCTCAGGCCGCGCGCCCGGGCTGCGCCGCGCAGGAAGCCCCGCGTGGTGGCGATGAAATCGGGCTCCTCCAGCAGGAAGGCGTCATGGCCCTTGTCGGTCTCGATCTCGACGAAGGACACAGGCGCGCCGCCGGCGTTGAGGGCGTGGACGATCGCCCGCGATTCGGCGGTCGTGTAGAGCCAGTCGGAGGTGAAAGAGACGACGCAGAAGCGTGTTTTCGCGCCCGAAAAGGCGCGGGCGAGCGAGCCGCCGTAATCGCCCGCGAGATCGAAATAATCGCAGGCGCGGGTGACATAGAGATAGGAGTTGGCGTCGAAGCGGTCGACGAAGGTCGAGCCCTGATAGCGCAGGTAGTTTTCGATCTGGAAATCGGCGTCGAAGGAAAAGGTCGGCTCGGCGCGGTCCTGCAATTTGCGGCCGAACTTTCGCTGCAGAGCCTCGTCCGAGAGATAGGTGATATGGGCCGCCATGCGCGCGACGGCGAGGCCCTTGGCCGGGCGCACGCCCTGCTCCGCATAGCGCCCGCCGCGCCAGTCCGGATCGGCCATCACCGCCTGGCGGCCGACCTCGTGAAAGGCGATGTTCTGCGAGGAATGGCGCGCCGCCGTGGCGATGGGCATGGCGGAAAAGACGCGTTCCGGATAAAGCGCCGCCCATTGCAGAACCTGCATTCCGCCCATCGAGCCGCCGGCGACGCAGAACAAAGTGTCGATGCCAAGCCGGTCGATCAGCATGGCCTGCGCCCGGACCATGTCGGCGATCGTGACCATCGGAAGAGTGAGGCCATAGGGCCGGCCGGTGGTCGGATCGATCGAGGCCGGGCCGGTCGTGCCCATGCAGCCGCCGAGCACGTTTGAGCAGATGATGAAGAATTTCTGGGTGTCGAACGGGCGTCCCGGCCCGACCAGAGCGGACCACCACCCCGGCTTGCCGGTCAGCGGATGGCTATTCGCGACATGCTGATCGCCGGTCAGGGCGTGGCAGAGCAGGATGGCGTTGGATTTGTCGGCGTTCAGCTCGCCATAGGTCTGGTAGGCGATGGTGAAGGGGCTGAGCGACACGCCTGCCGTCATGGCGAGCGGCTGCGATCCGTCGAATACGGCGACCTGGCTGTGGGGCTGGGCGGCCTCGGCCAGACTGGAATGGGTGTCGGGGGACGGGTCGGTCAAGAGTCCAGCTTGTTCGATTTTCCGAACGGATCGTTTGTTAAATAGGAGAACGGGCGGCGGGAAGTCAAGGAAGGCCAGTGCGAGGCGGTGCGCCGCCGGCGTTTGCTTGCGGCTCCGCGCCGTCTATAGATGGGGCCTGTCGAAACCGGCGCAATGCGCGTCATGAAGAGCGACCGAGCAATGAACGAACCGACCGCCCTGGAGTCCCTGGCCGAACTGCGAACGGAAATCGATCGGATCGATGGCGAAATGCACGATCTCCTGATCGCGCGGGGCGAGATCATCGATACGCTGATCGCGGTCAAGGCGCGACAGGGCGGCGGTTCGGCGTTCCGGCCGGGCCGCGAGGCGGACATGATGCGGGTCATTGCGGCGCGTCATCGCGGCCGCCTGCCGCTCGACACGGTCGAGAGCATCTGGCGGGTCATCATTTCGACTTTCACCTTCGTTCAGTCGCATTATTCCGTGCACGCGGACCTGTCGGGCGGCGACGCCGCCATGCGCGATTCGGCGCGTTTTCACTTCGGCTTCACCGTGCCCTTGCTCGGCCATGCAAACCCCGGCGAAACCATTGCGGCGGTGGCCGGCTCGGCGCGGCCGGATGGCGGCGGCGACCTCGGCATGTTGCGGGCGGCCTGGCGGCTCGGGGACGGGCGATGGTGGGAAAGCCTTGCGGCGGAGGGCGCGCCGAAAATCATCGCCCGACTGCCTTTTGTCGAGCGGCCGGATCATCCCGCCAGCCTGCCGGTCTTCATCATTTCCAATCCGCTGGCGGAAGCGGCGGCGCGCGACGTCGCGCTGTTCTCCGCGCAATGGCGCTCCGGCGGCCCGGACGATTCCGCTTTCTGCGCTTCGTCCTGCGAATGTCTGGCGCGGGTCGAGAGCCCCGAGGGGGCCTCGCTGCTGGTTTCGGCGCCGGGCGACTGGGACGCCGGGAAATTCGCCGCCGCCTTCAATCCGCCGCCGCAAAATGTCGCCTGGATCGGCAGCCATGCGGAGCGTTTCGCCCTGCCCTCAAAGGGTCAATAGAGCGGCGGAACCGTCGCGGGCAGCCTGATAGGCCCGAGATAGGCCTGGCCATTGGCAAGCGTCAGCGGCAGGGACAGAGTGTCGGCCTTGGCCCCTTGAGCGGGCGGCTTGCCGAGCAGCGCGCCGAGGACGGCGTTGACCTGCGTGGCGGCGACGGGGACGCCAAGACGCGCGAGCAGGGGCCCGGCGCCTTCCGCCGTGACATTCAGCTTGCCGGTCGGCCGGTGGGCGTCGTCGAGCGACAGTGCGCCGTCGATCTTCAGGTTGAGATCGCCCGCCTGCCATTGCAGATGGTCGATGGCGACCGCACCGGACTTTTTCCGCCAGTCCTCGACGGCCGCGCGGAAATCCGCCGCAGGGGCCGGGACGGGCGAGACCTTTCCGCCGAGCGTGAAGCGGCCGAGATCGTTTTTCTGCAATAAGGCCTGCAACGCCGGCATATTCAGGCCCTCGCCGGTCAACTCGAAACGCAGTACGCCCAATCCTTCCCCCTGCTGTGGCGCGGCTTTCGTCGTCAGGCTTTGCAGATTGAAGGCGAGGCCGGCCTGAGGCGTCTCGGGCCGCCAGTCCAGCGCTTTCATGTCCAGCCGCGCCTCGGACAGTCCGGACAGCGACCAGGCGACGTCAAGCGTCATGCCGTCATGGCGCAATTTCGCCAGCGGGCCGCCGCCGGATTTCTGCACGACGAGCGGGCTCGAAAGCGTGAGCAGGATGTGATTGGGCGAAAACAGGCTGGCTTCGCCATGGGCCTCCTCGGCTCCGAACAGGACGACTTCGTCGCCGATGCGCACGGGCGCGGTGAATTCGGCGCAGCTGAGTTTCAGGCGGAAGGGAAAGCCGCCGATATCGCTGGTGCGGCAGAGATCGGCGAGCGATACGCCGCCGAGCGCGCGCTTGTCCATATAGCCGGCGAGGCGGTGGG
Source organism: Rhodoblastus sp. 17X3 (assembly GCF_030056575.1). Classification (GTDB taxonomy): domain Bacteria; phylum Pseudomonadota; class Alphaproteobacteria; order Rhizobiales; family Beijerinckiaceae; genus Rhodoblastus. The sequence continues at coordinate 144,315 of NZ_JASHHX010000005.1, read as the reverse complement.
CCGAATAGAGCCAGAATTCGCCGAGCGCGAGGCACAGCAGGACGACGAGGCCGATGAGCAAGGGACGGCGGTAGCGAGACATGCGCAATTCCTGACGCCGGGCGCGGCGCCCGGCGATTCGGCGGCCATCCTAAAACAAAATGAGGCCCAACCGCGACGGCGCGCCGAAAATCAGGCGGCGAGCCGCTGCTCCGGCGAGAGGTCGCGCAACACGAAAGCGCGCTCCTCGGGCGTTTCCGCGAGAAGATGGACATGCCATTCGCTGGCCCCGCAGGCGTGCGCCCGCTGTGTCCAGAGGCGGAAATCGTCGCGTTCTTCATTGGGGCCGGGCTGGAACGTGAACAGAACGACCGCGCCCGAGGCGCTGCGGCGCACGGCGGCGATGACGGCGCGGCGACAATCGAAGGCCGGCGGTTCGCCCAACGCATAGACCGAGCAGATATAGCGTCGTCCCGACGCGCCAAGCCAGCTATGGAACAATTTCTCCAGCCCCGTTCGGGTGAGGCTGGCCAAGGGACTGTTGGTGGCGGCGAGAAGAGGCTGACGGCTCATGTTCTGTGTCTGCATGACGAAACGTGATGCCAACAAAAGAAGAACAAAACAGGGGTAAAGTCAATCGCCCGCGGGTGTGGCCGCCGCGTTTTTTTCCAGATTGGCGGCAAGGCGCGAGTCCTTGGCCAAAGCCTCGTCGATCAGCCGGTTCGTCGCCTTTTCCAGCCGTTCCTGCAGAACCTTGCTGAATTCTCCGTGCGGCAGGCCGGCAGGGATGACGGGCAGGAACTCCACTACGCAAGTTCCGGGCTGGCGCAGGAAGGTGCGGCGCGGCCAGAACAGGCCGGAATTGAGAGCCGCCGGCACGCAGGGCGCCTTGGCGGCGGCATAGAGATGGTTGACCCCGCTCTTGTAGAGCGGCGGCGCCCCGGCCGGACGGCGGGTGCCTTCGGGAAAGATGAAAATGACGCGTCCTTCGGCGATCGCCGCGCCCGCCTGCTGGACGAGATCGCGCAAGGCGGCGCTGCGGCTCTTGCGGTCGATGGCGATCTGGTTGCTCAGCTTCAGATATTGCCCGAACAGGGGGATGAAGAGCAGTTCGCGTTTCAGGATATAGGTGAAATCCTCGACCTGCGTGACGAGGGCGAAAGTCTCCAGCGCCGACTGATGCTTGGCGGCGACGATGCAGCCTTGATGCAACAGATTGTCCCGGCCACGAAACTCGACCTTCACGCCGCAGATCCTGTCCAGCAGCCACAGCGAGGTCCAGCCCCAGGCGCGGGCCACTTTCAGAATGGCGCGGCGGCCGAAAAACAGCGTCGGGAGGCCGCCGATCGCGATGATGGCCGTGCCGACATAGAAGGCGATATTGAACAGCAGGGAGCGCAGGTAGATCATTGGCCACTTCTGCCGGAGGCCCGGCCAAATGAAAAGCCCGGGCGCGCCGTCGGGGGCTTTCCGCGTCGGCCTGTCACGCAAAAGCCTCAGTCCTTGACGTCGTAGAACTCGCCCAGCGCGCGAAAGACGATGATGCGCGACATCAGCCCGGCGATCAGGGCCACGGTCAGGGAAATCGCGGCGATGGCGACGATTCCGCTCCAGCCCAGCGAAAAGGAGCCAAACAGCGCTTCGGCCTGTTCGCCGCCGGCGCTCGTCGTCCATTGCCGCGAGAGAAAGCCGAGCAGCAGGAACAGCAGGAGCGCCGCGCCGCCGCCCGCCGCCCCGCCGCGCAGGCCAAGCCGCAGGAAATGAAACTGAAATTGTCGCGCGATAAAACTGTCCGCCGCGCCGACGAAATGCAGCGCCTCGATGATTTCGCGATTTCCCGCCATGGCGCCGCGGGTGGCGAAGCCGACGGCGAGCGCCATGGCGATCATCACCAGCACGAAGATGGCGACGGCGGCGCCCACCACGACCTGGGCCATGGTGTCGAGGCGCTGCATCCAGGCGCCATGATCGTCGAGGCTGGCGTTGGGCACGGCGGCGTCGAGGGCGGCGCGCAGGCCGATTTCGTCGAGCTTCTTCTGCGGGTCGCGCCGCACCACGATCATGCGCGGCGTCGGCAACTGGCTGAGGTCGAGGCCGGCGCCGAGCCAGGGCGCCAGCAATTCCTCGGATTGCTGGCGCGTGAAGGCGCGCGCCTCCGCGACCCCGGGGAAGGCGGCGGCGATACTCGCGGCCTTGGCGGAATCGGCGTCGATGTCGCGGGCCGCGCGGGGCGTGACCTGAATGGTCATCTCTACGCCCACCGCGCCGCGCCAATCACGGGAGGCGTCGGCGAGAACAATGGCGAAGCCGGCCGTCAGCGCGGCGAGAAAGGTCATGATGGCGATGACGATGGCCAAAGCCCGGCCCGCGACCGTTTCGGCCGGGACCAGCGGCGTCTGGCTCCATTCGTCCTCGACGGCCGGCGGGCGGGACGGAAAGGCGGCGGAATGTTCGTCCATGGGCGCGCTCAATCGTAAATATGCAGGCGGCCGTCGCCCAGCACCAGCCGGCGCGCGCCGTCGAACTGGTCCATCAGGGCGAGGTCATGGGTCGCGATCACCACCGAGGTTCCGGATTTGTGCAATTCGAGAAAGAGCCGCATCAGCCGCCGCGCCAGCGACGGGTCGACATTCCCGGTCGGCTCGTCGGCGAGGAGCAACTGCGGGCGCATGATGAGGGCGCGGGCGATGGCGGCCCTCTGCTTCTCGCCGCCGGAAAGCACCGGCGGATAGACATGCATGCGCTCGCCGAGCCCGACCCAGCCCAGCAGCTCCATCACCTCCGAGCGATAGCTCGCCTCGTCGCGCTCCTGCACGCGCAGGGGCAAGGCGACGTTCTGATAGGTGGTGAGATGGTCGAGCAGCCGGAAATCCTGGAACACCACGCCGACCTTGCGCCGCAGGGCGGTGAGGCCGGGCTTGTCGAGTTCGGCGGAATCCTTGCCAAACAGGGTGATGAGGCCGCGCGTGGGCGGCAGGGCCAGCAGGATCAGGCGCAGCAAGGTGGTCTTGCCGGCGCCGGAAGGGCCGGTGAGGAACTGGAACGTGCGGGGCGCGATGTCGAAGGTGATGTCGCGCAGGATTTCGCCGCCCATCCCATATCTCAGGCCGACATTCTCGAACCGGACCAAGAAAAGCTCCCTGACAAGGCGCGCCGCGAGCCAGATCGCGCGAAAGGCGAATTGGCGGCGGCGAATCGCTTCCTTTTAACGCGCTTTTAACCATAGCAGCACACCAATGAATTGCGACAAATCGCGCAGTTTCGTCCCCAGCCCAGTCCGCCCCCAGCAAAGGCGCCTTCATGCGGTCCGCCACCTCGCTCCAGCCGTTCGACGTCCATGCCTTCGCCCCTCGCCAGATCGGGCGCGCAGGCGGCGGGGGCGATGTCGGCGGGATCGCCGCCTCGTCGAGCCGACGCGCTCCCCTTGCCGTCGGCGGGTCCGCCGCTCTGGACAAGCCGAAGCGGGCGCTCAACGCGCCCCGGCCCTGGGCCTGGGTCCTGATTTTTCTGGCCGCCTGGGGCCTGCTGGTCGGCGGCCGGGCGCAGATCGTGCGCCTCGCCCCCGCCGCCGCGCCGCTCTATGCCGCGCTGGGCCTTGGCGTGAATCTTCGCCAGATGGACATCGAAAAGGTCACGTCGCGGCTGGCCGACGAGGACGGCAGGCAGATCCTGATCGTCGAGGGCGGTATCCGAAATCTCGCCGAAACACCGCGCGCGGCGCCGCGAATGCGCCTATCGGTGCTCGACGCCACGGGTCGGGAAATCTATTTCTGGACCGCCGCGCCGCCCAAGGCGCGGCTGGCTGTGGGCGAAACGGCGCAGTTCCGCGCCCGTCTCGCCGCGCCGCCGAAGGAGGGCCGCGACGTGCGCGTGCGCTTCGCCGGAGACCCGGACGCAGGACAGTCGCCGGGATACGCCCATTGAACATCCGGGAAGCACAGGTTCTCATCGACGAGGCGGCTTTGGCCGCCCGTGTCGAGGAACTGGCTGCGGCGATCGCGGCTTCGGCGCCGGGCGACCTGATCGCGATCCCCATCATGACCGGCGCCTTCGTCTTCGCCGCCGATCTCCTGCGGGCGATGCATCGCCACGGTCTGGCGCCGGAGGTCGATTTCATCCAGATCGCCAGTTATGGCGCGGGCACGGAGTCCTCCGGCCGCACCGAGCTTTTGCGCGACCTTCAGGCCGAAGTGGCGGGTCGAGACGCGCTGCTGATCGACGATATTCTCGAATCCGGCCGTACTTTGGCTTTCGCGAAACAATTGCTGCTCGACCGCGGCGCCCGGCGGGTGATGATCGCCGCGCTGCTGGAAAAGCCGCACAAGAAGCAGATCGAGGTCAACGCCGATTTCGTCGGTTTTGCCTGCCCGGACCGCTTCGTCGTCGGCTACGGCATGGATTACGCCGGGAATTACCGGCACCTGCCCTTCATCGGCGCGATCGATGGGTTGTGATCAGGCGAAGGGATAGTCGGCTTCGACCCGGTAAGGCCCGCCGCCGACCGAATCCCGCGACGAATACAGCGCGAAACGCCCGGCCTCGAAGGACAGCGCCAGCGGAAAGGCCCGCTCCGCCAGCCAGGCGCCGACCGCTTGCGGCTCCACGCCGCGCAGGCGCGCCAGCGTGACATGGGGTGCGAATTTTCGGGTTTCCGGCGCCAGGCCATTGCGCCGGGCGATGGCCTCATGGGCCGCCTGCAGGCGCGACAGCAGAGGGTCCGCCTTCACGCGGGCATAGAGCGCGCGCGGCTGGCGACCGCCAAACACGCCGATTTCATCGAGCGCGATATGCAGCGGCGCGGCGCCGCCGACCGCCTCGGTTTCGATCAGATCGACGTCGAGCGCTTGCGCTGTCCGCGTGTCGACATCGCCGAAAAAACGCAAGGTGATGTGGTAATCCGCCGGCTCGATCCAGCGCGCGCCGAACAGGCCGCCGCGAAAGAACGCCAGCTGAGCCGCGATCTCGGGCGGGATTTCGAAGGCTGTGAACAGGCGAGGCACGGTTTTTCCAGTCAATTCTTGGGCAGGCTGTCGAGCCAGGCGGTCACAGCCGGCAGAACGCCCGCGACGATGGTTTCGACGCCGGCGCGATTCGGGTGCAATCCGTCCGGCAATTGCCTGTCGGGATGGCCCGCCACGCCCTCCAGAAAGAACGGATAGAGCGGGGCCTGGTATTTTTGCGCGAGCGCTGCGAAAAGCGGCTCGAATTGCTCGGCATAGGGCCCGCCGAGATTGGGCGCCGCGCGCATCCCCGCGATGAGGAAGGGTATTTTGCGCTCGCGCAGTTTCGTCAGAATGGCGTCGATATTGGCGCGGGTCTGGTCCGGGTTGAGGCCGCGCAGCATGTCATTGGCGCCGATTTCGACAATGGCGCCATCCAGCGCGCCATCGCCGAGCGCCCAGTCCATCCGAGCCAGCAGGCCCGCCGAAATGTCGCCCGACACTCCGGCGTTGACCATTTCGACGTCGAAGCCCTTCTCCTTCAAGGCTTTTTCCAGCACGGCGGGAAAGGCCAGATTGGCGGAAAGGCCATAGCCCGCCGTCAGGCTGTCGCCGAGCGCGACGATCCGCAGCGTGCGCGCGTTGAGAGGTCCGGCGCCGGCGAACATCAGGGCGAGGGCCGCAAAAAAAAATTCGCGGAGGCAAAATATTTGGCGAAAGCGGCGGGCGCGCCCATATGGGGCGCAGGCGTTCGCTCGCGCCGGTCCGTGAGAAGCATTCGTCATCGCGGCCTTTCCGAAGGTCTCTTCATGTCCGATCCCGCCATAAGCCTCGAAAATGTCAATCTCACATTGGGAAGCGGCGAAGCCCGGGCGCATATTCTGAAGGATATTTGTCTTGATGTCGCAAAAGGCGAGACCCTCGCGCTGCTGGGGCCGTCGGGTTCGGGAAAATCGACCCTGCTGATGGCCATGGCCGGGCTCGAGGCGCCCGATTCCGGCTCGGTCCGCGTCGCGGGGCGCCGGATCGACCGGATGAGCGAGGACGAGCTGGCGCGCTTTCGCGGCGCCCATATCGGCGTGGTGTTTCAGGCCTTTCACCTCATACAGACCCTGACGGCGCTCGAAAACGTCGCCATTCCGCTGGAGCTGGCCGGAGAGGCCAACGCCTTTGACCGCGCGCAAAAGATTCTGGCGCAGGTCGGGCTCGGCCCCCGCGAAAAGCACTATCCTGCGCAAATGTCCGGCGGCGAGCAGCAGCGCGTGGCGCTGGCGCGGGCGCTGGTCGCGAATCCCTCCATCCTTGTGGCTGACGAGCCGACCGGCAATCTCGACCAGGGCGTCGGCGCGGAAATCATGGAGCTGATCTTCGCCCTCAATCGCGCCCGCGGCGCCACGCTCGTCCTCGTCACCCATGACGAGGCGCTGGCGCGCCGCTGCCGACGCATCGTGCGCCTGCGCAGTGGTCGGATCGAAAGCGATTCCGCCGCGATTCAGGATCGCGAAAATGTCGGAGTCTGACTCTTTGGGCCATCGCGGGGCGGCAAATCGGGCGCTCGCGCGCTTCGCTTTGCGCGATCTGCGCGGCGGCTTGCGTTTTTACGGCGTGTTCATCGCCTGCCTCGTGCTGGGCGTCATGGCCATTGTCGGCGTGGACGCCACCTCGCGCGCCTTCCGCGAGGGTCTGGCGCAGCAGGGCGCCGTTCTGCTTGGCGGCGATCTCGCCTTCGGACGCGCGCTCGGCGTCCCCGCCGAAAAGGAAAAAGCCTTCCTGGCCACACGCGGGCGGGTTGGAGAAGTCCTCGCCTTGCGCGCCATGGCCCGACGCGCCGACGCGCCGGCCTCCACGCTGGTAGAATTGAAGGCGGTTGATTCGTCCTATCCCCTGGCCGGCGCCGTGCGGACCGATCCGCCGCTCGGCGCGGGCCGGCCATTTTATGACGCCCTGGCCCTGAAAGACGGCGCCTATGGCTTGTTTGCCGATCCGGCGCTCGCCGCCCGGCTCAATGTGAAGGTCGGCGACCGGCTCGAGATCGGCGCCGTGCAGTTTGCGCTGATCGGCTGGCTGGCGGGCGAGCCGGATTCCATCGGCGCGATTGGCTTCGGGCCGCATGTGATCGTCAGCGATCAGGCGCTGGCCGCGACGGGCCTGATTGTCCCCGGCTCGCTGGCCCGGCTGTCATTGCGACTTTTGCTGCCGCCGGAGGCGTCGCGCGACGCCGACCTCGCAGCCGCGCAAAAGGCCTTCACCGAGGCTTTTTCCGAGTCCGGTTTTGAAATCCGCAGCCGCGCCGAGCCTTCGCCGCAACTCTCCCGCAATGTCGAGCGATTCGCGCAATTCCTGTCGCTGATCGGCCTGACCGCGCTGGTCTGCGGGGGCGTCGGCGTCGGCAATTCCATTCGCGGCCTCATCGACCGCAAGCGCAAGACGCTGGCGATTCTGAAGGCCTTGGGCGCGACCGGCGGCGAGGCCGCGCGTTTCGTCCTGATCCAGGCCATGCTGGTCGCGGCGGCGAGCGCCGTCGTCGGCGCGGCGCTCGGCCTCGCCCTGCCCAAGCTGCTCGCCCTCGTGCTCGGGCCGTCCCTGCCGTTTCCGCTCGCGCCGAGTCTCGACTGGCGCGACGGGCTTTCGGGCATGGCGTTCGGCCTGCTGACCGCTCTGGCTTTCGCCGCCGCGCCGCTCGACCGCGCCCGCGCCTTGCCGGTGACGACGCTCTTGCGCGAGACGGCTCTGGGCGATTTCGGCCCGCTTCGGCTGCGCGGCGGCGTGGTCGCCGCGCTGGCGGCGGCGGCCTTGTTCGGCTTCGCGCTGCTGATCAGCAGCGACCGGATGCTCACCGCGCAATTTGGCGCGGCGGTGCTCGTCAGCTTCGCCCTGCTCTATGGCGTGGCCCGCGCGATCATGTTTTTCGCGCGCCGGGCGCCGCACGCCCGCAGCCTGCCCCTGCGGCTCGCGGTGGCCAATCTGCACAAGCCGGGCGCGCTCACGCCGTCTTTCCTGATTTCGCTCGGCCTCGGCGTGACGCTGCTCACCGCGCTGACGGGCGTCGAGCGCAATCTGCGCGCGGATATCGGCGAGTCGCTGCCAAAGGAGTCGCCAAGCTTTTTCTTCTTCGACATTCAGGCCGCGCAGGCCGCGTCCTTCCATGACTTTCTGCGCAAGGAAGCGCCGGACGGAACAATAGCCGTCGCGCCTATGCTGCGCGGGCGCATCGTGAAGGTGAACGGCGTTCCGGCAGAGGAAGTAAAGGCGGGCGACAAGGCGCGCTGGGCGCTGGAGGGCGATCGCGGCATCACCTTTTCTGCGAAGGTTCCGGAAGGCTCGCGCCTCGTCGATGGCGAATGGTGGCCTCAAGATTACGCCGGCCCGCCGCTGGTCTCGATGGAGTCCGGCGTCGCGCAGGGCCTCAACCTGCGCCTCGGCGACAGCGTCACGGTCAATGTGCTGGGCCGAACGCTCACCGCGCGCATCGCCAATCTGCGCAAGGTCAACTGGCGCAGCTTCAACATCAATTTCGTGCTGGTCTTTTCTCCCAACGCTTTCGCCGGCGCGCCCTTCACAAGCCTGATGACGCTCAACTTGCCCGAGCGCCCGGGCTCGACCCGCGAAGCCGCGCTGCTGGCCGGGGCCGCCAAAAACTTCCCTGCGGTCGCAAGCGTGTCGATCCGTGAGACGCTGGAGACGGTCGATGGCCTGCTGGGCAAATTGTCGGTCGCGATCCAGTCCGCCGCCTCGCTCGCCTTCGTGGTCTCGGCGCTGGTCCTGTCCGGGGCGCTCGCAGCGGGGCAGAGGGCGCGGATCTATGAGGCGGTGGTGCTGAAGGTGCTCGGCGCGACGCGGGGCCGGCTGCTCGGCGCGCTGGCGCTGGAGTTCGCCTTGCTCGGCGCGGCCACGGCGGCGTTCGGCCTGCTGGCGGGCACGGCGGCGGCGGCGCTGGTGGCGCGGCAGGTTCTCGATACGAGCTATCACTTCTTCCCGGCCCAGGCGGCGGGCGTCGCGCTCGGGGCCGTCGTCTTCGCGGTCGTGCTCGGCCTTGCCGGAACCTGGCGCGTGTTGGGCGAAAAGCCGGGCCGCTGGCTGCGCGAAGACTAACGAAAATGTAATGTTGCGCTTAGGCAAGTTTAAGCGGCGCGGCTTGTCTTTTGCCCCTGCCGGCTTCATATTCCGAGGGCCGCGCCGCCTGCGGATCGTCCGTAGCGGTAAACGGGCGGCATTTCGCGAGGAACCAATGTCCAACTTTGACCGCAACGCCGCTCCCTGGAGCCGGGGCTACGCCCGGACGGGCGCCGATGTAGATCAAGGTCTGCGGGCTTTCATGCTCGGCGTCTACAACCACATGTCGATCGGCCTGGCGCTGACCGGCCTGTTTGCGCTCGGCGTCAACATGCTGGCGGTTTCCGGCGTGCCGACGCAGTTTCAGCTCGGCTCGCACACCTATCTGACGAGCTTCGGCGCGGCGATCTACACCAGCCCGCTGCGCTGGGTGATCATGTTCGCCCCGCTGGCCTTCGTCCTGTTCTTCTCCTTCAAGATCAACAGCATGTCGGCCTCGTCGGCGCGCAGCCTGTTCTACGCCTATGCGGCGGTGATGGGCGTGTCGCTGTCGTCGATCCTGCTGATCTATACCGGCGCGTCCGTGACGCGGGCCTTCTTCATCACGGCGGCGTCGTTCGGCGCGTTGAGCCTCTATGGCTATACGACCAAGCGCAGCCTGTCGGCCATGGGATCGTTCCTGATGATGGGCCTGTTCGGCCTGATCATCGCGAGCCTGGTGAACCTGTTCGTGCAGAGCTCGGCCTTCCAGTTCGGCCTGTCGATCCTGTCCGTGCTGATCTTCGCCGGCCTGACCGCCTATGACACGCAGTCGATCAAGCAGATGTATCTCGAGTCAGACGGCTACGAGGACGCGACCAAGAAGTCGATCAATGGCGCTCTGATGCTCTATCTCGACTTCATCAACATCTTCATGGCGCTGGTTCAGCTGACCGGCGACCGCAGGAGCTGAGCGGCGACGCTCGAAAGAAAACCCCGCTTCGGCGGGGTTTTTTATTGTCTCGTCTAATGCGCCTCGTCCCAGTTGTCCGCCGCGCGGGCCTCGACCAGCAGCGGCACGGAGAGGGCGACGGCGGGCAGGGCGGCCTGCTCCATGACCCTCCGCACGAGTTCGATCGTGGCCGCGACCTCGGCGTCGGGCGCCTCGAACACCAGTTCGTCATGCACCTGCAACAGCATTTGCGCGCGCAACCCGGCCTGATCCAGCGCGGCGTCCATGCGGATCATGGCGCGGCGGATGATGTCGGCCGCGGCGCCCTGAATCGGCGCATTGATCGCCGCGCGCTCGTTGAAGGCGCGCTCGGAGGCGTTGCTCGACGCAATGCGCGGATAATGGCATTTGCGCTCGAACAGGGTGGTCACATAGCCTTGCTCGCGGCAAAGCTTCTTCGTCGCGTCCATATAGGCGCGGATGCCCGGGAAACGCTCGAAATAAAGGCGGATGAAGGCGCCCGCCTCCTCGCGCGAGATGCCGAGCTGGTTGGCGAGGCCGAAAGCGGAAATGCCATAGACGATGCCGAAATTGATCGCCTTGGCGCGGCGGCGGATTTCGCCCGGCATGCCCTCGACCGGTACGCCGAAAATCTCCGACGCCGTCATGGCGTGAATGTCCTTGCCCTCAGCGAAGGCCTGTTTCAGCTGCGGAATATCGGCGATATGGGCCAGCAGGCGCAGCTCGATCTGCGAGTAATCCGCCGAGATCAGCTTGTGGCCCGGGCTGGCGACGAAAGCGCGGCGGATTTTTCGCCCCGCCTCGTTGCGCACCGGGATGTTCTGCAGATTCGGCTCCGACGACGATAGCCGCCCCGTCGAGGTCGCCGCCAGCGCATAGGAGGTATGGACCCGGCCCGTATTGGGATTGACGAAGCGCGGCAGGGCCTCGGCATAGGTCGAGCGCAGCTTCTGCACCTGCCGCCAGTCCAGCACCCGTGCGGCGAGGTCATTGCCCTGCTCTGCCAGATCGTCCAGCACGCTGGCCGAGGTCGACCACGCGCCGGTCGCGGTCTTCTTGCCTCCGGGCAGGCCGAACTTGCCGAACAAGATATCGCCCAACTGCTTCGGCGATCCGAGATTGAAGTTTTCGCCCGCCAGCTCTTGAACTTCCGCCTCCAGCCGCGCCATATCCTGCGCGAATTCGCCGGAGAGCCGCGAGAGAATGGCGCGGTCGACGCAAATGCCGCGCCGCTCCATCCGCGCCAGCACGACGGCCAGCGGCCGCTCGAGCGTCTCGTAAACAGTCGTCATGCCTTCGGCGACGAGACGCGGCTGCAGAACGTTCCACAGGCGCAGGGTGACGTCGGAATCCTCCGCCGAATATTCAGTGGCCTTGTCGAGCGCCACGCGGGCGAAGCCAATGAAGCTCTTGCCCTGACCGGCGACCTCGCTGAATTGAATCGGCCGGTGCCCGAGAAATTTGAGCGACAGCTCGTCCATGCCATGGCCGTTCAGCCCGGCGTCCAGCGTGTAGGACGCGAGCATGGTGTCCTCGACCGGCGCGACTTCTATGCCGTGCTGGGCCAGAACCAGCCAGTCATATTTGACGTTCTGGGCGATCTTCATCACCGAGGGCGCCGTCAGAAGCGGCCGCAACAAGTCGAGGGCCTCTCGCAGGGGAAGCTGCCCCGGCGCGAGCTCGCCGCCGCCGAACAGATCTTCCACGCCGGGCGACTTGTGCCCGAAGGGAATATAGCAGGCCTGGTTGGGCGCCAAGGCCAGCGACAGGCCGACCAGATTGGCCTGCATGGGATCGAGCGAATCGGTCTCTGTGTCGAAACAGACCGCGCCGGCCTCGAAAGCCCGTGCGATCCAGTTTTCCAGTTCCTGCAAGGACGCGACGCGAACATATTGGCCGCGCTCGACCGGCGTCGCCAGAGCTGCGGCGGCCCGAGCCCTGGCCAGAGCGGCCGGGCTCGGCGCGGCGGCGTTTTCCGCAGGCGTCGCGGGTTCGTCTGGCGCGGCGTCGGCCTTCGGCGGGGCGGCCTGGCCATTGCGGCCGCGCCAACCGTTCGGTCCGACGAAAGCTGGATCGGGGTCGATCGCGCCGACATCGACATCGTAAAGTTCGCCGACGCGCCGCGTCAGCGTGGTGAACTCCATCGCCTTCAGGAAGGCGACCAGAGTCTTGCCTTCCGGCTGGCGCAGGCCGAGATCCGATAGCGGCGTCTGGACTTTCACATCGTCGACCAGATGCACCAGCTTCTTCGACAGCCGCACCTTTTCGACCACGGCGGGGTCGGTCAGCGTCTCGCGGCGCTTGTTCTGCTTGATCTCGCTGGCGCGGGCGAGAAGCGTGTCGAGATCGCCATATTCGCCGATCAATTGCGCGGCGGTCTTGACGCCAATGCCAGGAGCGCCGGGCACATTATCGGTGGAATCGCCGGCCAGCGCCTGAATGTCCACCACCTTCTCCGGCGGCACACCGAAATAGGCGACAACTTCTTCGCGCCCGATGCGGCGCTCGTCGCGTTCGCCCGATGCGGGGTCGTACATCGTGATTCCGGGACGGATCAGCTGCATCAGATCCTTGTCGGCGGAAATGATCGTCACGTCGGCGCCGGCTTCCGCCGCCTGTCGGGCGTATGTGGCGATGAGGTCGTCGGCCTCGTAGACATCCTGCTCCACCGGCTCGAGGCCAAAGGCGCGCACCGCCTCGCGGAACAGCGGAAATTGCGGGACGAGGTCTTCCGGCGGGTCCGAGCGATTGGCCTTGTAGGCGGGGTAGATTTCCTTGCGGAAGGAATTCTCGCTCTTGTCGAAAATGATGGCGAGATGGGTGGGATGCACGCCAGTCGCCCCGTCACGGACGAATTGCAGCAATTTGGCGCAGAACAGCCGGATGGCGCCGGTCGGCAGGCGGTCGGCGCGGAAATTATATTTCTGGTCCTGCCGGATGGACTGGAAATAGGCGCGAAAGATGAAATTCGAACCATCGACGAGGAAGACATGGTCGCCGGGGGCGAGGGGGCGGGCAGCGTCGGTCATGCGCTTTCTTTATCCGGGGACGCGCCGCACGCGCGAAGGAGCCCCTTATACGCCAAGCCGCGCGCGCTCCCAAGGGTCGATCATGTGTCGATCATGTGTCGATCATGTGTCGATCGCAACGGGCGGCCGGCGCGCAAAATTGCTTTGCCCAAGCGCGATCCATGGGCTAAACAAGGCGCGAAGCACCCGTAGCTCAGCTGGATAGAGCGCTGCCCTCCGAAGGCAGAGGCCAGGGGTTCGAATCCCTTCGGGTGCGCCAATTAATTCAACGGATTAGGCGGTTTTCTGCGACAAGCATAATAGTTTTAGCGACCACATAGCGACCGCCGCTATCCTTATTCCGACCGTGCGTAATCGTCGTCCCAAGACATTGCGGTTCACCGCCGCGGTCGAGCCCGAGACAGGGCTCTCCAGAAAAGCCTCACTCAAACTTGGGCTTTCAGCTTCGTCGCAAAAAGGCGGGAAGCGGCCGTCACTCAACGGTCTGCTCCCGGCTCGAAGCCGACTTTCCGGAACAAGCCCGCAATGGTCTCAATTTGACCCGAGGCGGAAATTCGCGCCAGGAATCCTCATCGGCTCAAATGGGCGGCAGGCGGCCATAGACCGAAAGGAAGAAATAGGCCTGAAAGCGGCCGGCGCGCGAGGCCGCGGCAAACGTGGACGCTGACGATAATTTAGCGATTTCGCATCATGTCGCCGTAACTCGAGTGCAATGTCGTCCAAGTTCGGGGAGGGCGGCGCCCGGCGGCCCTCCCCGGCGACGCTCGTCAGGCGAGCGGCTTCGCATCCAAAGCCAGCCGGCTGGCGGAGTTGGCCTCCCGGCTCAGCCGCGACAGGACGAGGCCATGAAGCATCAGGGCTAGCGGGACTGCGAAGGTCGGGACCATCACCAGCGGATAGGACGTGATAAGCAGGTTCGGCGCATCGAAGGCGAGGAGATGCGGCAGGCCGGGAGACGTCAGCGCCCCCATTGTCACCGCCACCACGAGGTCCGCGATCCCAAAAAGGTTCCAGGCATAGGCCGCCGCGCGCGCGCCGCCCGCCTTTTGCGCCAGCCGCGCGGCCACGACGACGGCAAAGCAGCCGGTCGAGACATCCCCAATCCCCGCGGGCAGCGCAAATTGCCAGGGCAAGCGTCCATCGGCCCAAAGCACGAGGAAGATAGCGCCCCCGACGCGATAAATTTGCGCCGCGACGATCCAGGGCAGCGGTATTGCGCCGACAAGGCGGGCGACGCTTTCCGACAGTCGTACGCCGGCGAAGGCGATGATCAGCGGGGTCAGCAAGCCGAGTAGCACGGTCGGCGGCGAGGTCGGGCCGGCCGCGAAATAGGCATTCGTCACGGCGAGATATTGGGCGATCGCCAGCCAGGCGATCAGGGCCGCGGACAGCGCGCCCGCCGTCGTGTAGCGCGTTTGCGCCGACGCCTCCATGCGCGCGGCGCCCATCCAGATCAGGCCCAATGCGATGGCGGCGACGAGCGGGCGCAGGGTCAGCTCGAAGGCCAAGAGGTACGTGGGGATTTGCGGGGTCATCGTTCGAACTCCATCGGGAAAGGTTGCGGCGCCATGCGCGCAGAAAAGGACCCGGCGCCAGCCGCCGGGCCCAGTTGCGGAGGGCGCAGGAAGGGACGCCCTCTGTTGACGCCCGCCGACGGATGGTCCGGCGGGGCGTCAGGCCTCAGCGGGAGCAGAGTTCGCCGGTGACGCTGTCGAACCTGTCGTCGGCGCCGGCGAAATTGCCCATGATCTGCGCGCCATTGGCGGGGATGCAGCGCGCCGCGGGGCGAATCGGATATTCAGCACGGTATGCGGGCGGATCTACCGCGCGGGCGGCGGATTTGCCGGGGTGCGCCAAGACTGGGGCGCCGGAAAAGCCCATGGTGACGGCCGCGGCCAAAGCCAGAGGTGCGCCCTTGCCGATTGTGCGCGCGCGGCGCGCGGTGTGAACGAGCGAATGGTCAAACATGGAAGGATCCCTTTCTCGCGTGTGGTTGCTCCGTGAGGGGCCGCGACGTGGATGGCTTCGTCTCATCCGCCGCCTGGTTCGCCGCAGGGCGGCGTCGGCCTCGAGAACAACATGGCTCAAATGGCGTTTGACTGAAATGTCATATATGCTACGATTTAAGACATCCTCTTGGAGGACGAAATGCAACGTGTCGGTCTGATCGTCTATCCCGGCTTCCAGATGTTGAGCCTGTCGACGATGACGGTTTTCGACGTCGCCAATCGAAGTCTGCCGCAGCCGCGCTATGAAATCGTCGTGGTGTCCGAAAAGGGCGGGCTGACGCCGACATCGATCGGCGTTCCGGTCCTCACTGCCGCGATTGACAGGGGCGAGTTCGACACGGCGCTTGTGAGCGGCAATTATGAGCTTCGCTCGCCATCGCCTGCTGTACTCGACTTCCTGCGGTGCGCCGCCGGCGGATTGGCGCGCCGGGTCGCGGCGCCTTGCACGGGCGCCTTCGTGCTTGCGGAGGCAGGATTGCTCGATGGCCGCCGCGCGACGACGCACTGGGCCTATGCGCGCGAATTACAGAAGCGCTACCCGAGGATCAAAGTCGAACAGGACCGGATTTTTATCGCTGATGGCAACATTTGGACCTCTGCGGGCATGACCGCCGGAATCGACCTGGCTTTGGCGCTGGTTGAATCAGACCTCGGCGCCGATGTCGCGCGATTGGTCGCCAAAAAGCTCGTCGTCTATCACCGCAGGGCCGGCGGCCAGTCGCAACATTCGTTGCTCTTGCAGCTGGAGCCCAAGTCCGACCGGATCCAATCGGTTTTGACTTACGCGAGGCGCAACCTGAATACGGGGCTGGGGGTGGAGCAGCTTGCCGAAGTCGCGCATTTGAGCCCTCGCCAGTTCAGCCGCGCCTTTCACGCCGAGACGGGCCAGTCGCCGGCGAAAGCGGTCGAGAACATGCGTGTCGAAGCGGCGCGGATGTTCATCGAGGACGGCCGCCACTCGCTCGACGAGGTGGCCGAATTGACTGGCTTTGGAGATCGCGAGCGCATGCGGCGCGCCTTTTTGAGGGCTCTAGGGCAGCCGCCTCAGGTTTTGCGGCGCAACGCCCGGCTCGCGAACGCGCTGGCGGCCGAATGATCGTAACAGGCGAGCCGTCGCCTTGAAGGCGCGCATGCAAAACAAGGCGTAATCGTCTCGGCGAATGTCCGTTGCTGCTGCAAGGGCCGCCATTGGAATTCAACAGCCTTCGACCGCTTCGCCTCGGACTCGGCCCGTGGCAGCCATAGTCGCGGTTAAGCTAAGCCGCGAGGATCAAGCCCGACGGTCGCAGTTGGGCGGCAAGCGGTCGTAATCCGAAGGGCGAGTTGAGGGCGTAAAGCCGCCGAGCCCGCCGATCGATAGACCTGCGCTGCGTCGCCGCCAGCTATGATTTCGCCTTCAGGGCCGCGAGGCAGAAATCGACCATCTGATCGATCGAGGGCACAGGATCGTCCGCGCATTCCACCATGAGGCGCGGATGGCAAAAACGCACGCAGGCGGTATGCACAAGCCTGGTGGCCAGCTCCGGATCGCCCGGCGCGAATTCGCCGGTCCTCATGCCTTCGGCGATGATTCGCCCGCTGCAGGAAACGATCCGCTCGATATGCTCCTCGACGATCGGCCATTGCTCGTTGAGCGCGACCTCGACCATATCGTGCAACTTGCGCTCGCCAATGAACCGTTCGGCGTTCATGGCCTCATTGGTCTTGATCAGCGCGCGCAGCCGGTCGGAGGCGGAGCCGGACGCGGCGGCGATTTTCTCGACTTCAGTCTCGACCTCGCACATCAATTGCCGGGCGACCGCCTCGTTGATTTCCGCTTTGGAGCCGAAAAAGCGGTAGACATTGGCCGGCGACATCCGCAATTCGCGGGCGATGTCGGCGACGGTGGTCTTCTGGAAGCCGATCTCGCGAAACAGCCGCTCGGCCGTCGCGACGATCTGTCGTCTTTGGTCTTTTTCTTTGGTGGCCGCTCCGCTCATTCAGCCGATGCCCTCCAGAATGCCGGCCGGCGCGTAAGGTCTGTCCGTTTCCGCCGCCGGCTTCGGCGCGCTTTCTCCCAAGCGTCGCCGGAACCATAGAGCATAAAGCGCCGGAAGATAGAGAATCGTCAAGAAGGTCGCGACGAACAGGCCGCCCATGATGGTGACCGCCATCGGTCCCCAGAACAGCGACCGCGACAGCGGAACCATGGCCAGGATGGCGGCGAGCGCGGTCAGCACCACCGGTCGCGCCCGGCGCACCGTAGCTTCGATGATCGCCTCGCGGTAATTCGCGCCGCGTTCGAGGTCCTGGCGCACTTGGTCGACAAGGATGATCGAATTGCGCATGTCCATCCCCGACAGCGCGATCATGCCGAGCAGGGCGACAAAGCCGAATGGCGCGCCGAAGATTTTCAAACCGACCGTCGCGCCGATGATGCCGAGCGGCGCGCTCATCATCACGAGGCCAAGCCGGGCGAAATTCTGCAATTGCGCCATGACGATCGTCAGCATCGCCAGGATCATGACGGGAAAGACGGCGAACAGGGAATTGTTGCCCTTGGCCGATTCCTCGATCGCGCCGCCCATTTCGAGGCGATAGCCGGGTGGAAGGCTGGCGCGCAGGTCGCGCAGACGCGCCCAGATGCGATTGGAGACGTCCGGCGGCTGGACGCCGTCGACGAGGTCGGAGCGGACGGTGATCGTCACATCGCGGTTGCGCCGCCGCAGAATGGCGTCCTCATGGTCGTAGACGACCTTTGCGACCTGCGCGACCGGCACAGGCGCGCCGTTGCGGGAAAGGATGGTCAGATCGGCGAGATGGCCGAGGTCGGCGCGTTCATCGGGCGCGGCCCGCGCGACGACCGCGACTTTTTCGATTCCGTCGCGCACGGTCGTGACCGTCGCGCCGGAAATCAGCATTTGCAGGGAACTCGCGACATCCTGCGGGGTCAGACCCAACGCCCGCGCCCGGTCCTGATCGACCACGAGCCGCACCGAGGGCATAAGTTCGTTCCAGTCGAGTTGCGGCTCGCGCAGATCCGGCTCGCCGCGCATGATGTCGCGGACGCGATAGGCGATGTCGCGCACCCCTTGGACGTCCTGACCCATGACCCGGAACTGCACCGGGAAACCGACCGGCGGGCCGAAATTGAAGCGGTCGACGCGCACGCGCGCTTCGGCGAGCGCTCCTTCCGACACGGCGGATTCGATTTTCTGCTTGACCCGTTCGCGGGCCTTGAGGTTTTTTGCGACGATCACGATTTCGGCATAGGCCTCGTCCGGCAGGTGGGGATTGAGACCGAGCCAGAAGCGCGGCGATCCCTGGCCGACATAGGTCGTGTAGGTGGCGATGTCGGCGTCGCCTTGCAGCATTTTCTCGGCCTTTTCCGCTGTCGCCAGAGTGGCGCCAATCGCCGAGCCCTCCGGCATGCGGATCTGGAAGAACAATTCTGGCCGCTCCGAGATCGGAAAGAATTGCTGCGGCACGGTGGCGAAGAACATCACCGCCGTCGCCATCAGGCCGAGGACACCGGAGACGACCAGGCCGCGATGATCGACCGACCAGGAGATCGCCCGGCGCAGAGCGCGATAGGGCCGTGTTTCGTAGATGGCGTGGGGATCGGTGTTTCCCGCGCCCGCGCCGAAATCGGGCAGGAGCTTGACGCCGAGGAGCGGCGTGAACAGCACGGCGACGAGCCATGACGCTAGCAATGCAATGCTCACGACCCAGAAGATTCCACCGGCATATTCGCCGGCCGAGGAGGCGGCGAATCCAACCGGCAGGAATCCCGCGGCGGTTACGAGCGTGCCCGAGAGCATGGGGAAGGCCGTCGTGTCCCAGGCGGCCGTCGCCGCCTTGCTCCGGCTGAAGCCCTGCTCCATACGCACCGCCATTGTCTCGACGGAAATGATGGCGTCGTCGACCTGCAGGCCGAGCGCGATGATCAGGGCGCCGAGCGTGATGCGTTGCAGGTCGAGGCCGATGGCAAACATGACGATGAAAACGATCGCGAGCACGAGCGGGACCGCCGTGGCGACGACGATTCCGGTGCGCAGGCCGAGCGACAGCAGGCTGACGAACAGCACGATGGTCAGCGCTTCGATAAAGGAACGGGTGAATTCGCCGACCGCATGTTCCACCACTTTCGGCTGATCCGCGACCTTTTCGATGTCGATGCCGACCGGCAATGCGTCGCGGATGCCCTGCATCGCCGCGTCGAGATTCTTGCCCAGCGTGAGCAGATTGCCGCCCTTGGCCATGACAACGCCGACGCCGAGCGCCGCCTTGCCGCGCTGGCGTATCAATTCCTGGGGCGGATCTTCAAAGCCGGACGTCACCTTGGCGACGTCGCCGAGGCGGAACACCCGGCCATTGGCTTCGACCGGCGTCGCCGCCACCGCCACCGCGCCGCTCATCGCGCCGGAAACGCGCACCGGCGCGCGGTCAGCCGCGGTCTGGAACACGCCGCTGGCGACCACGTCGTTCTGCCGCGCCAGGGAATCGAAGATCGCCTGCGGGATGACGCCGAGATTGGCGAGCCGCGCCTGGCTGAATTCGACGAATATGCGCGGGGCCTGCACCCCGTAGAGATTGACCTTGACGACATCCGGCACGTCGAGCAGGCGCTGGCGCATCGACTCGACGACCTTTTTCAACTGGCCGTAATCGGCACTCTCGCCGGTGACCATGTAGAGGACCGAATCGACGTCGCCGAATTCGTCGTTGACGTCGGGACCGACGAGGCCCGCCGGCAAATCGCCGTGCGCGTCGGTCAGTTTTTTCCGCAAAAGGTAGAACAGCCACGGGACTTGCGCGGGAGGCGTGGTGTCCTTGAAGAACACCTGCATCGCCATAAAGGACGGCCTGGTGTCAGTCTGGACATGATCGAAAAAGGGGAGGTCCTGCACCTTCTTTTCGATCGGATCGGCGACCTGGTTCTGCAGATCCTTCGCGGTGGCGCCCGGCCAGACCGCAGTGACATTGGCCACTTTGATTGTGAAGGATGGATCCTCGGCGCAGCCGAGGCGCAGATAGGAATAAGAGCCGCCCACGGCCAGGATGAGAATCAGGAACAGGACCATCGGCTGATGCCGGACCGCCCAGTCGGAGAGATTGAGCTTACGCATGGCGCCGCCTCAGAACGCGAGTTGGGTGGTCGGGCGAACCTTTTCGCCGGCTTCGAGTTTTTGCGCGCCAAGAATGACGACTTTGTCGCCCTCGGCCACGCCGGAGGAAATCTCCACATCGCGGCCGTCGTAACGGCGCACCGCGACCGGTTTCAGCTCCAGCCTGTCGTCGGACGCGACGACCCACAGCGCGCTGCCGCGGCCCTGGTCGATCAAGGCGGAGAGTGGCGCCCGCGCAACCGGCTCGCTTTTCCGCGGCGCAATGGTCAGCGTCGCGCTCATGCCCAAATCGACCTTGTCGTCCGCATCGGGCAGGGAAAACCGCGCCTCGAAGGTGCGGGTCACAGGATCGGCGGCCGGCGCGAGTTCGCGCAGCATGGCGCGATAGGATCTGCCGGGCTGCGACCACAAGGTCAGCCGCGCATCCCAGTTCCTAACCTGGCCGACGAAGGTTTCCGGCAGCGCGACGACCGCCTCCTTTTCGGCGAGGCGGGCCAAACGGATCGCTTGTTGTCCGGCCGCGACGACCTGGCCGGCCTCGATGAAGGTCGCGGTGACGACGCCGTCGGCGTCGGCGCGCAAAGTGGCGTAATCGAGGGAATTGGCCGCGAGCTCTACCGCGCGCCTGGCGCGCAGGTTGCGTCCGCGCGCTTCGGCCGCGGCGGCGTGGGCGCGGTCATAGGCGGCTTGCGTCGTCCAGCCTTTGGCGAGCAACTCGGCGGCGCGCCGGTCGTCGGCGAGCGCTTGGTCGAGCGCGGTTTTCGACGCCGCAAGCTCGGCGTCGGCCTGCTGCTTCTGGAGCCGCAAATCGACGTCGTCGATTTTTCCCAGGGGTTGGCCGGCCGTGACCCTCTGGCCGGTTTCGACGAGGCGGGTGGCAATCTTGCCGCCCACGCGGAAGCCCTGGTCTGTTTCGATCCTGGAACGGATCGCCGCGATAAAGCTGTGGGTGTCCCCCGCTGGAGCATAATGGATTTCCTGGACCAGGACTCTGGGCGCAACCAGTTCGCCGGGACCACCATTCGCCTTGCCGCATCCGGCAAGCGCGGCCCCGAGCGACATGGCCAGGCTGATCCGCGCCAGATTGGAAAAGTGTGAAGCGCGCAATGTGAACATGGCGGACGGCCTCCGTTCCAAGCGGGCGCATTGAAGCATGATGAGTGACGATTATCAATAATCATCACTCATCAATAAACCGTGAATGCGGCGCAGCTTGACCGGCGACCTATCCCCGCGCCGAGGGCCGCCTGTGAGGCGCGGGATGGATTGACCATATTGTCGCCCTTGGCGGCGCGAGACTTTGTCCATTGTGCGATGATGGACACCATCGACGATGACGGATCAACGCGGCCAGTCGGCGCCATTGGCGCATTTATTCTTGCTGTCAGAGGAGTGCTCTCATCAATGATGAAGCAACCAATGAGGCGGCGCGTGACCACCAGGACTTGGCGCAGTTACTGATCTCGCGTGAGCGAGCGGGCGATGTCGAGGGAATGGCTGCCCTTTACGAACGCGATGCTGTGCTCGACATCGGCGAAGGACAATTCGCCCGCGGTCGAGACGCTATCCGTGCATGCTTATGCCACGCCAGTGGCCGCTGATCCTGGGGCTGGACCCGGACATCACCGAGGCTGAGGCGCGCTGTTATGCCTCTAACGTTTAGGCAACCGTGGCGGCTTGGTTTCAACAAAAACGCCGCCGACGAAACCGCTGGCGCATCCGGGCCGCCGATGAATTTTAGCCCCCGCAACAGTCTTATGAGCATCGGTCTCGTTTCAACCGCAACCAAATAGGTGCGATATGAACAACAGCAGCTTCACCACGGCTTTCGCCGTCGACCAGTCGGCGGAGGAGGTTTTCGCCGCCGTCAACAACGTCCGGGCCTGGTGGTCGGGCGAAATCGACGGAATCACGGATCGGCTCGGGGCGGAGTTCACTTACCGCTACAGAGACGTCCATCGCAGCACGCAAACGATCACCGAAATGGTTCCGGGTAAGAAGGTCGTCTGGCGGGTCGTTGACGCCGATATCAATTTCGTGAAGGACACGCATGAATGGAACGGCACGACTGTCGTATTCGACATCGCCCGGAGGCATGGCAAGACCGAGTTGCGTTTCACGCATGAGGGGCTGATTCCGGCCATCGAATGTTACGACGGTTGTTCCGGCGCCTGGGGCTTCTATATCAATCAAAGCCTGCGCAACCTGATTACGACCGGCAAGGGAGAACCAAACGCAAAGGGATAGAAGTCGATGCGGAAAGCGCCGCCGCTTCCAAGCGTGATGGCGGCGCTCTCGCAACCGCGCTCTGCGCGTCTGAGGCGTAGACGCGTCCGATCGCTTCCCGGAGGTGATATCATGTCTCGCGCCATGTCCGATCCGCAGGGAGAACAGCGTTTGCAGTCGAAGCCTGTGCGGCAAGAATTCGAACGTCTCGCGGAAAAGCATCGGCGAGAGCTGAGCGTCCATTGCTACCGCATGATGGGCTCGCTGGACGAGGCCGAAGACCTCGTCCAGGAGACCTATTTGCGGGCTTGGCGCAGCTTCGACGGATTCGACGGCCGCGGCCCGTTTCGAGCGTGGCTTTACCGAATCGCGACCAACGCCTGTCTCGACGCGCTGGCCAAATGCAAGCACAGCGCACGCCTCATGCCGGACCAAAGGGCGCCGGCCACGACGGAAATGCCTGACGGAAAACCTGCCGCGGACGTGGCTTGGCTCGATCCCTATCCCGACTCCGAGCTGGGACGGATTGCTGATGAGACGCCGGATCCGGAGGCGCGCTACTCGTCCCGGCAAGCCGTACAACTGGCCTTTGTCGCCGCCATCCAACAGCTGCCTCCTCGCCAGCGCGCCGTCTTGATGCTTTGCGACGTCATCGGCTGGTCGGCGGCCGAAGCCGCAACAGCGCTCGGCGCAACCACGGCGTCGATCAACAGCGCATTGCAACGATCGCGCGACACATTGGCCAAGCGCTATCCCCATGGCCGGCCGGAAGCCGCGGCGGTTCCGATCGCTGCGCAGCAGGATTTGCTCCGCCGATACATGCGCGCTTGGGAAGGACTCGATGTTTCCGAATTCGTGGCGCTCCTGAAGGAGGACGCCACATACACCATGCCGCCGCTGCCACAATGGTATGCGGGAAGGCGGGCGATCGGCGTCTTCTTCGCTTGGGCATGGAAGCTTTACGATGGTTTCCGCATGGTTCCGACGGCCGCCAACGGGCAGCCCGCTTTTGCGGCCTATTCGCGCGCCAAGCCGGGCGAGCCATGGACTGCGCATTCCATCCACGTGCTCGCCTTGGAGGGCGACACGATCTCTGGCTTGACCCTGTTTGCAAAGCCTACCGGCCCGCGGTTGTTTCCGGCCTTCGGGCTGCCGCTCTCACTCGAACCTTGAGTGCGGTTTCGCCGAGCCGACGGCCAACAGCGGACTCACGCCGGCCACGTTCAACCGGGCTGCTCCTTTTTTGCCGCTCGCGACGTCTCCGCGAGCGAGTCGAAGACCAGGCGGATGCGTCGAGCATCGGCGCGCGTGCGCGATTTGCGTCAGGGCCCGTCGCGCGGCATGCGCCCGTCACGGGCGGCCTAAGGCTTCATTTTCGCGCCGAATTCCGCGTTCCCGGGAATTGCGCGCATGTCTACAACGACTTCGAACAAGATTTCGCCCGCTGATCTTTCGGGCTAGTCATGACGGCGTCCTGATCCACATGCGCATCGGCCATCAGGCGACAACCGCTGTTTTCACCGCGAAACATCCTTTTCAGCGCGTGCGCGAATATTGACGGCACAAAAAAAGCGCGGCGCCGATGATTTTCGTTCACCCCCCAGGTCACACAGACAGACCAACGCGGTCAAACCAGCAGGAAAGTGAACGCAAGGAGGCCAAGATGTACTCGCTCTCGTCCGTGCAAGGCACTGAAATCCAACAATCGAGCGCACGCGAACTCGCCGGCAAGACGGCGGTCGTGGTCGGCGCGAGCCGAGGTTTGGGGCACGGCGTCGTTACCGCTCTCGGCGAGGCCGGCGTGGGCGTGGTCGCCCTTTCGCGGACCCAAGTTCGGCCCAACGGGGAAGCCGGACATGAACCCGCCGTCCATTGGGAGCTTGGCGACGCCGGCGATGCGACGACGCCCCGCAGAATCCTTGATGCTTACGATCCGCATATAGTTGTGATTGTCGCCGGCGCGAGTCCACATATGGCGCCGCTCCAGCAACACACCTGGGAGACATTTTCCGCCAACTGGAACAGCGATGTCCGGATCGCCTTTCATTGGCTGCGCGAAATTCTCCTGCGGCCATTACGGCCTGGCGGCCGGGTTATCGTGTTCAGCAGCGGAGCGGCTTTGAACGGATCGCCGCTCAGCGGCGGTTACGCCGGGGCAAAAGCAACTCAGCGCTTCATTACGGCCTATGCCCAGGATGAAGCGCGTCGGGCCCGCCTCGACATCGCTTTCGCAGCCGTGTTGCCGCGTTTCTCGCCGCAAACTGGAGTGGGACGGCCCGCCGTCCAGGCCTATGCGGATCGGACCGGCCAATCGGTCGATGATTATCTCGCCGCGCTGGTCGCTACGGGCGGCCCGCTCGTGACGCCCGAAGGCGCGGGCGCGGCTGTCGTCGAACTGGCGTGTGCGAAAGCGGCCGATGTCGCTTCCGCCTATCTTTTGAGCGGCGATGGTTTGAAAAAGCTGTCCTGATGTCTCTTAACCGCAGCGCGCGCCAACGCCGCGCGCCCGTGTTAACCCTCACGGGCGTCCCATGGACAGGGCGGAGACGCCTTGAGCGCGGGGGCTCGCCGGGCGGATTTCTCGGATTCGTTTTGCCGATGGTAAACGGGGACGCCAGACCTGAGCGGAAGGCGGTTTTCGATAGTGTCGGATCAGTGTTTTCCGGGGGCCCTGGCCACCCACTTTGTTCTCAAAGGCCGCCAGCAAGCCGTGCTGCAAGATAGGCCCGGTGGCCTGTCGCTCGTTTCTTGGTTGAGTTCGATCGGTTTGGCGAATGTCCCTGATCTGGGCCATATCCGCCATCAGAAGTGAGCTTCGAGCTTCCGCAATGGGTCGAGTCCGGAATTAAGGCCGCCCGACAGTGAATTTCCGGAATTGGCGCCGAGCCGACCTTGCCGAATGCGTCTGCGAATGTCGCCTTCCCGCCGACTGCTGCCAGTCGTCAATGGCGGCGATCGGCTCGAAGGGGACGTTTCCGGCGTCACCTGTGAACGCCTCGTGACGACCCCTAGCTGACGGTCATCTGCCGCCGTGGCCGTCTCCTGATGAGCGCGAAGCGGTCGTATAGCTGGCGCGACGCTAATTCATCGCGACCTCGTGTGGTTGCCGCCGGCTTGAGCGCCCAATCAGCCGAAACGTCCAAAGCGCAGCGTCAGGGTCGGCAGGACAAGTAAATTGAGCAGAAATGAGCTGAACAGCCCACCCAGAATGACCACCGCCATCGGCCCCTGAACCTCGCGGCCGGGCTCGGCCATTCCCATAGCCAGAGGCGCCAGACCGAGCGCGGTGACGAGCGATGTCATGACGATCGGCGTCAGGCGGTCGCCGGCGCCTTTGATCGCCGTTTTCAATCCCCAGGGCAGGTGTTCAACGATGACGAGATGCTCGAAATGGGAAACCATCATGATGGAATTGCGCAGTGAAATGCCGAAGAGAGCGACGAAACCGACCATGGAGCCGATTGAAAGCACCGCGCCGCTTACATAAGCGGCGACGATTCCGCCGACCAATGCGAAGGGGGCGTTGGCGAGGATGAGAATGAGATTGCGCCAGCTCTTGGTGATGATCGACAAGATCAGCACGATGCCGACGAAAGCCATCGACGCATAAATGGCGAGATCGCGCCGCGCCTGCGCATCGGCTTCGGCCGAGCCGGAAAATTCGACATAGACTCCCTTCGGCAGAGGGACTTTGGCGGCGACGGCCTTTTTCGCCTTGGCGACGTAAGATGAAATGTCGCCGTCGGACACATCCGCCAGCACCGTCACGATGCGGCGGGCGCCGAGATGATCGACCTGCGACCGCCCCGTCGTCTGGGTCACATCCGCGACCTGGCCGAGCGACACAAAGGTGCCGCCGGGCGTGCGCAGCGGCAGTTCCGAAATTTTGGCGACGCTGTTGCGACTGGCGGGGTCCAGCACCGCGACGACATTGAAGACGCGGATGCCGTCATAGACCTGGCCGACGACATCGCCCTGGAAGGCCGTCCGGATGACGCCCATGACATCGACCGGCTGAAGCCCCCAGCGGATGAGGTCCTCGTCGCGGAGCTGCATCGTCAGTTCGGGCGTCTCGGGAGCCGCGCGCAGGCGCACGTCGCGCCCGCCCGGCACATTGCCCATGACCTCGGCGATTTTCGCCGCGGCGGCGTCGAGCGCAGGCAATTCATTGCCATAGATGTTGACCGCGACCGCCGCCGTCGCGCCGGAGAGCGTTTCCTCCACGCGCTCGGTCAGGAACGGCTTGAGCGAATAAGTCATGCCGGGAAATTTGGAGAGGCTCTCCCGGATGTCGTGATCGGCCTTGCTCAATTGCGCGCCGGAGAGACCTAGCTTCAAATCGACTTCGATCTCGCTGGCCTGCGTGCCGCTGGTGTCGTCGGCAAGTTCGGCCCGGCCGACGCGCTGCGAAACCGAGCGGACCCAAGGCAGGTCGTTGAGGATGTCGGTCACCAACCGGCCCATGCGCAAGGATTCCGCAATCGAGGTTCCCGGCGCCGCCGTCAGATGCAACGTGTAATGCCCCTCCTTGAACTCCGGCAGGAAGGCGCTGCTGAACAAAGGCAGCAGCAGCAAGCCGCTAATCGTTGCCGCTACCGCTCCCGCCATGACGGCGTTGGGAAAGCGAGTGATTTTCGCGAGCAGGCGTTCATAGGGCCGCCTGATCAGCCGCACTGCCGGCGGCGGCTTCTCGGCCTCCGCCGCTGACTTTCTATCCTTGGCGAGCAGGATCATGGCCAAAGCTGGCGTCACGGTTAGCGCCGTGACCAGCGAGGCGATGAGCGCGAGCAGATAGGCAAAAGCAAGCGGCGCGAAGAAACGTCCCGCCAGGCCCGGCAGGGTCAGCACCGGGACGAAGACCAGCATCACGATGAATGTGGCGTAGACGACAGCGCTGCGGACTTCGAGGGAGGCGTCGAGAATGACCGAAGCCGCCGGGCGCGGCGTCGCTTTCTGGTGATTCTCCCGCAGGCGGCGGACGATGTTTTCGACATCGATCACCGCATCGTCGACTACCTCGCCGATGGCTATGGCGAGGCCGCCGAGCGTCATGGCGTTGAAGGTCATGCCGAGGTTATTGAGCACGATGACGGCCGCCATCAAAGACAGCGGGATGGCGACGCAGGAAATCGCCGCCGTGCGCCAATCGAACAGGAACAGGAACAAGACGACGATGACCAGCACGCCGCCAAGCAGTAGCGCGTCGCCGACGCTTCTCATCGCCACATTGATGAAATTGGCCGGACGGAACAGGGTTTGGTCGAGGTCAATCCCCTCCTTGTCCAGCGCCGGGCGCAAGGTGGCGAGCGCATCCTCGACTCTGCGGGTCACTTCGACCGTATTGGCGCCATATTGCGCCGAGATCAGCAGCGCGACGCCCGGACGGCCCATGACGGAGGCGCCGCCGATCGCCGTTTCCGGCGCATTGGCGACCGTTGCGACATCGGACAGTAGAATCCTGTTGGCGCCGCTGGTTGCGACGACAGTCCGCCCGATCTGCTCCGGCGTTACGGCCTGACCGGCGCTGCGTAGATTGATGCGCTGGTTGACCGTGTCGAGGACGCCGGCGCCCTGGATCGCTGTCGCCTTGCGAGCGGCGGTGGCGACATCCTCGACGCCGATCCCGAGGCGGACAAGGTCGTCGGGGCGAATCTGGATTTGTAGCGAGCGCGTCTCGCCGCCGAAAATGGCGACCTTGGCCACGCCGGGAACGGCGAGCAGGCGCGGCCGCACTAGCCAATCGCCCGCCGAGCGGACGTCCATGAGATTGCGCGTCTTGGACGTCAGGCCCGCGATCAGCACCGTGCTGCTCGACGACGTCAGCGGCGTCAGGACCGGCGTCCTCACCCCCGCCGGCAACAAGGGCGCCACGCTGGCGACGCGTTCGGCGACGATCTGCCGGTCGAGATAAATGTCGCTGCCAGGCTCGAAGATCACATTGATCGTGGACAGGCCCTGCATCGAGGTCGAGCGCAGGGTGCGCACGCCGGAGACGCCATTGATCGCGCTCTCCAGCGGCAGGGTCACCAGCGCTTCGATTTCCTCGGCGGCGAGACCCGGCGCTTCCGTCTGAATATTCACCTGCGGCGGCGAAAATTCCGGAAAGACGTCATATTTTGCGCGGCTGATCGACAGGCCGCCATAGAAGAGCAGCAGCATGCAGAGCGAGAGGACGATTTGGCGATAACGGATCGCCGTCGAAATGATCGTCGCCTGGATTCCGGCTGGGCGTCCGGGACGAACGGCCTCCATTAATCATCGTCCTCGTCGCGACGCTTGTGCGCCTTCGACTCTTCGGTCGCCAAAGCCTGCGCGCCCTCTACGACGATGGATTGCCCCCGCGGCCAGTCGTCCGCCGGAACGATATAGCCGCCGTCGGCCGAGGGAACCGCATCGTCGTCGAGCGGCTGGCGTTCGTAGCGGTCGGCCGCCGCCTTGACATAGATCCACGGCTTGCCCGATTGCCAGACGATGGCCGACGACGGCAGGACGACGCTCGGCTTCGCCTCGCCCTTCGGCACGGAAGCGGTCACGCTCGCTCCCGCCAAAGCGGCGGGCGTCGCGGGCAGGACATAGAAATAGCTCGGGCCCGCCAGTTTCGGATCGGTCTGGGTCGCTGGCGAGACGAATTCCGCTTCCGCCGTTTCGCCGCCGCCGAAAGTAATTGCGATCCTGGCGGGCGGTTCGGCGACGGCGCCGGGCTGCAACGTCAGTTGCAACAGGGCCGACTTGCGAAGGATGAGATTTTCAGCGAGCGACGCATGGGCCGCGATGGCGGGACCAAGGACCGGCCCCCAGTCTTGCGCCGCAACATTATTGACTGCTTCAACCTGGTCCTTTGCCGCATCGACGGCGGATTCGTCGATCTTCTCGGCGGCCTCGGCCGCCTCTGCCTGCGCGACGGCGGAAGGCGCGACCTTCAGCAAATTTTGCGCCCGCACATTCGCGGTATGAGACGCGGAGAGCTTCGTTTCCGCCGACTTGAGCTGCTTCGCCGCGGCGGAAGAGCTGTTGTAAAGCGCCGTCAGGCGGTCGAGCGGCAGGACCAGTCCATAGGCCCGGACGCGTTCCTGATAATTGATTTCCTTCGGCACGACGGAAATAATCCGTCCCCGCTCCTGATCGACGGCGTCGAGCGTCACGGCTCCGGCCGCGCCAGTCGATGCGACGGCGGTGTTTTGGGCGGCGGGGCGTGCGTCATCGTCGTCGAGCGCCCTGAGTGCATTCGAGCGCAACGCCAAGAAAGCGGCCAGAGCCAGGAGCAACGCGAAAAACGCCAGCCAGAAGAAGCCGCGTTTTCGGCCGCCCGCCCGGGCCGAACCCTGTTCGGCCAGCATGTCCTCATCCCTCGGGAATTTTTCCCGTCGATTTTAGGTATTTGATTTGCGCCCGCGGTTCAACTGACGCCGGCAAAAAGCGGCAAATGCCGTTAAAACCGCTCGCGGATCATGCTGATCATGTTGTCGTGGGGCGATTCGACAACGATCGCGACCGGCGGCAGGTCTGCGCCGGTCAGGATGGAAAGCGAGGCGCGGCCGTCAAGCAGGGCCTGCTCCAGCTCAATCCTCTGCCGCTCGATCGTCAGCTGCGCGAGTTGAGCGTCAAGAAAGGAGCGCTCGTCGAGGAGATTTTGCCGGTAGGCCTTTTCCGATTGCGCAGCAAATTCTCTCGCCTTGGCGAGACGCGGCGCAAGCCCCGCATATTGGCGCTGCAGCAGAGCCTGTTCCGACAGGAGCGCGCCGACCTCGGACGCCGCAGCGGCGAGCCGGGCGTCGAACTCGCTCCGGAGCGCCTCGCGGGTCGCGCTCTCCCGCGCGATGGCGCCTTCATTGCGATCGAAGATCGGCAGGTCGAACGTGGCTTGCGGGCCGAGGGAATAAATCCCGCTATTGTCGCGGCCGCCGATAATCCCGATCGTGACATTCGGAAATTGCGCGAGGACGGCCTGGCGCAACTTCGCCTCCTGCGACTGATAGCCATATTGCAGCGCGATCAGGTCCGGCCGCCGGTCGGCCAGATTGTCGAGGCCCCGCCTTACCCGCTGGGGGTCGAGCGGCGGCGGCAGGCTGCCGGCCGCGAGCGCGAGAGGGGCGTCGGGCGCGACGCCGAGCAGGGCGTTGAGCTGATGGCGACGGGAAAGCTGCGTCCGTTTCAGGTCGTCGTCGAGCTTCTGGATTTCCGCGGCCGCCGCCAGGTCCGGAGACAGAGCGGCAAGGGTTCCGTTGCCCTGGTCGATCGCCTTCGTCGAATGGTCCAGACGGTCTTCAAGCAGCTTCCGCGCGCGCCCGATCACCTTTTCCGCGCGCTCGCCCGAGACGATATCGACGAAAAGAATCCGCACCTTGCCGATCGTCTGCCATTCCTGCCAATACAGCGACGCATCGATTTCGGCGGCGGCGTTGGATGCGGCCTCGATCTTTGCCGGCCTGAGGATGATCGATTTCAGGTCTTGCGAAATTCCGGAGCTGAAGGAATTCGTCCCCTCGCCCCCGCCGGCGAAAAACGGATAGGAAAGCGCGATTTGAGGATTGGGCAAGACCCCGGCTTCGATGATCTGCGCCCTGGCGAGGCCGAGTCGCGCGCGCGCCGCCCGAAGCTCGGGATTATTGGCCAGCGCCAGCCGGTCGACATCGTGGATGGTAAGTGCGCCGCGCTTCACCTCCGTAAGAACAGGGAGGCTTGACGCCAGATTGGGCGTCCGGTCCAGCGGTTGCGGCGCGTAAGAAGCGCATCCGGTCAGCGCCAAGGCGCCGAGGACAACGAGGACCGCGCTATACAGTGTTCTTTTCAACATCGCCGCCGGAATCGCCAGGCAAGAGTAGATCATGATGATTGACCGGTGGCTGGGTTTCGGTCCAGCTGCGATCAAAGCATTTCAACTGATACGCCGACGGCAAATCCCTAGGCAAGGTATGACAAATGGCCGCCTGACTTAACGAAGGGGCTATGGCGAGGGCGTTGGGCTCAGCACCGACGAATTGACGGCATGCTGCACCAGCGCGGATCATCTCTGCTTTCTTCTTACTTTAACGTGCGCAAAGAGAGCATTCAGGCCGTCCGCATTCTGAAAAATGTCAGTGGAGTGGTTCCCGCAATTACTTTTAGGTCCGAGGACGAAGGCAAAAAGTGATTGAGCTGACTTTTTGATGCCAACAAGAAAGCGTGGCCCGGCAGTCGTCTATTGCGCGAACTGGCCGAGGGCGGTCCTAAAGGCGCGGAAGAGCCGAATCGCGGGATCGAGTCGAACTCGGGCCTGTCTCGCGAGCGCCCCATTCCAAGATACAGAAATTTCTGGGGACTATATACGTGCTTGACCCATTGTACCCTTTGGGGTAAGGTCGTCCCATCGGGGGGAGACAAGCCGTGGTCACGAATTTCGACAGCCTCTTTGATCTGATGGACGCCTTCAAAGACGAGGAGGCTTGCATCGACCATTTGCGCGCGATCCGCTGGGCTGATGGCGAGTTCTGCCCCCACTGCGGCGGCAACAAGATTTATCATTTCAGCGACCGCAAGACGTTCAAGTGTGGAGAGTGCAAGGCGCGGTTTTCGATCAAGGTCGGGACGATATTCGAGGACACGAAACTGCCGCTGCGCAAATGGTTCATGGCGATCTGGCTGATCACGAACCACCCGAAGGGCATTGCCTCTGTCACGCTCGCCAAGGACCTGAAAATCACTCAGAAGTCCGCTTGGTTTGTCCTGCACCGCCTGCGCCATGCCGCCCGCACGAATTCTTTCAATGCGCCCCTCAAGGGCGACGTTGAGGCCGATACGACCTTCGTTGGCGGCAAGGAGAAGAACAAGCACGCCGACAAGCGCACTCCCGGTTCGCAGGGCGGAGCCAACAAGGCGGTTGTGCTCGGCGTTGTCGAGCGCGACGGCGAGCTTCGGGCTGCGCACGTTGATGACGCCAAGGCCAAGACAATTCATGGTTTCGTGAAGGCGAATGTCGCCGCTGGTTCAAATCTGATGACGGACGAGGATCGCTCGTTCCTCGGTCTGGACGGCGAATACAACGTTCATTCGGTCAACCATTCCAAGGGCGAGTACGTCCGCAATTTCGTCCATCATACGAACGGGATCGAAAGCGTCTGGGCGCTCTTGAAGCGCCAGATCGTAGGCATCCATCATTGGGTTAGCCCGAAACATCTCGACCGCTATGTGCAAGAGATGACTTGGCGCTACAATCGCCGCGACATGAAAGTGACGCCGCGCATGAACGACCTGTTCGCCTGCGTCGAAGGGCGCCTGACGTACAAGGCGCTGATCGCATGACGAACAAGGGAAAGAAGATGGAGCCGCCACTCAAGCTCGATATGAGCTTCGGGGAGGCATTGGGCCGATTTGTCCAGACGGTTCCGAAAGAGGTTGACGAAAGCATAGAGCGGTCCAAAACGAAAAAGCCGCCGCAGGATGCGATCCAGCGACGGCCCCGGAAGTCTAAAGACTAATCGAAGCGATCAGCCGCAGCAGCGAGAATGAGCACAAACGTGCTCAAGCCGCCCAAAACGAATCCGCACATAAGCGCGGACCCGATGACAAGCGCGGGCGCAGGCCATCGTGGCTCCTTTCAAAAAGGAGTTGCGGATGGGCGGCAGGCGTGCGATTCTTGAAGTTGGAACCTGCAAGAGATCGAGCCTAACCGCCCGGTTGCTTTGCCACCATGAAGGCCAGTAACCCGTTGCAACCGGGTTTCTGGCCTTCTTAGTTAGTCTCCCCTGGCACCGGTGGTTGGCGAAGGGGCTTATCAAGTCTCACCACAAATCCTCCTTTCCGGCGAACTGATTCGCGCCTTCACAGTAAGGCACGAATAAAGGCGTGCGTCTAGTTTGCTCGTGTTTGTTTTCCGAATTACGCAAACACTTATTGCGGGCAAAGGCACGTTCCGATATGTTCCTCCTATCAACAAGGAGGAGGATTCCCTCATGGCAGGCGAAACGGTCAATTTTGACGAAGTAACCCGTGCGGCTTCTCCTCCCGAGGAGCGTGAGCGCTCGACTATCGTGTTCCCGTATCTCGACCTTGACGCGGGCGTGGAAGTGGCTGCTGCGATCTATCGCGCCCATGGACTCGGGGCGTGCGATCTCGACCATCTTGCCGCAGAGCTGGGGCAGACGGTAAGCGGAGCCTTCCGCTTGAAAACCGGTACGGCGAAAACCTTCGGGCTCTTGGAAAAAGATTCACGCAGCGCGATGAAGCTAAGCCCGCTTGGGCGCCGCATTGTTCTGCCGGAAACGGCCCCGGATGCGCGCGCAGAGGCATTTCTTATTGTGCCATTGTATTCAGCGATTTACGAGAAATACCGTGGCCATCTCCTGCCGCCTGCGAAGGCCCTTGAAAGGGAAATGGCGGCATTCGGCGTTTCGTCAAAGCAGACTGACAAAGCTAGGCAAGCCTTTGAGCGGTCTGCGCGTCAGGCCGGGTTCTTTTGGAAGGGAGAGGACAGACTTGTCAGGCCCAAGACAGAAACTCTCCCACTGCCCGATGAGGCGCCCGCCATTGTTGTTTCACCAGAGAAAGACAGCGCCAAATCAGGCGGCGGCAGTGGTGGAGGCAACGGCATCGATCCGTTAATTGACGCCCTGATTCAAAAGCTACCATCAAAAGATGAGGGGAAAGCTTTCTCTATCGACGACAGGATTATGTGGCTTCAAATGATGGCGATGGCTTTCCAGATGACTTACGGCCAGACGGATGCGATCAGCGTGGAAAAGAAATAGGCGTGGTCATTCGAGCGTGACTTAGCCCGGCCAAGCGCCGGGCTTTTTCATGCTAACCTTTAGATCATCCCCAATTAATTTTTTCATACGGAAGCGCGCGCTTCTCAAGTTCGGCCTCGAACTGGTCTGCTTGTCTGCGCCATGCTGGAAACGAACGAACTCCGTAAGGCTTCTCCACGCTTTGGCTCTGATCGTCGGTTTTCATCGCCTCCTGGATCAGATCGTGAAGATCGCGAAGGGATTGATCGCTCAATTCTGGAATGTTCATTTCGAGCCTCGTTATTGAGGCTTCAATCTGACCGATTCGCGTATACGGTTCAATAGGTCACACACGTATATAGGTCCCAAAACAATGACGTAGGTGTTCGCAGTTTTATCCTGAGTGGCACGCCAATAAATCAATAAGTTGTTTATGATCTTGCAGTCCCGGTGAAATTCGTGGCTACCGCATGGCTGCCAATCCTTTGTTCAGCGTTCGGCTTTCAGATTTGCGTGCAATCCGTCGAGTTGCTTTCCGCTATTGGCGGGTGGCGTTACTTCTGGCCGCTAAAGCACGAAGAATGACCGCCTTCGGCGGATAGCGGAAGACGCCCGCCATCGCCGGTAAGGGCAAATCTTCCGCAACGAGACGCCGGTCTAGCCGCGGAAAAAGCCGGAACAGGGCTATCACCTCACCGAAGACATCACCGACGACGCGATCACCTGGATCCATCGCCAGAAATCCATCGCGACCGACAAGGCGTTCTTCATTTACTTCGCCTCCGGCGCCGCCCACGCCCCTCTCCATATCCCCAAGGAATGGATCGACAAGTTCAAGGGGCAGTTCGACCAGGGCTGGGACAAGGTCGGCGAGGAGACCATCGCGCGCCAGAAGAAACGCGGCGTCGTTCCGTCGGATACGATCCTGACGTCCCGACCAAAGGAGATCGAGGCCTGAGACAGCCTGTCGCCGGACGCCAGGCGGCTTTATGCGCGACACATGGAAGTCTTTGCCGGCTTCCTCGCCCACACCGATTATCATGTCGGCCGTCTTCTCGACGCCGTGAAGGCGCTCCCCGAGGGCGACAATGCGCTGATCATCTACATCGCGGGCGACAACGACCGAGCGCCGAGAGCAGCCTGACAGGCACGCTCAACAATATGATGACCCAGAATGGGGTTCCCGACACGGTCGAGGGCCAGTTGCCGCATATGGACGAGATCGGCGGCCGGCTGCACGCGAACCATTACCCGGTCGGCTGGTCCTGGGTCGGTTCGTCGCCTTTCCAATCGAAGAAGCGCGTGGCTTCGCATTTCGGCGGCGCCCGCAACGGCATGGTGGTCTCATGGCCGGCGGGCATCAAGGAGTAGCGCGGTCTGCGCACGCCGTTCCACCACGTCATCGACATCGTTCCGACGATCTACTAAGCGGTGGGCGTGCAGGCGCCGACCAAGGTTGACGGCGTCGCCCAGAAGCAGGTCGCCGGCGTGAGCACGCTTTACTCATTCAATGACGCTGCGGCGCCGACGACCCACCATGTTTAATATTACGAAACCGGAGGTCGCCGCGCGATCTATCAGGACGGCTGGGTCGCCACGGCCTTTCATGGCGTGCCCAGGGTCCTCACCGGCTTGCATGATTCCGCCCAGGACAAATGGGAGCTCTACAACGCAGCCAAGGACTTCTCGCAGGCCCATGATCTCGCCGACAAGGATCGTCACGTCGACTTTGATTAATTGCTCGATTTCGATGCAACCGGCCAACGCACGCTCTCTCCCCGGAAAACCTGGCGATCCGGTTGAGCGAGAGCTTGCGCGCCGCCGTCGCCCCAAAGAGGCGGTCGTGGCCCATGATCGCGTCGGCTCGACCGACGACTACGGTGAGCTGACGCGGGCGCTGAAGACGTTGATCGGCGTGGCGGTTGATTGCACTCGAGGGTCGATGTAGCTTCAATGACGAATTGCTCATCTCCGCCATTGCCTGATCTGCAAAGCCAGCGTTTGGGGAGGCGTCATGGAGCAGGGGCCTGCGATTCTATTGGGGGCCTCTTCGCGCCGGATGAGGCGCACACGCTCCTGATCAGGTCTGCTGGTTCGGCAACCGTCACGTTGATCCGGCGCGCGGGGGGCGGCCGGAATGGCGATGGCCTGGGAAGCGGCCGATTGCAAGTTTGTGCGGATCTCCCCTTCCAGCTCCGGTCGCCCCGCAGTCAATGGTCGAGGATTGTAGTATTTGAATAGCCCACACCGCGCGCAATTATGGATTATTATTGCCGTGCGTGATGCTAAAGTGAAGAAAAAGCGCCCCCGCTTGGTCGGAGAGGCGCCGTGTATCGGGAGGAAGCCATGGTTGAGATCATCGTGAAAAGCGACGGTCCGCGTCGCGAAGACGT
Source organism: Rhodoblastus sp. 17X3 (assembly GCF_030056575.1). Classification (GTDB taxonomy): domain Bacteria; phylum Pseudomonadota; class Alphaproteobacteria; order Rhizobiales; family Beijerinckiaceae; genus Rhodoblastus. Next base: position 107,924 of record NZ_JASHHX010000005.1, on the reverse strand, counting down.
GCCGTTGAAGCGCTTCTTGCGCGAGAACCGATCCACAATCACCCGCCTGGCGGACCATCTGAGCAATGGGAATTATTCCGCATCCAAAGTTCAGCAAGAAAAGCCGCAGGCCGAGAACCACATCATCATGGTGGGCGGCGGGGGTTTTGCGGCGGCCGAGATTTGCGCCCGCGTGCGTTCCACCCGGAACGGGCGAGTTATCGCCGTCGATGAAAATTCGGGAAAGCAACTGCATCATATTGGTCAGATCGCCCGAAAATACAACGACACGCTCTTTCTCCTGGTGACGAAGGCCAACGGCTTCTTCGCTCCAGTTGACGATGAAATCGCGGGTTCCCTGTCTGATCTCGATGGAACGCCAATCCGGAGCGAAAAAGACGAAGAGGAGATCGTGGCCGAAATCGGCCGGCGTCTCGGCATGGTTTGACGGCGGTCGTGCATGCGGCCGCCAGACAGGCACGCGAGCATCAACTTACGACTTCGTTTTTAAGGCGCCGACGATATGAAAAAGGACGTGAGTGCGAACTGCGACGAGTGCAGCGTCCCCTCGGTTTTCAGGTCGCCCGCACTTTGCGCGGGCGTTGACAAGGCCAATGGCGGCTGTCCTTACGAAGAGGGCGTCACCATCGACGCCTGGGAAAATTTCGTGTCTGGAGGCGTCACGCCAAACGACGATGCCGTCGCCATGCGTCCTGTGATCCAGAACTCGTGGAGCCGCAGCGCCACTTGCGGCATTGACGCAAATGGCTCGTATGCGCCCCTAAGCGACAATCGTGACGAAATTGAATATATCAGGCACTCCAATTCGGAGTTGCGGACAGCGGCGCGTCGTTCAATCGAAGCCGTTGGCAATTTGCTTCATGGTACGGGCGCCATGTTCATCCTGGCCGATCGCAATGCGGTCGTGCTCGAGGCGGTTGGAGACCAGAAGACATTGTTCAACGGGATGGATATCCATCTCACGATCGGAGGCCAATGGCGCGAGGACTCTGTCGGCACGAATGGAATCGGAACTGCGCTCGCGACGGGCGAGCCGGTTTTCGTTCACGCTGCGGAACATTTTTGCTCCGGCATCAGAGGGTGGACCTGCGCGGGCGCGCCTATTCACGATCCTTTGGACGGCGCCATTATCGGCGTTGTCGATCTCTCCGGTTTTTCTCCGATCTTTCGCCCGCATAATACGGCAATGGTCGCCGCTGCAGCGCGCGATATCGAAAACGCCCTGATGGAGCAGCAACGGGCCGAACAGACGAGACTTCTGGAATCGTTCATCGCCTCCGCACCGAGCTACGCGCAACGCGATGGACTCGTCATCGTGGACCGCCATGGCCGTACGATATTCACCAACAACCTGCCTGCCCGCGTCCTTTCTAACGAGACGGGCGGCGCGACGCGGTTCGAGCGCGGCTCCAAGGTCTTGAGCACGCTGGCGAACATCACCGCGTTGAATAGCGCGCTGCCTTCTGACTTGCGCGATTCCTGCCACGTGACGCCGCTCAACCTTGGCGGAAATTTGCGGGGAGCGGCGCTGGTCTTTCCGTTCAGCGCGACGGCTGTCGGGCGACGGACATTCGCGGTTCCCGCGCTTGCGTCGGGCGCGCAAACGGACGCGGCGTCTTTGATTATAGGACGAAGCGACGCCATTCGCGAAGCCGTCGACGTCGCCAGTCGCGCGGCTCAATCAAAGGATAAGATCGCCTTGCTGATTGAAGGCGAAACCGGCGTCGGAAAGGAACTATTCGCCAAGCTGGTGCATCTGCGCAGTCAAAAGAGCGCCAGTAGCCCATTCGTTGCTTTGAATTGCGGCGCGATTACACGAGAATTGTTCGGAAGCGAGCTTTTTGGGCATGTCGGCGGGGCGTTCACGGGAGCCGCGAAGGAAGGGAAGCTCGGCGTGTTTGAACTTGCCAACGGAGGGGTGCTCAGCCTCGACGAAATTGGCGAGCTTCCGCTGGACATCCAGGCTTTTTTGCTACGCGTTCTCGAAGAACGTGTTGTGCGTCGCATCGGCGATAACAAAGACCGCCCGGTGGATATTCGGCTGGTCGCTTCGACCAATCGCGATCTGAAGCTCGAAATTGAAGCGGGACGCTTCCGCCGAGACCTTTATTACCGCATCGGCGCAGTCTCCATCAGTGTCCCGCCGCTCCGGGAACGGGGCGACGACATCTTGTTGTTGCTTGAACATTTCAGCTGCAAAACCGCCGAGCAGATGGGACGGGAGAAGCTGCGCTTTTCACCTGAAGCGTTGTATGTGTTGATGGACTATCGCTGGCCTGGCAATGTGCGCGAATTGAGAAATCTTGTCTCTCGTTTGCACTTGCTCGTGCAATCGGACCTGGTTCGTTGTTCGGATTTGCCGGCAGATATTCTTTCCTCGCCTAAGCTCGAGAAAAAGAAAGAAGAAATAGCTGCGGCAGATTGCAGCCTCTCAAGTTCCAGCCTCGAATTCGCTGAGCGGGAGGCGATTAGATCGGCGCTTCTGGCGGAAAACGGCAATCTGAGCCGGGTCGCACACAGGTTGGGCATTTCAAGGCCGACCCTCTATCGAAAAGTAAACCAATACGGCATCCGCCGCAGCATTTCTTTGACATAGCGGCCCGTTATCGTCGCGCGGAAGCCCGGGCGCCTCACATCCAACTTGCCTGACAAGGTTCGTCGGCGGTGGGGCTCAGTAGCCGTTTGCGAAATAGGGGGGAGCGGTTTTACGGTCGTCGAATGATGCGGCGTCGCGTCAGGCGGCGCCCTGGCGCAACCGGACCGCAGGCGAATCCGTTCGGGAGGCGGCGGGAAATAAAAAAAGCGCCGATACAGGTTCCTGCATCGGCGCCAGTCTGCTCTCGGGACGTCGAGCGCCTGAGTCCCGGGAGCTCCCGGAGGGCGACTCAGTACTTGGCGGCGACGGTCGTCGGCGCCGGAGGGTTCCAAATCGCAAAGATGATATTGCTCCAAAAACGCGTGTCGTAACCGCCGTAGTTCGATTGGCAAATGTCGCGCGTCAGTTTGAGTTGGACGTCGACCGGTCCGAAATTATAGCCGACCAGTCCGCCGACAGCGAACTGGCTCTGCCTGAGATAGCCCGCATGCGGGCTGCTCAGATCAGTCGAACCATATGCGATGGGACCGACCTCCCATTTACCGAATGTCTTCGTCGCCGTGAGGTCGTAGTTGAACCACTCTGGAGCATTGTATCCTGGGCGATTGCCGCTCCGGCCGGTGCCGTAAACCGCCGTCGCGGTGAGGTTCCAACCGTCCTTCAGATAGCTGAACGAGGCGATCTGCATGAACGACGCGAAATTGTAGGAGACGCCGATATTCGTCAATTCGCTGTCGACAGGCAGATAGACGTCCTCGTGAATGCCGAAATTGAATCCGTTGCCGAGGTCCCATTTGAGCCTCAGTTCCAGCAGCGGATTCATCACGCCGGACTTGTTCAAGCCGACCGGGTTGTCGATGCTGACTTGCGCCACGGGAGTCGCGACGGCCAGGCCGACTTGTCCGCCGAGGATGTGGTAGGGCGTCGCCCAGATGAGCCAAGCGGGAACCAGTGCGCCGACATCGGTCGCCGGATTAGTCGAACGGCTGCCCCAGGTTGGAATCGTGACGTCGTAGACGCCTTCCGGCAAAGGCGCGCCAAGCGCCAGGCCGGTCGAAACGCCGGGCGGCAGTTCCGAACCCGCGAGTGCATTGCCGGCGTTCAGCAGCAAGAGGCCAGCGGTCGTCATCGCTCCCGCAATTTGGTTCAATTTCATGTTGTTCCTCCCTTGAAGAAATCGAAGCCCGTTAGAGGCCGATCGATTGCCAGCGTTGAGTTCGCCGCTTTTCTTGGAGCGCGCTCAGGCGCGCCCGAGCTTTTCCGCGCCGCCGCCTCGGCTCGGTCCGGCGGTCGGATCGACGTCGATGGGCAAATCGGCGACGAGGGTCTCTGTCGTGAGGATCAGAACGGCGACCGAAGCGGCGTTGCCGAGGGCCGCGGTGGTGACGCGGACGGGATCTATGACTCCCGCCTCAAACATGTCCTGGAACACGCCGCGCGCCGCGTTATAGCCGTAGCCCGCGTTTTGGCCCGTGGCCTCGGTGACGACCTTCTCAATATCCGCGCCGGCGTTCAGGGCGATCTGCTTGAGCGGGCAGGTCAGGATTGACTTGACCAGCCTGACGCCCTCAGCGACATCGCCCGCGGCGCTTGCCAGGACCGGGTCGAGAACAGGACCGATCTGCGCGAGCGCGGTCCCGCCGCCCGCGACGACGCCTTCCTCCGCGGCGGCGCGCACGGCGTTCAGTGAATCCTCCAGCAATTGGACGGTGCGTTTCTGTTCGACTGGCGTCCTGCCGCCCGCGTAAAGCACGGCGGCGCCGCCCGAGAGCTTGGCGACGCGTTCGCGCAACTTGTCCTGATCGATATTCGGCGCCGAGACGTCCAATTGCCGCTGAACCTGAGCCCGGCGGGCGACGACCGCCGCCGCATCGCCGCCGCCGCGAATAATCACGGTATGGGTCGCGCTGGTGCGCACGCTCGCCGCTGAGCCAAGGATTTCCTCGGTGACATCTTCGATCTGGCCGCCGAGGTCGCGGGCGACGACCTGTCCCCCGGTCATGATCGCCATGTCCTCGAGCAGCGCCTTGCGCCAATGGCCATATTCCGGCGGATGAACGACGAGATATTTGCCGACGCCGCTTTTGCTCACGAGGTTGACGATCACCTCCGGAGAAACCTCCTCGGCGACAATGAGCAGCGGACGACCCGCCGCATCGGCGATGGCGCGCGCCTTGTCGAGGGAAGCCGGGTCCTTGATCTTCAAATCGGTCAGCAGGATGAACGGCCGCTCCAGAACGGCTTCCATCTTTTCCGGATCGGTGACCATGTGGTGGGACAGATAGCCGCGGTCGAATGACATGCCTTCCAGAACATCGAGCGTCGTCTCGGTGGTGACGCTGAAATCCGCGCTGATGATTCCGCTAAGGCCGACCCGCTCATGCGCCTCCGCGACCAGCGCGCCGAGCTTCGGATCGGTGGCGGCGATGGTGGCCACCGCCCGCAATGTTTCGGGGTTGTTGGCCGGCCTCGCCGAAGCCTTGAGGGCGGCGACCACGGCCGCCACGCCCAGTTCGATGCCCCGGCACAAGTCGACAGTCTTCGCTCCGCGCCCAGCCGCCGCATTGCCGGATTGAATGAGCGCATTGGCGAGCACGATCGCTGTGGTCGTGCCGTCGCCTGCGACTTCATTCGTCTGCATCGAGACTTCGCGCACGACCTGCGCGCCCATATTCTCGAAACGGTCTTCCAGCTCGATCGACGCCGCAATGCTCACCCCGTCGCGCGTGATGATCGGCGTGCCCACGGGCCGGTCGATCATCGCGTTCATGCCCTTGGGGCCGAGGGTCGGAACCACGGCGGCGGCAAGGCGGGCGACGCCGCGCGCCAAAGCCTGACGCGCGTCCGAATTATGCAGCATGATCTTAGGCATAGAAGCTCCTGCCCGCCGCGGGGCTCCGGGCGGATTGGTTTGGCGAAACGGGAAATGCGCATTTCGGTCTGCCGGGAATTTGGAACCCGCCAGGGTGGCGGCCGCTCCGAAGAGCGGCCCGCCGGATTGGCTTAGATGTATTCTTCCATTTCGGTCATATCGCCGAACAGGATGATCGTGTTGTCGTCGACCCGCACCATCCGCCCGTAATGGGTGGAGGCGTTCACTTCGAACATCTCCGCAGTCATCTCGCGACCGAGATAATCGGAGATTTCATCCATCTTGAAGATCAGCTTGCCGACGCCGTCGATGCGGATCAGCGCCGGCTGATACGTGATGATGACATCCGGCTTTTGCGCCATGAATTCGGCGATGGCGCGGGCCTCGACGGAGTCGCTCATCGTGACGCCGCACTGATGCGAAATCGTCTCTTCAAAAGTGATGGTGTCCATCGTTTTGAAAATATTGGCGTGCGACGAATCTCTCGCTGATGTGGACATATTGTTTGACTCCCTTAGGCCTTGAGGCCGAGTTCGCGAATGATCTGTTCGAAACGCTCCTGCCGTTTGGCGTGCGCCTCGGCGTAGGAAACGGGCTTGGAATGCGGCATCGACCACAAGGGCTGCAGCGCCGTGGCCGCCGCATCCGCGAGCGCGCGATGCTTCTTCAGCCAGCCCTGGAACAGGCTGCGGTTGTGATCGCCATATTGGGCGTCATTGACCAGCAGGTAGGCGAGGTCGATCGTGTTGGCGAGGTTGCGCTCATAATCGCCTTCGGCCGCCGAAATAACCGATGGGGTCATTGAATCCTTGTTGGCGGATCCGACGGGAATGAAGAAGCCGGAGCGAACGAGTTCGCCGACGAGCGGTTCGAACACGATATTGGTCGCGAAATATTGTTCGAGATAATCGGTGGCGCCCATGATCGACTCGACGGCCCGGCGAACGCCTTGCCACATCGGATCTTCCAGCCACGCCTTCTTGCCGACCTCGTCGCTCCAGCCGGGAATATCCAGGCCGATTTCCGCAAGGAACAGCGTGATGTCCTGCGCCAGCCGCAGCTTGTACGACGAGTTGGTCAACGTGGCGTTGTTGATCATCTGCGTGTAGCCGTAGCGCTGGGCGTGCATCAGCGAGGTCCCGAGGCCGAACTCCGCATGTTTCCACGCGCCGAGTTGGGTCTGGAGAATGCCGAGCCAGGCCTTGTCGAACGTCGACGGCGTTCCGGCCTTGCGGCCGTTCGCGATCACGCCCTGAACCATGACCTCGATGCGGGACTGGCGCTGGTAATGCGTCCGTTCCCATTCCTGATCAGGCGCCCGGAAGGCGTGCCAGTTCGAGCTCTTGGCCGCAGTGTTGTCCTTGACATAGGCGCCCTTGCCATCCGCGAAGGAAATGATCCAGTCCTGGATGAGATAGCGTTCGGGATCGGGCTGAACATCGACAGTCACGTCTTCGTAATGCGTCGCGCGATTGGCCCTCGGCTGGAAATACCGGTATTTCCGGCTATCGGAGTCCGCGAATGTCGCGGCTCCGGCCGCGCCGGACCCGACCGAACTTGAAGTGGCAGCCATCGTTTAAACTCCCTTTCGTTTGTTGCTTGGCTTTGCGTACGACCTGCGCCTCAATGTCCTGCTGGAGCGCCGGAAGATGTGGTGAAACGGTCGAAGAAGACTCGCTCGGACTCAAAACCGTTCATGAACAGAACGGGCTGCAGCGCGTCGATCATCGGCGGCGGCCCGCAGGCGTAGACATCGCCTTGCCCATCGATCCCGAGCTCCTTGAGCCGCGCGTCGACACGCTCGTGTACGAAGCCGCGCTCGCCGGTCCAGGCGGCGTCATCGCCGGCATGGGACAGGACGGGAATGAAATGGACGTTGGGCCGTCCATCGATCAGACCGGCGATGCGATCGAGATGGAACAGGTCATCGCGCGTCCTCGCCCCATAAAAGAAATAGACGGGACGATCTTCGCCGCTGGCGAGATGATCGTTGAGGATCGACCAGACCGGCGACATGCCCGATCCGGCGCCGACCAGGATCAACGGGCCATCGCGATTTTCGCGCCTGAAACACGATCCATAAGGACCGACGATCGACACTTCCGCGCCGAGTTTGATGCCGCCCGAATCGAGCTCGCCGGAAAATTTTCCTTCCGGATATTTCTTGATGATGAATGAGAGTTTCCGCGTTTCCGAAGGCGCGTTCGCCATGGAAAATGAGCGCGTAATCGTCTCGCCCTGCGAGGTCGAGACAGTGATGTCGACATATTGACCGGCCCAGAACTTCATCGAATCGCTGAGGTCGATTTCGATGCCGCGAATGTCGTGCGTCAGCTTCTCGATATGCGCGATCTTTCCGCTGAAGGTTTTGACCGCGATGGATTTTGAGAGGACTTCTTCATCGTAATTGAGCAGTTCGATCTCAAGATCGGAATAGGCGCGAGCGCGGCAAAGGAGGATTTGGCCGCTGTCCTTTTCGCCGTCGTTCAAGGCGAAGGTCGAATATTTCAACATGTCGACTTCGCCGTCCGTCAGGATGCATTTGCAGGCCGAACACTGACCTTCCTTGCATCCATGCGGCAGCGCGATGCCCTGGCGGAACGCGGCGTTGAGGAGGGTTTCGCCATCGTTGACCTCATATTCGACCCCGACGGGCGTGAGGCGAACTATATGGGTGCCGCTCATAGAAATTCTCTCCCAAACCTCGGCTTTCGACAGGCGAAAGCAGGTAAACTCTTCTTGTCCGGCCAACGCGTTTCAGCGCGGCGGTTCGTGATTCCGGTTGGATGTGAGCGGCGCGGCGGAGAAACGCCGCCGCGCCGGAATGCGCCTTAGTTGAAGGCCTTGATCTTGAAGCCCGCGCGATATTCGGCGAGATGCTTCTCGCGATCGGCGGGGGTCATCGCGCGCAGGGTTTCGAGCGGCGAAAGCAGGGTGTGGCCGCGCACGTCGTCAAGCGTCCACATGTCCTTGTCGTCGAAACGCAGATGCGGCTGCGGCACCAGCGTCTTGCCGTCCGAGCGGACGAAGTTGAGGTCCTTGATCGCATCGGCGAGGTCCCAACCATGATAGACCGATTCCCATTCGCGCTTGCCGCTGAAGCGGCCCATCGCGGGCGTCGGGCGACCCTGGAATTCGCCGGCGAAGGCCTCGACGGCCGTCCAGCGATCCAGCTCATGCGCGAAGGTGTGCAACTTGCCGTCGATCTCGTCGACCACCATGTCCTCGCGGATCAGGCAGGGAACCAGGCAGCTCCAGCAGCGATGCGGGTAGACGTATCCGGTCTCTTCATTGAAGGTGATGACCTTGCTGCCAGGCTTGCTGAGCTTGTCATACCATTTCCAGAAGTCGCCGAACTCCGCGTACCAGCCTGGATATTTGGCTTCGAACCATTCGAAGTCGGCTTCCCGCTGGGCTTCGATGCGCCAGAAGTTCACTGGCCAGCCGACCGCGAAGAACTGCGCGACGCGGTGGACGTAGTGCTTCTTGGTGATGCGGTTCCACGCTTCATGGACGTCGTCATGATGGACCTTGACGCCGTATTTCTCCAGCGGAAGCATGTAGGTGCGATAGTAATCTTCGAAGATCCAGCGGTGCCACATTTCCGCGTAGGATTCCTTGTTTTTGTCGCGGTTGGTGGTGCCGTATTCGATGATGGTGCCGATGGCCGCGTCGACGATCGCATGGTTCTGCCAGAAGGCGTAGCGCAGATCGCGCTCAAGCAGCAGGTGGTTTTCCGGCTCCTTCAAAGCAGCCATGAGCAGGGAGTGGCCATTGCCGATGTGGCGGCTTTCGTCCGACTGCACGGAGAGGAACACCGTCGGCAGCGCATAGTCGCCGTTGCGCGCGGCCTCGGAGGGCATCGCGACGAAGAGCGTGTTAGTGAAGGCCGTTTCGGCGACGACCGTCAGATACATACACGCCGAGGTCATGACGTCGCCGGTGATGAAGCCTTCACCGAACTGGCGCCCGATCGTGGTCGCGTAGCACTTGCCGAAGGCTTCCTCGGTAATATCGAACCCGGCCGGGTCGATATAGTTTTCCATGTACCACTTCTTCAGATTCATCTGGATGGTGGAGTGACGAAATTCGTCCACCATCTGCATCGTGAAGCCGGTGCGCAGTTCTTCGCCCGGCGCAATGCGGGCCACCATGGCCATCGAACGCGCGGCCGAAATCTCGGGGAAGGGAATGATGCCGAGGAACAGCTTCATCCATTCGACCCAGCGGGGCTCGACATTGCGGAACATGTCGCCGCGCAGGGCCGCGTCGAGCGCGCCATAGACGCGATTGTCCTTTTCTTCCTGCGTCGGGAAATAGGAACGCAGAACCTGCTTCATCGGGTCGCGCGGCGCTTTGGTGATCTTGTAATCGGTGGGAAAGGTCATCGCTTCCTGGACATAGGAGGGATTCCAACCCAGATCGGCGATTTTCTTCGTCGCCTCTCCCACCGAAATTCCGCGTTGAGAAGTGATTTTATTGAGGGTGATAGCGTTCATTTCTTACTCCCTTTTGGTCCTTCTATATCCCCAGCTTTGAAAGCCGGACATCACTGCCTCTAAACAGCTTTGCGCTGGTTGAAGCAGTAGCTTATTCGCGTAGCGTGTCCTGATTGAACACAGGACAAGCGGCGCATATTGGAATCTGTGTTCGGAATTACGACGTCGATCGCGCGGCGCGCACGCGATCAGCTTCCATTTTCCATCCCATCGTATTTTATTTATTTAACCGCGTTTAAGACGGCATCTTCGTTCGAGCATCTGTTAGCAACAGGCGTGCCAAGTGCAAAAATATCGCGAACACCAATAGAATATGGGTATGTGGATGAAATATTATCGGTTGATGAGCTCCGTATGTAACGTTTCTTGACACTTGTAATTCTGCCAATGCGGAATCGTTACGTTAGCAATTGCGGAATAATTGTTTTTGCATCGCAATATTATTGTTCCCGGATTTAACTGTGTGCGGCCCGTGTGGTTTAATGGGCGAAATGGAGCGGCTCCGGCGTAGCGCGCGACTTGTCATTTATTGGCAATGCGAGTCAGCGCCAAAGACGGAAGCCCATCGTTTGCATGCGCCGGTTTCGAGTTTTGTTCGGCGCTTTTTTTGCGACGACGCGCGGTCGAATTCGTGCGTGCAAATGTGTGCGCGGGCAGCGTCACAGACGTCCCCGTCAACGCCACCTCTGCAAACGCGATCCGGATTGACGAAGGCCTCGGTTTCGTCAGCGGGCGCTTGGGCAGCCCGAGCTCCGACCGGCGCGAACTGCGGCTCGCATGGACGCCGAATTGAACAGGCTCCGGCGAATGTCTGTTGATTGCGACGGCAGCGAAGACAACTTTTCTCGCAGTTCTTCCTTTGTGGCTGGCTTGCGCGCCAATGCAATGCCGCTTCCGGGAATGTGAGCAAGTGTCGCGCTGTCGGTTTCACCGGTCAAAATCAATTCGGAAAATCGACGGCCAGCTGGTCGCGCGAGTTCTTTGACGAGTTGCGGCCCGTTCATCCTCGTCGGCATGCTCGCGCTCGTTCCGCGTAACGTGACAGCCGTGTATTTCGAATTGGCGCGCGCCAGGCGACTTCTTGGCTGGCGCGCGCCTTCACGATCGTCCTTGGGAGGGTAAGGGCGATCAGATTGTTTATCTGCCGGGTTCCGTCTCGAAATCCGGCAGGGACGAGTAAGGTTTGGCCCCCTCGTCCTTGTTCGTGGCCACGATGACTTTCAAATCTTTCCAGCTGGCGACGACGGCGGTTCGGGACGCAACCGTTTGGCTGCCGCTCCTTTCCGTCCTGGTGCTTTTATTGCGCCGCGTTTGACGTGATTTCTTTACCTGGGCTTGAAGAGCAATCGACATGCCAAGCGCTGAATGCGTGGAATTGCTTGCAATAAGGAGGGGGTGTATAGATGTTTTACCGTTACACATGTAACGTTTTTTTACAATTGTAAATCGAGCGCATGTAATGCGCGCGCGTTTTTCAATATTGCAGTGCAATATTATTATTTTGTACTTGAAATGATGGGCAAGTGCTTATATTTTGATTTCTGGAATGGGGCGGTCGGCTGGGATCTTTGTGGGTCCTTTAACTGGATCTCGGGTCAAGGCCGAGGGTTGGAGCTTGAATTGAGGCTGGCTTGAGTGATCGGGCCCGTTTCGATGGCTGCGCTCGATCTCATGACGATTCAAGTATTTGCCAAAGGAGTTGCTGATGACGGATTCCGGGCCGGCGAGCCGGAACATGTTGATGCGTCGCCTGCAACTGGTCGGTCAGGCTTGTCAAATCAACGCGCAGTTACAGCGCCTTCAGCAAGCGCAGGCGGGTCTCGATTTCGAAATGCAGCGTTGCGAATTGGCGTTGGAGGCTGGCTTGGATGTTGCGGAGGCGGCCGCCGCCGTGATCCAGGCCGAGCGTGTCGCTCATGAAATTCGACGCGATCGGATGAAGCTCGAACTGGAGATGGATTCGGTAGAAGCCGAAATCAAAAAGATCGACGGCTTCTTCAATGGCCTCGCCAAGGATTCATAGAGAGAGCACGAGTACGGGGCAATCATGAACCAGCACATAGGCAATGAAGCGAGTATGTTTGAGTTGATGGGGCGGCAGTGGAGCGTTCAATCGCCCGTGCGACAGATTTGCTTCGGCGCGGATCGGTCAAGCATTGCGTTTTTGCTGGATGACGGCTCAATCCGTCTCGCCGAGGCTGCGGATAACGATTCCGCGGAAGCGCGAACCCGCATCGACACCGAGAGCGGGCGGATGACAATCAGGCGGCGCAAGGAGCGCGTGCGTCCGCTCGTCGTCGTGGGCGCTCCGGCGGAAGGTTCCCCGATCCTCACGGAGGGGATCGATTCCGAATATCTGATCGGGCAATCGGATGGCGAAATTCGCCGCATGGGCGCGGATGGCCGCATTTCTCCGACCGGTCTGAAAACGGGAGCGCCCATCGTCGCGATGGACTGTCGTCAAAAGGACGGTCGCTTGGCGTTTGCGACGCCCGAAAACATCACTTTGGCGAGCGGCTATAATGTCTCCGGATCCTTGAAGGCGGATGCCGCCTGCGCTCTGAGGATCTCTCCCGACGGTGCGCTGCTCGCCTGCGCAATTCCCGATCACATCGTGATTTTCGACACCCTGGGCGCTTGCGAAGCGCGCGCCCGCTACGCTCTTCCGGCGAAGCCGACTGACATTATCTGGAGTCCGAATGGTTCCTGGGTGAGCGTCGCTCTTGAAACGTCCGGCTTCGCGCTCATTGATCTGGCGCGCAATCGATTTGGAGCCATCTCCGGCTTTCCGTCGGCGGTGCAATCGATCGGTTGGGCGCGACAGTCGGACAGATTGTTCGCATCCGGGGCATTCAGAATTGTCGCGTGGTCGCTGGCGCATCCACCTTTCGATGGCGACCACTCGGGGGCGCTGGAAACTGGTCGCGCTCGCCTCGTTGCAACTCGGTGTCTCGCGGTCAATCCTCGGAATGACGTCGTCGCGGTTGGTTATGAAAATGGGCACGTTATTCTCGCTCGGCCCGGTTCCCGCGACGAACTGATTGTCGGAGCGTTCAAGAGCGGCGTGACATCCCTCGCGTGGTCTTCCGATGGAAAGAGTCTCGCCGCGGGAGGGCGCGACGAAGCGGCGATCATCGGATTCCCCCCCGTCATGTTCAAATAACGTCCAACCCCAAGGAAAACGCCATGCAAAATCAATCGGCTCAATTATCGGCGGAGGAAGAAAGCAAGGACGCTTTCTTTCAGGAGCTCGCGCAATTGTCGGAGAATATGGTCGCCGCACATGGAAAGGATTTCTCTATGGGCGCGCTTCTGATGGCGGTCCGCTGGATCGCCGAGGGCAAGCTTCAGTCGCAAGGCGCCGAATGACGTGCTGCCGCCGCCGCTTGTGGTTTGGTCGGCCGCGAAGGCCTTCAGAGTTCACGCTGCGCTTCTGATCTCTCAAGACACTGCCGAGGCGCCAAGAATATCGTGGGATAGTGGAAATGTGCCATTTTTTTGCAAGCCAGGATCCAGATAGTTACGCCTTTGAGACGCGCTCGCTTCGATTGAACGGACAATCCACGAGCATCCGGCTCGAGAAGATTTTTTGGCAACGGCTCGAAACCGTTGCTGAACAGATGGGACTCAAGCTTCCCCGATTCATTTCTTCCGTGCATCAGGAGATCCTGCTCCTCAGGGGCGACGTGCCCAATTTCACATCGCATCTTCGCTGCATTTGCATCGTCGCGCAGGAGGGCGATCGTCTCAATCGCCGCGAGGACGCCAGGCGCGCAGCATAGAAAAGGCTGCCGATTTATTGGAAGGTATTAGCAGCATACCACCCGGCGTCTGATCCTCACGTTAGTTTCGAACATTCGATCAACTTGCGCCGTGAAGAGGCGTCCTTGCGCGGCTGATACCGCTGATCTCCTTTTCCAATCAGGCGTCTCGGTCCAATAACCAATCAAACGGGCGCGTTCCAATCCCGTGGGGAGGAAACAACATGACGGAACACAAGCATCATCACGACCATTCACACGCTCCTTCGTCGCTGAGCCGCCGCATATTTCTTCGCCGGTCTTCCGGGGTCACTCTGGCCGCGGCGATCAGCGTCACAATGGGCGGGGCGTTGCTGAACGCAGAAGAATCATGGGCTCTCGAGGTCAAGGGTCTCCGGCCTGAAACGCTCAAGACTCTGATCTTGTTGTCGCGCGATATCTATCCGCATGACCGGATCGCCGACCGCTATTACGCTATCGCCGCCAAGCCTTTCGACCAGAAGGCCGCCGCCGATCCCGCGCAGAAGGAAATGTTCGAAAAGGGCGTCGCTGAGCTCAACGCGCTGGCGGGCCCCGGCGGCTATGTCGCGGTTCCCTGGGAGGCCGACCGCGTCGCCCTTCTCAACAAGATCTCCAGCACGGCGATGTTTGAAGCCGTGCGCTCGGCGCTGGTCGTGTCGCTCTACAACCAAAAGGAAATCTGGCCGCTCTTTGGCTACGAGGGCGAGTCCTATTCCAAGGGCGGCTACATCCATCGCGGCTTCGACGACCTCGACTGGTTGTGAACGACAAGAATTCGGGAGAGAAACATGGTTGCGAAATTCGAACTCAACGACGACAACGTCGTCGTCATCATTGGCTCCGGCGCGGGGGGCGGAACGCTCGGCAATGAGCTGGCCCAGAAGGGCGTGAATGTCGTCATTCTCGAAGCCGGACCGCGGCTGACGACCGACGATTTCGTCAACGACGAATGGGAGAGCTTCGCCCAGCTCGCGTGGACCGATGCGCGCACCACCTCCGGCACTTGGCGCGTCGCGAAGAATTTTCCCAACCTTCCGGCCTGGATCGTCAAATCGGTTGGCGGCACCACCACCCATTGGGCGGGCGCTTCGCTGCGCTTCCAGCCGCACGAGTTCAAGACCCTGACAACTTATGGCAAGATCGACGGCGCCAATCTGCTCGACTGGCCAATCACGCTGGAAGAGCTGGAGCCCTACTACGCCCGCGCCGAGGATAAGATGGGCGTGACGCGCACCAATGGCCTGCCGGGCCTGCCGGGCAACAACAACTTCAAAGTGTTCAAGGCCGGCGCCGACAAGCTCGGCTACAAGGAATGCAATACCGGCCGTATGGCGATCAATTCGGTCGAGCGCGACAACCGCAATTCCTGCCAGCAGACCGGTTTCTGCTTCCAGGGCTGCAAATGGGGCGCGAAATGGTCGACGCTCTATACGGAGATTCCGAAAGGCGAAGCGACAGGGCACATGGAAGTGCGGCCGCAATCGCGGGTTTTGCGCATCGAGCATGACGACGCGGGCAAAGTGAACGCCGTGGTCTATGTCGATAAGGACGGAAACAAGCAGCGCCAGAAGGCGCGGATCGTCTGCGTCGCCGGCAATTCGATCGAGAGCCCAAGGCTCCTTCTGTTGTCCGCCTCGTCGAAATATCCCCAGGGCCTTGCCAATTCCTCGGGGCAGGTGGGGCGCAATTACATGCGTCACACCACAGGTTCGGTCTACGCCTCGTTCGACAAGCCGGTGCATATGCATCGCGGCACGATCATGGCCGGCGCGATCCACGACGAGGCGCGCAACGATCCCTCCCGCGGCTTTGTCGGCGGCTATAATCTGGAGACTTTGTCGCTGGGCGTCCCTTTCATGGCGGCGTTTCTCGACCCGGGCGCCTGGGGTCGTACCTTCACCAGCGCCATGGATGATTATCCGAACATGGCCGGCCTGTGGATCGTCGGCGAGGATATGCCGCAGGAAAAAAATCGCGTCACCCTCAGCGCAACGGTCAAGGACAAGCTCGGCCTGCCCGTCGCCGACGTGCATTTCGACGACCACCCGAATGACGTGGCGATGCGAAACCACGCCTATCAGCAGGGCCGAAAGCTTTATGAGTCGGTCGGCGCCATCCGCACATTTCCGACGCCGCCCTATCCATCGACGCATAATCTCGGCACTAACCGCATGAGCGCACACCCGCGCGACGGCGTCGTCAACAAATGGGGCCAGACGCACGACATCAAGAATCTCTTTGTGTCGGACGGGAGCCAGTTCACAACTGGCGGCGCAGAAAATCCAACATTGACGATCGTTTCTCTGGCAATTCGTCAGGCCGAATATATCGCCCAGCAGATGAGCGTGCGCGCCATCTGACCGGCGGTTTTGCCGGCTATCTCTGACGGTCCTCATTGGGGGGCGATTCATGGCAAGTGCGGGCGGCGGTCAGCCGCCCGCACTTGGAGATAGGGCTGGCAGTTTCACCGTGGGTTGCAGATCTCGTTGGTGTCGGGATCGAGCCAGTCATCCGGGGAAGCGAAGCCACCGAGCACCTGCACCCCTGTCGCGGGCAGGCAATGTCTGAACGCGGCAACGGGCTTTTGGAAGTGGAACTGAGTAGTATCGACGCCGACGCCTTCGCGGCGAGCGTGACTGGAGTTGGCAAGGCTCGTGGTCTGGCCTATGCTTACCAAGATCAGCATAGCGCAAGCTGTGCACTTGCCGACCGAGCTGAAAGTACGTTGTGTTGCGATTGGCATTGCACGTCCTCCCGAGGCTGGTCAAGTTGTGGCTAGCGGTAATTGCTAGTCATCGGCGATAATACGCACGACCGAGCATAAGGTTGCTGGCCAAGCTCAAATTGTTCCCATTTACCTCCGTGCACGGCCAATCGTAGTCGCATGTGGCTTGGGCGCTGGCGTCGACGTAACCGCCATCGGCCAGATCGAGACCCGGGCAATGGCGAGCCCGCTAAAAACTATTTTTGCGGAATATTCAAGGGAAGGGCCGTTTTATATTTTACCTGTTTGAGAGCAAAGCTCGAACGTATTTGCGAAATGCCCTGTATTTTGGTCAGTTTATCAATGATGAAGCGCTCAAACGCCGGGATATCCTCGACAACGACGCGCAGCATGTAGTCGGATTCCCCGCTCATCAAATAGCACTCCATAACCTCTGGGTAGCGATGCATCGCGGCTTGAAAAATCTCCAAGGCTTTTTCGACCTGCTTTTCGAGACTGACTTGAATGAATACGCTGACGCCCAAGCCCATGGTCAAGGGATCCAACAAGATGACATAGCGGTTGATGCAACCAGATGCCTCAAGCGCTCGAACACGCGCAAGACAGGGAGAGGGCGAAAGGTTGACCCGGGAGGCGAGCTCAACATTGGTGAGCTTGGCGTTTTCCTGGAGCTCGCGAAGGATTTTGATATCTATTGCGTCCAAGTTCGATCTCCGCATAACACGCTGCATATTGGGCGATTCATGGTAGTTTATGCGGAAAATTGCCGCTTATGCAGCCCTCTTCGGCGGATGCTGCGCCGGTCGTCATGGTAAGTTCTGCTTCAAATGAAGGAGGCTTCAAATGGCGCAAATAGCGAACTCGGACGTGGCTCTACCGTCCCAACGATCAGCCGCTGATAGCGATGTGACCGAGACGCGAGAGTGGCTTGACGCACTCGAATCTGTTGTGAGCTTCGCTGGAGACGAGCGCGGAAGCTTCCTCATTCAGCGGCTCGAAGAACGCGCTCGTGAGTTGGGCCTGACCGGCCATGCGCAGCCCTATTCAGCCTACCGCAATACGATTCCGGCTGAAAAGCAGGGTCGCTTCCCTGGCGATCTGACGATTGAAGAAAGGCTGACCGCCATCATGCGCTGGAACGCGCTCGCCATGGTGTCCCGGGCGAACATTGCCTATGGCGAACTCGGCGGACACATCGCAAGCTATGCGTCCGCCGCGGAAATTTTCGAGGTCGGCTTCAATCATTTTTTCCGCGGCGCGGATGCCGAACAGGGCGCGGATCTCGTCTATTTCCAGCCCCATTCGGCCCCTGGGGTCTATGCCCGCGCATTTCTTGAAGGGCGCTTGGGCGAGGAGCAACTCGCCCATTACCGGCGGGAAACGGGCGGCTCGGGTTTGTGCTCCTACCCGCATCCCTGGCTTATGCCGGACTTCTGGCAGTTTCCGACGGGTTCGATGGGCATTGGCCCCATCAGCGCCATCTATCAGGCGCGCTTTCTGCGCTACCTCGAACACCGCGGCTTGGCCAAGACCGATGCTCGCCATGTTTGGGGCGTCTTCGGCGATGGCGAAATGGACGAGCCGGAGTCGATCGCCGGTTTGACGCTGGCGGCGCGAGAGAAACTCGACAACCTCACTTTTATCATCAACTGCAACCTTCAGCGCCTGGATGGTCCGGTGCGGGGCAACGGACAAATCATTCAGGAACTGGAGGCGCTCTTAGCTGGCGCGGGTTGGAATGTCATCAAGGTCCTGTGGGGCTCGGAATGGGACGCGCTGTTCAGCAGAGATGTCAACCACGCGCTGCTGAAGCGCTTCGCGGCGACCGTGGATGGGAAATACCAGACGCTCGGAGCAAAAGGCGGCGGTTACAACCTGACGCATTTCTTTGACGAAGACCCGGAATTGAAGGCGCTCGTCGCGCATATGAGCGACAGCGAAATTGATGGGCTGAAGCGGGGCGGCCACGATATCCGCAAGCTCTTCGCGGCTTTCGCGGCCGCCAAATCTCATCAGGGGAAGCCGACCGTTATCCTCGCGAAAACGAAAAAGGGTTACGGGATGGGCGAAGCGGGCGAATCCCGCATGACCGCCCATTCCACCAAAAAGCTCGATATCGCTGGACTCAAATCATTTCGTGATCGCTTCCAGCTGCCTCTAACCGATGATGATCTCGTCCAGTTGAAATTCTATCGACCCGCTGAAGACGGGCCGGAACTGAATTATTTGCGCGAACGCCGCGCGGAATTAGGCGGATATCTGCCTGCGCGGCGGAGCCGGGCGCTGGTCGTTCCAGTCCCGCCCTTGGCCGATTACGCGAATTTCGCCCTGACCGCCGACGGCAAGGAAATGTCGACGACGATGGCCTTGGTGCGAATTTTTGGAACCTTGCTGAAAGATGCGCAGCTTGGCCGGCGCATTGTGCCGATTGTCGCCGATGAGGCGCGGACATTCGGCATGGCCAACCTGTTCCGTCAGGTCGGCATCTATTCTCCGGTTGGCCAGCTTTACGAGCCAGAGGACGCAAAATCGCTGCTCTTTTACAGGGAGGCCAGGGACGGCCAAATCCTGGAAGAGGGCATCACCGAGGCAGGCGCGCTGTCGTCGTGGGTCGCCGCGGCAACGTCGTACAGCGTCAATGGCCTACCAATGCTGCCTTTCTATATTTACTACTCGATGTTCGGCTTCCAGCGTGTAGGCGACCTGATTTGGGCCGCGGCTGATCAACGCGCGAGAGGATTTCTCTTTGGCGCCACTTCCGGGCGCACGACGCTTGGCGGCGAGGGGCTACAACACCAGGATGGCCAAAGTCACGTCATTGCGGCGACGATTCCCAATTGCCGCGCCTACGATCCTGCCTTCGCAGGCGAGTTGGCGGTAATCATCGATTACGGCATGCGCCAAATGCTGGAAGCGCAGGAAGACGCTTTCTATTACATCACCGTCATGAACGAAAACTACGCCCAGCCGTCGCTGCCCGATGGCGCGGAAGACGATATCATCAAAGGCATGTATCTCTTTGGCGGCCATGAAGTTGCCGGGACCGCCGCCGGCAAAGTGAGACTTCTCGGGTCGGGCGCGATTTTGCCTGAAGTCATCGCCGCCGCAGAGCTGCTGGCGAAGGATTGGCGGATCGAGAGCGAAATTTGGAGCGTCACCAGTTTCAGCGAACTCGCGCATGACGCCAGAAAAGTGGACCGGTGGAACCGTCTACACCCGTTACAACCCGCGAAAGCCTCTCACGTCGGCGAATGCTTGCGCGGAGGCGTTCCCGTGATCGCCGTCACCGACTATGTGCGCGCTTATCCGCAACTGATCGCGCCATACATCAAGGCGCGTTACGTGACGCTCGGAACCGACGGCTTCGGACGAAGCGATACGCGCACAAGTCTTCGTCGCTTTTTTGAGGTCGATCGGAAACAGACGGTGCTCGCCGCATTGCAAGCGCTTGTCGGCGAAGGAGCGATTGAGCCGGAGACATTGGCCTCGGCAATCCAACGTTACGAGATCGACGCGGACGCGCCCGCTCCCTGGTCCATTTGATTTGCCCGAAAGAGATCAGGCGACGATCGCAGCAGCGACCGTCGCCATCCCGGACACGTTGCGCGATCCCGTCGCCGGGCGCGGCCGCGTCCTCGTCTCGCTTACATCAGATCTCGGAAAGTTTGGACTCGGCGCCGGCGCCGCCCGCGATCAATTTCCCAAGACGCTCGGAAGCATAGCCCAGTCCCAAGCCGGCCACCCAGGTCAAGGCGACATACAGGGCGGCGGCGTCAAGCGGGCTCTGCGAGCCGAAGAAACTCGCCGCGCCCAGGAAAGCGGCAGGCGTGAAGGCGAGCGCCGAAACGTCCGCCATCGCCACGAGAACGAAGGCAAGGATTGTCACGAAGGCGATCAGCGGCCACAATCCGCCGCCCGCAAATTGCACGGCAAGCAAGGTCAGAAAAGTCAGGCCAATGCCCGCCAGCCCGGCACAGCCGACTTTGAGGATCGCTTGTGCGCCGCCGCCGGCGGCAAAGTAGGCGCCCCACGCGATAAAGCCAATCCAGGCATTGAGGTGCAGCGCGGGAGCGCCAACGCTGACATAGACCCATGGGGCGACGAGCAAGGCCACGGCCAATGCGATTGCATGCAATGTTTTCATGTCCATCCCTTTTTGATTTCTGTTGTCGTTTTGTCGAGAGTGGAGGCCTCAATCGCTCTCCGATATCGGCTCCACCCACGACATCGCGTCGGCAAGGTTTATGCCAGAAAAGGTTGGATTAAATAGTGAAGTTATGCGCCTTGCTTTCCTCATATGTGCGACTGAGAAATTTTAATTGTTGCAATGCACAAGTCTGTCGATGTAATTTGCATCAACTAAGCACGATATTTGTGCTGTAAGATAATATTACATGTTACATACACGGATATTACAATTGTAAAATCGTGTAACATACCAAATAGGCAAATAAATGTGCGGTTATCTTGTGGACTATTCATCGGCGATATGCCGATAATATAGACCTTGTTGGCGGCTCCAATGGGCGCGCCGAAATCCAGTCGTCCACGCAAAGCCCCCGATTTTCCGATGGAATTTGAAACCGCTCTGAAGCCGGGCTCCTTGACCGAACGAAACGTCTTCGCGACGCGCCAGCTTCTGTCGGGGGCGGGCGGCGGCCCTGGCGCCTATCTGGCGTTTGCCGGCCCCGCCTTGATCGCGTCCATCGCCTATATGGACCCTGGCAATTTCGCGACCAATATTCAGGCGGGGGCGAAATATGGCTATGGGCTGCTTTGGGTCGTGGCGCTTGCCAATCTGATCGCCATGCTGTTTCAGGCCCTGTCCGCCAAACTGGGCATCGCCGCCGGCCACAATCTCGCCGAGCTGTGCCGCGCACATTTTCCGTGGCCGATTGTCTGGATCATGTGGGCCGTCAGCGAAATCGCCGCCATGGCCACCGATCTGGCGGAGTTTCTGGGCGGGGCCATCGGGCTTTCGCTGCTGTTCCACATGCCGCTGATCGCCGGCATGGGCGTCACGGCGATCGTCTCCTATGGCATCTTGATGTTCGAGGGTCGCGGCTTCCGGCCGATTGAGCTGATCATCGGCGGTCTGGTCGTCTTGATCGGCCTTTGCTACCTCGCCGAAATGTTCATCGCGCCGGTCGACTGGGCGAAGGTGGGCTTTCACGCCTTCGTCCCGCAGCTTGCCGACGACGGGGCCTTGTTCATAGCCGTCGGCATTGTCGGCGCCACGATCATGCCGCACGCGCTCTATCTTCACTCTGGCCTCACGCAGGGCCGCACGCCGGTCCGCAACGAGTCGGAACGGCGTCGGGTCATACGCTTTTCCAACTGGGAAGTGATCATCGCGCTCTCCTTTGCCGGCCTCGTCAACATGGCCATGGTGATCATGGCGTCGAGCGCCTTTCACGCCGGCTACAGCGACGTCGCGGAAATCGAGACGGCCTATCACACACTGACGCCTCTGCTGGGCGCGGGCGCCAGCGGCATCTTTCTGATTTCGCTCATCGCCTCGGGGGTGTCGAGCTCGACGGTCGGCACCATGGCGGGACAGATGATCATGCAGGGCTTCATCGGTTTTCGCACCCCCGCTTGGGCGCGCAGGCTGATCACCATGCTGCCGGCTTTCGCGCTGGTCGCCTGGGGCGTCAACGCCACGCAGGCGCTCGTAATGAGTCAGGTCGTGCTCAGCATCGCCTTGCCGATACCGATGTTTGCTCTGCTCCTCCTTACGCGGCGCGCCGATATCATGGGCGCTTTTGCCAATCGCTGGCCGACGCAAATCGTCGCCGCGGTCTGTGCCGGCGCAGTGTTGTTGCTCAATGCCGTGCTCATCGTTCAGACATTCGGCGTTGCGACGCCCCGCTAGAACGACTTTGGCTTTTGCGGCGCCCGCCGGTTTTCAGCTTCCAGCGTCTTCAGACATCGCGCAAGGCCATGGTCGAGGATGGCGCTTTCGCTACCTCGATCGCCAGAAACCGGCCGATGCTTATCGAAACAATGTTCGGGAAGCGCTATCCCGCAGCCTCGCGACCCTGGCGAAATACAGCGTCGTGATCAACGGCGTGAGCAACTCGCGATCTGCGAAGAACTGCGGGTCGAAAGCCTGGAAGGCCTTCTCAGGCGCCGACATGTCCGTTGGGCCCGGCGCTCACATCACGATCGTTCGCGAAACCGCCCGCAAAATCGCGCCAGGACGCCAGATTGCGGCGCGGCACGCCAATGACGACCGGAATCTCGAGAGCGAGCGCATCCGAGATGATACATCTGAACCCGCCGCCCTCGGCCTCCGTCTTCCCGAACTTGTTGAGCAGGACGAGATCGCAATGCTTCATGTTGGACAGGACGAGCGCACAGGCGCGGGCCAACCCGTCGTGATCGAGCCGGCAGCCGCGCGCCAGCGCGCCGCGATCTTCCGAAATCCTGATGATATCCCCGCTGGCCAAATCTTCCAGCGCCATGTCGCAGCGCTTTCCGGGCGCGGAAGGCGCAGGCTCCTGCTCGATCACGCCGCCCAGGCGGAAACCAGCGTCGCGCCCCGCTGCAGCGAGGGCGCGAAAGACCTCGCCGATGGCGAAGCCCTCGTCATAGACCAGCGCCGTCAGCGGGCTGGCGAGCGGATCGAGTCCGACGACGCAAGGGGGAACGTTAGAGGCCGAAAGCGAGGGATACATCGTCATCACGGCCGTCATTCTCCCTGCGCCGAGCCAGGTCGCCCGAGAATGACGCCGCGAATGTCCGCCTGCTGCGCCAGATGGGCGATATAGCCTGCAATCGCTTGGCGTTCGCGGGTTTCCGACAGGAAGTCCGCGATCCGCGCCTTGACCGCTTCAAAGGGCAGGATCGCGCCTTCAATCTTCCGGTCGAGCCGCAACACATGCAGGCCAAAGCGCGTGCGCACAGGCTCGTCCGAAATCTCGCCGGGCGCCATGGCGAAAAGCGCGCGCTCGAATTCGGGGACCATTTGCCCGCGCGTGATCTGGCCGAGATTGCCCCCGGTTTCGCGCGAGGGGCAGGCCGAGCAGGCGCGCGCCACGCCGGCAAATCCGGAGGGATCATGCTTGAGCGTAGCGATCAACGCGCGCGCGGCCTCAAGCTCGTACTCTTCGTTATCCGAATTGAACGCGATGAGAATATGCGCGGCCTCGTAAATGTCGGCCGAGCGGAAGCGCGGCCGATTATTGTCATAATAGCGGCGGCAAAGCGCGTCGTCCGGAGCATCCTGCGGCGTCGCCTGGGCCATCAGGGCGCGGATCAGCGCGTCCTCGTCCGTTTCGCGGCGCCCTTCGGCATCCTGTTCCGGTTCGGGCGCGAGGCCAAGGCGTCCAGCTTCCTGGAGCAGCAATTCGCGAATGGCCAGCGCGCGCGCGGCGGCGGCGAAAGCCTGCGTGGGCGAAGGGGCGGCATGGTGCTGCGCCTCCGCCGCGATCGTTTCATGGGGCAGGACAACGCCATTGACGCTGACTTGCTTTCGCGCGGGCATGGAATCCGGCGCATGAATGGCGCAGGCGCTCATGGCTTTCACTCCCCTGCCGGTAGCGTCTTGCGGCTGCGCACGACCTGATAGCCCTGCCGGCCCAGATACCAGACGGGCGCCGACCAGACGTGCACCAACCGGGTAAAGGGAAAGACCAGGAAAATGGTCATGCCCAGCACGAGGTGCAGCTTGAAGATCGGGCTGACGTCGACGACGTTGAGCCAGGCGTCCGTCTGCAAGGTCAGCACGCCCTGCGCCCAGTTCATGAACTTCACCATTTCATGGCCGTCGAGATGACCGAGCGACACGAAGATGGTGGACAGGCCGAGCAGCAATTGCGCAAACAGCATCAGCAAGATGGCGATGTCGCTGAACGACGACGTCGCGCGAATGCGCGGATCGGTCAGGCGGCGCTGGGTGAGCAGGACGATGCCGACAAGGCACATCAGCCCCGCGGTTCCGCCGACGACGATCGCCAGCATCTGCTTGAACGAATGCGAAACGCCAAGCGCGTCGAAGATGGCGATCGGCGTCAGCAGGCCGACGCAATGACCCAGGAAGATGATCAATATGCCGACATGGAAAAGGTTGGAGCCCCACATCAGCTGCTTCCGGCGCAGAAGCTGCGAAGAGCCCGAGCGCCAGGAATATTGCTCGCGGTCGAAGCGGATTGCGCTCCCGAGCAGGAACACGGTCAGGCAGAGATAGGGATACCAGCCGAACAGCAGGTGATTGGCATAGTCAGCCATGACGGCCGTCCTCCATCGCGTGGTGGGAAGGGGAATGCGTGAACGTCGTGCGCGGCGCCGCCGACTGGACGACGCCCGGCGCCGGTCGCCGGGCCTGGCGCAATTTCGCGGCGAGCGAGTCATGTCCGCAATCGCCGTCCGCCGGCGCGCCGAAATCGACCGGCGCGTCTTCATAGGCCTGGTCCAGCGCCTCGAAATCGTCGGGCGCGGGATCTGGCTCGTTGCGCAGGACGGCGAGCAAGGCGGCGTCGGGCTGAACCTGCGCCATCGCCGCCATCGCCCGGAACACGGCTTCGTATAGCGAGCAACGCTTGTGCAGCCGCTCCGCCAGCACCGTGAAGACATGGGCCGGATCAGCGAGCAGAGGCAACGCCTCGGCGGGATCGAGCGTGGAGAGGAACTCCAGGAACAAGGGCGTGAAATCGGGCAGCTCGTTATCTGCGCCGACAAGGCCCTTGCTCTCGTAGAGCGCGCGCAAATCGACCATGGCCTGCCCACGGTCGCGACTTTCGCCATGCACATGCTCGAACAGGTGCAGCGACAAGGCACGCGTGCGGTCGAACAGCAGGACGTAGCTTTCCTGCAAGTCATAGAGATCGCGGCCGCGCAGGTCGTCGATCAACTGGCGCAGCGCAACGCTTTCCGCCGCCGGAATGAGCCGCTCGTTTTCGATGGTGGCCCCGATCTCGTCCAGCGCCGCGACAATATCCTCGGTCGGATAGGAGAGCAGCGCCGAAAAGGCCTTGAAAATACGCATCATGCGACCTCTTCGGGTTTGAAAATTTTCGGCGATTTGTTGCCGCCGAACAGGCTCGGCGTCTCGCCCTCGGAACAGCCGTTGCCAAAGGAAAAGCCGCAGGAGCCACGCAGGTCATAGGCGTCTTCGGCCCACTCGCGATGCGTCGTCGGAATGACGAAACGGTCCTCGTAATTGGCGATCGCCATGATCTTGTACATGTCCTCGATCTGCTCAGCCGTCATGCCGACGCGTTCGGCGAGCGACGCGTCGATCATGCCGTCGATGCTTTTCGCGCGCATATAGGCGCGCATGGCGAGCAGGCGTTCGAGACCCAGCGCCACCGGCGCCTCGTCGCCCGCCGTGAGCAGGTTGGCGAGATATTTCAGCGGAATGCGAAGCGACCGCACGTCCGGCATGGCGCCGTCCATGCCCATCTTGCCGGCTTCGGCCGCCGCCTGGATCGGCGACAGCGGCGGCACGTACCAGACCATCGGCAGGGTGCGGTATTCGGGATGGAGCGGGAATGCGATCTTCCAGTCCATCGCCATTTTCCAGACCGGCGATTTCTTCGCGGCTTCGAGCCACGCGTCTGGCACGCCGTCGGCGCGCGCCTGCGCGATTACGGCCTCATCGTTGGGATCGAGGAAAATTTCGAGCTGAGATTGATAAAGCTTGCCTTCGTCCTTGACGCTCGCCGCGGCCTCGATGCGATCGGCGTCATAGAGGATCACGCCGAGATAGCGGATGCGTCCGACGCAGGTTTCCGAACAGACCGTCGGCATGCCCGCTTCGAGGCGCGGATAGCAGAGAATGCATTTCTCCGACTTGCCCGTCGACCAGTTGTAATAAATCTTCTTGTAGGGGCAGGCGGAGACGCACATGCGCCAGCCGCGGCACTTGTCCTGGTCGATCAGGACGACCCCGTCCTCCTCGCGCTTGTAGATCGCGCCCGAGGGACACGACGCCGAACAGGCCGGATTAAGGCAATGCTCGCACAGGCGCGGCAGATACATCATGAAGGTGTTTTCGAACTGGCCGTACATCTCCTTCTGCACGCCCTCGAAATTATAATCCTTCGAGCGCTTGGAGAATTCGCCGCCGAGAATTTCCTCCCAGTTCGGGCCGCCCTCGATCTTCTCCATCCGCTCGCCGGTGATCAGCGAGCGCGGTCGCGCCGTCGGGAAGGCTTCGAGTTCCGGCGCCTTTTGCAGGTGCTCGTAATCGAAGGTGAAGGGTTCGTAATAATCGTCGATTTCCGGCAGGTCGGGGTTGGCGAAGATTTTCGCCAGCACCCGCCATTTGGCGCCGATCTTCGGTTCGATCGATCCGTCGGCCTTGCGCTTCCAGCCGCCGTTCCACTTCTTTTGATTTTCCCAATCCTTGGGATAGCCGATGCCCGGCTTGGTCTCGACATTGTTGAACCAGGCGTATTCGACGCCTTCCCGGCTCGTCCATACATTCTTGCAGGTGATCGAGCAGGTGTGGCAGCCGATACATTTGTCGAGGTTGAGCACCATCGCGATTTGCGCGCGGATTTTCATCGAACTTCTCCCTATTCCGCCGCAGTGGTGAGCGGGCCGCGCGATGCGCGATGTTTGCTTTCGTCGAACGGCTTTTCGAGCCAATCGACCTTCGACAATTTGCGGATGATGACGAATTCATCCCGATTGGTGCCGATGGTTCCGTAATAATTGAAGCCATAGGCCTGCTGGGCGTAGCCGCCGATCATATGGGTCGGGTTGAGCACCACGCGCGTCACCGAATTATGGATGCCGCCGCGCCGCCCCGTGGTCTCCGAGCCCGGCATGTTCACGATCTTTTCCTGCGCGTGATACATCAGGCACATGCCCTGCTTGACGCGCTGGGAAACGACGGCCCGCGCGACCAGCGCGCCGTTGGAATTATAGGCTTCGATCCAGTCGTTATCGACAAGCCCGGCCTGTCTGGCGTCGACCTCGCTGATCCAGACAATCGGCCCGCCACGCGACAGCGTAAGCATCAGCAGATTGTCGGTATAGGTCGAGTGGATGCCCCATTTCTGATGCGGCGTGATGAAGTTCAGGACGATCTGCTTTTCGCCATTGGGATGCTTGTCGATCACCGGCTTGATCGCGCGCGTGTCGATCGGAGGCCTGTACACGCAGAGGCTGGCGCCGAAAGCGCGCATCCACAGATGATCCTGATAGAGCTGCTGGCGCCCGGTGAGCGTGCGCCACGGGATCAGCTCATGCACATTGGTATAGCCGGCGTTGTAGCAGACATGCTCGCTTTCGAGCCCCGACCAGGTTGGCGCCGAAATGATCTTGCGCGGCTGCGCGACAATGTCGCGGAAGCGGATTTTTTCGTCTTCCTTCGGCAAGGCGAGATGCGCGTGTTCGAGGCCGGTGGCCGTGGACAAAGCCTCCCACGCGCGCACCGCGACCTCGCCATTGGTCTCCGGCGCCAGCATGAGAATGACTTCCGCAGCATCGACGGCGGTGTTGATTTTCGCCAGGCCCTTCGTGGCGCCTTCCTCGAGAACCACGCCGTTGAGATGTTTTAAGTGCTCGACCTCCGCGCCGGTCTCCCAGGCGATGCCCTTCACATTATTGCCGACCTTGTCCATCAGCGGTCCGAGCGAGGTGAAACGCTGGTAGATATTGGGATAGTCGCGCTCCACGACCGTCACCGCCGGCATGGTCTTGCCCGGAAGCGCGGCGCACTCGCCCTTCTTCCAGTCCTTGACGTCGAGCGCCTGCGCGATCTCAGCCGGCGAATCGTGCATGATCGGGGTCAGCACGACGTCCTTCTCGACGCCCAGCACTTCCGGCGCGACCTTGGAAAAGGCCTTGGCGATTCCCTTGTAGATTTCCCAGTCCGAGCGCGACTCCCACGCCGGATCGACCGCCGCGCCGAGCGGATGGATGAAGGGATGCATGTCCGAGGTGTTGAGATCGTCCTTCTCGTACCAGGTGGCGGTCGGCAGCACGATGTCGGAATAGACGCAGGTCGTGGACATGCGGAAGTCGAGCGTCACCAGCAGGTCGAGCTTGCCTTCCGGCCCCCGCTCATGCCAGGCGACCTCCTGCGGCTTGGCGCGACCTTCCTCACCGAGATTCTTGCCGAGCACGCCATGCGACGTCCCGAGCAGATGCTTGAGAAAATATTCGTGGCCCTTGCCGGACGAGCCGAGCAGGTTTGAGCGCCAGACGAACAGGTTGCGCGGCCAGTTCTTCGGATTGTCCGGATCCTCGCAGGACAGTTTCAGCTCGCCGGAAACCAGCCCTTGGGCTACATAATCCTTCGGCTCCAGCCCCTTCTCCGCCGCTTTCGCCGCGAGGGTGAGCGGGTTCTGTTCGAGTTGCGGCGCAGAAGGCAGCCAGCCCATCCGTTCGGCGCGCACGTTGTAATCGATCATCGCGCCGTCCCACGGTCCGACCGGAGCGGTGGGCGAGAGCAGTTCCTTCGGGTCGACCGTCTCGTAGCGCCATTGATCGGTGTGGGCGTAGAAGAAGGACGTGCCGTTCTGCTGGCGTGGCGGACGGCCCCAGTCGAGCGCGAAGGCCAGAGGCGCCCAGCCCGATTGCGGGCGCAGCTTTTCCTGCCCGACATAATGCGCCCAGCCGCCGCCCGACTGGCCGACGCAGCCGCACATGACCAGCATGTTGATCACGCCGCGATAATTCATGTCGCAATGGAACCAATGGTTCATGCCCGCGCCGATGATGACCATCGAGCGGCCGTTGGTCTTTTCGGCGTTGAGCGCGAATTCGTGCGCGACCTGCGCGATCTTGTCGCGCGAGACGCCGGTGATGGCTTCGGCCCAGGCTGGCGTATAGGGAACATTGTCGTCGAAATTGCGGGCGACATTGGCGCCGCCGAAGCCGCGATCCACGCCGTAATTGGCCAGGAACAGATCATAGACCGAAGCGACCAGAACCTCGCCTTCGGCGGTCGCCAGCCGCGTCGCCGGAAGGCGGCGCTCCAATATGCTGTCGTGATCGGAATGGGCGAAATGCTCATGCGCGACATTGCCGAAATAGGGGAAGGCGACATCGACCAGCTCGTGCTGGCCGTCCTTCAGCGACAGCATCAGATCGACCGGCGTTCCGTCGGAGCGTTTGGCTTCGAGATTCCACTTGCCCTTCTCGCCCCAGCGGAAGCCGACAGAGCCATTGGGCGCCACCAGTTCGCCGGTCTTGGAATCGAAGGCCAGCGTCTTCCATTCGGGATTGTTGGTCTCGCTCAGCGCCCCGTTCAGATCGGACGCGCGGAGGAAGCGGTCGGGGATGAGGCGCCCGTCCTTTTCGACGAGGCGCACCAGCATCGGCATGTCGGTGTAGCGCTTGCAATAATCGACGAAATAATCGACCCGCCGATCGACATGGAATTCTTTCAAAATAACGTGGCCGAAGGCCATGGCCAGAGCGGAATCGGTTCCCTGTTTCACCGAAAGCCAGATGTCGCCGAATTTCGCGGCCTCGGAATAATCCGGCGCTATCACCGCGCTCTTGGCGCCGCGATAGCGCGCCTCGGTATAGAAATGCGCATCCGGCGTGCGCGTCTGCGGCACGTTGGAGCCCCACAGCAGCAGGAAGCCGGAATTGTACCAATCGGCCGATTCCGCGACATCGGTCTGCTCGCCCCAGGTCTGCGGCGAGGATGGCGGCAAGTCGCAATACCAGTCGTAGAACGACAGACAGGCGCCGCCGATCAGCGACAGATAGCGCGCGCCGGCCGCATAGGAGACCATCGACATGGCGGGAATTGGCGAGAAGCCGATCACGCGATCCGGGCCGTGCTTCTTCACCGTATAGGCGTTGGCGGCGGCGATGATCTCATTGACCTCGTCCCAGTTCGCGCGGACGAATCCGCCGTGACCGCGCTTCGTCGTATAGGAATCGCGCTTGGCCGGATCTTCGACGATGGACGCCCAGGCCGTGACGGGCGTCAAGCTTTTCCGCGCCTCGCGCCAGAGCTTGACGAGACGCGAACGCACCAGCGGATATTTCACGCGATTGGCGGAATAGAGATACCAGCTGTAGCTCGCGCCGCGCGGGCAGCCGCGCGGCTCGTGATTGGGCAGGTCGGGCCGCGTGCGCGGATAATCGGTCTGCTGCGTCTCCCAGGTGACGATGCCGCCCTTGACGTAGATTTTCCACGAGCAGGAGCCGGTGCAGTTCACGCCATGGGTCGAGCGAACGATCTTGTCGTGCTGCCAGCGTTTCCGATAGCCGTCTTCCCAGCGGCGGTCCTCATTGGTGGTGACGCCGTGTCCATTCGAGAAAGGCTGCGGCGCCCTCTGGAAAAAGGTCAGACGGTCGAGAAAATGGCTCATCGCTCAAGCTCCAGATCTGGATTCGCGTTTTGATTATTCTGCTGGCG
Organism: Rhodoblastus sp. 17X3; assembly: GCF_030056575.1. Lineage (GTDB taxonomy): Bacteria > Pseudomonadota > Alphaproteobacteria > Rhizobiales > Beijerinckiaceae > Rhodoblastus. The sequence goes on along the minus strand of NZ_JASHHX010000005.1, from coordinate 77,115 downwards.
TCGGCGCGGCCGCCCGACGTCCCTCGACGTCGTGGAGCAACCCGCCCTTGCGGGTGTAGACCGCCCAGGTGACCACGACGCAGATGACGTAGAAACCGCAGAAGGCCCAGAGCGCGCCGCTTACCCCGCCGGTGAGGGCGATCGACGTGCCGTAGGATTTGGGGATGAAGAAGGCGCCATAGGCGGCGATGGCCGAGGTGAAGCCGGTGATCGCGGCGGATTCCTTCTCGGCCTGGCGGGTGCGCTGGGCCGCGTCCATCTGCGGCTCCAGCCGCGCGATCTCCTTGCGCATGATGTTCGGGATCATCTGGAAGGTGGAGGCGTTGCCGATTCCGGTCATCAGGAACAGGAACAGGAAACTGGCGAAGAAGCCCCAGAACGCGCCCGGCTGGTCCTTCACCCCGATGAAATAGATCACGCCGAGCACGCCCAGGATCATGCCGAGGAACACGCCAAGCGTGACGCGCCCGCCGCCCCAGCGATCCGCGACCCAGCCCGTGCCGGAGCGCGCCAGCGCGCCGACCAGCGGGCCGAGGAAGGCGTAGGCCAGCGCATCCACCTGCGGGAACAGGATCTTGCTCAGCAGGGGGAAGCCCGCCGAAAAGCCGATGAACGAGCCAAAGGTGCCAGTGTAGAGGACGCACATGATCCAGTTGTGGCGGCGGGAGAAAATCACCGACTGTTCGGCGAAACTGGCCTTGGCCGAGGCGATGTCATTCATGCCGAACCAGGCTGCGAAGGCCGATGCGGCGATGAAGGGCACGAAGATGAAGGCGGCGTTCTGGAGCCAGAGCTGGGTCGCCTTGTCCGCCGCGCCGACCACCTGCGGCGCGCCGCCAAGCGCGCCGAACACGCCATAGGCGATGATCAGCGGCGCGACGAACTGCACCGCGCTGACGCCGAGATTGCCGAGGCCCGCATTGAGCGCCAGCGCGTTGCCCTTTTCCGCCTTCGGGAAGAAGAAGGAAATATTGGCCATCGAGGAGGCGAAATTGCCGCCGCCGAAGCCGCACAGCAAGGCGAGGATCAGCAGCACGACATAGGGCGTGTCGGGGTTCTGAACGGCGTAGCCGATGCCGATCGCCGGGATCATCAGCGACCAGGTCGCCAGCGTCGTCCAAAGCCTGCCGCCGAAGACGGGCACCATGAAGGAATAGAAGATGCGCAGGGTCGCTCCGCTCAGGCCGGGCAGAGCGGCCAGCCAGAACAATTGGTCGGTCGAGAATTTGAAACCGACCAAAGGCAGCTTGGCCACAACCACCGACCAGACCTGCCAGATGGCGAAGGACAGGAACAACGAGGGGATCGACAGCCACAGATTCTTGCGCGCGACCGCCCTGCCCGTCTGGTCCCAAAAGGTCTTGTCTTCCGGGCGCCAATCCTGCAGCACCGCGCCGGACAAGGCGCCGACATGCTCCGGTTTGTGGACCTCCTGCATTTCGGGAAATTGCGGCAGCCGTTGCAGTTCGACGGCGCTCGCGGCGCTGCGCTCCATGGCGCGGATTGAGAAATGCATCCAGACCAGCGCGCCCGTGACGAGCACGAACAGCAGCATGAAGCAGCTGGTCCACAGCCCCGTGAGATCGAACAGGGCGCCGAAGGCGATGGGCAGCACGAAGCCGCCAAGACCGCCGATCATGCCGACGAGGCCGCCGACCGCGCCGACATTCTTGGGATAATAGACCGGGATGTGCTTGTAGACCGCCGCCTTGCCCAGCGCCATGAAGAAGCCGAGCACGAAGATCGTCACGATGAAGGCGGCCAGGCCCATCGCGAGATGGAAAGCCTTGTCGCCCTGCGCCGTATGCACAATGTAATCCGTCGGCGGATAGGACAGGATGAAGGTGCAAACCACGCCGACGAGGAACGTCCAGTACATCACCGTGCGGGCGCCGTAACGGTCGGACAGATGGCCGCCATAGGCGCGGAACAGGCTGGCGGGCAGCGAGAACATCGCCGCGGTCATGCCGGCCGTTTTCAGATCGACATGATAGACATTGATCAGATATTGCGGCAGCCACAGCGACAGCGCGACGAAGCCGCCGAAAACGAAGAAATAATAGAGCGCGAAACGCCAGACCTGGACGTTCTTCAGCGGCTCCATTTCCAGCCAGGCGCTGCGCGGCTTTTCGCCGGTGCGGCGGCGCTCGGCCACCACCGGATCTTCCCGGGTGGTGAACCAGAACACGACGGCCATTGCGGCCAGGACCGCGGCCCAAACCTCGGCGACGCCCTTCCAGCCCAGCGCGATCATCACGAAAGGCGCGCAGAATTTGGTGACCGCCGCGCCGACATTGCCGGCGCCGAAAATGCCGAGCGCCGTGCCCTGCTTGCCGGCCTCGTACCAACGCGAGACATAGGCGACGCCGACCGCGAAAGAGCCGCCAGCGATGCCGACGCCCAGCGCCGCCAGCAGGAATTGCGGATAGGTTTCCGCATAGGTGAGCAAATAGGTCGCCACCGCCGCCGCCAGCATGACGACGGTGAAAACGCGGCGTCCGCCATATTGGTCGGTCCAGACGCCGAGCGCCAGGCGGATCAACGAGCCGGTGAGGATGGGCGTACCGACCAGCAGGCCGAATTGCGTCTCGTTGAGACCGAGGTCTTTCTTGATCTGGATGCCGATGATGGCGAAAATCGTCCAGACCGCAAAACACAGGGTAAAAGCGACGGTCGAAATCCAGAGGGCGCGCGACGCTGCGCCACGGTCATGCAAAGTGTCGGTCATTTTCCATTCCGCCAAGCCGTCAAGGAAAAAAGCTTCTCATGCGAGGCACATTGACGACGGGGGCGCCGTCGGCACTTTGATTTCGATCAAAATCGCTAGTTTTATAACTAAAAACAATATGTTATTGTGTTTCTATCAATTCCGGCTCCGCGATTTTATTTGCTCGCGGACAACAAAGATCCGCCTTGGAGTTGATAATAATCAAGAACGGATTGGCGAGGTTTCGACGCCGGGCCGAGGGAGCACAGAATGCGCGCGGAAGAACGCGAAGAAATTGTCCGGCATCCCCTTCTTGCCGCCTGCCAGGCGGAGACATTGGATCTCCTGCTGCAAGGCGCGTTCGTGCAGCGATTTCCGGCCCATACCCAGCTGACCAGGGAGGGCGAGAAGGCCGATTTTCTTTATGCGGTTCTGTCCGGCGCCATAGAGCTTGCCGCCTCCTGGCTCGACCGCGAGACGACCATCGCGGTGATCGGACCGCCCCATACTTTCATTGTCGCCGCGGTCGCGCTCGATCGGCTCTATCTGCAATCGGCCCGCGTATTGGAGCCCTCCCGCATCCTGATGCTGCCTGCTGCACCCATAAGAAAGGCCATGCGAACTGACGCCGGCTTCGCGACCGCTATCGCCGAGGAAATGGCCAACGCCTATCGCAACGTCGCGCAGGAGCTGAAGAACCAGAAATTGCGCACCAGCCTCGAACGCCTCGCCAATTGGCTGGTGCATCGCGACAAGGAGACCGGCGGCGGGCACCGCTTCATCATTCCCTTTGAGAAGAAAATCCTCGCGGCGCGCCTCGGCATGGCGCCGGAAGCCCTGTCCCGCGCCTTCGCCACCCTCGTGAAATATGACGTCCGCATCGACGGCGCCACTGTCGTCGTCAAGGATTGGGCCGCCCTTGAAAAACTCGCTCATCCCGACCCGTTGATCGACGACGAAACCATTTGATGTCGAAAACTCCGAATCGAAAAATGGCGCATCGCAATCTTGCCGTTCTGAACCGCATATTTCGGGAGAACGTCTGCTTCCAACGGGTGGTCGAGCGGTCAAGAAAATTTACCGAATGACCGCTCCGGGTTGACGGTTGAAGTCGGTCTCCCCCAAATTCCAGACATCGGTCGCTTTGCGCGATTTCGGAATGCGGGCTTTCAAACCGGCTGCGCCTCACTCGAACGCGGCGGCGAAATGTGCGCGTCGCGCTTCATCGGTCAGCTGCGAAAATTGCGCCTGGCTCATGTGGACGAGCGTCTTGAGATCGCCCCCTTCGAAGTAGATGTCGCCGGGGTCGAAAACGCTGGCCTCCGCCACGACGTCGAGCCCATAGCATTCGCCAATGGCCGGGACGGCGCCGTGAGTGCAATCGTCGAACAGCCGGTCGAGTTCTCCTTCCGTCGCCAATGTGCAAGGCTGGCCGAGCGCCAGCTGCAGCCGCGATAAACTGATCCGCTGCGACGCCGGCAGGACGGCCAGCAGGTAGCCCCCGCGCGACCGCACGACAACCGCCTTCGCCAGACAATCGGGATAGACGCGACAGACTTCGGCTGCGGACATCGTGTCCTTCGTCGGCTGGTGTTCGATGAGATCGAAGCGAGCCTGTTTGCGGTCGAGATATTTCTGCAGTTTCATGGAGATGGACATGACGACCTCCATTGGCGGCCGGCGCGGGCGCAACGGATGTCGCCGAACGGTTTTCGGCGTCCGCATCGCGGCGTGCGGCTTCATGTCGGATGTGGCTGAATTTTATCGCGGCGCCGGCTTCAGCGCAATGGCGAGGCCGCCCACAAGGCGCACGCGTTGCGGCGCGCGGCGAATTTCGACCGCCCCGCCGCTGGCGACACGGCCAATCCAGGCATGCAGGCGCTGGCCGGCGCCAGGCGTCGCAAGATCGTGACCGGAAAACGGATCGGCAGCGATTCGCAGGCTGTGAAGGCCTCGCAGGCCCGCCGGGACACGCGCTGACTCATTAATCAGGCCGGGACGGGGTCGCTTCTGACAGGGCTTGCGTCTCGGCAGGGGCGGCCTTGAGCATGCGCAGTCCTAGCCATCCGATGGCGACCGTCATCAACGGTGCGAACAGAAGAAGAAGGCGTAGCCAGCGTGCGCGCAAGCACGACCGGCGCATAGCCGCGCCGCCCGAACTCGGGCCCGAACATGCGGCCGGGCAGGGCGACCGCCATATATTGATCGGCGGTTGCGATATTGGTTCCGACGCACACGGCGGCGACCGAGGTGATGAGGCCGCCGATCGAGCGGGCGCGCGCTGCGATCGGGCCGACGATTCGCTGAACGAGGCCCGCATGTTCGACAATGGCGCCGAAGGCCAGCGCCGACATGATGAGCCAGACAATGTTCAGCTTCTGCGCCATGCCGCCGCGCGAGAGCAGGGCGTCGATGGCCGCCTCCCCGGTTCGCGAGACGAAGCCGGTCGATAGCGCCATCCAGACGGCCTTGAAAACGCTGATCGGCGCGGGAAGATTGGCGTCCGCCGCGAAGGCCATCGCCACCTGGGGATTGAGCGCCGCTGCGACGACGCCGCCAAGAAGCGCTCCGGCGAAGATCGTGACGAAGGGCGGAAAGCGCAGGATCGCGAGGACGAAGACCGCGATGAGCGGAAGGAAGGCCCAGCCTGAAATATTGAAATGCACCGCCAGATTTTGCATCGCATGGCCGGATTCGCCCGAGGCCGAATGACCGAGTCCCGCGAACAGCAACGCCGCAAGCGCAAAGGACGGCACGGAGGTCCAGAGCGATTCCCGGATCAGCTGGAACAATTCGGCGCCGGTCACGGCGGTCGCGAGGTTGAGCGTGTCGGACAGCGGCGACGTCCGGTCGCCGAAAAAGGCGCCGGAGACGATCGCGCCCGCCGCGATTTCCGGCGACATTCCCAGATTGGCGGCGACGCCCATCAGGCCGACCCCAATGGCGCCGATGACGGTCCACGAGCTGCCGACGGCGATGGCGACGAGCGCGCAGATCATCAGCGTCGACACGTAGAAATAGTTCGGATTCAGAAATTCGAGCCCGTAATAGATCATCGCGGCCATGGCGCCGCTGAGGGCCCAGGAGCCGATCAGGGCGCCGACCGCGAGAAGAATGAAAATGGCGGACAGGCCCGTGGCGACGCCATCGACGATGGACTGGCTGACGCCCTCCCAGCGCATGCCGTTCTTGTGGGCGACCACGCCAGCGACGACGCTGGAAAAAATCAGCGCGATCTGGTTGGGGCCGAGTGCGGACTCCTTGCCAAACAGCAGATAGGAGGCCGCGAGCAGGACGATCAGCACGCTGAAGACCAGAGCGGAATCGAGCGCCGAAGGCGGGCGGATGTTTTCAGGCTCGGGAACTGCTTCTGGCGCGGGCCGCTCCGGGGAAGGGGCGATTAAAACCGCCAGCCCATCTTGAGCGCGGCCACCGCCTGCCATTGCTCGAAGCCGCCGCCCGGCGCGTTCGACCAGACCTTCAGATAGGAGCTTTGCAGATCGAGCGCCGGGCGCCCGAGCAGGGCGGCGTTGCGCTCGCCGCCGAGCCACTCGGCCGGGACGACATATTCTACCGTGGCGATCGGCTGGATTTCATAATTGTTGGCGAAAAAGCCGAAACTGTTGCGGTCGAACCAGCGGCCGATAAATTCGACGGCGAAACTGGCGTTCCAGTTCTTGCTGATCGAATAGCTCATCGAGGGAATGACAAAAGCGGCATAGGACGACGTCTGCGGCTCGCGAAGGCGGCGCTGCACGAAGGCCGTCAGGCCGAGCGACCAGACGGCGGCTCCGGAGCTGTCCGATGCGATGGGCGCCTGACGGAAGTCGCCGTCGAGATTGAACCTCTTGTTGAAGCCAAGATTGAAGTCCTGCCGCGCCGAAATCTGATTGTCGAAAGTGGGCGTGAAATCCCAGCGCGGCGCGAACACGAAATAAGGCGAGAAGGCCTGATCGTTGCCAGGGTCGACATATTGCAGGCGCGTCGAGCCGCCGGTCTTGTCGAGATTGACATTCGAGGCGCGGAAATAGCGGTCGGTTTCGGCAAAGCCGGCGACGGTCGCGCGCAAGGGGAGGTCGCCGACCGGCGTCGCCCAGGACAGGTTGCCGACGGGCCGCCATTGCCCGGTCGAGGTCCCGCCCCGGCTCACCTCCTCCGCATTGGAATTCCAGCCCAGCGGCAGCAGGGCGTTGGCGCGAAACTGCGGCGAAGGGATCTGCTTTTCCAGATCCGGCGACGTCGCATAGAGATTCGACAGCGGCGCAGGGGTCGCGGCGTTGGGCGTCGCGAACATGGCGTCGTTCATCGCGTCATTGGCGTCGCTTTGCGCGTCCAGACGTCCCGCCGTCTGCGCGGACGCCGGGGCAACCGGCCCGGCGAAAGCCAGGGCGAAAGCCGCGAGGCGGCAAATGCTTGCCGCACTTCCGGGGCGCCGGCGCCTTTGCATCAATTTCTCCCAGTCTGCGGGGCGCTACGGGCGCCCGATTTCGGCGGTTCAGAAGTCGGCAGGATCACGAATGATCGGACAGGTCATGCAATGGCCGCCGCCGCGTCCGCGGCCGAGTTCGGCGCCGACGATGGAGACGACCTCGACGCCGGCCTTGCGCAGCAGCGAATTGGTATAAGTGTTGGGGTCATAGGCGAAGACCACGCCGGGCGAGGCGCAAACGAGATTGGCGCCGCTGTCCCATTGGGTCCGTTCGCGCATATAGGCGGTGCCGCCGGTCACGACGACGCGCATATCCTCCCGTCAGAACCACCGCCAGCCGCAAACGCGCCGGCCTCTGTTCCACCAGCAAACCCAGCGACGGCGACGGCGGCGGCGTGGAGCGACGACGACAACCTGCGCCTTCCGGATCAATTCATCCGAAGGCGTTGCAATGCGGGCGTCGAGCGGCATGGCTTCGCTCGCGCTGGTCCCGAAGGCCGCGCCCGCAGCCGTGGCGGCGGTGGCGATCATCAATCCGCGCATCAATCCGCGACGATCAATTGCTTCCATCTGTTGCCAGCTCCTCCGGGTGGGGATCGACGAGCGACCAGAGCTTCGATTGGCGACCCGTCAGTCGCCGGCGGCGTCCGCCGGCATCAGGTCGGGAAGCTTGAACGGGTTTGTCTCCTCGGTCAACGCCGCAGCGACCGGGGCTGCGGTTCCCGGCAGGATCTCGAAATTCGGCCTGAAGACGACGATGAGGCTCCTGAGCTGGTCGAAAGGCGTCCTGTCGCCCGCTTTCTTCCTCGTCGCCGCTTTTCTTGTCGCCTCTGCCGCCTTTCGAAGGAGAAAGGTCGAGCGGGCCTTATGCGCGGAGTTTTATCGACGCCGGGCAAGTCCGAAATCCAACTATCTGATGAACGGGACGGCGCGCGTCGTTCTTGCCTTTTGGCGTTTCTGCGGCGGCGCATTTCGCTCATGCAGCCGGCGGCGGATTCCTGTGCGGCGTTTCGGGTTGGCGCCCGGTTGCAGCGACACAATTCGCCTTCCCCAACGGAATGCGACATATTCTGGCTCGGTCCCGGCCACGGTCGTTGAGACCGATCAAGATCGCCGGCGGGCGAGGACCAGCTGAACTTGGGTCGGGTTACGCCGCTGCGCTCCTGCACCCGTTCAGGAACAATCTCGCGCAGATTTTCGCCCGCCGTTCGATCTCATCGATCTCGGGCGCCTCGCGTTGCCCCATCATGACGGCGCGCTGCGGCTCCATGATCATCATGCCGCGCAGCATGGCGGCCCCCAGTTGCGGGTCTTCCAGATCGAGCAGGCCCTTGCGGCATTGCTCGTCGAGCCACAGCGCCATGGCGTCGCCGCTGCGCTTCACCGCCGCCTCGTAGAAGTGCCGGCCGATTTCAGGGAAACGCTCGCATTCGCTCAGGACCAGACGAAGGATGCCGATAGTCTTGCTGTCCAGCGTCAGGCGGCCGAAGGCGACCAGAATGCGCTCCAGCGCCTGCTCGATGTCCAGATGGGCGAGCGCCCGCTCGTCGATCTCAATGATGAAGCGCCCGATCCTGTCGGCGATCACGCTTTCGAACAGGGCGTCCTTGGTGGGGATGATCCGGTAGAGCGTCTTGGTCGAAACGCCCGCGCGTTGGGCGACGGCGCACATCGACGCGCCCGCATAGCCGCTGGCGTCGAACTCCGCCCGCGCCGCCTGGACGATCAGGTCGCGCGTCTCTTCATCGGTGCGAACGGGCGGGCGGCCGCGACCTCTGCAAGGCGACTTTGCATTTTCGACTATGGTCATTTTCCAAATTCCGATTGACTTCGGCAGCGTCGGGGATATTTTGGAAACTACGACGTTTCCTAAATAGTCGCAAGCCCCGATTTTCCGGCGGCCACGGAGAGCAGCCCGATGACACAGCACCAGCAGATCGAGGAGTTCGAAGGCGCGATTTCAAGATATGACGCGCCTGCGGCGACACAAGGCCCCGTCGCTTTCGCGCGCGGCGACGCCGTCGCCCCGGCGCGGACAGAGAACGCGCGATCCATTCTGAAGCGGTTCCTGATCGTCGGCGCGGCGGTGGCCGCGCTCGGCGCCGGCGGCTATCTCGGCCACAATTACTGGACCTTCGGGCGCTTCGCGGTTTCGACCGACGACGCCTATGTCAAGGCGGACAATACGACGATCTCCCCCAAGGTGGCGGGCTATATCGCGACGGTCCATGTCGGCGACAATGAGCCGGTCAAGGCCGGCCAGATCCTCGCTCGCATCGACGACCGCGATTTCAAGGTCGCGGTCGAACAGGCCAGGGCCGATGTCGAGGCCGCCAGGGCCGCTATCGGCACGAGGCAGGCCGCCATTGTCGCGCAACAGTCCGCCATCGACGGCGCGAGCGCGACGGTGGCTGCCGACGAGGCGAACCAGACCTTCGCCGAGCAGGAGAACAAGCGTTATTCCGACCTCGCGGCCACTGGCTTCGGCAGCGTGCAGAATGCACAGCAGGCGAGCTCCCGCGTGCTCGCCGCGAGGGCGAACGGCGCCCGCGGCCGCGCCTCGCTCGCCAATGCGACCCGCCAGCTCGACGTGCTCAAGGCCGAACTCGCGCAGGCTCAGGCCAATCTGGCGCGGGCGCAGGCGGCGCTGGATCAGGCCGAGCTGAACCTCACCTATACGGTCGTCGTTTCGCCGGCGGACGGCCAGATCGCCAATCGCACCTTGCGGGTCGGCCAATATGTGCAGGCCGGCACGCAATTAATGTCCGTCGTGCCGGTCGAGGCCAGCTATATCGTCGCCAATTACAAGGAGACGCAGCTCACCGACGTCCACGCCGGACAGCCGGTCGAGATCGAGGTCGACATGTTCCCGGGCCAGCTCTTCAAGGGCCGCGTCGACAGCGTCGCCCCGGCGAGCGGGCAGGAATTCGCGGTGCTGCCGCCCGACAACGCCACCGGCAATTTCACCAAGGTCGTGCAGCGCATTCCTGTGAAGATCGTGCTCGACGCGGGAAGCCCGCTCGCCGCCCTGCTGCGGCCGGGCATGTCCGTCACCCCGACCATCGACACCCGCGTTTCCACGCCGCAGGTCGCGACGGCGGCGAACGCCCGAAGCTGATCGCCTCGCCGAAGGAGGAAAAGCCATGTCGAGCCTTGCCCAAAGCGCCAATGCAAGCCTGACCCGCCCCGCCGAAGAAGCCAGGGCGAGCCTGACCTCCTGGATCGCGGTCATGGCCAGCATGATCGGCGCCTTCATGGCGATCCTCAACATCCAGATCACCAACGCCTCCCTGCTCGACATCGAGGGCGGCATCGGCACCGGCGTGGACAATGGCGCCTGGATCTCGACCTCCTACCTGATCGGCGAGATCATCGTCATTCCGCTGACGGATTACCTGAGCCGCGTGTTCGGCTTCCGACGCGTGATCCTCACCAATACGATCCTGTTCGCCGTCTTCTCCATCGCCTGCGCCTTCACCCGCGACCTCGGTTCGATGATTCTTGCGCGCGGCTTGCAGGGTTTTGCCGGCGGCGTGCTGATACCGATGGCCTTCACCATGGTGCTGACCAAGCTTCCGAAGGCGCAGCAGCCGATCGGGCTCGCGATGTTCGCCGTGGCGGTGACCTTCGCGCCCGCGGTCGGGCCGACGATTGGCGGCTATCTCACGGAAAATTACGGCTGGCAGACCATCTTCTTCGTCAACACGCCCCCGGCCATCCTGATGGTCGTGGCGCTCGCCCTGACGCTTGAACGCGCGCCGATGCGGCTTGCCCTGCTCAGGGAAGGGGACTGGGCTGGCATCTTCACCATGGCCGTGGGGCTTTCCGCGCTGCAGACCGTGCTGGAGGAAGGCAACAAGAACGACTGGTTCGGCTCGCCCTTCATCGTCAAGCTGATGGCGGTCGCCGTGGTCTTCCTGTCGGCTTTCGTCGCCATCGAGCTGACGGTTGAAAAGCCGCTGGTCAATCTGCGCCTGCTCACGCGGCGCAATTTCGGGATCGGCGTGCTGGTCAACATGCTGCTGGGCTTCGCTCTGTTCGGCACGATCTATGTGATGCCGCAATATCTCGGGCAGGTGCAGCACTATAACGCCGAACAGATCGGCAAGGTGCTGGCCTGGACCGGCTTCCCCCAGCTGCTCTTCATCCCCTTCGTGCCGATGCTTATGAAGCGTTATGACGCGCGCTACATCGCCTTCCTCGGCATGTCGATCTTTGCGGCCAGCAGCTTCATGAATATAGCGTTGTCGCTCGATTCGGCCGGCGATCAGTTCTTCGCGCCGAATGTCGTGCGCGCCGTCGGACAGGCCTTGATGCTGACGCCGGTGAGCGCCATCGTCACCGCCGGCATCGCGCCAAGCGAGGCGGGATCGGCCTCTGGCCTGTCGAACATGTTGCGCAATCTCGGCGGCGCGGTCGGCACGGCGAGCCTCGGGACGCTCATCACCAAGCGCGAGCAGTTCCATTCCAACATCATCGGCCAGTCCGTGACCACCTATCGCGACGAGGTGCGCGACAGGATCGACCAGCTGACCCATTATTTCATGACTCATGGCGTGTCCGACCCTGCGGTCGCACAGCACAAGGCTCTCGCGACGATTGGCGCCGGCGTCAGGCGGCAGGCGCTCACCATGGGGTTTGCCGACGCCTTTGCGGTCATTGGCGTGTTGCTGGGGGTCGCGGCGGTCGCGCTGCTGTTTGCCAGCAAGTTGAAGCCTGCCGCCGGCGCCGCCGGCGCTCATTGACGATCGATTGGGGACGATCAGGCGGGCGCGCTCGATTTCTGCCGCCGGAGGAAGGCCTCCGGCGTATCGAGATCGACGAGGACGCCGTCGTCGTCCGCCTCGATCTCGGCGACCCAGTCGGCATATTGGCCGATGAGATGCCGGGCCCCGGTATCGCCCTGCGTTTCCTGGAGCAGCAGCGGGAAAAATCCCTTGCCCCACAGCACCGGATGACCGCGCCGGCCCTCGCGCTTCGGGACCACGATCGCCTGCATCCGGCCGGGATCAAAAGCCTCGATCATGCGGTCGATCAGGGCGGGGTCGATGTCCGGCATGTCGCCGAGGAAAATCATCGCGCCGTCAATATCCGGCGGCAGCGCGGCGAGGCCAGCTTTCAGCGAGGTCGATAGCCCGCCGTCGAAATCCGCGTTGACGACGAAACGCGCGTCCGTCTGCGCCAGCGCGGCCTGAACCTGCTCGGCCTCATGGCCGAGAACCACGAAAGCCGTCGCGATGCGCGAGTCGGCGATGGCGTCCAACACATGGCGGATAACCGGCTTGCCTTCGAGCGTGAGAACCAGCTTGTTGGCGCCCATGCGCCGCGATTGTCCGGCGGCGAGGACGAGCGCCGCGATCTTGTGCGGCGCGGCGGGCGGCACATCCCGCATTCCGCATGGAAAAACCCGGCGCGGCGCGGCGCGCAGCAATCCGCCGACGCCCATCGCCGCAAGGTCTTCCCGCGCGACCTTCTGCCGCGAAAGCAGGCGCTGCAGGACGTAATCGAAGCCGTTCAATTGATGCGACCGCGCGCAGCCCGGCATCCCGACCACCACAACGTCGCCGACCGAGCCGAGCGTCAGCAGATTGCCCGGATCAACCGGCATGCCGAAACATTCGACCGCGCCGCCCGCCGCGACCATCGCCGCCGGAACCACGTCGCCCCGGTCGCTAGTCGAACCCGCGCCGCAAATCAGCACGAGGTCGGCGCCCGAATGGAGCTGGTGGCGGATTTCCCGCGCCAGCGCCTCGGCCTCATGCGGCGCGCGCGCATCCGCGCATAGGGCGCTGCCGAGCGCCTCAAGCCTTTTTCGCGTGGCTGCGGCGGTCTTTTCCAACAGGCTCGCCTTGAGGCCGGGCGCGACCGTCTGGATCAGGGCGACCCGATGCGGCTGAAAGCCGGCAAGCTGAAAGACCGCTCCGAACGATTCCCATGCCGCGACGACGGCCTCAGGCGTCGCGAAGGGATTGACCTTGATTGTCGCAACCGGCTGTCCGGGCGAAACAGCCTCGTAAGGCGGCAGGGTCGCGAGAGTGATCGACTCGTCGATTCTGTTCAGCGCGTGAATCGTTTCAGGCGCGAACAGCGCCAGGCCGCGATGATCCGCGACAATGTCGCAGCGCCCGTTTTTCGCCGGTCCCGCGCGCAATCCGGCGCCCGCCAGCCTGCGCGCGATGCGCTCCGCCGCGCGATCTTCCAGCACGTCCGTCGCATCGATCATCGCCACCGTGACGCTTTCGACGCCCGCCGCGCGCAGGCGCGCGACCTCCTCGGAGCCAAGGCGAACGCCTTTCGGCAGGTTCAGGCCGGGCCGGGTCAAGGAATGGGCGAGCAGCCCGCCCTCGGCGGCGCGGGCGGGGAGCGTGACGAATTTCATTCCGCCGCGCTCCTGAGCGCGGCTTTCGGGGCGAGCCGCAAGGCCCCGGTCAATTCGGCGGCGATGGCGATGGCGATTTCGGCCGGAGTCGCGGCGCCGATGGCGAGGCCGATCGGGCCGTGAATCCGGGCCAGAGCCTCGTCGTCCACGCCTTGTGCGCGCAGACGCGCCCGTCGCCTTTCCGCAGAGCCGCGCGAGCCGAGCGAGCCGATGTAAAAGGCCGGACTGCGCAAGGCGGCGATGAGCGCCGGATCGTCGATGCGCGGCTCGTGGCTCAGCGCGACCAATGCGGTTCGGCTATCGAGTCGGAAATCGGGAAGCGCCTCGTCGGGCCACGCGGCGAGAATTCTTGCGCCCGGAAAGCGCGCCGCGTCGGCGAAAGCGCGGCGCGGATCGATCACGGTCACCTGATAACCCGCCAAAATCGCGATGGGCGCGAGGGCCTGCGCGATATGCACGGCCCCGACGATCGCAAGCCGCAGCGGCGCGCGCCAGAGCTCGACGAAGAACAGGCCGCGCGGGGTCTCGACCAGCGCGTCATCCCCCTTTTCCGCCGCCGTCGAAATCGCATGACGGGTCAGATCGTCCCACGCCTCAGGCGCGGAATCCCTGTCGAACCTTATCCGTTCGCCGCTGTCGAGGGCGAGGGTCGTCGCCGCGTCGCGGCCGGCGCCGGCGTCCTCGATCAGGCTTTGCAGGAAATCGCACTCTTCGATCCGCTCGACGAATATCCTGATCGCGCCGCCGCAGGCGAGGCCAACCGACCACGCCTTTTCATTGCTGACGCCAAATTCCCGCAAGGCGGGCCGGCCGCTGGCGATGACCTCTTCGGCCGTCGCCAGAATTTCGCCTTCGACGCAGCCGCCCGAAACCGAGCCGATGAAACGCCCGTCCTGATCGACGGCGAGACGCGAGCCCGTTGCGCGCGGCGACGAGCCCCATGTGGCGATCACGGTCGCAAGCGCCACGCGCTTGCCGCTTCGCGCCCAATCCAGGGCCGTCGCGATGATCTCCCGATCCGTCATGCCCCCTCCGGCGATCCGCGAACGTCAGCTTTCCCCACGGTCGAACGGCAGGATCCGCATCCTCTTGCCGGTCGCCCTGAAGAAGGCGTTGGCCAAAGCGGGGCCGATCGGCGGCACGCCCGGCTCGCCGACGCCTTTGGGATCTTCCGCCGATTTGACGATATGGACCTCAATGCGCGGCATTTCGTTCAGGCGCAACACTTCATAGCCGTCGAAGTTCCCTTCGACGACCTTGCCGCCGTCGAGCGTGATCCGCGATTTCAGGATCGCGCCCAGGCCATAGCCGATGCCGCCTTCCATCTGGGCGCGCACCATGTCCGGATTGACCGCGACGCCGCAATCGACCGCGCACACCACCCGCTCGACCTTCGGCGCGCCGGACTTGTCGACCGAGATCTCGACCGCCTGCGCGACATAAGAGCCGAAGGATTCCGCCACGGCCACGCCCCGGAACTTGCCGTGGGCGGGCGGCGCGGTCCAGTCCGCCTTTTCGGCGGCGAGCCTGAGTACGGCGGCGTGGCGCGGCTTGTCGGCCAGCATGTCGAGCCGGAAAGCGACCGGGTCCTTGCCGGCGGCCTGCGCCAGTTCGTCGATGAAGGCTTCGAGCGCGTAAGCCGTATGGGTCGAGCCCACCGAGCGCCACCACAGCACCGGCACATTCATGTCGGTGGTCGTCACGTCGAGCCGGAAGTTCGGAATCGCATAGGGCTGGTTGGCCATACCCTCGACCGAGGTTCCGTCCACGCCATTCTTGACCATCATCGCCTCGAAGGGCGAGCCCTTGGCGATCGATTGTCCAATCAGCGTATCGCGCAGGGCGAGGATTTTGCCGTCGGCGTCGAGACCGGCGGTCAGCTTGTGCACATAGGCCGGACGGTAGCGGCCGCCGCGCATGTCGTCCTCGCGGGTCCATTGCACCTTGACCGGCGCCTTCCAGCCGAGCGCCTTGGCCGTCGCCACCGCCTCGACGATAATGTCGGCGTCGGGACAGGCCCGCCGGCCGAAGCCGCCGCCGGTCTTCATCACATGCAGCTTCACCTTTTCAGGCGGGACGCCTGCAATCTGCGCGGCGACGGCCTGATAGAGGTCGGGCATCTGGTGGCCGCCCCAGACTTCGAGCGTTCCGTCCGCATTCATCCGCGCGACCGCGTTCAGCGGCTCCAGCGCGGCATGGGCGAGATAGGGAAATTCATAGCGCGCCTCGACCACTTTCGCGGCCTTGCCGAGCGCCCCCAGCGCGTCGCCCTTGTCGACAGCAATGTTTTCGCCGCCCTTGTCGGCCATCGCGCGATAGGCGGCGAACAACTCGGACGTGCCGCGCTTCTCGGCGCCGGACTCATCCCATTCGACGCTGACCGCATCGCGCGCCTGCATCGCTTCCCACATGCCCTTCGCGACGACCGCGACGCCGCGCGGAGTCGCGACGACATCAACCACGCCCTTCATCGCCTTGGCCTTGGCGGCGTTGAAGCTCTTGAGCCTGGCGCCGAACAGCGGCGGGTGGATCATCACCGCCGTCAGCATGTCGGGCAGGTTGATGTCGATGGTGAATTGCTGCCGCCCGGTGGATTTGGGCGCGGAATCGAGACGCGGGAGGTTCTCCGCGCCGATATATTTCCAGTCCCTGGGGTCTTTGAGCGCGATATTGGCCGGCGCGGCCTCCTGCGCGGCGAGCGCCGCCATTTCGCCATAGGTCGCTCGGGCGTCCGAGCTTTTTGCGCGCAACATGCCGTTTTCGGCGACAATGTCTTCGGCGGGGACGCCCCATTTGCGCGCCGCCGCCGCGATCAGCATGGCCCGCGCCGCGGCGCCCGCCACGCGATAGCGCCGCCACGACGACGCGGTCCCTGTCGAGCCGCCGGTGAGTTGGAATTTGCCGCCCATCGCCAGATTGCCATAGAGCGCCGGGTCTCCGGAGGCGCCGACGACCTCGATCTTCGACCAGTCGGCGTCGAGTTCCTCCTGCGCGAGCGTGGCGACGCCCTGATAGATGCCCTGGCCCATGTCCATATGGGCGGAATAGATGGTCACCTTGTTGTCAGGGTCGATCCTGACATAGCCGGCGAAGGGATTGGTCGTCTCGCTTGACGCGCCCGGCGCGGCGGAGGCGGAAAAGCCGACCACCAGGCTGGCGCCGACGGCCGTGGCGCCGAGCATGAAATGACGGCGCGAAACGGGCGTCTCGCGGATGAAACCAGTGGCGGAGAGATTCAGCATCGGTCACGCTCCCAAAAGGCGAGAAGCTTCATGGATGGCGGCGCGGATGCGCTGATAGGTGGCGCAGCGGCAGATATTGCCGCTCATCGCGTCGTCGATCTCCGCGTCGCTCGGCTTCTTGTTGCCTGAAAGCAGGCCGATCGCGGCCATGACCTGGCCGGACTGGCAATAGCCGCATTGCGGCACGTCGAGCTTGATCCAGCTCTTCTGCACGGCCTCGGCGACCGCGCCATTGACGCTCTCGATGGTGACGACCGACTTGCTGGCGACATCGCCGATGCGGGTCTGGCAGGAGCGGGTCGGCTGGCCCTCCAGATGCACGGTGCAGGCGCCGCACAGCGCCTGGCCGCAGCCATATTTGGTTCCGACGAGGCCGAGATCGTCGCGCAGGACCCAAAGCAGAGGCTTGTCGGGGTCGGCGTCGATTTCCTGCGGTCGGCCGTTGAGCGTGAAACGGATCATGCTGCGCCCTCAATCTTTCGCGCCGCCCAAATTCGGCGCGCTCGTAGAGATATAGGAACCAGACCGGCAAGATGTGGGCGCAGTTCCGCCAATGGCCTTTTTCAAAAATGCAAAGGGCTGCGGATGGCGGGAGGCGAGGTCCTCGCCAGCGACAATCGGCGCGGGCCGCTTTTTTCCTGACGGCGTCGGTAGTATGGTTGCTGCCGTAAATCCCCCTCAAAGAGGGATAGGCGGCGCCCGCTACAAGGCCGTCAGGCCGGACCTGGGCGCCGGCGGCAGTTGTGCACGCAGGCGACCTTCAATTTCTGCCGGACGGGGGGCCGAGGGCGGCGTCCGATCGGGAAGGTCGATGCACATCATATCGTCCTGAGCCACCGGCCGCGCGAAGGCGGCGCCTTTCGCGGTCCAGTGCGTCAATATTGTCATGCGTTTCGAGGCCAAAAGGTTCGTTCAAGACCTTCAAGGGGGAGAAAACGATGAGAAAGACGAAAATATTCAATGTTCTGGCGACGACGGGGGCGATAGCTCTCGGTCTTGCGGCCGCGCCTTCGAGCGCGCGCGCGGATGACAAGCAGCCGAACATCGTGGTCATCATGGGCGACGACATCGGCATGTGGAACATCGGCGCCTATCATCGCGGCCTGATGGCGGGCCGGACGCCCAATCTGGACAAGATCGCCAAGGAAGGCATGCTGTTCACGGATTACTACGCCGAGGCGAGCTGCACAGCGGGCCGCGCGAATTTCATCACCGGCGAATTGCCGATCCGCACCGGCATGACCACGGTCGGCCAGGCTGGCGCCAAGATCGGCATTCCCGCCGAGGCGGTGACCCTCGCCACGGTGCTGAAGTCGATGGGCTACGCCACAGGGCAATTCGGCAAGAACCATCTGGGCGACAGGAACGAGTTCCTGCCGACCGTGCACGGCTTCGACGAGTTCTTCGGCTACCTCTATCACCTCGACGCGATGGAAGATCCGGCGCACCCCAATTATCCGCAGAACCTGCTGGACGTCGTCGGCCCGCGCAACATGATCCACAGTTGGGCGACCGACGTCGACGATCCGACGGAGCAGCCGCGCTGGGGCAAGATCGGCAAGCAGAAGATCGAGGACGCCGGCACGCTTTATCCCAAGCGCATGGAAACGGTTGACGACGAGATCCGCGATCTCGCCATCGACTTCATGGACCGCGCGAAAAAGGCCAACAAGCCGTTCTTCGTCTGGCTCAACCCGACCCGCATGCATATCGTGACGCATCTTTCGCCGAAATATGAGGCGATGCGCAATTCGGACAATGGCTGGTCCGAAGAGGAAGCCGGCATGGCGCAGCTCGACGACGACGTCGGACTGGTCATGAAGAAGCTCAAGGACATGGGCGTGGACGAGAACACCATCGTCCTGTTCACCACCGACAATGGCACGGAAGTCTTCACCTGGCCCGACGGCGGCCAGACCCCCTTCGCGCAATCGAAGGGAACCGTGCTCGAAGGCGGCTTCCGTGTGCCGGCAATTCTGCGCTGGCCCGGCCATGTTCCGGCGGATTCCGTTCAGAACGGCATCGTCTCGGGCCTCGACTGGCTGCCGACCTTCACGGCTATCGCTGGCAACCCGAACATCACCGATGAATTGCTGAAGGGCAAGACGATCGGCGACCGCACCTACAAGAACCATCTGGACGGATACGACCAGACCGCCGCCATTACCGGCAAGGGGCCGTCCAATCGTCACGAGATCTTCTATCTCGGCGAAAGCACGGTCGGCGCGGTGCGCATCGACGACTATAAATTTCGCTTCATCGACCAGCCCGATGGCTGGGTTGGCCAGAAGACCCATCCGGACGTTCCCTATATCACCAACCTGCGCCTGGATCCGTTCGAGCGCACAGGCTGGCCCAACAACGGAACCAAGGAGGGCGGGCAGCAGTATTTCGATTGGTTCAAGTACCAGTTCTGGCGCTTCGTCTTCGTTCAGCAGCTGATGGGCAAGGAACTGCAGACCTTCATCGAGTTCCCGCCGATGCAGCGCGGCGCGAGCTTCAATCTCGACGCTGTCAAAGCGGAAATGGCCAAGAGGATGGAGCAGGCCTCCGCCGCAGCCAAGGGGCCGAGCCAATAAAAGGGCGCGCAGCCCATCGGGCGGCTTTTTATCCGGGTGGCTCGCGAGAGCCGCCCGCTTTTTTGAATGCGGAAGCTTGGCGGGTTGCGCGTCTTTTCCGGGCATCGGCCTTGCCGTTGCGTCCGGGCATCGCCTATCCTGCGGCTCTATTGTCGATCGGCGCGCTTTGTGAGGAAGGCGCATCCCGTCAGCAGTCGAAATTGCCGCTGGTCGTTGGCGTTCCGCGCGTTTCTGCACTAAGGCCGTGACTTTGCGGCCCTAAAGCGCGTATGGGCGGCTCGCGATCCTTCAGCGCTTCTGCGTTACGGAACCCTTGGCAAGACGCTCAAGAATAATCAGTGGGAAGATGCGATGTCCACGGTCGAAAAGGCGAACGGCGATACTCAAGGGGAGCAGTTCGAGAAGGTTCAGGTGGAGGAGGTTTTGCCGGCCGCCGGCCTGCCGCGATCCATTGCCGATCTGCCTGGCGCGACGGAAGTTGAGCTTGCGGCGGTTCCCGCGCCAGCCGCGCCGGCGGTCGTCGTCGATCCCATTTTTTCCGCCGCTCCTGTCGTCGCAGACGGCCCGGCAGGTGAAATCGCTCCGGCCGCGTCCGCCGTCCTGGCGGGGATCCAGGGATGTTTTGACGGCGTCGCCAATGGGGCCGCCAAAGGCTGGGCGATCGATCGCAAAGCGCCAGACCGGAAGCTGACGATCGAAATCTGGGCCGACGAGACCTTCATCGCCGCAGGCGAAGCGTCCCAATACAGAGGCGATATTTTCAAGTCGGGCGTTGGCGACGGCTATCACGCCTTCGCGATCGATTTGCCGCGGCTGCCGGTGGGAACGCATGTCCTGCGCGCCAAAGTGGCCGGTTACGGCGACACGCTTGAGAATGTTTTCAAGCATGTGGTTTCCGAGACCGTCGTTCGCGGCGGTATCGACCGGATCGAGGGGCTGACGCTCGAGGGTTGGGTCGCCTCGACTTCGAGCGACGACGTGACGCTTCAGATCGTGGTCGATGGCGCCAGCGTCGCGGTCTTGTCCATTGCGAAACCGGTTCCGGGCCAGAGCAATCCGGTCAAGGCCTCAATTCCTGTTTCGCTGGCCGATGGCCGGGTCCACTGGTTCCAGATCAAGGCGCGCGAAGTCGGACAGGTTGTCGCGGAAATGGTGGCCGTCACGGCGGTTGTGGCCATTTCGGAAGAGGACCTGCAACGCTACGCCAAGGATTTTCCGGGATTCCTCTCGCCCAGCGCGGCGAACCGGGTCGCGTCCTTCGAAGGCCAGCTTGACGTCGTTTCGCGCATGCTCAACGAGGGGCCGCAGGCGCCCGTCGCCGAATATTTCAACCAGCTCAAGATCGCCTATAATCAGGTCAAGCGCGGCATCGCCGAACAGTCCGGGCTTCCGGAAAAGCTTCATTTTCCGGTCCATGAAAACCCGCTCGTCAGCGTTGTCGTACCAGCTCACGATAAATTCTGGGTGACCTATAACTGCCTCGCGGCGCTTTTGCTGGCCCCCAACAAGAGCGCCTTCGAAGTGATCGTCGTGGACGACGGCTCCAGGGATTTGACCACGAGGCTTGAGGATTTCGTCTCGGGGATCACGGTCGTACGCAATGAGGCGGGCGTCGGCTTCGTCAAGAGCTCGAACCGCGGCGCCGAAGCGGCGCGCGGCGAATTCGTCGTCATGCTCAACAATGATACCGAACCCTGTTCGGGCTGGATCGACGAACTGGTCCATGTCTTCCGGTCGTTCGACAAGGTCGGGCTTGCAGGGGCGAAGCTGGTCTATCCCGACGGCAAGCTTCAGGAGGCCGGCGGCATCGTCTTTCCGAATTTCGACGTTTCGAATTACGGCCGCGGCGGCAACCAATTCGATACGCGCTACAATTACACGCGGCAGGTCGATTACATCTCCGGCGCCTGCATCATGCTGCGCCGGGAAATCTGGAACGAACTCGGCGGCTTCGACGAACTCTATTCGCCCGCCTATTACGAAGACAATGATCTCGCATTCCGGGTCAGGGCCAAGGGCCTCAAGACCTATTACACGCCCTTTGCCAAGGTCGTGCACTTCGAAGGCGTGTCGAGCGGCACGTCCCTGACCTCCGGCGCCAAGCGCTATCAGGTCGTCAACGAGCCGAAGTTCCGGGCGCGCTGGGCCAGCGCCATTCGCAATCTGCCGCTGACCCTCGATCCCGATCTCGCCAAGGACCGGGGCGTGGACTTGCGCGCGCTGGTCATCGATCACGATGTGCCGCAGCCTGACAAGGACGCCGGGAGCTATGCCGCCCGGCAGGAAATGCGGTTGCTGCAGGCGCTGGGCTTCAAGGTCACATTCGTTCCCAACGATCTGGCCTTTATCGGCAATTACACCGAGGACCTGCAGCGCGACGGGATCGAGTGCCTTTACGCGCCCTTCGCCGGTTCGATCCAGGAGGTTATCGAGCGGCGAGGCCAGGAATTCGACATCGTCTACATCACCCGCTATTCGATCGCGAATCTCTATGTCGATCTCATCCGGAAGGCGGCGCCGCGCGCAAAGATCATCTTCAACGACGCCGACCTGCATTTCCTGCGCGAAATCCGCGCGGCGCTGGCGGCGAAAAATCAGGGCGCCCTTCGCGGCGCACTCGAGACGCGCGATATCGAATTGTCGGTAATGCGGCGTTCGGACGTGACGCTGTCCTATACCGACGTCGAGGCGGCGGTCATTCTGTCGCATAATCTCGACGCCACGAAAGTCGCGCGCTGCCCGTGGGTGATCGATGTCGACGAGGCGATTCCGCCTTTTGCTTCGAGATCGGGGCTCGCCTTCGTGGGCAATTTCAGCCATCCGCCGAATGAGGAAGCCATCCGCTTCTTCATTCGCGACATCATGCCGGAATTGCGGCAGGAATTGCCCGGGATCACGCTCAGGGTGTTTGGCTCGAATATGCCGGCCGAACTGGGCGAACTCGCCGCCGAAGACATCCTGTTCGAGGGCTATGTCGCCGATGTAGCCGACGTCTATCACACCTGCCGGGTGTTCGTTGCGCCGCTTCTGTCGGGCGCCGGCATCAAGGGGAAGGTCGTCGGCGCGCTTGCGTCCGGGACGCCAACGATCATGTCCCCGATCGCCGCAGAAGGGATCGGCGTCAGCAATGGACTGGAGGCCATTGTCGCGCAAACGGCGGCCGAATGGGTCGCGGCGGTCAAGGCGCTTTATACGGATGAAAAGCGCTGGACCGCGATGTCCGAGGCGGCAAAGCGCTTTGCGGGCCGACAGTTTTCCTTCGAGAATGGCCTGACCAGGATGCGGGAAGCGCTGGCGCTGGCGGGCGTCTATGTCGATTGACGGCGCGATCATTTAACAGGGGCGGTTGACTGGGATCGCGGCTCGCGACGCCATTCGCAGGCCGCCGTCCTTTACCGTTTCAAATCCCGGCAGCGCACTGGAGCAAGTTAGGCGGCGGGGCCTGCCCACGCCCTGTCCGCCTCGCATCCAGCGCGGGAAGGCATAAGCATGGTCAGGAAATTCAGCGCCTATTTGTCCATTTATAATGACTGGGACATGCTGGCGGGCGCCTTGTCTTCTATCGCCGACAAGGTCGATGAACTGGTGGTGGTGGACGGCGCCTATGAATGGATGGCGCCCTTCTATGTGGCGACCGGACGCAATCCCGAGAAGTCGGACGATCGCGTCTATGACATTCTCGCCTCCAGCGGCATTCCCTATCGCGTTATTCGTCAGCGCTGGAAGAATGAGATCGAGAAGCGCGTCGCCGGATTCGCATCGTGCCAGGGGCGCTATGTCTGCCGCGTCGACTCGGACGAAATCATGTTCTTCAACGACGAGCTGCTCGACCAGTTCTTCAGGGAGGGCAAGGCGGTCGCCGATATCGAAACGCCGCAGCTGGTGGCGCCGGGCTGGATGTTTTCCGGCGACCCGATCGGACGCCTGGGCTTTCTTTTCGACCGCGAGCAGATCGAAGCCAAGGTCCATCTGAACTATCTGTGGCTCGTTCTGACGTCGGACCAGCGGCCGGCGGAGGGCCAGCAATGCGCGCCGGTCTTTTCGACGCCCATCGGCTACAACATGCATCTGACGGAATGGCGAAGCTGGAAAACGGCGGTCAACCGGGCGGCCTTCTATCATCTGAATTACATGCGCGGACACGGCGTTCCCTTCATTGCGGACCTCGCCAAGGAGCCGCTGACCGATTTGCGGCGCCTGTTCGACATCGTCGCGCCGGCGAGTTTCGCGGAAAGCCTGCTCACCAATTCGATCGTGACCGGCAGCCTTGAAATTCCCAATGGACTCGCGCTTCGGCAGGTTCCGTTGAGCGCCGCGCAACAGGCGATCTTCAATCCCTGTTATGACGCCTATGTCCAGGAACTGGCGGCGCTGAACCGTCGATTCACGGACGCAAGAACAAGCTATCTTGGCGGCAATGTCATGACCTTCGATCTCAGCACGCCGCAGGCGCGCGCCGCGATCGTTCGGGACGGCGCGGTCGTCCTTGAGGCGGGCGCGAAAATCCTGTCCGCTCTGGCGAAGGTCAATCGCTTGTCGATGAGCGAGTTGCGCTGCGTGTCCGAGCCGGTCGAATTCGCGTTTCACGAAAACCGCCTCACCCTGAATCTGAAATCGCTGGCGGCAGAGCCGCCGTCGACCCTGCGGACCAATCTGCAGGTTCAGATCTGGGTCGAAGGCGGCCCGATCGTGGACCGGTTCCAGCTGATTGTCTGAGTCCCGAAACCTTTACCCGTCGAGCGCGCTCAGGCGTTGCAGCATGCGCAATCCGACGGCGCGATCGCCCATTTTCATCACGATGTCGTGGCGGCCTCGCCGCGTCAGTTCGCGCAGGTCGGCGGGGTTGTCCAGCGCCCATCGCGCCAGCGAGGCGGCGTGTTCGACATCGGGCTCGGCCCACACCTGCCCTTCGCTTTCCGGATAGTCGCCCTGCGCTACCGGAATGAGCTTGTAATCGACCAGCAGCGCGTTCGACTTTTCCATGAAATCAACATTGCCGGACCATCCGGTCGCCAGGGCGGCGCGCCCGAGGCGCATGGCTTCGCCCGGCCCGCGCCCGAACCCCTCCGCGCGATGCAGTGAAACGAGGCAGTCGCAGGCGGCGATCAGGCTATGTTGCTGGTAGGCGCTCAGCAACCGGTTGACGACGACAAAGGAATCCGGGGGCAGGTCGATCTGCGCGGCAAGGTTGTCGGACGCCTGCCTGTCGCCCTTCATTTTCAGCACCAGCTGGATGTCGTCAAAGGGCCGCTCCGCGAGCAATCGACGAAACATCTCGATCGCCGCGAAAGGGTTTTTTCGCGACGCATAGGACGAGAAATCAAGGAAAACGAGAAAGACGAAAGCGGATTCCCGCAAGCCAAAATGCCGACGGGACAGGAAGGGCCGAATCGCGAGATCGACCGACTGGCCGATGAAATGCGATTCGACGCCGCTCGCGGCCAGCGCGTGTTTGACGAAATGGGAGATCGCCCAGACCTCGTCGAAACGCTTGAGTTGCTCGACCCAGATTTGCGGGAATTGCGGAAGCTCCCAGGCCGGGACGACGACATTGCGTCCTGCGGTGAAGGGCTCGCCCATCGCTTCCAGCGTCCGCAGGACGGGATCGATCTCATCGCCATTGATATGGAAAATGCGTTTGCCCCGCCCGAGCCGCCGCGTCTCGATCGGCTTGATCAGGGCAAGGTGGTCGGGGTCTGTCCTTGGCTCGCAGCGATAAATATCGAGCGTTTCGACCGGTTCGTCGAGACTGGCGAGCGCGCGCAGATTGGCGCGCAATTCCTCGCCCTTGCCGATCGCCGCATAAGGATGACCAACAAAGACAGTCGACGAGGTCTCATCGGAGCTCACGCAATCACCCCCTTCGAGAGCAGCGCCAGCCTGAGCGCGGCGAGCCACCGATGGCCATAGCCGCGATCCGGTTCAAGATGCGCGCCCTCCCCCCATTCATTCCAGGCGTTGACGAAGAGCAGGCGTCTGTCGCCGACCTGAAAATCCAGCGTTTCATCCAGCTTGTGCTCGACATAGGCCTGAAACAATTCCGGCTCGGCGCCGACCAGCGTCGTGCCGTTCAGCGGCTGGCGGGCGGTATTGTCCCAGCTCGGCGCCACGGCCGGATAGCGCGGATAGTCGGTGGTCTGGCGCAGGACGGCGTTGCGGGCTGTCCCGGCGTAATCGTAAAGATGTCCATCCCAGCCGGCCTTCAGGGGTTTGACAGGGCTTTTATATGGCTCCGCGATGCCCTGCGGCGGAAATTCGATACAGGCGTCGAACCCGATCTCGGCGGGGCGGACGCGGCGTTCGATCGCCTCCATGCTCTCGACATAGACAAGATGGATTTCCTTGTGGCCCGCCTCGGCGAAACGCGCGCGAAAATGCTGCGTCGCCTTCAGAACGTCGGGAATTTGCAGCGGACGATAGACCATGACCAGCGGCTTGCCGTCGACCCGGATCGCGCGCGGGTCGGACGCAAAACGCGCCATGTCCGTCGCGACGGAATCCAGCGTGGCGTCATCGTAATGCTGCTCCAGCAGCATGGATCGCTCGCCGCCGTCCCAGTGGCGCGTCCAGTTCTCATTGGCCCAGCACAAGGCGAAGCGGAAATCGACCTCTGGATGTTTCAGCAGCGCTTCCATCGGCTGTTCGAGCACGCGGTTTGCGCCGAAATTGTAATAGTAGACGGCGAAGCCCTCGATCCCATATTGCCGCGCGAGGGCCTGCTGTTCTCCCATGGTTTCGACGCGGCGCAGATCATAGAAGCCCAGATCCGTCGGCAGATGCGGCTGATAATGGCCCACGAAGGAGGGCGTTGCGCGGGTGACACTGGTCCATTCCGTGAAGCCGCGGCCCCACCAGACATTGTTGCGGTCGATCGGATGGAACTGCGGCAGATAGAAGGCCAGCACGCGGGCGCGGTTCTGCTCGCGCAGCTGCGGTCCCCATTTCTCCATCAGCTTCTGCTGGTTCGTCTGCGCGAGCTGCACGCGGCGGCGACGCGACTGGCGGGACGTCGAGACGCTGAGGTGATGGACGATGCGGGCAGCGGGCTCATAGACGACGCGCCAGCCCCTCTCGCGGATGCGCAGGCACAGATCGGCGTCCTCGCAATAGGCGGGGGCGAAACGCTCGTCGAATAATGCGCCTTCCAGCGCGTCGCGCCGCAGCATCAGCCCGGCGCCCGAGCCATAATCGATCTCGCGGGCATAGGTGTAGCAGGGGCGCTCGGGATCGTCGCCGACGCCGGTCATTTCGCTCTCGCCGTCGAAACGCAAAGCGCAGCCCGCTTCCTGCAGCCGCCCATTGGGATAGAGAAACATGGGCGCCGCCGCGCCGATCGCGTCGTCCGCCTCGATGGCGTCCGCGAGCAGGTCGATCGCGTCATCGAAAACCTGCGTGTCATTGTTGAGAAGAAGCAGCAAAGGCGCGCTGGTCGCAACGAAGGCGCGATTGCAGCTGCGCAGGAAGTTCAGGTTTTCGGGATGGCGAATGAAGGTCAGGCCGGGGACCTGCTCAAGCAGGCTCACACTTTCGTCGGGCGAAGCATCGTCCGCAATGATGATCCGCAGCTTGCGGCGGCGGCGCGCGCGGCTCAGGGCGACGAGGCACTCCACCGTGATTTCAAATTCGTCATAGCAAGGAATGAGGACGTCGACGTCCGGCGAGTCCTCCTGCGCGAAGGCCAGTTCCTTGAGCGCGGCGAGATGGTCCTCGATCGCCACCGGACAGATATTCCGCTCGCGAAAGTTTTCGAGCCGGACGCGCCGGGCGTTGGCGACGCGATCGTTGAAATTGGCCCAGCGATCGAGAATGGCCGCTGGCGTCTCGACGATGGGGACGTCATTGGTCGCGGCGGACAGCTTGACCTGTTCGCCGGGCGTCCTGGCCGTTTCACAGGGGCTGTGGCCAAGATGCCGACCAATGGCGAGGAAATGCTGGAGCGGCCCGCCGGTCCCCGCCGCGCTTTCCGGATGTTGCCGGACGTAAAACTCGGGATCGAAGCGGTCGCCTACGACGGCCGAGGCGACGTCGCCATGCGTCATGAAATGGCGCACCAATTCGAGGCCGTTGCGCGGCGCTTCCCGCACGCCGGCGGCATAGGCCTCGGGATGGAAATAGGGATTGGGCGGAAGGTTCAGGACGGCGCCGCGCTTGAGATAATGCAGCAGGGCGCCTTCCCTCGGAGACAGCCGGGCCTGACCGCGATACCAGGAGAGCCAGAGAAAGGGGCCGGGATCGCACCAGTCGAAGATCAGGGCGCTTGCGAATTGATCGAGCCGCATCTGCGCGCCGAACAGATCGGGCCGGGCGCGCGCCATGAATGACGGATTGATCAGGGGATGCGGCGCGAGGTTCCAGGCGAAGCCGAATTTGAAAAAATGGGCCAGGGGATTGATGTCGGCGTCGAAATTCGAATTGAGCTGGGAAAGGTAATATTCGGCGTCGAAGAACGGAAAAGCTTTATTCCGTTCTTCGACTGTCAGGATCATGAACGAATCGAATATTTCCTCATAATAGAGCTTGTCCGCCGGCAGGTAAGGACAGGCGATGGATGGGTCGATGAGACCGCCCTGGATAAGCCTCCGGACAATATTTGGCAGCAAGGACTGCGTCATGCGCTCCACCGGACCCATTCTAAAATTCACGCGGCAAGATGTTCACGAAAACGCTTTGAATAGATCAGCCCTGGAGCTGGACGCAAAAATCATCGAGGATCAGCCCGAGAATGCGCTGATCGGGCGGCGGCGGTAAGCGGAAGCGCGTGGTGTGCAACAGGATATTCACGCGCGATGGCGCCGTGAGCTTCGGAAGATCGAGCCCGAAGGCGCTCCATTCCGGCGGATTGTGAGGGCGGATTTCGCCGATCGGCCTTTTGTCGATGACCACGACAAGGTTGCTGCCCTCCAGATCCTCGCCCGGCGGATTATAGGTCTTGCCGACCAGGCGATGCGACCCGGCCGGCAGTTCGACGCGAAAACGGCAGTAGCGACTGATCCAGTCGCCCGGACGATAATCGCCGAAAACGAGGGTCGGAACAATTTTGTTCATGCTGTCTCACGCAATTGCAATTTATAGGCGAACGCCATGATCCTTCGCAATTCTACGAATTCGGCACGAACATCAGATTTTCGAGAGCCTCATAGCGCCGATAAGTCGCCGCCAGTTGATAGGGCAGCCCCGCCATCATGTGATCGAACGCCGGCCTGTTGACGTCGCGAACTTCGATGAACAATTTTGGCCGCTGTTCCAGCAGCAAGGGGATCAGTCCTTCCAGCACGTCGATTTCCATCCCTTCGACGTCGGCCTTGACGAAGTCGACCTGTAGACCGGCCAGAGCCACGCTCGCCGACTCGATCTGCACCGAACCATTGGGGATCTGCTCCAGTTCGGCCGCCCCCAGGTTGTTGGGATAGAGCTCGCGAACTTCGGCCAGCGCGGCCTTTGCGCCAAAGCCCCGGCCGATGAAACGGCGATCGACCGACGTAACCTCGTTGAGCCGCAAGTTGATGTCCAGCAGTTCAATGGCGGTCGGATTCGGCTCGACGACATAGACGCGCCTCGCCTTGAGCGCCTTGTCGAAATAGATGGCGTGATTGCCCACGTTCGAGCCGATATCGACGATACTGGCGCCCGGACCGACGTGGCGGGCGATGATCGCCAGTTCCTCGGGTTCATAAAGGCGCCCTTCGAAATGGCGCGCCTGAATGTCGTCGCCCTTGTTGGCGACAAAAAACGTGTAGGGAAGCCCCTCGTAGGAGAAGCGGCTTATGGTTCCCTCGATCGTGCGGCGCATGCGCTGTCCCCGGCTCAGACGAGCCAATGAAAAATGAAAATATCGGCGGCGTGGTCAGAGCGTTCCCGTCTCACGCATGCGCCGAATGATGTGGGCGGCGGTCAGGTCTTCGACGACGTTCTGGTCATGACGGTGAAAGTCTTCTTCCGTTCGCTGATAATCGGCGTCGCCCGGTTTCTTGTCGGCCTTGCCGATCGCGCGGCGGCTGCGCCATTCGGACAGGGATTTGGTGTAATAATGATTCAGGGCCAGAAGATTATGGCTGATCCCGGTGTGAATGCCATTGCCGTTCTGGTCGATTTCTTCGCCGGCGTCGTTCAGCATCGGCCCGTCACATTGAATGAGATGGCAGAGTCGAACGTCTTTCGCCTTGTTCAGCTTCACGACGCTCTTGCCGACCTGATTTGGCGGGAAACTTTCATAGCCGCGGCGCAGGAAGCGTTCCGTGACGAGGCCCGGCTTCGCCTCGACCTCCCCGGACGACCCGAACATCAGCCAATGTACGAAAAATCCGTTGCAACGGGGTTCAAACCAGTCCAGCGCCTGCCGCAGCGACACGTCGCCTTGCGGCGTCAGAAATTCATCGCAATCGATGAAGGCGCACCAATCGTCGGAATTGGCGTGGGTCTCGAGCATATGACGATAGGCCGCGTTCTGGCCTCCGACCTGGGGCCAGTCGATTACAGTCACCATCGCCTGGCCGGGCCAGGAGGCTATGACTCTCCGGCTGTCGTCAGTGCTGTTGTTGTCGTAAAGGTAGAAATGCTTCACGCCGATGAAAGCATGAAAGCTGAGCCATTCGCGAAGATATTGGCCTTCATTCCTGAATATCGCGCATATCGTCAGATCTGACATGATCGTCCTTTGAATTCCGCCGCATCCCGAGCGGCGGGCGCGGCTGCCTTCGCCGTCAAGTCTCTGCGCCGGATTTTGCGTCCAGCAGGGCGCCGATCAACGCCAGCGACTGCATGCGCGGCTGCTTGAACGCCGTGCGGCTCCAATGTTTTGGCGTATGCTTATAGGCGGCGGCGCAATGGATGGCGACGGCCTTGAACAGGTCATGGCGCTCCAGAACATACATGGTTTTCAAGCGATCCTGGCGATGCCCGGCCAGATGGGCGGCGAGGCATCGCGTCATCAAGCCCGGGCCGGTGGCCAGCCAGAGCATGTCGGTGTCGCCGCGCTCGATGGCTTCGCGGGCGGCGACGAGCGCATGGCCGATCACGGGATGCCGGGGGACGACGCCGATGAAATTATTGGCGACTGTGCCGAGATCTTCCTGATAGACGAACAGGCTGCGGTCGCCGGGGTCGATGGTCGGGATCGGAGCGAGGCAGCGGTCGTCGGCGTCAATGTAATAGCCGCCTTCGTGATACAGCGCCGCCAGACGAAAAAGATCGGCCTTCATCGCCGCCTCACTGGCGCGGTCGAACGCGGCGAGCACGCCTGTCGGCCCCATCTCCAGAAGATAGCGACGCGCGTCGGCCTTGGAGAAGCGGATATAGCGATAGCCGGGATGCATGTCGCGCCAGCCGTCGCAAAGCGCCTCGACGTCAGGCGGAATGTTGTCGTCCCAATATTGCGTGATCCGCGTCGGGATGAGCCTGTCGCCCGGAGACGGTTGCCCGGGCCGGTCGAGCAGTTCCCTCCGCCGCAGGGCGATCAGGAAGTTGATGGCCGCCGGGGTGTAGTCGGGGACTTCGAGGACGAGGGCCTCCAGGGCTTCGACGGGATCGTCCTTCGTCAGGCAATCGCGCAGCAGCGAAAGCGCCGTTTCGTCGATCCGATATTCATCCAGCAGTTGCCCGATATGGGTTTGCGACGGCTTCCAGTTTCCCGCGTGGAGGAAGCGATGGGTCGGGTCGTTGCGGACCGAGGTTTCCAGATGGGCTTGCGTCGCGTCGAGGTCGAGCCGGAGCAGGGCCGTCAGAGACGCGGTGTGATGGATGCCTGAGTCCGTCGCGTAAAATTCGGCGGCATGGTTGAAGCAGGAATAGGCCTCGTCGAGGTCCCAGCGCGCGGCGGCGATCTGGCCCTTCAGCATCGAGATCCTGACCTGTTCGCGCCGGCTGCAATGCGGCGGCGCATCGGCCGCGCGCCGCGCTTCGTCGAACGCGCCGAAGTGGATCAGCAGCGAAACATGATGAAACCACAGATCGAAATGGGTCGGAAATCTCGCAGCGGCCTGTTTCAACAGGGCGTGCGCCGCAGGATAATCGCCCCGGCTCTGGAGGATTTCGGCTCTGAGAACTTGCGTTTCGGGCAAAGGCCCGAAACGGAGATCGCAGATCTCGAGCACATGTTGCGCCTCGCGGGGCTGGCCAAGACGTTCAAGGCCGAGGGCGAGTTGCAGATGCGCTCCCAGGTTCGAGGGATCCAATGCGACAGCTTTCCGTCGGCAAGCGACCGCGCCCCGCTCGTCGTCGATCTGTCGAAGGGCGTTGGCGAGCGCTTCCCACGCCTGGCCGCTCCTCGGATCGCGGCTGACAAGATTCGTCAGGCGGGTGACGGCCGGACCAGCCTGGCCAAGTCGGATGTCCTCGGCCGCCAGCTCGATTTCGGGCTGCGGCTGGAGGGGGTTCAGCGCCGCCGCGCTCGCAAAGGCCGCGCTTGCCGCGGCATATTCGCCTGCGGCGCGCTCCGTATATCCAAGTTGAAGCAGCAGGGCCGGTTCTGTCGGATGGCGCGAAATTGCGGCGCCGAGACGATTGCGCGCCTCGTCGAAGCGTCCGACTTCGATCAATTCGTTGCACAACGAGATGGTCGCCCAGATCAGGGCGCCCGGAACCGCTGCGGCGTTCTCGAAGGCTTTTTGCGCGACGTCGCCGTCTCCCCGCCGGCGGGCGATCTGTCCCTTGCCCATCAGGGCCCAGAAATTGGTCGCGTCCTGGGCGAGCATCGCATCATAGAGCGCTTCCGCGTCGCCCAATCGCCACGCGCCCAGATATTCATTCGCAAGCGCCAGTTTCGCCTGAAGATGGCGCGGCTCCAGTTCGACGGCTTTCTCCAGCGTCCGGACATGGTCGCTGGCAGTGGCCCTGTGCCGGATGCCGAGCGCGTAAGCGAGCAGGGCGTCGGCTGAATTCGGATGGCTCTCGACAAGCGATCCGAGCAAAGGCTCGGCTTCGTCGGGACGACCGAGCTTCTGGAGCTCGGTCGCCACGTCCTGAATTGTCCAGATCTGGGAGGGGTCGAGCGCCGCCGCCTTGCGGAAACAGGACAGCGCCTCGGCATGATCGCCGCGCTCGCGGGCCACCATGCCGAGGCCGCGCCAGCCGTGAACATGGCCGGGATCTTTCGTCACGACGGCGCGGAAGAACTCCGCCGCCTCGTCGAGCCGGCCGAGTTCGCGCAATCCCGCCGCGAGGTCGTGCAGCATCAGCGTGTTCTCGGGGTCGAGCGCCGCCGCCTTGCGGAAATGCTCGAGCGCGCCCGCGTGATCGCCGCGCTCGCGGGCCGACATGCCGAGACCGCGCCAGCCGAATACATGGCCGGGGTCCCTCGCGACGACGGCGCGATAGGCTTCGGTTGCTTCGTCGACACGGCCAAGTTCAAGCAAGCCCATCGCAAGGTCGTGCAGCATCAGGGTGTTTTCGGGATCGAGCGCCGCCGCCTTGCGGAAATGCTCCAGCGCCGCGGCGCGATCGCCGCGTTCGCGAGCGGCCATGCCGAGGCCGCGCCAGCTGAACACATGGCCGGCGTCCTTGGCCACGACGGCGCGATAGGCCTCTGTGGCCTCGTCGAAGCGGCCAAGTTCGAGCAGGCCCATAGCGAGGTCATGCAGCATCAGGGTGTTTTCGGGATCGAGCGCCGCCGCCTTGCGGAAATGCTCCAGCGCTGCGGCGCGATCGCCGCGTTCGCGAGCGGCCATGCCGAGGCCGCGCCAGCTGAACACATGGCCGGCGTCCTTGGCCACGACGGCGCGATAGGCCTCTGTGGCCTCGTCGAAGCGGCCAAGTTCGAGCAGGCCCATTGCCAGGTCGTGCAGCGTCAGGGTGTTTTCGGGATCGAGCTCCGCCGCCTTGCGGAAATGGAGCAGGGCTTCTTCGTGGTCGCCGCGGTCCCGCGCGACCATGCCTAGACCGCGCCAGCTGTAAATATGGCCGGGGTCCCTGGCCACGACGGCGCGATAGGTCTCCGCCGCCTCGGCGAGGCGGCCGCTTTCATGCAGACCCATCGCGAGGTCATGCAGCATCAGCGTGTTCTCGGGGGCGAGTTCCGCCGCCTTGCGGAAATGCGCCAGCGCCTGGTCGCGGTCGCCGCGATCGCGCGCCAGCAAGCCAAGGCCGCGCCAGCTGAAAACATGGCCGGAGTCTTTCGCCAGGATCGCGCGATAGGCCTCGGTCGCTTCGTCGAGGCGTCCCCCTTCGCGCAGAGCCGTCGCCAGGCCGTAAAGCGCCAGCGTGTTTTCGGGGTCGCGCGCCGCCGCCTCGCGGAGATGTTCCAACGCTTCGTCCCGCCCGGGAGAGGGCGTTTCCGCGCGCGCCGGACGCGGCGCTTCAATTTGCTCTTCGTTCAACTGCATGACTGCCGGAGCGTGGACTCAGAACATGTTCGATATCAGAAATGCAGCACTATCGCTTGTCTTCACATTTGCGAAGCCGAAGAAGGCGCGAAATGCCCCCGTCAGCGGGGCATGTCGCCGTGTGGAGGCGAAGTTGCCGATTTCTCGACGGCGCGGCTCGGGCGTTCTTTTTATATCTTGTCCTATCTTGCGCCGAGCCGGGTTCGGATCAGACGGTTTCCGGGTTCTGATGCGAGAGCGATTCCGCCCAGGCCTGGACCCACCGTTTGGCGTCTTCATTGGGCGAGCGCATTTCAATCTCGCCGCGCTCAAGAAAATGCGCGAGGCCCGAGCTAAAGGCGCCTTCGGCGACCGAGTCGGCGACGTCGGTATAGGTTTCCAGGTACCAGACTTCGTCGAAATCGACATTCGCAGCTTTTCGGCCCTCGAAGAATCCGTTTTCCCTGTAATGCTTGCGCAGATCCGTGACCTGCCCCGCTTCATAGGCCTCCGCTATGTCATTGTTCTCTCGGAGATAAAAATTTTCATCATAGTCTGATGACAAAGCAACGTATCGAAGAAGGAGCCTGAGCGACTTCTTGCTAATGGTTATATTGCCTTCATTCAGCAATTCTGCGGCCGCTTCTGGGGCGCCAATTGCGTGAGCAATGGTGGCATAGGAAGGGGTGTACATCGTTTCCTCGGCTATCCTGGTAAATTTGCATGTCTTTCAAAGAGATTTTCTATGCGACATGAGGCTATATAAATTGCTCTATTCCAATAATTGGCCTCCCGCTGCGTCAAGGTTAAACTGTTCCCAATAGGCCCGGCAAGTGTTGTGAATGAAGAAAAATTGGCGGCTGATTCAATATGTTGATCTGGTTTCCAAGTCTTCGCCCGGCGCCATCGGCGGCCGAGGGGGAGTCCGAAATTCGCGGGGGCGCCCTGATCCGATCGAATCAGGGCGCCCCCGCCGTGTCTGGAAGTTATTTGCGTCGCCTGAAAACGCTCGGGGAGCGTCAGGCGGCGTCGACCAGGACGATCTCGCTATCCTCGAGCGCGGTCACCCGTACGGTCTCAAGGTCCTTGATCGCGGCGCCATCGCGCGTTCCGACGCGAAGGCCGTCGATTTCGACGGCGCCCGTCGCCGGGACAAGATAGGCGCGGCGGTCCTTGCCGAGCGCATATTCCGCGCTTTGCCCGGCCTTGAGGGTTGCGGCCGCCACTCGCGCATCGGCGCGAATCGGCAGGGCGTCATCGCCCGCGACGCCCGAGGCGAGCGTCACGAACGCGCCGGCGCGGTCGTCTTTCGGAAAGGGCCGGCTTCCCCAGCTGGGCGCCTCGCCTGTCCGGGTGGGCACGATCCAGATCTGGAAGATCTCCGTCACTTTATCCTCCAGATTATATTCGGAGTGGACGATGCCATGGCCCGCCGACATCACCTGCACGTCGCCGGCCTCGGTCCGGCCCTTGTTGCCGAGATTGTCTTCATGGGTGATCGCGCCCTTCCGCACGAAGGTCACAATCTCCATATTGCGATGGGGATGCGGCGGGAAGCCGGTTTTGGGCTGGATCGCGTCATCGTTCCACACACGCAAGGCGCCCCATCCCATGCGGGACGCGTCGTGATAATTGGCGAATGAGAAATGATGCTTGGCGTCGAGCCAGCCGTGGTTGTCGCCGCCAAGGCCGCTGAACGGACGAAGTTCGATCATGTCTGCCTCCTTGTTGGCCCCATGGCGCCGGCGATCCGGCGAGGGCCTGTCATGACGGCAATGTAGTTATTGTGCTCTTTTCCGTTCAGTGGGATAAAATGTGACGATCAATTCCAGAAAATAGAAATGTCAGAGCCTGGAATCCCAACCTTCGATCAATTGCGGATCTTCCTGACGGTCGTTGAAACCGGCAGCTTCGCCGCGGCCGGGCGCAAACTCAATCGCGCGACGTCCGTCATCTCCTATGGCGTCGCCAATCTGGAGGCGCAACTGGGGGTCGAATTGTTCGATCGCGAATCGACGCGCCGTCCGCGCCTGACCGAAGCGGGGCGCGCGGTTCTGGCGGAGGCGGGCCATATCGCGCAGGGCATGGACGGATTGCGCGCGAAGGTGAAGGGCATGCTGGCCGGGCTGGAGCCGGAAGTTCGCCTCGCCGTCGACGTCATGGTTCCCTCGCGCCGGCTGGCCGAGCTGCTGCGCGCATTCAGCGAGAAATTTCCCACGGTCGCGCTGCGGCTGTCCGTCGAAACTCTGGGCGCAGTGGCCGGCCTCGTGCTTGATCGCCACGCCGCGCTGGGGATCAGCGGCCCCCTCGCGGCGGAACGCGCCGAACTGGAGCGGATCAGCGTGGGCGCGGTCGAATTGGTCCCGGTCGCGGCGCCGGGCCATCCTCTGGCCCGGACGGAAACGCTGGCGCCGGGCGCCGGGCGCGACCATGTCCAGCTGGTGCTGACCGATCGTTCGACGCTTTCCGAGGGGCGCGATTTCGGCGTGGTCAGCGGGCGAACCTGGCGTCTCGGGGATCTTGGCGCGAAACATTCCTTGCTGCGCGAGGGGATCGGCTGGGGCAACATGCCGCTCGAAATGGTCGAGCCGGATCTCGCGTCGGGACGGCTCGTGCGGCTCGATATGCCCGAGCATCCGGGCGGCATTATCCCGCTGTCTGCGATCTACCGCCGCGATGCGCCGCCGGGGCCGGCGGGAACATGGCTGCTGCAGCAATTCAGCGCCTGCGGCGCGCAGGACAAG
Organism: Rhodoblastus sp. 17X3; assembly: GCF_030056575.1. Lineage (GTDB taxonomy): Bacteria > Pseudomonadota > Alphaproteobacteria > Rhizobiales > Beijerinckiaceae > Rhodoblastus. The sequence continues at coordinate 40,741 of NZ_JASHHX010000005.1, read as the reverse complement.
GAGACCCTGCGGATGGCCGAGTTGTGACGCCGGAAGTCTTTTCTGATTTATCGAACGTAATGATATAAATTATTCGGCTGTTTTGGTCGTCCAGCTGCTGGCAGTCTTGCGCCAGATCGAAATCGAGGCCGTCTCATGACGGCGGGCGTCAGGCCCCGCAGGCTCGAACTCGATGAGCAAATCGCAGCAAAAGGACGCCCGCCATGACTCACCCCGTCAAGAAACTCCTGCATGTGGATTCCAGCATTCTCGGCGCCGGTTCGGTCAGCCGCGAGCTGTCCGCGGCAATCGTCGCCGAAGAGCAGCGCCGCCATCCGGGGCTGTCGGTGACCTATCGCGACCTGGCTGTCACTCCGGTCGGCCACCTGTCCGGCGCGCATCTCGCCGCCTTCCAGGGCGCCGCCCCGGAATCGCCGGCGCTTGCGCAGGACCTCGCCGCCGGACAGTCCGCGCTTGAGGAATTCCTCGCCGCCGACATCGTCGTCGTCGGCGCGCCGATGTATAATTTCTCTGTGCCGAGCCAACTCAAGGCCTGGATCGACCGCCTCGCCGTCGCGGGCAAGACCTTCCGCTATACGGAAAACGGCCCGGTCGGCCTCGCCGGCGGCAAGAAGGTGATCGTCGCCTCCTCGCGCGGCGGCTTCTATGGGCCGGGAACGCAGATTGAATTCCTGGACCATCAGGAGAATTACCTGCGCGGCGTGTTCGGCTTTTTCGGCATTACCGACGTCAGCTTCATCCGCGCCGAAGGCGTGGCGCTCGGCGGGGAGCAGCGCGCCAGGGCGATCGAGGCGGCCCGCTCGGAAATTGCGCAGTTCGCCGCCTGATTTCTCGCAATTGTTGCAGCCGCGCCGCAGCGAAACTCAACTGCCGCGGCGCGCGAGCAATTCGCCGCGGCCCATGCGGCGCAAGACCCGCGCGACGCGAACGTCTTCCTCGCGCATCTGCTTGAGATTCTCCGCCGTGGCGCGCATGTGGCGCGTTGCGGCTTCCGCCGCGCGATCCGGCTCGCGGGCCACGATCGCCTCGCCAATGGCCAGGTGCTGCGTCAGCAATTGATCGCGGAAGCCCTGATGGGAATAGAGATGGTGGCGGTTGTAGAAGACGCCCCGCCGAAGCATGTCGGAAAAGGCCCGCATGATGTGCAGCAGCACAATATTATGTGAGGCCTCGTAGATCAGCATGTGCAGATCGGCGTCCGCTTCCGCCTCGGCGGTCGGGTCGTCGATCTCATGCGCCGCCCTCATCCGATTCATGCATTTCTGGATCGCCTCGATCTCGAATTCAGTCGCGCGCAAGGCGGCGAGCCGCGCGGCCTCGCCCTCGATCAAGTTCCGATATTCCAGATAATCGATCAACGCCTGCTCGCTCGATTGCAGCAAGGCGGCGAGCGGCTCGGTGAGCGGCGCCATGAACCGCGCGACATGGGTGCCGGATTTCGTCGTTTCGATCAGGCCGCGCGATTGCAGGATTTCCAGCGCCTCGCGCAGGCAGGGGCGCGAAATTTCGAATTTCTCTGCCATTTCCCGCTCGGAGGCGAGCCTCTCGCCAGGCCGCAAGGCGCCTTCCAGAATCAATTGTTCAAGATGTTCGGCGATGGAGTCTGCGAGCTTCGGATTACGGACGGGTTCCATTTTTTGGTTCCTGCACTGCACCGCCAGACTAGCATCTGGAATTAATTTGTCCACGCCCTCTTGATGGCTGAAAAAAATTCCAGTAATAATTTTTGGTAAAGTTTTATGACCAGATAGCGATGGCGATAAGGCAGCAAGACCATAACGGTCTCCGTCGCGCGCTCGGGCATAGGCTCTGGGGAGGAAACATGTTCGCACAGCTTTTGACGCCGATCGGCGACAGTCTCGGCCTGTCCTTCATTGCGGCAATTTTGCCGGTGGTGACGGTCCTCGTCCTGCTCGGCGTATTGCGCCGCCCCGCGTGGCAGGCTTCCCTTGCCGGCCTCGCCGTCGGTCTCGCTGTCGCGATATTGGGCTGGAAAATGCCGGTCAATCTGGCGCTGAATTCGGTCTTCAACGGCGCGGTCTTCGCGCTCTGGCCGGTCATGTGGATCGTGGTCAACGCGCTGCTCCTTTATAACGTAGCGGTCAAGTCCGGACGTTTCGACGCCTTCCGCGCCTGGGTCATCGAACATCTGCCCAATGACCGTCGCATCATTCTGGTGGTCATCGGCTTCTGTTTCGGCGCGCTGCTTGAAGGCGTCTCGGGCTTCGGCACGCCGGTCGCGATCACCTCCTCGCTGCTCATTCTCTGCGGCTTTCCGCCGATCGAAGCCCTGGTGTTCGTCCTGATCTTCAACACCGCCCCGGTGGCTTTCGGCGCGCTCGGCGTGCCGGTGACGGTGCTCGGCGCGGTGACGGGCCTGCCGGCGCCGGCTCTTGGCGCGATGATCGGGCGGCAATTGCCGTTCCTGGCTCTCTTGCTGCCGTTCTATGTCATGTTCGTTTATGGCGGCTGGCGTTCGGTGCGGGCGCTCTGGCCGGTTCTGCTCGTCTCGGGCGGAAGCTTCGCGTTCTCGCAATTTTTCGCTTCCAACTTCCTCGACTACGCGCTCACCGACGTGCTCGCCTCGCTCGGCTCGCTGATCGGCACCATCGGCTTCCTGCAAGTCTGGCGTCCGGCGCCGGATCCGGAATTCGCGGTTTCGGCGACCGCCCTCGCCGAAGAGAGCAAGTCGGATGTGGCGCCCTGGCAGGGCTGGCTGCCCTGGCTGATCGTTTCCGGGGTGGTCATCGCCTGGACCCATTTCGGCTGGGCGTCGATCGCCCAATCCAAGGTGCAATGGCCGGGCCTGCACAACGCCATTTCCATCACGCTTTACAACAACAAGCCCTATGCCGCGATCTGGGCCTTCCAGCCGCTCGGCAGCGGCACGGCGATCCTTGTCGCTACCCTGATCACGGCTTTCGCGGTGGGCATTTCGGCGCGCGATTTCGTCGGCTGCATCGGGAATACCGTCCGCCAGATCCGGATCGCCGTCCTCACCGTCATGCTGATCGTCGGTCTCGCCTATCTTATGAACTATTCCGGCATGGCCTATACGCTCGGCCACGCGGTGGCTTCGACCGGCCTGTTGTTCGTCTTCCTGTCGCCTTTCCTGGGCTGGATCGCGGTGATGCTCTCGGGCAGCGACACATCGGGCAACGCCTTGTTCGGAAATCTGCAGGTGGTGGCCGCCCGTCAGCTCGACCTGAACCCGATTCTGTTCGCGGCGACCAATTCGTCGGGCGGCGTGATGGGCAAGATGGTCTCGCCGCAAAATATCGCGACCGGAGTCTCTGTCACCAACCTCAAGAACAAGGAGGGCGAGGTCTTCGCGCGAACCTTCCCGCACAGCATTATCCTGACGGTCGCGCTCGCCGTGCTGGTCGCCTTACAGCAATTCGTGTTCCCCTGGATTATTCCGGTCGTCGCCAATCCCTGAGCAAAGCAGGCGCCGGGTCGAATCCGGCGCCTGTCCGTCACGTTTAGTCTGGTTCTCGTGATCCCTGGAGACGCCTGGTGCTGCATCAATCCTCGGTCGGCGGTCTTGCGCTGGAATTTGAAAAAATCCTGCCTCGGGATCGCGTGTTCGCCGATCCGCTGCGCCGCCTCGCCTACGGAACGGACGCCAGTTTCTATCGCCTGACGCCGCAAGTCGTGGTGGTCGCGGAAGAAGAGGCGGATATTCTCGCCATTCTGGCGACCTGCCGCAGGCTCAAGGCGCCGGTCACGTTCCGCGCCGCCGGCACCTCGCTCTCCGGCCAGGCGGTGACGGACTCCGTCCTCGCCGTGCTCGGCGAGGGCTTCGCCACTTTCGCTTATGATGCGGCCACGCAAGTGGCGCGGCTCGGCCCATCGCTGGTTGGCGGCGAGGCCAACCGCCGCCTTGCGCCGCTTGGCCGCAAGATCGGTCCGGATCCCGCCTCCATCGCCACCGCCAAGATCGGCGGCATCGCGGCCAATAATTCCTCCGGGATGTGCTGCGGCGTCGGGCAGAATTCCTATCACACGCTCGCGGGTCTGAGGCTCGTGCTCGCCGACGGCGTTGCGCTGGACACCGGCGATCCCGTCAGCGTCGCGGCCTTCCGCAGGTCGCACGCCGGTCTGCTCGAAGGCCTCGCCGCATTGTCCGCCGAGGTAAAGGCCGACGACGTGACGGCCGCGCGGATAAAAGAAAAATTCCGGCTCAAGAACACGACCGGCTACGCCATCAACGCGCTGGTTGATTTCGACGATCCGATCGACATTCTCGCCCATCTGATGATCGGCTCGGAAGGCACGCTTGGCTTCCTGTCGCGGGTAGATTACCGCACCGTGCCGGAATACAAGGACAAGGCCTCCGCGCTGGTGGTCTTCGCCGATCTCGCCTCGGCCTGCCGCGCCGTGAGCGCGCTGAAAAGCGCGCCGGTCGAGGCGGTGGAGCTGCTCGACCGCGCCTCGCTCGAAAGCGTAAAGCACAAGAAAGGCATGCCGGTCGACGTCGATTCGCTCGGGCCGCAGGCGGCGGCCCTGCTGATCGAGTCGCGCGCCGCCGACGCCGACACCTTGCGTGCTCAGCTGGCGACGATTGCCGCGACCATCGACCTGTCGACCACGCTCAATGGCGTGAATTTCACGTCCGATCCGGTCGAATCCGGCCGTCTCTGGGATATCCGCAAGGGGACTTTCCCGGCAGTCGGCGGCAAGAGGCCGCCGGGGACCACGGTGATCATTGAGGATGTCGCTTTTCCGGTGGCGCGGCTGGCCGACGCCACCGCCGACTTGCAGGCGCTGCTCCACGCCCATGGCTATCGCGAGGCGATCATTTTTGGCCATGCGCTGGAGGGCAATCTGCATTTCGTCTTCGCGCAGGGCTTCGAATCCGAAACCGAAATCGCGCGCTACGCGGCCTTCATGGAGGCGGTGGCGGAGCTTGTCGTCGGCAAATATGACGGCTCGCTCAAAGCGGAGCACGGCACGGGGCGCAACATGGCGCCCTTCGTCGAGCGCGAATGGGGCGCGGTGGCGACGGCGGCGATGCGGCGCATCAAGGCGCTGCTCGACCCGGAAAACCTGCTCAATCCGGGCGTGCTGCTCAATGATGATTCCAAAATTCACCTGAAGAATCTGAAACCCATGCCGGCGACCTCGCCGCTGGTCGATTCCTGCATCGAATGCGGCTTCTGCGAGCCGCAATGCCCGTCGAAAGGGCTGACCTTGTCGCCGCGCCAGCGCATCACAGCCGCGCGCGAGATGCGCCGCCTGCGCTGCGACGATCCCGATGCGCCGCAGCTGGCCGAGATGCAGAAGGCCTATGATTATGCCGGCGACGCCACCTGCGCCGGCTGTTCCCTGTGCTCGACGGTCTGCCCGCTGGAGATCGACACCGGCACTTTTATCCGCACCTTGCGCGCCGGACGGCGCGGCGGCGTGGCCCATTCCGTCGCGGGCGCGCTCGCCGGGCATTTCGCCCTGACGCTCAAGGCCACCCGCGCCGGTCTCGCCGCCGGGGATTTGGCCACGCGCGTTCTGGGCGGCGCAGCCGTGCAGAAGGCTTCCGCCGCCGCGCATCGCGCCTTGGGCCTGCCCCGCCTGTCGCCCGCCATGCCTCGCGCCGAATGGCCGGGTTCGGCGCCCGCTCCTGACACTGCGGGCTTGGCGCCGGTGCTGTTCTTCCCGTCCTGCGCCAGCCGCGCGATGGGGCCAGCGCCGGGCGACGACAGCCCGCCATTGCAGCAGGTTGCGGCGCAGGTCTTCGCCCGTGCGGGCTATCGTCTCGTGTTGCCCGACGGCCTCGATGAGCTGTGCTGCGGCCAGCCCTTTGCCTCCAAGGGCTTTCCCGACATCGCCAAGGCCAAGGCGGAAGAGCTGGCGAACAGCCTGTCCTCCGAAGGCGCGGCCATTCCGCTGGTGTTCGACACCTCGCCCTGCGCGACGCGGATGCAGGCCTTCGCCGGGCCGCGCTTCCGCCCGGTCGATCTCGTCCAGTTCCTGCGCGACGAGATCGCGCCGAAACTTGCGCTGAAGCCGCTGCCGGAAACCATCGCCGTCCATGTCACCTGCTCGCTGCGCAAGGCGGGGCTGGCTTCGGCCCTGATCGACGTCGCCAGCGCCTGCGCGGACAAGGTGATCGCGCCGCCCGGCGTGACCTGCTGCGGCTTCGCCGGAGACAAGGGCTTTTCGCAGCCGGAGCTGAACGACCACGCCCTGCGCCACCTGAACGAAAGCCTGCCGGACGACTGCCGCGAGGGCTATTCCTCCAGCCGGACCTGCGAGATCGGCCTCGCCGCCCATTCCGGACGGCGCTACCGCTCCATCCTGCATCTGGTCGACGCGGCCTCGTCGCCGCGCTGAGGGGCTGGCGGGGCGGAAGTCACAATAAAAAAGCCAGCGCGGCTTCGCAGGATTGCTCCACTTTCAGGGCGAGCAAATGGTCGGCGCGGGTCCGGCCGAGCACGATCGCAGCGGTCGGCTTGCCCTGGCGGGCTGCTGTTTCCGCGAAACGGAAGCCGGAATAGACCATCAGCGAGGTGCCGACGACCAGCATGGCGTCGGCCTGCTCCAGCTCCTGAACCGCCGTCTCGACCCGGTCGCGCGGGACGTTCTCGCCGAAGAACACGACGTCCGGCTTGAGCACGCCGCCGCAAGCCGCGCAGCAGGGGATGGAAAAGGACGAGAAATCGACGCCGTCGAGCTCGGAATCGCCGTCGGGCGCGTCGGCGGCTTCGAGCGCGGCCCAGTCCGGATTCAGGCTTTCGAGCGCATGCTGCAAATCCTCGCGCGGGGTTCGCCGCTCGCAGGACATGCAGCGGATTTGGTCGAGCCGCCCGTGGAGATCGATCACGTTGCGGCTGCCGGCGGCCTGATGCAGGCGGTCGACATTCTGGGTCACGAGCAGGGCGCTTTTGCCCATCCATTCAAGCCGGGCCAGCGCCCGATGCGCATCGTTTGGCGCGGCGCGCCGGAAGCGCCGCCAGCCGAGCAGGCTGCGCGCCCAATAGCGCCGCCGCGTCAGCTCCGAGCCCATGAAGGCCTGAAAGGTCACGGGCTGCTTACGCTTCCAGGCGCCGTCGGAATCGCGATAATCGGGAATGCCCGAGCCGGTGCTGCACCCGGCTCCGGTCAGGACGAAGAGGCGGCCGTGCCGCTCGACGAAGCGGCGGAGGCCATCGCCTTCCGCCGCTTGCCGTTTCTGCAACGCGTGAGACATCGAGGCGCCCGAAATTCTGGCCCGGCCGCCATAGGCGGGCCGGGACCATTATGCCCCGGACCAGCCAGCTGCGCCAGCTTACCGCTCGCGCAGGGATTCCTGATGGTGCTTTTCCAGCGGCGACAGCAGATAGCTGATGATGCGCCGCGAGCCGGTCTTGATTTCGACGGTCACCGCCATGCCGGGGCTGAGCTTGACCGCCTCGTCGTCGATGTTCATCTGCGTCTTGTCGAGCGAGACGCGGGCGACATATTCGAGCGCCTGGGCCTTGCGCTCGCTGGCGTTGCTCGGCGCGCCTTCGGCCGCCTCGCCGGACTTGCCCTGCGGCGCGGCCTGCGCCACGGCGTCCTGCGACACGCTCAGCACCTTGCCGCGAATGAGGCCGTAGCGGGTGAAGTTGAAGGTGTCGACCTTGATGCCCGCTTCCTGGCCCGGATGCACGAAGCCGACGTCCTGATTGGGCAGCATGGCTTCGATTTCGAGCGCGCTGTCTTCCGGAACGATAACGGCGAGCGGCTGGGCGGGCGTCACCACCCCGCCGACCGTATGAATGGCGAGTTGCTGCACCACGCCATCGACTGGCGCGGTCAGGCGCTGCAGCTTCGTCCTCTGCTCCGCCTTGACGGCGTCCTGCGCCACTCCGGCGGCGCGCATCTCCGCCTTGGTGAGGTCGGTGTAGATCGTGCGGCGATATTCGGCTTCCGTGCGCTGCCGGGCCTCGCGCAGCGAGGCGATGGCCGCCTCGGATTCACGCAGTCGACTCTGCTGGACGCCGATGTCGAGTTTCATGCCGACGAGATCCTGATATTCCGTCAGATAGACCAGCTTGCTGCCCAGCGCCTTGTCGAACAGGCCCTTGCGCACGTCGACGCGCTCCTGCAGCACGGGGACCGTGCCCTCCAGCTTGGCGATTCCGGCGGCGACGGTGGCGCGCTCGGCCTCCCTCTGCGCCTGCTGCCGGTCGATTTCGGCGAGCTTGGCGTTTTGCTCCGAGGTTTCGCTGATCAGATATTGCCGCTGCGTCTCGATTTGCTCCGCGCTCGCGCCTTGCGGCGGATGAAAGCCGTCGAGCGGATCGGCGACGGAGCCGGTCTTCCAGGCGAGCGCCGCCCGCAGCCGCGCGACTTCGAGTTCGGCGGCGATCAGATCGCCCTTGATACGTTCGTGCTCGGCGCCATTCATGGTCGGATCGAGTTCGATCAGGACTTCCCCGGCCTTGACTTTCTGGCCGTCGCGGACGTGAATCGCGCTGACGACGCCGGTCTCGAACGGCTGGACCAGTTTGGTCCGCCCGCTCGGCACGATCTTGCCGCTCGCGCTGGCGATGATGTCGACATGGCCGAGCGACGCCCAGCCCAGAGCAAAGCAGAAAATCCCGACAATGGTCGCGCCGATCGCGCGGCCGATCGGAGAGGGCGGCGTTTCCGTGATTTCGAGCGCCGCCGGCAGGAAGGCGATCTCATGCGCGCTGCGCGTCGGCGCCTTCCGGGGGAAGGGGACGACCTTCAGATTGGTCGAAGTCATCAGGCTCCTCCCTGCATCTGGTGGAGCTTGGAATAGCGGCCGTTCTGGCGGATCAGCTGATCATGGGTGCCATCCTCGACAATGCGCCCATGCTCGATGGTCAGGATGCGGTCGGCTTGGCGCACGGTCGAGAGCCGATGCGCGATGACGAACACGGTCCGGCCCGCGGCGATGCGTTTCATGTTCTGTTGAATGGCGCGTTCGCTTTCATAATCCAGCGCGCTGGTCGCTTCGTCGAAGATCAGGATGCGCGGGTCGGTGACGAGGGCGCGCGCGATGGCCACGCGCTGCCGCTGGCCGCCGGAGAGGGTCCCGCCGCGCTCGCCGACGATCGTGTCATAGCCGTCGGGCAGTTCGAGGATGAAATCATGCGCGCCGGCGAAACTGGCGGCGGCGATGACCTTCTCCATCGGCATGGCCGGATCGGCCAAAGCGATATTGTCGCGGATCGAGCAGTTGAACAAAGTGCTGTCCTGCAGGACGACGCCGATCTGGCGCCGCAGCCAGGCGATGTCGACCATGGCGAGATCGACGCCGTCCACCAGCACGCGGCCCTTTTCGGGAACGTAAAGGCGCTGGACCAGCTTGGCCAGGGTGCTCTTGCCCGATCCCGAGGAGCCGACAATGCCAATCACTTCGCCGGGCCTGACCGAAAAATTCACGTCGTCCAGCGTCGTCGCGCCATCGACCCGATAACGGAAGCTGACATGTTCGAAGGTGACCTCGCCCCGGATCGTCGGCAACGCGACGCGCCCGGGGCTGAAGCTCGGTTCAGGCACGGAGTTGAGAATATCGCCCATACGGTCGACCGAGAGACGGGCCTGATGGAATTCCTGCCACATTTGCGCGAGTCGCAGCACGGGCGCGCTGACGCGGCCGGCCAGCATGTTGAAGGCGACCAGTTCGCCGACGCTCAGATCGCCGCCGATCACCAGCTTGGCGCCGAAATAGAGCGTCGCCGCCGTCACCAGCTTGTTGATCGTCTGCACCGCCTGGCTGGCGTTGTTGTTCAGGTTGAGCACGCGGAAGCTCGAGGCGACATAGCCCGCAAGCTGCTCTTCCCAGCGGCGCTGCATCTGCGGCTCGACCGCCATCGCCTTCAGGGTTTCGACGCCCGAGACGCATTCGACCAGAAAGGCGTTGTTCTCGGCGCCGCGCTTGAACTTCTCGTCGAGGCGGCGGCGGAACAAGGGCGCAACGCCGGCCGAAAGGCCGATATAGAGCGGGAAGGACGCCAGCACGAGCCAGCTCAGGACCGGCGAATAATAGAACATCACCGCAAGGAAGGCGAAGGTGAAGACGAGGTCGACCACCAAAGTCAGGGCCGAGCTGGTCAGGAATTGGCGGATGTTTTCGAGCTCGCGCACCCGGGCCAGGGAATCGCCGACGCGCCGCGCCTGGAAATAGGCGATCGGCAGGGCCAGCAGATGTTTGAACAGCCGCGCGCCGAGTTCGACGTCGATGCGATTGGTCGTATGCGTGAACAGATAGGTTCGCAAGGCGCCCAAAACGCCCTCGGCGAGGGTCACGGCGACGAGGCCGGCGATTAGCACGTCCAGCGTGCTCATGCTGCGATGCGCCAGCACCTTGTCGATCACGACCTGGAAGAACAGCGGCGAAACCAGAGCGAACAGCTGGAGAAAGAAGGAAGCGATCAGGACTTCGCCGAGCAGGCGGCGATATTTGTGAACCGCGCCGAGGAACCAGGTGATGTCGAAGCGCCGGTTGAGTTCGGCGAGCGGCGACCGGCGGGCCATCAGCACGAGGCGGCCGTCCCAGATCGCCTCGAATTCTTCGCGCGAAAGCGTTTCGGGGCGCGGAGAGGCGGGATATTGCACCAGCGCCTTGTCGTCGCCGACCTTGCCGATAATCAGGAAACCGCCGTCTTTCAACACGGCGATGCCGGGCAGCGGCGTCCGCGCCAGGCGATCCCAATTGGTCGCGCGCGCGCTGGCCTTCAGGCCGAGGTCCTTGGCGCAGCGCAACATTTCGACGACGCCAACCCGCGCGACGCCAAGCCGGTGCTTGATTTGCGCGGGATCGGCGCCAATGCCGTGACATCCAAGCAGGAGCACCAGCGCGCCGAGGCCGGATTCGGAATCCCCTTCCGAACCCTCGCCGGCTGGGGCGACCGCCGGTTCGGAAACCTTCGGTCCTTTGCCGAGGCTCACGGCGGCCGCGCCGAGACGTTCGGCCGCACTGGCGAAGAAGCGTTTCAGTCCCGCGACGGATTGGTCCGCGATCGGCTTCCAGTCGAGGCTGCGCCGGCCGGCCAGCAGGACGCGTCCGCTCCATTCTTCTTCAAACTGGGCGCGCGTCAGGAGTTCCGGCTTCGGCGATTCCGCGGCGGGGCGCACGACCACGACATTCTCGTCGCTGATCTTGCCCAGCACGAGAAAGCCGCCGTCGCGCAAGGCCGCGATCGCTGGAAATTGCGCCTGCGTCAGCCGCGCCCAGTCCATCATGCGCGCGCGCGCCCTGACGCCGAAGGCGCGGGAATGTCTCAGGATGTCATTGACGCCCAGCGGATGGTCTCCGGCCTGGCGTTTGATTTCATCGGGACGAGCGGCGGCGACGCCATGAAGGCGAAGAAAGATCGCCAATGCAAAGGCGCCGGAATCCAGCGCTTGCGCATTATCCTGTCGTGAATCCATCCGTTGTCGAATCTTCTTGCTTGTGTTTCGGACTGCGCCTTCGCCGAAGGAAGATGCGCGGCGTCAGGATCGCTAAGGCCCGAGCGGGCCGAACGATGGCTGGGGACGCGAAACAAGGAACGCTGATTGCCCTGGATCCCGTGGACGGCGGCGCCGCCCACGGGATCCAGCAGGACCGGGACTTTAGTGCTGAGGCCTCGCCAGGAACGACTCGTTCCCGCCGAACCGCGCCGCGGCGTCAAAATGCATCGCGGCGGTCTGCGCATCGCTGGAGAATCCGCTGGCGATATATTGGTTCAACAGCGCCAACTTGTTGGTCGTCGCCGGGGAAGTGGCGGGCGGCGGGTCGGTCACAACGATGGACTGGCTTGCCGAGGACGACGCGACGCCGCCGACCGTGTCGCTCGCCGTAATGCTGAGCGTCGCGACGGGATGCCCCGTGCCACGGTAAAAAGACGTGAGCGTCAGTCCGCTGTCGACTTGCGCCTTGGTCAGCGTGATCGAGCTCCCGTGGAATCGATCGCCGAGACCGTCGGTGATCGATTCATAGCGCGGAAGCCCCTTGATCGTGACCGTGACGTCGGAAGCGGAATCCGGCGCCGTGACGCTGATGCCGAGATCGACCGTGCCGCCGCGCCCAGTAACGTCGAGCGACGTATCCGCGATCGTGACCGTCGGCGCCGTGGCCGAGGAGGGCGTTGGCGTCGGCGTCGGAGCGGGCGCCGGAGCCGGCGTCGTCAGCGAGAAGGTCACCGCGTTGGACACGCCCGTTCCACCAGAATTGGTGTCAGTGGCCGTCAGCACATTGGAGCCCAGATTGGCCAGCGTGACGCCCGCCGACCAGGTTCCGTCGGCGGCGACCGTGGCGGAGCCGATTTTTGTCGTCCCGTCCAATACATTGACCGTCGAGCCGGCGTCGGCGAGATCGACCGTTCCGGTAATGGTCTGGCTCGCCTGCGTGGTGGTGGCGCCGACGCTGGTGATCGTCACCGTCGGCGCGGCCACGGGCGTGGTCGGCGTCGTCGGGGTGTTTGGCGTCGTGGTCGTGGTCGTGGTCGTCGTCGCGCTGGATGAGGCGTTATGAGCGGCGAAGACCGCCGCCAGCGTCGGATCGTTGCTCAGCGCCGTATCGTTCAGCTGCGTGCCCCAGCTATAGGCGTAGTCGAAAGCCGGATTGGGCACGACCGACGCCCAGGTCGCCAGAATTTGCTGCGCCTGGTCAGCCGTCGGCAGGATATAGGTCGTATAACCTCCGCCGCCGAAGGCCTGATAGACCGGAACGATGCTGGAGAGAGGAATGCCGGCGTTTTCAGCGGCAGTGACCGCCAGCGGAATAATATTATAGTCGAGATTGTTCGGCACATTTGTCTGCACCGGATAAGGGTCGAGTCCAAAAAGATCGATGCCCGTATTGGCTGGCGTGTAATAGAAGGTCGGACTCGTATTGCTGCTCAAGTTCTGCTCGGTCATATACGTCTTCGCGCCGGGCAGATTCGCATGGATGTAGTCCGACTCCGCCTTCAGGTTGGCGGCTATCGTGGGGTCGCCATTCGGTTCGTCGGCGAGATAGAAGCCATAGAGATTGGGATTTCCCTTGCAAGCATCGACGACCGCCTTGAACGCGTCCGTCACCCCATCGGTCATGCCGAGATACACGAGGCCCTTGACCCCCGCCGGCAGGGCGTCGAGCTCAGCGGCGGAACTGACATCGGCGAGATTGAAGCCATCGACGGCAGGCGCATAGACGCCATTCACGAAGTTTCCGTTCGCTGCATAATGCAGAGTCGTATCGGGACCAGTTATTGTCATTTCAGCTCCTCGAATCAGTACGCCTTTTGACGCACGTGCCCCCCGACGCACCGAAACTCATGCTCAACTCCGGCCAAATTGTGACAATGTTAACCTCAACCTGTGTAATAAACAGCCATTTTTGTGGCAGCTGAAATTGTGCGTCGCAATAGCATGGTTAACGGCAAAGTTTAAGTAGCCGTCATATTTATCTTTTTGATGCTATTTATTATTTTCGGATTGCAGTTCAGGCTAGCTTTTCAAAATTTGCTTCCAGGGACAGAATTTTGCTGTGACGATCAAGCGATATGTTGCGGCGCAATGAAGCGGCCTCGCCGCGGCGCGGGCGATAGGGCGCGGGCTGTCCAGGCGGCCCGAGAAACGGATTCGCGCGGTTCAACGAACACGACGCGAGCTTTGCCGCGATTCGGTCCGGCGGACGCCAGTCGAGCGTGCGATCCATCGGAAATATTCGTTAACGCGTTGACCTGAGAAGCGAAAAGCAACGCTCGTAGCTTGAGGTTGTCTTTGAATAAGCTCCGCCTTGGCCGCTCGCCTGCTCAAGCGCCGTTTTGAGTAAGTCGGAATGGTTATATGACACCGATTTACCTTACGTAATTTTGGGTACGTCTTTTGGGTATCCACCCGTTACGTCGGCTTGGCCAAATGGTTTCGCTGCATCGCGGACGCGCACGCTACACGCATGAAATTGGTAATTTATTCAAATTGTTGCAACGAATCGGTTGTACTCGCATTGCCGCCATGACTCAAATTAAGGCGAAAAACAGCCAGAAGCGCCGAAAAAGAAGGGCATTTAACAAAATTTTTTTCGTGCTAATGTGCCTTACCGAATTATGACGATGCGATGACGAAATGGCAGGCCGTTGGTAACACTTAAGTAGTCAATGTCTGATCCGGATGTCGTTGCCGAGGTCCGAGCCGATACGGTCGGGGCGTCAAATGGGGTCGTTGCTACCGGAATTTCTGACATTCATCCTTTACAAAATAGATTAACAACTCGTTAATTTTGCATACTTAACAAAGCGACCTGGCGATATTGAGGGTCTTTTTTTTAACACAGGCGAAGGTTGGCGAATAATGGAAAGAAGAACGGATGGAATGGTTCACAAAAAAGCCGAACCGTTTGTTCCAGCTACAGGTGCGTGAGGGGGCACAATGATCCGGAGCGCGTGAAATCGCACGGATCCCTGTAATTCGGCGTCTTATGCGAGCGAAGGAACGGAAAAGCCGACATTGATGTGGATGCGCCGGCCGGGCCGGGCTCCGCGGAGGCGCATTCAACGCCTTCGGAACGTCAGCGTAGCGCAATTCCGGACGCCGTGTAACGCGAGACGAACGCGCAATTTTTGATTGCGCGCCTGCCTTGCCTGCAAATCCCGTTGTTGAACAGGCGTCGCGACGCGAAGCGCGATGTTGGGACCAATGCGCCCGGAAATCTCGGGCGCTGGCCGTCGCAGGGTTTAGTGCGGATCGAGTGCGTGTATTGGGGAAGTTGTCCCCGGAAGTAATTGCGTATGGGAGGGACGCATGTTCAGAACCAATCAAGGAGCAGCTGGCAAAGGCTGGAACAATCAATTGCCTCCGGCCGAAAGCGCGAAGGACGGCATTGGCGAAACGGATTCCGACGAGGGTCGGTCGACTGCGTCGAACACGATCATTGTCGTCGAGCGCAACGCCTTTTTCCGCAGCTGTCTTCATCGCAGCGTCGCCGATTACTGGGAAGGCAATATCTTCTCCTGCGGCAGCCTGTCCGAACTGACGCAGCCTCATTCCTATGACCGCTCCACGGTTGTGGTGCTGTCCATCGTTTCGATGTCCGACGAAGAGGCCGATTCCGAGTTCGCGGCTTTGATTGATCTCGATCCGCCCTTGCGCTGCATGGTTCTGGCCGAGTCGGACAATCTCGACAAGGCGCTGACTGTCCTGAGCCAGGGCGCCAACGGTTATATCTCGATGAGCTCGGGTTTCGATATCTTCGTCGAAGCCTTGCGCTTTGTCGGCGCCGGCGGAACTTATGTTCCGGTGCAGTGCCTGCTCGCCGCGCGGCAGACGCCGACAGCCGCCCCTGAGGCGATCGCGGCCAGCGGCATCACCAGCCGCGAACTCGCCGTCATACAAGCGATCCGCCAGGGCAAGCCCAACAAGGTGATCGCCTATGAGCTGAACATGTGCGAGAGCACGGTGAAGGTTCACGTGCGGCACATCATGCGGAAGCTTCAGGCCCGGAATCGAACCGACGTCGCTATCAAGGGCGCCGATCTCGCCAAGGCTGGAGCATTGGGCGGCGCCCAGCCGGCCTCTCTCCCGGGAAGAAGAAGCTCAGCGGGAAGCGCCGCCGAACATTGAACTGTCCTCCGCCCGGAAGCGGCTCAGGCTGCTTCCGGCGGGTATTTCAAACTTCAATGCGCCTTGACCGCGATTTCGACGACGTCGCCCGGATCCAGCGGATAATCGCCATCCACAGTGAGACGGGTCGAGGCGTCGTTTTCCCTTCGCACCAATTGAATTTCAATTTGCGACGGGTCGTCCACCGAGAGCCTCGAGCGCGCGAGCGACAGCAGGTTCAGCTTGTCGAGGGCGGCGTCCCGCTTGATCTTCAAGATGCTCACCGTGGCGGCGGCCTCCTGCTGCTCCTTCAGCAATTCGGTTTTGCGGTCGTCCTCGAAATGCTGGAGCTGCCGCGCCAGATCGGTCGATTGTTTCTTGATCAGCAGCAGTCCGTCAGTAACCTGCAGCGCGCGGGTCTGCGATAGCAGCAGCGCCCGACGCGCTTCCAGGACGCGGGGGCTAGCGACATTGCCTTTTGCGAGCAAGTCGATCATTCGCCTGAGGTCTTCAGTGTCGGCGCGGGCGCCTTCCTCTTCTTCGCGCTGCTGCCGTTCCAGAATCGTCGTGCGTTCGCCGAGCTGGGTGATCGAGCTGCGGAGGAAGTCGCGTTCGCGGTGGTAATCGGCCAGACGCGCCTGCAAGATATTGTCCTCTCCCTGCCGGATTCGCGTGAGTTCGGCCAAGGGCAGGGCGGGGCCCTGGATTTTCGGGGCGGCGAGCGCTTCCTTGCCTTCCAGCTCGGCGGAGACGCGCGCGAGGCGGGCTTCCGCCTTGGCGAGTTCGATGGAGAGCGAATCGACTTCGCCCCTGACCGCCGCCGCCTCCATGGCGGGATTTTGCGAACGCAGGGCCGCGATGTCGACGCCGCCCGCGAGCGCGATCGCCTGGCGCGCCGTCATTTCCGGACGGTAGGTCAGTTCTCCGGGCTTGGCCACATCGCCATTCACATAGATCGGCCGATATTCCACGATCGCCGCGCCGACTTCATCCGCCTGGATGACGATGAGCACTTCGCGGCCGTCCAGAGCGTGCTGGCGATAGATCTTCTGCGCCAGCGCGCGCTGGATGTTCTTGCGCATGTCCGCCGGAGTCATGCCGGCGACATTGAGCGCGCCGAGCAGCGGCAGCGAGATGGCGCCGTCGGTCTGGACGGCGCCGCGCATGCGCAACTCCGGCAGACCGGCGACTGAAACCTCGATGACGTCGCCGGCGTGCACGCGATATTGTGGCGACGGACCCGATCCCGCTTGCGCGAGGCCAGTTGCGAGAACGCAGCAGGCGAGGCCGGCGGGCAGGCAGATCGCGCGCATGAAGGTCTTGCGCGCGAGGTTCCGGACGGAGGGCCGGGACGTGATCCGGGACATGACGGCCTCCTCTAGCGGCGGTCGACGCCAGCGAGGCGGATTTTCCGGAGCGGCGGCTCAGGCAGCGTAGCAGCTGGAGTCTCGAGTTGCGCTGGCGCGGGAGCGACCGCGAAGGGCTGCTCGGCGGCCGCCCACATCTTGGTCTTCCTTTGCCGTTCGACCCGCCGTTTGGCGCCGACATATTCCGGCACGATTTCGACCAGGGCCTGCTTGACGCTTTTGGCGTCCCGCGCGTTCGCCGCCGCGAGCAGGGTGTCGATCAGATGTAGTTTCGGCTCGGGATCGAAACGGGGCTTGGCGGAGCGGACGCCCTTGATCGCCGTAGGAAGCAGCTCCTCCCAGCCATAGCTCAATTCCTCGTGCAGCTTTTCCCCCGGACGAACGCCGACGAACTGGATGTCGATGTCCAGGAACGGGCGCAGGCCTGCTCGCTTGATCATTTCGATCGCCATGTCGACGATGCGGACGGGGCGTCCCATATCGAGCACATAGAGCGAAAAGCCCTGCTGCGGCAGACTTGACGCCGCCAGCGTGAGCCGGACGGCCTGATCGATGGTCATCAGGTAGCGGGTCATCTTCGGATGGGTGACCGTGACCGGGCCGCCCGCCTCGATCTGCTTCTGGAACAAGGGCGCCACGGAACCCGACGAGCCGAGCACATTGCCGAAGCGCACGAGGCTGGCGCGGATGCCGGTGAAGCGTTTTGCGCGGTCATGGACATAGACTTCCGCGACCCGCTTGGTCAGGCCCATGCAGGATGAGGGATTGACCGCCTTGTCGGTCGAGATCATGACGAAATCGGCGCCGAAGGCGCAGCAGAGATCGAGAACGATCTTGGTCCCAAGCACATTGGTGCGCGCCGCCTCGATGACGTTCTGGTCTTCCAGCAGCGGCACGTGCTTCAGCGCGGCGGCGTGGAAGACGATCTCGGGCTTCTCCCGCACGAACAGGCTGCGCACGGCGTCTTCGTCGCGGATGTCGCAAATGTTGGCGGTCCAGCCAAATGTGGGCTTGAGCCGTTCGATCGTCTGCCCGATCTGATAAAGATTATATTCGCAGGCTTCGACGAGAACAAGATGGGCGGGACCGAGCATGGCGATCTGCGCGACAAGCTCCGAGCCGATCGAGCCGCCGGCCCCTGTCACCAGCACCCGCCTTCCGGAAATGCTGGACCTGTAATTCGAAACATCTTTTTCGCCGGAGAACGGCGTCACCGCGTTCTGGCCGGGCGTTCTGATCACGCGGGACCCATCCGCCAGACGAAGATCGGAAAGACGACGTGAAGACATTGCGTAATCTCCGGATGCAATCTGGGCCGCCCCAGGATCTGGCTAACGATCTGGCCTTGGGGCCCTTGATCTGTTCGGGGTGAAGACGCATCCTCAGGTCGGACGGGCGAAGCCCGGCGAAAAAAGCATGCGTTCGAGCTCGAACAGCGAAATCAATGATAGGAGCCGCAGCGCTTGAAAAAATATAGTCGCAAAGGGTTGTCGTTCCGCCCACTTTGCGGATGCCCGGGCGCCCCAAAGGCGTAGTTGCGCAACAAAAGGCGGTCGCCGCCGCCTGAAAGCGAACTAACGCCCGCGCCGGGAAACTCGCAATCTGCATCAGGTAAAGCAATTTCGAGGCGCCCGCATGTCCGTACCTTTCTTCCGTCCGTCGATCGGTGAAAACGAGGTCCAGGCCGCCATCGAAGTCCTGCGTTCCGGCTGGCTGACCACGGGCCGGAAATGCCAGGAGTTCGAGCGGAACTTCGCGGAATTCCTCGGCGGCGGCGTCGAGGCCATCGCAGTCAATTCGGCGACCGCGGGCCTGCATCTGGCGGCGGAGGCCTGCGGAATCGGGCCGGGCGACGAAGTCCTCGTCCCGACGCTCACCTTCACCGCTTCCGCGGCGGTGTTCCAGCATCTCGGCGCGGAGCCGGTGCTGGTCGACGTCGATCCGGTCACCCTGACCATCGATCTCGCCGATGCGGCGCGCAGGCTGACGCCGCGCTGCAAGGCGATCGTGCCGGTTCATTTCGGCGGCTGGCCCTGCGATCTCGACGCCATCGGCGCTTTCGCGCGCGAACATGGACTGAAAGTCATCGAGGACGCCGCGCACGCCCTGCCCGCGCACCGGCATGGGCGGCTGATCGGCGCCTGGGACACCGACGCCTGCGTGTTCAGCTTCTACGCCAACAAGACGATCACCACCGGCGAAGGCGGCATGCTGGTGACCCGCAATCCCGAGATTGCGCGGCGGGCGCGCATCATGCGCACCCATGGGCTGGACCGTGACGCATTCGACCGTTTCAGCCGCGTCGGCGCCAGCTGGTCCTATGACATCGTCGCGCCCGGCTTTAAATATAACCTCACCGATCTGGCCGCCGCCATCGGCGTCGAGCAGCTTCGCCGCGCCCATGAATTTCAGCAGGGCCGGCAGGCCGTCGCCGAATATTATCTGCAGTCGCTGGCGGGCTTGCCGATTGACCTGCCGCCACTCGCTCCGGGCAACGGATTGCATTCCTGGCATCTGTTTCCGATCCGCGTCCACGCCGACGCGCGCCGCAGCCGAGACGAACTGATCGGCCGTTTCGGCGACGCCGGCATCGGCGTCTCCGTTCATTACCGCCCGCTGCACCAGATGAGTTTCTGGCGCGCGCGGCCGGGCGCAGCCGGTGAATTTCCCAACGCCGATCGCTATTTTGAGGGCGCCATGACCTTGCCGCTGTTTCCCGCAATGACCCGGGACGAAGCCGATCAGGTCATTTCGCTCTTGCACGACGAACTTGGGTGACACGCCATGGACGCAGCTCTCGATTCGGAAGTGGGCGAACGCCCACCCTCGCCGGCGCTTGCGCCGCCGCCCCGGCGCGCCATGGCGCTGAAGCGCCTGTTCGACATCTGCGCCGCCTCGTGTGGTCTCGCCCTGTGCCTCCCGCTGTTCGCGGCGATCGCGGCGGCGATCAAATGCGACAGTTCCGGCCCGGTGTTCTTCCGGCAGACCCGCGTTGGACGCCATGGCGTTCCATTCCGCATCATGAAATTCCGCACCATGCGCGCGGACGCAGAAGGCGCAGGCCCCAATTTCACCGCCAATGGCGACGCCCGCATCACACGGGTCGGCTCCTGGCTGCGCGCCGCCAAATTCGATGAGCTTCCGCAATTGCTCAACGTGCTGGTCGGCGACATGTCGCTGGTCGGGCCGAGGCCGGAAACGCCGGACCTCATGACGCATTACACGCCGGAGCAGCGCGAGATCCTGCTTTCGGTCCGCCCCGGCGTCACCGATTACGCCTCGATCGTCCTGCGCGACGAGGGCGCGCTTCTGGATGGCGCGAGCGATCCCGCGCGCTTCTACCGCGAAACGCTGATGCCGATGAAATTCAAACTCTGCCGCGACTATCTGGACGAGATCGGGCTGCGCGCCGACCTGAAGATCATCTTCATGACGCTGGGCGCCCTGACGGCGCGCCACGCGCCGCCGCCGGCGCCGGCCGATGCGAAGGCGCCCGCGCAATCGGGCGATCGATTGGGGCTTCTCATCAAATGAGAGCAAGCGAATTTCATCCGATGCGGCTGATCGCCCGTCGAGACCTTTTCGCGCGCTTCGGTCCGCTGGCGCGCAAGGCGGCAGGCCTGTCGGGCATGACCGCTATGGGCCAGCTGACCTTCGTCCTGGCGCTGCCGCTGCTGTCGCGCCAATTCACGCCCGCAGATTTCGGCCTGTTCACGATCTATCTCTCCATCGCCAATATTTGCGGCCCCATCGCCGGGCTGAAGTTCGACTCGGCGCTTTACGGCGCTGCGTCCCGGGAACATGCGCGGCCGATCCTGGCCCTTGCGATGGCCACGATCCTTGTCCTGTCGCTCTGCGCCGCCGCCGCCCTGAGCCTGTTCGGCGCGCGATTGCCGGGCGCCCTGGCGCCGGCTTCGGCCACGCTTGGCCTGCTGACGCCGCTCGGCGTGCTGCTGGCGGGGCTTTGGGCCGCGACGTCCGCCTGGGCGGTGCGGTGCAACGCCATGAAGACTTTGGCGCTCGCGCGTTTCGTGCAGCCCGCGACGATGACGGCGCTGCAACTCGCGGCGGGCCTTGCCGGCGGTTCCGCCGTTTCGCTCATTGCCGCCCATCTGATCAGTCATGTTCTCTATTCCAGCTTCATCCTCCTGCGCACCTTGCGCGCTTCCGAGGTCAGGGAAGTCTTCTGCCCGCCGCTGTCGCAACTCACGCGCAACGCCGGCGAGAACCGGCGCTTTCCGCTTTACGTCATGCCGGCCCATGTGGCCTCGCAAATGGTCGCCAACGCGCCGCCGATCCTGCTCGGTTCTCTGTTTGGCGCGGAGATCGCCGGACTGGTCGGCATGGCCTACCGGCTGGTGCTGGCGCCCGTCGCGGTCATCTCGCTGTCGCTCGGCCATATATTCACCTCCGAGGTCTGCGGCGGCGCGGGGACGCGGGCCGTCAAGGCGCTCGCGGGCAAGATCCTCCTGGTCAGCGTGATTTTCGTCTGCCTGCCTATCCTCGCGTTCGGCGCGCTGGCTCCATCCTTCGCCGGCCCGCTGCTCGGCGCCAAATGGGCGGCGACCGGGCAGATCTGCTTCGCCTTTTCCATCTTCGCCGCTGCGCAGGCGCTTGCCGCGCCCTTCGTCGAGATCACTTCGATCTATCGCTTCCAGATCATGCGCTTCACGGCCGAACTGAGCACCTGCGCGCTGGTCTTCGGCGCGATTTTCTTCGGCGCCCGAATGGACATGGGCGCGCTCGCGACGATCTGGCTGATGTCGGCGGCGGGCGCGAGCGGCACGCTGGCCGGACTGGCTTTGGTCTGGGCGGGATTCAAGTCGCGGCTGGCGAAGCGCGAGGCCGAAGCCCTCGAAGGCGCGGCCCCGGCGGCTACTTCTTAAGGCGTAGCGGCATCCTCCTTTGGCGATAGCTGGGCTGTTTCGTCTCCGTCCATTTGGCGCCGCGCAAGCCAAGGGGAAGATTGACCCCGCGCCGCTTCGGGCCGAGCATTTTTTCGAGGAAGGGCGCATTGCGCCAAGGAAAATGGAAGGGAAGCCCCGTGTCCGCACATCTGCTTTTCATCGGCGGCGAAGATCATTTCATGCGGCTTCCCTTCATGCTCGCTCTGAAGGCGAAAGGCTATCGCGTGACGGCGGCGGCCAGCGGCGATCCCAGGCCCTTCGCCGAAGCGGGCGTGCCGTTCAGGCCAATCCATTTCGGGCGCTTCGTCTCGCCGCTCCGCGATATCGGCAGCATGCGGGAATTGTCGCAGCTCCTGACCAGCGTGGACGCCGATGTCGCGCATTGTTTCGACAGCAAGCTCAGCGTGATGGTCGCGCTGGCGGCGCCCCGCGACCTGCGTACGATCCTCGTGCGGACCATCAATGGACGCGGCTGGATCTATTCGTCGCGCTCGGCGAGCGCCCTGGCGCTGCGCTGCCTCTATCACCCTCTGCAGCGGCGGGCGGCGAAGGCGGCCAGCGCGACGGTGTTCGAGCATAATGGCGATTTCAAATTCTTCGCCGACAATCACCTGCTGGGCGACAGCGAGCCGGAAATCATCCCCGGTGCGGGAATCGACGTCGAAGGGTTCGAGCGCGCCCGCGCCGAGGGCCCCTCGCGCGAGGCCTTGCGCAAGGAGCTGGGGCTGGGCGACTCCCCGGTCGTCATCACGGCGACCCGTGTGACTCGCCAGAAGGGAATTCCCGCGCTGCTTCAGGCGGCGGAGCTGGTTCACGCCACTCACCCGGACGTCAAATTCCTGATCGTCGGCCCGCGCGAGGGCGAAGGTCCCTTCGCCATGCGCGCCGAGGAATTCGAACGCCACGCCGGCTATGTCGTCGCGCCGGGCTCGCGCAGCGACGTGCCGTCGCTTCTGGCCATGGCCGATATCTTCGCCTTCCCGACGGAATATGCCGAAGGCGTGCCGCGCG
This sequence comes from Rhodoblastus sp. 17X3, assembly GCF_030056575.1. Lineage (GTDB taxonomy): Bacteria > Pseudomonadota > Alphaproteobacteria > Rhizobiales > Beijerinckiaceae > Rhodoblastus. Next base: position 17,958 of record NZ_JASHHX010000005.1, on the reverse strand, counting down.
CCGTGATGGAGGCGGCGCTGGCCGGCCTGCCGATCGTCGCGTCCGACATTCCCGGATGCCGGGAAGTGATCGAAGACAAATGGAGCGGCCTGCTGACGCCATTGCGCGATCCGCGCGCCCTGGCCGACCGCGTGATCGCGATGCTCGACGACCGTGAAGCAGCGTCCGCAATGGGCGCGCGCGGACCGGCGCTCATCCGGCGAACCTTCAGCCTGGACAATGTCGTCGACCGCCACGCCGCGCTTTACGAGCGCCTGATGACGAGGGCGCGTCTGCGGCGCGCGCTCGCGGAGCCGCCCGGAGCGTCGGGGCCGACGTTGGGTCAGGCCGCTGAATAGAAGCTGCGGCCGCGCCGACGACAGGGAAAGTTCAACCTCATGCCCGTCTCACGCTTCGATCGGATTTTGGACTGGACGCTCGCGCTCGGCATGCAGCTGGCGATGACGACGCAGTTCCGGTCGGAGACGTCCTTTGCCGGGCCGGGCGAAATCCTGCTGGCCTCCTGGATCGCCGGAACGCTGGCGCGCAAATTCATCCGGTCGGAATGGGCAGTGACCCGGGCCAGCCTGGAGATTTCGGCTTTCTGGGCGATCTTCGCCTTCGCTCTCTGCCTCGGGATGATGCGCACCATTGCGTCGGGCGTTCATTTCGACGGCTCGCTCGGGTTGCATGACGTCGTCGCGGACGGCCTGGTGGCTGTGATCTGCCTTTTGCTGACGCTTGGCCCCGCCGCCGCGCAGCGCATGAGGCGGGTGCAATGGGCGATCACGATTTCGGGCAGCGTCCTGCTGGCCTTTCAGCTCGCCAACGCCGCCGGCCTGTTTGTCCTGACGGAAATCGACCCATGGTACTGGGACCGGATGCGCGGCTGGACCTCGAACCCCAACCAGTTTGCGCTGCTCTGCCTGCTGATCGCCTTTCTCTCGCTGCATCTCGCCGATGTCGAATCCGGCTCGCGCCGCTCGCTCGCGATCTTCTGCTGCGCCCTGGCCATCGTCGGGGGCTGGCAGGCCAAGAGCAACGCCTATGTCATTGTCGCCGTCGGGGGCCTCGGTTTTTTCCTGATGGCCAAGGCGTCGCGCTGGCTGCTGCGGCTCGAGCACCAGCAAATTCCGGCGCTTTCCTTCAGCGCAGCGGCCGGCGCGCTGGTTGTCTATATCGCGTTGGTCACGCTGCCGGTGATCAGTGAGGGAGGCAATCTTCTGCCCGACGCCAGCGGCCTCGCGCGCGACAGCCGGAACGAACTGGAGGATTCCTCCGTCCGCATCGAGCTCTGGAAACAGGCTCTGCAACGCGGCGCCGATTCATGGCTGCTCGGCCTCGGTCCGGGGCCGCATCTGGAAATTCCCAATATCGTTCTGGCTGGCCGACGCTCGGGCAACGAGCCCATGAACATGCAGCATCCCACGGCGGGGCTGGCCCCCAATTTCGAAGCGCATAACACCCTGCTCGAACTCTTCGTGCAAGGCGGCCTCCTCGCGGTCTGCGACTATCTCCTGATCGTCGGCCTGGGGCTCTGGCGCGCCTGGCGCGTTGGCGCCGACGGCATGCTGGCGGCCTTGCTCGCCATCAACGCCTTCGGCAGTTTCCATGTCGTTTTTCGGCATCCCTTCGTCTGGTTTCTGGTTTGCGGCGCTCTCGTCGGCGCGCGGTCGGCGCAACCTGAAAACGTCCTTCGCCGGACGGCCGGACCTTATTTGACGTCTGCTCTGCGCGCGAGGATGGAAGCATGACAAGGCGACTCAAGATATCGTCCGGGCCAAACCGGATTGCGGCCATTGCGCCAGTCAGGGCCGAGCCGCCCGAGCGCGACGACGGCCCGTCGGGCGATGGCGCGGGGCCGGATTTCACCGGCATGATTCAAACCCTGTTCGAGCGCAGGAAGCTCGTGCTGACCTGCATCGGCGTCGGCGCGGCGCTCGCCATTTTCTCGGCGCTGGTTCTAATGCCGCGCTACACCGCCAAGGCGCTGCTCATCTACAGCGACAGCGAGACCGCCGAAAGCGCGCGCCGCGCCGACGACGGCGCCATTGACACGCATATCGCCATGCTGACCTCGCGGTCGAATCTCGACCGCGCGCTGGCGGAAATGGACAATGACGAGCTGTTGAGGGGTCGCTTCAAGAGCGCATTGGACATCGAGCGTCACCTCAAGGTGATGCAGGAATTGCGCTCCCATCTGATCTCCGTCAATTTCACCGCCCGGTCGCCCGAGGTGGCGGCGCGCGTGGCCAATGAAATCGCGCAGGCCTATGTCGATGAAAGCCTCTCACCCGACGCCTCGACGGCGGCGGAAGCGGCGGCGCGGCAAATGCGCCGGATCGACGAGCTCGAAGGCAAATATCGGCAGGCCCTGGCCGATCGAAAGGAACTGGATGCAAGCCCGGACGCTGACGCCGCCGCCGTGAGCAAGGCGGACGCCCGCGTCGCCGAAATCCAGCAGGAGCTTGACGCGGAAAGGCTGAACCAGACTCTTGCGCAGCGTCAGGCCGCCAATCGCCGGCAGATTCTGGCGCTGTCGCCGCCTATCAAGGTTTACGCCCTGGCCCGCCCGCCGGAGCAGCCCAGCTCCGCGCGCCCGATCCTCATCATCGTTCCGGCGATCATCGCCTCCGCCCTGTTTGGCGTCGCGCTGGCGCTGCTGCTCGGACGCCTTGATCGTCGCGTCCGCAGCATAGGCGATCTGCGCCGGATATTCCCCTATCCGGTCGCCGGATCGGCGCCGCCGAAGCTGTATCAGGCGGGAAAAATGAATTCGTCGCAAAGGAACGCAGCGGATTACGACGCGGCGATCGAGGAGATGGCCGTCAATATCTTCCTTGCTCCCGGCGCCAAGGCCAAACAGACGGTCGTGGTCGCCTCGGCGGGCGGATCGAGGCCGAACGATCTCGCCTTTGATCTGGCCCTGGCGGCGTCGCGCATGAAGAGCGTGCTGCTCGCGGTGGCCGACGATGATTCAATGGCGGCGCAATATGCCGAGGCCGCCGATGCGGCGCGGCTCGGCGGCGCGCAGATCCATTTCTGCCTGCTGGCCGCCGATCGCGCCGACCTGCTTGCGCAGGCGGCTTCAGGCGCGCTGGCCCGGACGCTTCAGGACATGCGCCGCTGCTACGACTGGATCGTGCTGGCGGCTCCGTCGACCTCGGCGTCGCCGGCGGCGCGGGTGATGGTCAGGCTGGCGGATTCCGTCGTCCTCAATGTCGCGGCGGGAGCGACGGAATATCGGGACGTCGCAACATCGCTGCGGGAGGTCTCGGCCTCGGGGGAGGCGTCGCGCTCCGGCCGTCCGCGCCGCAAGGTTTTTTTTGCGCTGACGGACGCGGAAGCGCCGTCCGCCAGCGGCTTCGGAAATTGGGAAGCCCAGTTCTCGAAGCTTACCGCGCTTCGCATGGGATCGCTCCGCGCTCGGCTGCCTGCGCCCAAAGGGGAGGCCCGGCGCTTGCCGGACGGCCAGGAGTGGATTGTCTCGCTGGCCAGGCCAACGGCGGAGAACACGACGGAGGCCAGGCCGGAAGACAAAGGCCAGTCCAAGCCCGCGGAGCGCCATATCGTGATCGGGGGGGCGGCGGAATGAATGTTTCAATGGCCATGCCGGCTCATGGGGTCGAAAGCGATCGACCCGCGCCGCCGCCGCTTTACGCGCGCCTGTTTGAGGCTTTCGAGCACGCCGGTCTCGCCTGGTGCAGCTGGAAGAGCCCGACTCGTCTGCCCGACGCCTACGCCGGACGCTCCGACCTCGATTTGCTGATTGCGCGGGGCGATCGCCAGCAGGCTCTGCAAATCCTCGTCGATTGCGGCTTCAAGCTGGCGCCCGACGGGCCGGGCCGGGACGACCCGGCGATGACGAGCTTCCTTGGCTTCGATCAGGCCAGCGGGGTTTTGCTGCACGCCCATGTCCATTTCCGGCTGATCCTGGGTCCGTCCCTGTTCAAGAACGCCCGCCTGCCGAGCGAGACGGCTTTTCTGGAGCGCAGCCGCCTCCTGCCCGGCCGCAATCCGCGCGTGCTCGCCCCGGAAGATGCGGCGCTGCTGTTGTTCGTGCGCGGCCAGCTTGAATTCAGCCGCCTCGATCCGGTCCAGATTGCGCGCCGCGAGCAGATCGACGAAAAATTCCGCAAGGATTTCGCCGAGCTTGCGCCGCTGATTGACAGCGTCGCCTTGCGCTGCGCCGCCGAGGAAATTTTCGACGCCGATCTCGCCGGGCGGGTCGTCCGCGCGATCATTGACGATCCGATGGGCGCATCCGCCGGTTTGCGCCGGGAAGTCGCCGGCGCGTTGTCGTTGCAGCGCCGTTGCGGCGGCGTCGAGGCGGCGCTGGTCGGCGCGGCGCGGACGTTGGCTTTTCTGTTCGGGGCCTTCAACCGGCGCCATCTGCAAACGCCCCGCATCTGGGGACGGCGCGCGCCGGGCGGCGGGCTCGTGATCGCCTTCGTCGGCGTGGACGGCTCGGGCAAGAGCACGGCGGCGACGATGATCCGCAAGTGGCTCGGACCGGAAATCGATGTCGTCAGGGTCTATTTCGGCACCGGCGACGGGGCGCCTTCGCTGGTCCTGGCGCCGTTCAAGGCCCTTGCCGGAGTGATCGCCCGCTTCATCAAGACCAAGCCGAAAGGCGCGTCGCACGGCAAAATTTCCGACCGACCGCCGGGGCCTGTCTATTCGGCGTTGTTCGCCGTCTGGGCGATGGCCGTGGCGCTCGACAAGCGGCACAAGCTGATCACCATCCAGCGTGCTGCGCGGCGCGGCTTCATTGTCGTCACCGACCGCTACCCGCAGAACGAAATCGAGAATTTCAACGACGGCCCGCTGCTCTACCGGCTGCCCTTAGCGCCCGACTGGCTCCGTCGGTTCGAACAGGCGATCTATATGCGGGCGCATCGCGCGCCGCCCGATCTGGTCGTCAAGCTCCAGGTCGGTCCTGAAACCGTCCAGCGGCGTGAGCCGGACATGAATCCGGCGCTGATTGTGGAGCGCCTGGCCAGTCTGGAGCGGCTACAGTTTCCGGGCGCGAAAATTGTCTGCATCGACGCGAGAGCGCCGCTGGAAGATGTAACCCGCAAGGTCAAGCAGGCCGTGTGGGACGTGTTGTGAGTAGAGCGTGTTGCGAGTGGAGGCGGCGTTGATCCTCGAATTTTTTGGCCCGCCGGGTTCCGGCAAGACGACCCTTGCGATCAGCCTCGCCAATCACCTCCGCGCGGCAGGCTATCCGGTCATGCTCAGGCTCAGCGCGCGGCCCGGCGAGACTTCCAGCGCGGGGGCGCCCCAGCCGCAGCCCTTTTCCGACGCCTTTCGACGGCTGGTGGCGCCAGCCTGCGAACTGATGTTCCATGTCGCGAAGAATCCGGGCGCCGGCGGCTCCGGGCGCGTAGTCAGCGAATTGACGCAGGCCTTGCCTCAGGGCGAGATTTTCCGTGCGCTTCGCATGCGGCAATATCTGGCGCGGCTTTCCAACGCCTGGACCCAGGCGGCCCGGAGTCGAAAGACCTGGATTTTCGATCAGGCCTATATCCAGGCTATCGCTTCGATCGCCGAGGTGCAGCCGGGCATTGACGATGCGACGATCGGCGGCCTGCTCGACGTCGTTCCGCATTCCGATCTGGCCATTCGCGTCGAAGCGCCCGTCAAGGATATCGAGTCCCGGATCAGCCGGCGCATGGAACTGGTCGGCCGCGTGGGCCGACTGTTCGAGGAAAGGCGCGTCGAGGCGCCGGAACAGGCGGCGCTGGCGCGGCGGATCGACGGACTGCTCGGCCGGCGCGGGCGGCCGGTTCTGGCTCTCAGCTCGGCCGATGGCGAATCGCTCGACGACAATGTCCGTCAGGCGGAGCGCGCCATCGTCGCGCAATTGAACGAGGTCGCCGTCGGAGCGGGATGACCGCCGCCTTTTTCTTCGCATCGAGCGGCAGGGAACGAATCTTCGCGCGAGGGAAACCTCGCCCGCGGCAGGAGGGCGTCATGGGGTTGCGCTGGCGAAAAATCTGGCTCGGCGCAATCCTGTTGATCGCCCCGACGGCGCTGGGCTCGTGGGACGCCGCCGCGGACGACGCCGTGAAAGCGCCGCGCCATTTCGCGGTGAACGGCAATTTCGATCCGGGAGGCCGTTTTGTCCCGCGCGACTTTGGCTTTAATCTGGCGGATGTCTCGAGCGCCGAGGTTCTGGACTCATTGCCCCGCGACGTGATGGGGCTGATGTGGGTCGGCAGTTGCGACGGCGCCGACGCGCGCTTTCGCGGGCTGGTCGAGTCCGTCATCGATCATCCAAAATTGTTCGGCTTCTATTTGATGGACGATCCCGATCCGTCGGGGCGCTGGCGGCGGCCTTGCCCGGCAGAGGGCCTGCGCGCGGAGTCCGACTGGATCCACGCGCGCCGCGCGGGAGTCGTGACCTTCATCGCCCTGATGAATGTCGGGACCTCCGCCGCGCCGGCTTTTGACGCCGCGCTGCGTCCCGACAACAGTCATGTCGACCTGTTCGGAATCGCGCCTTATCCGTGCCGCCGCGACTGGCGGGAATGCGATTTCGCCATGATCGGCCGCTTCGTCGAGGCGGGCCGGCGGATCGGAATATCCGATGCGCAGGTCGTGCCCATTTACCAGACGTTCGGCGGAGGCGAATGGCGATCGGAAGGGGGCGGCTACCGCCTGCCGAACGCCGAAGAATTGCGCCGCATTCTGGACCTTTGGCGCGAATGGATCGCGCATCCCGTGTTCGACTACGCCTATTCCTGGGGAACGCAGAAATCTGACAAGGCGCTGGCGACCTCTGCTCCCCTGCTGGAGGTGCTCAAGCGCCATAATGGCGAATGAGCCGGGCGCCGTCGCGCACGCGCGCCGAACCTCATGGCGAATAATCCGCGCAGCCCAAAGGCGTAGCGGGGCGTACCGCTTCCGCAGGATTTTTCGCCGAATAAGCCTTATTCGCGCGCCCGAATGAGAGGCTCAGGCCAGGTTCGGAACGGCGCAATCATCCACGCAACGCCAACGCGCCGTGACAAGTCACAGGGAGCGCCATCATGACTGCCGCGCCGAGCCACATTGTCGTCCTCAACCTTGAAAACAAGGGCTTTTCCCAGGTCATCGGCAATCCACAGGCGCCCAATCTGAACCTGCTCGCCTCGATGGGCATGCTGTTCACCAATTTCAACGCGGTCGCCCATCCGAGCCAGCCGAATTATTTCGCGCTCTTTTCCGGTTCGACGCAGGGCGTGACCGACGACACCGTGCCTTCGACTTACCCGAGCTATGTCCCGACGCTGGCGAGCAGCCTGGCCAATGCCGGACTGACCTTCGCGGGCTATGCCGAGTCCGGCGCGGCGCCCTGGCACATGCCCTGGCAGGAATTCGACAGTTCCGCGGGCGTCGGGCTGCCCTTCTCGGCTTTCCCGACCACCGCGGCCGGTTTCGACGCGCTTCCGACCGTTTCCTTCGTCACGCCGAGCGACCTGAACAACATGACGAATACGGTCGCCTCCGGCGATGCGTGGCTCGTCAACATGATGGCCTATGCCGCTTGGGCGCAGGCGAATAATTCCTTGCTGGTCATCACTTTCGACGAAGGCAGCGATGGCAGCTACCCGAACCAGATCGCGACCATTGTCCTCGGGGCGGGCGTTCCGGCCGGCGTTCTCAACAACCAGGCCGCCAATCAATATGCGCTGCTGGCGACGATCCTGGACCTCTATGGCCTGGCGCCGATCGGCGAAACCGGGACAGCGCCGATCCTGGATTTCTATTCCGCCACGCCGATGGTGGCTTCGTCCCTGGTCACCAACCAGATTCCCGGCATTACCGACTCGACCAACTGGCCCCCGCAAAACGCCTTGGCCGCGGGAACGGATTTCGTGGTGACGAGCGAGACGTCGCGTCTCCAATGGACCAATCTGTCGACCAATGTGACGAAGACGCAGAGCCTCTATTCCGTCTTCGCCTCGGCCCCGAACGCGAGCGACGTCAAATCCTTGCTGGACACGCGTTTCACCTATGACAGCGCCTCGGGCCTCTATGTCGGGATCGCGCTCGTCTATTACGTCTCCACCAACAATATCGATATCGACATCGCGACCACCACCAATCCCGACCTTGGCTGGAGCGTCTCCACGCTGGCGACGGGATCGAGCTCCACGGACATGCCCGGCCTTTCGGTCGACGGCTCCAATGTCGTTATCACGGCGCAGGTCAGCGGCGGCACGAAGACCTTCGTCGTTCCGCTTTCCGATGTCGTCAATGGCGCGACAATCACCACCGCCTCGCCGGGCGTCAATACGCTCACCAATCTCAACAACGGCCATTTCAGTTCCATCTCGGGCGGCGATGGCGCCACCTTTCTGATCGCCTCCTATTCCAATGGTTCGCAGACCTATCTCAATTACCAGACCTATGACGCCAACTCCGGCGCCTTCACCCCGATGCAGAATTTCGCGCTCGGCAACAGCGACCAGGGGAGCGGCGGCAATGATTTCGTCGTGGCCCAGGCCGGGACGAGCGCGACGATCAACGCCGGCGGCGGAACCATCAAGAGTCTCGCCTATGCTTCGATCGACGGCCATAATTACGTCTATGGCGTCAGCCTGGTCATGCCCGCGGGCGCGACGCAGCCGCAACTCGAATGGTTCCAGCTCGACGTCACCAACGCCACGGATGGCGTGACCCAGCCTGTCCTGGTCCAGGGCGGCGACATTTCCGCCACGTCGCTCGGCTTCAGTTCGGACGTCGCGCTCTTCAACGCGTCCATCGCCGTCAATGGCGCCGGCGACGTGCTGATCAATTTCACCGCTTCCGGCGCGTCGATCTATCCAGCCGATTATTACATCGTCGCCGGGCGCAACGAGGACTTCGGCGCGCCGGTGCTGTTTCAGGCGAGTTCGGCCCCGGTCGCCAACAACCCGCTGGGCGGCGCCGATCCGACGACCGGCGTGCAGCGCTGGGGCGTTTCTTCTTCCGTCGTCGTCGATCCCAACGACCCGAACGCCTTCTGGATCTCCAACGAATTCTTCAGCAACGATCCTTCGAAAGTCAGCATTCCGGCGGGATCGAGCGCCTGGTGGGGCACTGCGACCGCGCGGGTGCTCGTGAACCCGCCGTCGCCCGTCATCACGTCCCCGAGCATCGGCGGCCTTGCCCCCAGCAATGGGCTTCAGGTCACCGGAACGGGCTATCGCGGCGACACCATCAATGTCTTCCTCGACGGCGTTTCCGCCGGGACGACGACGGTCGGAAGCGACGGCGGCTGGGTCTTCACCTTCTCGACCCCGGTCGTGGGGGGCAGCCATAGCGTCACCGCGACGGAGGCCAACGCGGCCGGCGCAAGCCAACTCTCGAACGCCGATGTTTTCACGGTCAGCAACGGGCCGGTTGTCGCGTCCGTCGTCGCCAATCCGGGCGACGCCAGTCTCAACGCCGGCAAGTCGGTGACCTTGACGGTGAATTTCAGCGACAGCGTCATTGTCGCCGGGTCGCCCTATCTGGTGCTGAACGACGGCGGAATCGCGACCTATGCGGGTGGCTCCGGCACGAACGCGCTGGCCTTCACCTATGTCGTCACGCCAGGACAAAATACATTCGATCTGACCGTGCTGGGGCTCGTGCCGGACGGCGGCGACATCAGGGACGCCTCGGGAAACCTGGCCATTCTGGACGGCGCCGCCGCCAATCCCGCCGGGATCCTGCGCATCGACACCAATGTTCCGGACGCCCCGTCCATCGCCGGGATCTCGCCCGACGCCGGGGCGAGCGCGACGGACGGCCTCACCAATATCGCGTCTGTCGCCGTCAGCGGAACCGCCGAGGCCGGCAGCACGGTCCAGCTTTACGACGGAGCGACCCTGATTGCGACGCTGGTCGCCGATTCCAACGGCGCCTGGACGACGTCGAGCAACATCACTCTGGCGGAAGGCGTCAATACCCTCACCGCCACAGCAACCGACGCCGCGGGGAATGCCTCTGCGCCTTCAGGGGCCTTCGTCGCGACGCTCGACACGACGCCGCCGGCTCAGCCGTCCATCGCCGGGATCTCGCCCGACAGCGGGACGAGCGCGTCCGACGGGATCACCAATGTCGCCTCTGTCGCGGTCAGCGGATCCGCCGAGGCCGGCAGCAGCGTCCAGCTCTATGACGGCGGAATTCTGGTGGTGACGCTGGTCGCCGGCTCCAACGGCGCTTGGGCGACCTCGAGCAACGTCGCCCTGGCGGAGGGCGTAAATAACATCACCGCGACTGCGACCGACGCCTTGAACAATGTCTCCGCGCCCTCCGCGATTTTCGTCGCCACGCTCGACACGGCGGCGCCCAGTCTCCCGGCCATTTCCGGCATATCGCCTGACAGCGGGACGAGCGCGGCCGACGGCCTCACCAATATCGCCTCCGTCGCAGTCGGCGGAACCGCCGAGGCCAACGCCACCGTCAACCTCTACGATGGCGCGATTCTGGTCGCGACCGTCGCCGCCGATGGCGGGGGCAATTGGAGCACTGCCAGCAACATCACGCTGGCGCAGGGCGTCAACAACCTCACCGCCACGGCGACGGACGCCGCAGGCAACGCCTCCGCGCCGTCTGCGACCTATGTTGCAAGCCTGGACACGGCGGCGCCGGGCCTCCCGGTCATTTCCGGGATCTCTCCGGACACGGGGACGAGCGCGACCGATGGGATCACCTCGGCCGCCACCGTCGCCGTCAGTGGAACCGCCGAGGCCGGCAGCACCGTCGCGCTCTATGACGGCGCGACCCTGGTGGTGACGGTCGCCGCCGACGGAAGCGGCAATTGGACCACGGCGAGCAACATCACGCTGGCGCAGGGCGTCAACAATCTCACGGCAACGGCGACCGACGCTGCCGGCAATATCTCCGCGCCCTCCGCGATTTTCGTCGCCACGCTCGACACGACAGCGCCCGCGGCCCCCGCTATTTCCGGCATCTCGCCCGATAATGGAACAAGCGCGGCCGACGGAACTACCAATGTCGCCTCCGTCGGAGTCAGCGGAACCGCCGAGGCCAACGCCACCGTCAACCTCTACGATGGCGCGATTCTGGTCGCGACCGCCGCCGCCGACGGCGGGGGCAATTGGACCACGGCGAGCAACATCACGCTGGCGCAGGGCGTCAACAATCTCACCGCCACCGCCACCGACGCCGTGAGCCATGTCTCGGCGCCGTCGCCGATCTTCGTCGCTACGCTGGACACAGCGGCGCCGACCGTGTCTTCCGTCATCGCCAACCCGGCCACCGCGAATCTGAACGCCGGCAAATCCGTGACGTTGACAGTGAATTTCAGCGAGAGCGTATTCGTCGCAGGCGCGCCCACTCTGGCGCTGAACGACGGCGGGGTCGCGACCTATGCGGGCGGCTCCGGCACGAAAGCGCTGGCTTTCACCTATGTCGTCGCGGCAGGGCAGAATACGTCCGATCTGACGGTCTCGTCGCTTCAGGTCAACGGCGGCAGCATCAAGGATCTGGCCGGAAACGCCGCCGTGGTGAGCGGCGCGGCCAGGAATCCGGCCGGAACTCTGAAAATCGACACCACCGCCCCGACCGTCACCATCAGCACGATCGCCGGAAACGATATCCTCAGTGGGACCGAGGCCGCCGCCGGCTTCTCGATCAGCGGCAAGACCTCCGGCGCGGAGACCGGCCAGGTGGTTAGCGTCAAGCTCATCGATCGCACGAATGCGGTGGTCGGCAACTATACGGCCGCTGTCCCCACCAACAACGCATGGTCGGTTGCCCTCACCGGCGCCCAGGCCCTCGCCCTCGCCGACGGCGCCTATACGGTCACGGCCAATGTCTCCGACGCCGCTGGAAACGCGGCCGCGCAGGCGACCCGCGCCTTGACGGTGGACGAGGACAAGGGGCCGGAAGCGCCAGTTCTGACCCTCGCCAATTCGGCGCTGCTTGTTGCGGCGGGCGGGTCGGTGGCGTTGGGCGTCACGGCGACGCCCGTCGATGGCGACGACCGTCTTTCGGTGGTCATCAGGGGGCTGCCGTCCTACGAGACCATCAGCGCGCCGAGCGGCTATAGCGTCTCGAACGCGAAACAGGCGGACGGCACATTCACCTGGACCATCGCCGAGACCACCGGGACGACGGGTGCGCCGATTTCCAACCTCACATTGTCGTCGACCTATACAGGAACGGGTCAGCCGGTCGCCAATCTGATCATCACCGCGAATAATCTGACCACGGGCGAAACGGCTAGTTCCGCGCCGCAGTTCCTGGTGATGACCGACCCGCCGGTCGCCGGAGGCGCCGGATCGACACAAAGCGGCCCAGCCGCGGTGGCGGCCCTGCTCCTTGAAGGCGGTTCGCCCGCGGCCAATCTCGGTTTGCTCGGGCAAAATGCCGGGAGCTTCGCCAGCAGCGTCCAGTTCGCGGCCTCGACAGTCGACCCGCCGCACGGACACCCGTTCATTTACTTTTCCGCGGCGACGAACGCATGAGGAATGTGCGCCCGAATTGATCTCGGGCCCATCGATACGAGCGCCGGCGCCCCCCGCCGGCGCTCGTGTTGTTTTGGGAAGTTGGAATCCAATGCGCGCGGCCTGAACGAAAACCGCCGCACGGCCTGCTTTGTGGGGCTTGGCAGGTTCTGGACGCGGCGGCCGACGCTCCAGATTTCACGCAATGATGCAGGTGGGGCGGGACATGGGACGGTTCCGACCATGAACGGAAAGGCGCTTAAAACGCGCAATCCCGGCCGATCTGATCGGCCGGGATTCTGCGAAATCAACGATTTCTGGTATTTTGGAGCGGGCGAAGGGATTCGAACCCTCGACCCCAACCTTGGCAAGGTTGTGCTCTACCCCTGAGCTACACCCGCATCCGTGGGACGACGCAACCGCGTCGTGGGGGCTATATGCCGCAAAGCCCGGGACATTGCAACAGGGCTTTGGCGGGTTTTTTCGTGAATTTGTCATCGGGCCGGAAAAGCCCTTCTTGCCGTGCGGAAAACGCGCGGACGGTTGCGAAACAGTCCTTGAACCTCCATTTTACCCGTCAAACGCGGTCCGGGGGACCGCGCCAGGACGAACAGGACGCGCAATGCAGCCAGCGGAACAAAAGCCCTTTTCCCCTTCGAACGGCGCGGCGGGAGCGGACATCATCGACGTGACCCTGCAGGGTTTCCGCGCCGAGGTGATGGAGGAATCGCTGCGCCGCCTGGTGCTGATCGATTTCTGGGCTCCCTGGTGTGGGCCGTGCAAGCAATTGACGCCGATTCTCGAAAAAGTCGTCGCCTCGCTGCGCGGCAGGGTGCGCCTCGCCAAGATGGACATCGACAAATATCCCCAGATCGCCGAGAAGCTCGGCATCCAGTCGATTCCCGCGGTGGTCGCGTTCCAGAACGGCCAGATGGTCGACGGCTTCATGGGCGCGCTGCCGGAAGGCGAGATCAGGGCTTTCATCGACCGCTGGCTGGGACCGGCGGGGCCCGATGTCGAGGCCTTGTTCGCCGAGGCGCAGGCGCTGCTCGAATCGGGAGAATCCGATGCGGCCGAAGCCGTTTTCGCCCAAATCCTGGGCGTCGAGCCGGAGCACGCCGGCGCGCTTGCGGGCGTCGCTCGCGTCAGGATCGCGCAGGGGGCCTTGGCCGCGGCCAGGGAATTGCTCGACGCCATTCCCGCCCAGCACGCCAATGTCCCGGCGGTCGCCGCCGCGCGCGCCGCGCTGGCGTTGCAGGAACAGGCCGGCGCGGTCGGCGATCTTGCCTATCTGCTGGCCCGCGTCGAAAATGTTCCCACCGACCATCAGGCCCGCTATGATCTCGCCGTGGCGCTCAATGCGGCGGGCCGTCGCGACGGCGCCGCGCAGGAACTGCTGAACATCATCAAGCGTGAACGCAGCTGGAACGACGATTCGGCTCGGAAATTGCTGCTGCAGTTTTTCGACAGCTGGGGGCCGGTCGACCCGACGACGCGTTCGGCCCGACGGCAATTGTCGTCGCTCCTGTTTTCATGACTGGATCGTCCATGGCGATGAACAAGACTTATCTCGGGCCTTCGGACCTGCCGGAATCGATCCCGATCTTTCCCTTATCGGGGGCGATCCTGCTGCCGGGCGGGCAGTTGCCGCTGAATATTTTCGAGCCGCGCTATCTCGCCATGTTCGACGAGGCGATGCGCGGCGAGCGGATCATCGGCATGGTCCAGCCGCTCTCCGGCGTGGACGCGCCTCCCGGCGAAAAGGCCGAACTGCGGCCAGTCGGCGCGGCGGGACGCATCACCCAGCTGTCGGAAACGGGCGACGGGCGCTATTTCGTCGTGCTCAGCGGCATCGCCCGCTTCCGCATCCTGTCCGAAGTGGAGTCGGCCGAGCCCTATCGCAGGGCCAATGTGGATTTCAGCGTTTTCGAGGAAGATTTCGCGCCGGAAGAAACCGTCCCGGCGAAGCAGCGGACCGATCTGAACGCCGTCGCCTTCGACCTCGCCCAGGCGCTGCAACTCGAAATCGCGCGCAAGGACGTCGAATCCATGCCGGACGCCGACATGATCGCGATCTTCGCCATGATCGGCCCGTTCGACCACGCCGAGAAACAGGCCCTGTTGGAGGCGCCCGACCTCGCGACGCGCGCCGAGCTGCTGCTCGCGCTCGGCGAAATCGCGCTTTCCCGCGCCACCAAGGCGGCCAGGCCGCTGCAATAGGATATCAAGATGAACGACTCGCCCGCCGCGACGCCCTCCGCCGCCGAAACCGCCGTCGTGGATCCGCGCCTGCTGGAAATCCTCGTCTGTCCGCTGACCAAGACCAGCTTGCGCTACGACCGCGAGCGCAATGAGCTGGTCTCGCTCGCCGCCCATCTTGCCTATCCGATTCGCGACGGCATCCCGATCATGCTGCCGGAAGAGGCGCGACGGATCGAGGAGTGAACGAGAGGCGTCGCATAAACTGAATAGCAAATGAGCATATGTGACCTCGACCAATGACCGAGCTTTTCGGTCATGGCGATCTCTTGTGCAATATGCCCATAAATGGCACAGACGAAGCCACGCAATGAACGTGATTCCTTCATCTGGCCGCTATCATGAAAATTGTCACCGCCATCATCAAACCATTCAAGCTCGACGACGTTCGCGAAAAGCTGATGGAGTTGCGCGTCGACGGCATGACCGCCTGCGAAGCGAAGGGCTATGGCCGCCAGAAAGGCCATACCGAAATTTATCGCGGCGCCGAATATGTCGTGAGCTTCCTCCCCAAATCGCGGATCGAGATCGTCGTGAAAGACGAGCAGGTCGACGCTGTCGTCGACGCCATCCGCGCGGCGACCAATACCGGCCATATCGGCGACGGCAAGATTTTCGTCAGCCCGATCGAGCGAGCCTGGCGCATCCGCACCGGCGAGACCGATGACGACGCCCTCTGAGGCGGCGCGCATTTCCTCCGGCTCTTGCCTCCGATCGGAACCTCCAGCGGATCGCCCCATGACAAATCGCCTTCCCGTCGTCGGCCTCGGCGCCGTCGCAACCTGCCTTTTCGCAGTCCCGGCCTTGGCGGCGGAGACAAAAATCGACGCCGCCGACACGGCTTTCATGGTCGTGGCGACCGCGCTGGTCCTGCTGATGACCCTTCCCGGCCTTGCGCTTTTCTACGCGGGCATGGTCCGCAAGAAGAACGTCCTGGCCACCATGGCCCAGAGCCTCGCTGCAACGGCGATCGTCTCGCTGCTCTGGCTCGTGCTTGGCTATAGCCTTGCTTTCCGCGGCTCCGGTCCGCTGATCGGCGACGCCTCCGCCGCCATGCTTGCCCCGATCGGCCTGGATTCGGTCAGCAAACTGGCTGGGACCATCCCCGAAATGCTGTTTTGCGCCTACCAGATGACCTTTGCCGTGATCACTTGCGCGCTGGTCGGCGGCGCGACCGCCGAACGTATGAAATTTTCGGCCTTCTGCCTGTTCTGCGCGCTCTGGCTGTTCATAGTTTACATCCCCAGCGCCCATTGGGTCTGGGGCGGCGGCTTTCTTGCCGAGTGGGGCCTGATCGATTTCGCGGGCGGCACGGTCGTGCATATCAACGCCGGCGTGGCCGGCCTCGTCGCGGCCCTGATGCTTGGCCAGCGCATGGGATATCGCCGTGAAAATCTTGCGCCCTTCGATCTGTCGATGGCTTTTGTCGGCCTCGGACTGCTGTGGGTCGGCTGGTTCGGATTCAATGGCGGCTCGGCGCTCGGAATCGGATCCCGGGCGATCTATGCGATCGTTGCGACGCATTTCTCGGCCTGCGCTGGCGCTCTGGTGTGGTCGGGGCTGGAATGGGTCCATAATGGCCGGCCGTCCGTCCTCGGCCTGATTTCCGGCGCCGTCGCCGGACTGGGCACGATCACCCCGGCGTCCGGTTTTGTCTTGCCGTGGCACGGGATCATCATCGGCGCGCTTGCCGGCGGGGTGTGCTTCTGGACCTCGACGGCGCTGAAGGCCAGGCTGGGCTATGACGATACGCTTGACGTCTTCGGCGTCCACGGCGTCGGCGGCGTGCTCGGCACGCTCCTCGCGGGCGTCTTCGCGACCGCGTCGGTCAGCGCCACGGCCGGCCAGGCGGGCGTTTCCGGTCTCCTCGAAGGCAACGCCCATCAATTGGCCGTTCAGGCCGCCGGCGTCGCGATCGTCACCTTATGGTGCGTCGCGGGCACGGCGATCGCCCTGAAAATCGTCGATCTCCTTGTCGGCCTGCGCGTTTCGCCCGACGACGAGCGCCTCGGCCTCGACCTCGCCCTCCATGGCGAATCGCTCCATCCGTGAGGCTTCGCCCGCTCGCTTGACGGAGCCGTGAAAAAGCGTTCCATTCTAAACCAATTCGCCGCGACTCCCGTCGCGGCGGCCCGGTTATGCGAATTGCGCGGTCCAAAAATGTCCAAGGCGATCACCGACCTCCTGAATATTCTCGACCTCGAGAAGATCGAGGAGAACGTCTTCAGGGGCCGCAGCCCGCAGGTCGGTTGGCAGCGCGTGTTCGGCGGCCTGGTGATCGCGCAGGCGCTGGTCGCGGCGCAGCGCACGGTCGAGCACGCCAGCGCTCATTCGCTGCACGCCTACTTCCTGCTCGGCGGCGATCCTTCGGCGCCGATCCTTTATCAGGTGGAGCATCTGCGCGACGGACGCAGCTTCGCGACCCGGCGCTGCCAGGCGATCCAGCACGGCAAGATCATTTTCACGCTCGCCGCGTCCTTTCACAACGCCGAGCCCGACAATCTGGATCACGCCTTCCCGCCGCCCGACGCCCCGCCGCCGGAAGAGTTGCCCGACGAGAGCGAATTCATTGGCCGATTCGGGCAGTTCATGCCCGAACCCGTGCGCCGCTATTTCGAGCGCGAGCGGCCAATCGAAATGCGTCCGGTCGACCCGAGCCGCTTTGTCGCGCGGGGGCCGCAGTCGGACGAGGTGCAGAGAATCTGGGTCCGGACCTCGGCGGCTCTGCCGGACGACCCGGCGATCCACCGCGCCGCGCTGGCCTATCTCTCGGACATGACCCTGCTCGACACCTCGCTGATCGCGCATGGCCGTTCCGTGTTCCATCCAGACATCCAGGCCGCCAGCCTCGATCATGCGCTCTGGCTGCATCGCCCGTTCCGCGCCGACGAATGGATGCTTTATGTGCAGGATAGCCCCAGCGCCTCAGGCGCGCTGGGATTCGGCCGCGGCGCCCTTTATTCGCGCAGCGGCGCCCTGATCGCCTCCGTCGCCCAGGAGGGTTTGATCCGGCTGAAGCGCGAGCCGTCTGTGAATTTTGCGCAGCTTTGATTAATTCCTGTGCGCTTGAATGGCCTATCTGGCGCTATCTGCACAAGTTTTAAACAGCCGCCGAAATTTCGCGCGACCTTTGCCACAAAGTCCATAAAGATCACGTTGATTCAACGGCTTACCAAAGTCGTATTGTTGGCATGTTCCTTGATACGGCGCAGTCGCCAGGAAGCCTAGCGTCCGGGCAAGCCCGCCTCAGACGCGAACTTCATTCGTATTCGCGAAGAAAAACAGGGAACAA
>NZ_JASHHX010000049.1 GCF_030056575.1 Rhodoblastus sp. 17X3 | reverse complement strand
CGAGTTTTTCAACATCGGGTAATGGTTGGCGGCTCCTTTTCGGAATCCGATAGGCTTTCCGAACAAAAAGAGGAGGCTGATCATGGAATATTACGCCGGACTGGACGTCTCGATGGAGGAGACACACATCTGCGTCGTGGACAGAGACGGCGTCGTCATCCACGAAACCAGGGTTGCTTCCACACCGGCTGACATCGACGCGGCGCTTATGGAGGCGCCGGCATGTCAGCGGGTCGTATTCGAGACCGGCCGGATGGCCCCGATGCTTTATCATGGGCTCATCCAGCGCGGCGTGCCCGTCATCTGCGTCGAGAGTCGGCAGGCCTATCAGGCTCTGAAGTCGCTCGCGACCCACAAAACCGACCGCAATGACGCGCGCGGCCTGGCGCAGCTGGCGCGCACGGGTTTCTTCAAGCCGGTGCATGTGAAGTCTCTCGCCGCCCACGCCATTCGCGCGCTGATTATCGCCCGCAAGAAGCTCGTCGGTCAGCGCGTCACGCTGGAGAACCAGATCCGCGGTCTGGCTGTGGCGTTTGGCGTCCGGCTTCCCCGCTCTCTGAGTCCCGCCTTCATTGAACAAGCGCTGAAGGCAAGCGACGGCGTCGATGGCCTGTCCGCCGCCACGCAAGGCCTCATCGCGGCGCGGTCAGCCGTGATGGCGGCGATCACCGCGATCGATGCCGACATCAAGAAGATGACGAAGGCGTCCGACGCTTGCCGGCGTCTCATGACCATTCCGGGCGTCGGCCAGTTGACGGCGCTTGCTTTTGCGGCGGCGGTCGACGATCCCGAACGCTTTAAACGATCGCGCGATATAGGCGCCTATTTCGGCCTCGTGCCCCGCCGTTACCAATCCGGCGAGGTGGACTATACCGGCAGCATTTCCAAATGCGGCGACAGGCGTGTGCGCACGCTGCTCTATGAGGCCGCGAACGTGATGCTGACGCGCTGCAAGGGGCCGCTGAAGCTCAAGGATTGGGCCTTCGCCATCGCCAAGCGCTCGAGCATGCGAAAAGCGCGGATTGCGCTCGCCCGACGGCTCGCCATCATCATGCATGCGATGCTGAAACACGGCACTGAGTTCAAACTGGCGTAGTCAGTCGCCAGCGACCAGACAGGAGGCCGAACCGAGCTCCCCAGCGGGAGCGACGCCCGAGGGAGGGAGTGAATGACGGCGCCGATTTTGTAGCATGCGGTCGCAGACCGACTGCGATTTCAACCAAGCCACTTCACACCCAGCTTACCCCATCAAGTGCCAAACGAGCACGCAGAGAACGCCGGCACCCGAAAGCGTCGTATTCGCTCAAAACTGAGCCGCCGACCCTTTACCCATTAGAGAACACAATCGG
>NZ_JASHHX010000048.1 GCF_030056575.1 Rhodoblastus sp. 17X3 | reverse complement strand
TCAGCCGATGGCCTCAGCCGAGCGGGCTTTTTCGCGCAGGATGAATTTCTGGATCTTGCCGGTGGAGGTCTTGGGCAGCGGGCCGAAGATGAAGAGCTTGGGCACCTTGAAGCGCGCCAGATGCGCGCGGCAATGCTCCAGGAACTCTTCCTGCGTCGGATCGGCCCCCTCGCGCAATTCGATGAAGGCGCAGGGAACCTCGCCCCATTTCTCATCCGGCGTCGCCACCACGGCGGCCGCCAGCACGTCCTTGTGGCGGTACAGCACGTCCTCGACCTCGATCGAGGAGATGTTCTCGCCGCCCGAAATAATCACGTCCTTGGAGCGGTCCTTGATCTTCACATAGCCGTCGGGGTCGATCACCGCGAGATCGCCGGTGCGGAACCAGCCGCCGGCGAAGCTCTCATCCGTCGCGCGCTCGTTCTTGAGATAGCCCTTCATCACGATATTGCCGCGGAACACGATCTCGCCCATGGTCTGGCCGTCATGCGGAACCGGCTTGAAGTGCATCGTGTCGAGCACGTCGATGCCCTCCTGCAGCAGCGAGCGCACGCCCTGGCGCCCGTTCAGCTCGGCGCGTTTGGCCAGCGGCTCGCTGTCCCATTCCGCCTGCTTGGCGCAGACCGAAGCCGGGCCATAGGTCTCGGTCAGGCCATAGACATGGGTGATCGAGACGCCGAGCTTCTCCATGCCCTCGATGATCGCCGCCGGCGGCGCCGCGCCCGCGATCAGCGCCGAGACCGGATGATCGATCCCGGCCTGATCGGCCGGATCGGCGTTGATCAGCATGCCGTGCACGATCGGCGCGCCGCAGAAATGCGACACCTTGTGCTCGCGGATCAGCGCGAAGATCTGCTTGGGGTCGATGCGGCGGATGCAGACATTGACCCCGGCGTTGGCCGCCATGGTCCAGGGGAAGCACCAGCCGTTGCAATGGAACATCGGCAGCGTCCACAGATAGACCGCGTGCGGCTGCATGCCCCAGCTGACGATGTTGTTGACGCCGTTCAGATAGGCGCCGCGATGGTGATAGACCACGCCCTTGGGATTGCCGGTCGTGCCGGAGGTGTAGTTGAGCGCGATGGCGTCCCATTCGTCGTCGAGCGGCGCGGGCTCGAAGGCCGGATCGCCCTCGGCCAGAAAGGCCTCATATTCGATCGCGCCGAGGAAGGCCCCGCCCGTGTAGCTCGGGTCGTCCACGTCGATGACCAGGGGCTTGGGGCCGGTCATCAGCTCGAGCGCCTTGGCGATGATCTTCGAATATTCGCGGTCGGTGAGCAGGATCTTCGCCTCGCCGTGGTCGAGCGTGAAGGCGATGGCCTCGGCGTCGAGGCGGGTGTTGAGGGTGTTGAGCACGGCGCCGGCCATCGGAATGCCGAAATGCGCCTCGAACATCGCCGGGATATTGGGCAGCATCACCGCCACGGTGTCGTTCTTGACGATCCCGCGCTTCTGCAGGGCAGAAGCCAGCCGCCGGCACCGCTCCGCCGTCTGCCCCCAACTGTAGCGCAGGTCGTTGTAGATCACCGACGTCTTGTGCGGGAATACGTC
>NZ_JASHHX010000047.1 GCF_030056575.1 Rhodoblastus sp. 17X3 | reverse complement strand
TACCTTGGCGGTCACGAAGACGCCGAAGTTCTGGTTATGCGCGTCGATCGTGGCATAGGCCTTGGCGACGCTCGAAACGGCCTGCCCCTGCCCATAGTTCAGGTTGCCGTCGTCCTGGTTCGAGCCGCTCGTCGCCGTCGCGGGAACGCCCATCTTCTTGCCGTTTGGCGCAAAGATCAGCACCGGATCGCGCGGCGCCGTCCTGAATTCGGAGCCCGCGGTTGCCGCCCCCGAAAAATTGACGTCGAATTCGCCGACTTTGAACTCCTCGGCGCGCGATTGCTGCATCATCAGCAGGAGCACCGAGCAAGCGGCGCTCGATAGCAGACCGGCGCGCAGATTCGCCGCGACCCAAGCATTTGGAACCGTGTTGTTTTTCATTTTACCACCCTGAACGATTTTTTATTATTTCCGGCAGCGCGGATCATTCTGACCGATCCAGCTTAATATTCAATGGCTTACGACGGCTTTGGCGAAATTTTCCCCGCCCAAAGACTTCGCGACGTTCCGCGCCTTATCCTGCGCGGCGATCTGCTCGCGAACATGTCTCACGTCGTCTTCGTAGGTCTTGACGGCCAGCATGAACATGACCGCAGCGACGATGGAGAACATCGGCATGCAAACCATCGTCGCCTCCAGCCCCCAATGGTCGGACGCAGCGCCGGCGATCAGCGGACCGGCGGCGAGGCCGAGCAAGTTCTGGAACAGCGACAGAACGGAGGCTCCGGTTGCGCGCACTGAGGGGTGCATCACATTGAGGACGACGGCGGAGACCGGGCCAACCGTGCAGGCGGCAAGAAAAGCGCCCAGTACGACCAGAACGAGCTGCGCGTTTGCGGTCGAGACAATGCCCAAACGAGGGGCGGCAAAGGCGATCACAAGCGTAGCCATCGACACGAGGCTGAGCGCCGCAATTACATAAAGCTTGCTGGTCAAGGCTCTCCGGCCGGCGCGGTCGGCGACGTTGCCCCAGATCACGCTGCCAAACGCGCCGGCGAGGACGACGAGGGCCGCCTTCGCGCCCGCCTGGTCGGCCGGCATGCCGTAAGTCCTGTTCAGGTAGCTGGGAAGCCAGGCCCAGAGCGTCGAGACGACGATGAGCTGCGCGGCGCCGCCGAGGCAGACCCACAACATGGTCTTCGGCCGGAAAATGGAGATTGCGATCTGCCTGGCGGTCGCAATGGCGTCGCGGCGCGCCGATCCTTCATGGGCAACGAGGTCGACCGTCCGGTAATCCTTGACGAACAGGTACAGAAGCGCAAGCGCGAGGCCCGGAATGCCGACGACCCCGAACGCCGCCTTCCAGCCCCAGCGGGCGGCGATAAAGCCGCCGAGAACGACGCCAAGGACCGACCCCACCGAGGCCGACGCGAAGAAGCCGCCCAGCAACGAGGCATGCAAGCGACGCGGGAAATGACCTGCAATCATCGCGGCGCCGACCGAGCCGTAGCCGGCTTCGCCAAACCCAACCATAGCCCGCGCAGCGAACAGCTGACCGAAGTTTCCGGCGAACATGCAGGAAATGCTCGCCAGGCTCCAGACCAAGGCCATGCCGACGACCGACTTGACCCTGCTGAAACGGTCGGCGACCAGCGCCGCCGGAATTCCGAAGATCGCAACGGTCACCGAGACGATCGAAACGAGCCCGCCAAGCTGGGTGTCGGTCAGTCCCCATTCCGCCTTGATGTGCGGAAACATCGTAACGATCACTTGCCGATCGACATAATCGAAAATCATGAGGCCGATGGTCATCGCATAGGCGAACCAGGCCTGGCGCGGTCCGAACAAATAGCTGTCCGGATCCGCGCGACCGGAGTCTGCGGGTTGAATATGCATGGCGTTCCTCCCGAACGTTTTT
>NZ_JASHHX010000046.1 GCF_030056575.1 Rhodoblastus sp. 17X3 | reverse complement strand
CAAGAAAAGACTTTCGCAGACAAGAAAAGATTTTCGGGAGGAACACCATGCATATTCAGCCCCCGGACTCCCACCGCGCGGATCCGGAGAGCTATCTGTTCGGACCACGCCAGGCCTGGTTCGCCTATGCGATGACCATCAGCCTCATGGTTTTCGACTATGTCGACCGGCAGGTGATCGTCACGATCTTTCCGCACCTCAAGGCGGAATGGGGGCTGACCGACACCCAGCTGGGCGGGCTCGTCTCGATCGTCTCGGTGACCGTGGCGCTGTTCGGCATTCCGGCCGCGCTCGTGGCCGACCGCTTCAGCCGGGTGAAGTCGATCGTGGTCATGGCTGTGGTGTGGAGCCTGGCGACCATTTCCTGCATGTTTTCGCGCAATTACAGCCTTCTGTTCGCCGCGCGGGGCATGGTCGGGTTTGGCGAAGCCGGCTACGGCTCAGTCGGCGCCGCGATGATCGCAGGTCATTTCCCGCGGCACATGCACGGCTCCTTGCTGGGCGGCTTCTTCGCATCGGCCTCGGTTGGATCCGTCATTGGCGTCGTGCTCGGCGGCTTCATCGCCGCCCACTGGGGCTGGCAGGCGGCGTTCGGCGTCGTGGGCTTTCCCGGCCTTGTTCTCGCGCTGCTTTACCTGTTCGTCAAGGACTACCGGACGGCTGATCTCGTCGCCCATGAAGGGTCCGCGCGCCGCGACGTGGTTGCGACCGCCAAGCAGATCGCGGGCAGCATCTTCCGGCCTAGGACCATGCTATTGGTCTGCCTCGGCGGCGCCGCGCAGCTGATCGTTGTCTCCACTCTCTGGGCTTGGCTGCCGAGCTACCTGAACAGGACCTATAACATGCCGCCCGATCAAGCGGGCGCGAAGGCGGCTCTCGTCGTCCTCGCCGGCGCGTTCGGCAGCGTGATCTGGGGCTATGTCGCCGACCGCGCCGGCCGCAAGGCCCTGAGGCGGAAGCTTTATGCGGTGTCGGTGCTCACTTTGGCCTCGATGGCGACGCTCGTCTTCGCCTTCGCGGCTCCGGGCTTAGGCTTCACGACTACCGTGTCCTCTCAACTCGTGTTGATCGTACTGGGCGCTTTTCTGGCCGCCAACACGGTCGGCCCGGTCTCCGCAGTCGTCCTCAACGTGATGCACCCCTCGGTGCGCGCAACCGGAGCATCCGTGCTGTCGTTGTTCCAGAACCTCTTCGGTCTGGCCGCGGGTCCGCTCATCGCCGGCGTGGCGTCCGACCATTGGGGTCTGCAGACCACGATGATGTTCATGCCGCTGTTCTCGCTCGTCGCGGTCGTCATGTTCCTGTTCACTGTCAGAACCTACGAAGAAGATGTGAAACATGTTCGCGAGCAGATTGCGGCGCAGTCAAAGCAGCAGAATGATTCGCCGCCTTTGGGCGGGGAAAACGTCGCCAAAGCCGTCGCTGGACATTGAGGATTGCAAAAAATCGTTCAGAATGCGTCGAGCTGCGAAGCTAAACAAAAGATGTGTCGGGAGGGAAGAATGAAACCCGTGATTTTTCGGTGACAGCCAAAAAGTGATTTGTGTGTCAAATTTCGCTTTGCACTGCAAGCCGACAAGAAGCTTGATCGATTATACTGGGGGGGAAATTACAATGGGAACTCTTCGCACAAGCGACGGCGATAGGGATCGAACTGTTTGGGTCGCGGCGAATCTGCGCGCCGGTCTGCTATCGAGCGCCGCATGCTCGGTTCTGCTGCTGATGGCGCTGCAGGCTAGCGCCGAGGAGTTCAAAGTCGGCGAATTCGACGTTAATTTTTCGGGCGCTGCAACTGCGGGCTCCGAAATCAGGACGGCGCCGCGCGATCCGGTCCTGATTTTTTCCCCGAACGGCCGCAAAATGGGCGTTCCCGCGACGGCGACCAGCGGCTCGAACCAGGACGACGGCAACCTGAACTATGGGCAGGGGCAGGCCGTTTCGAGCGTCGCCAAGGCCTACGCCACGATCGACGCGCATAATCAGAACTTCGGCGTCTTCGTGACCGCCAAGGTT
>NZ_JASHHX010000045.1 GCF_030056575.1 Rhodoblastus sp. 17X3 | reverse complement strand
TGCCCGCTCAGCGCCAGCACGCCGGTGGCGGAGTTATAAGTGCCGGAAATGCCGTTCTGGTTGACGAAGTTGAGCAGATCGCCAGATTGGAAATTGCCCGCAATCGTCACCGTCGCCGAGGCGAGGGAAAGATTGTCGGGATCGCTGACCGCCAGCGAAGGGTCGATCACGACGGCGACGCCTCCCGACGTATAGCTCGCGGTATTGCCCGCTCCCGACAACACCGGCGCCTGATCGACGCCGACGACATTGACCGAGCTGGACACGACCGCCGATTGCAACGAGCCGGCGCTGACCTGCCAATTGATCGCGCGCGTCAGGTTCGTCCCGTAATTGGTCGGATTGAGGCTGCTCGAGCTGAACGTCACGCTGTCGAGCGCCGTCTGATAGGCCGCCAGGCTGGCTGAGCCGGTCAGCGTCAGCGCGCCCGTCGTTGCATTATACGAGCCGGTTATGCCGTTCTGATTGGTGAAGTTGAGCGTGTCTCCGGCGAACCGACCGCTGGCGATCGTGACCGTCGCTCCGCTCAGGGTCGAACTGCTTGGGTCGGAGACCGTCAAGCCAGAGTCGAGCGTCGCCGCCGCGCCGCCCTCCGTATAAGTCGCCGACACTCCGGCGCCGCCCAGCGACGGGGGGGAGGAACTGGAGACGGTCACCTGCACCGTCACGGTGTCCCACCAGGAGGAAAGCCCTGCCGGGATGGTTACGCCCGTTTTGGTCACATATTCATTGGAGATCCAGAAGCCGTTCGGATTGTTGGGATCGGCGACGGCAGTGGAATAGGTTCCCCAGCGCATGTTGGTGCTGCCGGAGGCGCTGCCGGAATCGAAAAATGTGTCGCTCGCCTGATAGAGCGTCGGCGCGCTGAAGGCGGAAAGGCCGGCGCCGAGCACCGTGTAATAGTCTGAGGGATACATGTTCGGCCCCGAGGCCGAGAAATTGATCAAGACGTCGCCGTTCTGGTCGACCGCGATCGACGGAGTGAAGACCGCGACGCCCGCGCCAATCGAAGCGCCGGAAATGACGCCCCCCATGACAATTTGGGGATTGGCGGGATCGGTGACGTCGAGCTTGAACCATTCGATTTGGGCGGGCGCCCCTGCGCTCGGCATGACTTCGCTCACGCCATAAACGTAATCGTGTCCTCCCGAGGAGGCATAGGCAAGGCCTTGAATGCGCGAGTCATTGATGTTGAGCAGCTTGGTCGTGCCCAGCTGCGCGGCGGTATAGTCGCTGCCGCCGCCTCCCACGTCGCTGTCGTCAAGCCCGAGCGTCTTCGGCGCGCTGAAGCTGCCGGTCGTCGCATCGTAGGCTTGGAAGGCGAGAATGGTGCGCGTGTGGTTCGAATAGGCGCTTAAATAATATGTTTTCCCATTTGCGCCGGCGACGTTGCGCATGATGCCGTTGGACCCTGACGCGATATTGCTGGCATTGGGAGCAATTGCGGCGTTTCCGGCGGCTATGACGTTGCTTTCGCCGACGACGAATTCGGCCGTGTTATAGCCGCCTCCCGCATCGAGATATTCCGGCGTGGAGATGTATATATTGCCGTTGCTGACCGACAGATAAGGCATGTCCGACTGCGTGGTGAAGCCGTTGGACGTGTCGACCGAGGCGAGATACCAGCCGTCGGCCGGGTTGCTGTCCACCGAGACGGCGATAACGATATTGGTGCCGAAATTTCCACCTCCCGGCTGAAAATTATCCGCGATGACGACATAGCGGCCGGTCGAACTGTCATAGGCGGCGCGCGCGTCGAGCAGACTGTTGTCGAGCGTAGGGTTGAACCCGGCGGGCGTATTGTCGAGCCCCGAGAACAAGCTCCAGAGCGAGCTGTCGGGAATAATTGTATTGCCGTTGAGGTCGGTGACCATGTAACGCGAGGACTCGGCCGTGAAAATGTAATTCGGCCCCGCCGCGAGGGCGTTTTGTGGCGGCGTGTTGTTTGGATCCGATATTCCGGAAAATCGCTCGGTGATCGTGCTGTCGGCCTTCGCCGTCATCGTCGAATAGAAGTCGAGCGCCGGCGCGCCGGCGCTGACGCCGATCCGCCTCACGCCAAAAAATCTTTAGAACGTGTTGAGCACACAAAACTGACTGTCTCATAAAAACAAAAGACGCTGGCGCCCATGATTGCTACGTGTATATATAGGTGGTGGCCGTATC
>NZ_JASHHX010000044.1 GCF_030056575.1 Rhodoblastus sp. 17X3 | reverse complement strand
TTTCATTGACGCGCTTTCCTGTCGGAGTTGAACATGACCGCTTATCAGGCGCCCATTCGCGACATGCTTTTCGCCATGCGGGAGGTCGGCGGGCTGGACCGCGTCTCCGCATTGCCGGGCAATGAGGAAATATCGGAAGATCTGGTCGAGGCGATCCTCGAAGAGGCCGGAAAATTCGCGGGCGACGTGCTGGCGCCGCTCAACCAGCCCGGCGACAAGCAGGGCTGCGTCTGCAAGGACGGCGTGGTGACGACGCCCGACGGCGTCAAGGACGCTTTCGCGGCCTTCTGCGAGAACGGCTGGCACGCCATGCCCGTTTCGCTGGATTACGGCGGACAGGGCCTTCCGGCCCTCGTCGCGACGCCGGTGCAGGAGATGTGGAAGGCCTCGAACATGGCTTTTTCGCTCTGCCAGATGCTGACGCTCGGCGCCTTGTCGGCGATCGACCATCACGGTTCCGATGAGCAGAAGGCGCTCTATCTGCCGAACATGGCGTCCGGCAAATGGACCGGCACAATGAACCTCACCGAGCCGCAGGCCGGGTCGGACCTCGCCGCCGTGCGCACGCGCGCCGTCCCGGACGGCGACGCCTATCGCATCACCGGCACCAAGATTTTCATCACCTGGGGCGAGAACGACGTCGCCGAGAACATCATCCACCTGGTGCTCGCGCGCCTACCCGACGCCCCTCCCGGCGTGAAGGGCATCTCGCTTTTCCTCGTGCCGAAATTCCTGGTGAACGCCGACGGCTCGCTCGGCGCGCGCAATGATCTGATCTGCGCGTCGATCGAGCACAAGCTCGGCATCCACGCGAGTCCGACCGCTGTGATGTCCTTCGGCGAGAAGGATGGCGCGATCGGCTACCTGATCGGCGAGATCAATCGCGGCGTCGAATATATGTTCACGATGATGAACCACGCCCGCTTGAACGTGGGTCTGGAAGGCGTCGCCATTTCGGAGCGCGCCTATCAGAAGGCGCTTTCCTACGCCCATGATCGCGTCCAGGGCAAACCGCTCGCCGGAAAGGTGGGCGACCCGATCGCCTATCATCCCGACGTTAAGCGCATGCTGCTCGACATGAAATCGCGCATCGAGGCGATGCGGGCGCTGGCCTATTTCGCCGCGGGCAAGATGGATGTCGCGCATCTGTCGCAGGACGCCAATGAGGCCAGGGCGGCGCAGGCGCTGGTCGATCTGCTGATCCCTGTGGTCAAGGGCTGGTGCACGGAAAACTCGATCTGGATCGCCTCGACCGGCGTGCAGGTCCATGGCGGCATGGGCTTCATCGAGGAGACGGGCGCGGCCCAGCATCTGCGCGACGCCCGCATCACCACGATCTACGAAGGCACCACCGCCATCCAGGCCAATGATCTCGTGGGCCGCAAGATCGCGCGCGATGGCGGCGTGGCGGCCGGGGCTTTGATCGCGCAAATCGAAGAGGACTTGAAAGGCTGGGCGGGCTCCGATCTCGCCGCGCTCGCCAAGCCGCTCGAAGCCGCGCTCGGCCGGTTCGCCTCGGCGGTCGACTGGATCGTCAAGACGCATAAACCCGCGCCCGAGAGCACGGCGGCGGCGGCCGTGCCGATGCTGCATCTCACCGGAATCACGGTCGGCTACTGGTTGGTGCTGCGGCAACTTGCGGCGGCGATCCGCCAGAAGGAAGCGGGCGGCGATCCCGATTTCACGCGCGCCAAGCTGGCTTATGCGACTTTCTATGCGGCGCATGTCCTGCCGCAGACGGAGTCTTTCTTTGCCGGCGTGGTCGAAGGCGCGGATTCGGTCACCGAATTCGATCCTTCCCTGATGATTCACTGAGCGGGGAGGGCGCCATGAACGAACTGAACGGCTATGACATCGAAGACCTCGCCGTGGGCATGACGGCGACGTTCTCCAAGACCATCACCGAGGCGGATATCGTGCTGTTCGCCGGCGTCTCCGGCGACAACAACGCGATCCACATCAATGAGGAATTCGCGGCATCGACGCCCTTCGGCGGGCGCATCGCACACGGCTTCCTGACCGCCAGCGTCATCTCGGCGGCCATCGCCGGGCGGCTTCCCGGTCCGGGGTCGATCTATCTCGAACAGAAGATGCGCTTCGTCGCGCCGGTGCGCCCCGGCGATACGGTTCATGCCTGCGTCACCGTCAAGGAAATCGGCGCGCACCGGCATGTGACGCTCGAAACCATCTGCCGCGTCGGCGGCAAGGACGTCGTGATTGGAGAAGCCAGGGTCAAGATCGGCTCCAGCAAGGCGCGCGAGGAAAAGAAATCGCTCGCCGCCGCAATCGCCTGAACCGTCTGGAGAGAA
>NZ_JASHHX010000043.1 GCF_030056575.1 Rhodoblastus sp. 17X3 | reverse complement strand
GATTTCGGCACATACCAGTTCAGCTTTTCTCGCAGGGCCACGACCTCGCCGACGATGATGATGGTGGGTCCGCGCAGGCCGGCGGCGACGGCCTTGGCCGCGATATCGCCGACGTTTCCCGTCACCACGATCTGGTTGGCGCGGGTGCCGTTCTCGACAACCGCCACCGGCAGGGCAGAATCGGCGCCATGGCGCAGGAATTCCTTCATCAGGAAATCGAGATGGGCGAGGCCCATATAGACCGCGACGGTCTGGCGCGGGCGCAGCAGGGTGGACCAATCCAGATCGATCGGCCCGTCCCTGCCGTGGCCGGTCACGAAGACGCAGGATTGCGCGTAATCGCGGTGGGTCAGCGGAATGCCGGCATAGGACGAACAGCCGGCGGCGGCGGTGACGCCGGGGCAGACCTGGAAGGGGACGCGCTTTTCGGCGAGCTTTTCAATCTCCTCGCCGCCGCGCCCGAAGATGAACGGGTCGCCGCCCTTGAGCCGAAGCACGCGCTTGCCTTCCAGCGCCAGCTTGACCATCAGGTCGCCGATTTCCTCCTGCGGCAGGGCGTGGTCGGCGCGGCGCTTGCCGACATAGATGCGCTCGGCGTCGCGCCGCACGCGGTCCATGATCGTGGGGTCGACGAGGCGGTCGTAAAGCACGACGTCGGCCTTCTGCATCAGGCGGAAGGCGCGGAAGGTCAGCAGGTCGGGATCGCCCGGCCCGGCGCCGACGAGATAGACCTCGCCGACAGGCTGGTCGTCGGCGGCGGAGCCGTCGGGCCGGCAATCGGCGATTTCGCGGTCGAGCAGGGCATGCGCCGCCGCGTCGTCGCCAGCCAGAACCATTTCGGCGATCGGCCCGTCGAAGATGCGCTCCCAGAAGCGCAGGCGCGCCTGATGGTTCGCCAGCTTGTCGCCAAGCGCGGCGCGGCCGGCGCCGGCCAGCGCCGCGAGCCGGCCATAGCCAGCAGGAATCAGCGTCTCCAGCCGCGCCTTCAGCATGCGCCCGAGCAAGGGCGCGTCGCCGCCGGTGGAAATGGCCACCACCAGCGGGCTGCGGTCGAGCACCGAGGGCGTGATGAAATCGCTCATCCCCGGATGGTCGGCGACATTGACCAAAGCCCCGGCGGTCCGCGCGCGAGCGATCAGCGCCAAATTGGAGGGCTGCTCGGGCTCCTCGCCGTCCTGAAAAGCGAAATAGACGAGCGGAAAGCCGAAAAAGGCGTTGTGCTCGCCGAGGTCGCCGAGATGGTACTGGCCGCGCAGGGCCTCGAACTCATCGCTCCAGGCGGTGGCGAACAGCCAGACCTCGGCGCCGGCGCGGGCCAGGGCTTCGATGCGCCGCGCGGCGAGCGAACCGCCGCCGACGACCGCGATCCGGCGCTTGTGGAGGTCGAGGAAAAGGGGCAGGCGATCCATCGGAAGTCCGGAGGGTTGGGGATCAGGCCAGCCCTCGCAGCTGAAAACCTGCGAGGGTTGCTTGATCGCGACTCGCCGCGATCAAGGAGAATTCGTATCAGGCCGCGAGCAGGCGGGCGGTGTCGCGGCCGCGCCAGAGCGCTTCCGCGCGGCTTTGCGCCATCTGGATGTCCGGCGCAAGCCCCATGGCGCGCAAGGCGATGGCCAGCGTGCCGACGACGGCGGCGTCGGCATAGGAATCGTCGGCCTCGCCGCGCCAGACCGCCAGCAGGCGCGAAACCTCCATGGCCTCGTCCGGCAGCTGGCGCGGCTCCTCCATCAGCGGCGGCCAGCGCTCCTCCATCGCGACCCCGTCCAACACGCCGAGCGTCTCGCAGGGCTTGGCGGGGCGGCGCTCGATTTCGCCGCCTTCGCCGCGAAACACCACCATGTTCTTTTCGCCCAGCAGCAGGGCGGCGTCGCGATGGGTCGCCATGTAGTTGGGATGGAAAATCCCCTGCAAGAGGCAGGGCGCTCCGAAGGGATTGATCATCCGCGCCAGTGTATGGATTGGCGAGCGCAGGCCGAGAATGGGCTTGAACCCCATCATCCGGGCGAGCGGCGGGCTGATCGCGGCGAGGTCCATATAGGCGAAATTGTTCTGCCGCAATTGGCGCGCGGCGGTCGTGAAATCGGGCGCGGTCGGCAGGCCCAGCGCCGCGAGGACCTCGCCGGTATAGAGCCGCCCGGCGGTATGGCCGTCGAAGCCATGCATGAAGACGCGATGGCCCGCCTGCGCGAGGCGGAGCGCGGCGAGCAGGAACCACGGCAATTGCCGCTTCTTGCCGGCATAGGACGACCAGTCGAGATCGACGAGGCCGGGCTCTGGCGCCGGCAGGATCTTGCGCACTGCCTTGACGAAGCCGGCGAGTTCGCTCGCGCTTTCCTCCTTCATGCGAAGCAGCATCAGGAAGGCGCCGAGCTGTTCGGGCAGGACGTCGCCGGCCAGGATCATGGCCATCGCCTCCTCAGCCTCATCCACGGTCAGCGCCCGGGAAAGGTTCCGGCCGCGGCCGAGAATGGC
>NZ_JASHHX010000042.1 GCF_030056575.1 Rhodoblastus sp. 17X3 | reverse complement strand
CCCGATAGCCCGCGCCCATTGGCAGGCGATCAGGCCGACGCCGCCGGCGGCGGCGTGGTAAAGGATGGTCTCGCCGCCCTTCAGCGGAAAGACCTGACGGAAGAGATACTGGACCGTCATGCCTTTCATCATCAGCGTCGAGGCGGTGCGGTCGGAAACCGCATCCGGAATCGGGATCAGGACGGCGGCCGGCATGACGCGCACGTCGGAATAGGCGCCCTGCGGTCCGAGCAGATAGCCGACCCGGTCGCCGGGCTTGACGTCCGTGACGTCCGGCCCGACCGCCTCGATGATTCCGACCGCGTCGGAGCCCAGTCCGTTGGGAAGGGCCAGGGGATAGACCCCGGTCCGAAAATAGGTGTCGATGAAATTGACGGCGACATAGGTGTGGCGGACGCGCGCCTCGCCCGGGCCCGGGTCACCGACCTCGACCGTCTCCAGCTTGAGGACCTCGGGGCCGCCCGTTTCGTAAAACTTGATGGCGCGATTCATTTTTCTGCTCCAGCCGCCGCGTCGGCGCGGGACGTCTCGTCCCCCTCGCCTTTCGCCAGCTCACGAATAAAAACGTCCGCATCCGGCCATTCGCCATAGCCGGAGGCGGGATTGAGGTGGCCGACCTCGCCGAGATCGACCAGCTCGCCGCCCCAGCAGGCGGCGAGTTCCGCGACGCGCTCGAAACGACCCAGCGGATCATTGCGGCTCGCCGCGACAATGCTCGGGAACGGAAGAGGAGCGCGAGGGACTGGCAGCCAGCCGCCAACGCGCAATTCCTCGATCGTCGGATAGCCTTCCGGCATCGGCTGTTCGAAATCCGGCGGCGTCGCGAGCAGCGCGCCGAGCACCGGGCGACGCGTTTGCGCCGCCCAATGCGCGACCATCACCGCGCCGCCGCTATGGGCGACGATGATGACCGGCCCGTCGATCGCCTGGGCCTCCCGCTCGATCGCCTCGACCTTGGTCCTGCAATCGAGATCGGCGCGCCCCATCGGCGGAACCGTCCGCACGCGATCAAGACGCGCGGCGAGCAGCGTCTGCCAATGGGCGGGAACTTCATCCCGCAGGCCTGGCACGATCAATATGGTCGGTTCGGTCATCGTCCCGGTTACTCCGCCGCCTGGCGCACCACCCGTGAGGGCTGGCGGTTCGGCGCGAAGCCATTGCGGGCCAGCGTCTCGTCGGCGTTGTTGTAGAACTCGCCGATGCGATAGATGCGGCGCGCCTCCTTGCCGTCGGCGATCTCGCGGCCAAATTCGCGCGAAAGACGGACGAGCTGCTCGATCTGCTCGACGCTCGACATCTTGCCGCTGCGGTCCTGCTTCCAGATATTGTCTTCGATGCCGCAGCGGACATGCAGGCCCATGGCGAGCGCCATCATGTTGACCGGCAACACGTTCAGCATGGAGGTTTCGAGCGTCAGCACCGACCCATCCGGACACGCCCGGACGAAATTGGCGAGATTGTAGATATTCGGCGCATCGAAGCCGCCGCCGATCGCCACCCAGGTCAGGATCAGCGGCACGTTGCAGACGCCGCGGCGCATCATCCGCTCCACCGTCTCGAGCTGCGTGATGTTGGCGAGCTGGAAATGGGTCTGGATGCCATTGGCGCTGAGGCGGCGGATATGCTCCTCGACCCATTCCGGGCCGGCGGGAATGGTCATTTCGCGATAGGCGCGGTAATTGGCCGGTTCCCCGAGCGACGTGCCGGCGACATCGGCCTCGCACATCTGCTCGACGACGTTCATCTGGTTGCTGTTGATGGCGATCGTCACCTGGTCCGGCGTCGGCTTGAGGTCGGCCAGCATGTGCCGGGTGTCGTCGCTCAGCCATTTCGCGACTTCGCCCTCGCCTTCCGGCGCGAAGCTGATCGAACCACCAACCTGGAGGATCATGTCGGGAACCGCTTCGCGCAGGCCGGCGAGCAATTCATTGAACTTGCTCAGCCGCTTGCTGCCCTTGCCGTCTTCCTCGCGGACATGGACATGGAGGACGGTGGCGCCGGCGTTGTAGCAATCGACCGCCTTCTGCACATGCTCGGCGATGCTGACCGGAATGTCTTCGGGGAAGTCGGCGGGCATCCACTCGGGCCCGTAGGGCGCGCAGGTGATGACGAGTTTTTCCTGATTTTCGGGAAACAGGGAACCATCGAGGAAGTTCATGAGCTTTCTCTCTTACGTTTTGCGTTGCTATTTTTTCGAGGATTTGCTTCCGGCGCCTGGCCGGCAGCGGCGTCAGAAGGGCGTGTCGCCCATGATGCCGGCGCGCTCCATCTTGCGATGGCACGGCGGGTAGTCGATCACCGCATAGTGCTGGGTGGATCGGTTGTCCCACATCGCCATGCTGTTGGGCTTCCAGCGCCAGCGAACTTGATATTCCGGGATCTGCGCCTGGCTGATGAGGTAGTGCAGCAACTGGGCGCCGCCCGGCGCGTAGTCCTGGCCGTAGCGGACGTTTTCCGGCGTGTGGAAATTGGTGAAATGGGTCGCGAACGCGTTCACGAACAATACCTTCTCGCCTGTTTCCGGATGGATCCGAACGACCGGATGCTCGGCGTCCGGGAACTGGGCCTTCAGCGCCAGACGCTTCTCGATCGGCATCGCCGCGCCGAAGGAGGCTTCGATGCTGTGTCGTGCGCGCAATCCGGCGATCCGGGTCTTGATGTCCTCCGGCAGCTTCTCATAGGCGAGGACCATATTGGCCCACATCGTGTCGCCGCCGACCGGGGGGCACTCGACGCAGCGCAACACGCAGCCCATCGGCGGCTTTTCCCTCCAGGTCGCGTCGGTATGCCAGGCGTTTTCATATCGCTCGTTGGGCGAATTCGGATCCTTGTAGATGCGCACCAGCCCCGGATGATCGGGGTCGCTGCCTGCAACCGGATGGTCTTCGAGGTCGCCGAAATGCCGGGCGAAGGCGACGTGCTCGGCGCGGGTGATGTCCTGATCGCGGAAGAACAGAACCTTGTGCTGCAAGAGCAAAGACTTGATTTCGGCGAGCAGAGCCGGGTCGCGGCTTGCTGCGCCGAGATTGACGTTCTGAAGCTCCGCTCCAATCGCGCAGGTGAGCTGCTCCACGCGGATCGAGGCGCCGAGAGACGACGCCGGCACGACGGCCGGAGCATTGACGATCGTCGGGTTGGCTGCGGTCGCTGTCATTGGAATTCCTCCCTGCCGGGCGGCGGCGCCTTTCTCGCGAAGGCTGTCCGGTCCGGCGTTTGATTTCCATTTTGTATAAATGACGCCGGCGAGTGCGTATCCCCCCAACGAGGGGGGGGAACCCTACCGTTTCAGGGGGGAATGGAGGCGCGAAGCCCATCGC
>NZ_JASHHX010000041.1 GCF_030056575.1 Rhodoblastus sp. 17X3 | reverse complement strand
ATCTATGGCGAAGGCGCGCGTTTCGCGCCGGAAGTCGGCGACGTGTTCAAGCGCTGGGGCGGCGACAAGGATCCCGCCGGCGCGCATCAGATGATCAAGGACTGGATGAAGGCGCAGCCGTCCGGCGCTCAGGGGCGCCGCCAGATGCCGCAATTCAACCTGAGCGAAGCTGAACTCGACGATCTCGCCGATTTCCTCGCCTGGGCGAGCCGGACCAACACGCAGGGCTGGCCGCCCCGCCCCAAGTCCAACTGAATTTGTTGGCTTCGACCGCCGACAACCGGAAGTCGAAGCCGCCCGGCGGCATCAGCCGCCGCCGCGCCAGTCGGCGCGGCCCGCCTGTCGTCCGTGACGACAGCCAGCCTGGATCTAACTTTTTGCGGAGGTTTTGATGCCATACCAAACCCAAAGCATCGCCAAGACCTATTGGCTTGGCGCCATGCTCATCTTCGCCGTGCAGGTCTCGTTCGGACTTCTCGGCGGTCTCGTCTACGTCCTGCCGAATTTCCTGGCCGACGTGCTGCCGTTCAACGTCATTCGCATGATCCACACCAATGCGCTGATCGTCTGGCTGCTGCTCGGCTTTTTCGGCGCCGCCTATTACCTCGTTCCCGAAGAAGCCGAGCGCGAGATCTATTCGCCCAAACTCGCCTATATCCAGTTCGCCATCTTCTTTCTGGGCGCTCTGGCGGCGGTGGCGGGCTATCTCTTCCACATCGTCGCCTCCGACGCGCGCTCCTATCTGGAGCAGCCGCTGTGGGTGAAGCTCGGCATCATCGTCGCGGCGCTGATCTTCCTGTTCAACATCACGATGACGGTGTTGCAGGGGCGCAAGACCGCGATCACCAATGTGCTGCTGCTCGGCCTGTGGGGCATCGCCGTCTTCTTCCTGTTCTCGCTCTACAACCCGGCCAACCTGTCGGAAGACAAGATGTTCTGGTGGTATGTCGTCCATCTGTGGGTGGAAGGCGTGTGGGAGCTGGTGATGGCCTCGGTGCTCGCCTTCCTGATGCTAAAAATGACCGGCGTCGACCGCGAAGTGATCGAGAAATGGCTCTATGTCATCGTCGCCACTGCGCTGTTCAGCGGCATCCTCGGCACCGGCCACCATTATTACTGGATCGGCGCGCCGGGCTATTGGCAGTGGATCGGCTCGATCTTCTCGTCGCTGGAAATCGTGCCCTTCTTCGGCATGGTGCTCTTCACCTTCACGATGGTGTGGAAGGGCCGCCGCGACCATCCCAACAAGGCCGCGCTGCTGTGGTCGCTCGGCTGTTCGGTGCTGGCCTTTTTCGGCGCCGGCGTGTGGGGCTTCCTGCACACCCTGCATGGCGTGAACTTCTATACCCACGGCACGCAGGTGACGGCGGCCCATGGCCATCTCGCCTTCTACGGGGCCTATGTCTGCCTCAATCTGGCGATCATGACCTACGCCTTCCCGCAGCTCCTCAATCGCGCGCCCTATAATCAGGTGCTCAACATGCTGAGCTTCTGGGTTCTCTCCGGCGGCGTGGTGTTCATGACGGTCTCGCTGACCTTCGCGGGCGTGCTGCAGACCCATCTCGAGCGGGTGATGGGCATGAGCTACATGGATGCGCAGGACCAGCTCGGCCTGTTCTACATCATGCGGTTCGGCGCGGGCGCGGTGACTGTCCTGGGCGCGCTGCTGTTCATCTATTCGCTGCTCGTGCCGCGCTCGGCGGAAGCGATCAACCGGAATGGCGCGACCCGCGTCGCCGCCGCCGCCGAATAAGGGAGGGCGCCATGAGTCTCGCAGCTGTCGCAACGGAAAGAGAAATGAACGCTTCCCTTCCTTTCTACCAGCAGCAAGGCCATGAATGCGCTTTGTTCGAGGCGGCGTTTCGACGCCGCCTCCCCATCCTGCTCAAGGGGCCGACCGGCTGCGGCAAGACGCGTTTCGTCGCCTACATGGCGGCGAAGCTCGGCCTCGCGCTCGACACCATCGCCTGTCACGACGACCTGACCGCCGCCGACCTCACCGGCCGCTATCTCATCAAGAACAATGAAACGATCTGGACCGACGGTCCGCTGACCCGCGCCGTGCGCCGGGGCGGCATTTGCTATCTCGATGAGGTGGTCGAGGCGCGCAAGGACGTGACGGTGGTGCTGCATCCCCTCACCGACGACCGGCGCATCCTGCCGCTCGACCGCACCGGCGAGACGCTCCACGCGCCCGACGACTTCATGCTCGTGATCTCCTACAACCCCGGCTACCAGTCGGTGCTGAAAACCCTGAAGCCCTCGACGCGCCAGCGCTTCGTCGCCATCGCCTTCGACTATCCGAGGCCCGACGTCGAAGCCTCCATCCTATCCCGCGAGACCGGGCTCGATCTCGAACAATGCAAGACTCTGGTGCGTCTCGCCGGAAGGTTGCGGGCGTTAAAAGGGCAGGATCTCGAGGAAGGCGCCTCGACGCGACTGCTCGTCGCCTGCGCCAGCCTGATCACGGACGGCATGAAACGCGACCTCGCCATTGAGGCCGCCCTGATCGAGCCGCTCAGCGACGATCCCGATGTGAAGGCCGGCCTGCTCGATCTTGTCAAAGTCACCCTCGGCTGAGGCGCCCATGTCGCTGCTGCGCGCCATTCTCAACACCAAATTCTGGGAGCCGGAGGAGGCTGTCGGCGCGCTGTGGGATTCGCTCGTCGGCGGGCGCGACACGACCGGGAATTTTCCGCAAGCCGCCGTCGAGCTGGCGCGGGTCAAGGGCGGCTTGGGCGTGTTGTTTCGCGGCCTCGGCGGCGAAAGCGGCGTCGAGATCAAACCCGCCGGCGGCGAAAGCTCGCATCATCGCCGCAGCTGGCGACGGCGCCTCAGCGGCGACGCCGAAAGGATCGAAACGGCGCGCTTCGACGGCGTGACGCTGTTCCTGCCCGAAAAGATCGACGCCTTTCCGTCCGACGCTCTTAACCGCCAACTCTATCTCTGGCTGGCCGCGCTCGCGGTGGCTGCGGCGCCGGGCGAGACCGGATTCGCCGATCCGCTGCGCCGCGACGTCGCTCGCCTGCGGCAGGTTCTCGACAATTGCGAGCGCGCGACGCGGCAATTTCCGGGGCTTGCGTCCATCCGCGCCGCGCTTGCCGCGCAAACGCTTCAACAGCGCCCGCCGCTCAAGGCGCCGCCGCTCGAAACGGAGCTGGAAACGTGGATTCGCGCGCGGCTGGCCGGCGATCCATTGAAAACCGAAACCCCGCTCGAACGCGCTCTGGCGGGCGACGCGGAGGCCCTGAACGCCTTGCGCGCGCCGGCGAATTACAAGGCCTACCGGCCCGTTATGATGTGGGGCGAGCGCGTCCCGCCGCCCCCGGCTGGCGGAACAAGGCGCGACAGCGACGCGCCCGAGCCCGGTGGGCAGACCGCCGAAGGCGCGGAAAAAACCTTGAAGGCTGAAAGGCGCAAAAGCGATCAGGCGCAACGGCGCGACAGCCTGATCCTGCATCGCTTCGAATCCATCCTCTCCTTCGCCGATTTCCTCAACGTCAATCGCGACGTCGACGACGATGATGAAAACTCGGCGCGCAAGGCCGCCAATGACGCCGAAAAGATCGGCGTTGCGCAACACCACAAGAAGCCGAAGACCCGCCTGAAATTCGATCTCGACCTCGCCCCGGAAGACGGCGACCGCGAGAAGCTCGCCGGACGTTTCGTCTATCCCGAATGGGACTGGAAGAAAGGCGCGCTCGTCGCCGATCAGGCGCGCGTGCTGGAAAATATCGCCGCCGAGGCCCCGCAGGGTCTGGTGCTCGACCCTGCCGCGCGCCGTCGCGTCGAGGCCGTGCGGCGGCAGTTCGAAGCCCTGCGCCCGCGACGCCGGATGCTGTCGCGGCAGAGCGAAGGCAGCGAAGTGGATCTGGATGAGTTCGTGCGCGCCACGGCGGACCGTCTCGCCAGCGGCCATGGCGGCGAGCGCCTCTATCGCGACGCCCGCAATGAGGAGCGCGATCTGGCGGTAGCCGTGCTGTTCGACGCCTCGCGCTCGACCGAAAGCGCGGTCAACGGCCAGCAGGTGATCGCGGTGGCGCGCGAGGCTCTGGTCGCTCTGGCGCATGGTCTGCAAGCCTGCGGCGACAGCGTCGCGCTTTACGCCTTTTCCTCGCTGCGCAAGGAGCGCGTGTTTGTCGATGTCTGCAAGACCTTCGACGAGCCGTTCGGCGCGAGGGTCGACGCGCGCATCGCCGCGCTCAAGCCCGGCTTCTACACGCGGCTCGGCGCCGCCATGCGCCATGCGTCGTTCCGGCTCGGCCAGCGCCCCAATGCGCGCAAGCTGCTGCTGGTGATCACCGACGGCAAGCCCAACGATCTCGATCATTACGAAGGGCGCTTCGGCGTCGAGGACACGCGGCGTGCGGCCCAGGAGGCGCGACGGCGCGGCCAGGCGGTGTTCTGCGTCGCCATCGACGCGCAGGCGCAATCCTACCTGCCGCATTTGTTCGGCCCGGCCGGCTTCGCCATCGTGTCCAAGCCGGAAAAGCTCTCCTCCGCGCTCCCCGCAATCTACCGGCATCTTGTGGGGTGA
>NZ_JASHHX010000040.1 GCF_030056575.1 Rhodoblastus sp. 17X3 | reverse complement strand
AGATCGCTTTCGCCATCATCAACCCCAGGGGCCGCCGGCCCACGCCGATAACCTGCTTGAACGAAAGGAATTCTGCGTAATTACCGCAGCGATTGCCGCGACCAAGCGCCATCTAACGATACCCGCAGATTGCCCGTCATTCGGTCGTTGAACACCCCGTGTCCGTATCGCACTCGAGCATCACTATTCCGTCGACAACCTGAACGGCAAATCGCTGGATGGGCAAAGTCGGCGGGCCGCCTTGTTGATCACAATCGAGATTGAAACGTAGGCCGTGCGCGCGGCAAGCTACGGTTTTCCCCTGTACTACCCCGTTGCTCAAGGATGCGCCCTTGTGCGGACAGGAATCTTGAATTGCATAAACCGCGTTGTCCACCCTGAACACCGCCAGATCCAGTCCATTCTTCAAGACCCGACGGCCGCCGCAATTCGGAATTGCGGCCAGGGGGATTAGGGGAATGAGCGCGCCCATTTGTTTACTCCTGCGTCAATCTTTGCGTGGCCTCGCGCTCGAACGCGCGTGAAATTGTCAGCATCGGTCTGGAGGCGCGGAATCCACGCGACCTCGGCGTAATATTTCCTTTCATGTTCCGCGCGAAGCTTGAGGTTCAGAACTGCTTCGCATTGGCTGAGCACCGATATATTGATACTGCCTTTGACATCGTCGGGCGCACCAGTTGTCGGGCGGCAAATGCCGTTCGATATTCGAAAACTGAG
This sequence comes from Rhodoblastus sp. 17X3, assembly GCF_030056575.1. Taxonomy (GTDB): domain Bacteria; phylum Pseudomonadota; class Alphaproteobacteria; order Rhizobiales; family Beijerinckiaceae; genus Rhodoblastus. The sequence continues at coordinate 4,202 of NZ_JASHHX010000040.1, read as the reverse complement.
GGGCCGTCAGCCAGAATTGATCCCCACTCATCTCACGCTTCCATTCGGAAACTGTGAATCACACCCCGCTGATCGCGCCGACACTTTTGTGGGCCCTGACCCTAACATTCGAACCGGACCAGCCAGATCGGCTGATCAGTTCTCCGTCAGCCATTCGCGAAGTTTCGTCCAGCGTCTTCGCGATCCATGGCTACGAACCGCGATGGCGAGCGCCTTCCACTGGCCGACGATGACGACGAGGCGGTTGCCGCGAGTGACGGCTGTGTACACGAGATTCCTAGCGTGCATGGCGTAGTGCTGTTTCGCCAGCGTGATTACCACGGCAGGATATTCCGAGCCCTGGGACTTGTGGATGGTGGTGGCGTAGGCGGGTAGGAGGGCGTCGAGCTCGCCGAACGGATATTCGACTTCGCGGCCGTCGAACTCGGCGATCAAAACACCTTCAATCTGGTCGATGCGCATGACCCGGCCGAGATCGCCGTTGAAAACCTCGCGGTCATAGTCATTTTCGGTTTGCATTACCTTGTCGCCAGCCGCGAAGGCGGAGCCAAAGCGCTCGATTTTCTCGCCCATATTCGGATTGAGCGCGTTTTGGAGATCGATGTTGAGCGCCCTCGCGCCAAGCGCTCCTTTCTGCATCGGGCACAGCACCTGAATGTCGCGGACGGGATCGAGGCCGAAGCGCCGCGGAATTCTGTCGCGCACGATTTCGACGACTTTCGCGGCGCCGTCCTCGGGGTCGGCCGCTTCGACGAAGAAGAAGTCGCACTCCTGGCCCGGCTTTGTCCTTTCAGGCATTTCGCCCCGGTTGATGCGATGCGCGTTTACTACAATCCGGCTTTCGGCGGCCTGACGGAAAACCTCGGTCAATCGGGCGACCGGGAGGGCGTCGGAATTGATGACGTCGGCAAGCACCTGTCCCGGGCCGACCGAAGGAAGCTGGTCGACGTCGCCAACGAGCAGCAAACCAGCATGGGGAGGAATGGCTTTAACCAAAGCGAACATCAACGATGTGTCGAGCATGCTGGTCTCGTCGATGACGAGAAGATCGCAATCGAGCCGGTTCTCGGCGTTGCGTTTGAAGCTGCCGCTTTTGGGATCGGTCTCAAGCAAGCGATGAATGGTTTTTGCTTCGATTCCAGTCTGCTCGGACATGCGCTTAGCAGCGCGGCCGGTGGGCGCCGCGAGCAGGATTTTTGTTCCCTTGGCGGCGACGATGCGCAGGATGGCGTCGAGCAAGGTCGTTTTGCCGACGCCGGGGCCGCCGGTGACCACGGCAGTCTTCGACCGCAGGACCATGGCGATCGCGGCCCTCTGCGACGCAGCCAGCGTCTTTCCGGTCTTCTTTTCGACCCATGGAATGGCCTTCTCGGCGTCGATCTCCGGCCAAGGCGTCAATCCCTCCGCCAGCGCGCGAAGGCGGTCGGCGACGCCGCGTTCGGCAAGATAAAGCCCCCGCAGGAAGACGCACGATCGCCCTTCGATCGCGTCAGCGACGACTTCGCCGCCGGCAAGCTCTTGGGCCAGCGCTGTTTCGACGACGCCGGCGGCGACTACAAGCAGGGTCGTCGCTAGCTTGATCAGGTCTTCCGTCGGCAGAGCACAATGCCCCTCGTCGGTAGCCTCTTGCAGGGCGAAGGAAACACCGGCGCGGATTCTTTGCGGCGCCTCGCGTTTCATGCCGAGCTTCATGGCGATCGCGTCGGCGGTACGAAACCCTATGCCGCGGATGTCGCGCGCGAGCCGATATGGATCCTCCGTCATGACCTGGATAGCCTCATGGCCATAGGTCTTGAAGATGCGGACTGCGCGCGACGTGCCAACGCCATGGGAGTGCAAGAAAAGCATGATGTCGCGGATGGCCTTCTGCTCGGCCCAACCCGCGGCGATTTTTCCCGCGCGGAATTCGCCGATGCCGGAAACGTCCCGGAGTTTCTCGGGACTGGCCTCGATGACTTCGAACGTCTTCGCGCCGAAGGCGACGACAATCCGCTCGGCGAGCTTTGGCCCGATGCCCCGCACCATGCCGGAGCCGAGATATTTTTCGATCCCCTCGGCGGTCGTGGGCGGCGTGGTTCTAAGGAAATCTGCCTTGAATTGCAGCCCGTGCGTTCGATCCGTGACCCAGACGCCTACCGCGTGAATGAATTCGCCCGCCGAAATCGACGCGGCATAGCCGACGACAGGCACAAGGTCGCGCTGCCCCCGCGCCTTCACTTTCAAAACGGCAAAGCCGCTGTCCTCATTGTGAAACGTCACACGCTCGACGGAGCCGATCAGCGTGTCCTTTGGCTGCTTTGCATCGACCGAGGGCTTCAACGGAGCGAACCGAAATCGGGGCGACTGGCGGTCAGGCTAGCATGATTTGGCCGGCGACGACATTTGCATGCTTCTGCCTATGGTTTTCACCATCGCGTTCGTGGTCAGTCGCCGAGCAGCGGACGGTAAAAGCGGCGCCAAGGTGAACCTTCCACTCTTTCCGGTCGGCTTTGCCGTCCTGGTGGCGCTGAACAGCGCCGGCCTGTTATCCGAGGTGACGACCAATCTGGCCAATGACGTCTCTCGTTAGTGCCTGGTCACGGCGATCGCGGCGCTGGGCATGAAGTCTTCATTCGCAGACCTTGCGGCGGTCGGGTGGAAGCCGATCGCCCTGATGGTGCTGGAGACAGCGTGGATCGCGGCGATTACGGCTATCGCCGTGAAGTTCACCTGAAATATGCGGAACAGCTAAGCCCTCGCGAAAAATTCTCATCGTTTCAGGCGGTCCGTCGTCCGAAGATTTGAGAAATCTTGCGACGTGGAAAGACGGACGGGCCGGCGCACTGGGATTCTTTCTTGCGTGGTCGCGACGCGCCCGTCGGCTGGGATTTCTGACGCCGGAACTTTGATGTAAAACATTGCGTTGTTTGGGGACAAATTGCAGCTTGTAAAGCTGCATTCGAGACGGGGTTGTCGGCCATCCCACGATGGGCTTCTCGCCTCCATTCCCCCCTGAATGGGAAGGGTTCCCCCCCGTCATTGGGGGGATACGCACTCGCCGGCGTCATTTATACAAAATGGAAATCAAACGCCGGACCGGACAGCCTTCGCGAGAAAGGCGCCGCTGCCCGGCAGGGAGGAATTCCAATGACAGCGACCGCAGCCAACCCGACGATCGTCAACGCTCCGGCAATCGTGCCGGCGTCGTCTCTCGGCGCCTCGATCCGCGTGGAGCAGCTCACCTGCGCCATCGGAGCGGAGCTTCAGAACGTCAATCTCGGCGCAGCAAGCCGCGACGCGGTCATGGTCGCCGAGATCAAGTCTTTGCTCTTGCAGCACAAGGTTCTGTTCTTCCGCGACCAGGACATGACGCGCGCGGAGCATGTCGCTTTCGCCCGGCATTTCGGCGACCTCGAAGACCATCCAGTCGCCGGCAGCGACCCCGAAAATCCAGGGCTGGTGCGCATCTACAAGGATCCGGATTCGCCCATCCAGCGCTATGAGAACGCCTGGCACACCGACGCGACCTGGCGGGAAAAGCCGCCGATGGGCTGCGTGCTGCGCTGCGTCGAATGCCCCCCGGTCGGCGGCGATTTGATATGGGCCAATATGGTCCTCGCGTATGAGAAGCTGCCGGAGGACATCAAGACCCGGATCGCCGGATTGCGCGCACGCCACAGCATCGAAGCCTCCTTCGGCGCGGCGATGCCGATCGAGAAGCGCCTGGCGCTGAAGGCCCAGTTCCCCGACGCCGAGCATCCCGTCGTTCGAACCCACCCGGAAACGGGCGAGAAGATCCTTTTCGTCAACAGTTTCGCGACCCATTTCACCAATTTCCACACGCCGGAAAACGTCCGCTACGGCCAGGACTACGCTCCGGGCGGCGCCCAGCTGCTGCAGTACCTTATGAGCCAGGCGCAGATCCCGGAATATCAGGTGCGCTGGCGCTGGAAGCCCAACAGCGTGGCGATGTGGGACAACCGGTCCACGCAGCACTATTCGGTGATCGATTACCCGCCGAGCCATCACAAGCTGGAACGCGCCGGAATTATGGGCGACGCGACTTTCTAGCCTCCAGACTGATAACCAGTCGCTGTCGGCGGTAGCGATGCGAACAGCGGCGAGAAAGTTTGCGGAATTTCGGTAGTAGCGGTGTCACCACGCGCCGATGGCGGCTCACCAATTTCGTCGGCGCACGACCGCCCATTCCCGAACGCCAATCG
>NZ_JASHHX010000004.1 GCF_030056575.1 Rhodoblastus sp. 17X3 | reverse complement strand
TGTTGAGCCAGTCGCTCCAGTTACGCCCGTCGTTCCGGTCGAGCCGGTGGCTCCGGTCGATCCGGTCGCTCCCGTGGCTCCAGTAAGTCCGGTTGCGCCTGTGCTGCCTGTCGCCCCAGTCGAACCGGGGTCGCCCGTGGCGCCGGTCGTTCCAGTAACGCCCGTTGAGCCAGTCGCTCCAGTTACGCCCGTCGTTCCGGTCGCGCCCGTGGCTCCAGTCGTTCCGGTCGATCCCGTCGCGCCTGTGGCCCCAGTCGAACCTGTTTCGCCCGTCGAGCCGGTCGCGCCCGTGGCTCCAGTTGCTGCCGTGGCGCCCGTCGCGCCCGTCGCGCCCGTTGCACCGGTCGATCCCGTCGCGCCGGTGGCTCCGGTCGTTCCTGTGGCGCCCGTCGACCCGGTGGCTCCGGTGGCTCCGGTGGCGCCAGTCGCCCCTGGTGTTCCGACAACTGAGACAATACTCAGCGATTCAATTGCCAAAATCGTGTTGTTTGAATTATTCGTGAAGAATGTATTTGTCGCATTCAGCTGTACTGGACTATCAACAACCAAATTAAAATTTGGGGATGGGGCCGTGTTCGAGCCTGGAAGCTTACTTGCAACGTCCGCGCTGCCAAGCAGCGTGTAAGTAGTCCCATTAAAATACCAGACGAAAACCTGCGATGAGCCGCTAGGCGCAGTGCCGGAAATATCATAGAGATAGTCGGTCATGGCGAGGCCCCATATAATGCAGCGCTCTTCGAGGCGCGGTTACTGGAATTGCAGGATCGGGCTTTCGTTCAGACTGCGCCCAATGAAGTTCGTGTCACACGAACCTCAGTGGGAACTTTGACTGCTGGAACCAGGGACACGTTCGGCAAAAACTCATCGGTTGCGACATCGTCGGTGACGACGACGTCGTTGTGCGAGCAACCGTCCGGAAGCATGATAGTGACGCTGAATGCGCCAGCAGCGGACTGGTTCGCTGCCGCTTGCGGCCGTGAAATTGCTCCCGATCCGAGGAGTGAGAACTTTGGTTCGGCGTCGAGTCGGCGCCACACAAAGACTGTTTTGGCGCCTTCACGTAAGTCGACACCTTTTACAGCGTACAGAGAACCACTCATTGGACGCTTCCTTCTAATATTTTGCACACACGGCCTAGGACAGGCTCGACAACAGAACTCGCATCTCTATCTTTATACTTTATATTTATAGCAATCTGCATTGCACCGCCGCCTGCTGCCGCAAAACAGTTTTCGGTAAAATCCGTTTCTTCACCGAAATTGAGAGAAATATAGTGCGCCGTTCCAGCAGTCAGAGCGCTATACGCGCCATAACTTTGGAAAGGTGAGGAAGACGCTGTTACCGGATCCGGACTGAGACGCAGTTCCGCATATTCCGCTACGCCCGTCGCCGCCAGCGGCTGTCGCGCGTCGGCGCAATGCGCCGGTCCGTCCAGGAAATTCGCTTCGATTTCAGGCCGCAGGCCCCGAAGCAGCGTGTCGCAGTCAGAAACGGAACGATCGATGAAAAGAGTTTCCGCGGGTGCGCCGCCTGAAAGAAATGTGACACCGGCAAACAAGTCGGCGCCGATCCTGTTCCTCAGCGCCCAAAAGCCTGGAGCAGCGCTTGTCCGATTCAAAAACATCGCGCTCATATCCGCTGTCCTCGTTAAGGCGGCGTCACTGGCTGGGAAATGGCCGGGTGGGCGGGAACGTGGTTGCTGGTGCGAACCGGCGCCAGGGAGATCACCCGGTGGCAGCCAAGAAAACCTGGAACCAGATCGCCTTTTGTGAATCCTGGTTCAATCGATCTGACGCGTATCGCGATCGTTGTGCGGTGAAGGACCGGAGCCGACGCGCGCCGCGTCTCGACCGCTTTGGCCCATGGCCGCGCGCCTGGGGCGAATAGGGAGAAAAACCTGGCGAGAGAAAAGCGGAGCATATTTGCTGGGACAAGGACGAATTCGTTGGATGCGTTATGTCGGAATCGTCCGAATTCACGTGCCTGAGACGCTAAATTTAACCCCAGGTGGAAAGCGAATGCGCTGGTAACAGCCGACAAACCTCGGCGAGTAGTCCACAACTTCGCATTCACTACCGACATCGCGCCGCCCTCGTTACGCAGCTGATTTTTCTACGAAATATTTGGCCCGTTACAGTATGAACCTTACTGGCGCATTTATAGGTTGGTTAATTGATACGCTTAAGCCAGTAAGTGCACGCCGACAAGGAAGGCTCATAAAATCACGGTAGGCAACACACAAAATTTTGTACGGCAATCATCGACAATGCGGAAGCAGCATTATCAATTAAGTGTTTTCAGGAATATCTTCAGGAAAAACAATGTCGGCGCTAAACAAAAGGCGCACTTACAAATAACGCTATTTTTCATGTAATAATTAATTGGTAGTCGCGGATACGTCTTTTTAGGTATGTATACACCTAAGACTTTGATTTTTAATGACCTTATTCCGAGTGGCCGGAATAGGAAATACGTTGGCTGGCGTCGACACCGACATTTGCTCGCCGGCAAATTTGGCTTTGTGGGTCGTCAGGTCTGCGGATATGAAATCCCGCAAGGCGAATTGTCGCCTCAACGAAAAGCCCGTTGCTGCGCCCCGGCTTGTTTTAAGTCGAATTTGGGCAGAAGATCGCTCGGCTTCGTCGCATATCCGTGCGGCAAGGCCTCTGAATTCCTGAATTCATCTCGGCTCATTAAGCCGCACCGATCCGAATTCAGCGAGGTCAACCAATGAACGCAAGCGGCCAAACCATCTGCCTTTGCATGATCGTCAAAAATGAAGCGCCGGTGATCCGACGCTGCCTGCAATCGGTCCGCCCGATCATTGACCATTGGGTGATCGTCGATACTGGATCGACAGATGGAACGCAGGATGTGATCCGCGATTGCCTGAAGGATCTGCCGGGCGAAGTCTACGAGCGGCCGTGGCGCGATTTCGCGCATAATCGCTCCGAAGCGCTGGCGCTGGCGCGGCCACATGGCGATTACTCATTCATTATCGATGCTGACGACATGCTGGCGCTCCAGGAAGGTTTCCAGGTCCCGAAACTCACCGCCGACTCCTATATGGTGGACATCGAATTCGGCTCCCTTCGTTACCAGCGCCAACAACTTGTTCGGAACGCCCTGCCCTGGATCTATCGAGGCGTTCTGCATGAATTTTTGTCGTGCGAGGGAGCCGGGGCCCACGGACACTTGCCAATCAAGATGGTGGTCAACAATGACGGCGCGCGCCGATGCAGCGCCGAAACATATCAAAAGGACGCCGCCGTCCTGGAAAACGCCCTCCAGACGGAAACCGACCCATTCCTGGTGTCGCGCTACACTTTCTATCTCGCCCAAAGCTATAGAGACTGCGGAAACCGGGAAAAAGCTCTGGAGCGCTATCTCAAGCGTGCGGAGCTAGGATTTTGGCAGGAAGAGGTCTTCTTCAGCCTCTACCAGGCTGCTCGGATGAAGGAATTTCTCGACCATCCGGAACAGGAAGTCATTGACGCCTATCTCAGGGCCAGCGACGCCAGGCCAACGCGGGCTGAGGCGCTGCATGGGGCGAGCCGGTATTGCCGTCTCAAGGGGCGCAACGACGAAGGCTATCGGATCGCGAAGCGCGGTCTGGACCTGCCGGTTCCGGCCGACGCCCTGTTCTTGGAGCCGTGGATCTATGAAACCGGGCTGCTCGATGAATTCGCCATCAACGCCTATTGGTCTGGACATAATCGAGAGAGCCTCGACGCCTGCCTGAGGATACTCGCGACCGGAAAACTGTCTGGCCCGGACGCTCAGCGCGTCGTCGCCAACGCGCGCTTCGCGAGCGAGAAATTACCAGGCGATCCAGAACTCGGGTCGTTCGGCGCCGAGGGGTTGATCGAGCAGCACGCCCTGGCGCCGCCCCGGCCGCTCCATAGCCGGCTGAAAGATTCACCCAAGGTGCTCGTGGCTATCCTGGCCAAGCAGAAGGAGAAGTTTCTCCCACTCTATCTCGAATGTATCGAAGCGCTCGATTTTCCGAAATCCTCGATCTGCCTTTACATTCGCACCAACAACAACACCGACGGAACAGAGCGCGTCCTTCGAGAATGGGTGAGCCGCGTCGGGCATCTTTATGCCGATGTCGAGTTCGACGCCGAGAATGTCGACACCCCTGTCGAGCAATTCGCCGTGCACGAATGGAATCCGGCGCGCTTCCACGTCCTCGGGCGCATTCGCAACATCAGCATGCGGCGCGCCCTGGAGCGCCAATGCGACTTCTACTTCGTCGCCGATGTTGACAATTTCATCCGGCGCAACACCCTGCGCGAATTGGTGGCTCTCAACCTGCCCATCGTAGCGCCCTTTCTTCGCTCGATCGAGGCGGGAAAATTCTATTCGAACTTCCATGCCGAAATCGACGCCGATGGCTACTATCGGCATTGTGACCAGTATCACTGGATGCTCAATCGCTGGGCGCGCGGCCTTCTCGAGGTCCCGGTGGTTCACTGCACCTACCTCGTTCGCTCTGACCTGTTGAACGACCTCACCTATGAGGACGCAACCCAGCGCTACGAATATGTGGTGTTTTCGGATAGCGCCCGGAAAGCGGGAATTCCGCAATATCTCGATAACCGCCAAGTTTACGGTTACATCACGTTCGCTGAGGACTCCAGTCAGTATACGGCCGATGGAATTGAATCGGCGCGCGCGTTGCTCCAGGAAGACCTGCGCGCCGGCGCCGAAAGCGTCCCGGCGACTCCGCCGCCCTGCGGCGCGCAGCAAGTCTCCGAAGCGCCGGATTGCGGCGGCGCAGATGCAAGCAAGGAAAGTCAGCCGCCGGCCAGGCAAGCGATGCGGCGAACCGCGTCGGTGGCCGTTTGAGGGACTGATGTGCGCAGTTCTCGCCATTGACGGACAGTCCGACCCGCCAGCCATCCCGGAGTCCGAGGCGACTTCTGCGTGGCGCGCTCAACAGAGCGAACCGCAGATGGCGGAACCTTTCGCGCTCGCCGTTCATCCAAAAATGACCGAGTTGCTGAGCAGCCTCGTTGAAATGCTCGTCGGCGGCTTGCGGGAAATCGGATTCGCGCCCGTTGTGACGCACGCATTGCCCAGCGATTTTTTGGGCAGGATCATCGTTCTGGGCGCCAATTTTTATGGGAATGCGGATCTGGATCAGCTCCCTCCCAGCACGATCATCTTCAACCTTGAGAATTCGAATTCGATTTTTCTCACCGATGTTTATCGCAATAACCTGAGAAAATTCACAGTCTGGGACTACAGCAAGAGCAACGCCGACGATCTCGCCCGCCTGCTGGGGCGGCCCGTATTTTATCTGAAGACGTTTTATGTCGAGGGACTGTCGCGCATCGCCGACGACGCCGAAATCGACATAGATGTCCTATTCTTCGGTTCGTTCAACGATCGGCGGCAGAAAATTATCGATGCATTGCGCGAACGCGGCTTTCGGGTGGAGGCGGTTTTCGGCGTGTTCGGCCAACCGCTTGATCAACTGATTGCGCGGTCGAAAGTCGTGCTGAACGTCCATTATTACGACAATGGGCGGCTGGAGATGATCCGGCTGTTCGATTTGCTCGCCAATGGACGTGCGGTCGTCACCGAGCTGAATCCTGGCGAACTGATCGACGCCGACCTGGCGGACGGGTTAGTTACTGCGCCTTATGAAAGTCTCGCTGACGCAGTGGAAAGTCTGGTCGTGGACAAGGAAAGGCGGTGCGAGAGGGCGATGGACGGACTCCGCGCTTTCCGTGGGCGCCGCGCGGGAACAATCCTGCGCGAGGCGCTGGCCTGGGCCGACATGCCAAGGCTTCCCTCCGCTGCAATTATTGGTAGCGGCAAGGCGTTTGATCCGGACAAGCTCAATATAGACATTCATGAACGATGGAACCCCGACATCGTTGCGGACATCGCCGACGCCGAACTGTTCACGCGCGAATTCAAGTCTCGCCGGTTCGGATTGGTGCGGCTGCAAAAAGGGTGCTTCGACAGAATTGGCGCATCTCATGTGCTGGAACACGTGCCGGATCTGGTGACGGCCATGACCAATTGCCTCGACCTGCTGGGCGAGGGCGGAGTTTTCGACATCGCTGTGCCCTACGATCTCTCTTATGGCGCATGGCAGGATCCTACTCACGTCCACGCATTCAACGAGCGCAGCTGGCTCTATTATTGCGACTGGTATTGGTATCTGGGCTGGACGGAAGCACGGTTCGATTTGATCGATCTGTCCTTTCAAAACAGCCCGATCGGCGACGCCCTTGCCGCAAAAGGCATGCCGGCGGACGAAATCCTGCGAACGCCCCGGGCTGTGGACGAGATGCGAGCTGTCCTGCGCAAGCGCGCCTTGACGGAGCAGGAGCTCGCCCTGGGCCGGGAGATGCGCGGCGAGGACCGCTCGGAGCGATTGGCGGGACCGAACGGATAGGGACGACGCTCTTCAGCCCACGAGCAACAATTGCCGCAACCTGGACGGCAGGGAAGCGGAGGCGGAAAGCTCGAGGCAACTCGCCTCCCACAGGCGAAGATAATCCTCGATCGGCACGCCGCTGCGACCGGGCCAGCGATTGAGGGCGCCGAGCGCTTCCACACAGTCTGGCGCGCGCTCGTATTCAGCCAGGATGGTCAGACACGCCGCCTCGGCGAAGGGGCTCATTGGGGCGGCTTCGATTTCCGTGCGGTATTTCCTGAACCACGCCGCAAAATCCGTTGCTGTTTCTTGCTCCTGGGCCAGCGCGGAATATCGTTCGATAATGTTCTTGCGGTAGCCGGCAATGGCGGAGCCAAAACCGCCATCATTGGGAAACGGCGGGTCATGCGCCCAGCTTTCGGCCAGCCGGGCAAGACCGCGGATTGAGAACGCCTCCACCATCGCTTCCTCGAGCCACTGGCAAGGAGGGGCAGGCTTCGCGTCTGCCCGCCAGCTATTGGCGAAGACGTGGCCGAATTCGTGGCCGAACTGGTAGGCCAGCTTCGACCAGTCGCGCTCGCCAATGTCGACGACGATCCATGCCGTGTTGTCGGCGCCGCCGGAGTGCAGCCATATTGCGGGAAGGCCGGACGTATGCTCGTCGACGCGCAACGCCGCCGGCTGGCGATCCGAAACGAGCCGCACGCCATCAAGGCAGGCATGCCTCATCCGTTGGGCGACCTTCGTCGCCGAAGCGTGGATCATCTGGCCCCAATCTCCGGTCAGTTCGATTGGCGCAGTGAGAAGCGTCACCTTATCGATCCGCGTGTTAGCCCGGGGGCGGCAGGGGAGAAGCGCCAAGCCGAAACCTGCGCAACTGGTCTGAATGAATGCGCGGCGCGAGCAAAAGCCGTCGACGGACGGCTGGGAGCGAGAATTCCCGCCGCGTCCTAACTCGGAGAGGAAGCACAGCGAGTCAGCCATAGGACGCGTCCTGGCGCACAGGCTGGCTGGGCCGCCGTCTCCGAACGAATTCCCGCGTACGCCATGTCATAAACTGCTTTCCAGCCTGCAGGGCTCCGATTCAGTTAGGGGCGGCGATGAGGATCCGCAAGTGGCGAACCCGCTGATAAGCCAAAAGATATCACGTCAAAGTTTTGGCGCTATTGACAGATCACGCGTCTCGATTTCTCATCAGCTCCTCCACATTCACTGGAGCATCACCCCGATGAATGAGAGATTTTCTGAAATCTACGAAAAGAACGAATGGGGATATGGTTCCGGCGTTGGCTCGTTACCGCTCAATAATGTTGAATACCTCAGGTTTCTCAAGGTTTTCCTGAACCGGAACAAAATCGGGTCGGTTATCGATTTTGGCTGTGGCGACTGGCAGTTCTCCCGATTCATCGATTGGGAGGGCGCCAAATACACAGGATTTGATACCGTCGCAAAGCTTATCGAACGGAACCAGGCCACCTTTAGCAGCGAAGATGTTGCGTTTCGAATATTCAAACCGGGCGACGATCTTCCAGAAGCTGACCTAATCCTCTGCAAGGACGTTTTCCAACATCTCTCGAACTCTTTGATCCGGCAATATCTCGACCTGTTCAAGGCGCGGGCGAAGTTTTTGCTCATAACCAATGACGAATGGCCTGCCGAGAACCAGACCAATTTCGATATCCAGGACGGCGGCTGGCGACCAATCCGTCTCGACCTTTCCCCGTTTTACGAAGTCGCGCCCGTGATCCTTTCATGGGTCATCGAATGGGGCGGCTGGAAGCCGACGAGAAAAGCGACTTGCTTGATTTTAGGAAATCGGAAATAGCCGGAACGCTCTCGTGTTATCGGAGTTCGATGGTTAGTCCCGGCTGACCTTGCCCCCTGAGGCTTATCCGTTTTGAAGTTAGCTCTGGCCCAAATCGAGGACCAGAGACTGAAGCGCACCCGTTTCAGTGAAGAGCAGATCATCGCGATCTTGAAGGAACATGAGGCCGGAATCGCCGTGGCCGAATTGTGCCGCAAACACGGCGTCAGCGAGGCCAGCAAGCCATCGGGATGGTCCGCTCCCGCGAAACTTAAGCTTGGCATGATGAATTAAATTATCCCCGAGTCCCGAATGGCATTTTTCCGTTATCGGCATCGCTCGTCATCGCCGGGCGCGGGTCGCGTTGACGCCTTGGCGGTGCAGCAAGCGGCGAAAATCTCGAAAATCGAGATTGTTTCCCCGTGCGTTCTTGCAAGCGTCCTCAAATAAGCGACTGCCCATTGAAAATGTTGATTTGATTTGCGCATTGGAACACTTGGCCTCTGCCTTCGGAGGACAGCGCTCGGACCGGCTCAGGTGCTCTTAGGGACAACCCGATCAGAATTCCTATCTGGCTGTCGTCAAGAAATTACCAGTGATGTAGCCAGTAAACGCCAAGCGATATTGCACAATTATTGCCTAACAACTGAAATTATGACATTAACTACTTGATTTTATTGGCGTACCCAAGGGAAATCGAACCCCTGTTTTCGCCGTGAGAGGGCCGTGCCTCTTGTCATTGATCGGATCATTCGGCCGAATCGGGCTTGGCCCAATGATTGAAAAAAGCCAGAGCAGTATTGGTGGGAGGACACTCCAATCGTTGCCCGCAGAGTCACCCCAACTGAAAAGCCGGAGGCGATGAGCTCCGGCTTTTTTCGTCGCAACCTATTGATTTATATTGGTGAGCGCGCTGGGACTCGAACCCAGGACCCTCTGATTAAAAGTCAGATGCTCTACCGGCTGAGCTACGCGCTCCCTTACGGGCGAGTGGGGAAGTACAGGGCTTCTCCCCTTCGGTCAATACTCATTCCGCTCTTTCCCCGGCCAAAACCCCGCATGAATCGCGAGAAAGGCGTCAGCGCGCGCGCCATTTCTTCGCCAGCGCGAACAGGCGGGGGTCGCGCTTGATCGCGGCTTTCGTCGCTGCGGCGAAGGCGAACAAGGGCGCGGCCAGGCCGCCGAGCGCGGTCGGCGCGAACAGGACGTCGGCAAGCCGTTCGGTCTCGTCGCAAAAGACATCCTTGTAGCGGGCTTCTCCGATTCCGAGATCGAAGGATGAGAGACCCCGCGCGCAGGCGCCGCGCAGGACATGGCTCAGCAGTAATTCGCCCGGGCTGGATCGGGCGAATTCGGGATCGGACTCATAGGAAATGAACATGCCCTGCAGCCGTCCGCCATTGCGCCCGGCGCCCAGAGCCGCGACGATCCGCCCGTCCAGCGCCAGCGCATGAAGCTCCATCGTTTTCAGGTCGCGGCGGGCCAGCGCGCGATAGAAGCGCCGTGTCGCGTCGATCTGCTCCCGTGCGACATGCCCGGCGCCCTGGCGGCTCTTGTGGGCGAAATAGGCGTCGATTATTTGCTCCGCCTCCTGCGCGCTTTCGGCGTGGAAATAGCGCAGCGCGCCGATCGTCGCGAGGCGCTTCTCCTTCTTGCGCAATTTCTTGCGCGCGTCGGCGGAAAGGCGCGCCGCCAGAAAAGCCTCGCCGTTCCCGGCCAATCGCGTCGCATAGGCGTTGCTCGCGGCAGGGCGATGCCGCAGCAGCGTCAGCAGATTGGCCGCGCCGCGCCAGGACAAGGGCATGTTCACGAGGCGGTAGAGGTGCGGGCCCTCGGAAACGGAGCGCGCCGCCGTGCGCAGCAACGCCTCCAGATCGCGCGCGGCGAAGGCGCGACCGGTGCGAAACAGGCCGAGATTGTAATTGGAATGTTTGCCTCCGAGGAATTGCGCGAAGCGCAGGGGGCCGAAGCGAAACAGCCCCAGCGGCAGCAGCGCCACCGCTGCGCCCCCTTCGTCGCGCGCCAGAATGAAGAACGGCCTCGCCTTTTCCCGCGCGGCGAAGCTTTCCAGCCAGGCCAGCAGGAAACTTTCGCTCTGGTAGAACGAGCCGCAAATCTCCGGCGACAGGTCACGCCATGCGTCCAGAACCAGCGCCGGGTCGTCGAAAACTTCGACGCGCGCGAATGCCGCCCCGACCGGCTGAGCATCCGGGGCTGTCGAAGGACAAAGCATTTGCGGCGCAGCCACGGACATTCGCCTTCCCCCGGCGCGAAGACTTTTCGTCCTATCAACAAATGGTCAATGCATGATTGCTAGTTTGTTGTTTCGCCGCAAGCTGGAGCGCTTTGGCCCGGATGGACTGGAAGAAAAACGCGATTGCCGCAGGATTCGGCCTGTTTCGCACCACGCAGCTGCATCGGCTCGCGGGAGACTTCTTTCGCGGCCGCGGCGTCATCCTCACCTTTCATCGCGTCCGTCCGCCGCGGGGCGGCGGCTTCGCGCCCAACGCCCTGCTCGAAATCACGCCGGATTTCTTCGACGCCATCCTGACCCGCATGCGCGAAACCGGCTACGCCATCGTTTCGCTCGATGAGGCCGCGTCGCGTCTCGTCAGTGGCGAGGGCGGCCCCTTCGCGGCGCTGACCTTCGACGACGGCTATCGCGACATGATGGAGCATGTGCTCCCGGCGCTCGAGCGGCACGACGCGCCGGCGACCTTCTATATCGCCCCCGGCCTCGCCGACCGCACTGCGCGTCTGTGGTGGATCGAGCTTGAAGAAGCGATCCGCCGTCTCGACGTTGTCGAGCTCACGCTCGACGGCGAAGAGCTTGGCCTGCTGACGACCGACGATTCCGAGAAGAACGAGGCGTTCGAACGCCTCATCCGGAACCTGCGCGGCGGCGGCGAGAAGCGGCTACTGGCGGCGGTAGCGGAACTGAGCGCGCAGGCCGGGATAGACCCGCGCGCGCTGGTTGAAGCCGAGTGCATGGACTGGGAGGAGTTGCGGGAGATCGCGGCTCATGACCTGGTCGCCATCGGCGCCCATTCGATGACCCACGCGCGGCTCGCGGACCTGGAGGTCGGGGAGGCGCGCGCGGAAATCATCGAAAGCCGCAACCGCCTTCATCGCGAACTCGACCTGCCCTGCCGTCATTTCGCTTTTCCCTATGGCGATCCCGCCTCGGCCGGTCCGCGGGAATTCGCGCTCGCCGCCGAGGCTGGCTTCGCCACCGCAGTCACGACACGCCCGGGCATGATCTTCCGTCAGCATGCGAACCATCTGCTCGCCCTGCCCCGCGTGTCGGCCAATGGGCTCTGGCAGGATCTCGCCTCGTTCGACGTCCTGCTGTCCGGCGCGCCCTTTTTCCTGTGGAACGGCGGTCGCAAGGTCAATGTGGGCTGATGGCGCAGGCCGCTCGCCTGTCAAGGTAAGTTATGAACAGGTGGGAAACGGATGGATCGGCGCCCCGCCGTACTGCCCGGAACACCCATGCCGTTCCCCCTGCGATAGCGATTTCTCGACAACCCGACAAAGATTCAGAAACCGCCAAGGAAGTAAGACTTACTTCCCCTTGATCTCCCAACTTGTATTGTGCGGGATGTCCATAGCAGTATAATCGCCCATGCCGGCCAATGCCGGCATCGCATTGCATGCAAACGGCTCACTGCCTGTGATTCCTGTGTATTTCCCAGTGCCGCCCGTGATGATGTGGGTGCCGCAACTCATCGCCGGTTGTGACTTGTCAACGTCGCGGGTATCGAACGTCGAGAAAATCTTGTCGCCGTCGGCGTCCGCCAAAACGCATGCGCCATCAATATATTTCTTGGGACCGGAGTCGACGCTCAACGCGGTGCAACGCGCCGACATTTTATCCAGCATTTTTTCCCCCTTCATGTTCTGGGTGGTTCCAACCGCCTCCAGCAGGGTGGCGGAGAAACCGGGAGCCGCAAGACTCTGCACAGGCCGGAAAATGAAGTGTGTCACGTAGGGTGTGGTCCCCTTCTTCTCCATCGTTTCGGCAAGGGCGATCCCTGGAGTTAAGGCCGCAAGCGCCATGAAGAGAAATACGGGCTTCACAACCGCAAAATTTGCAGCGGGCGCCGCTAACATTTTTTTCATTGCAACCTCCCTGGGCTGATAACGGCAGCTAGGAGAATCGCGAATACGCACTGAAGATCGCGCGCGTCCGCGGCCGCTTCAGTTTTTCATTTGTAGTTGAACGCCTTGCAGCCGGCATCGCTAACTCTCAGCAAAACGACAACGCTTTAGCTATCCGGCCGCGGCATTTCTTTATATTTATGTAAATATAACACTACACAACGACCGCAACAAGCTTTACAATTGCTTGAATTTTCTTGTTTTATACTTATCGCTTAGCACTAGCTGTTTGGTGCATAGAGAATCAATTTGTAATTGCACGCGAAATTAGTCGTCCCGGCGCTCCATCCAGGCGATCAGCGGGACCATCGGAACCGCCCAGCCGAGTCCGAGCGCTGCGAAGATCAGCAGGCGCAACACGCTGGATTCCAACTTGAGGGCCGTGACCTGCGCCAGCATCATCGCCGCCAGCGCATAGACGACGACGAAAACGACCATGAAGATCGCGCCGATCAATTTCCGCTGGCGGCTGCGCATTGAAAACTCTCCCTGGGGAAACCCCGCTCGCGCGTCGGGCCGCACGGCTTCGCGCGTTCATACCAAGTTCATGCCGCGGGGTGCAAATAAAGGATGACGCCGCTGTATTACGGCCGGCGCCGAAAAGAACATTCTGGGAGATTAGAATGCGTATCCTCAAAATTTCCGCTTTGGCCCTGGCCTGCGCCGCCGGCGGACTGGCCTTTTCGCAGGCGAACGCTGCGCCCGACATGCCGAAGGGTCCCCAGGCCTGGATCGAACGCATGTGCTCCGCCGACGCCATGGGCGATAAGCTCGCCGCGCATATGGAAAAGCGCGCCGCCCGCATGGCGACGATCCTGCAATTGAATGACGCGCAGAAAGCGACGCTGAAAGACCTTGACGACGCGCGCGCCAAACAGCGGGCCGATTTCAAGGCCTCCCTCTGCGCCAAGAAGCCCGATCTCTCGACCTTCCCCAACCGCCTGGCCTTCCGCGAGCAGATGATGCAGCATCGGCTTGACGCGCTGAAGGCGGAAACGCCCAAGCTGATCGCCTTTTACAACAGCCTCGACGACAAGCAGAAAGCGGCCTTCGAGGAAATGCGCGGCGCTATGATGGGCGGCCACGGCCCAATGATGGGACGCGGTCCGGGCGGGCGCCATGGCATGGGTCCGGGCCAAGGCGGCATGATGGGCGGGCCTGGCGGCGGCGCCGCCGACGACGAATGACGCCAGTCAAGGCTCCGAATTTTCACCGCAGCGGCCCCCCGCTGCGGTTTTTCTTTGCCGCTTGGCCGCGCCGGGCTAAAAACCCCCAACGCCACCGGAAACGACATGCCGAATCGCAATCCTTCGCCCGCCGCATCGACGCCTGACCCCCAGCGCGCTGTCCGCATCTGGCTTTGGCTGGTCGCGGCGGGAATTTTCGCCATGGTGGTCGTCGGCGGCGCGACGCGGCTGACCGAATCCGGCCTGTCCATTACGGAATGGAAGCCGGTGACCGGCGTCCTGCCGCCCCTGAACGAGGCCGATTGGGCGGCGGCCTTCGACAGATACAAGCAGATTCCGCAATATCGCGAATTGTTCCCGGACATGGACCTCGCCCGGTTCAAGACCATCTATGGCTGGGAATGGAGCCATCGCCTGCTCGGGCGCCTGCTCGGCCTGGTGTTCGCGCTCCCATTCCTGTGGTTTCTCGGGCGCGGAAAAATCACCGGCGCGCTGCGCTGGCGGCTCGCCGGCATTTTCGCGCTGGGCGGCCTGCAAGGTTTCGTCGGCTGGTGGATGGTGTCGTCAGGCCTCGTCCATCGCGTCGAGGTCGCGCAGGAGCGGCTTGCGATCCATCTGCTGCTCGCCTCGGCGACCTTCGCCGCCGTGCTGTGGACGGCGGCGGGCCTCAAGCCCAATTACCGCGATCCCCTCGGGGCCGATGGCGCCGGCTTCCGGCGAGAGGGCGCGGCGATCGTGGCGCTTGCGCTGGCGCAGATCGGCCTTGGCGGGCTGGTCGCCGGTTTGCGCGCTGGTCTCGTCTACAACACCTGGCCGCTGATGGATGGGCGCTTCATCCCTCCACGCGAAAATCTGTTCAACCTGACGCCCTGGGCCGCCAATTTCCTCGACAATGTCACGATGGTGCAGTTCCAGCATCGCATGGCCGCCTATCTGCTGGCGGCGCTGGCCCTGTTCCATGCGCTGCATATCAGCCGCGAGACGCTCGCGAAGCGGGCGGTGCGCCGCGCCAGAATGCTCGCCGCGCTGGTTCTGGTCCAGGCGGGACTGGGAATTACGACGCTGGTCCTCGCCGTTCCGCTGCATGCGGCGCTGGCGCATCAGGCCTTCGCTATGGCCGTTCTGGGCCTTGCGACGATCCATCGCCGAAAGCTGGGCTGAAGCATCGAACTCGCCTTATGCGATTATAATTTCCTTTATACATATCCACGATTGTAACGACGCTCCATCGTCCAAATCGTGGGAAACCAAATCATGTTGCGTGCGATCGCCGCCTCCGTCGCCCTGATGGCCGCCGGGCTGCCAGCCGTTTCCTGCACCGCCGTCGACGTTACGGCCGCCGACAATTCAGTCATCGCCGGACGGACGATGGAATGGGCCTTCGACATGCAATGGAAGCTCGTCAGCCTGCCCAAGGGCGCGAAGCTGACGCTCACGGCGCCGAAAGACTCCGGACTGCCGACCAAAGAGGTCGAAATCATCTATCCGCTCGTCGGAATTGGCGCTGGAATCATGCCAGGCAACCCGCTGCTGGAAGGGCAGAATTCCGAGGGCCTCGGCATGAGCGCCAATTTCCTGCCGGGCTTCACGACCTATCAAAGCGTGACGCCGCAGGATAAATCCGCCGTCGAAATCCTGTCCTTCGGCGCCTGGGCGCTCGGCCGCTTCGGCAATGTCAAGGACTTGCGCGCGGCGCTTCAGGCAACGAAAGTCTGGTCGGATTCCTCACTCGCGACCGGCCCCACCCCGCCCCTGCTCCATTTCGTCTTCACCGATCGCAGCGGAGCCAGCATCGTGGTGGAATATGTCGACGGCGAGGCGCGCATCCATGACAATGTCGCCCATGTGCTGACGAATGCGCCGACCTATCCCTGGCACCTCGACAACCTCCGCAATTACCTGAGCCTTTCCACGATCGGCGTGCCGAACCGGCAGATCGGCGCGGTAAATGTCACGGCGATCGGCCAGGGCGGCGGCCTTGTCGGCCTTCCCGGCGATTACACGCCGCCGTCCCGTTTCCTGCGCGCGGCCTTCCTGCAACATGGAATCCAGGCCTCGAAGACCGGCGCCGAGGCCAGCCAGGCTGTCGCGCATATCCTGAACACGGTGGATATTCCGATCGGCGTGGCTCAGTCCAAGCTCGAAGACGGTTCGCTCGTCTCCGATTACACGCAATGGGTCGCGATCAAGGATCTGACCCACAACCGCCTGCTGATCGCCGACTACAACCACCGCCTTGACTATCTCGCCATCGACCTCGACCCGATCTTCGCGCAAACGAAGCCTGCCTCGCGGCTGGTCAGCGACCTGCCCTATCCGAAGGCCGAGAGCGGCGTGAACGTGCTCGCGCCCTAACCCGTCTTCCGCTCCAGAAAAGCCCGGGCTTCGTCGGAAAAGGGCTTGGAGCGCCGCGTCGTCACATCGGTCAGCACGACGGTCGACTCGCCCGTGGCCACGCATTCGCCGTGCTGGAACACCCCCTGTTCCAGCCGCAGAGAGCTGCGCCCGATGGAGGCGACGCGCGTGCCGATCTCGACCTCGCCCGGCCAGTTCACCTCGCGGCGGTAATCCAGCAGCAGCCGCGCCAGCACGAAGGCGCCATTTGGCCCCATCAGGTCCACGCCGCCCGTGATGAGCATTTCGACCCGGCCGGTTTCGAGAAATGTCGCGAAAACGGCGTTGTTCACGTGGCCCTGCCGATCCGTGTCGCCATAGCGCAGCTTTTCGCGGGCCTGGAAGGGAAAATCAGACAGGACGGGCGCGGGGCCGGGGGCCAACGAAGAAGCGTTTTGCGACATGGGACCTCGCTCGGTTCGAAGCGTTGAAGGCGATGCTAAAGCCTTCCCGGCGTGGACGGAAATTGCATTTTTCGCGGCGGCGGCGGCTTTGGCGCAAGAGATTTCCGGTTCCCCTTCGCGTTCCGCCGCCGTAAAGTTTCCCGCCATCGGCCGGGCTAAAGAATCAGCCTGACAAGCGCGGCAGCGCAGGAGCCCGCAACATGTTCGGACTTTTCGCGAAACAGCGCGTCATGGGGATCGTTTTCGCGGTCGCCTTCCTGATCGCGGCGGCGGCGTTGGGTATCCTCTATCTCTGGTCGCCACACGCCACGCTGCGCATCACCTCCGGCGTGGAGGGCTCGAAAGCACAGCGTTTCATCTCGGCCTTCATCAAGGTCGCCGAGGCGCAGCATCCCCGCATCAAGTTCCAGACCGTGCCCGTCGCAAGCCTGACCGAGAGCGCCAAAGCCCTGGAACAGGGCAAGGCGGACATAGCGATCATCCGCAGCGACGCAACGCTGCCGGTCAATGGCGAGACGCTGGTCATCCTGCGTCATGACGCGGTTGCCGTGATCGTGCCGCACCACTCCTCGATCAGCAGCCTTCCCGATCTAACCGGCAAGAGCGTGGCCATTCCCAGCGGACCCGCGCAGGACGACGATTCCCACGCGCTCGACCTGTTGCTGAGCTTTTACAATATCACGCCGGACAAGGTGAAACGCGAGTTCCTCGCGATCGAAGACATCGGTCCCGCGATCCAGCACAAGCGGGTCGTCGCCGCGATCGCGGTCGGTCCCGTCGGCCCGGGCCCGGCTGTCGATACGGTCGCCTCGATCGCAGCCGCCACCAAGGGAACGCCGAAAGTCCTCGGCTTCGACGACGCCGACGCCATCGTCAAGCGCTTCCCGATGTTCGAATCCTATGATGTTCCAGAAGGCGGCTTCAAGGGAAAACCCGCGGTTCCCGACGACACCGTCACCATGCTGGCGGTCAATTACCGCTTCGCCGTGCCGATCACCATGCTGGACATCGTCGCCGACGCCATCGGGCGCTCGATCCTGACGGCCAAGGCGCAATTGATGAATGTCGCCCCGATGGCGGGGCAGATCGAGGCGCCCGACGTTTCCGACCAGAATCCCCTGCTGCCGATTCACCCGGGCTTCGCCGCCTATCTCTCCAATGGCGACCAGAGCTTTTTCGATCAGGCGCAGCGCTATCTATATATTTTCGGCATTCCGCTGAGCATTGGCGCCTCGCTGATCACCCTGCTGGTCAGCATGTTCAATGCGCGTGGCTCGAAAAAGGATCGTGACGCCGTCGA
This sequence comes from Rhodoblastus sp. 17X3, assembly GCF_030056575.1. Classification (GTDB taxonomy): domain Bacteria; phylum Pseudomonadota; class Alphaproteobacteria; order Rhizobiales; family Beijerinckiaceae; genus Rhodoblastus. The sequence continues at coordinate 209,276 of NZ_JASHHX010000004.1, read as the reverse complement.
GCGCCTGCTTTCGATCGCCCATGAAGCCAGCACAGCCGATCGGGAAAGGCTCGAAACTCTGGAGAAAGAACTGCACGAGGCCGTCTCCGACTGCGTCGCCAAGACCGGCGACGCCGCAACAGGCGACCAGTGGAAAACGCAGATTGTCATGCAGCACGCCATGAGGCGGTTCGAGCGGCGCGACGCCATGCTGAAGGCCGGAGCCGCTCCGAGCCAGACGCCGCAGACTCCGGACGTCAGCCCGCCAGATTCGCCATGACCACGACGACGGCGTAAACGGCGAAGGCGAGCAGCGTGGTCGCCAGCGCCTTTTTCATTAGCAGCGGCGCGACGGGAGCGCCGGGATCCGCCCCCTCGGGGAGATCCTCCCGCGCCTCCTGATGATTACGCACGCCGAAGGGCAGCACCGCGAACAGGCAAACCCACCACGCGGTGAAATAGACAGCCAGCGCCATCGGCAAGGTGAAAGGCGCGAAATTGAAGTCCGACATTTCGCGCCCCTTTGGTCAGACCTGTTCGATTTCGACGAGCGTGCCGTTGAAATCCTTGGGATGCAGGAACAGCACCGGCTTGCCGTGCGCGCCGGTCTTAGGATTGCCGTCGCCGATCACGCGGGCGCCCGTCGCCTTCAGGCGGTCGCGGGCGGCGATGATGTCGTCGACCTCGTAGCAGACATGATGCATGCCGCCGTCGGGGTTTTTCTCCAGGAACTTGGCGATGGGCGAGCCCGCGCCGAGCGGCTCCAGCAATTCGATCTTGGTGTTCGGCAACTGGATGAAAACCACCGTCACGCCATGGTCGGGCTGCGCGATGGGGTCGGAGACCTCGGCGCCCAGCACGTTGCGATAGGTTTCGGAAGCGGCGGCAATGTCCTTCACCGCGATGGCGACATGGTTCAAACGACCGATCATGCTCTGCTCCTGTGTCAAACTTCTATCGCCAGCACATGGACATGCGGCTTCTTGCCCCAGACGGCGGCGACCGCCGAGCGGACGGCGCGCTCCACCGCCGTGCAAGCGGCGTCCGGGTCTCTCTTCCTTGCGCGCGGCAGGGTGTCAAGCGTCTCGAACAGAGCGCGGTCCACGATTTCGCCCATCGGGCGATTATCCCGCGTCTTTTGCGGCAGGCCAAACATGGTGACGTCGGGCACGCCCGCGAGATCGCCCTTGGCGGTGAGCGCGAAGGCGATGGAAATGATGCCCGCCGCCGCAAGACGGTGGCGCTGGCGGAAACATTCTTCCGACGCGCTGAGGATCAATTCGCCATCCTGATAGAGCTTGCCGGACGGAATTTGCGCCAGATGGGTGGGGCTGTCGGGACCGAGCGCGATCATGTCGCCATTATGCGCGATCAGGACATGCTCGACGCCCCGGCTGCGGGCGAAATCGGCGTGGACCTGAAGATGAAGCGGCTCGCCATGGGCCGGAACCGCGACCTGCGGACGCAGCCAGTCATAGAGCTTGGCGACCTCGCCCCGGCGCGGATGGCCGGAGCAATGAACCAGCGCGTCGCGATCGGTCAGCACGTCGACCCCCTGCAGGATCAGGCCGTTGACGATGGCGTTCACCTCGCGCTCATTGCCGGGAATGGTGCGCGACGAGAAAATGACGAGATCATTGGGCGCGAGCTTCACCGCATGCTCGCCACGCACGATGCGCGACATGGCCGCGCGCGCCTCGCCCTGGCTGCCGGTCGCCAGCACCACGACCTTGTTCGCCGGAAGGCGCGCGAAGCTGTCGAGCGACAGCAATTCCGGGACGCCATCGAGATAGCCGCATTCGCGCGCCACTTCGAGCGCCCGTTCCATGGCGCGGCCCGCGAGGACGATGCGCCGCCCAGCGGCCTCGGCCGCCAGGCAGACCGAGCGCAACCGCGTGACATTGGAGGCGAAGGTCGTGACCATGACGCGGCCCGTCGCCGCGAGGATCTTTTCGCGCAATACCGCGGCGACCTGAGCCTCCGACGGGCTTTCGCCCTCACGCAGAATGTTGGTCGAGTCGCAGATGAGCGCTCGCACGCCTTCGTCGCCGATCTGCTTCAGCCGCTCGATGTCGGTCGGCCGGCCGAGGCCCGGCGTCGGATCGAGCTTCCAGTCGCCGGTATGGACGACGACGCCCGCCTGGGTGCGGATGGCGAGCAAGTTCGACTCAGGGATCGAATGCGACATCGGCACGAATTCGATCTCGAACGGGCCGAGGGTCAGCCGCGCCCCCTGCGCGACGATCTTGATCGGCACCTGCGGCGCGCCGGGCTCGGCCAGCCGCCGCGTCGCGAGCAGGCCGGCGGCGAAAGCCGTCGCATAGACCGGGCAGCCCAGCCGTGGCCACAGCGCGGCGATGGCGCCGACGTGATCCTCATGCGCATGGGTGACGATCAATCCGAGCAGATCGGCGCGGTGTTTCTCAATAAAGCTTAGGTCGGGCAGGATGAGATCGACGCCCGGCATGTCCGCCCCGGCGAAAGCAACGCCGCAATCGACCAGAATCCATTTGCGTTTTTTCGATGGACCAAAGCCATAAAGCGCGGCGTTCATCCCGATTTCGCCGAGTCCGCCGAGCGGTGCGAAAACGATTTCTTCCTGATCTGTCGCCATTCCTGATGCCTTCACGGGTTCTGCGCGCCGAACGCCACGTCGCCCGCCTCTATGGTCTCGATCGTCCCGCACGTCCTTTCCAATAGCATGCGCCCCTGCGCGTCAATGCCCCGGAAAAGCCCTTCGAGCGTCTGGCCATTGCGCGTCACCCGCGCGGTCTCACCGATCCCGCCCGCGCGCTCCAGCCACGCGGCGCGAATGGCCGAGAAATTGTCGCCGCGCGCCCATAAGTCCAGCCAATGCGCGAAACGATCGGACAGAGCCGCGAACAGCGCCCCGCGATCCGCTGAAGCGGCGCCGATGCTGCGCAGGCTGGCGGTGGGATAAGGGGCGTCGCCCGGCGAATTCAGGCAATTGACGCCAATGCCGACGACGCAGGCGAACTGGCCATTGCGCAGGCTCGCGCCCTCCAGCAGCAGGCCCGACATCTTGGCGCCGTCGCACAGGGCGTCATTCGGCCATTTCAGACGGATTCGGGGATCGTCGCCGCTCATCGCCCGTAGCGCGTCAATCAGGGCGATTCCGGCGACGAAGCCGAGTTGCGCGACGCGGGACGGCGACGCCGGATCGATCAGCAGCAGGCTGGCGTAGAGATTGCCGGGCGGCGACGTCCAGACCCGGCCCATGCGTCCCCTGCCCCGGGACTGGGCAGCGGCCACAATCCACAGCCGGCCCGGATCGCCCGCCGCGATCCTGCTCATCGCCTCGTCATTGGTCGAGCCGAGCGCGGTGAAGACTTCGAGGCGATAGCCGGCGCGCGACGCCGCCGGACCGAGGGCGCAATAGAAATCCATCAGGGGCCGGCCACGAAAGAGCCGCCTGCGCGGCGGCCATCGACAGGGATGGACGCGCGCCGGAGGCGCTGGCAGGTCATGCCGATTTCGATCAGAACAGCGAATGGGCCGCCGCGGTGGCCGCCTCGACCAGCGGCGCCGGATAGACCCAGAACAGCAGCATGGCGAGCGAGGCGAGCGTCAGGACGGCGCGCTGCGTGCCGCTCGGACGGTCGAGCGCCGGGGCCGGCTCGTCGAAATAGATGATCTTGACGACGCGGAGATAATAGAAGGCCGCCACGGCGCTGGTGAGAATGCCGATCACCGCCAGCCAGTAGAGCTGCGCGTCCACCGCCGCCATGAAGACATAGAACTTGGCGAAGAAGCCCGCGAGCGGCGGGACGCCGGCCAGCGAGAACATCAGCATCGACAGGAAGAACGCCATCGGGGCGTTGGTCCGCGACAGGCCGGCGAGATCCGAAATCTGCTCGACCGCTTTGCCATTGACCCGCATCGACAGAATCGCGGCGAAGGTCCCGAGCGTCATGACCAGATAGATCGCCATATAAAGCGCGACGCCCTTGACGCCTGCCTCCGTGCCGGCCGCGAGGCCGACCAGGGCGAAGCCCATGTGGCCGATGGAGGAATAGGCCATCAGGCGCTTGATATTCGTCTGGCCGATCGCGGCGAAAGAGCCGAGCGCCATGGAGGCCAGCGCCATGAAGACGATGATCTGCTGCCATTGGCTGACCGCGCCCGGGAAGGCGGTCATGATGACGCGGGTCGAGATCGCGACAGCGGCCATTTTCGGCGCCGAGGCGAAAAAGGCGGTGACCGGCGTCGGCGCGCCTTCATAAACATCCGGCGTCCACATGTGGAACGGCACGACCGACATCTTGAAGGCGAGTCCGGCAAAGAGAAACACCAGCCCAAAGATCACGCCCGTGCTCGGATGGCCGCCGATGGCCGCCGCAATGCCGCCGAAGGACACCGTGCCGGCGAATCCATACAGCAGGGATGCGCCGTAAAGCAGCATGCCCGAGGACAAGGCGCCGAGGACGAAATATTTCAGGCCGGCCTCCGATGCGCGCGCGTCGTCGCGGCTCAGCGCGGCGACGACATAGAGCGCGAGCGACATCAGCTCCAACCCGAGATAGAGCGCGATCAGTCCGTTGGCCGAAATCAGCACCAGCATGCCCAGCGTGGCCAGCACGACCAGGATCGGAAATTCGAACTTGTCGACGCCGCTGCGGCGAAGGAAATCGCCGGACATCAGCAAGGTGACGATCGAGCCGATCAGCGCCAGGCCCTTCATGAAATCGCCGAAGCTATCGTCGATGAAGGAGTCGTTGAAGACCGCGCCAGCCTCCCTGGCGCTGCCAAGGATCACGGCGACCAGCGCCGCCCCGAGAAGGGCGACGGCCAGTTCGGTCATCGGCCCGTCGCTCTCCTTGCCGCGAAAAGCGCCGATCAGGACAAGGAGGATCGCGCCGACCGCCAGGATGGTTTCCGGCAGCGCATGGGCGATTTCGAGACTAAGCGAATTCATGGAACGTCTCTCAATGCAGCGTGAGGGCGGCAGTCTTGGTCAGCGCCAAGGCGGAATCATAACCCTTGATCAGCTCGGCGACCGAAACCGAGCAGGCGTCGAGGATCGGACCGGGATTGACGCCGTAATAAATCGTCAGCACGACCAGCGGCGCCAGTATCGCGATCTCGCGCGGACTGAGGTCCGTCAGGCTCTTCAGGTTCGGCTTCTCGAGCTTGCCGAACACCACGCGCCTATAGAGGAACAAAGCATAGGCGGCGGAGAGAATGACGCCGGTGGTGGCGAAGAACGCGACCCAGCTATTGGCCTGGAACACGCCGAGCAGCGACAGGAATTCGCCGACGAAGCCCGACGTTCCCGGAAGGCCGACATTGGCCATGGTGAAGATCATGAAGGCGACCGCATAGATCGGCATCCGCTCGACGATGCCGCCATAGGCGGCGATTTCGCGGGTGTGCATCCGGTCATAAATGACGCCGACGCAAAGGAAGAGCGCGCCGGAGACAAGGCCGTGCGAGACCATCTGGAACACGGCGCCCTGAACCGCCTGCTGGTTCATCGCGAACAGGCCCATTGTGACGAAGCCCATATGCGCCACCGAGGAATAGGCGATCAGCTTCTTGATGTCTTCCTGAACCAGCGCCACCAGCGAGGTGTAGATGATGGCGATGATCGACATGGCGAAGACGAGCGGCGCGAAATAATGCGACGCGTCCGGGAACATCGGCAGCGAGAAGCGGATGAAACCGTAGCCGCCCATCTTCAACAAGATGCCCGCCAGGATCACCGAGCCCGCCGTCGGCGCCTCGACGTGGGCGTCAGGCAGCCAGGTATGCACCGGCCACATCGGCATCTTCACCGCGAAGGACGCGAAGAAGGCCAGCCAGAGATATTTCTGCAGGCCCGGGTCGAACTTCGTGTGCAGCAGCGTGGTGATGTCGGTCGTGTGGGTCTGAGCATACATGGCCAGGATGGCGATGAGCATCAGCAGCGATCCGGCCAGCGTATAGAGGAAGAATTTGAAGCTCGCATAGATGCGGCGCTTGCCGCCCCAGACGCCGATGATGATGAACATCGGGATGAGGCCGCCCTCGAAGAACAGGTAGAACAGCACGATATCCAGCGCGCAGAACACGCCGATCATCATCGTCTCCAGCACCAGGAAGGCGATCATATATTCCTTGACGCGGTTATCGATCGAGTTCCACGACGCCGCGATGCAGAACGGCATCAGGAAGGCGGTCAGCACGACGAAGGGAAAGGCGATGCCGTCGACGCCCAGCTTGTAGCTGAGTCCCGAGCCGAACCAGCTCCGCTCCTCAAGGAACTGGAAGTCGGCGACGCCGGGAACGAACTTGCCCCAAGCATAGAGCGACAGAGCGAAGATGACGATCGTCGTCCACAGGGCGATCCAGCGGATGTTGTTCTTGCCGGATTCCGTTTCGCCCGGAACCAGCAGGATGAGCGCGGCGCCGACCAGGGGAAGGAAGGTCAGCCCGGAGAGAATGCCAAAACCGAACATCAGCGCACCCCGCCGACCAGATAGAAGGTGATGATCGCCGCAAGGCCGATCAGCATCGCAAAGGCGTAGTTATAGATGTAGCCGGTCTGCAGCTTGACGATCCAGCTGGTGCCGTCGAGCACGCGCGCCGCAACGCCGTCCGGGCCGAGGCGATCGATGATCGCGCCGTCGCCGCCCTTCCAGAACAGGCGGCCGAGCCAGAAGGCCGGGCGCACGAACAGGAAGTCGTACAGCTCGTCAAAGTACCATTTGTTGAGCAGGAACTTGTAGAGCGGATTAAACCGCACGGCGAGACGGGCCGGCGTTTCCGGCGAGAACACATACATATAGGCCGCGACCGCGAAGCCGCCGAGCATCATCAGGAAGGGAGCGATTCCGACCCATTCCGGAATCTCGTGCATTTCATGCAGGATATGGTTGTTCGGGCCGAAGAACAGCGAATTGCGCCAGAACTCGCCGGCGTCATGACCGATGAAGAAGTTCTTGAAGGCGAGGCCCGCGAAGATCGCGCCGATCGACAGAACATAGAGCGGGATCAGCATGGTGTTGGGCGATTCATGCGGGTCGAGCGCGTGATGACCGTGATCGTCATGTGCGTGGTCATCATGCGCATGATCGTCGTGAGCGTGATCGTCGTGGCCGTGCGCGGCGGCGTGCGAATCGCCATGGCCGGCCTCGGCCCAGCGGGGCTTGCCGAAGAACGTCATGAACACCAGGCGCCAGCTGTAGAAAGAGGTGAGACCCGCCGCAACCACCGTCATCACGAAGGCATAGGTCGCAGCCTGGCCATGCATGCCGGCGGCATAGGAGGCTTCGATGATGGCGTCCTTGGAGAAATAGCCGGCTGTGAGCGGAAAGCCGGTCAGGGCCAGCGTGCCGAAGGTCATGCACCAGAAGGTGATCGGGATTTTCTTGGCGAGCCCGCCCATGTTCCGCATGTCCTGCTCGTGGTGCATGGCGTGGATCACCGAGCCGGCGCCGAGGAACAGCAGGGCCTTGAAGAAGGCGTGCGTGAAGAGGTGGAAGATGCCGAGCGAATAGCCGCCGACGCCGAGCGCGACGAACATGTAGCCGAGCTGCGAGCAGGTCGAATAGGCGATAACCCGCTTGATGTCGTTCTGCACCAGGCCGACGGTGGCCGCAAAGAAGGCGGTTGTTGCGCCGATGATGGTCACGACGGTCAGGGCGGCCGGCGCTTGCTCGAACAGCGGGGAAAGGCGCGCCACCATGAACACGCCGGCGGTCACCATGGTCGCGGCGTGAATGAGCGCGGAGACCGGGGTCGGACCTTCCATTGCGTCTGGCAGCCAGGTGTGGAGCAGGAACTGCGCCGACTTGCCGCAGGCGCCCATGAAGAGCAGCAGGCAGGTGATCGTCATCGCGTCCCAGTCGGAGCCGAAGACATGGATCGTCTTGTTGGCGAGGCCCGGCGCCGCGGCGAAAACCGCGTCGAGGGAGATCGACTGGGTCAGCATGAAGACCAGGAAAATGCCCAGCGCGAAGCCGAAATCGCCGACACGGTTGACGACGAAAGCCTTGATCGCGGCGGCGTTCGCCGAGGGTTTTTCATACCAGAAGCCGATCAGCAGATAGGACGCAAGACCCACGCCTTCCCAGCCGAAGAACATCTGCGCCAGATTGTCGGCGGTCACCAGCATCAGCATGGCGAAGGTGAACAGCGAGAGATAGGCGAAGAAGCGCGGACGCGACGGGTCCTCGTGCATATAGCCGATCGAATAGAGATGGACGAGCGACGACACCGTCGTCACCACCACCAGCATGACCGCTGTCAGCGTGTCGACGCGCAGGGCCCAATCCACTTTCAGGACGCCGGACGTCATCCAGTTGGCGAGAACCGGCGCGGAAAAAGGCGCGCCGCCGAGGCCGACGCGCGCGAAGACGATCCAGGACAGCAGGCAGGAGACGAACAGAAACGAGGTGGTGACGATCTCGCTGGGACGCGCGCCGATCCTGCCGCCGAACAGGCCGGCGATCAGAAAGCCGAGAAGGGGGAGAAAGACGATAGCGGAATACATGTCGTTCAGCCCTTCATCATATTGATGTCTTCGACCGCGATCGTGCCGCGGTTACGGAAATAGGTGACCAGGATCGCGAGACCGATCGCCGCCTCGGCCGCCGCGACGGTCAGGATGAACAAGGCGAAGATCTGTCCCGTCAGGTCGTGCAATTGCGCGGAAAAGGCCACCAGATTGAGATTGACCGAAAGCAGGATCAACTCGATCGACATCAGGATCACGATGACGTTCTTGCGATTGAGAATGATGCCGGCGACGCCCAGAGTGAACAGGACGGCGGCGACGATCAGATAATGTTCAAGACCGATGACCATTGGCCGCTCCTCACACGCCCGCCCGAGACGGGACTTTCTTGACTTCGATGGCCGAGGCGCGGGTGCGCGCGTTCTGCTCGGCGATGTTCTGGCGGCGGACGTTCTTGCGATGCTGCAGCGTCAGGACGATCGCGCCGATCATGGCCGTCAGAAGGACGAAGCCCGCAGCCTGGAACAGATAGACATATTGCGTATAAAGCACCCGGCCGATCGCCTCGGTGTTGGACAGGTTGGCCGGCGTCGGCGTATTGAGCGCCGCCTGCGGCGCCACGCTCCAGACGCCGATGACCGTAATCAGTTCGACGAGAACGACAAGGCCGACCAGCATGCCGACCGGCAGATATTGCAGGAAGCCCTGTTTCAGTTCGGCGAAATCGACATCGAGCATCATCACGACGAAGAGGAAGAGCACCGCCACCGCGCCGACATAGACAACCACCAGGATCATCGCCAGGAATTCGGCGCCGGTGAGCAGGAACAGGCCCGCCGCGTTCACGAAAGCCAGGATCAGGAACAACACCGAATGAACCGGGTTGCGCGCCGAAATGACCATGACGGCGGATGCGATCGTGACGATCGAAAACAGATAGAAAAAGGCCGCGGCTAACGTCATGGTCCACCTGTGCGCCCGATGTTCGGGCCTTGATCGCTCATCTGCCGACTTGAATTAGACGAACTTGCCTTAATCAAGAGTCGGCGTGGGGTAAAGTCTGCTTTAGGCAAGGCCCGCGCCCGAAAGGCGCGGGAGAAAAATCAGCGGTAAGGGGCGTCCGCGGCGAGGTTGCGTGCGATTTCGCGCTCCCAGATCGCGCCATTGTCGAGCAGGCGCTGCTTGTCGAAGAACAGCTCCTCGCGCGTCTCCGTGGCGAATTCGGCGTTCGGCCCCTCGACGATCGCGTCCACCGGGCAGGCTTCCTGGCAGAAGCCGCAATAGATGCATTTCGTCATGTCGATGTCGTAGCGCGTGGTGCGGCGGGTGCCGTCATTTCCGCGCGGGGCCGCCTCGATGGTGATGGCCTGAGCCGGGCAGATCGCCTCGCACAGCTTGCAGGCGATGCAGCGTTCCTCGCCGTTGGGATAGCGGCGCAGGGCGTGCTCCCCGCGATAGCGCGGCGATTGCGGGTTCTTCTCATGCGGATAGTTCAGCGTCGCCTTCGGCTTCAGCAGATAGCGGAAGGAGAGCAAGAAGGCTCCGACGAATTCCTTGAGCAGCAGGGCCTTGGCGGCGGTCACGATTGGCATGGCGATCCCCTCACTGGCCGACTTTGACGACGAATTCGAGCACCGCGGCGACAACGATCACGGCGACCAGCGAAATCGGCAGGAACACTTTCCAGCCCAGCCGCATCAGTTGATCGTAGCGATAGCGCGGCACGAAGGCCTTGACCATGGCGAACAGGAAGAAGAACCAGCTCACCTTGAGCACGAACCACACCACGCCCGGCACCCAGGTGAAGGGCGCGATGTTGACCGGGGGCAGCCAGCCGCCGAAGAACAGGATCGTGAGCAGCGCGCACATGGTGACGATGGCGACATATTCGCCGAGCATGAACAGCAAATACTGGCTCGCGGAATATTCGACCATGAAGCCCGCGACCAGCTCCGATTCGGCCTCGACCAGATCGAAGGGCGGGCGGTTCGTCTCGGCCAGCGCCGACACGAAGAAGATCACGAACATCGGGAACAGCGGCAACCAGTACCAGCCGAGGAAGCCCCATTTGGTGTCCTGCGCGAGGACGATGTCGGTAAGGTTGAGCGAGCCGGCGCAGAGCAGGACGGTGATGATCACAAAGCCGATCGAGACTTCATAGGACACCATCTGCGCCGCGGAGCGCAGCGCCGCGAGGAAGGGATATTTCGAGTTGGACGCCCAGCCGCCCATGATGATGCCGTAAACGCCGAGCGAGGAAATGGCGAAGATGTAAAGCACGCCGACATTGAGATTGGCGACCGCCCAGCCCTCGTTGACCGGAATCACCGCCCAGGCCGCCAGCGCCAGCGTCGCGGTGACCAGCGGCGCGATCAGGAACACGCCCTTGTTGGCGCCGTCGGGGATGATCGGTTCCTTGACGAGGAACTTGATCATGTCGGCGAAGGACTGCCAGACGCCCCAGGGGCCGACGACATTCGGGCCGCGCCGCAGCTGCACCGCCGCCCAGATCTTGCGGTCGGCGAGGATGTAATAGGCGACCAGCACCAGCAGGACGACGAGAATGCCTAAGCTTTTCGCCAGGATGATGAGAAGGGAGAGCAGGAGGTCCATGTGCTTCTTCTCCTCATTCCGCCGCTTGGGCGGTGACGCGGCCATGGGCGAGGGCCGAGCATTCGCCCATGACGCGCGAGGCGCGGGCGATCGGGTTGGTCAGGAAGAAATCCGAGATCGGCGAGACGAGCGCGCCATGCCCCAAGGTTCCGCTCGGCAGCGACGCCAGAGAGATGGGGTCCGAGGTCGCAATGGCGTCGACCCGCGCGAGCCAGGGATAGGCTTCATAGATCTTCGCGCGCAGCTGTGTCAGCGAATCGAACGGCAGAGCCTTGCCGAGCGTCGCGGAGAGGGCGCGGAAAATCGCCCAGTCCTCGCGGGCGTCGCCGGGCGGGAAGGCCGCGCGGTCGGAAATCTGCACGCGGCCCTCGGTATTGACGTAAGTGCCGGTTTTCTCGGTATAGGCCGCGCCCGGCAGGATGACGTCGGCGCGATGGGCGCCGCGGTCGCCATGAGAGCCAACATAGACGACAAAGGCGCCTAGCTCGACATTGATCTCATCCGCGCCGACGAGGAACGCCACGTCCAGCGCGCCGGCCTTGGCCATGGCCGCCGCGTCGAGGCCGCCCTCGCCCGGCACGAAGCCGATATCGAGCGCGCCGACGCGGGCGGCCGCCGTGTGGAGAATGGAAAGACCAGTCCAGTCGCCCTTTGGGCCGCCGAGCTTTGCGGCCAGCGCCAGAATGGCGGCGCCATCCTCGCGGGCCAGAGCCCCTTGCCCGACGAGGATCAGCGGACGCTCGGCCTTGGCGAGAATTTCGCCGAAGCCTTCGCCCTGCGCCACCTTTGCGAGCGCGTCCGGCCCGGAGCCGAGATGCGTGTAGGAATAGGTCAGATCGAGATTTTCGCCGATCACGCCGATCGGGAAATCGCCATGGCGCCAGCGGCGGCGGATGCGGGCGTTGAGCACCGGGGCTTCCCAGCGCGGGTTCGAGCCCACGATCAGCAGGGCGTCGGCGCGATCCACGCCTTCAATGGTGGCGTTGAACAGATAGGAGGCGCGGCCCCGGGCCGGATCGAGCTTCACGCCGTCCTGGCGGCCGTCGATATTCTTGACGCCGAGCGATTCCGCGAGCGCCTTGGCCGCGAACAGATCCTCGACCGAAGAGAGATCGCCGCCGATGAAGCCGATCTTCTCGGGTGCGGCGGCCTTGACCTTGGCGGCGATGGCTGTGAAGGCCTGCGTCCAGCTGGCCGGGCGGAGCTTGCCGTTTTCGCGGACATAGGGCCGGTCGAGACGCTGGGTCTTCAGGCCGTCCACAATCTGGCGGCTCTTGTCGGAGATCCATTCCTCGTTCACCGCCTCGTTGAGTCGGGGCAGGATGCGCATGACCTCGCGGCCGCGCGTGTCGATGCGGATCGCCGAACCCAGCGCGTCCATCACGTCCACGCCGGGGGTCTTGTTATATTCCCACGGGCGGGCGCGGAAATTCTGCGGCTTGGGCAGCAGCGCGCCGACCGGGCAGAGGTCGGTGACATTGCCCTGAAGCTCGGAGGTCATCGCCTTTTCGAGATAGGTCGTGATCTCCATGTCCTCGCCGCGGCCAATGGCGCCCATGTCGGACGTGCCGCAGACTTCGGCGGTGAAGCGGACGCAACGCGTGCAATGGATGCAGCGGGTCATCTCGGTCTTGACCAGCGCGCCGATATATTTGTTCTCAACCGCGCGCTTGCTCTCGTGATAGCGCGAGCGGTCGAGGCCAAAGGCCATCGCCTGATCCTGGAGGTCGCATTCGCCGCCCTGGTCGCAGATCGGGCAGTCGAGCGGATGGTTGATGAGCAGGAACTCCATCACCCCTTCGCGCGCTTTCTTGACCATGGGCGAATTGGTCAGGACGACCGGCGGCTCGCCGTTCGGACCGGGGCGCAGGTCGCGCACCGACATGGCGCAGGAGGCCGTCGGCTTGGGCGGGCCGCCCTTCACCTCGACAAGGCACATGCGGCAATTGCCCGCCACCGAAAGGCGTTCATGATAGCAGAAGCGGGGAATTTCCTTGCCCGCCTCTTCGCACGCCTGGAGCAGCGTGTACTCCGGCGGGACGTCCACTTCGATGCCGTCGACGATGATCCTGGCCATCTGGTCTTTCCTTTTGCCTCGCCCGCCCCAGGGCGATCAAGGCGCCCCTCGCAACGGCTCGGCGTCGCATTCGCTCCTAGCATCGGCTTCGCCGATGCAAAATCCCATCTTTCGTGGCGCTTACTGCGCCGCTACTTTCACCGCGTCCTTGTCGGCCCGCGCCGTATAGCTGTCGATGCGCGCTTCGATCACCGGACGGAAATGCGTGATCAGGCCCTGCACCGGCCAAGCCGCCGCATCGCCGAGCGCGCAGATCGTGTGCCCCTCGATCTGTTTCGACACGTCGAACAACATGTCGATTTCCTTCTTCTGCGCGCGGCCTTCGACCATGCGCTGCATCACGCGATACATCCAGCCGGTGCCCTCGCGGCAGGGCGTGCACTGACCGCAGCTCTCGTGCTTGTAGAAATGCGACAGGCGGGCGATGGCGCGGATGATGTCGGTAGACTTGTCCATGACAATCACCGCCGCCGTGCCGAGGCCCGACTTCAGCTTGGACAGGCTGTCGAAATCCATCGGGCAGTCGATGATCTCCTGCGCCGGCACGCAGCGCACCGACGAGCCGCCCGGAATGACCGCCAGCAGATTGTCCCAGCCGCCGCGAATGCCGCCGCAATGCTTTTCGATCAGTTCGCGGAACGGGATCGACATCGCCTCTTCGACATTGCACGGCTTGTTCACATGGCCGGAAATGCTGAACAGCTTGGTGCCAGCGTTGTTCTTGGCGCCGAAGCCCGCGAACCATGCGCCGCCACGACGCAGGATGGTCGGCGCCACCGCGATGGATTCCACATTATTGACCGTCGTCGGGCAGCCATAGAGGCCCATATTGGCCGGGAACGGCGGCTTCAGGCGTGGCATTCCCTTCTTGCCTTCAAGCGATTCCAGCAGCGCCGTCTCTTCGCCGCAGATATAGGCGCCGGCGCCGTGATGGACATAGACCTCGAACGGATAGCCGTGGATGTTGTTCGGGCCGACCAGATTGGCCGCATAGGCCTGGTCCACCGCCGCCTGCAGGCGCTCGCGCTCGAAGATGAATTCGCCGCGCAGATAGATATAGGCCGCAGAGGCGCCCATGGCGAAACCGGCGACGACGCAGCCTTCGACCAGCAGATGCGGGTCGTTGCGCATGATCTCGCGATCCTTGCAGGTGCCGGGCTCGGATTCGTCGGCATTGACCACCAGATAGGACGGGCGCGCCGGGTCGGGCTTGGGCATGAAGGACCATTTCAGGCCGGTCGGGAAGCCGGCGCCGCCGCGCCCGCGCAGGCCCGACGCCTTCATTTCGGAAATGATCCAGTCCTTGCCCTTTTCCAGCAGATCCTTGGTGTTGTCCCAGGCGCCGCGCTTGCGCGCGCCTTCGAGGCCCCAGTCGCCATAGCCGTAAAGGTTCTGGAAGATGCGATCCTTGTCCTGAAGCATCGTCTTCTCCTTACTTGGCCGGATTGGCGGGCTGGAGGGCCGCCTGCATGTCGCTGAGCGGGCCGCTCTTGCCGTCGGCGCCGTAGAAATCCGTCAGCGCCGTCAGGCCGCCGAGCGGCTCCGAGCGCAGCCGGCCGTTCTGGGGTCCAATATGGACGGGCCGGCCCGCGGCCAGATCATCGAGCAGCCTGGTGAAATTCGCGGCGTCGAGATCCTCGAAATAATCGTCGTTGATCTGGACCATCGGCGCGTTGCAACAGGCGCCGAGACATTCGACTTCGAGCCAGGAGAACAGGCCGTCGGCGGTCACGTGGCGCTGCTCGCCGATGCGCTCCTCGCAGATGCGGATGAGATCGTCCGAACCGCGCAGCATGCAGGGCGTAGTGCCGCAGAGCTGGATGAAATATTTCCCGACCGGCTCCAGATTGAACATCGTGTAGAAGGTCGCGATTTCCAGCACGCGGATATAGGGCATGCCGAGCAGGTCGGCGACCTTCTCGATCGCCTTCTGCGGCAGCCAATAATCATGCTGTTTCTGCGCCTGCCACAAGGCCGGGATCACGGCCGAGGCCTGGCGGCCGGGCGGATATTTGGCGATCTGGGCGTCGAGCCAGGCGCGGTTTTCCGGCGTGAACTCGAAGCTCTCGGGCTGTTTTTCGGCGAGACGGCGGACGCTCATGATGACTGCTTCCCGTTGGAGCCGCGCAAATCCTGAAAGACGACATAAGCGGCGACCAGAACAGCGCCGATGAGAATGCCGAAATCGGATTGCGGCTGGAACAAAGGCGCGCCGCTCGACCAGCGCATGAGGACGAGCACGGCGATCGCCGAGACGAAACCAGACAGCAGGAAATGCCAGTTCTTGCGCAGGGATTCCATCACCGTCACCGATCGACCTCCCCGAACACGATGTCGAGAGCGCCGAGAATGGCGGAGACGTCGGCGAGCATGTGGCCGCGGCTCAGGAAGTCCATGGCCTGGAGATGGGCGAAGCCGGGCGCGCGGATCTTGCACTTGTAAGGCTTGTCTGTGCCGTCGGAGACGAGATAGACGCCGAACTCGCCCTTGGGCGCCTCGACCGCCGCATAGACCTCGCCCGCCGGCACGCGGAAGCCTTCGGTGAACAGCTTGAAGTGATGGATCAGCGATTCCATCGACTGCTTCATCGCGCCGCGGCGGGGCGGCGTGATCTTGTGATTCGGCGCCAGCACCGGCCCTTCATTGGCGCGGTCCAGCAGCTTGTTCACACATTGCCGCATGATGCGGACCGACTGGCGCATCTCTTCGAGGCGCACGACCTGGCGGTCGTAGCAATCGCCGTGCTTGCCGACCGGAATGTCGAATTCCATTTCCTCGTAGCATTCATAGGGCTGCGCACGGCGCAGGTCCCAGGCCGCGCCGGAACCGCGCAGCACCGGGCCGGAAAAGCCCCATTTCCAGCAATCTTCCAGCGTCACGACGGCGATGTCGACATTGCGCTGCTTGAAGATGCGGTTCTCGACGAACAGGTCTTCGAGATCGTCGCACAGCTTCAGGAAAGGATCGAGCCAGGCGCCGATGTCCTCGATCAGCTTGACCGGCAGGTCCTTGGCGACGCCGCCCGGACGGAAATAATTGGCGTGCATGCGGGCGCCCGAGGCGCGCTCGTAGAACACCATCAGCTTTTCGCGCTCTTCGAAGCCCCAGACCGGCGGGGTGAGCGCGCCGACGTCCATCGCCTGCGTCGTGACGTTGAGGATATGCGAGAGCAGGCGCCCGATTTCGCAATAAAGCACGCGAATGAGCTGGGCGCGGCGCGGAACCTCGACGCCGAGCATCTTCTCGATCGCCAGGCAGAAGGCATGCTCCTGATTCATCGGCGCGCAATAGTCGAGCCGATCGAAATAGGGCGTGTTCTGCATATAGGTGCGGGCTTCCATCAGCTTTTCGGTGCCGCGATGGAGCAGTCCGATATGCGGATCGACGCGCTCGACGACCTCGCCGTCCAGCTCCAGCACAAGGCGCAGAACGCCGTGGGCCGCCGGATGCTGCGGGCCGAAATTGATCGAGAAAGTGCGCGGCTTCGGTTCGGACATGTGCTGCTCGCCCATCAGATTTTCACTTCGACGCCGTTCTTGCGCATCTGCGCCTGCGCCGATTCCATCGCCCGCGGAACGACATAGGTCTGCATCAATGGCATGATCTGCGCCATTCGCGCCGACAGCGTCGGCATTTTCTTCAGCGCGCTGGCGCCGACCGGGGTGGACTGGAAGCGGATGAGCGCCTCCAACTCGTCCCGGCTCATGATTTCGACCATGTCCAGGACCATCGCGCGCTCCAGAATTTTCCCATTGTCCCCGAACAGGTTCTGGAGAAAGGCCGAGACGAAGTCCTGAGCCTGCTCATCGGTCAGTTCCGGGTTTTTCGTCCGCAACAGGTTATTCACGCTCTGGACCAGGAAGGGCGCGCTCTTCTGGACCATGCCACCCAGATTGAAGCTCCTGGCGAAGCTTTCCGCGGCGGCGACCGTCGCGGGCTCGTAGCCCTTGAGCTTTTCCTCGATCTGGCCCGGCGCCGAATCCTGCGCGCGCGCCGACGCCGCGCCCAGAAGGGCGAGGGCCGCGACGGCCGCAAGGGTTCGAGCGAAGGCGCGCATCGGTCCAGCCCTATTTGGTGGCCTTCTCGTCGCCCGGAAGCTCGTATTGAGCCGTTTCCCAAGGCGAGAGAAAATCGAAGCTGCGATATTCCTGGCTGAGCTTGGTCGGCTCATAAACGACGCGCTTCTGCGCATCGTCGTAGCGGACCTCGACATAACCAGACATCGGAAAATCCTTGCGCAGCGGATGGCCGTCGAAACCATAATCCGTCAGCATGCGGCGCAGATCCGGATGCCCCGCGAACAGCACGCCATACATGTCATAGGCCTCACGCTCGAACCAGTCGGCGGCGGGCCAGACGTTGACGCTGCTCTCAACCGGCTGCGTTTCGTCGGCATGGCATTTGACGCGGATGCGGAGATTGGCCTTGGGGTCGAGCAGATGCACGACCACGTCGAAGCGCTTCGCGCGCGCGGGCCAATCGACTGCGGTCAGGTCAATGAAGCAGATGAAGCCGCTGTCGCGCAAAAAGGTCAGCGCGGGAATCCACTGCGCCGCGTCGACGACGACGGTCAACTCGTCATAGGCGATGTCCGCCGACAGCACGGCGGCGCCCAGCCCCGCCGAAATCCTGGCGGACAGGGCCTGCAATTGGTCCCGCAGGACGGCGGCGTGATCCACCGCGGCGGCGTTCTGCTCATTGGCCATGTTCGAACCCCAGAACCGGCTCGCGCCGGAAATGACGACAAGACGCGCCGGAGGCGGCGCGCCGGAAATTCAGCGCTCGATCGTGCCGGTGCGGCGGATTTTCCGCTGCAGCAGCATGATGCCGTAAAGCAGCGCCTCGGCGGAAGGCGGGCAGCCCGGCACATAGATGTCGACCGGGACGACGCGGTCGCAGCCGCGCACCACCGAATAGGAATAATGATAATAGCCGCCGCCATTGGCGCAGGAGCCCATCGAGATGACGTAGCGCGGCTCGGGCATCTGGTCATAGACCTTGCGAAGCGCGGGAGCCATCTTGTTGGTCAGCGTGCCGGCGACGATCATCACGTCCGATTGGCGCGGCGAGGCGCGCGGCGCGAAGCCGAAACGCTCGACGTCGTAGCGCGGCATCGCGACCTGCATCATTTCCACGGCGCAGCAGGCCAGACCGAAGGTCATCCACATCAGCGAGCCGGTGCGGGCCCAGTTGATGAGGTCGTCGGTCGCGGTGACGAGAAAGCCTTTGTCGGCCAGCTCGTCATTGATCGACAGGAAGGTGGGGTCGTCCGAACCGATCGGCTTGCCGGTGCGCGGGTCAAGAATGCCGCGAGGCGAAGGGGCGATGAGGGTCTGGCTCTTTTCAGAGATCAATCCCATTCCAGGGCTCCCTTCTTCCACTCATAGATGAAGCCGACGGTCAGCACGCCGAGGAAGACCATCATCGACCAGAAGCCGAACACGCCGATCTTGCGGAACGCCACCGCCCAGGGGAACAGGAAGGCGACTTCCAGATCGAAGATGATGAACAGCAGCGAGACCAGGTAGAACCGCACATCGAATTTCATGCGCGCGTCGTCAAAGGCATTGAAGCCGCATTCATAGGCCGAGAGCTTTTCAGCGTCGGGCGCCTTGAACGCGAGCAGGAAGGGCGCAACGAGCAGCGCCCCCGAAATGATCGCCGAAAGCGCGATGAAAATCACCAGCGGCAGATAATCGTTCAGGAGGACCGGCATGGGATTGATGTCCTTGCTCTCACTTGTCCCGGCTCTGGTTTCCGGCTCGCCGCCCGCCCGGGGCAAGGCCCCGGCCTGACTCGCCGCCGCCGCGCGGTTGTGAAGCGGCCTTGAAAAAGCCGCATCTCTCCACGGGATCGTCTTGGTTCCGTATCGCAGGGCGTCGCCGCGCGCAAGGGCTAAGCGCGCCCCTGCTTCCTGACGCGCCCGGCCTGTCCGCCGCCCGCCAGGGCCGCCGCGCCGCGAGTCCCGCGAAAAGCCGCGTTTTCCTTCCTTTGCGCCGGAAAGAGGGGCCGCAAACAATCATGCGAAAGTTGGAGCGCGCCGTCAGCTTGGCCGACATCGCGCCGCAGCAACAGGATGTTTGACAATCGTCTATTTTTGCCTTTGGCGCCCGCGTGCGCGCAGCGCCCCGAAGCCTGAAGGCGATTGCGCGCGATCGCGAGAAAAGGATGCCTCTGGAATCGCTTCTTGTCGCGGCAAGGCGGCGGGAGCCCGAAAGCGCCCCGTCCGATTCGCTCAGTCACGTTTCGTGAACGATCGAACCCCTTCGCCGCCACGAGAACATGGTCGAAACGTGTGGCGCGACGATGGCGAACGGAACTGGGGAACGGGAGTTTGCTTTTGGGGGACGCGGGCATTCAAACGGTCGCATAGACTGGTTTGAATGGCGAGAGAGACGGGACTTGAACCCGCGACCTCCGGCGTGACAGGCCGGCGCTCTAACCAACTGAGCTACTCCCCCGCTCGACCGCGACGCTGCTGCGTCGATCGGAGGCCTGCGAATTAAGACAGCCACGCCGGCAAGTCAAGCGTTGATGTGGCGATTTCTTGAAAGCCTCGCCGCCGCGCCAGGACGCCCCGGCGGAACCCTTCAGAAAGCGCGGCTCGCCAGCCGCCAGCGCGCCATTTCATTCGACGTGACGACATGGATCGAATTGGATGAAATGCGCTCGGCGAATCGAATCAGATCGCCGGAGACCCCCATGCGCGCGCTGTAGCGCATCAGCGCCCCGGCCAGAGAACCGTCGTCATAGACCCGACGCCCTCGCGAATCGAACGCGCCGTCGGACGCGTTGGCGAACATGCGGTGAATGCCGAGCGAGGTGCCGCGCGGCGCGACCCGCTTCACGCCGCCCATGAAGGAATAGACGCAAGCCGAAAGGCATTGATGCGACACGATGGTCGCGGCGCCGATTCGCCGGAACATCTGGCCCAGCTCCATCGAGGCGACGACATAGCCGCCCTGCGAATTGAGCAGCACCACCGTCCGCAAATCACGGTCGCCGACGTTTTCACGCAGAAACTCCACGAATTCGTTGGGCGTCGAATTGGTGATCTGGCCTTCCGCGACGATCACCCTCGGGCAATGAGCCCGGCAACCGGTCCCGTCAGCCACGCTCTGCAGTCGGAATTCCATCGCCCGCGCGCCGCCGGAAACCAGGGCGAGGAGAGCGAAAGCGGCCAGCGGCGCGGCGAAGGCGCGCGAAAGATCCCGAAGCTTCCCAGCCGACATCGACTTTCCCCGGAGTTTGGTGGGCGGTGACGGACTCGAACCGCCGACTCTCTCGGTGTAAACGAGATGCTCTACCAACTGAGCTAACCGCCCCAATGGCGCGGCGGAATTCCGCCGGTCTTCTCCGGCTCTTAAAACGGCGCGCGCGCGCTGGCAAGAACGAAAACGCAGGCGCAAAAACGCCGGCGGAGACAGGCCCGCCGGACGCCGATCCGAGCCCTCGCGCGAAAACCGGCGCGGGAGGCCCGCGCCGGAATGCGAACGCGGCTTACTTGTTGACGGTGGTCTTCAGCTGAGCGCCGGGCTTGAAGCGGACGCTCTTGGACTCCGGGATGGTGATTTCCGTGCCCGTCGCCGGATTGCGGCCCTTGCCGGCGGCGCGGGTCTTCACCGAAAACGTGCCGAAGCCGACGAGGCGGACTTCTTCGCCCTGCTGCAGCGCGTTGGTGATGGCGGCGATGACGGCGTCCAGCGCGGCGCCAGCGGCGGCCTTGGACGTTTCCGTCGCTTCCGCGACCGCGTCGATCAATTCGGCTTTGTTGGTCATTTGCATTTTTCCCGTTTTTAGGGCGCGTCTCCTCCGACGGCGCCAGATGACTCACCGCGGAGCGCCCAACGCCCCGGTAATTCGATTTCCATCGAGGCGCGCACGAATAAGGCGCCGCTTAGGCGGCTGCAACTCGAATCGAGCCCATCCCGACGCCGTCACTTTCTGATTGAATGCCCTGCAAATCAAGGGATTCCGCGCGAGAGCGCCCGAAATTCGCAAAAATAGCGGGGGTTCCGCTCACAAAAAGGAAGTTTGCGGCGCAAAAAAGCCGGGGCGTTTGCGCGCCCCGGCTCTTTCAACCGCGCTCATCGCGCTTTGATCATGACGCTCGCAGCGAGTGGCGCCTTAGTGCGCCACGACCCCGACCGTCTCGTCCTCGATCTCGGGCTTCGCCGGCTTGACCGCGCCTTCTTCCCAGGAGATCGGCTCGGGCATGCGCAGCAGCGCGTGCCGCAGAACCTCTTCCATGCGCGAAACGGGCACGATTTCGAGGTTGTTCTTCACCGATTCCGGGATATCCACCAGATCCTTGGCGTTGTCCTCCGGGATCATGACCTTCTTGAGCCCGCCACGCAGCGCAGCGAGCAGCTTTTCCTTGAGTCCGCCGATCGGCAGCACGCGGCCGCGCAGGGTGATTTCGCCGGTCATGGCGATATCCCGGCGCACCGGAATGCCGGTCATGATCGAGACGATGGCGGTGGCCATCGCCACGCCCGCGGAAGGGCCGTCCTTCGGCGTCGCGCCTTCCGGCACGTGGACGTGGATGTCGCGGCGATCGAACAGCGGCGGCTCGATGCCGAAATCAACAGCGCGCGAGCGGACGTAGGACGCCGCCGCCGAGATCGATTCCTTCATCACCTCGCGCAGATTGCCGGTGACCGTCATGCGGCCCTTGCCGGGCATCATGACGCCTTCGATCGTCAGCAACTCGCCGCCGACCTCGGTCCACGCCAGGCCTGTGACGACGCCGACCTGATCCTCCAGCTCCGCCTCGCCATAGCGATAGCGCGGCACGCCGAGATAGGTTTCGACGTTCTCCTCGGTGACGACGACCTTGTCGATCTTCGACTTGGAAAGCAGGATCTCCTTCACCGCCTTGCGGGCGAGGTTGGAGATTTCGCGCTCCAGGTTGCGCACGCCCGCCTCGCGGGTGTAGCGCCGGATGATCTTGGTCAGGGCCGCATCCTCGATCATCCATTCGGTCGGGCTGAGGCCATGCTTCTTGGTCGCGGCGGGGATCAGGTGCTTGCGCGCGATCACCGCCTTCTCGTCTTCGGTATAGCCGGCGATGCGGATGATCTCCATGCGGTCCATCAACGGCGCCGGAATGTTCAGCGTGTTGGCGGTCGTCACGAACATCACGTTCGACAGATCGTAGTCCACCTCGAGATAATGGTCGTTGAAGGTGGCGTTCTGTTCCGGATCGAGCACCTCCAGCAGCGCCGAGGACGGATCGCCGCGGAAGTCCTGGCCCATCTTGTCGATCTCGTCGAGCAGGAAGAGCGGATTGGACGTCTTCGCCTTGCGCATCGACTGGATCAGCTTGCCGGGCATGGAGCCGATATAGGTCCGCCGATGGCCGCGGATCTCCGCCTCGTCGCGCACGCCGCCAAGCGACATGCGGACGAATTCGCGGCCAGTGGCCTTGGCGATCGACTTGCCGAGCGAGGTCTTGCCGACGCCGGGAGGGCCGACGAGGCACAGGATCGGGCCGGTCAACTTGTTGGCGCGGCTCTGCACGGCCAGATATTCGACGATGCGGTCCTTGACCTTGTCCAGACCGTAATGCTCGGCGTCGAGCAGCTCCTGCGCCGAATTGAGGTCCTTCTTGATCTTGGAGCGCTTGTTCCACGGGATGGACACCAGCCAGTCGAGATAGTTGCGCACGACGGTGGCTTCCGCCGACATGGGCGACATCTGGCGCAGCTTCTTCAACTCGGCCAGCGCCTTGTCATGCGCTTCCTTCGACAGCTTGGTCTTGCGGATCTTTTCTTCGAGCTCGGAGAGATCATCCTTGCCGTCCTCGTCGCCCAGCTCCTTCTGAATGGCCTTCATTTGCTCATTCAGATAATATTCGCGCTGGGTCTTCTCCATCTGGCGCTTCACACGCGTGCGGATGCGCTTCTCGACCTGAAGGACCGAGATTTCGCTTTCCATCAGCGCCAGGCACTTTTCGAGCCTCTTGGCGACAGACGTCATTTCCAGCACGGCCTGACGGTCGGCGATCTTGACCGAAAGATGCGAGGCCACGGTGTCGGCCAGCTTGCCGGGATCGTCGATCTGCGCGACCGCCGAGACGACTTCGGGCGACACCTTCTTGTTGAGCTTCACATAGCCTTCGAATTCCGAGGCGACCGAACGGGCGAGCGCTTCCGCTTCGACCGGATCGGGCATTTCCTCGGGCGTCACCGACGCCTCGGCCTCGTAATATTCATCGGTGCGGACATAGCCCGACACCTTGGCGCGCGCGACGCCCTCGACCAGCACCTTGACGGTGCCATCGGGCAGTTTCAGAAGTTGCAACACGCTCGCCAGCACGCCGGCCGAGAACACGGATTCCGGCTTGGGGTCGTCCTCGGCCGCATTCATCTGCGTGGCAAGCAGGATGAACTTGTCGGCCTTCATCACTTCTTCAAGCGCGCGAATGCTTTTTTCGCGGCCGACGAAGAGCGGCACGATCATGTGGGGGAAAACGACAATGTCGCGGAGGGGCAGGACCGGATATTTGTCGGTCACGCCGGCCGGGGGGAGCTCACGCTTGGGGCTGGTCATCGCTTGATCCTATCTGTCATGGCAGGCGAAACCGTCAGTGAAGGCGATTTGACCCGCCCATGCGGCTTCGGCGTTCCGGCCCTTGGAGCCTCGACAGCTCCTTGTGGAGCAGCAGGGGCTGCAAACGTCTGTCTGCGCGATCCCGGCTCGATCAGCATTCCGGGACAGCTTGCGGCGCCGGAGGCCTCCGCCCCATGCGCCGCCGACCTTTTCAAGCATCGGCGGCGATTGGGTTAACATAAGTGGCAAATGGGGCGCCGTGCGCCGCTTTCAAGCCTTCCGGAACGAAAGCGCGGCCTTTCCCAAACGCCGGACCCTCTAACGAAGGAAGGCGGCGGCCTGAGCCCCCGCCTCTCTTTGAGATCAGGCGCTGACGCCGCTCTTTTCCGCCCTTTCGGCGTAAATATAGAGCGGCTTCGCCTTGCCCTCGACCACTTCGGGGCCGATCACCACCTGTTCCACGCCTTCCAGCCCGGGGAGGTCGTACATGGTGTCGAGCAGGATGCCCTCCATGATGGAGCGCAGGCCGCGCGCGCCGGTCTTTCGTTCGATCGCGCGGCGGGCGATGACGTTGAGCGCCTCGTCCTGGAAGGTCAGCTCGACATTCTCCATCTCGAACAGGCGCTGATATTGCTTCACCAGCGCATTCTTCGGATCGACGAGGATTTTCTTCAGAGCCTCCTCGTCGAGATCCTCCAGCGTCGCGATCACCGGCAGACGGCCGACGAATTCCGGGATCAGGCCGAATTTCAGCAGATCCTCGGGCTCGACATTGCGGAAGATTTCGCCCGAGCGGCGTTCGTCAGGGCCGGTGACCCGGGCCTGGAAGCCGATCGAGGTGGTCTTGCCGCGATTGGAGATGATCTTGTCCAGGCCCGCGAAGGCGCCGCCGCAGATGAACAGGATATTGGTCGTATCCACCTGCAGGAACTCCTGCTGCGGGTGTTTCCGGCCGCCCTGCGGCGGCACGGAGGCGACCGTGCCTTCCATGATCTTCAGCAGGGCCTGCTGCACGCCCTCGCCCGACACGTCGCGCGTGATCGACGGATTGTCCGACTTGCGGGAAATCTTATCGATCTCGTCGATATAGACGATGCCGCGCTGCGCGCGCTCGACATTATAGTCGGAGGCCTGCAGCAGCTTGAGGATGATGTTCTCGACGTCCTCGCCGACATAGCCCGCTTCCGTCAGCGTGGTGGCGTCAGCCATGGTGAAGGGCACGTCGAGAATGCGCGCCAGCGTCTGCGCCAGCAGGGTCTTGCCCGAACCGGTCGGACCGACCAGCAGGATGTTCGACTTCGCCAGTTCGACGTCGGAATGCTTGGTTGCGTGGTTGAGGCGCTTGTAGTGATTATGCACCGCCACCGACAGCACGCGCTTGGCCTGGAACTGGCCGATCACGTAATCGTCGAGGACCTTGCAGATTTCCTTCGGCGTCGGAATGCCGTCGCGCGTCTTGACCAGCGCGGATTTGTTCTCCTCGCGGATGATGTCCATGCAGAGCTCGACGCACTCATCGCAAATGAACACCGTCGGCCCGGCGATCAGCTTCCGCACCTCGTGTTGGCTCTTGCCGCAGAACGAGCAATAGAGCGTGTTTTTCGAGTCGCTATTGCCAACCTTGCTCATCAGCATCTCCTTGCGGCCGACCGGGCCTCGTTCGACCGCCCTTGCGCCGCCCCCGGCGGTTGAACCGCCAAAGGCCGCTGGGATTCTCGCCGCCGGTTCGGCGAAATCGCGCTTTCGCGCCCCGGTTCATCCATCGACGTCAGCGGCCTGATTTTATGCCCGTCGGCGTCAATGGCAAGCGTCACAATATTTTTACGCCCATGCAAGACGGGCGCCGTCCCCAGCTCATTTGGCTTCCGCTTCCTCGGGACGCTTGCTGAGCACGTCGTCGATCAGGCCGAAAGCCTTGGCCTCATCCGACGACATGAAGTGATCGCGGTCGAGCGTGCGCTCGATCGTGTCATAGTCTTGGCCCGTGTGAGTCACATAAACATCATTGAGACGCTTCTTGACCTTCATGATGTCTTCCGCGTGGCGGAGGATGTCCGACGCCTGGCCCTGGAAGCCGCCCGAAGGCTGGTGAACCATGATGCGGGCGTTGGGCAGGGCGAAGCGCATGCCCTTTTCGCCGCCGCACAGCAGGAGCGAGCCCATCGAGGCCGCCTGACCCACGCACAGCGTCGAGACCTTGGGCTTGATGAACTGCATCGTGTCGTAGATCGCCATGCCCGCCGTCACCACGCCGCCCGGCGAGTTGATGTACATGGAGATTTCCTTCTTCGGATTCTCCGCCTCGAGGAACAGCAGCTGCGCGATGATGACCGAGGCCATGCCGTCCTCGACCGGGCCGGTCAGGAAGACGATTCGCTCGCGCAGAAGTCGCGAATAAATGTCGAATCCGCGTTCGCCGCGCGGCGTGTTCTCGATGACCTGCGGGATGAGATATTGGTTATAGACGTCAACCGGATCGCGCATGGATCTTTTTCCTTCGACGGCCAAAGCCGTTCTTGTGGCCTCATCCCAACATAATGCGCTTGCGGTCCGAGGCAATGGCCGCCAAGCGTCCAAAAGAAATGCAAGAACGAGGCCGAATGGAGGCGCCGGCGCGCGCCCCGGAATATCAGGGCCCGGACCGCGGCCTCGCCTGCAACGCTTTTGCCTTTTGCGCGCTCCCTGCGCGCCTATGACGCTGCGAAAGCGCTTTCGGTCGCCCCTTTTTCCGCGAATCAGCCCGTCTGAAACGCGACAAGCCTTCTCGCATAAGGGCGCGCGCATGAAAAAAGTCTGAAACCGGCCCCGCGCTTTTCGCGCTTCAAATGAAAAGCGCCCGCGAAACCGCGGGCGCTTCACACGTTTCTCTTCAAAAAACTCAGGCGTCGGCCGCGTCGTCCTCGACCTTGAACAGCTCGTCCTTGGAGATGGTCTTGTCGGACACCTTGGCGGCCGCGATGATGTGGTCGACCACCTTTTCCTCATAGATCGGGGCGCGAATCTCGGCGAGGGCCTGCGGGTTCTTCTGGTAATAATCCCAGAACAGCTTTTCCTGGCCGGGGAACTGGCGGGCGCGCTCGACGATGGCGCGGCTCACCTCGTCGTCGCCGACCTTGACCCCGGCCTTTTCGCCGACTTCCGCGACAACCAGGCCAAGGCGCACGCGGCGCTCGGCGATGCGGCGATATTCGGCGCGCTGCTCTTCCTCGGTCGTGCCCTCATCGGCGAAGGTCTTGCCGGCGGCGTTCTGCTCGGCCTGGATCTGACCCCAGATGCCGTTGAACTCCTGCTCGACCATGTCCTGCGGCAGTTCGAAGTCGAACTTCTTGTCGAGGGCGTCGAGCAGGGCGCGCTTCAGCTTGTCGCGCGAGGCGCGGTCGTAATCGGCCTTGACGCGGGCGGTCACGGCTTCGCGCAGCTTGCCGAGATCCTCGAAGCCGAATTTCTTGGCGAGCTCGTCGTCAACGGCGACGTCGCCCGGGGCGGCGACCGCCTTGACGGTGACGTCGAAGACGGCTTCTTGACCGGCGAGATGGGCGGCCTGGTAATCGGCGGGGAAGGTCACGACGACCTTGCGCTCGTCGCCGGCCTTGGCGCCTTCGAGCTGAGCTTCAAAGCCGGGAATGAACGAGCCGGAGCCGAGCACGAGATCGACGTTTTCCGCCGTTCCGCCTTCGAAAGCTTCCTCGCCGAGGCGGCCGACAAAATCGATCGTCAGCTTGTCGCCGCTCTGCGCTTCCGCGCCCTCTTCGCGCGCCGTGTAGTTCTTGTTGCGGTCGGCCAGATCCTTGAGCTGCTGGTCGATGTCCTCGGCCGGAATCTCAGCGACGACGCGCTCCAGCTCGACGTCCTCGAAGGATCCGACGTCGAAGGTCGGCAGAACCTCGAACGCGATGCTGAATTTCAGGTCGCCGGTCGCTTCCAGCACCTTGTCCATCTCGGCGCGGTCTTCCGGGAAGTCGAGCTTCGGCTGGCCGGCGAGGCGGAGATTATTGTCGGCGAGAATCTTGGTCTGGGCGTCGTTGACGGCCTGCTGGACGACGTCGCCCATGATGGACTTGCCATAGAGGCGCTTCAGATGACCGGCCGGCACCTTGCCCGGGCGGAACCCGTTGATGCGCACCTTGTCCTTGAGCTCGGACAACTGGGCCTCAAGCTTGGAGGCCAGCTCGGAGGCCGCGAGGATCACCTGATATTCGCGCTTCAGCCCTTGCGAAAGCGTTTCAGTCGTCTGCATCGTCAAAACCTTCTCAAAACCTCTGCGCCGCTTGGCCGGAGGGCCTTTGCGGGATGAAACCAGCCGAATCGGGCGTTTTGCGTGGCGCTGGTGCGGGCGGAGGGACTCGAACCCCCACGATTTTCACCACCGGAACCTAAATCCGGCGCGTCTACCAGTTCCGCCACGCCCGCGCGCCTGCGCGCCCGCGAAAGTAGCGGCCGCCCACGTAGGTTGCGCTCTATAGCAATGGAAGAAAAGGAAAGCAGCAAAAAAATGGAGTCCGGCGCGCCCCATGCGCCGACTTGTAATCAGAATCTGTTAAGCTCGCGCGCTTTCCGTCCCCGAGAGGCCCGATGATCCTCACCCGCCGCACCCTGTTCGGCACCGTCGCGGCGAGCGTTTTCGCCCTGCCCGAAGCCGGCCGCGCCGAGGACTCCGACGGTTTTACGCAGCTTGTGGCCCAGCCCGGCGCAGTTCCCTTGAACCCTGCGCCTGCGGCGCAGACAAGGATCTGGGGATTCGGCGGCGAGACTCCCGGTCCGCTCTTGCGCACGGCGCTGGGGCAGGAAATCAAGGCGCGGCTGGTGAACAAGCTGGAGCAGCCCACCGCCCTGCTCTGGCGCGGCATGCGCGTCGCCAATGAAATAGCCGGCCCGGCCGGTCAGGCGCCAAAATATGTGGCGCCCGGCGAGACCCACGACTTCCGCTTCACGCCGCCCGACGCCGGAACTTATTTATACCAGCCGCTCGTCCAGCCATTTTCCGGCGAGCAGCTCGGGCGCGGGCTTTATGGCGCCGTCATCGTCGATGAGCCGCAGCCGATCTTCTCCGATTCCGACCTCATTCTGGTGCTGGACGACTGGCGGCTCGACGCTACTGGCCAGATCATCCCCGATTTCGACAATCCCGCCGACGTCATCCGGCAGGGCCGCCTCGGCGCGGTCAGCAGCGTCAATTCGCGGGCAAAAACCCCGCCGCTGACCTTCGCGCCCGGCGCGCGGCTGCGGCTGCGGCTCGTCAACGCCGCGACGGCGCGGATCATGGATCTCGCCTTTCAGGGCGGCGACCTCAAGATCATCGCCCTCGACGGCCAGTTCTGCGACCCGTTCGAGCCGGCGCGGCGCGCCCTGCCGCTCGGACCCGGCGCCCGCTGCGATTTGCTGCTCGATCTGCCGCCGGTCGAGGCGCAGAGTTGCAAGCTCATCTTGCGCGGCGAGACGGAACTGCCGGACGTAACCTTGCTGGAATTCAGGACCGCAGGCGCGCCCAAGCCTCCCGCGCCGCCGATCCTTCCGCCGCCGCCCAATCCGCTGCTGCCCGTCCAAATCCGGCTGGAAAAGGCGAAAAAGCTCGATCTGGTCATCGAAGGCGGCGCGACGCGGACGACGCCCTCGAATTTCAAGCCAGTGGGCGAGGCCCTGCGCAGCGTCTGGTCGATCAATGGCAAATCCGGGACGGGCTTTGATGGCCCACCGCTGTTCTCGGTGAAAAAAGGGACGCCGGTGAGCCTCGGGCTTGTGAACAAGTCCCTGTTTCCACAGGTCATCCATATCCAGGGCCATGTCGTGCGCCTGCTGCACGATCTCGACGACGGCTGGGAGCCCTATTGGCGCGACAGCGTGATCGTCCCGCCGCTGCGGACCAAACATGTCGCCTTCGTCGCCGACAATCCCGGCAAATGGCTGCTCGCCTCGGCCATCATGGACCATTTCGCCAATGGTCTGGCGGCGTGGTTCGAGGTGACGTGACAAAACGATTGGCGCCGATATACTGCAGCAACAAAGCAAGCGTTCGCAACAGCTTTATTCGACGAATTCGGCGATCCGGATCATGCCACCGTAATCCATAAGGTTTTATTTGATATGAAATTACATTGACATGATACATATTTTCTAACAAGTCCCTGATAAATAGTATCATGTCATGGTAATTCCGTAATTACATGCATGTTGAGCGTGGGTGACGTCTATAACGTCTATCCCTTTTTCGTATGAAGAGTGACTACATACCCGTCCGGGTCCTGGAAGCTGAAAAAACGCCCGAACGGCCCGTCTTGGGGAGGCGAAAGAACGGTTACGCCTGCGGCTGTGAGCTGCTCGTGGAAAGCATCTGCATCGTCGCAGGCGAGCCAAAGCGACACGCCCCAACCAAGTCGCTCGGAAGCCGACAAGTCGACCAGCGGAGCCCGAATCGCAAAGGGGATCGGCGTTGTGTCGAACACAACCGCGCCCGGCGGGCTTCGATCGGCAAGCGAAAGACCGAGGCGCTCAATGTAGAAGCGTTTGGAAGCTTCGAGGTCGCGCACCTGGAGCGCTATGAAATCGGGTCCAATCAGCTTGGCCATCGTGATCTCCATCGTTATTATCAGGAGCCTGATATAATATAAGGAGCCTGATATGTCGAGCGAAAATATGCCAGAACCGGTCGCAAAGCGGCTGGGCTACGCGCTGAAGCGCGCACAGCAGGCGCTTCGCACGCGCATGGATGAGGTCCTGCGCCCCTTGGGTCTAACGGTAGCCCAGTATGCCGTTCTGTGTGCGATTGAGGCGGAAGCCGGCATCTCGAACGCACGCTTGGCGCGAGCGGCTTTTGTTACGCCGCAGACGATGCAGGGCATTCTTGCGAACCTGCACCGGGATGGGCTCCTCTCGCGAGAGGCCGATCCATCCCACGGACGTATTCTAAGAAGCGAGCTTACACAGGCCGGGCAGAAACTCCTGGCTCAAGCGCATCGGGTCATTGGTGATCTGGAAGAGATTATGATTGAGGTCGTCGGCGAAGCCGAAGCGGAACGCCTTGCGGAGCTTTTGTCGCGATGCGCCGATAATCTCACCTCGCGCCAGTGAAACTGGAGCTCGAATATCCAGCTATCCAAGCTGCAATGACGGTCAATTACGAATGACAGCGCAGCGAATTACAGTGAAATGATACTTATTCCCCAATAAACCTTCACAATGTCTCATGCGTGCCGTCGCAAAACGGTTTGTCGGCGGAATGTTTGCATCCGCAGAACCAGACTTCGCCCGACGTTTCCGCTTTGTGAACGATGGGCCTGAAGTCCGTTCCCTTGTGCGAACCGTCGCAAAAAGGCTGTTTCGCGGATTTGCCGCAGGCGCACCAGAAATAGGTTTTGCCCGCTTCGACCTCGACCGGAAAAGGCCCCTTTTGTGCGATGACAGGTTCAGACATGCTTCTCTCCCTTTTTACGTCGGAGCCAGATCGGCCAAAGCGCGCGGCAAAATTTCCGGCAGATCCTCGGCGATCAGGCCTGGCCCGAATAGATTCGCCGCTTCGCCATGCAGCCAGACCGCGCAGGCTGCCGCCTCGAACGTCGCCATGCCCTGCGCCAGCAGGCCGCCGATCAATCCGGCGAGGACATCGCCCGAACCGGCGGTCGCCAACGTCGGCGGCGCGTTGCGGGCGATGGCGGCGCGGCCGTCCGGGCCGGTGACAATCGTGTCCGGGCCCTTCAAAACGACACAGGCGCCCAGGGCGTGGGCGGCGGCGCGAGCGCGATCTAATTTATAAGGTAAATCAGTCGGATGGACTGCCATATCGGATGCAACGCCGGAAGCGTGCGCCTCATCTTCTGGCTTTACCGGAGCTTTCTCGTCTTTTTCATTGAAAATACGAGAAAACTCACCTTCATGTGGCGTGATGACAACCTCAGCGCCACTCGCCCGGATCATGTGAGACAGCCTATCAGACTGCGATGAAAATGAGGTTAAGGCGTCGGCGTCCAGCACGAGCCCGAAGCGCCGTCCGGAGTCCTTGGCCACGCCGCCGAGAATGGCCTCCACGACCGCTTGCGTCGTCTCGCCCATGCCGAAGGCAGGCCCAAGCACCACGGCCGAAAAGCGCCTGTCGGCGAGCAGGTCCCGCCATTGCGCCGGGCCGTCCACGCCGCGCAGCATGATGGCGGTGAGATGGGCGGCGTTGACCGCCAGCGCGTCCTCGGGGCTGGCGAGGGTGACGAGGCCCGCCCCGATCCTCAGCCCCGCCCGCGCGGCGAGGCGCCCCGCCCCGGTTCGGATCGCCGGCCCGGTGGCGACCACCAGATGGCCGCGCACATATTTATGGCCGGCCGTCTCGGGCCATGGCATGTGGCCGCGCCAGAGCGCGGGCGCATTGAGAAAGGTTTGCGGCCCGATCTGATGCAGAACGGCGTCCTCGATCCCGATTTGGGTCAGGCGCAGCTTGCCGCAGGCGCCTCGGCCCGGCAGCAGCACATGGCCGGGCTTGAGCCGGAAAAAACTTACGGTTTCGCGCGCCTGCACCGCCTTCGAGCCGATGGCGCCGTTAGAGCCGTCGAGACCCGAAGGCACATCCACCGCCAACACCGGCGTCCCCGAGCCGTTGATCCGCTCGACGATCTGCAAGGCGGCGCCGTCGAGAGGGCGCGACAGGCCAGCGCCGAACAAGGCGTCGATAACAAGATCGCAGGCGCGCGGATCGAGCGAGTCCGCCGGCGCCACGGTTCCGGCCCAATCCGCAAAGGCTTGCGCTGCATCGCCGTTCAGCCGGGCCGGATCGCCGAGCGCGCCGACGGCGACCTCAAACCCCTGCTCGCGCAGCAGCCGCGCCGCGACATAGCCGTCGCCGCCATTATTGCCGGGACCGCAAAACACCGCGACGCGCCGCCCCTCGCCCGCGCGCAGCATGTCGGCTGCGGCGGCGGCGACATTTTTGCCCGCGCGCAGCATGAGCGCATAGCCGGGGACTCCGCCCGCAATCGTGAGCGAATCCGCCCGCCCCATTTCTTCGGGCGTCAGGAGTTCGATCGGATCGAGGTCGTTTTCGTTCATGCCTGGATTTTGGGCTGGAACGGGAAAGAGTGCAATTGCGGCCAAGGTCGATTTATCCTAGAGGCAAGGCAGCCAATGGAGCCTGTTCATGAGCAAGAGCCCTCGCAAATTCTTTGAACCTCTGGCGATCGGCGCCCCTGCGCCTTATCGCGAATTGCCGGTGCGCGTCGAACGCATGATCCATTTCGTGCCGCCGCATCTCGAAAAGGTGCGGGCCAAGATGCGCGAGACGATCCCGACCGCCGACGTCATCCTCGGCAATCTCGAAGACGCCATTCCCGCCGACGCCAAGGAGGCGGCGCGCAAGGGATTTATTGAGATGGGCCTGGCCAATGATTTCGGCACGACGGGCCTGTGGACCCGCGTGAACTGCCTCAACTCGCCCTGGCTGCTCGATGACGTCACGGAAATCGTCGCGGCAATTGGCAACAAGCTCGACGTCATCATGCTGCCCAAGGTCGAAGGCCCCTGGGACATTCATTATCTCGACCAGCTGCTCGCGCAGCTCGAAGCCCGACACGGCGTCACCAAGCCGATCCTGATCCACGCCATTCTCGAAACCGCCGAAGGCGTCAAGAATGTCGAGGACATCGCCCTTGCTTCGCCGCGCATGCATGGCATGAGCCTCGGCCCGGCGGACCTCGCCGCCTCGCGCGCCATGAAGACTACCCGCGTCGGCGGCGGCCATCCCGAATACAAGGTGCTGGCCGATCCGGTCGCCGGCGTTTCCGAACGCCCGGTCTATCAGCAGGACCTCTGGCATTACACCGTCGCAAAGATGGTGGACGCCTGCGCCTCGGCCGGCATCAAGAGCTTTTACGGCCCCTTCGGCGACATTGGCGACCTCGCCGCCTGCGAAGTGCAGTTCCGCAACGCCTTCCTGCTGGGCTGCGCGGGCGCCTGGTCGCTGCACCCCAATCAGATCGCCATCGCCAAGAAGGTCTTCTCGCCCGATCCCAAGGAAGTGGCTTTCGCCAGAAAGATTCTGGAAGCCATGCCCGACGGCTCCGGCGTGGCCATGATCGACGGCAAGATGCAGGACGACGCAACCTGGAAACAGGCCAAGGTGATGGTGGATTGCGCCCGGCAGGTCGCCGTCAAGGACCCGGATTACGCCGCGCTTTACGGCTTCTGACGCCGTCGGGATTACGGCCCGCCTCTCGACCTATGCGCCGAAAGGCGGGCCTGATTGACTTAAATGCGTAGCTGTGAAATTTTCTTTGCCCTGCTTAGCCTGACGGGGCCATCGATATGAAACCGCGCGCGGCGAAATACGGCATTGGCGAAGTTGTCAAACACCGCAAATATCCATTCCGCGGCGTGATCTACGACATCGATCCGGTCTTTGCGAACACCGAGGAATGGTGGCTCTCCATTCCCGAGGAAGTGCGTCCGGCCAAGGACCAGCCCTTCTATCACCTCTATGCCGAAAATTCGGACACCGAATATATGGCCTATGTGTCCGAGCAGAATCTCGAACGCGACGACAGCGGCGCGCCCTTGCGCAATCCGCAGATCGACGAGGCCTTCGCGCGCTCGGACACGGGCCGCTACGTCGTCCGTTCGCGCGTCCTGAATTGAATTTCCGACTTAACTGAACGCAAAAAACGCGCGGATCGCTCCGCGCGTTTTTTGTTCTGCGGCGGCGGCCGCCGGGGCGACCGCCTTTGCGCGAAAAGCTTACTTCGCCGGCGCGGCAGGCGCGGCGGGAGCAGCCGGAGCCGCGGGCGCGGCCGGAGCGGCGGCGCCGCCCTGCTGCTGCTCGAGCTTCTTGCGCTCTTCCTCGGCGCGCTTCTGCAGTTCCGTGGCCAGCTTCTTCTGCTGCTCTTCCAGAACCTTGGGGTCGACCGCCGGGCCGTCGAAGGCCTTGCCGAAGCCCGCCAGCGGCAAGTTGAAAACGACTTCGGCATTGGCCTGGTTCTTGACAACGACGGTCATGGCCGTGCCCTTGCGGGCGGCGTCGATGACGTCCTTCTTGACCTTGGCCTCGGCGAAGCAGCCGTTCGGGAAGCAGATCTCGAAGGCGCCTTCGGTGACCGGGCCCTTGTCGATCGAGAAGCGGAAACCCGGACGCAGCATCAGGCCGACAGGCATCAGGAAGCGGATGATCCTGACGTCTTCGCCCTTGACGTCATAGACGGCGAGGGCGAGGACCGGGGCCTGGTCCTTCTGGGCGCCGAAATCGCGCGTGGTGTAGCAAATGTCCTTGTTGGCGGCGTTGTCGTGGCCGCAAACCTTTGTCCAGTCCGCCTGCGTGGGAATGAGATCGACCTTCAGCGGGCCCTGCGGGGCGCCGCCGGGCTGGCCAGCGGGCGTCTGGCCGGGGGCGGGAGCGGGAGCGGCAGGCTGCTGCGCGAAGGCCGGCGCGGAGCCGAGGAGAAGCGCGCCTGCGACCAGAGCGGCGCCAAAGCGGGACGAAGACATCGACATTCGAAATCCTTTCAGCGGGGCGGCGGAACGCCCGGCCCGCGATATTGCGAGAGAACCCCTGATCGCCCCTTGGGAGCAAAGCGAAGCGCTCATCGCCTCAAAATAAGGCGACAGATTGACGGCGCTTTCATATCGTCTTCGCCTGCGCTTTTCCAGCAGGGAAAACTCCGCGGCCCTTCTTTTCTTGGCCCTGCGGGTAAAAACCTGCGTCAAACCCATAAATTTGCTTTAGCATTCCGCCATGCGCCGCTTCCGTTCGCCATCGCGTCAGGTTTTCGCCGCCTGCCTCGCCGCCGCCCTGTCGTGGCTGGGGCCCGCCGGCGCGCGCGGGGCGGAAGATGCGTCGCAGGGCCGAATCAGCCACGCCATCGCCATGCAGGGCCAGCCGGCGCTTCCGCCGGGCTTCAAATGCCTGCCCTATGCCGATCCCGCCGCCCGCAAGGGCGGGACCCTGCATCTCGGCGAATATGGCGCCTTCGACAATCTCAATCCCTATGGCGTCAACGCCGGGACAACCGCGGCGGGCATCGCCGGGCCGGTCTATGAGAGCCTGATGGCCCGCTCCTATGACGAGCCCTTCACGCTTTACGGCCTGATCGCGGAGACGATCGAGACCAATGAGGCCCGCGATCATGTCGTGTTCCGGCTCAATCCGGCCGCGCATTTTTCCGATGGCGCGCCGATCACGGCGCGCGATGTGGTTTTTTCCTTCAACCTGCTGAAGAACAAGGGCCGCCCGCAGCAGCGCGGCGCCTATGGGCTGGTGCGCTCGATCGAGGCGCTGGACGAGCGCACGATCCGCTATGACCTCGCCGGCGCCAATGACCGCGAATTGCCGCTGATCCTCGCCCTGATGCCGGTCCTGCCGGCCCACGCCATGACCGAGAAGCGCTTCGCCGAGGAGGGCCTCGCCGTTCCGCTCGGTTCCGGCCCCTACAAGGTCGCGGAGGTCAAACCAGGCGAAAAGCTGGTCCTGCGCCGCGACCCGAACTATTGGGGCAAGGACCTGCCGATGGCCTGCGGGCTCTATAATTTCGACGAGGTTGTGTTCGATTACGGCCGCGACGACAACAGCCTGTTCGAGGCCTTCAAGGCGGGGTTGGTCGATTATCGCGAGGAGACGGAACCGCATCGTTGGGTCGGCGGCTATGATTTCGCCGCCCGCCGCGACGGCCGCGTCGCGCTGGAGACCCTGCCGCTCGGCGGGCCGAAGGGGCTGCGCGGCTTCGCCTTCAACACCCGCCGCGCTCTTTTCGCCGATCCGCGCCTGCGCGAGGCTCTGGCGGCGATGTTCGATTTCGAATGGCTCAACGCCAATCTCTATTCAAATCTCTACACGCGGACCCGGAGTTTCTTCGACGAATCCGAACTCTCAGCCTCGGGCCACCCGGCGAGCGCGGCGGAGCGCGCGCTGCTCGCGCCATTCCCCGGCGCGGTGCGCGAGGACATTCTCGATGGCCGCTGGACGCCGCCGCGCTCGGACGGCTCCGGCCGCGACCGCGCCCTTGCGAAAAAGGCGCTGGCGCTGGCGGAAAAAGCCGGCTGGAAGCTGCAAGACGGCGTGCTGACGCGCGACGGCAAGCCGCTGACCTTCGAAATCCTCGTCATCGACCGCGAGCAGGAGCGCCTCGCGCTCCATTATTCCGGCCAGTTGCGCCGGATCGGCGTGGACGCGCGGGTGCGGCTGGTTGACGAAGTGCAGTTCCAGCGCCGCCGCCAGCGTTTCGAATTCGACATGATGATCGGGCTTTGGCAGGCCTCGGCCTCGCCGGGCAATGAGCAGCGCATGAGGTGGGGCGGCGACAGCGCGGCGCAGGAGGCGTCCTACAATCTCGCCGGGGCGAAAAGCCCGGCCATAGACGCCATGATCGCGGCGCTGCAGGCGGCGGAAACACGGGAGGATTTCGTCACCGCCGCCCGCGCGCTGGATCGCGTGCTTCTGTCGGGCTTTTATGTCGTGCCGCTTTACCATTCGCGGGCGCAATGGATCGCGTATTGGCGGCGGATCGCGCATCCAAAGGCTTTGCCGAATTATGCACAACCCTTATTTGGCGAGGCGCTGGAGAGCTGGAGCCTGTCTGCGGAGCCAGTTCGTCCCGATAAGCCGCATTGAGCGCCGCGATGAAGGAGCCCGGCGCGTCATCGAGCCATTCCAGCGTCGCAGCCGCGTTCGCCCTCGCCATTTCCGGCTGGACCCGCCGTGAGGCCGGCGCCTTTTCGTCGCCGCCAAGCTTGAGGGCGCGCGTCAGAGCCCATTCCAGCAGATGCCCGGCGGCCATGAACATCAGGAAAGCCAACGCATAGGCCCAGGCGTTGACGGAATTGGCGAAGCCGAAGGCGGCGGCCTGGAACAGCCGAAGCCGGTAGAGGTCGCGCGAATCGTCCTCATCCAGGGCGCCCGCGGATTCCAGATCTTCCCAGGGAACGCGGTCGTCGACGCCAAAGCCCAGCGCGAAGACGCAGCAGGCGGCGGAAATCTCGACCCAGATCGAATCGACATACCAGTCAGCCGGCGCGAAAGCCGCCCAAAGGCGCCCGAAGGCCAGCCCGGCGAGCGCCGCCGCGATTGCGAAGGTCAAAGCGCGCTGGTGTCCGGAAAGCCGGCGATCGAGGCCGACCAAAGCGCCGAACAGGACGGCGGCAAGCAAATTGAGCGCCATGGCGGTACCCCCGCAGAAGAGGACGGCGACTCGATACAATTGAAGGAAAAGCACTAACGATTCGTTAAATTAAGGTTACGCTCGCCACGCGCGCCCGGCAAAACGAATTGCAGGATGGGCGAGCTTATCCACCGCCTCGGCGTTTGCTCCGCAGCATCAGGCCTTAAGCCGCCGACCCCGTGCTTAATCTGTCGCGGGC
Organism: Rhodoblastus sp. 17X3; assembly: GCF_030056575.1. Classification (GTDB taxonomy): domain Bacteria; phylum Pseudomonadota; class Alphaproteobacteria; order Rhizobiales; family Beijerinckiaceae; genus Rhodoblastus. The sequence goes on along the minus strand of NZ_JASHHX010000004.1, from coordinate 171,282 downwards.
GCATTCAATCGGCTGAGCCCGCTCTTGCGCTTTGCGCGGCGGCGCTTAACTTCCAGCAGGCGCCGCCTGCGCCGGAGGATCAACTTGGATATCGTCAAGGCCGCCCTCGATTTCCGCCGGCAAAACGGAAACCGCCCCTGGCCCCCCGCCCGTCTCGCGCTCGCGCTCCAGGGCGGCGGATCCTTCGGCGCCTTTACCTGGGGCGCGCTCGAGCGCCTGCTCGAAGAGGAAAATCTCGTCCTCGACGCCTTTTCCGGCGCCAGCGCCGGCGCGGTCAACGCCGTCCTGCTGGCGAGCGGCCTTGCCGAAGGCGGACGCGAAGGCGCGCGGAAAAACCTCGAAAAATTCTGGACTCACGCTAGCCAGAGCGCGGCCTTCCTGCCCAAGGCGGTGACCCTGCCGCTCGGCTTTCTGGCCCGGGCGATGTCGCCCTATCAATTCAATCCCTTCGACCTCAATCCGCTCCGCGTCGCCCTTGAGGCCCATGTCGATTTCGAACGGCTGCGCCATCTCGCCAGCCCGCGCCTGCTGATCGCCGCGACGCGCGTCAGCACGGCCAGCCTGCGCATCTTCCGTAATGACGAACTGACCGTCGAGTCCGTGCTGGCCTCGGCCTGCCTGCCCTTGCTGCATCAATCCATCGAAATCGATGGCGATCTGTATTGGGACGGCGGCTATATCGCCAATCCGCCGCTGACGCCGCTGGTGGTGGAGAGCGACGCGTCGGACGTCCTGATCATCCAGATCACGCCAAGCCGCTCGGAAGCCTCGCCGCGCGCGCGGAGCGACATCCAACGCCGCATCGAGCAGATCAATTTCGCCTCGACCCTCGACCGCGAGATCGAGGCGATCCGGCTGCTGGCGCCTCTCTGCGCGGCCGGCGACGCTTCGGGAAAATGGGCGAAGCTGCGGATCGACCGGCTTTCGGCGGAAGACACTGTGCAGTCTCTCGCCGAGCACAGCCCGGGCAATCTGGAGTGGTCCTTCATCTCCCAGTTGCGCGAGGCCGGCCGCGCCGCCGCCAATGACTGGCTGGCCCAGACCGGCGATTTCGCGCCCCATTTCCTGACCGGCTGACCCAGGCCGGCCTTATTCCAAGCGACCCATAGGAGACGACATGAGCGGCAAGAACCTGCATTTCGTGACTTTGCTCGGCAGCCTGCGCAAGGCCTCCGTCAATGGCGGCGTCGCACGCGCCCTGCCCGCGCTGGCGCCTGAGGGCGTCGCCATTTCCGCGCTGGGCTCGGTGGGCGATTTTCCACTCTACAACGCCGATGTGCAGGCCGAGGGCTTCCCCGCCGCCGTCGAGGCGATGGGCGCAGCGATCAAGGCCGCCGACGGCGTGATCATCGTCTCGCCGGAATATAATTATTCCGTGCCCGGCGCGCTGAAGAACGCTATCGACTGGCTGTCGCGCCTGCCCTCCGCGCCGTTCAAGGCCAAGCCCGTGCTGATCCAGAGCGCCTCGCCCGGCGCGCTCGGCGGCGCCCGCATGCAATATCACCTGCGCCAGACCTTCGTCTTCCTTGATGGCCGCGTCATGAACGCGCCAGAAGCGATGGTCGGCGGCGCCTATGGCAAGAGCGACACCGCGACCGGCGACCTGACCGATGCCGCCACGAAGGAATTTTTGGGGAAGCAATTGGCCGCCTTCGCGGATTTCGTGCGGGGATAATTGTCTTTGGCGAAATTTGCCAATCGTTCCGCCGTCGACGCGGCGGGACGCCGCCATGTGACGCAACGCGCCCCCATCACGCCGAGCCTATGTCAGCCTGGCGCCGTGGAGGGCGCAGGCGCCGCCCGCCCGACGGCCTTGAGCGCGTCAAGACAGGCGAAGAGCGCCTTTTGTGCGTCGGCGATGGCCTCTTCTTCGGTGTCGGCGACGCCAAGACAGCCTGGAATGTCGGGGAAGCTGACCACATAGCCGCCGCCCTCCTGTTCAGGGAGAGGCGCCGTCTCGTAGCGATAGACGCTTGGTTCGGTCATTGGTCGAGTGCGTCCATTTTGTCGATCAGGGCGACAAAGGCGCGGACGTGAACGGCCCTGATCTTCTGTTTCAATGGGACAGTCACGCAATCCGGCACGGAGGGATGGAGAAACACCTCGTGGGTTCCCGTGATCTTCCTGAACTTCACGGCATATTGAGACGCCGTGATCTCGATGTCGGCGGGGATCCAGTCCCCGCCGGGATTGCTGCGCAGGGCCTCAAGGCGCTTGTTGTGCATGGTCTTATGTCCTTTGTTCGACAAGCGACGAGGCGCAATCCTCACAGCAGGCGGCGCGCGGCGGTCTGCTCCTTAGGCATTGTCACAAATCCAACACAAGAAGAGGACCCTTCGCCCGAGACACGCAGGCGAGGAAAAAGCCCTGGGCGCGCTGCTCGCCCGAGAGGCGCTTGTCACGGTGGTCGGCCTCGCCTTCGAGGATCTTGATCTTGCAGGTCCCGCACATGCCCTGCTCGCAGGAGGTGGGAATCTTGACGCCCTTTTCTTCCAGAAACTCCGTGACGCTCTTGTCGCCGGGGATCTTGAAGACGGCGCCTGTGCTCGCGATCTTCACCTCGAACACTTTGTCGAGCAAGGGCGCCGAGGCCTTGGCCGTGAAGCGCTCGATATGGATGCGTTCCTCGGTCCAGCCATTTTGCCTGGCGAAGATAATGAGGGGATCGAGCCACCAGTCGACGCCGCAGATGAAGAGATGCGTATCCTCCGGCTGGTCCAGAAGAACCGTTTTCGGGTCCAGCGCCTCGCCCTTCGATTCCAGATAGGACGTCGTATTTTCCGCGAAGTCGGAGCCTGTGATCATGGCGTTGAACGCCCCCGGCGATCCAAGGGCGTTGAGATAATGGAAAGCGAAGGGGATATCATGCGCCTTCAGATGATCCGCAATGCTCAGGATCGGCGTCACGCCGATGCCGCGCGCGATCAGCAAGGCGCGCTTGGTCTGGCGCGGCACGCGGAAACGGTTGCGCGGCAGGCCGACTTGCAGCAAATCCCCTTCCTTCACGGCGTTATGCATGGCCTTCGATCCGCCGCGGCTGTTCGGATCATTCCACACGCCGATAATATAGCGATGACGATCGGCCTCGCTGTTGCACAGGGAATATTGGCGGACCAATCCCCCCGGGATCGTCACATCGATATGGGAGCCGGCGGAAAAGGCCGGAAGCTCCGTTCCGTCGGGGTCGACCAGCTCGAAGGACAACATATTGTTGGCTTCAACAGTTTTCTTGGCCACAACGACCGAGTGCAAGGCATCGTCTGACATTTCGTCCTCTCGCAACATCTGATCCTGTCGCGTTCACATGCAAGGGAGAGACCAATTCCGATGCCGTCGCGACGCAGGGCTGAGCGCGCAGTCCATGGCGCGAATATTGCTGTGTTTCGGTTCACGCTATGCTCGCTTTCTCCCGGAAAGCGGGGCGGCGCAGCGCGATCATCATTCAGAAAGCCAGGTGCGCCATGGGTCTCGACGTCGTCCGGCTCGGCAAATTGCTTTCGCTCGCCGGCAGCCAGAACGAAAGCGAGGCGATGGTCGCTCTGCGCAAGCTGCGCGAGCATCTCGACTCAGTGGGCCTGACCTTTACGGATCTCGGCCAAAGGCTGATCGGCCAGGCGCCGCGCGCCCAAAGCCCTCGCTCAGCGGAACCCGACGCCCCGATTTTCACCGACGAAGCCGGCGTCAAATGGCCGAGCCGCGAATCTTACGACAAGCATCAAGCGGCGGTCGCCGCGCGCCGCGAGACGGAATGGCGCCAGACCGAAGGCGAGCGCGAGGAAATCATCGCGCGCCATGGCTCGCGCGAAGCGGGCCTTGCGCGCAATCCGCGCGAACAACTGCTGCATGACGCCGTCGCCGATCTTTTGACGCCGCTGACGCCGGACCTCGACCCGCCCGGACGCTGGCACGCCAGCCTCGACGGCTGGGATCGCGGCAGCTTTGGCCCACCCTCTGACAGAGTCGCGACCCGGATCGAACAGGCTTTCGCCCTCCCGACCAGTTTGCGCGAGGCGAAGGACGAATTCGACAAATGGAAAGCGCGATCACATGAACTCGAAATGCTCATGGGCCGTCCAGGCGACAGCCAGCTCGACCTTCCGGCCTTTTATCGGGCCCAGCGCGTTCAGGCGCTTTACGAGCATGAACTGCCGATCCGTTCGATCGACGATCTGCATCTACGCCTGCAATTCACGGTCGATCCCGAATGGAGCGACGACACCGGCAGGGCGCTGCCGGATATTTTGCAGGCCTTCGAGGCGCTGGTCGTCGCGCCCGCCAGGTCGGCGGATTGACGTTTCACCCCTTCTTTTCCGCAATCGCCACCAATTCGCGCAAAATGGCGCGGGCGCCGCTCAGACGGTCCGCCGCCCGCTCGAATTCGCCGATGAAGACAATCTTCATGTCCGGGCGCACCTTGGCCTCAGAACCCTGCCGCGCGATAAACCGCACCAGCCCCGCCGGATTGGCGAAGCTGTTGGCGCGGAAGCCGATGATGATGCCCTTCGGCCCGGCCTCGAGCTTCTCGACATGGGCGCGGCGGCACAGGGCCTTGACGCCGACGAGCACCATCAGCTGCTTGACCTCGTCCGGCATCGGCCCGAAACGGTCGATCATTTCGGCGGCGAAGCTTTCGATTTCGGCCTCGTCGTCCAGCGTCGCCAGGCGGCGGTAGAGCTGCAGGCGCAGGTCGAGATCCTCGACATAATGTTCGGGGATCGTCACAGGCGTTCCGAGCGTAATCAGCGGCGACCAGGCCTCCTCGACCGCCTCGCCGCCGCCCGCCTTCAGCGCCGCGATCGTCTCGTTCAGCATCTGCTGGTACAGCTCGTAGCCGACCTCGCGGATATGGCCGGATTGCTCGTCGCCGAGCAGGTTGCCGGCGCCGCGCAGGTCTAGATCATGGCTGGCGAGCTGGAAGCCGGCGCCGAGCGTGTCGAGCGATTGCAGCACCTCCAGACGCTTCTGCGCCTGCGGCGTGACCGTGCGGTTCAGCGGCGTGGTGAAGAAGGCATAGGCGCGCGTCTTGGAGCGCCCGACGCGGCCGCGCAATTGGTAAAGCTGCGCGAGGCCGAACATGTCGGAGCGATAGACGATCAAGGTGTTGGCGGTCGGAATATCGAGGCCGGATTCCACAATATTCGTCGAAACCAGCACGTCATATTTGCCGTCATAAAAGGCGCCGATGCGCTCCTCCAGCTCGGTCGCCGCCATCTGGCCATGGGCGATGGTGAATCTCGCCTCGGGCGTGTTCTGGCGCAGCCAGGCCGCGACGTCGTCGAGGTCTTCGAGGCGCGGGCAGACGAAGAAGCTCTGGCCGCCGCGAAAACGCTCGCGCAACAGGGCCTCGCGCAGGATGAGGTCGTCGAAGGGCGTCACAAAGGTGCGCACGGCGAGGCGATCGACCGGCGGCGTGGCGATGATGGAGAGTTCGCGCACGCCCGTCAGAGCCAGTTGCAACGTGCGCGGGATCGGGGTCGCGGACAGGGTCAGCACATGGACCGCCGCGCGCATCTCCTTGAGCCGCTCCTTGTGGCCGACGCCGAAATGCTGCTCCTCGTCGATGATGACGAGGCCGAGGTTCTTGAAGCCGACCGTCTTGCCCAGCACCGCATGGGTGCCGATGACAATATCGATCGTGCCGTCAGCCGCGCCCGCGCGCGCCGCGCGCATGTCCGCTGTGCTCGCCATGCGCGACATTTGCGCCAGCCGGATCGGCAGGCCGGCGAAACGCGCGGAGAAATTCTTGAAATGCTGGCGCGCCAGCAGGGTGGTCGGCACGACCACAGCGACCTGAACGCCGTTGATGGCCGCCGTGAAGGCGGCGCGCAGCGCCACTTCGGTCTTGCCGAAGCCGACGTCGCCGCAGATCAGGCGGTCCATCGGCTTGCCCGAGGCCATGTCCATCAGCGTCGCCTCGATGGCGCCGAGCTGGTCCTCCGTCTCGTCATAGGGGAAGCGGGCGCAGAATTCCTCGTAGAGGCCTTCGGGCGGCGTCAGTCGCGGCGCCTCGTGCAGGGCGCGGGCGGCGGCGATCTTGATGAGCCCCTGCGCCATATTGCGGATGCGGAGCTTCAGGCGGGCCTTGCGCTCGCGCCAGGCGCTGTGGCCGAGCCGGTCAAGCGCGACCTCATTGTCCTCTGAGCCGTAGCGCGACAGCAGCTCGATATTTTCCACCGGCACGAACAGCTTGTCGCCGCTGTGATAATGCAGCTCAAGGCAATCATGCGGCGCGCCCGCCGCCTCGATCTGCTTCAGGCCGATGAAACGCCCGATGCCATGATCGACATGGACGACCAGATCGCCCGCCGACAGCGCCGAGACCTCGGCCAGAAAGTTTTCCGCCCGCTTGCGACGCTTGCGCTGCGGCGCGAGACGGTCGCCGAGAATATCCTGCTCGCCGATCACGGCGAGATCGCCGGCGACGAAGCCGGCTTCGAGCCCGATCACCGCCAGGGCGGCCCGGGCGTCGCGCAGACTCAGCGCCTGGGCCAGCGAGGAGACGATCTCCTGTTTCTTCAAGCCATGTTCGGCCAGCACCGAGCCGAGGCGCTCGCGCGAGCCGTCGGTCCAGCCGGCGACGATGACCCTCTTGCCCTCGCCTTGCAGCGCGCGGATATGATCGACCGCCGCCTGGAACACATTGGCGTTTTCGTCATTTCGCTCCGGCGCGAAATTGCGCCCCGCGACGCCGCCGCAATCGATCAGCGTCGCCGCCCCCTCCGGCGCGGCGAAGGGCGTGAAGCGCGCCGTAGCCGCCTTGGCCAGAGCCCCTTTGAACTCATCGGCGGAGAGATAAAGTTCGTCAGGCGGCAGCGGCTTGTAGTTGCAATGCGCGGGATCGCTCGAATAAACGCCGCGGCGGGACTCGTAATAGTCCTTGATCTGGTCGAAGCGTTCGTGAGCGGCGGCTTCCGCCTGGGCGTCAAGCAGCAGGGGCGCGTCGTCGATATAGTCGAACAGGCTGTCGAGCTTGTCGTAGAGCAGCGGCAGCCAATGCTCGAGGCCCGCCGGGCGGCGGCCTTCGCTCACGGCTTCATAGAGGGCGTCGCCGCGAGTCTGCGCGCCGAAATGCGCGATATAGCTCTGACGGAAGCGCTTGATCGTCTCGGTGAGGATCGGCGCCTCGTTGACCGGCACCAGATCAAGCGCGCGCAATTGCGCGGTGGTGCGCTGGCTTTCCGGGTCGAAGGCGCGGATCGTCTCCAGCACGTCGCCGAAGAAGTCGAGCCGCACCGGCGCGGGCAGGCTTGGCGGATAGAGATCGACAATGCCGCCCCGCAAGGCATATTCACCGCTCTCACGGACAGTCGAAGCGCGTAAAAAGCCATTGGCTTCGAGCCAGGCGGCGAGTTCGTGCAGATCGACCGCCGCGCCCGGCGTCGCGGAAAAGCTTTTCGCCGCCATATCCTTGCGTGGAGGCACGCGTTGGGCGAGCGCGGCGACCGTGGTGAGCAGCAGGCGCGGCTTTTCGAAGGAGGAGCGCGTGCGGGCGAGCCGCGCCAGAGCGGTCATGCGTTCGGCGGCGACAGCGGCGTTGGGCGAGACGCGGTCATAGGGCTGGCAGTCCCAGGCGGGGAATTCCAGAATTTCCGCATCCGGCGCCGCGAAGACAAGCGCGTCGCGGAAGGCGCGCAGGCGCTGGCTGTCGCGGGCGACATGGACCAGCGCGCAGGAGCGCCCTTCGCCAGCCTTGGCCATGCCGCGGGCGAGATCGGCGGCGACGAAGGCGTCGAAACCCTCCGGCGCGCGCGAAAGGATCAGCGAGCGGCCTTTTTCCAGTTCGGCGCAGGCGCGGTGAAGATCATGCATTGGGGAAATTTCTGATTAGCGGCCGGGCGCCACGGCGGCCTCAAATATGGATCGGGCCGTTATGGGTGTGGAAGGTCTTGATCGTCAGGAAGATCGGACGGTCATAGGCCGGATCGACCGGCTTGGAGCCCGCAAACCAGGAGAAAATGTCGGCGTCCTGGGCTTCCATGAAATGTTCGAGCTGGTCGAGTTCGTCCTCGCTCAGCTGGTCGATGCGGGCGTCGGCGAACTGGCCGAGCAGAAGATCGACCTCTCTCATGCCCCGGTGCCAGCACCGGAACAGAATTCTACGCCGACGTGGGTCCAGCCCCTCGCTCGATCTCTGCGTGCCCGACATGCGGCTCTCCAGCAAACGCGAAAAGGCCTGCGCCGTATTTCGGCGCAGGCGGAAGGCTCTTATAGGGCGGTACGAGGCGGCTGTCAGCGCCTCTTTTCAGGTCGCGAGGCTCAGCGGCTCGCGACCACCTTCAACTGGCGGATTTCGCCGCGCATATAAGCCTCGAGGAAGGCGCGGTAGTTGCGGAACGAGACGCAGCCGTTGGAATCGCCGCGCTGCCCCAGCATGAAGGTATGCGCCAGCAGGCCATTGCGGCCATGGACATTGCTGTCGATGGGCGTCAGGCGCAGCGCCTGGACGCCGTGGAACAGGCTTTCGCGCAAGCTGAGCTGATAGGTCGCGGGCGGGGTCGAGCCGCGCATGCGCACGTGGACATAGCCCGGATGGTCGAAATAGGGGCCGAGGCCGGAATGGGCTTCGAGCGCCTGCCCGTTCGGCAGATAGACGGTGTGGGCGGAGATGTCATAGACCGCCGTGCCGCCCGTCGCCGCGACCGGCGAGGGCGAAGCTGACGCGCCGCGCGACAGGTTGAACAGGCCTCCGCCCCCGCCTTCCTGCGAGGCATAGGCGAGCTGCGGGCCCTTCTGTTCGGAATTGCCGGCAAACAATTTGTCGAACAGGGAGCGCGGATCGTTGCGCGCGAAGGTCGTCGCCTGGGCCCGCTCACGCACGGAAGCGGCGGCGCGGGTCGGCGGCGCGGGCAGAGGCGTAGCCGGAGCCGGCGCGGCGATTTCGCGGCGCGGCGCGGCGTCGGCCACGACACGAGCGACGCTGGAGAGTTCGGACGGACGCGTCGGCGGCAGCGGATGGCTGTCGGCGACAGCCGCGGCCGGCTCGGCTTCTTCGACCTGAGCGGTCCGAAGCGGCGGCAGCGGAACATTGGACAGGGCTTGAGCGATGGCCTGGCCCGCATTGGCTTGCGCCGGGTCGGCTTGGGCGGGTTCCGCTTCCGCGACCTGCTGGTTCGCATCCGCCTCGGCAATCTGGGACGCGCTGTCCGGCGTCTCGACGAGCACGAAAAGCGGCTCGGACTGCAAGGGCGAGAAGGAAGGGCCAACCGGATCGTTCTGGGCGGCCATCCCCGTCATGCCGGTTGCGGCGAGGTCCGGATCGAACAGCCCGCCGAAAGGATTGCGCGGCTTGTCCATGGACGGCTTGGTCGGGCCGGATTCGAGCGCCACATGCGCGACCGCGACGGCGGCTGATTTGGCGAGAGCGCCAGACTCTGGCGTCTGGGACTGAGGCCCGGCGGCCGCTTGAGCGGCTGCGTGCAGGCCGACATCGGCGGGAACGCCCGCATCGCCGGCAAGGCCGCCAGCCAGGCGCAGGGCGACCGCGGCGCTGAACGAGAAGGCGGCCAAGGCTGGAATCGTCCGGACGAACACTTTCCGGGTGCGGCTCGAACGATCCTGATAGACCGGATCGCAGGTCTCGTAGCTCCAATCGGTCATACGCTGAATCCTGCATACACTACGCGGGTCGCGCCGGGGCGCTGTTCGGGTTCAAGCTGAGCGACGCCGAAAGGCGCTGGCTGACGAACCGACGAATCGGTTGTGACTAGGCCGTCCGCTGAATGGGCGAGAACGCCGAACGTCCTTGAATCGAAACAAATTATCCCTAATTTCGCGTTAATGACTTCCGGCGGAAGCTGCATAATTCCTGCCTAGTCCCACCCGTTGCTGGCGCTGTGCTCATTGCGACGCCCCCGGGGGTACGACGTCGCGCAGCCGTCCACATTCCCCGAAGACGCTGACGTCTTCCGGGCGAACATGTTTCGAAACAAAGAATTAGCGTCCTTGCGTCACTCCCGTTCCGCAAATCCGCCCGGACGCCCGCCGTTGAAAATCGACTCGGCCAATGCGCCGCCCTTTGAGCACGACCAAAAAAGGCGCAAAAAAAGGCGAAATTACGGATCACGAGAAATTTATTTGACAGTGATAAAAAAAGCACGCGAAAAGGCGCCGAGGCGATTTGCCGCGCCCCCTGGCTGCATCTCTTGGAAAAGCCTCAGAATTTCGGCTCGTCGCGCCAACGCCGCAGCAAAATATGGCCCAGTCCAGCTAAAGCTGCATAAAGCGCCAATCCGCACAGGCACAGCAGCGCGACGGCGGCGTACATCATCGGAATCTTGAGTCGATAACCCGCCTCGACGATACGAAAGGCGAGTCCCTCGCCGCTTCCCGCGGCCCCCGCCGCCAGTTCCGCCGCCACCGCGCCGATCAGCGCCAGGCCGCCGCCGATGCGCAGGCCAGTAAAGATCTGCGGCAAAGCTGAAGGCAGCCGCAGCAGCGCCAATATTTTTCCGCGCGACGCCCCCTTGAGCCGAAAAAGCTCGATCAGGCCCCGGTCCGTCGCCTTGAGCCCCGCCGACGCGTTGGAGAGAATCGGAAAAAAGGCGACGAGAAAGGCGCAGGCGAGCACCGCCGCCGGGGCTTCAAGATAGACCAGCAGCAGCGGCGCGACAGCGATCAGCGGCGTCACCTGAAGCGCGATGGCCAAAGGCAGGAAGGTCTTTTCCAGCCAGGGCGACCAGGCGAACAGCAGGGCGAGGGCCACGCCTCCGAAAGCCGCCAGCGCCAGCGCCTCCAGCGCCTCGCGCAAGGTCGTCAGCGTCGCCGCGAGCAATTGCGGCGCATTGTCGACCAGAGTTCTGGCGATCAGGCTTGGCGCCGGCAATTGCGTCGGAGGAATATCGAAAAATGCGACCGCCGCCTGCCAAAGTCCGAGCAGGGCCAGGAGGGCCAGAAAAGGTGCGAGGCGGCCGGGAAGTCCGTTCACGCCGCCCTCCCCATCGCGCCTTGCAGGCCCTCCGCGATGCGCGCGCAATCTTCCACGAAGCCGGGGCTGCGGCGCAGCTCCAGCCCTCGCGCCGCGCCGCGTTCGAGGGTCAGGATGGAATCGATCCGCCCCGGCCGCGCTCGCATGATCGCCACGCGATCGGCGAGATAGGCGCTTTCATAGACGGAATGGGTGACGAAGACGATGGTCGCCCCGCTCTCGCGGCGCAGATCCAGCAAGGCGTCGTTCAGCTGCCAGCGGGTGATCTCGTCGAGCGCCGCGAAGGGCTCGTCGAGCAGCAGCAGGCTGGGCCGGTCCACCAGCGCCCGGGCGATCGAGGCCCGCATCTTCATGCCGCCAGACAATTCGCGCGGCAGCGCGCGCTGGCGGTCGCCAAGGCCAACGCGCGCCAGCGCCGCCTCCACCAGTGGCGTCGCCCGGCTCCGCGACATGCCGGCGAGACGAAGCGGGAGATAGACATTGGCGAAGAGGTCGGCCCAGGGCATCAGGTTCGGCTCCTGGAAGACGAAGCCGATCTTCGGCGCCGACCCGCCTTGCCAGATCACTTCGCCGGCATCGGGCCGCTCCAGCCCCGAGATCAGCCGCAGCAGAGTGGATTTGCCGCAGCCTGACGGGCCGAGCAGACAGAGGGTTTCGCCGGGAAGCAGCTCCAGCCCAACGCCGTCGAGCGCCATGGCGCCCTGCCCCGGAAAGGACAGCCGAAGGTCGCGCAGGCTGGCGAGAGGCGCGGTCAATTCCGGCTCTGCCCTTCCAGACCCAGCCTCTTGTTCACGAAGCGGAAATCGAAGCCGCGCCCGACGTCGAGCCCGGCGGGCGCGGCGCCCGCCGCCGCCATGTCGCGGTAGTGGCGCTCGATGCGCTGCTTGTCCATCGCGCCTATGCCGAGCGTGAGGGCGTCGCCGGATTCGACAATGCCGAAACCTTTCATCTGGGCGATGGAAAAGGCGATCTGGGCGTCGTTGAGATCGGGATTTTCGCGCTTGATCAACTCATTGGCCTCACGATTGTCGCCATGGAGATAATGAACCCAGCCGAGAATCGACGCCTCGACGAACCGCCGCACGCGATCGGGGTTTTTCTCCAGCAGGTCGCGGCCGGTCTCGATGGTGGTGGAATAGGTTTCATATCCGTAATCGGCCAGCAAAAAGACATTGGGCTTGAAGCCGCCCTCGCGCGCGATGACGAAGGGCTCGGATGTCGCGTAGCCCTGCTGGATCGCGTTCCTGTCGGCGATAAAGGGCGCGGAATTATAGTTATAGCTCGCGACATTGGCGCGCTTGAAACCCCATTTGCGCTCCATCCAGGGCCAGACCGTGGTGAGCGTCGCCAGGCCGACAAAAGCCTTGGCGTTCGGCAGGTCCTCGAAACGGTCGAGGCCCGCGCCGGGATGCGACATGAAAACCAGAGGGTCCTTCTGGAAGATCGCGGCGACCGTGACGATCGGGACATTCTCGGCGAGCGCCGAAAACTGGCCGATCAGATTGTCGCCCATATAGAAATCCGCCTTGCCGGCGGCGAGCAGCAGGCGGTTGTTCTTCTGCGGCCCACCCGGGAGAATCGTTACATCGAGGCCATAGCGGGCGTAGGTTCCGTCGGCGAGCGCCTGGTAGAAGCCGCCATGCTCGGCCTCGGCCAGCCAGTTCGCCGCGAAAACGACCTTGTCGCCCGCCCGCGCCGGCAGGCAGAGGACGAGAAAGGCGAAGGCGGCGCGAAACAGCGGGGACATGCGGGCCAAAGGATTCTCCTAGCAGCCTCGATTTTTGCCGCGCCGCAGCGCCAGCGCAAGGCTTTTCGCGGAAGGGCTTTTCACGAATGGGCGCGGCCTTGCCGACATCAGCCGGCGCGGCTAAACACGAGACATGCGGCCCTCGCTTCTCGATCCCCTATTCGCCAGCGCGAGCGCCCTGCCCGGCGTCGGCCCCAAGACGGGCAAATTGCTCGACCGGCTGCTGGGCGAGCCGGACCGTCCGGCGCGCACACTTGACCTGCTGCTGCACCTGCCCCTGTCGGGGATCGACCGCCGCGCGCGACCCAAGGTCGCGGAAGCGCCGATCGGCGCCGTCTCGACCATAAAAGTCCGCGTCACGGAGCATCGCCCCCCGCGCGGCAAGGGGCCTTATCGCGTCCTGACCGAGGACGAGACCGGCGACCTGACGCTGATCTTCTTCCGCGCCAATGCGAACTGGATCGAGAAATTGCTGCCGCTCGGCGAGACGCGCTGGGTGTCCGGCCTCGTCGAACTGTTCGACGCCTACCGCCAGATGGTCCATCCGGATCGCATTCTCGACGAGGCGGGCCTTGCCGCCCTGCCGCCGGTCGAGCCGATCTACGGCCTCACGGAAGGGCTGTTTCCGCGCGTGCTGGCCAAGGCGGCGGCGGGCGCGCTGGCCCGCTTGCCGCAATTGCCGGAATGGCAGGACGAGAAATTTTTCCGCGCAACGGGCTGGCTTTCCTTCGGCGAAAGCCTGGCCCGGCTGCATCATCCGCAAACGCCGCAAGACCTCGCGCCGGAAGGCAAATTCTTCGCCCGGCTCGCCTATGATGAATTGCTGTCTCATCAGCTCAGCCTGCGGCTGGTGCGCGCCAAGGCGCAGGTCTTGCGCGGGCGTCCCCAGATCTCCGATGGCGCCCTTGCGAAAAGGATTCTCGCCGCCCTGCCCTTCGCCCTCACGGACGACCAGGCCAAAGCCGTGGCCGAAATTTCCGCCGACCTCGCCAGCGACAAGAGGATGCTGCGGCTGCTGCAAGGCGATGTCGGCTCCGGCAAGACGGTGGTGGCATTGCTGGCCATGGCCCATGTGATCGAGGCCGGGCGGCAGGCCGCGCTGATGGCGCCGACAGAGATTCTGGCGCGCCAGCATTTCGCCACGCTCAAGCCGCTGGCCGAGGCGGCGGGCCTGACCATCGCGCTGATGACCGGACGCGACAAGGCGGCCGAGCGTCGCGCGACGCTCGAAGGGCTGGCGAACGGCGCGCTCGACATCGTGGTCGGCACACACGCCCTTGTTCAGGAGGACGTCGCCTTCGCGCGGCTCGGCCTCGCGGCGATCGACGAGCAGCACCGCTTCGGCGTGCATCAGCGTCTGGCGCTGGGCGAAAAGGGCGAGGCCGTGGACGTGCTGGCGATGACCGCGACGCCGATTCCGCGCACGCTGGCGCTGGCCTATTTCGGCGATATGGAGCTGTCGTCGCTGCGGGAGAAGCCGCCGGGCCGGCAGCCGATCGACACGCGGGCGATCAGCGTCGAGCGCATCGACGAAGTCGTCGCCGGACTGGCGCGGGCGATCAAGACCGGCGCACGGGTCTATTGGGTCTGCCCGCTGGTCGAAGGCAGCGAGGACAGTGATCTCGCCGCCGCGCAGGACCGCGCGGAAGACCTGCGCAAGTTCTTCGGCGCGCAGGTCGGCCTCGTCCACGGCCAGATGAAGGGCCGCGACAAGGATGCGGCCATGGAGGATTTTTCTCGCGGCGTCACCAAAGTGCTGGTGGCGACGACAGTGATCGAAGTCGGCGTCAACGTGCCCGAGGCGACGATCATCGTGATCGAACACGCCGAGCGGTTCGGCCTCGCGCAATTGCACCAGCTGCGCGGGCGCGTGGGGCGCGGCTCGGAGAAATCGTCCTGCGTCCTGCTCTATGCCGGCCCGCTCGGCGAGACGGCCCGCGCGCGGCTGGAAATCTTGCGCGAGACCGAGGATGGGTTTCGCATCGCGGAAGAAGATTTGCGGCTGCGCGGCGAAGGCGAAGTGCTGGGCGCGCGCCAATCCGGCGCGCCAGGATTCAAGATCGCGCGGCTCGACCTCCACCCGGACCTGTTGCGCGCCGCGCGCGACGACGCCGAAAAACTCCTCGCCGCCGATCCTGACCTGACCGGCGAGCGCGGCCGGAAATTGCGGCTGCTGCTCTATCTATTCGAGCGCGACACCGCGCTGCGGCTGCTGCGCGCGGGCTGAAATCTTGACCGCCGCGCCTGTTTGGCGAAGGATGAGAGGCGTAGCGTCGAGATTGCGAGTCCGATCATGCGTCTCATCTCCCTTGCGCCCCTTCTGGGCCTGAGCCTGGCGCTCGCGGGCTGCAACGCCAACCGGCAGCAGGCCCCGATCGAGGCGGTTCAGCCGCTGCCGTCGCAGGAAGCCGTCCGCGTCACGCCACGCGCGCTGCCAGACGGCGGCTGCGCGGCGGAAATCGCCCGCTACCGCGCGATCCAGGACAATGACCTCGCCATGGGTCATGTCGAGAAGGGCGTCCACGCCCAGATCCAGACCGAAATGGCCGAAGCCGAACGCGCCTGTTCCGCCGGCGACGCGCTGCGCGCGCAATATCTTCTGCGCGCGAGCAAGGAACGTCACGGCTATCCGGCTGGCTGATACCAAGGCTCGCAGGTGAAAACCTGTGAACCTTGGCTAGGCGCGACTGCGCCCAATAGCCCGTCACAAGACGGGCGTCTTGCGACGCCCTTCCGGCTCATGCGAGGGATTCCTTAACCGCGATTCATCGCGGTTAAGGAGAAATGGTATGAGCCAGAGCGTCGCGCAGATAGGCCTGGATGAAATCGGGCATCCGCCCCGGATCGATGTCCTGCGGTCCGGCGACGATATGGAAGCGCGCGAATTCCGGCTCCGGGTCGCGCGCGATAAAGGCGCTCATGCGCGCCTCGGCCTCCACGGCGGAAAACGGCAGACGCCTCTCCTGAATGCAGGCGATTTTCGTGTCCGAGACGAGAACGATCCACCCTGGCGCGGCCGGGGCCTGTTCTGGGGCGAAGCCTGTCTCCTCCTCCAGCTCGCGCGCCACGCTGGCGGCTAGATCGACGTTGTCGCCGAAAATGTCGTTCCGGTCAGGCGTGCCGGCGGCGAAATAGATCTGGCCGCCATTCATCGTATGGTCGCCCATTTCGCCAAGCAGGAAAGCGCCGTCGCGCGCACGCAGCGCCGCCATCGCGAAGCAATTATGGACGTCGCGGTCCGGAAAGCCGAAACCGAACCAGGCGTGGAAATTCCGGAACGAGGTGTCGAAAAAACTGCCACGAAAAACGTCGCCTTCCGGCGTCGCGACGATTTCGGCGTCGCGCAGCATCAGCACCTTGCCGTCGAACAATCTCGGCTTTTCGGCGAGCGCCCGGGCCCAATGCGCGTCGATCCGCGCCGCCTCGCGTTCGGCGAAATCCCAGCGCGCGGCGCGATAGGCCGTTTCGAGCCGGACGACGCGATAAAGGCCGTTTGGAATGCGAGACATGTCTGGCCCGGAGCTTGCGTGAGACGGAGCGCGCTTGGCGCGATGCGCGAATCCGTTATCCTGTTTTGTCTGGAGAATGCAATTGATCGCGCAATTCGACATCGAGCCGTACAAGGCGCCGCTGCTCTTTCTGGGCGTGGCGGGCGTCGCCGTGCCGTTGTTCCGGCGTTTGCGCGTCAGTCCGGTGCTGGGCTTCCTCATCGCGGGCATGGTGATCGGCCCGCATGTGATGGGCCGGCTCGACGCGCAACTCCCGTTCAACCTGCCCTTCCTCGCCAATAGCGAGGGCGTCGCGGCTGTCGCGTCCTTTGGCGTCGTCTTCCTGATGTTCAACATCGGACTCGAATTGTCGCTGGAGCGCCTCGTGCTGTTGCGGCGCTTCGTCTTCGGCCTCGGCGCCCTGCAGGTCGCCCTTTGCGGCGGCGCGCTCTATCTGGTCGCGCGCGCCTTCGGCCTGCCCCAGTCCGCCGCGATCGTGCTGGGCGCGGCGCTGGCGCTATCCTCCACCGCCATCGTCGTGCCGGTGCTGGCCGAATCGCGCCGCCTCAACACCCTGTCGGGCCGCGCGATCTTCTCGGTGCTGCTCTTTCAGGACCTGCTCGTGGCGCCGCTGCTGTTCATGGTCTCGATGTTTTCGGATACGGCGGAACAGGCCCATCCATTCCTCGCCTTCGCCCCCGCGCTGATTGGCGTGGCGGCCATCGTGGGCGTCGGGCGGCTCGTACTGCGGCCGATGTTCCAGCTGGTCGCCGCCGCCGATTCGACCGAACTCTTCATGGCCGCCTGCCTGCTGGTGGTGATTGCGACGGCTGTCGCGGCGGCCTATGCCGGGCTGTCCATGGCGCTCGGCGCCTTCATCGCGGGCCTGCTGCTGGCCGAAACCGAGTTCCGCCGCGCCATCGAACTGGCGATCGATCCGTTCAAGGGCCTGCTGCTCGGTCTGTTTTTCGTCTCGGTCGGCGCCAGCCTCGACCCGATGGAAGTGGTCCGGCATCCCGGCGCGACCATCGGCGTCGCCGTCGTTCTGACCCTGGTGAAGACGCCTCTGCTGATCGGCCTCGCGCGCCTGTTCAGCCTGCCCTGGCGCAAGGCGCGCGAAGTCGGCCTGCTGCTCGGGCCGGGCGGCGAATTCGCCTTCGTCATCCTCTCGACGGCGGTCGCGGCCCATATACTTCCCGCGGATCTCACCAGCGAAATCCTCATCGGCGTCACCTTGTCCATGACGCTGATTCCGCTTTTCGCCACCTTGGCGGCCCGCTCCGTCCCCAAAAAGGAAGCCTTCCTGCCCGGTCCGCAGCCCAGCGAACTGGCACCCGTCTCCCGCGTCATCATCGTCGGCTATGGCCGGGTCGGAGAAATCGTCGGCGAGCTGATGCGCGTCCACAAGGTGGACTATCTCTGCGTGGACGGCGACCCGGCCATAGCCGCGCAGGCGCGTTCGCGCGGCGAGCCGGTCTATTGGGGCGACGGCACCAACAAGGATTTTCTCAACCTTTGCGGCCTCGCCAACGCCCGCGCATTGGTCGCAACCATGCATGCGCCGAGCGCGGTGGACGCCGTGGTGCGGCAAGCGCGCGAGGCGCGGGGCGATCTCACCATCGTCGCGCGCGCCCGCGACGCCGCCCACGCCCGCGCGCTTTACAAGCTCGGCGCGACCGACGCCGTGCCGGAAACCATGGAGGCCAGCCTGCAATTATCCGAAGCCGCGCTGGTCGATATCGGCGTGCCAATGGGGCTGGTCATCGCCTCCATCCATGAACAGCGCGACATCTATCGCAAGGCGCTGATCGCGGACGAAAGCCAGGCCAGCCCGCCGCGCCCCTTCAAGGCGCGGCGGCAGAAAAGGCCGGGCAAGTAGAATTCAGACGAGGCGAGCATCGCGGCCCAACGCTCGCTTTTTCAATCGACCGCTGCGGTCACCTTCAGAAAGGTCGCGTCAATGGAGGTGGCGCCCTTGTTCGCGCTCTTGTTATGGCTGCTGAACATCTGCTCAAGCTCCTTTTGCAGGTCTTGAGCGCGGCCATTCTTTTCCGCCGCGTCGAAGGCGTTCATCGTCGGCGGGTAGTATTTCCGGAACGCGTCGACGAAGGCGGATGGCGCGCCTGGAAAGTCGAACTTCCAGATCTCCCGGGCGAAGGCGATTTTCTCCTTCGGAACGCCCGCACTTGCAAATCGCTCGATCACATTGCCTTCGACGCCCCATGTCATCGGGCTGATGAAGCCTTCAGGGGGCGGCGGGCTATAAGCGGAACTGATCTTCAGGAGCTGCGCGACCATGGTCGGATCGTTCGGGATCCAGTTGCCCATCACGATCCGCCCTCCGGGCCGGGTCACGCGCGCCATTTCCTTCGCCACATCGAAGGGCTTCGGCGCGAACATGGCTCCGAAAATGCTCACGACAAGATCGAAGGAGCGGTCCTTCAGATCGCGCAAATCGGAGGCGTCGCCCTCCTGAAACCGGCAGTTCGCCAAGCCTTCCGCTTTGGCGCGCGTGTTTCCGGCCTCGACCAGATAGCTGGAAATATCGACGCCCAACACGTCCGCCCCAAGCCTCGCCTCCGGCAAGGCCGTAGTGCCGTCGCCGCAGGCGAGATCCAGAACCTTGAGCCCTTTCGTGACTCCCAACCCGGCGGCCAGCGCCTCCCCGCTCGCACGCATGCTCTCCGCGATGCGGGTGAAGTCGCCTTTTTCCCAAAGCGCCTTGTTCGGATTCGCTGAGTTCAGATTCATGGCGCAATCCTCCCCTCTCACGCAAACTGATCTCGCGCGAGGGAGGTTTGTTCCAACGGCCAAGCGAATAATTCTCTACGCCCGCGGGCCACAGGCGTTCCAGCCATCTCGACAGGAACGCCCGATTTTGTCCGGCCCCGAACCGGGATCAGTCCAGCGCCAACGCCACGAAGCGCGACTGGCCTTGCGCGGTCGCCACCAGCAGCAGCGCCGTCTTGCGGCCATCGGCCTTCAGGGCCTTGGTCTGGGCGACAATCTCGTCCGGGGCGTTGACGGGCTGGCGGTTGATTTCCAAAATCACGTCGCCGGGCGACAGGCGCTGTTCGGCCGCAGGGGTGTCGCCGTCCACCTTGATGATGGCGACGCCGGTCCTGACGCTGTCCTTGATCTTGAATTTTTCACGCAGGGCGTCGTTCAAAACAGCGACGTCCATGCCGAGGACATGAGTCTTCTCCTCGCGCGGCGGCGCCTTTTCAGCCAGTTCCGGCTTGTCCTTCTTGGCCTTGGCCTCGTTCTCCTCAAGCCGGCCGAGCGTCACCTTCCGGGTCTGTTCCTTGCCGTCGCGGATCACGATGACCTCGACTTCCTTGCCGACCGGGGTCGCGGCGACGATCTTGGGCAAGGCGCGCGCATCGGCGACCGGCTTGCCGTCGAAGGTCACGATGACGTCGCCGGGTTTGAAGCCGGCGCTGGCCGAGGGGCCCTTTTCGTCGATGCCGGAGATCAAGGCGCCGCGCGCCTTGCCGATGCCGAGGCTTTCGGCGATACCCTCGTCCACGTTCTGGATGCGGACGCCGAGCCAGCCGCGCCGCGTCTCGCCGAATTTGAGCAATTGCTCGATCACCGGCTGGGCGTTATTGGCCGGGGTGGCGAAACCGATGCCGATCGAGCCGCCCGAGGGCGACAGGATCGCGGTGTTCACGCCGATCACCTCGCCCGCCATGTTGAACAGCGGGCCGCCGGAATTGCCCTTGTTGATGGCGGCGTCGGTCTGGAGATAATTGTCATAGGGCCCGCTGTCGATATTGCGGCCCTTTGCGGAAATGATGCCCGCCGTCACCGTGCCGCCGAGCGCGAACGGGTTGCCGACCGCGATGACCCAGTCGCCGACGCGGGATTTGTCGCTGTCGCCGAATTTCACCGACGCCAAAGGTTTGGTCGGCTTGACCCGCAACACCGCGAGATCGACCTTGGCGTCCTTGCCAATGACCTCGGCCTTGAGCTTGGAGCCGTCGGTGAAGATGACCTCGACCTCATTGGCGCCGTCGATGACGTGATTATTCGTCACCACGATGCCCGAAGGATCGATCACGAAGCCCGAGCCGAGCGAGTTGGAGCGATGGCTGCGGCCCTCGCCGTTCTGCTGGCGGCGGCGCTTGAGATATTCCTCGAACATGTCGTCGAGCGGCGAGCCCGGCGGCAGTTTAGGCAGGTCGACCGTCTTGTCCTCCACGACCTGCGTCGCAGAAATATTGACCACGGCCGGCGTCACGGTCTCGGCGAGATCGGCGAAGGAATCCGGCGCCGGCGCGGCGAAAACGGGCGCCGGCGGCAGCACGGCCAGGGCGCCGGCGAGAGCCAGCCCCGCCAGCAGGCGACGCGCGGGAAGCTTGTTGGTCATGCTCGAATTCATGTCAGCAATACCTCATCGCTTTATGGCTGCGCCGCCGCCTTGCCGGACGCATGGTCGAAGAAACGGAAGAAATCCGAGCTGGGCGATATGACGAACCGCGAGCCCTTGGTCTTCAACGCCGAGTCATAGGCCTGCATCGAACGATAGAAGGAGAAGAAATCCGGATCCTTGTTGAAGGCCTCCGCGAAAACGCGGCTGCGCTCCGCCTCGCCCTCGCCGCGCATGGTGTCCGCCTGCTGCTGCGCCTCGGCCACGATCACGGTGGCGTCGCGCTGGGCGCTGGAGCGGATTTGCTGCGCCTCCTGCTGGCCCAGGGCCCGGAATTCCGCCGCCTCGCGCGCCCGCTCGGTGCGCATGCGGTCGAACACCTTTTCGGAAATCTGGCGTGGCAGGTCGACCCGGCGCATGCGCGCGTCAACAATGGCGACGCCGAAACGCTCGGCCTCGGCATTGACCTGATCGCGGATTCGCGTCGTCAGCGGGACGCGCTCGTCGCGCACGATCTGCATCTGGTTGGCCTCGCCGAGCACGCGGCGGACCGCCGAATTCAGCACCGAGGCGAGCTGGTTGTCGGCGCGGGCGACGCTGCCGACGGTCTGGTAGAATTTCAGCGGATCAACGATCCGGTAGCGCACAAAGGCGTCCACTTCCAGCCGCTGGTTGTCCGAGGCCAGAATTTCCTGCTTCGGCGATTCCAGATCAAGAATGCGCCGGTCGATATAGACGACGGATTCGATGAAGGGCAGCTTGAAATGCAGGCCCGGCTCGGTGACAAGGCCGCGCTCCGGCACTGGTTCGCCGAAACGCAGCAGCAGAGCCTGCTGGGTCTGGCCGACCTCGAAGGTCGAGGCGAGCGTAAGGATGACAAGGAAGGCTGCGCCGGCGAGCAGCGCGATCGTTTTCGACGAGATCATTGCTGGCCTCCCGCGGCGGGCTTGGCCGAGCTGTCAAGCGGCGCGAAAGGCGCCAGCGGCAGCAAGGGCGTCGCCCCGGTCGAGCGGTCGAGAATGACCTTTTCGCCCGCTCCGAGCACGCGCTCCATGGTTTCGAGATAGAGCCGCTCGCGCGTCACGTCAGGCGCCTTTCTGTATTCCTCGAAAACCTTGAGATAGCGCGCCGCCTGGCCGCGCGCCTCGGCTACTGTCTGCTCGCGGAAGGCCTCGGCGTCGCGCAGGATGCGGGCGGATTCGCCGCGCGCCTGCGGCACGATGGAGTTGGCGACCGCCTGCGCCTCGTTGACGAAGCGGCTGCGGTCCTGCTGCGCCGCCGTCACGTCACGGAAAGCCGCGATGACGGTTGGCGGCGGATCGACCGAGAGCAGTTGCACCTGCAAGACCTCGACGCCGGCGTGATAGGAATCCAGCACCTGTTGCATCGCGGTCTGAACGGCGGGCTCGATCACCTTGCGTTCGGCGGTCAGCAGCCGCTGGATCTGGGTGCGGCCGACAATCTCGCGCATGGCGCTTTCCGCCACCGCCTTGATGGTCTCGACCTGGTTCTTGATGTTGAAGGCGTAATATTCCGGATGCGCTGGGTCGATCTGCCAGATCACGCGGAACTTGACGTCGGCGATATTCTCGTCGCCGGTCAGCATCAGGCTTTCTTCCGGCACCTCCAGGGCGCCGGCTGTATCGGCGCGGCCAACGGTGCCGACGTCGATCGAATTGCGGTCGGTGACATTGAGCCTGAGGATCGAGCCGACCGGCTCGGGCCAGTTGTAATTCAGGCCCGGCCCCGTTTTGCCGACATAGCGGCCGAAGACGAGATTGAGGCCGACCTGGTTGGGCGCCACCGTGTAGAAGCCGCTGGCAAGCCAAAGCAGGGCGACAGCGACAACGAGCAGGAGGACGCCGCGCGGCGAGAAATCCCCGGACGTCAGGTTCTGCACCTTGTCCTGCGCCTGGCGCACCCACGCTTCGAAATCCGGGCCAGGACCGCCGGGACCGCCGCCGAATGGGCCGCCGCCAAATGGACCGCCGCCCCCGGGCGCGCCCCAAGGATTATTCGGGCCGTTATTGCCGTTGCGCGGCCCGCCTTTCGTGCCGGCGCCCCAGGGATTGCGCTTGCCGTCGGACGAAGGATCCGTACCTTCCGGCTTTGGCGGCTGGTCGCCGCCCTGATTGCTCCACGGCATATAGTCCTCAATTTCCTCGCCGCCGCGCAATCGGCGCTGCGACCGCTCCTATATAGGATGCGGCCGGATTGCGCACAATCGGCGATCAAAGACGTTGGTAATCGACATATTCGAGCGCGACCTCGTCCTTGGCGCCGCAAAGGGGGCGTTCGCGCCATGTCTCGCGCCATTGCCCCCAATCGACCTCAGGAAAAAAGGCGTCGGCCTCGGGCGCGCAATCGACCAGGGTGAGGCGCAGATAGGACGCGCGCGGCAGGCCGAGGCGGTAAAGCGCGGCGCCGCCGGCAAGGATGACCTCGGCCGCGTGCATGGACCTGGCGAGGAGCGAGGCCTGAGCCATGGCCGAGTCGAAGTCACTCGCGACGTGGAGATGGTCCGGCCTTTCGCCGGCCAGAAAATCCGGATCGCGCGTGACCACCAATGTCTCGCGCCCCGGCAGCGGCTTGCCGATCGACTGATAGGTCTTGCGCCCCATAATCAGCGGCCGGCCCCAGGTAATCTCGCGGAAACGCTTGAGATCGCTTGGCGCGCGCCAGGGAATGGCGTTGTCCTTGCCCAGGGCGCCATTGCGCGCGACGGCGGCGACGATAGTGAGAGGAACCGCTCCGGTCATGCCGTGACCTTCGCCAGCGTATGAATGCCAAGGCCAAAAGTTGAAAATGCGGAATTCGCTATTTTTGAGTCCGCCCGCGCCATACCGCCTGCCTCAGATGCCTGGATCCGAAAAGGCGCGCGCTTCCGGAATCGCGCGCCTTTTCCTGAGGCAAACTACGGTCTTTTGGCGCCAAAACCTATAGTGGCGTCAGGCAAGGTTTTGGCCTGTGGAGAAGTCGTTCATGTGTCAGGCTTCGGAAAATGTCGCGCTCAAGGCCCTGCGGCTTCTCCTGCCGCTTCAGCCGTTCCGTTTCCTCGTCGCAGCGGCTTTTTTCGCCGAAGCGGAACGCTCTGACGCCGGCCTGGCCGTAGGGGCCTTGCCCCCCAGCGCGCCGCCGCTGTCGCCCATGCCGTGCTGTTCCGGCGGCTCCGCACTTTGCTGATCCGTCCCCACGGAGCCGGCCTGCTCGCGACGACCCTCCATTTCGACTACGAAATTCGCTCGGCGGCGCCCTGGAGCCAGAGACGGGCGGAAGCATCCAATACTTCCCCCGTAATGCAGGAAAAGCACTCGAAATCCCGCGCCGCTCGCCGAAAAGCGAGTTGAGCCATGGGGCTGGCGACCTATCGCAAGGAGCGAAACTTCGACGCCTCGCAGGAGCCCCGCGGGAGTGCCGGAGCCTCGGGAAAAAACCTGTTCGTCGTGCAGAAACATGAAGCGCGGCGGCTGCATTACGACCTCCGCCTTGAACTGGACGGCGTGCTGAAAAGCTGGGCCGTCACCAAGGGGCCGAGCCTCGCGCCTGGCGCATCGCTTGACGCAATGATTGCCGTGACTGGCGCTCGCCTTACTGCGTGAGGCGCCGCACTTCGCGGATGAGATCCATGTCCGTGAAGGGCTTGGGCACGACCACCGACTGTCGGTAGGCCGCCGGCAGATTGTCGCGGGCGCAAGCGGTCACGAACATGAACGGGATATGGCGACCCGTCAGAATATCCGCGACTTCGTCGATGCGGCCGTCATCGAGATTGACGTCGAGCAATGCCCCATCAAGCTCTTCCGAGCGCGCCAAGGCCCTGGCTTCATCGAGCGTTCCGACCGGTCCGATCACTTCATGACCGTCGTCGCTCAATACGTTTTCGATATGGGCCGCGACAAAAAACTCGTCCTCGATCACCAGTAAACGGGACATACTATTGGCTCCATCGAACCATTGTTGGTGAAGCCGTTCAGGCTTGGCCGGATTACTCGTGACGGGCGGCTTAATCCTTGGGAAGAACGAGCAGCTCGGCTCATCGTTCCATCGCGGATGTCGTTCTTGACGATCATTGATCTTGCCCAAAGGCCATGCGCTCACAGGGCCATGCGCTCACGGCGACGCTTCGAGACCGAGAACGGCGAAGCGGTCCTCATCATCCAGCCAGGCCCTTGAAAGCCGCCATGCGCTCTTTTCCGCCAGCGAACGAAATGAGTCGAGCGCATATTTGCGCGAACTCTCGGTGTGGATCGTCTCGCCTTCGTGAAAGGCGAACTGTCGCCCGCAAGCCGAGACCACGCGCGTATCGAGGCTGACCAGATGCATTTCAACGGCAGACTCGGACTCATTCCAACGCGCCTGATGGACGAACCGGTCCAGCGGAAAGTCTCCGTCAAGCTCGCGATTGATCCGCGCCAGCAGATTGAGATTGAACGCCGCCGTCACGCCCGCGCCATCGTCATAGGCGCTCAGCAAGGTTCCGAGATCCTTCTTCAGATCGACGCCTATGATCGCCATCCCGCGACCCTCGACATGCCGATGAAGCCGCGACAAAAAGGCGACAGTTTCGCTCCGGTTCAGGTTGCCGATCGTCGAGCCGGGAAAGAAAGCCGTCCTCCATCCCGGCGGCAGACCGGCGGGAAGATCGAAATCGCGATTGAAATCGGCGACGATCGGAAGCGTCTCCAAATCCGGAAAGCGATCCCTCATACGGCTTGCCGTTTGCGCCAGCACGTCCCCGGCGATATCGATCGGGACATAAAGACGCGGCTTGTCCAACGCCTCGATCAGGATTTCGGTCTTGATCCCCGCCCCCGCGCCATATTCGACCAACAGAATGTCCTCGCCGCAGAAGCCGGCCATTTCATCGGCCCAGCGCAACAGAATTTCCGTCTCCGCGCGGGTCGGATAATATTCTTCAAGGCGCGTGATTTCATTGAAGAGTTCGGAGCCGCGCTCATCATAGAGCCAGCAGCAAGGGATGGATTTTTGCGCGCGCGAAAGGCCGCCAACCACCGCCGCGCGAAAGGCCTCATCCCACCTTGATTGCACCTCGAAGCCGTCAAACATCATCGTCGTCTCCGGCGAGACGCAAACCGGAAAATTGCCAGCGGGCGTCGGGTGGAAAGAAATTGCGATAGCTGGCGCGAATATGACGGGCCGGCGTCGCGCAGGATCCGCCGCGCAGGACGAACTGCCCGCACATGAATTTCCCGTTATATTCGGCCGCCGCTCCCTCGGCCGGCCGAAAGCGCGGATAAGGCGAGAAAGCGCTGCTGGTCCATTCCCAGACGTCTCCGAACATCTGGCGCAGCCCGCTTTCGCCCGGCCGCGTGGGCGCAGGACGCAGCAGTCCGGATTCGACGAAATTTCCGCCTGATGCGTCAGATTCCGCGGCGTGCTCCCATTCGGCTTCGGTCGGCAGGCGCCGCCCCGACCAGCGCGCGAAGGCGTCGGCCTCGAAAAAGCTGACATGGACGACCGGCGCCGCCGGGACGACGCGCCGCGGTCCTGCAAGCGTCATGGACCAGAATTCATCGTCGCGATCTTCCCAGTAAAGCGGTGCGGACCAGCCGCCGTCGCAGCATTTCGCCCAGCCCTCCGACATCCAGAGTAAGGGTTGGCGGTAGCCGCCGTCAGCGATGAAATCCATCCATTCCGCATTGGTCGTCAAACGGTCGGCAAGCCGGTAGGGCTCAAGGACGACGCGATGGCGGGGACGCTCGCAATCAAAGGCGAAGCCCTCGTCGCGTGCGCCGATTTCGACGATTCCGCCCGAGAACTTCCGGTAAGTCACGGGCGCCAACGCCGCGGCCTCGCTGTCCTCGGAAATGTGGACATCATAGGCCGGGCGCAATGGATTTTGGGCGAACAGATTCAGGATATCGGTCAGCAGCAATTCCTGGTGCTGCTGTTCATGATGGCATCCAAGCGCGATCATCGCGCTCGCGCGCTCAGGCGGCGCGCGAGCGCACAGGAGGTCGATGGCGGCGTCAACATGGGCTCGGTAGGCATGGACCGCCTCAAGCGTTGGCCGCGTGATCATGCCTCGCCTGGGCCGCGGCTGTCGCACTCCGAGCGTTTCATAATAGGAGTTGAAAAGATAATTGAAGCTCGGATCGAAGACGCGATAGCCGGGCAGATAAGGCTCGAGGACCATCTTCTCGAAAAACCAGCTGGTATGCGCCAGATGCCATTTTGCCGGGCTTGCGTCGGGCATTGACTGGACCGTCGCGTCGGCGTCCGAAAGCGGTGCGGCACGCTCGCGGCTGGCCGCTCGGACGGCGCGAAACGACGCGCAAATTGCTGATGGTTCAGTCGACACCCGGAAATTATTCCCGTCGTAAGCGATGCTCACCTTTCCAACGCCGTGGTCAAGAAATGTTTCCGCTGTTGATCACCCGTCGCCACGTGTCGCTGTACTGGAAGATGGGACCGGCGAGCGCCCACACGCGCACTACGCCCAGCGCCAGGCCGAAGGTCGCCGGCCGCCCCATCAGCTGAGCCGGCTTGACCGAAAAGGCGCGAAAGCCGTCGCCGATCGGCGATCGCTCAGTCCCCTCGATGAAAGGCGAAGGAAGCGGCTTGCGCATGATTTGTCTCCACATGCCGAAGAGCCTGAAACCCTGAAGAGCCTGAAACCCTGAAAACGCCAACGGCGGCGCCCCGGAAATGTTCCGCGCGCGCGCCGACGGCCGGCGCGGCGTGACTACGGAACAGCCGGCCGACGGCGCCGTTTGCTTCACGAGGGCGCATTCGTCGCCCGCGTCGCAGGCGCAAAACGCCGCCTTGTCGACCGAAATTCGTGCCGAACATCATCCGCGGCGGTGTTCGCCCGGGAAAATGGCCGGTAAGGCGCGCGGCGCCCAGCAACGACCACGGCCACCTTTGTGACAAACAAAAATCACTTTTATGGGAACATTTCAGTATATCAAACGTTATATTTCAAATTGTGAAGATATGCTGGCGCAGAAAAATAGACACCAAATATTTCAACACTCTGACGAAAGGACTTAAAGCATGAAACATATTGCGATTTTTGGAACGGTTACGCTTCTGTCACTCACCAGCCCCACCATCGCCCAGACGAATGCGCCCGCGATGAAGCCGGCGACCACGAACGCCATGCCCGTCAGTGAGCAGAGGCCGGATCAGGTTCTCGCCAGCAAGATGGTGGGCGCGACCATTTATGCGCCGAGCGACGAAAAGGTCGGCAATATCGAATATCTCGTGCTGAACACGTCGGGCCAGGTCGATGCGGTCGTCGTTGGCGTGGGAGGCTTCCTGGGCATCGACAAGAAGGACGTCGCCCTGACCTTCAGCTCGCTGAACGTCACCTATGATGTCGACAATTCGGTCAAGAAGATCGCCGCGAATGTGACCAGGGAGGGCATGAAGTCCGCTCCCGCCTATTACGACCTCAAGAAATCATGAGGACATTCGCAACGCCGATGAGATCCACGCAGGAGGAAATCATGTCTGGCGCCGCCGATAGAATTCGCGGCTTCGCCCACGATCAAGAAGATCGTCGACGGTGCCTGACGCCGTTCGCGTCGGCCCGCGCGACAAATGTCCTTGAGACGGAAAGCCCGCGCCCGGCAAGGGCGCCGCATTTCGTCGTCCGCCGCTCAAGCGCGGCTGTCGAGTGGCGCCCAAGATCTTGAACCCAAGATTTAGAACCCTGGAGAATGTCCATGAATCTGAAATCCGCAAGCAGCAGCCGCGGCGCCACGACTGGGACAACCTGCCAAACTCTGGCGTCCATTGGAGCGCGCCATATGCTGCCGGCCATCGACGATCTGGCGCAATATTGCATCTTTCTCGATCTGGACGGCACGCTGGTCGAGATCGAGGACCGCCCGGACGACGTCCGTGTCGACCCTGCGACTCTGGAATTCATCGAGCAATTGCGCGAGAAGGTCGGCCGGGCGCTGGCCGTCGTGTCCGGGCGGGATATCCACGCCATCGACCGCCTTCTCCATCCCCTCGTCCTGCCTGTGGCCGGGGTCCATGGCCTGCAACGCCGCGACGCGGCCGGCCGACTGCACTCGCCAACCATCGACCAGAGCGCTGTCGAAGCCATAGCGACCCGCGTCGAAGCCGCCTTCCTCGCGGAGCCAGGCGTCGTCATTGAACGGAAAGCCGGCGCCGTGGCCATCCACTACCGGCTGCGCCCTGATTTCGAGAGGAAATGCCAGGCCGTCGCCCAGAAGATCGTGCGCGACCGGGCGGACCTCAATCTGATCACTGGCAAGATGGTCTGCGAGATCCGGCTGCATGGAAACAACAAGGGCGGCGTGATCGGCAGCTTCCTCGAAGAACGCCCGTTCAAGGGCAGGCGGCCCATTTTCGCGGGCGACGACGTGACCGACGAATCGGGCTTCCTCACGGTCAACGCCTGCGGCGGCGTTTCGATCAAGATCGGGGAAGAGCTCACCGCCGCCCGCTACCGGGCCGCAAACGTGCTGGAACTGCGCAACTGGTTCGACGCGCTGATCGCCGCGCCAGGCGATCTCTCGCCGCCCAGGACGGCCGGCGCCAAATGAGCGACCTCGACCTCGGCGTCATTGGAAACTGCGCGGTCGCGGCGCTGATCGATCGGGACGCCCGGGTGGTCTGGTATTGCCTGCCGCGCTTCGATGGCGACCCGGTCTTCCATTCCTTGCTCGGCGCGCCGTCGGAGGCGCCGGACGATGGCGTTTTCGCTATCGAGCTCGAAGACCATGTTCACAGCGAACAGCATTATATCGAAAACACCGCGGTGCTCGTGACGGAATTGCACGGCAGGCAGGGATCGCTCCGCATCACCGATTTCGCGCCGCGCTTCGTCTGGCGGGATCGCCTGTTCTATCCCCAGGCCCTTGTGCGCAGGCTCACGCCGGTATCCGGCAGTCCGCGCATCAGGATCCGCCTGCGGCCGCGTTTCGATTATGGCTCGGTCGCGCCGACCCGCACCTATGGATCGCATCATATTCGATATGTAGGTCCTCAGACGACCATGCGTCTGACCACCGACGCGACGATCGATTTCATTCGCGACGAAACCTTTTTCAATCTGAGCACGCCGCTCGATCTCTTCCTTGGGCCGGACGAAACCTTGCAGCTGGGCGTCAAGGAGACCGCCGATCGGCTGGAGGAGCGCACGCTCGTCTATTGGCGCACCTGGACCCATCGTCTCGCCACGCCGTTTGAGTGGCAGGACGCGGTCATTCGCGCCGCCATAACGCTCAAGCTCTGCACCTATGAGCCGACCGGCGCGATTGTCGCGGCGCTCACCACCAGCATTCCCGAAAGCCCGGGCACGCAGCGCAACTGGGACTATCGCTTCTGCTGGCTGCGCGACGCCTATTTCGTCGTGCGCGCGCTCAACCGCCTCGCCGCCGTGCGGAAAATGGAGAATTACTTTCGCTGGCTGATGAATATCGTCGCGTCCTTGCACGAGAACGATATCCAGCCGGTCTATGGCATCGGGCTGGAAAACAGGCTGACCGAGCGGGAGATTCCCGACCTGCCCGGCTATCGCGGCATGGGGCCGGTGCGCGTCGGCAACCAGGCCTATGAGCACCTCCAATATGACAATTACGGCAACGTCATTCTGGGCGTCGCGCAGATGTTTCTCGACCGGCGCCTGCTTTCGCCGCCGAACCGGGCGGATTTTCAGCATCTCGAAGCCCTCGGCCGCCGGGCGCTCAAGTTCTATGACCAGCCGGACGCGGGCATGTGGGAATATCGCACCCGCGCCAATGTCCACACCACGTCCAGCCTGATGTGCTGGGCCGCCGCCGACCGCCTCGCGCGCATCGCCCACCATATCGGCGAGACGCAGCGCGCAAGCGAATGGCGCGCAAGCGCCAATCGAATCAGGGAAGTGATTCTGGAGCGCTCCTGGTCGAAGAAGCGGCAAGCCTTCGTCGATTCCTTCGAGGGCGAATATCTGGACGCCGGCGTGCTGCTGATGACGGAAGTGGACTTCATCGACCCCCGCGACCCCCGCATGGTCTCGACGGTCAAGCAATTGGAGGCGGTGCTGGGGCGCGGTCCGCACATGATGCGCTATGAAGCGGCCGATGATTTCGGCGCGCCCGGCACGGCCTTCAACACCTGCTCCTTCTGGCGCATAGACGCCTTGGCGCGCATGGGCCGCATCGAGGAGGCGCGCGAATATTTCGACGATCTGCTGAAACTGCGCAATCGCCTCGGCCTGATGTCCGAGGACGTCGACACCAAGACCGGCGAAATGTGGGGCAATTATCCGCAGACCTATTCGCTTGTCGGCATCGTCAATTGCGCCGTGCGCCTCTCCCGTCCCTGGGAGGCCGTCATATGACGAGGCTGGTCGTCGTCTCGAACCGCGTTTCCGATCCAGGCCCCAAGGGCTCGGCCGCCGGCGGTCTGGCGGTCTGCCTGCTCGACGCCATGCGCGATCGCGGCGGTCTGTGGTTTGGCTGGAACGGGGATCTCGTCGCGGAAGAGAGCGAGATCGCCATCTCCTGCACCAAGCACGGCCGCTGCACGCTGATGACCGCCCCGCTCACCGAGCGCGATTATCGCGAGTTCTATCTCGGCTTTTCCAACGAGGTCCTGTGGCCGATCCATCATTACCGGCTCGATCTCGCCCGTTTCACGCTCGAGGCCGGCGAAGGCTATCGACGGGTCAACGCCCGCTTCGCCGACCTGCTGACGCCGCATCTGCGCCGCAGCGACCTTATTTGGGTCCACGACTATCACCTGATCCCGCTCGGCGCCGATTTGCGGGCGCGCGGCGTCGGCAACCAGATCGGGTTTTTCCTGCATATTCCCTTCCCCCCGCCAGATATTCTGACGGCGGCGCCCGAATATGAGCGGCTGGCGCTGACCCTGCTCGATTACGATCTCGTCGGCTTCCAGACCGCCTCCGATCAGGCGAATTTCTCCCGTTTCGTCAGCGAAGTCCTGGGTGGGGAGATTGTCGCGCCGGATAGCGTGCGGCTTGAAGGCAAGTTTCTGAAAACCGGCGTTTTTCCGGCCGGCATCGATGTCGATTCCTTCGTCGCCATGGCGGAGGACCCCGAGGGCGCGAACAAGATCCGGCAATATGAGCGTCATGGCGCGACGCGCCTTTACGCCATCGGCGTCGACCGGCTGGACTATAGCAAGGGCCTGCCGGAGAAATTCCTCGCCTTCCGGCGTCTGCTCGATTCCTATCCCGAGAACGACAAGCCGATGACCCTGATCCAGGTCGCCTCGCCCACCCGCGACGATCTGCAAGCCTATGTCGACATCCGTCACGAACTCGAGGCCCTGTCCGGCAAGGTCAATGGCAAGTTCGGCGATTTCGACTGGACGCCGCTGCGCTACATCCATCGCTCCGTGCCGCGCGAAACCATCGCCGTTCATTACCGCGCCAGCCGCATCGGGCTCGTCACGCCTTTGCGCGACGGCATGAATCTCGTGGCGAAGGAATATGTCGCCGCGCAAGACGAGGCGGATCCCGGCGTTCTGATCCTGTCGCGCTTCGCCGGGGCCGCCGAGGATCTGCAGGAAGCCCTGATCGTCAATCCCTATGACATCGACGAGGTCGCGCATGCGATGCGCCGAGCGATTGAAATGCGAAAGGAAGAGCGCATCGAGCGCCATCGCATGCTCATGAAACGCATTCGCCAGCACGACGCCTGCAACTGGATGGTGAGCTTTTTGCGCGCCTTGCGCTCCTGCCGCGGAATGGAGGATCGCCCTGACCAAGAAAAGCAGCTCCGAGAGATTTGAAGCGTAGCTGTAGAGCGCGCCAGAACCTTGATTCTCGAAACTGCCAAGTCTGTCTCAATTTTTGATGAGCCGAACAGAAGGCTTGAAACCACTTGCGGGCTTGAGCGTTGTTCTAGCCGCCAGGGAGGCATTCAACATGAAAATCGCTCAAATCGCCCCACCAATGGAAAGTGTGCCTCCGAGACTCTACGGTGGGACGGAGCGCGTTGTTTCCTATCTCACGGAAGAACTCGTCAATATGGGCCATGACGTCACGCTTTTCGCGAGCGGCGATTCCCTGACGGCGGCCACTCTCGTTCCTTGCGCGCCGACGGCCCTGCGCCTCGATGACCAGGTGAGAGACACGATCCCCTATTACATGCTGATGCTCGAGCGCGTGCGGCAGCAGGCCCATAACTTCGACATCCTGCATTTTCACATCGACTATTTTCACTTCCCGCTGTTTCGCTCGATCGCGCGGCGCACGGTGACCACTTTGCACGGACGGCTGGATATTCCCGGTTTGCCAGCATTCTATAACGCCTTTGACGGCATGCCTTTGGTGTCGATTTCCGACGCGCAGCGAGCGCCCCTGCCGAAGGTCAGTTTCGCCGAGACCATTCATCATGGCCTGCCATTGCAGTTTCACCGCCCGACCTTCGATCCGCGCGGGGGTTATGTCGCGTTCCTCGGCCGCATCTCCCCCGAAAAGGGGCCGGAACAGGCCATTCAGATCGCTCGGATCATGGGGATTCCCCTCAAGATCGCGGCGAAGGTCGACAGGGCGGACGAGGCCTATTTTCGTGAACGCGTCGCGCCTTTGCTCAAGAGCCCGGGCGTCGAATTCATCGGAGAGATCAACGAGCGGCAGAAGACCAGGTTTCTCGGCGAGGCGCTGGCGCTTCTCTTCCCGATCGACTGGCCCGAGCCTTTCGGCCTGACCATGATCGAAGCGATGGCCTGCGGGACTCCGGTGCTGGCGTTCCGAAGGGGCTCCGTTCCCGAGATCATCGATGAGGGCGTAACCGGCGTGATTGTCGACGGCATGGAGCAGGCCGCCGCCGCCCTGCCCCGTGTGCTGGGGCTTGACCGGCGAGCCGTCCACCGGCGTTTCGAGGTGCGCTTTTCGGCGCGCGCGATGGCGGAGAACTATGTGAACCTCTATCGCTCGCTGCTGGCGCCCCCGCCGGAACTGGAACTCGACATCAAACGGGAGGCCGCCGCGCCGCGACGCGTCAGTTCGCCGGGGGCAGCGCTTTGAAGGAAGTCCCGACGCCATCAATTGTCGAGTCGCTCGATCCGGCGCCGGAAGCCGATTTCTACATTCCGGCGACCGGCCCCACGCGACATCGGCGCAATCTCAAGCATGACGACACTTTCACCGTCATCGACAGCCATGGCGACATCGGCGCCAGCGCCGGCGGCGTCGATGGAATCTTCCGCTCCGACACGCGATATCTCTCCTATTTCGAGTTCCTGCTCAATGGCATGCAGCTTCTGCTGCTGAGCTCAAATGTGCGCGACGACAACTCGATCCTGTCGGTCGATCTGACCAATCCCGACATCTATCTCGACAACAAGCTCGTTCTGCACAAGGATATCGTCCATATCGCCCGGACCTTGTACTTGTGGCGCGGCGCCGCCTACCAGCGGTTCGGCGCGCAGAATCATGGCGACGAAACGGCGCCGCTGCGGCTGGCCTTCGCTTTCGGCAGCGATTTCGCCGATATCTTCGAGGTGCGCGGCATAAGGCGCGAGAGTCGCGGCGTCGCCTCCGCCAGCGTGGTCGACGAGAATAGCGTCCTGCTGCGCTACGAGGGTCTCGATGGCCTCACGCGCTCCACCACGCTTCTGTTCGACCCTCCGCCCACGCAGCTGACCACCAGCGTCGCGTCCTATTCGATCCTCCTGGCGCCCGGCGAACGGCTTTCAATATTCGCCACGGTCTGCTGCGACGACACATGCCAGACGCCGCCTGCGCCGTTCCTTCGCGGGCTGGTTTCGGCGGCGCGCGAAGCGAAAGCCATGAGCGCCAATACGGCCAGCGTCGAAACGTCCAACGACCTGTTCAATCAGATCCTCTGCCGCTCCACGGCCGATATCAAAATGCTGACGACGGAAACCGCTCAGGGGCCGTTTCCCTATGCGGGCATCCCTTGGTATTCGACCACCTTTGGCCGCGACGGCATCATCACCGCGATCGAGCTGCTGTGGTGCGATCCCAGAATCGCGCGCGGCGTTCTCAGGCGGCTTGCGGCCTTTCAGGCGAAGAGCTTCGACCCGATCAACGACGCGGAGCCCGGAAAAATCCTGCACGAAATGCGTGCGGGCGAAATGGCGATCCTGCATGAGGTTCCGTTCGCGCTCTATTATGGCAGCGTGGATTCGACGCCGCTTTTCGTCATGCTCGCGGGGCTCTATTTCGAGCGCACGGGCGACAGCCAGACCATTCTGGAATTATGGCCGCATATTACCGCGGCTTTGGCGTGGATCGATGGGCCGGGCGACCCCGACCGCGACGGCTTCGTCGAATATCATCGTCAAACCGATCAGGGCCTCGCCAATCAGGGCTGGAAGGATTCCCACGACGCCGTCTTTCATGCCGACGGACAGCTGGCGAAGGGGCCGATCGCGCTCGCGGAAGTGCAGGGCTATGTCTTCATGGCCAAGCAGCTCGCGGCGCGGCTCGCGCGGCGCCTGGGAAACCAGCCTCTTGCGGATGCGCTCAACAGGCAGGCGGGCGAGCTTGCGATCCGTTTCGAGGAAAGCTTCTGGTGCCCGGAAATTGGAAGCTATGCGCTCGCGCTCGATGGCGCGAAGCGGCAATGCAAAGTACGCACCTCGAACGCCGGGCAGCTTCTTTTCACGGGCGTCGTCTCGCGCGCCCGCGCGGCGGAAGTGACGGAAGGCCTGATGCGCCCGGGCTTTTTTTCCGGTTGGGGAATTCGCACGCTGTGCCAGTCGGAACAGCGCTATAATCCCATGTCCTATCACAATGGATCGGTGTGGCCGCACGACAACGCCCTGATCGCGCTCGGCTTCGCCCGCAACGGATTGTCGCGTCCGATCGAGCGCGTGTTCACGGGCCTGTTCGACGCAGCGACCTATATGGACGCCAACCGCTTGCCCGAGCTGTTTTGTGGCTTCCAGCGCCGGCGCGGGCGCGGTCCGACGCTCTATCCCGTCGCATGCGCGCCGCAGGCCTGGGCCGCGGCGGCGCCCTTCGCGCTGCTGCAGGCGTCGCTTGGCCTCAGCTTCAACCCCGATTTGAATGAAATCCGGCTGCTTAATCCGCGGCTGCCGTCATTCGTCGACGAAGTCATCCTGCGCCAACTGCGTCTCGGCAACTCCAATCTGGATCTCGCAATCGGCCGTCACGGCGAAGAGGTGTCCCTGCGCGTGCTACGACGTGAAGGGCAGCTTCGCGTGACCGCAATTCACACCTGAATCACGCCCCGCCTATTGCGGCTGGCCGTTCTTTTTGGCGCCGCTCACGTCTTCGCTCTGATTCGTGCCGTTCTTCCTGGCGTTGGTTTGCTTCTGGATTTTACTTTTGTGCCTTTTCGCCCCCGGCGATTGGTCGCCCTGCCTCTGCATGCCGGCTCCGTTCGGGTCGTCGCGATGGAGGGCTGAGCAAAAGCCGCCGCCACCATGAGAGTAAATGCGCCCAAGACCCCTATCGCGATCAAATTTCTGGTCACGATTCGCTCCTCATTGAATAATGATTTACGTATGAAGAGCTTGAATCCCGCCACCGCTCCAATAGCCAAGCAAAAATATTTATCCAACTAAAGAATTCAGAAAAATATAAGAGGTCCGTGAGCTTTCATGACTTCGACTTGACCGCGACCCCGTACTTGCCACGGCAGCGTTTCGACGCTTCGCCCTTGCGGAGTTTATACAGCGACCTCCGCCGCGATATGGGGGTGCGGATCATAGCCTTGAACATCGAAATCTTCGATTCGATAGTCGTCGATGCTCGCCGCGCGCCTCTTGAGCACAAGGCGCGGAAATGGTCTCGGCTCGCGCGTCAACTGCAGCCGGGCCTGCTCAAGATGGTTCAGATATAGGTGAACGTCGCCGCCAACCCAGACAAATTCGCCGAGCTCCAGATCGCATTGCTGCGCGATCATGGCCTGTAGCGCGACGCCAGCGGCCCAGTTGAATGGATTGCCCAGCAGAACGTCCACGCTGCGCTGGAACAAGAGGCAGGACAGCTTATCCTTGGCGACGTGAAACTGATAAACCATGTGGCAGGGCGGCAAGGCCATCTGATCGATTTCCGCGACGTTCCAGCCGTGAAACAGGATGCGCCGGCTCGTCGGGTTGTTTTTCAAGGCGTCGATCACGCCGGCGATCTGATCGAATGCGCGACCGTCCGGCCCCTGCCAGCGGCGCCATTGCTTGCCATAGACCGGCCCCAGATCGCCCCAGCGCGCGGCGAAGGCGTCGTCCTCGACGATGCGCTTCTCGAAAGCCTCCTGGCTGACGTTCTCGCCGGTTTCCTTGCGATAGCGGGCGAGCGGCCAATCTGTCCAGATCCGAACATTTTCCTTGAGCAGCGCCTGAATATTGGTCTTGCCCGTCAGAAACCACAGCATCTCCTTGATCGCGGTTTTCCAGTAAACCCGCTTCGTGGTTAGGATTGGCGCATAGGCGCCGACATCGAAGCGCGCCATCGCGCCAAAAACCGAGAGCGTGCCGACGCCCGTCCGATCAATGCGGCGATCGCCATGCTCCAGCACCTGCTGGAGCAGATCGAGATATTGATATTCGGGGTGGCGGTTCAACATGCGTCACTCACTTCCATCGGCGCGACGCCGAGGCTCCGCCGTTTCGGGCCGGCAGTTTAGCGATTCGGCGCGCAGAGGAAACCCGCTCAGGGCTCTATGAGCTTCCTGTACACATGCCAGGACGCGTGGCCGAGCAAGGGCAGCACCAGAGTCAGGCCCAGCAGGCCGGACAGCAGGCCGAAGGCCAGGAACAGGGCGATGAGCAGGGCCCAGGCCAGCAGCGGCCACGGGTTCAACAGCACGGACTTCACCGAGGCGATCATCGCCGTCACGAAATCCACATCGCGGTCGAGCAGCAGCGGGCAGGACACCACCGAGATCGAAAAGACGACGAAGGCGATGCCGCCGCCGATCACATTGCCGACCAGGATGAAGACGAGGCCCTTGGGCGTGGACAAGGCCTCCTGCACGAACTGGGCGGGGTCCGGCATGTGGGCGCCATAGAACATCAAGTAGAGGAAGAAGGAATAATCGATCCAGAGGATGAAGGAAAACAACGAAATCAGGCACATCCAGCCGAGATCGCGGCCGCCGCTGGTCTTGACGGAGCGCAGCACCGCGCCCCAGGAGAGCGGCTCGCCAACCTCCAGCCTGCGGCTGACTTCATAGAGCACCGCCGCCGAGAAGGGCACCACCAGCGCGATGCCGGTGAGAAAGGGATAGGTGAAATAATTCAGGCCGGAAAGCTTGGCGAAAAAGATCGCGATCCAGCCGCAAAGCGTGTGCAGCAAGCCGACGGTGAGGCCGTATTTCGGCGCGGCCTTCAAGTCGTCCCAACCGGCGACCAGCGAATTGAAAATGTCGTCTTTCTGCAGCTTGCGGACGACCACTTCGCGCCGGACGCGAGTCCCGGCCTCTCCGGCCGCCGCCGCCTGGGCGTTCTCCTCCATGCCTTCCCCCTGAGTTCCGTCATTTCCGCCTGCTTTTCGCGGGTCTGGCTCTCGACAGATTGCGGCGCCCGCGCCAAGGCGGCAAGGGCCCGCGAGGCCTTGTCCGGCGTTCGGAAGCAATCAAAAGGGATGAAAGGGGAGAATTTCCAATTCTCCCCTTTCGCCGGAGGGGCGGCTTCTCTATATTCTCCATGCCGCCCTCGGGCGGCTATGGCGATAAATTGGGATCGGAATAAGCCTTTCGGACCCGGGGGCGGTACCCGGCGCCTCCACCCCGGCCCGTCTGTAATCAGGCGGGCCGCGGCGGGGGCGAAATAGGATCGACGAGGGTGTAAAGGGTCTTCTTTTGCCCGGCATGATACCGCCGTTATCGGGTCAAACCTATAGTTGCCAATGACAACTATGCTCCGGTGGCCGTCGCTGCGTAATGCGGTGATAGTACCGAAATTAAAGTCCTGAGGCTTAGCCGTTTCAGGCGGGGCCCGGAGGCGCCTGGCAACAGAAGCCTCCACTTCCTTCATGCCGGAGCGCGCGGCGGCGAGGCCGGATGTCATCTGGACGTCGCCCTCTGACACTGCGGCCCGGCGAGCGAAAGATGCGACGCCGTCAATGTCGACCGATTTGATTCGATACGATCTTCAGGTTCAGGACGCGCTGCGCGGCGTGGTCCGCAAGGTTCTGGCGGACGCTGCGCGCGACGGCTTGCCCGGCGAGCATCATTTCTACATCACCTTCCGCACCAATGCGCCGGGCGTCAGCCTGTCGTCGCGGTTGCGCGAGCAATATCCAGACGAAATGACCATCATCCTGCAATACCAGTTCTGGGATTTGCGGGTGGATGATGAATCCTTCGAAGTCGGGCTTCATTTCAAGAACATTCCCGAGAAGCTGCACATCCCTTACGACGCCATCTCCGGCTTCTATGATCCGTCCGTGCAATTCGGCCTGAAATTCGAACCCCAGGCGGATGATGACGACGATCTGGAAGACGAAGAGGAAACCATTGTCGGCCCGGCCGCCAACAGGCCGCGTCCGGTTCCCGCGCCCGAGGCCGCAAGGGCGAAGCTGCGCGGCGCGGCCTCCGAGCCGGACGTGATTCCCGCCGGCGCTCCCGCCGCCGAGTCGGCCCACGCCGCAAAGGACGAGGGCAAGGCCGCGAAACCCGTCGCCTCGGACGCTTCCGGCGAGGAATCCAAAGTCGTCTCGATCGATTCGTTCCGCAAGAAGACCTGAGCCCGGCGAATTCGCCCAAACCCGGAAAGCGTGACCATGGGAGAGATCGTCAATCTCCGCCGCGCCCGCAAGGCGCAGGTGCGCCGCAAGGACGAAGAGCAGGCCCAGGAAAACCGCGTCCTGTTCGGCTTGAGCAAGGCTGAGCGCCAATTCGCTGAAACGGCCAGGACCCTCGCCGAACGCCGGCTCGAAGGCCATCGCCTCAACGGCGAGATCAAACCCGAGTCCGGCGAATCCAAATGACCGCAGCGCCGGCGCCGCGCGAGGCTCCGGGCCTCATGCGCAAGCATTCCTTGGTCATCGCCGGCCACAGCACCAGCATAACGCTCGAATTCGCCTTCTGGGACGCCTTGCGCGAACTGGCCCGCGAGCGCGGCCTGTCCGTCGCGGCTCTGGTCGCCGAAATCGACGCGACGCGCGGCGAAGCCAATCTCTCCTCCGCCTTGCGGGTGCATCTGCTACAGTTTTTTCGCGACAGAGCGGCGCGCGGTTGAAGCTTCAAGGCTCCGTCGGGGCTGGCTGGGACTGCGCCGGACCGTCTGGAACGGCCGGCTGCGCCGACAGCGCGCGGGCTCTTTCCTGATCCTGCCGTTTCTGCAATTCGATCCGGGCATATTCGCGCTCCAGCGCGCGCATGGCGACTGAATTGACGAAAGCGGTCGCATCGGTGCGGCGGGACGGCGTGCGCCATGGCCCGCTCCAGACCACCGCGCCGATCGGCGCGGGGCCATCCCACCCGGCCGGGAGATTTTGCGCGGCGGCGGAAAGAGCGAGTGAAAAGCTGGAGTCGCGCAGATCGAAGCCGGCTTCGAGGCCCTGCGCGCCCGCGTCCGCCGGCGCGAAAACCGCCTGCCCGCCCGCGAGCCGGAATTTGAAATTCGCCTCACCCCGTCGCTGGGCCTCGCGCGCGAAAGCCGCATCGAGGCTCTTTGCGACCAGCCTGGCGTCGAACGGCTCTTCGTTCGCCTCGCTCGCGGCCAAAACTTGATCCGGCGCGCGCGGCGCGGCGCCCTCGACCGCGAGGTCGAGCAGCCGGACGACGCCATCCCCGGAGAGCGATCCGACCAAAGCCGCGGCATTGGCGCCATTGCCCGCGAAGTTGAGTTTGAAGCCAAGCCGCGCCGACAGCGCCGGATTTTTCAAATTGAGGTTCTCGCCCTTCGCCTCGCCGCTCAACGTGACCTGCGCGCCCTCGCGCCGCAGGTCCAGACCGCCGCCAATGACGCCGCCGAAGCCCTCGACGACGGCCTGCGCGATGGAAAGCTCGCCCGGCCCGAGCGTGAGGTCGAAGCGCGCGCGGGCGCCGAAAGGCTGCAGGTCGGCGGTCTCGATCGCCAGCCTTGCCCTCGGCGGATCGAAAATCACCGGGGCGAAGGACAGGCTCGGCCACAAGGCCCCGGCCTTGACCGGCGCGGGCGGGCCAAGCACGAGGGCCGCGAGCGCCGGCGCCGAAAGGCGGTCCAGCCGCAATGCGCCCTTTAGCCCGTCTCCTTCCGCATTGAGATCGCCGGACAGCTTGGCGCCGGCCCATTCGCCATTGAGGTTTTGCAGCGTCAAGGCGCCGTCGCGCCAGGCGGCGCGCGCCGCGAGGCGCAATGGCGCGGACGCCGTCGGCGCGGCGGAAAAACCGCTCAATATCTTGCCGGCGTCGCCGTAAAGCGTGGCGTCGCCCGCGACGGAGACATCGCCGGCCGGGTCCGCGAGCGCGCCACGAAATTCCGCGCGCAGCCCCGCGAGATCGGCGGAGGCCGTGACGTTCTGCCCGCCGTCGCGCGACGGATCGGCCTGCGTCCGCGCCGAAACCCGCGCCGGGCCGAGCCGCTGCGTCCAGACCGTCTGCGCGCCAAACTGGTTGAGCAGCGCGCTCGCCTCGGGCGCCGTGAGTTCGAACGCGACATCGCGTTTTCCGCCCGCGGCGGGAACGAAAGAAGCCGCCAGCTTGGTCGCGCCAAGCGTTCCGTTGAGCGTGAAGCCGCCCTCGCCAGCCTTGCCCGCGAGATCGGCGGGCGACAGGCTTTTCGCCCGCGCCGCCAACGCCTTGCCGGCGGCGCCGGGCCAGAGCCGCGCCAGAGCCTGCGCCAGTGGCCCAAGTTCGCCCGCTTTCAGTCGCGCCTCGCCTTGCAGGCTGGAAAAGTCCTTGCGCCAGGCGGCGGAAGCGGTGAGATCGGCGCCGCCGATATTGCGCATCTCCAGCCGCTCGAGCCTCGTCGCCTCGCCCGTGCGCATCAGATGCGCCCTGATGCGCCCGCCCTCGCCCGACAGCACGCCCGCCCGCGCGGATTTGACCGTCTGCGCCTCCAGCGACAGGTCGAGATCGAGCCCGTCTAAACTCGTCCCCGCGAAATCGGGGCCAAGGTCGAGGTCGAGCGCCGGGGCGGAAAGCCGCGCCGACAGCAGCGGGCGCGCCTCGGCCTGTTCCGGACGGAGGCGGATTTCGCCGGAAAGCCGCGCGCGGTCCAGCGCGAAGCTGGCGTTGGTCAGCGCCCACTCGCCGGGCGTCGCTGCGAAATCGCCGGCGATGTCCGCACCATGCAGGTTCACTCCGGCAAAGGCGCGGCTGGCTACGGGCGCGGCCTCGCGCAGGGCGGCGGCGAAGGCGGTGAAATCAGAGGTCTTCAGCTGCGCCCTGCCCCGCCAGCCGCTCTTGTCGGAGCTAGCGGAAATTTCGACCCTGGCGCCGCCGGGACCCAAGGCCCGGACCTGGGCCGGGCCGCCCGCGCGCCAAAAAATCTGCGCCTGCGACCAGTCCATTCCGCGCCAGTCCAACGCCTCGACGCTGGCGCGCAGGTCGAGCGGCGCGCCGCCATCCTTCGCGGCCAGCACGGGCGCGGCGAGAAACTCCGCCCAGGGGCTCGACAGGCTCGGCGAATCGACATTGAGGGCGAGCATGCCGCTTCGCGTCTCGTACCGGGCGCTTCCCGAGACCTTCTCCGCCAGCGCGCCGTCGCCGAGACGGGCCGTGAACTCTTTCGCCAGCGCGCCATCGAGCCAGAGCAGGACAGAGCCCTGCGCCGTCCATGGGCCGGGGGCGGCCTTTCCCGCCGCCTTGGCCTCGCCTTCGAAAGCCGGCGTCCCGGAAAGATCGACGCGGCCGTCGAGGTCCAGTTTCGCGGCGTCCTCGGGCCAGGTCAGGCTGGCCTTCAGCGGCAGAAGGTTTTTCGCGACGACATCCGAAGCGAGGGAAAAGGCGAGCCGCTGGCCGCCCCGGTCGAAGGCGCCGCGTCCGCTGAACGGGCCTTGCAGCGACGGGATTTGCGCCGTGACATCCAGCGCGGCCAGTTCGATCGCCGTCGTCCCGGCGCGCGCAACCGTCACATGGGAGCGACGCAGGATCAGTGTGTCGAATTGCAGCGCCGCCGTCTTGGGGCGCCGCGCCTTGTCGGAGTCGAGCGCGATCTCCGCGCCGTCGAACAAGGCGCGCGTAAATTGCAGCTTCCCCTGCAACAGGGCGGGCAAAGACAGGGCGAACACCGCCTTTTTGGCCCGGAGACTGCCGAATTCGCCTGAGACATCCAGACTTTCGGAGCTGAAGCGCGGCGTCGGCAGGAAGCGCAGCGCGATCGGGCCGTCGAATCGGACCCGCGCGCCGGACGCCTGCGACAGTTCCTCGGCGAGGCGCGGACGCATCGCATCGAAATCGACCACGAAAGGCGCGGCGAAGGCGGCGC
The DNA here is from genome assembly GCF_030056575.1 of Rhodoblastus sp. 17X3. GTDB lineage: Bacteria > Pseudomonadota > Alphaproteobacteria > Rhizobiales > Beijerinckiaceae > Rhodoblastus. Next base: position 128,446 of record NZ_JASHHX010000004.1, on the reverse strand, counting down.
TCAGCACGACGATCAGCGCGATCCCGATATAGGTCAAGAGATCGCGCATGGCTCGCCCAAACCCCGCCGCGTCAGCCGCGCAGCTCCACGAAGGAATCGAGCACGAGTTTGCGGCCCGCCTTGTCGAAGTCAATGGTGAGCTTGGCGCCATCGACCGCCGCGACCGAACCCGGCCCGAATTTCACATGGAAAATCCGCGCGCCGGGCGCGAATTTGCCCGCCGAATTCGACCGGGACAGAACCTCGCCCTCGATGGTCTTGGGCGCGCGGGACGCCTGAGCCGGAGCAGCGGCAGCCCGGCTTTGCGCGCGCTTCCAGCCCGGCGTTTCGACATGCGAGCCATAGGCGTCGATATTGGCGAAGCGCGATTGCGCATAGGCGCCATAAGAGCCGCCGCTGCGCGCCTCGTCGACCACCTGGACATGATCGGCGGGCAGGTCGTCGATGAAGCGCGACGGGACCGTGCTCTGCCACAACCCATGGATGCGGCGATTGCTGGCGAAGATGATTTTCGCGCGGCGGCGCGCCCGCGTCACCCCGACATAGGCGAGGCGGCGCTCCTCCTCCAGCCCGGCGCGGCCGCTTTCGTCGAGCGAACGCTGGTGCGGAAACAGCCCCTCCTCCCAGCCAGGCAGGAAGACCGTGTCGAACTCCAGCCCCTTGGCGCCATGCAGGGTCATGATCGAGACGCGCGGGCCGGCGTCCTTGTTGTCAACGTCCATGACCAGCGAGACATGTTCAAGAAAGGCGCCGAGATCGGGAAATTCCTCCATGGAGCGGATCAACTCCTTGAGGTTTTCCAGCCGTCCCTCGGCCTCCGCCGTGCGCTCCTGCTTCCAGAAATCGGTATAGCCGGATTCTTCCAGGATCTGCTCGGCCAGTTCGTAATGCGGCTTGTGCTCGATCTGGGCCGACCAGCGCGAAAAATCCGCCAGCAGCGCGCGCAGGGTTCCGCGCGGCTTGGGTCTCAGCTCTTCCGTCTCGACCAGGGCGCGGGCCGCCTGCATCAGCGGAATCTGCCGCAGCCGGGCGAATTCATGCACCGTCTGCAGCGTGCTTTCGCCGAGGCCCCTTTTTGGCGTGTTGACGATGCGCTCGAAGGCGAGGCCGTCGGACGGCTGGGCGACGCAGCGCAGATAGGCCAGCGCGTCGCGGATTTCGAGCCGTTCATAGAATCGCGGGCCGCCGATCACCTTGTAAGGCAGACCCAGATTGATGAAACGCTCCTCGAATTCGCGCATCTGGAAAGAGGCGCGCACGAGAATGGCCATGTCGTCCAGCGAAGCGCCTTGACGCTGCAATTGCTCGATGTCCTCGCCGACGACGCGGGCCTCCTCCTCGGAATCCCAGACGCCCGCGACGCTCGGCTTCTCGCCCCATTCGCCATCGGTGAACAGGGTCTTGCCGAGCCGGTCGCGGTTGCGCGCGATGAGATGGGAGGCGGCGGCGAGGATATGGCCGGTGGAGCGGTAGTTGCGCTCCAGCCGGATGACCTTGGCGCCGGGAAAATCCTTTTCAAAGCGCAGGATGTTGTCCACCTCGGCGCCGCGCCAGCCGTAGATCGACTGGTCGTCGTCGCCGACGCAGCACAGGTTCTGCGGCTGGGACGGATCGCTCCGCTGGGCCAGCAGCCGCAGCCAGAGATATTGCGCGGCGTTGGTGTCCTGATATTCGTCCACCAGAATATATTTGAATCGCTGCTGATACTCGCGCAGCACGTCCGGATTTTCGCGCAACAGGCGCAGGGATTCGAGCAGGAGATCGCCGAAATCGACGGCGTTGAGGATCTTCAGCCGCTCCTGGTAAAGCGTGTAGAGCGCCGCGCCCTTGCCATTGGCGAAGGACTGGGCCTCGCCCGCCGGGACGTGCCGGGCGTCGAGGCCGCGGTTCTTCCAGTTGTCAATCAGATAGGACAGCGCGCGGGCGGTCCAGCGCTTGTCGTCGATGTTTTCCGCCTTCAGCACCTGCTTGAGCAGGCGCATCTGGTCGTCTGTGTCGAGGATGGTGAAATTGGATTTCAGGTCGACCAGTTCGGCGTGACGGCGCAGGATTTTCGCGGAAATGGCGTGGAACGTGCCGAGCCAGCCCATCCCCTCGGCGCCCGGGCCGATCAGCGCCGCGACGCGCTCCTTCATCTCGCGCGCCGCCTTGTTGGTGAAGGTGACCGCCAGAATCTCATGCGGCCGGGCGCGGCCCAGCGCCAGAATATGGGCGATGCGCGAGGTCAGGACCCGCGTCTTGCCGGTGCCAGCCCCGGCCAGGACCAGAACCGGCCCGTCCAGCGCCTCCACCGCCTCGCGCTGCTCGGGATTGAGCGCGGTGAGCCACTCGGGCGCTCCACGCCCGGCGAGAGCCCGCGCGGAAATCCCGCCGGGGCGCGGGCGGAAGACATCGTCGTCATCTGTCGAGAACGGATCGGACAAAGCTTGGCCTTGAGCGAACGAAGGGCGAATCGTTAACCGCAATGTGGGACCGGATGGCGGTCTTGTCGAATCCGGGGGCGAAATTTGACAGCGAGCGTCATGTCAGTTTGGGACAAGGCGCGATCCGCTAAAAATTGAATCAATGTATTGGGCTAATTGAAGGACTCCCCTTTTATTCTGCGGATTAGAGACCAGGGGCCCGTCCGGCGGACGCCCCGAAAGCAGGCACGACAGGGAGAAGCGCCCGTGCAACGCAGCAGCCTTCGACGGAAATTGAGCGCCTTCTCGCGCGACAGCTCGGGGTCGGTCCTGATGTTCTTCGGGCTGGCCCTCATGGCGATTTTCATCGTTGTGGGCCTGGTGCTTGACTATGGGCGGGCGCTGTCCGCCAAGGCCGTGCTCAACACGGCGACCGACGCGGCGGCGCTCGCCGCGCTCAGCGCCGCCCAATCCGGCTATATCAACAACGCCGGCGCGAGCCAGATGATGATCGACGCCCAGGCCGCGGCGCAACGCGCCTTCGTCGCCAATGCGGGCCAGACCTATAATATTCTCAGCAGCGCGCCGACGATCAACGTTCAGCGCAACGGGCAGGTCATCACCGCCAATATCAGCTATCAGGCCCAGTCGCCGAACCTGTTCGGCTCGCTGGCCCATGTCGCCAACATGAACCTGTCGCACTCGGCCGCTTCCGCGCTGACCCTCCCGAGTTATCTCAATTTCTACCTTCTGCTCGACGTCTCCGGCTCGATGGGCATTCCCTCGACCAATACGGAGATCGACCGTCTGGCCAAGATCAATCCGGATTATCTTAATCTCTATCCGGGCGGCTGCACCATCGCCTGCCATTTCACCGCCTATTCGGCTTGCCAGAACGCCAAGGGCGCGACGGTGATGTGCCAAGGCTACAATCTCACGCGCAATGGCGGCAACGCCAAGAATACGCCTGTGACCTATTGCCCGCAGCCGGGCACCAGCGCCTGCATCCAGCTTCGGCTCGACGCCGTCGCCTACGCCACGCAGCAATTGATCCAGACGGCGATCGACACCGCGGCGTCCGACCATATTCCCAACCAGTTCGGGATCGGGCTCTACCCCTTCGTGCGCTGGATGCAGAGCTATCAGGCGCTGTCGACCAATCTGACCACGGTCAAGACCGCCGCCGCCGGCCTCACCGCCCTGATCGATAATGGCAACGGCTCCAGCACAGTCAACCTGCCCACGAGCGGGCTCGGCTCCGGGGGCACACATTTCGAGAACGCCCTGACCTCCATGAACACGACCATCACGAAGATCGGCGACGGCAGCAGCGCGACCTCGCCGCGCCCCTTCGTCTTCATGGTGACCGACGGCGCCCAGAACAACCAGATCCAGCAGAACAACGGCTCCTGGAGCGGCAGCAACAACGCCACGACCCTGAACACGACCAATTGCACGACGATCAAGAACCGCGGCATCACTTTGGCCGTGCTCTATGTCCCCTATGTCCCGATCCCCAATCCGACCACGATCTGGAATGACGAGGACCACGCGGCCAACAACAATATCCCGTTCATCGAGCCGTCTCTCAAGTCCTGCGCCTCGCCGAACTTCTATTTCAAGGCCTCGACGCCGCAGGATATCGCCAACGCCATGCAGGCCATGTTCAACATGGCGGTCGCCACGGCGCATCTGACGCAGTGACGAATCGGCGGGGCGCGCGGGTCGCTCAGGCCTTTTTCAGGAAGCAGGTCTTGAGCACCAGTCCCTTGACCTTGTCGGTGCGGCCCTCGATCTCCTCGGGGTCGTCGGTCAGGTGAATGCCCCGCACCATCGTGCCGCGCTTGAGCACGGTCGAGGAGCCCTTGACCTTGAGATCCTTGATGAGGGTGACATTGTCGCCCTCGTTCAAAATGGCGCCGTTGGAATCACGCGTCTCGGACATGGATTTTTCCCCTTCTTGCTCCTGGGCGGGTAAAGCCGCCTAGCGGGCGAATGTCCAGCGCGAATCGCGCGGGCGCGGCGAAAACGCCCTTCAGCGACGCAGCCATGGCCGCTTTTTCGGGGTCCTTGCGCTTGGCTTTCGGGCCGACATGACAGATCGGCGCGGGCAAGCTAAAGAGGCCCATGCTCTACACGCTGCTGATCGCCCCCTTCCTCGATTTCGAATTCATGCGCCGCGCCCTCGTCGGCGCGATGGCGCTGGCGCTGGCGGGGGCGCCGCTCGGCGTCTTTCTCATTTTGCGGCGCATGTCGCTTTCCGGCGACGCCATGGCCCACGCCATCCTGCCCGGCGCGGCGATCGGCTATCTTGTCGCGGGGCTTTCGCTGCCCGCCATGACCATCGGCGGGGTCGTCGCCGGTTTCGCGGTCGCGATCGGCTCCGGCGCCATCGCCCGCGCCACCGCCTTGCGCGAGGACGCCTCGCTGGCCGCCTTCTACCTGCTGTCTCTGGCGCTGGGCGTCGCCATCGTCTCGGTGCGCGGCTCCAATGTCGATCTGCTGCATGTTCTGTTTGGCAGCGTGCTCGCGCTCGATGACGCCACCATGCTGCTGCTCGCCAGCATCGCCAGCCTGACGCTGATCGGCCTCGCGGTGATCTATCGCCCGCTGGTGATGGACACGCTCGACCCCGGCTTTCTCGCCACCGTCAGCGGCGCGGGCGCCTGGACCCACGCGGTCTTCCTCGCGTTTGTCGCGCTGAATCTCGTCGCCGGCTTCCACGCGCTCGGCACCTTGCTGGCGGTGGGCGCGATGATGCTGCCTGCCGTCAGCGCGCGCCTGTGGACGCAGGACATTACCGGGATGATCCTGATCGCCGCCGCCTTCGGCCTCATCGGCGCCTATGGGGGCCTGCTGGCCTCCTTCTACTGGGGCCTGCCCTCGGGGCCGATGATCATCCTCGCCTGCGGCGTTTTCTATGTGGGATCGCTGATCGCCGGGCCGGCGGGCGGGCTGTTGCGCCGCCTCACGCCTCGCTCGCATCTGGAAGGGTAGAACAAGCCCCGCACAGGCCCTGAATCTCAATCGCCACCCGCTCGGCCGTGAAGCCCCCGCGCGCCGCCGCGCGCGACAGCAGCGTCTCGATCTCCTCATCGCCGAATTCCAGCGTCTTGCCGCAGGACCGGCAGATCATGAAGCCCGCGCGGTGGCGATGGCCGCAGGAATGGCCCGAGCCATGCCCGGAATCCCGGCAGGCGACATAGGCGTTGCGCGTCTCCAGCCGGTGGGCCAGCCCCTCGTCGATCAGTTTTTGCAAAGCGCGATAAACGGTCGGCGGCGCGACGCGGCCATGCTCCCCGCGCAAGGCGTCGATGACGTCATAAGCCGAAAGCGGCTTTTCGGCCTGCGCGAGCAGGTCGCGGATGCGGCTCTGCGTTTCATTCAAAGGCGCCGGCGCCATTCTGACCCTCTTGACGGATGTTATAATATACGCAACCCTCTGCGCGAAGATAATGTTCCAAGGATAGGATGCAACCATGCGCCTGCAAAGAGTCCTGATCCGCGCCCTGACGCTGCTGCTCGCATTTTCACCCTTGTCGGCACGCGCTGAAGGCCCGGAAAGGCTCCCGGTGGTCGCAAGTTTCTCCATTCTGGCCGATTTCGTCCGCCAGATCGGCGGCGACAAGGTCGCGGTGAAATCGCTGGTCGGGCCGAATGGCGACGCCCATGTCTTCCAGCCGAGCCCGACCGACGCGCAGAGCCTCGCAGGCGCCAGGCTGATCGTCGTCAACGGCCTCGCGCTCGAAGGCTGGATGTCGCGCCTCATCGCCGCCTCCGGGGCCAAGGCCCCCGTCGTTGTCGCGTCCAGGGGCGTCAAGCCGCGCGAAGGAGAAGAGGAGGGCAAGAAAGGCGTCGATCCCCATGCCTGGCAGAGCATCGCCAATGCGAAAATCTATGTCGGCAACATCCTCGCCGGCCTGATCGCCGCCGACCCCGCCGACGCCGACTTTTTCCGCGCCCGCGCCCAGCAATATGAACTCGCGCTGGATGAGACCGACAGGAAAGTGCGCGCGGCCATCGCCTCGATTCCGCCGGAAAACCGCAAGATCATCACCACCCATGACGCCTTCGGCTATTTCGGCGAGGCCTATGGCTTCACCTTCATCGCGCCGCTGGGCCTCTCCACCGATTCGGAGCCGTCCGCACGCGACGTCGCGCGGCTGATCACCCAGATCAAACATGACAAGGCGCCTGCCGTTTTCTTAGAAAACATTTCTGATCCGCGTCTCATGAAGCGTATCGGGCAGGAATCCGGGGCGAAAATAGGCGGCGACCTTTATTCCGATTCGCTTTCGACGCCCGACGGCCCGGCGGGCACTTACATTGCGATGATGGAACACAATATAGTCGAGTTGAAGAAGGCGCTGGCCCCCAACATCTGACCGGAGTTCGCATGTCCGTTGAAAAGATTCCCGTCACCGTCCTCACCGGCTATCTCGGGGCGGGCAAGACCACGCTGCTGAATCGCATTCTCACCGAGGATCACGGCAAGAAATTCGCCGTGATCGTCAATGAGTTTGGCGAAATCGGCATCGACAACGACCTCGTCGTGGACGCCGACGAGGAAGTGTTCGAAATGAACAACGGCTGCATCTGCTGCACCGTGCGCGGCGATCTCATCCGCATCATCGAAGGCCTGATGCGCCGCAAGGGCAAGTTCGACGCGATCCTGGTCGAGACGACCGGCCTCGCCGACCCTGCCCCGGTCGCGCAGACCTTTTTCGTGGACGCCGACGTCCAGAACGAGGCCCGGCTCGACGCCATTGTCACCGTGGCTGATGCAAAATTCCTCGCCGCCCGGCTGAAGGACGCGCCCGAGGCCAAGAACCAGATCGTCTTCGCCGACGTCATCCTGCTCAACAAGACCGATCTCGTGACTCCGGACGAACTGGAGGAAGTTGAAGCCCGCATTCGCGGCCTCAACCCCTACGCCAAGCTGCATCGCACCCGGAACTGCGATGTGTCGCTCGGCGCCGTGCTCGACCGCAAGGCCTTCGACCTCGACCGCATCCTGGAGCTGGAGCCGGAATTCCTGACAGTCGAAGAGCACGACCACGATCACGATCATCATAGCCATGGCCATCACGGCCACGAGCATCACGGTCATGGTCATGACCACGAACATCACGAGCACGGCCACGATCATGAATGCGGCCCGGATTGCGGCCACGATCACGAGCATGAGCACAAGCACGACGACGGCCATCATGCGCCGAAAGTCCTGCATGACGACGAGGTGCGTTCGGTCGCGTTCCAGCTCGACGGTCCGGTCGATCCGGATCTCTTCCTGCCCTGGATCAATGAGGTGGTGCAGCGCGACGGCCCGGACATCCTGCGCTCCAAGGGCATTCTCGCCTTCCCCGACGAGCCTAGGCGCTATGTCTTCCAGGGCGTCCACATGATCCTCGACGGCGACCTGCAACGCGACTGGAAGCCCGAGGAAAAACGCGCCAGCCGCATCGTCTTCATCGGCCGCAAGCTGAAGGAAGATGAATTGCGCACGGGCTTCGAGGCCTGCGCCTACGCCGCGTGACGACGCCTAAAACAGGGCGGCGATCCCGAAAGCGAGCGCCGAAAGGACGAATACCCCGCCCCAGACCGCGCGCGTGGTTTCCTTCGCTGGAAACCGCCCGCGCAGGTTGGGCAAACGCGACCAGATCGCATCGAAGGAGATGAGTCCCGCAAGCGCCGCAGGAAAGAACGCCGCCCCGCGCAATTCGCGCGAACACGCGTCGAGCGCGACCAAAGCGGCGACGGCAGAGACCGGGACCAGAAAGACAGCCGCCCAGGCGCCCGCGCGCGGCATGGCGCCCATCGTCCCGGCGATGATCAGCAGCACGGTGAGGGAAAGCCACAAGCCGGCGACGAGGAACATGCCCTCGTAAGCCGCCGCGATCACCGCCTCGCCGCCGCCCGTCCGGATCGTCAGGGCGTCATGCAGCGTCGCGACATAGAGTCCGGCCGCCACGAGGAGGACGAGCGCAAATCCGAAAGGAAAAGAGGCCTTGCCTTCGGGCATGAACCGCTCTCCCCGCCGCTATTCTTCCGGCGCGTCCATGATCGGATCGTGCTGGCTGGCGTCGAAGCCGAACATGTCCCAGCTTTTTTTCATGTGCGGCGGCAGCGGCGCGGTGACGTCCAGCACGCCGCCCTTGGGATGCGGCAGGATCAGGCGCCGCGCGAGAAGGTGCAGCTTGTTCTCGACCCCGTCCGGCAGATTGCGGTTGGGGTCGGCGCGGCGATAGGAATCTTCGACGCCGTGGCCATATTTCGGGTCGCCGACGATGGGGCAGCCGATGGCCTCGGCATGGGCGCGCAACTGGTGGGTGCGCCCGGTCAGCGGCTTCATCGACAGCCACGACAGCCTGGGGCTGAGCTTGTCCACCACGGCGTAATAGGTCAGCGAATGCTGGGCGTCGTCGTCGCCATGCTTGGCCACACGCATTTTCTCGATGTCGCGCCGCGCCTCCATGCCGTGACGCCCTTTTTCACGGGACGGCCGGTTGTCGCCCATCGCCTCGCCCTTGGCGAGATAGAGCGAGATGCGGCCCTGGGCCGGGCGCGGCACGCCCTCGACCATGGCCCAGTAAATCTTCTTTGCCGAACGCGAGCGGAAAATCTCGCCGAGGTCGGCGGCCATTTTCCGCGTCTTGGCGATCAACAGCACGCCGGAGGTGTCGCGGTCGAGGCGATGGACCAGAACCGGCCGGTCGCCGCGCTCATTGGCGAGCGATTGCAACATGCCGTCGAGATGGACCCTGGTGCCCGAACCGCCCTGCACCGCGAGGCCGAAGGGCTTGTTGAGCACCATCAGGTCGCGGTCGTCGAGCAGGACCATGTCGCGGATGGCGCGGGCGTCGGCCTCGGAAGCGACCGGCCGCTTGACCGCCGGCGCTTTCACGCCCTCAATGCTCAACGGCGGGACGCGCACATTGGCCCCCGCTACGACACGGGTGGAGGTGTCCACGCGCTTGCCGCTCAGCCGGACCTCGCCTTTGCGGCAGATCTTCGCCAGATGCGACAGCGAAAGCGTCGGGATGCGCCGCTTGAACCAGCGGTCAATGCGCATGCCGTCCTCGTCCTCGGTGACGAGCAGAATCTGCACCGAACCGGTTTCCATGTCGGGCGCGGGCGCGGGCGCCTCCCCGGCTTCGGCGGCGTGAAATTTCTCCGCCGATTCCCGCACAAGGCGCGCTGCCTTCACCGGATCGAAAGCGTCGTCCTCAGGCCGCGCCTTTTTCGGACGCGCGGCGAAAAAACTTTTGGGCTTCGGCGCTTCGCTTTTGGGGCCGGCGCTTCTGGGACCGGCGCTTTTGGAGCCGAAGCTCTTGTCGGCGCCCAGCGTCCGCGCACGCGCGACGGGAGCGCGACCCTTGCCGCCGCCGCCGCTTTTTGACGCCCCCTTGCTTGCTGCTCCCTTGCCTGATGCTCCTTTGGGAGAGCCGGTGCGCACACGCGTCATGACAAAGCCCTCACTAAAGCAAGGCCGCCAAAGACCCCGGCCAGGGCAAGAAGAACGGATCCGCCGACATAGGCCGCCATCAGGCCCAGATCGCCGCGCTCATAGAGCAGGGCCGAGTCGAGCGAAAAGGCGGAAAAGGTCGTATAGCCGCCAAGAACGCCGGTCAGCAGGAACAGCCGCACATGCTGCGTCCAGCCCGCTCCGGCGCGGAAGGCAAGATAACCCGCGATCAGGCCCATGACCAGCGAGCCGGAAATATTGATGACGAATGTGCCCCACGGAAAATTCATCCCCCACAGCCGCGCCGCAAGGATATTGATGGTGTGGCGCAGGCATCCGCCGAGCCCGGCGCCGAAGAATACGAGAAGATAGGCTTGCATCGACTTTCTATAGCCAAGCCGGGCGCCGGCGTCATCAAGGCATTTGCGGCGGCGGCGCCTAGGCCGCGCCTTGCCTCCGTGCTCGCGTTCCCGGCCGATGGCCGAACCGGGATGCGCTCTTATTGCGGCGGATCGTCGCGAAACAGATGAAATTTTATCTAGCGAAAACAACCATATTCGTGCAAGAGAGGTTTTTGTGCGGCAGCTTGGCCGCTCGCTGTATCTTGATGCCGGCTCACGCCTTGTTTGGCGTTTTCCGTCTGGCGGGTTGAGGGGAAGACATGGCGCGCAACTGGCTCAACGCTCGGTCATTCGGAAATGGTCAGGATTCTGGCGACGTTTCAGGCTGGCAGGATCAGACGATCTTCGATCCGGCCAATTTTGCCGGCGTCGCTCCGATCTTCCTGCCCGTCGCAAACCAAAGCCACGGCATTGGAACGACGACAAACGGCTTCGCATCCGGCGGCGCCGCATCCGCGACCAGCGGCGCGACAGTAGAAGGCGCGCCCGGCCCAGGCAGCGCGATCGCCGTCACGGTGGCCCCGGCCGACCATGACACCGCCAGCCTGCTTTGGGGCGACAAGTGGAACACGACCAATCTGACATACAGTTTCCCGACCAATTCGGCCGACTATGGAACCTCCCAGGGGACAGGCGCGGGACAATATAATTCGGCCGACCCCTTCACGGGCTTTTCCGGCCTGACGGCGAACCAGAAGACATATGTCCGGCGCGCGCTGGCCATGCTTTCGAGCTTCACCGGCCTGACCTTCACCGAAATCACCGAGACCACGACAACCCACGCCGATCTTCGTTTCGCGAATTCGTCCTCGACGGTGAACCCCACGGCGCACGCCTATCCGATCGGCGACCTCTCGAACGGAGAGACAGCCGACGGACGCATGTGGGGCGACGTCTGGTATGGCGGCACCGGCCAGAACCCGACCCTCGGCAATTTCGACAATGGCCAGTCGACCATGCACGAGATCGGCCATGCGCTTGGCCTCAAGCATGGCCAGGACAATTTTTCCTTCGGCGTCATGAGCGCCGCGCATCTCGACATCGAATATTCGGATATGAACTATCCGAACTACGTCGGTTCAACGGAAGGCTTTGGCACGGCTGGTCCCGGGTCGAGCGAGCAGACCTACCAGATGTACGATATCGCCGCGCTGCAATATCTTTATGGCGCGAATTATTCGAAATTGAACCAGAACGTCACCTACACGTGGTCCGCCACGACGGGCGAAATGTCGATCAATGGAGTCGGCCAGGGCGCCCCAGAGAAGAATGCGGGCGGGTCTGTCGGCAATATCTTCGACACGGTTTGGACGGCGGGCGCCAAGTCGACTTATGACCTCAGCAATTTCAACACCAACGGCACGCTCGATCTCAGGCCAGGCAAGGGCCTGCTGTTCTCGTCAGCCCAGCGTGCTGATCTTGGCTATTACGGAAACTCAGGCCCCGGCGTGGATTACGCCCAGTACAATGTGTATAACACGCTGGATTTCGGCGGCGATACATCATCCGAAATCACCAATCTGATTGTCGGCAACGGCAATAACACGATCTATGGTGACAACGTCTTCAACACGTTCACGCTCGGAAACGGCAATGATGTCGTCAAACTTGGAACGAAGGGCGGCACGGTGGTCGCCGGCGCCGGCGCCGATCAGTTTTACAGCACGGCAAGCGCTCGCAGCCATTACAAGCTCGGCGCCGGCGGCTATTTCATCAGCGGCGGCGGCTATGACGAGCTAAACCTGAACGCCCTCGGCGGCTCCGCGACCGTGAAGGTCGATTTCAGCACCGGCCAGGTTTACGACGGCTCGACCCTGAAGGCTCAGTTTTATGGCGTCGCCGCGATAACAACAGCCGCTCGCGCGACAGACGTCTATGATCTGGGCGTCGGAGATCAAATCTATTCGGCCAATGGCGTCCATATCGATGGCGCGAGCGCTGGCGCCGGCCAGGATTACATCCAGATCGATGCAGGCGGCGGCTATGTGAAGCCGGGAAACGCCAAGGGCGCCGATTATGTGACCGTGACGGGCGGCAATACGTTGCTTGATCTGGGCGGCTTGACGGGCGCGGGCTCGCTCGTGGTCGATCTTGACCACGGCTATGCGTATTTCGCGGGCAGCTCCGGTGTCGTCGCGCTCGGCTTTTCCGGTGTCGATCAATTCCAGGCCGGCGCCGGCGCCGAGATTTTCGTCGGCCAGAATTCCGGCGGAACCGACACCATCAATTTCAGCAACGCCTTCGAAATTTATTATGGCGGCGCCGTCGGCAACACCATTATCGGCGGCGGCGGCGACGCCTATGTCATGGCCGGAAGCGGGACCGATATCATCAAGGAGAGCAGCTCGTCCCTCGTTGCGGGGAAAGCTGTCGGCATTTCCGATTTCCATGTGTTTGACGGCGTGAACGGGACCTATCTGGACTTGCCGACCGCGATGGCGTCCTCCACCAGCTTTACCGATGTCAGCGGTGGCGCCTTCATAGCGACCGCGCTGGCGCCCGGCCAGTATTGGGAAGCGTATGTCTCCGGCGTGTCTGCGTCCCAGGTTCAAGCCCAGACCCGGTTTATCCTGTAACCGGCGACGCCCGAAACGGCGGCGCGGCCTCAGACCACTTGGGGCGCCGCGGGCGTCAGATCATTTGCCGCAGGCTTGGGCAGAAAATGATGGGAGAGGGCGTGGTAAAGTCCTTCCCGGCTCAGCAGATGCGACGCGGCCCGGGCGATCATCGCGGCGAGCATCAAGGGGATGATCATGGCGTGATCGTCGGTCATCTCCGACACGATGACGAAAGCCGTGATCGGCGCCTGGGTCACGCCTGTGAGATAAGCAACCATGCCAATCAGGGCGAGCGCGCCCAGCGCCACATGAGGAAAAACGAGGCTGAGCGCGGCGCCTTCACCGGCGCCGATCGCCAACGAGGGCGAGAAGACGCCGCCCGGAATGCCGCTAATGGCGGAGAGCGTCGTGGCGACGAATTTCAGCGGCGCGAACCAGTAATCGATTTCGCCGCTGGCGTGAACGACCGTGCGAGCTTGAGCATAGCCTGTACCGAAGACCGAGGCGTCGCCATTCATTCCGCATAGGGCCACGCCCAAGCCACAGAGCATGGCGAACAGGACCGGCCACCTGGCGATGGCGTCGCCCGCGCGGCCCGGAAGGCCATGAGCGAAGGCGACGACAAGGCGGATGAACAGGCCTCCGGTCAAGCCTCCGATGGCGGCGCAGGCCAGAACCGCCAGCCAGTCGGCGCTCAGCGGCAGGCGCTCCGTCGTCGAGCCGAAATAGGAATAATCGCCGACCAGCGCGAAAGAGGTGAGGCCCGCGGCAATCACCGCGCCGATGATCAGGCCGCTCGTGCGCGCCTCGAAAGAGCGGCTCATCTCCTCGATTCCGAATACGATTCCCGCCAGCGGCGTATTGAAGGCTGCGGCCACGCCCGCCGCGGCCCCCGCCAGGAGAAAGCCTCCCTGCCGATAGGGAGAGATGCGCCCCATAGCGAACATGATGGCCGCCGACCTGAACGGTCGGGCCCTCGCGCCCCGTGGAGGCGCCAGCCAACAGGCCGAGGGTCATCACCAGGATCTTGCCGAAGGCGACACGCAGCGAAACCAGCGAAGCGCGTTGGGCCTGGTCCTCGATCTGAAGCGCGGCGATGGCCTGCGGAATGCCGCTGCCTTGAGAATTCGGAAAAACATGGCGGGCCAGCAAGATCGCGACCCCGAAGCCCAGCGGCGTGACTGCGAAGACCACGCCGGGAATGCGCTGGTGCAAAGTGAGGAAAGCCTCCTGCGCATGGTCCGCGAGCCAGGCCATCGCCACGGCGACGGCGCCGACCGCCATGCCGCCGATGATGAAAAGGCCCCGACGCAACCAGCGCTTGACAGCCAAACGCGAGCGCACCGCGACATGCGACACGGCGCGATCAAAATTCCTCGGCTTTTCCACGCCACACTTCTCCCAAACCCGCGTACTCAGCTTTCGCCACGCTCCTTGCGCAGCTTGGCCCAATATTCCAGCCGTTTGCCGATCTCGCGCTCGAAGCCGCGTTCGACCGGCTTGTACAGCTTCTGCCGCCCCAGCTCCTCCGGCCAGTAGTTCTGGCCGGAAAAGGCGTCGGGCTCGTCATGGTCATAGGCGTAGCCCGAGCCATAGCCTTCCGATTTCATCAGCTTGGTCGGGGCGTTGAGAATGACCTTGGGCGGCATCAGCGAACCGCGTTCGCGCGCCAGCCGCATCGCCGCCTTGTAGGCGCTGTAATTGGCGTTGGATTTCGGCGCCGTGGCGCAATAGACGACCGCCTGGGCGATGGCCAGTTCGCCCTCGGGGCTGCCGAGAAAATCATAGGCGTCCTTGGCGGCATTGGCGATCACAAGCGCCTGTGGATCAGCGAGGCCGATATCCTCGACCGCCATTCGCACCACGCGGCGCGCGATGAACAGAGGGTCTTCGCCAGCGTCGAACATGCGCGCGAGATAATAGAGCGCCGCGTCGGGGTCTTATCTTGACAGCTTCGATGTATCGCTGCGTAAGCGTGCATGGGAAGTCCGCTCCTTTGAGATGGCCGTATATCCTCGCTCCTAAAGCCGATCTAGCTGCGGAGCATTTCTTTAGGACCCTAATTCGCGCAAGGCGCGTCGCGCCAGAGGGATACAAAGCAACGGGGTCGAACTACGCTTAAGGCGCCGCGTAGTGGTGCGATGCCATTGCGATGTATAAATACATGCGCAACGCATCATAACGTCCGAGCGCGGATCGGCTGATCTAGTCGTTCTCGCACCTGTTTTCTGACCCCATTATAAGCAGCCGTCTCCAGATACGGTTGTATAATCTGCTCGACCGGCGCCAATATTTCCCGAGCCTTAGCAGCGCTCAGCCTTCTTCAAGCAGCGCACTGAGCGAAAGGCCAAAGGCGTCAGCTAGTATCTCTATGTTGTCGATGGAAATGTTGCGTTTTCCAGCCTCGACCTCGGATAAATAAGTTTGCGTGAGGTTTACTTGGTGGGCTAGCGCTTCTTGCGTGACACCCCGTTCCCTTCTCAGACGGCGGAGGTTCCTCGCCAAAATATCTCTACCTGCGCGTTTTCGGGGCGTTTCCATACCGTTAGGAAGCGCATTTGGACACTCGACAATCTATTAACTATAAGGGATATTCGTCTTTGATGAAGCGTCGGGGCGATAATGTACGCGAGCGAAAAGAAAATTGACCGGTTATTGAATCTCGCCGGACGAAATTCGGACATCCTGTTTGACGTAAGTGCGAATTTGGCCCGCATCAACCAAAAATTGGACGAGATTGCAGAGCGTCTGCGTGTCGCAGATCTGCGGCAATGGTCCGCCTCGCGCGCGGCATTGGGACTTTGGTCGCCCGTGTGGGAAGACGAGTTCGCGAGACAGTTCAATTTCGACCAATTCGAAGGGCACCTGGCCGATCAATCTTTGCCCCCAAAATCTGTGCGCCGTGGCGCTACTCCGGTGGGGAATAACCCCGCCCAGATAGCGGCGACATGGTCCTCCTACCTCGCGCACCCTTTCGCGATCACCTGCGGCGAAGGTTGGAATCCTTTGATTTGTCGCTCGCTCGAAAAGATGTTTGCGCTTGCCTCCATGCATGGTTTTAAGCTCGGTATCGCGCAAGTCATTGAAATCAATGGGCGATTAAAGATCCAGGTCGAATCTATCGGCCTAAGGGCGCACGTGGCTGCTCAGTTGCAGCGCGTCGCGGACTTGGCGGAAGCATGTTCGACGGGGATTTGTGAGATGTGCGGCGAAGAAGGCGCGCTCCGTCAAATTCGGGATTCGCAAAAAGTTCGCTGCCTTGCACATACTATTCATGGAGATGAATGATTCGCCCGTGAAGAACGCTGTTCAGGCAGGGACGGGTCGGCAATCGAGCCGGCCAAGCAATGACGCGGCGTGTTGGCAGCTTTCGCCGCCGGCGTTTCGGTATGGTACCGTAAACGCCCTCCATCCGCTCAATTGGGAAGTCACGGGTACGCGCGACTGCCGAGACGTGCATGGATGCGCGCCATGATCACCTGAGTCGACTCGTAGAAGACGCGAATACTCCCATCCTTAGGGCGTCAACATTGAGTTCTAGCATGACCTGCTCTGCGCCGGCTCTGTCGGCAGCGCCTTTTCGCGGATTCACCGGCAAAAGCCACGCCAATTTTTAAGAATTATTTAGTTCGCCCCCTTGCGTACAAATGAGGAACACCCACCTTGTGCGTGGCAGTTCATTTGGAGGTGCGAATGCCTGTTAAAACTACTCATTTTAAAGTCGGCAACGGCGACATGACATTAATTGAATTCGAAAGCGGCAAGCGCCTGCTTGTCGACATCAAAATTCGATCAGCGGCCGATGATTCCGATGACGAAACGCCAGACGTTGGCGCCCAATTGCGCGAGCGGCTCGACCGTGACGCCGCCAAGCGGAAATTTGTCGATGCCTTCCTTCTGACCCACCCAGACCAAGACCACTGTTCCGGCTTGCGCAACCACTTCCATCTCGGATCGCTGAAGGATTGGAGCGAAAAAGACGACAAGATCGTCATCCGTGAAATGTGGTCGTCGCCGCTCATCTTCCGGCGCGCTGAGAAGAAGTCGCCGCTCTGCGACGACGCCAAAGCCTGGATTAGCGAAGCGCGTCGACGGGTCAAAGTTTTCGAGACGAAGGGAGCCTTCGAAGACGGCGATCGCATCCTCATCCTCGGCGAAGATATTGACGGCAAAACGGACAAGCTCGGCGCTATCGTGATGAAAGCGGGCTCGCGCTTTTCGAAAATTTGCGGCAATGCCGACACCTCGTTCGAATCCCTTCTTCTCGGGCCGATGCTAGCCGCCGACGACGAAGAGGACGAAAAACTCTCGAAAAACGACTCGAGCGTGGTGATGCAATTGTCGCTGCTCGTCGGCTCCAAGGTTGCGGCGCGCTACCTGCTCGGCGGCGACGCCGAAGTCGCGATCTGGGAAAAGGTGCGCGATACCTACACTGACGACGACCTCAAATATGATGTCCTGTTGGCGCCGCATCACTGCTCATGGCATAGCCTGTCGTGGGACAGCTGGTCCGAAAAGGGCGAGAAAGCCGAAGTTTCGAAAAAGGCGCGCAGTGCATTGGCGCAAGCCGAAGCGGGCGCGATGATCTTATCAAGCAGCTGCGAAATCGAAGACGACGAAATTGATCCGCCCTGTATCCGCGCCGAACGCGAATACAAGAACATTGTCAAGAAGGTGGCCGGCGAATTTCGTTGCCTCGCGGATGATCCGGGCGACGAACCGTTCGAAATCACCGTCAGCCAATACGGACCCAAAGCCGGGCGCAAGAGGGCAGCCGCGGTCGCAGGTCTGAGCACCGGCGTCGGGACCGAAGCCCTCGGTCACGGCTGATCGGATAAATGAAGCTCGCCATCAATCGAGGCCTTCGCCTCGTCGGCTTGCATCCGGCGGTCCTGGATTGCCGGGTGACGGCCGAACACGATGACGGTTCGGTCGTCGCCGAAGTCGATATGTGGACCGAATTGCCGGCCGCATGGCGGACAAAAGGCGAGAGCCTCAACGGCGTGCGCGCGACAGAGTCCGTGACCCTTCATTTTCCGGCGTCCTATCCGCTGCACGCGCCGGTGATTACGCTACGACCCGATTTCAATCGCTCCCATCCGCACATCAATCCGGGTCCGGCGCACATGCCACCGCAGCCGTGCCTGATCGCCGGCAGCGCCAGCGAGCTGCTGCAGTCGCGCGGGATCGAAGGCCTGATAGACCAGCTTGCCGAATGGCTCGACAGAGCCGCGATGCTAGCCCTGAACAATGCGGAAAATGGCTGGGAGCCCGTGCGCCGCGACGCGGTCATGGATATCGCCGTCGTCGACGGAACTGCGATCCGCAATCTGATGACGCCGGGGGGCGGCTGCCTGGCCGTAAAAACAGGATTCCTCTATGTCGCGGACAGCGACAACGGCCATTTTCGGATCGACCATCGATCATTGGAGATTGTCGATCTCAACGTCCGCCCCTACGGCCTGCAACAAATAACACCGAACGCGTTCCGCGGCGTTTCGGTCGGCTTATTGATTTGGGCGCCAGCAGAAGAAACGGGAAAGCCGCCGATCGTTGACACCTACCTTCCTGAAACGGTGACAAATGTCGGCGAACTGATCGAACGCGCCGGGCTCTATGGCTGCTCCGGCCATCTAAACGCCAAGATCAATCAGATCGCATTTCAAGCCGACCAGGCAGGATTTGGAAAGATTCCCTTTCTCGTCACCTTGATGACGCCGCGCCCATACCCAGTCATTGGCACAGGCTCGCCCATCGAATTGTGTTCCTACGTCATCGACCTGAGCACATTGACCAGCATTGAACGAGCAGACCGCGCGATAGTTCGGCCATGCGCGCTGCGTGAGCAACTGTCGGAACAGATTTTGAGGCGAACGTCCGGAGCGCCCGAATATGCCGCGCGTACAGACTGGACGCTAGTTGGCTGTGGTAGCGTTGGCTCGAAGATCGCAATACATCTGGCTCGCCAGGGAAGCGGGCCAGCGCGAGTGGTCGATCACAGCTTCATGTCGCCGCATAATTACGCGCGCCATGCTCTTACACCTGATGACAACGAATGGTTGGGCTTCGCTGGGCAAAAAGCAGAAATGCTCGCTGGCGAGATCCAGCGCTTAAGACAGGGCGCCACATTCCTCGATGAAGATGTCTTGGCCATTTCAGCGGAAGAGCAAGGCAGACAGCGACTTGCGTCCGAATCGACTAAACTGGTCTTGAACACCACGGCGTCGACGATCGTGCGCGAAGTACTTTCCTGCTTGCCCTGGGAAGCGCGCCCTCAACTGGGAGAGACTCATTTGCTCGCCGCCGGCACGGTAGCCTATGCGGCGTTCGAAGGGCCGAATGGCAATCCCAATCTGAGCGATCTCGCCGCCGAATCTTACCGCATGATCGCAGCGGACGAAAATCTTCGACGCGAGGTCTTTTCGGCGCAAGCCCAGGAAATCCTGATCGGACAGGGCTGCAGCGCGGCGACGTTTCCGATGCCGGACGATCGCCTCAGCGCGCTGACCGCCGGGTTGAGCTGCGTCGTTGCGCAACGACTCGGTGCGACGCCCAGCAACGGCGAGATTGCAATCGGCAACCTTCACGCCGACGGACTGTCGCAAAGCTGGATGCGCTGTGACATTCGGCCATGGACGATTATATCTGACGACGAAACAGGGATCGGCGTCCGCATCAGCCCTCTCGTCGATGAGGCCATTCGCTCCGACATCGCGGCAAAACCGCAAAGCGAAACCGGCGGCGTGATTGTCGGCCGCTTCTCGCATATCAACAACTCGTTCCAAGTCGTGGACCTCATTCCGGCGCCACCGGACAGCATGTTTTCACAACACCAATTCGTGCTCGGAACTGCCGGCCTGAAGGCGCAGACCAAGAGGCTCTATGCAAATTCTGGCGGAACTCTTTATGTTCTCGGAACTTGGCATAACCACCTCGTTACCAGCGGCCCATCGTTGCAAGACAAAGCGACGGCGCTCATCCTCTCCCTCAGGCAATGTTTCCCGGTCCTCATGCTCATCGCCCTACCGGATGGCTACACATGCGTCGTCGCCGAGTAGACTACCGTCGCGCTCGCCGATACGTCAGGCCAGTGCCTGCGCGAGCATTGAGATTATTCCCTAAGCCGGATGGAGAATGGTTCTCGGGCCAAATCAGTTAGTTCGATGTGGCCGCCTTCCTGGCCCGCTTTGGCTGAGCCGGACCCGGTTTGGTGAGAAATGCTTCCGAGGTGAGTATGAGTTGCCTGCCATACGAATTAGCTGCATCTCCCGCCGCACGCCACGTCACCACCAGCACCAAATATAGACCGTGGATTAGCGCAACGAGCAACACGATGACGACCCGAACGGTGAGATCGTCGGCCATATTCAAAGGCCAAGTGACTGGCCAGAGTAGTGCAATGCAAATTGCGCAAACAATGAAATTTAGGGCCGCAGCCGGCCACCTTAGTCCAAGCAGATTGCGCCGGAAGCCGTAAGTCACGTTCTCGTTGAACAAAATGCTGAACTTTTTGGTGTCGCGCGTGTTTTCCCGCAACCAACTGCCGGCAGCCGCGTAGAACGCGTCGGCTACCTGTTGATTGTGCGCTTCCTCTTCCGCAGTCGGAACGGGTCGACCGAGTTTCCCAGCAAGAAAAACACGGTAGCGCTCCTTTGATCCTTCGTCGAATGTGTCGTCATTCCGACGCAGCATCCGAACCGAAGGCATGCCGCCGAGGCGCGCGTAGAGTTTGGGTTCCAGTCGCTTGCCCCATTGCCGAGCCAAGTCCGACATCGCGTAAAGGACCACCAGCAGACCGGCGGATGCAACACTGCTGGTTAGCGAGACTCCCCGCCATGTGAACAAGATCATCAAAGCTGCAATGGCGGGTGCTGCCCCTATCACAGCGGGATAGATACGGGCGTTGCGGCTATAGTGGTCGAACATCTTCAGATCGATATTGGGAAAATTCATTGTTATACCTTCACCCTGTCCGACCACGGCAACGGATCCGCGGGGACAAAACCGGACCTCATTCCCATACCGAATGACTGGCACACGCTTTGTCCTTTAGTGACCCACACTGGGTAGCCTCGCCGGATGAAGGCATTGTTGACTTGACCCCGCGGATAATCTTCTTGTTCGGAACCCACCGAGCAGAACGCGTGACCGTACCGCTCCCCGAGCTGCATCTTCGGACCGAGCCAGCGATCCAGCACCGCCGGCGTTACATTCTTCCTGCTGCCGTGATGCGGCACTTGGACATATTTTGGAAACTCATTAAGCAGGCCAAGGCTTTGAGCATAGTCCGCCGCTTCATTAAGCGCCTGCGGGCCGGCGTCGCCAGTCAGAAGCAGTTTTTCGCCATTGAAATCTCCTAGCTGCACAACGCTCGTCTCGTTAGAAGCGGAGACGGGCTCTGGGCTGTTTGATAGAGTCTCGATGTGCCAATGCTCATCGATCCACTCTTTCACCGCCTCCATGAGCTTGCTCCACGTATTGGTGAAAACGGCTTGCTCGGAATATTTCTGCGGCGTTTTGTCAAGGTCTGGGATTAGCCGTAGATAGCGTTCCCGCGACGGAGCCAGAACCGTGAATGGACCGATCTTCGCGCCCTGAAAAACCTCTCGGATGACAGTTCCTTGTTCGGTCGCAAGTTCTTCGAGCCGCACGAGATATTCGTGGCGGGCCTTCATCGCGCCGATTAACCCAGCGCGATTAAAGTTGCCATGAAAATGGCTGCTAACCTCATCAACATACAGCCAGGGGCGGTTCATCCACAGATTGAGTACGCGCTTCCGTTCCATCACGCCGATCAGCCCGGTCGCATGATCATTGTCGGCGTGCGTGAGCACCATATGGTTGATATGCCAGTCACGGCCGTAATGCTCGTCGATATGGTTGATGATCGTATCGGCTGTGTCCTTGTAGCCGCCGTCGATTACATGCAAATACCAGCCACTCTGTTGATCCCCATAACGGACGCAGATCGCGTCGGCATTACTTTCTCCTGCCGGCAAGAAATCGACTTCACCGATCATCCCCCCACCTCTTCGAAAAATCACCGAGCGACACCCGGATAATGCGCCCGAATGTCCGCGTCTATCATGTTGATACGATCACGGTTCCGACGGCTGCTCCTTTTTGATGATCGGCCAAAATTAAAATGCAAGATTTGAACCGCGCCGAAGTGCTTCGGCACGAAGGCGATCACCGCCTCGATCGCGTCGCGCTCCGGGAGCATAAGTTCTTCGCCTGTCAGGCCGGGATCGAGTGGGCTGACGTACACGCTGCACTCCAGCGCGGCCTTGAGAAATGTAATGAGTTGCTCGTTCATTTTTCGGCCTTCGCAGCGTCGTTCAGCGCGGCAAACCGTATGCGATGATGGTCGAGGTATCGCTGATGTTCGTCGGAAAGTCTGAACATAATCGCGGCTGGCGGTGTCAGCAGCGCGACCGCGTCTGAACTGAGGTGCAGCGAATAGAGCAGCTTTGCATCCTTCGCGAAGGTGATCAGCGCGGCGTCGAAAGCGGCATCGTAATGGGCGGCGAGAAGGATGCCGTTGTGGACGTCGAGGCGCTCTTCGTCCGTCTTGCAATCCGCCCAGCGTTTGATGTGGCTGGCGCGAAGGAGGGCGCGGTCGGTGATGCCCGTGATGGCGCAGGCGCCGCCCCAATAATTGTCTAGCGCCGCGCGGAAAATGTCCTGTCCGACTCGCTGGACGATCAATCGCTCGGCCTCGGTGGTTTTCGGCAGGTCCTTGACCTTCGCCTGGAAGGCGAGAAGTGGCGCATCAGGGAGGCTGACCGCCAACCTGTAGATCCGAGGCAGAATCTTATAGAGCGCGCCGAGGGTGTCGAAGGCATAGCGGGCGAGGCCGGGGCCGGGCATGTCCAATTTGGACAGGTTCAATTCCTGTATGACGCCGGCGTGGTCGAGCGCCAGGAACCACGGGCCGTTCGGGCCGCTGGCGGCGAGATGGATCGTGCCGTGCGCTGTCGTCGAACCATAGGCCACCCAGCCCGCCGTTTCGCCTTGGGGTTTGCGGTAGCCGTTCTGGAACGTGGCCTTGTCGCATTCTTGGCGGACGATGAAGGATTGAGGGGTCTCGATCATCACATCCCCATCGCCGCGAATTCGCCGTTCGCCTCCATCCGGTCCCAGGCGGCGAGAACGAGGCGGCGGGTGCGGTATTCGCCGTATTGCTTATTTTCCTTGTCCTTCAGCACACGAAAAGTCTCGGACGGATAGTCGGGGCCCATCACATCGGCGGGGTCGAGGATGTAGCGCAGTTCGTCGCGCGTCAGGCGGTAGGCACCGGCATAGAAGGCGTCGAGATCGGCGCGCAGTAGTGCACGGCGGTCCTCGTCCCAGACGAAAGGCGGGCCATCATAACCCAGGTCGCGCGCGAACTGCTCCATCGAATGGCTAGTATATGTTAGTTCCAATACTCGCGGCGTGATGTAGGCGAGAGCGTATTCGCTATAAGCAGACGGCGGGAGGACTGGAAGCTGCTCCATGATAAAATAGTTAAGGTTTGTTCCCCCCATTTTTGTGCGCGCGGTGAAGTCGAACGTCATGGACGAGAGACAGCCCAAGAGCGCTGCACTTAAATTGGGGCTTTTCTCCTTGGTAGGTAACATGAGGAAGATGCTGTCACCCATCCCGACTGCTGGGGTGGCGGAGGCGATCACGGTTCTGATTTTCTCGATACCGGAAATCCGTCGCCAGCCAATAAGCCAGCCGCCGGACCAACCTTTTTCGGTCAAGCGGCCTACTACTTCGTTCTTAGGCACCCAGTAGCGCGGCTCCGCTTCAAAATTGGCGCGAGCCTTCTCATCGAAGGTCGCATCACGGCTCTCGCTGGCATCGAAGGTAGCCCAGCGATGGTCGAATTGATGAATCATCTTTGCCTCATAAAGCGGCACGAAATGCTCGGCGTCATGCGTCCAATCCACTCCTTCGCGGGCGAAGCCTTCCTCCTCAAGTTGCTTGGCGGTGCGAAATAGATTGCTGTCATTTGACATATCGAACAGGCGCGCGAACGACATTCCCCAAGCATTGCCGTTCGGCCCCTTACTCTCGTCGATCAACACCGGGACTCGGCCGTAGATCTTGGTCGCGAGCTCGGCGTCAGCGCGTGAGCGGAAGACCGGCGCAGTCTTGGTGTTGGGATTGATACGAACGATGTCTGCCGGTGACAAAGAAAATCGTCGATCAACATCAAATAGTTGACCAGGTTGTCGCGCAAAAAAAACAAATTCAGGCCTCGCATTTGAGTTCGAGGCTTGAAGCGTCAGAAGCGCAAATCGAAATGCGTGGTGAACGTTGGGAAAGACGAATTCTTCATTCTCAAGCGAAAGCAAGCTCGCCAGACGCCCTCTTGAGATCAGTTCTCCGAAAAACGCTGCTGTCGTCGCATCTGTTGCGATGCCGGCCGGCACGATCACACCGGCACGGCCGCGATCCGATGCAAGCGTCAGGAATAACTCGGCGAACAGCGCGTATGTGTTGACATCGCCTCGGCCTGTCATCGCAAAGCGTCCGCCATCTTCCATCGCTAAGCGGACAAACTCGCTGGCCGCTTCTGCGTCTCGCTTGGCGGAAGTAAAGTTGTTATGTAAGCCTCGTTCGGCGCTGCCCTCGGGTGCGGCGGCCAGCAATTTGATTAGCCGATCGCGAGCGGCCTTGTTTGGTGCGTTGGCGATCTCCGGGCTGCGGGCCGCAAAGAACTCCTGTTCCTGCAGCTTGATCCGTTCCCATGGCGGATTTCCAAGAACGACATCAAACCCGCCGCGCTGCATCACATCCAGAAATTCGAGCGGCCAGTGGAAGGCCCGAGCATGGCGTGCCGCTTTGGGAGCATCCAACATCGCGTTCCGGATTTTGCCCTGATTGAGCGCCATCCAGAGCTCTTCAGTCGTGGGTATGCTGCGGGCCGTGGCTCCTGACGGCGCGCCCCCGATTTTCGGCAACAGAAAGGCCGCGATATAGAGGTCCGCTGCGGCTTTGGCGCGGACGAAGGATGATTGTTTGCGCAGGTCCTTGAAGCGCGCGGCCTTGGCGGTGATCTGGTCGACGCTATCCTCAGGAAGATCGTGAAAGGCTGAGAAATCCAGGGCCAACGGCTGGATTTCCGGCATGGCGGCCTGGCCTGCGCCGAAATCAAAACCACCCTGGCCTGATGTCGCGGCACGGTTGGTTTGCAGGTAATATTTCGCGGTGTCCTTGTCGTCGCCGGCCAGCGGCTTGTAGGCGGCGTCAGGGATTCCTTCCTGCAAAACCTTGAGATCGAAAACGCCGAGCAGCGCGTCGCCGCAGCGGATCTGCGCGTCAAAAAAGCCCAGAGGAAGGCCTGGATCGACAGTCTCGATCCAGAGCGCGACCTTCGTCAACTCCACCGCCATTGGATTGCGATCGACGCCATAGATACAATTGCGGGCGACGTCGCGTAGCGCATGGCGGAAATCGGCGAGGGAGGGCGCGCCCTCGGCGCGGATTCGGGCCAGACGGGCAGCGATGCGGCTGGCAGCCCCGAGCAAGAAATGGCCCGAGCCGCAGGCCGGGTCGATGACAGCGAGTTTCAGCAGGGCCTTTGCCGGTTCGGCGGCCTCGGCTTCGATCTTGTCGAGGACGGGATCGAGCGCGGTGTCGAGCAGAGCCTGAACCAGACTGTCCGGCGTATAATAGGAACCTGTCGTCTTGCGCTGGTTGCCCTTCTGCTCGGCTGCTTCTGAGGCAAAGACGAGCGTCTTGCCGTCATTGCCGAGCTGCGGCTGCAGTTCGAGGAGGGATTCGTAGACTGATCCCAATTCCTCGGTTTTCATCGCGCGCCAGTTGACCGGAACCATGCCGGCTTTCTCGGAAAGCCACGACAGGTGGTAGAGCGCCGCCATGAAGGCCTTGTTGCGCAGGCGCGCAGTTTCGAGGTGTGGTAATTTGTCTTCCCTGAAAAGACCGCCAAGAGCGGGAAGGGCGAGTGCGTCCTGGCCATGGGTCAAGGCGCGGAAGACGACCTTAATCCCTTCATAGCGGTCGTGGTGCCGGTCCCAGGTTGCAGCGCGGAAACACTGGGCGCGGAGCGTGGCGAAGCCGTAGCCGTCTGCGTAAAGCTTGCGCGCTTCCGGCTTGGCCTTTTCCGGATGGAGGAGGTTTCGATCCTCGGCCACCATGAGGAAGATCAGGCGATAAACCAGACGAAGCAGTTCGTTGAACCATTCGGTCAGGTCGAGCTCGCCGGATTTCAGTTTTGATGAGAGATCCGGATTGGCTTCGAGAAAGCCTGAACCCAGAATTTTGAGCGCTTCCCGAACCTGATCGGCAAGGCGGTCGCGGGCGGCCTCGCCCTCTCGGGCGCCTGCATCGCGCCAGCGTTCCAGCGCGCAGTCGGACGCCGGGGCGCCGGCGACGCCGAAACGGCTGCGGTGGATAAGCAGCCACAGGGCCGCGAAGGAGGCGGCGTCCTCATTGGCGAAGATTTGGGCAAGATCGGCTTCGATATAGGCCGGCCGCGTCAGCGAGGCGTTGTCCCGCATCAGCCGGATCGTTGCGCCATTGGTGACGAGGCCCCACAACGCGTTGTCGTGGTCGTTGAGGTAGTCTTGCAGCGCGAAGGCCGGCGACAGCGACCGTTCGATCGATAGCGTTGGGCTGCGGCGGTCGAGCTTGTCATCGCTGCGCGGCGCGACCACGACCGGCGCGCGCTCGCCGGCAACGAATGCGACCGCGCCGGCGTGTGGCGCGAGATCGTCGAAACCGAAGGTCTCCTTCAGGAAGTCGCGGACGAAGCGCTTCGTCGCTTCAAGTGACGGATTGTCGAGCTTGGCGAAGGCGTCATAGTGCGATTGGCCGACACGGAAGGCGGTTGAGATCTCGTCACGGATGGTCAGGCCCTTGCGGACGCCGTAGCCTTCGCGCGTGTCGCCGTCCTCCTTGGGCTGGGAAATCTGCGCGACCATGGCAGGCGCGATCAGGCTTCCTTCCAATGTAAGCGACGGCCACGCCGACATGTCGGTGACGGGTTTGCGGGCCATGACTCAGACCTCGCTCGGAATCAAGACGAAGAGCCCGATGACATCGGGCGGCATGACGGCATCGACGGTGACGCGCGACGAGGAGCCTGCCGCGGCGCGCAGGCGCGCATGGTCGCGCATGAGCTGCTCCGCCCGCGTCTTGACGAATTGAGCCAACGGGCCGTCGAGCAGGTTCTGCAAGTCATCCTTGGCCTTACCGATGAACCGGTCGCGGGCCACCGGCGCGAGATCTGCGGCAGCGGGCGTGTTGATGAGGCCGCGCGCCGCTTCGCCGTCAGCAACAATCGATTGACCCTGGATTGCGACCAGCGCCGCTTCTTCCGCGAGCAGCAGGCGCTCCTTGCGAGCGTGGATGGTCAGTTTGAAGCGGATGCGCAACAGCGCCAGACGGGTCAGCTGCTGCACCGCCGGCGTCGGCCAGGCGCCAACGCGGCCAACGCCGAGATTGGTCAGGCTTTCCGGTTCGAGCGAGGCTTCGACCAGGGCTTCCGCAAGGGTCGCGGTCAGCGGGTGGGTGCGGGTCAACAGCGTTGCGCCGGATGGAGCCGGCTCGGCTAAAGCGAGACGAACCGTGCCAGCGAGGCCGCCCTGCTCTAATCGTTCCCGTAAGCCCGTTTGGAGCGCGTGGACATGAGCGAGGAGCAGAGATTTCTTGTGTTCGACCGGCACGCCGAAGCGCGACATGGCGCGCTCGACGAAGACTTTCGCGTCAGCCGGTGAGCCGAGGAAGGTCTTGACCTTCTGCCATTCCGGCACGACCTCCTGCGGTTTCATCGCATTCTGGGCGAAGCGGGCGCGGGATTTCTTCTCGTTTTCCATGGCGTCGCGCCAGCGCGCGTCCATCGCCTTGGCGCCGTCTTCGAGGCGCAGGTCGAGGGCGAGTTGCTGCACGCCGCCGCGGCGCAGCATCACCGCCGCCATCAATGCGTCGGTGAGCGGCCCGCGGTCGTCCGGCAAGGGAACAGTGATGCCGGTCGCCTCGCGGATTTTCTTCGCTTTGTTGAGGATGACTTCGAGCACGGCGCCGTCGATGGCGCTATCGGGGGAGAACATCATGATCGAGCGGACCACCTTGGCCGGCTGGCCGAAGCGGTCGACGCGCCCTTCCCGCTGTTGATGGCGGGTCGGGTTCCAAGACAGGTCGTAGTGGACGACGGTGTCGAACAGCAGTTGCAGGTTGATGCCTTCCGACAGGCAGTCGGTGGCGACGAGAAGGCGTTGGGTTTCCTTGGCGTCGTCGGCTGGCGCCATGTCGGCGACGCGGTCGCGGCGCTCGTCGGGCGTCAGCACGCCGGTCACCGCCTCGACGGTGAGCTTCGGAAACGCCTTGCGCAGGGCGTTGCGCACATATTCGGCCGTGGCGAGATAACGGCAGAAGACGACCGGGTTAGCGCCATTTTTGATAAGCGGCGTCAAGGCATCGATCAGGGCGGTAAGCTTGGGATCGGGGCTCTTGAGCAGCCCTTCTGCGCGGTCGATCAGCGCCTGCAGCGCCGGATCGAGGTTGAAAACCGCGCCGGGTTCGAGGTCAACGGCGTCTTCGTCGTCGCCATCCTCGTCGTAAATCTGCGTCTCGAGGCGATCGCTCTCGTTCGATGCCCGGTTGCGCAACGCGCTCAACGCTGCGGCTGGCGATGAGCCGACACAGCGCATCAGCGCGAGAGTGCCCCAGAACGCCAGGCGGCGTTCGCGCAAGCCGGAGCCCGCCTTCGACACGACGCCGAGGCAATAGTCGATGACGGCTTCCTGGAAATCGAGATGTGGTCGCGAAAGCCGGTAGGAAAAGTCTGCTGTCTCGTGTTTCGGGAAGGCTTGATCCTCGCCCCAGTCGCCTGAGGTGATGTCGATGCGCCTGCGCTGCACGAAATGCCGCGCCAGCCGCTCTCGAAACCTGGCGTCGTCGAAGTTCAGCGATGCGAAATCCGGATCGATCAGAGACAACAGGCGGCTGAAAGCGTCCTCATCACCGGAGTGCGGCGTCGCGGTCAGCAGGATCATCCGCCGTTCGGGATCGGCGGCGAGGCCGGACAGGAGCTCGAAGCGCTGCTGCTTGCCCTTATGCGTGCCGACGCAGGCGTGGGCCTCGTCGACTACGACGAGGTCGGGGCAAGCGCGGGCGAATCCTTCACGCCGCTTGTCGGCCTTGATGTAGTCGAGGCTGACAACGGTGAACGGATAGGCGTCGAACAGCGTCTGGGCGATTGGCAGGCCCCGTTCAAGACGCGCAGCTGTTCCCGACGTGACGCCGACTGCTTCGATGCCGAAGCGGGACTTGAGTTCGCCGACCCATTGCTCGACGAGATGCGGCGGGCATAGTACCGAAAACGCGTCGAGTTCTCCGCGATCCATGAGTTCGCGCAGGATCAACCCCGCCTCGATCGTCTTGCCGACGCCGACGTCGTCGGCGATCAGAATCCGTGGCGCCTGCATCCGCAACGCCATCAAGAGTGGCACGAGCTGATATGTCCTCGGCTCGAAGGCAAGTTGCGCCGCCGATCGGAATGGTCCGGCGCCGCGCCGCAGCGTCAGTCGCATGGCGTCGGCGAGCAGCGCGGCTTTCGCCTGCACCGTCGGCGCAGCGTCCGCCGGCAGGTCGAACCGCGCCGGCTCGACGGGCAGGAGTTCGAGCGCCGGATCGAGGACAATGGTGTCGTTTTCGCTGCCTGAAAGAGGGCGAAGGGCGAGAACGCCCTCGCGCGGGGATGGCAGCGCCACCCACTCGCGGCCGCGGGCGCGGACGAGATCGCCGGGCGAAAAGTTCATGGTCATTGGGTCATTCCGTCAGGCTCAGAATCATTGCCGCGGGGATGTTTTCAGACGGGTTCGCGGGCAATTCGAAAACCGTCCAACCTTTGCTCTCGGCGATGTTGCGCGCCGTGTCGCCGATCGGCGCCTTACAGGCCGCCACGAAATGGCTGCGCCAGACGTAATCCATGGATTGATCCGCGAATTGGACGGCGTCGGCATCGGGGTCGGGAATGCCCGCATCGTTGAAGGCGGCCCGCCAGCCGTCGGGCGATTCCGGCCGCGGGCCTGGCGCCGCCAGCACGACTTGGCCGCGCGCCAAATCGACGAGCAGTTGTTTGGCCTCGGGGCTGATGCGGTCGATCAATTCGTGATCGGGCTGGTTGAAATAGGAGAGCAGGCAGCGGTAGCAGCCGCGCACGCAAGCTTCGTGTTCGTGGTCAACCAAAAGGCTGGCGTCGCCGGCGGCGATCGCCTCGTCGACCTTGTCGAAGTGCATCAATTTGAGGGCTTCGCGTGCAA
Organism: Rhodoblastus sp. 17X3; assembly: GCF_030056575.1. Lineage (GTDB taxonomy): Bacteria > Pseudomonadota > Alphaproteobacteria > Rhizobiales > Beijerinckiaceae > Rhodoblastus. Next base: position 98,341 of record NZ_JASHHX010000004.1, on the reverse strand, counting down.
TCTTGCCGATTGCGTCTGGGTCTTCGACGAGCCGGTTGAGAACGCCGGCGCCTCCTTCGGTCGCCTCATAGGTCAGGATGGCGCGACGGTCGCCTCGCGAGGGCAAAGGCTCTCCCAGGATCTCACCCTCTTCAAGCTGGTAGACGACTTCGATGCCGCGCATCAGTGCGTGCTGCACGGTGGCGATCGTCGACGGTTCGTAGGCTTCGGGCTCCCTGAACCGGATGTGAAGGGCGTTCTTGCGGTCGCGCACGATCGGCACGATGCGAACCGGCCGCTCGACGTCGGGCGGCAGGTCTACGTCAGGATCTTCGTCGTCCGATTTCGCCCAGTAGCCAGTGCGCGAGTCGATGTTGAAGCCATAGACGGTCTGGTTCTTCCGGCGCTTCAGGCCTTTGTTGATGCGGCTGATCTCTGCGCTGTTCGCATATTGCAGCGCCAAGATGGACACGTCATCGCATCGGAAGTCGCCCTCCGTGACCTGGACGCGACCATTCTTTCTCGGCCAAGCGAAGACTGTCTGGATCTCGAAGCCCTGGCGCACACGCTCCTCGTCGTTGGCGGTGATCCGCTCGGTGGGGGCGGCCTCGACGTTGTCGATGCGCAGCGTGCCTTTGACAGGATCTTCGCCAGCCATGGGGCCATTGCAGGCATGGCAGCGCTCGACGCTGCCTTCATGGCACGCGCCGCAGTTCGGACAAATATAGATATCCTTGGTCGCGAGTTCGGAACCATCGCCGGTTCGCACTTCCGGCGGGAGCTTGGCCTTCATGACGCGATAGGCGCGGCCCTCGTGGTAGATCAGACTGCGGGGCCCAAACTCCGCGATCGCAAGGAATCGCGCGCGCTGCAGGAAAGCGCCCTGCCTGCCTTCGCCCGGGATGAAGGCGTAGAGCGGCAACCTCGGGAAATTGTAGCCCGGCAGGAAGCCCTCGGTTGCGAGATAGCGGTATGAGTAGAAGTCCGAACCGCTGGTCGCCTTGCCCTGCTCGAGGATCGCGATCTGGTCGCTCGCCTGCATCTGCGCGGCCTTGATCTTGCGGCGGTCCGCTCCCGAAAGACCGGTGATCTCAGACTGGGCGTTGGCTGTCGTCAGCTGGGTGCGCGCAGAGTTGTAAAGTTCGCGCCAGCGATCGAAGGCGCGGTCGAACTCTTTGGGCGCCGCAGTCGCGACCTCGCGCACGAAGTCAGTGCGGTCGGCCAGCCATGCCGGCGGACGACCTCCGACCGACGCCAGGATTTGGTCCAGCACGCGCTGCATGGGTGCGACCGCCCGCGTCGCCAGGTACGGTTGGTCGATGATTTCGACGACCTTCTGCTTGAGCGGGAAATCGGGCTGCTTGAGGTCGAGAATCTCAGGAATGTCTGGCGATAGCGCGAGTTTCGCCTCGGCGAGCCAGACGGCGTGAAGGTGTGAACGGACGAGCTCTTCGTTGGTGATGTCGAGCGCGGGAGGCCGCACGACGCCAACCACCATCTCGTTGCGCCGCTCGAAGAAATACTGGTCGTGCGGCGACTGGGCGGCGCAATAGGTGATGATCGACGCCGCCTGGCCCGAGCGGCCGGCGCGACCCGCCCGTTGCGCATAGTTGGCTGGCGTCGGCGGCACATTGCGTAAATAGACCGCGTTGAGCGCTGAGATGTCGACGCCGAGCTCCATGGTCGGCGAGCAAAACAGCGCTGGCAGGAACTGGTCGGATTCGCCCGCTGCTTTGATCTCGGCGATGTTGTCCTTGAGGTTCTTACGGTCGTCGTCTTCAAAGCGGAAGCGCCATTCGCGCCATTCGCGCTGTTTTTGCGACACTTGCGCCGTGTGTTCGCGGCCTTCGAGCCCCCAGAAAGAGCTGCGCCCCTGTTTTAGGTCTTCGGCAATGGCGTTGTAGAGCTCATGGAAATAACGGTTGCCCTGCGCGCCACCGTTGCGCACGGCCTCGCCGGGCACAATGCGCACGGCGGACGGCGACAGCCGCCAGCCTTGCTGGTCGGCCTCGACGTCGACTGCCGTGACAAGGCCTTCGCGCGCGAAGAGTTGGAGCAGGCCTGTCATGAAGGCGAGGTAGTCATCCCTCTTGAGTTTGACGCCGAGAATACTCTTGCGGTTGACGAGGCGGGCGATGCGCGAATTGTGGCCGCCGCGCAGGATGGTCTGCTCCTCGCGCAAACCGACGGTGGGTGCTTGTAGGTGCAGGTTGGTCCGGCTGCGTGGATTTTCCTTTTGGTCGATGGCCCACGGGGCACGTAGCAGGTTGCGGGATTTCTGGGCGACGGTGTCGAGCACAGTCAGGTCGAGCGCTTCGGTGCCGACAGCGAGGCCTTCGAGCATGGCGCTTAGAATATCCTTGAGCGTCTTCTTGCGCTTGTCGAGGTCGAGATTGGCGAAATCGGGCAGGATCGCCACGAGGCTTTCGAGGTCGCCGGCGATGTCGTCGAGTCCTATGAATTCGACATCGATGAGCTTGAGCACCGACAGGCTCGGATTGGTGAACCGCCAGCCACGGCGCAGGTCGGTCCATACCCGATGGGCGATGACCTTCTGCAATGCGCGCTGCGCGTCCTCACGCACGACGGCGCCGGCCTCGTGGTCCAGCATCCAGTGGATGCGGGCCTCCTTGTTGGCGGCGGTGAAGCCGAGCGCCCTGACGACGCGCAGTCCGAATTCGTCCTCGGTCATGCCGCTTTCGCCGGCGTCGAGGACCGCGCGCAAGATCGCGCCGCGCAAAAGGCTGACGAAAAGATAATCGTTGAAATGGCCGGCCTGCAATGCAGCGTCCTGGCGGTTGTCGGTGAAGCCGAGCAGCTTGCGCTTTTGTTGTGGAACGCCGCTTTCCGGTCTGTTCATCCATTCGAGGGCGGTCGAAACGAGCAGGGTTGTCGCCGAGCTTCTGCCTTCGCCGGACAGGCCGGCGAGCTTGCTGCGTTCGCGCATCCCGGACACCGGCTGGTGCTGGCAACAGGGGCAGAAGCCGAACTTGCCGGGGATGAACCAGAACGGCCGCCCTGACGTGTCGTACCGTCCGTCGGTGGCGACCGTCATCATGACCGGCTCGCGGCCCTTTCGGTTGCTGCGCAGACGTTCGATTCCGCCGCGTTCCTCGCGCCAGTCTTCGGGATAATTGTCGATCGTGCCGTCGAAGACGTAGTTCGGATCGCCATTTGCCGTCGGCGTCAAGTAGCCCGCGACTTCGCTCTCGTCGCCATCAATGGGAGTGTCGTCGATGCTGCGCGGCAGAAAGCGCACGCCGTCGTCGTCCTGGAGCTTGGTGACGACATGGACCTCTTGTCCGCATTCACGGCAGAAGCGGGTCGGATAGAGCCGATTACCGGGCGCTTCAGGATCCTCGAGCTGGCCGTCGAACAGGACGCGGCGCGGGCGGGCGGCCAAAGTCGTGTAGATTTCGCCGGCGCCGGAAATAAACCGGTGCAGCTTGAAAGCAATGAACGCCGCCGCGCCCAGGCCGCCTCTTTCTGTTTCCGGCAGGCTGACGCGCGTCAGAAATTGTTCGAAGCTGGTCCGACAGATGTCGACGGCGACGCCGCTGTCGTCGGAGAGCAGCTGGACGGCTACCTCGAACGGAATGGGCTTCTTGCGTTTGAGGGTCTGGCCGTCGTCGAGACCAATCGCCAGCTCCGCCCAAATCGCGAGTGGATGCCGCTTCAGTACGGCGTCAGACAAGTCGTCGGGGAGATCACTGGTCAGAGCTTGGGCGAGCTTGGGACGTATGTCGGAGAGAGTGAGCCGGTCGTCGGTCGCCCGGTCGAGCGATTCGTCGATGACCGCGTCTGGACCGATCGCTGCGCCGAATAGGCGAGAAGCCACGTCGGCGACGGCCTGGGCCCGGCGCGTATCCGAGCCTTCGCTGGCCATCGTCGCTGATGTGCCAATGCAAATCAGGGGTTTGTCGAGCGCGCAGCGGTTGCGGAGCCGACGGACGAGGATTGCCACATCGGCGCCCTGACGGCCGCGGTAGGTGTGGAGTTCGTCGAGCACGAGGAACTCGAGGCCGCTGGCGTTATCGACGACCTTGGCGTCGAGGTCGTCCTGACGGGTTAGCAGCAGTTCGGCCATCATGAAGTTGGTCAGCAGGATATCGGGCGGATTGGCGGCGATGCGTTGCCTCTCCTCCTGGCTTTCCTGGCCGGTGTAGCGCCGCACGACGGGCTTGATGTCATCAGCCAGGCCGGACTGGGAGATGAATTTCTCTATCTCCTTGATCTGGCTGTTGGCGAGCGCGTTCATCGGATAGACGATGATGGCGCTTGTCCGCCGTGGCCGTCCCGCCTTGCGGGCGCGCAAGATGGCGTCGACGATCGGAACGAAGAAGCAGAGCGACTTGCCCGAACCGGTGCCGGTGGTGACGACATAACTCTGCCCGGCGCGGGCCTTCGCGATCGCTTGTCCCTGGTGGCGGTGAAAACGCAGCGGATCGGCGCCGAATCGGAAGATTTTCCCGGTGGCTTCGTCGAGATCGCCGGAGGCGACGAGGTCGTCGATGGTCGGTCCTGGCAGGAATCGCGGGTTGAGCGAGAGCAAAGCGTCCGGCCAGAATCGGCCAGCGTCATACTGGCGATTGATTTCTTCGGCGATGTCGGGGGACCGGATAGTGCTGAAGGACCGGGAAAATCGAGCGTATGTGTCGATCAGTTGGTGGTCAAATTCGAAAGCCTTCATCAGCAATTCCTCGTCCGGGGGCAATCTTTTGTTTTTGACCGGCCATTTTCTTGAATATCAATTTCGCTTTCGTTCTTACGTGAGTCATAGCCATTCCTGCGGGCGCGGCGCAAGCAACTTGTTTTCATTTCGTTCTTACCGCTGGTGGCTTGCCTTTTGCGGGCAGGTTGCGCCAAGTTCTACAGCTGAATAATTGCTTTTTTGTCGGGTTTTTGGTCCTGGTCGGCGCGATGGTTTTTCGCATCTCGCGCGCGGCAGCCCGGCCGTTCGAACATAAAGTGAGCCTATTGTGCGGAGTCTGGCGCTGCGAAACACCCGTCAAAAAACGGTTGCGCTGGCGGCTTCGCCTTTAATTTTTCGGCAGCTGCGCCATAACATGAGCATCACCCACCCCTAGCTTGCTACGGGCTCAAAGGTCGCGAGGGAGCAATCCTGAGCGGCCTTTGCTTTTTCGCGATTTCGAGCGGCCATGCGCACCATTTGGCTTACAACTCGGTCACAACTGCGACGGAGAAATCTCCGACCTGGTGGATTCCAGGAAGGTCGAACAGGTCGCCCAATTTACGCTTCCGCGCCACCATGAAATCGGGGGTGGTCTCGATCATCTGTATCGAACCGCCGACAGTCCGATTGGTAGAGTTCACTACGCTCGAAAAGGCGTTCTTGTAATGGTCGCAAATGTCCCTCCGGGCGCTCCAAAGATCGATTTCGCGGCCGTCATGTTGCTCAGGTGTCGCCCTTTCGTAAAGGTTTTTCGCGTCTCGATACTGCCTCCAAAGTGCGACCGGCACCTTGGCTTCGGCCCTGAATTGCGGGGCTGCGGAGCCGATGGCGAAGCAATTGTCGTTGTAAAGATCGACGTCCGTTGCAATTATCCGTCCGGATTTGATTATGAAGTGGTGGGCGCCCAGCTTGCGGAAGTCCGCCGCCGCCGGGCGCGCACCGAAAATCAGAATTTCTGTCTGGATGTCGACGATGCCTTCGTAACCTTTGACGATTCCGTCTATCACGACGTGTGCGTGCTGGACGATCTCCTCCCAGTTCAATAGTTCCTCCCGCTCGTCTTGCCTCGCAAGATTCGGCAACGTCTGAGATAGGACATTTATGACGTCGAGCGCGAGAATCGTATCCCCCGAATAGCCCATCCCTACCGATGACGAAAAATAAGGCGCCCGCAAGCCGCCGGCGGTCGCGAAGTCTTGGTCGGACATTCGATGGAGGTTGAGCGGCAGGCGAAACAGCTTGGAAGTCCGATCCGTGATCTTGTCTTTCGTCGCCGTGTTGGAGAGCCGGCTGTCTGACTGGCAAAGCAACCGTGGCGATTTTTGGTCGGTCCAATCCATCCATGCAGCAACCAGTGTCATGCGACCAGCCTCGACGAGTGAAATCGGTGCGACGCAAAGCCATGGCGGGGAAACTGTCAAGCTAAGGATTCCCGGCGAAACGGGCCGAAGCGAGCACATGCCAAAAAGGGCGCGGCCGTCGTCGCTGTCGGCGTGGTATTTTGCAAGGCCTCGGGCGGATATCTGATGCGCGCGGCCTTCGCCAAGACCCATGAAAAACGGTCCGCAATAAATGCCCACCACGATCGGACAATCGTGCTGTTCTGCGGCTTGAAGAGCTTTGCGTTTTTCGACGTCAGGCCACCGGGAGAACGTGACGTGGGGATGGCTCGTCGGCGTTTAGACTCACGACGAGGACGATGATGGCGAGGCGCAAAGTCCTGAGCTAGGCCAGCAGCAGGCGGAGATTGTGCCCGGCAGCGCACAGGATGGCGTTGATCGCGTCGCCTTTTGCGCCCTTCAGATGATTGCGCTCAAGCAGCCCGTCGCTTTTGAGATGGCCGATCACTGGCTCGATGGCGTTGCGGCGTCTGAGCTCTCGTCGAATCGTCGGCGAAGCGATGCCTCTCGTATGCGACACATAGACCTAGGCGGGGCCAGAATGCTTGTGGCCGCGATAGCCGCGGTCGACGTAGACGCGCTTGATTTTTACGCCCGTGATCCGACCTGGGCGATCTGGTCGGCAAGGGTATGGCCGTCATAAGGGTTGCCGGGACGGGCCAGGGCGCCGAGCACGAACTGGCCGCCGGCGGCGCGGGCGTTGGTGACGGCCATGCCCTTGCCGATGCACTCGACCTCGGGCGAGTGCAAGGCGTAGAGCTTGTCGGTGTCTTCAGGCTTTTGCGCCAATAGTTTCCCGACAGCGCGCGAGCGCGTCGGGAGCATCCACTGTCCGATGAGCGCGCTTGGCGGCCGCGGCCGCCGGGGAAAGGCTTCGCGCGCGCCAGCGCGCGAATTCGCAAGCTTTTGTGCGATCACGACGAAAAACCTTGCGAAAACGAATACGCAAAATCGGCGCAAACCCCAAAATATCTGCCACCCTCAGCGAATTTCACGGTCGACGAGCTGTCGCTGAAATGCCAGTTGCCACTCGGACGCCGCCTTGCAGTGTTTCGCCGGCGACGCCTGCCACGCCCGGTCCTTAGCCTCAAGGAAAGGTCGATTACGGCCACGAAGTTTGGGCTTAACGACGCGGTCATGAGCGCCTGTCGACCGGCATGATGACGATGTCGCGGCCGCTTTCGCCCTTGAGGGTAGCAATCAACGCGTCTTTCTTGGCCAGCGCGAGCGTCAGCGCTTGGATATGGTCCCCCATTGTTCGCACCGTCTGCCGGAGCGCCGCAATGATCACGGCATCCCGCGCCGCTTTGTGCTCGATGGAGGACGTTGGCCCGCGCTCCTTCGGGGATGCCGCTTGACTCCTTAAGGCAGCGACAGAGGCCTTCCACTCCGCGATAATGTCTATGGCCCGAGACGCGGTGGCCCTTGGCACTCCCGCCGTAGCGCAAACGTTGTTCCAGGTCAGGGAACGGAACCCGTCCTCTTCCGCCATGGCTAGCATAGTGGTCATGGCGGCCCGAAGCGCCTCCGCATTCTCCCTGTTAACCGGCATGGCAAGCCTCCCGGATGCTGGTGATACCCGCCCTGTACTCCTTGGCCTTGTCCCGCAGAATCTTTCTCTGGATGGGGGAGATGCGGTTTCGGGCGGCCAGCCGCTGCACATCGGCAAGGCTCCCCTCCCAAACGGATAAGTGCTTCTTCAGCCAGCAGGCATTGCGGCAGTTCGGGTCACATATGCCTGCAACCGGTTGCTTGCGGTCTTTCTCCTTGAGATGACTCAAGCAGGCCGCGTCCTTCGGTTCAAAAAAGCAGTCCGCCATCATGCCGGGGAAGAGGCGGATGCGCAGATGCTCTAGCATCTTCATGCGGCGTCGATCGTCTACAATCTTCCCTCGAAAGTCACCGAGCTGCTCTCTGATGTTTTTGAACTCCGCCTCAAGTTCCGTTGACATCGGGCCTGCAGGCTTTACGCCTCGCTTATAGTCCTCGTAGATTTCGAGGATGTCGATGCGTCGTGCGGTTTCCCGTTCGGCTTCAACCTCGGCACGAAAGCCGCTCTCTGAGCTGCCTGCGTAACCTTCGAACGTAATCTCGCAGGCGTGCCCATACTGGATCATTCCCGCCACCACGCCAAACGGGCGGTTGGCGATGTGCCACGCCACGGTGCGTCGGAACATTCGGGTGGTGATCTTGATAGGATCATCCGAAGTGCCTACCGAGATGGCGGGGATTCCAAGCTTAACGAGACGCGGCTGAGTTTGGCTATTGATAGTCTTGATGAACTTCCCGATGTAGACATTGATCATCGCCTTAAGAGTGGGGTTGGAAGACTTCGGGCGAATTTGCACGAACAGAAAGTTGCTTCGTCTTACGGATGGCAGCATGGTTTGCGTCAGCTGCTCCATGACTTCTATGGCTTTTGCCACTGGTTCAATGATTACCCAGGTCCGCTTTATAGCGCGGCCTTTGGACCGCCGGCTGACGACCTTGTGACGTATGATCTGCCCAGTTTCGTCTCGTGTCGGCCTATATGCCCCGCGCCGTATGTCCTGAACCTCGCCGTCCCGCATCCCCGAAAGGTAAGCGCAGACGATGTAGCAGGCTGTGATCAGAGCCTTGCACTCGCTCAAAACGTCCCACTCGGTGAAGTCACCGCGCCAAGGTTTTCCGGTCTCTGGAAGAACAGAAACAGCCACTGGTATCCTTCCATTGTCGATCCCGAGTGTCGGGATTGCCGCCTCAAGGCGAAGCCGGAGCTTATAAGCCGCTTGGTTGGGCAGCCCCGACAATTTAGCGATACGGAGAATGTTTAGCTCGGGGTGATCGCCCGCATGACCAGGTAGCCTTTTTCCTGATCGGCGGCAGTCCTCTAGCCATGACTCCAGCTTCAACCTGTATTCGTTCAGGCTGGTCCTCTTGGCAGTAAGAATTGTCCCGCCTACTTGATCCCCGTAGACTCTGGATGCGTCAATGATGTCGTTTGAAAACCGCTCTACATATAACAGGGCCCACCGTAGCAGCGGCCCCATTGTTTCCTCAGGGATGCGTGGAGTTTTATTTTCGCTATTCTTTTTTCCGCCGACGACCTTATGCGGCGGGATGCCGCCCCAAGGCTTGAACGGGACCCAATCGAAGGACAAAAAGTCGCGCGCGTCGTGCAGCCAATAAATTACAACAATATTTTTTTGCATCGTACTTTTGTTCGTACTGGAATCATTAAGTATCTTTAAATAATTATTAAGATTATCTTGAGTTATATCCAATAGTCTTTTGACGTTTAGTTTATCCATAAATCTGAAGAACTTGCGAAGATTCATGATCAAGGCACGAACCGATACTGGATCCATGCAGCCCGGTTTGCTGTAAAGGGAGGCGATCGGTGTGTTGAGCCTCTGCATGGCGAGTTCTTTAACCGTGAGTCGTCGCACGGGGTCTGAGAAATTCGTGAAGTCAGCGACGCAACGACGATCTGAAATATTATTCCTCGCTATGGCGCCAATCAGGTTCCATTGCTCCTCTCCGAATCGCGGCCTTGGAGCGTCAGGCTTATCGTCCAGGAACTTGTTCTCTGGCAGAACCGGCGCGTCGTCGGACCAATGTTTGGATTGAAGTAATTGAAGATCGGCCGCAAAGTATTGCATGGATCACACGGTCATGGTGAATTCGGCAGGCAGCCAGACGAGCTCTACGTCGGCGGCAGCAATTGCTCTGGCCAACACAACTTCGCGCTCAGGAAACCGAGGCAGAATGTCCTTGGTGATGCGGTGGTACGCCTCCGCGAAGCGCGCAATCCACGCGCGGAGGTCCATCTCTTGGCGCCGCTGGAGGATATGGTTCAAGAACGCAATGACGGCAGGCAACTTGGACGTGGTGATCACGGCGTTCTTACAGGATAAACATCCCCAGACTGGGCAGGGGCAACAATTCTCACCGGGCGCCGCGAAAGGCGAATCGTGGTAGCCTAGACAAGTGGCCAGCCACACATCTCCTTCGCCATCGGCCACCGCACGGATATCATCCTCGGAAAGACCTCGGTCCGCTGCCAAGCCGGTCGGGTCAGCAGTGAATCGTCTCTCGTCGGCTTCGGCGAGAATCGTTGGCGCCATAGCGCTGGCCAGCGCCTGCTCTAGTCCGGCAGCAATCGTGGCCTCATGGACATCGGCCAGCGCGGGAATGTTGGCGTAATGGTTGGCGTGCACCGACTTCGTGTGGTCGTCGGCGGCGTCGGCGAGATGGCCGTTCGCCTTTTTGTATTGGGCCGCCTTGAACGTCTTGCGCATGCTGACCCGCGCAACTGTCTTAATCGGCGCGAGCTTGTCATCTACAATCGCGTGCCGGGCACAGAACCGGTCCGCGAACTGGCTATTACGAGGCTTCAGGTGGCGGAAGGAGCTGCCATTGGCATCACGCCGCGCGACGCACCCGACGAGCAGCCACTGCGCAACCTCAGCAGAACAGAACTTCCGCGTCGTCTGGGTCAAGCGAAGCACAATTTTAATGAGCGCACCTGGCGACTTGGTGCCTTCTACCTTGACCCGCTTGGATTTTTCGGTAATCGCGCCCCCGCGGCGCTTGACGTACCGGAGATCAGCGTAGCCCCTGGCCTCGTTCTGCAGACAGTCGACCTTGAGACCCTCGACGCTCTCGATCGGCAGCCCCGTCTCGAGTGACAATAGCGTCGATATTACGAACGCGTCCGCTAGGTCCAGGTGGAACAACCCGAGGAGATCGTATTGTGTCAGGTCACCGCTCATGTCCCTGACGCGGCGAGAGAAAATCATATTGTCGCGCAAGACGGTCAGACCTTGGCTCGCAATGGCCCACGCGACGTTGCTGTCCGACCAGCAGTTTTTCAGTTCCGGGTCTTCTCCGGCCGCAGCCAAGCTGGGCCCGTCAATGGTAATGCGCTTAACCGCAGCCTCAATATCTTGCCAGGCGCCTTCGCGCACTTGTTGAGCAACGCGCGGGCTGTAAGCATCCCGCTTGCCCTGGTTCTCGCTGTAAGTTGGACCGTCCGCGATGTAGCCTAATCGGTGAGCGATGTCCCCCGAGGCCATGCCGCGCAGTTGTGCGCAAAGTATAAATTGGCGAAAGTCACCCATCCGTTGATAGGGTCGCGGGCTTTCTTTTGGGCTCCCCTGCCGTAGCCATGCCTCGAAAGCCCCGAAATCGGCGACGGAAATAGCCGCCAGTCCCGTCATGCGGGCGGCGCATCCCGTCTCGATTACAAAGCGCGCGAATGACCGCACGATGGCCACGGCGTCCTTGACTGCTCCAGGAGATTTATAGGCTCCGAGGGGTTGGCTTTCCTCCCACAGAACTCGGATGGCGTCCCGCACTAACCCTCCAATTGGCGGTTTGGAAAGGTCAGACAGATTTACGGTGTAGCTGCGATTTCCCTCAAAGACGACAGTAAACTTGGTGCCGATGAAGGTGGCGTCGGGTTTCTCTACTGGAATCGGCACAACCGGAAATGTCATCCGCCGATCGTGCAGGGAGACCTTTGAGTCTCCGGGGCCAAGAGAGAAATCGGACCCGGTCATGCTGCTTCCTCTGAGTAAATATGATCAGACGGCGAACCAAGGCGGTCGCCCCAGCTACCGACTGCGGCGTCGATTTGCTCTTCCGATTCTTCGATGTATGTGAGGTACTTGTAAGTGGTCGTGATGCTAGCATGCCCCAGCATCCTCTGGAGGCTTCGGAGCGGATCGGAGATGACCTTCCGGTAAACGCTCTCTCCACTTCCAGGATACTTCCCCTCGCTGCAGTCGAGGACCCCTTTGATGAGATTGCTCAGCATGTAGACGGCGAAGGTGTGCCGAAGGACATGCGGCGTAATCCACAGGTCAATGCCGAACCCCTGGCACCTGTTGCACGCCCTGGCGAAAACCGCCTCGAAGTTGTTCAGCGCGGTTGGCATTCCGGTTTCTGTCAGCCAAAGGCAACCCGGCTCAACGAGCTTGTTGTGGTCGAGCGAGAACATCTGGCGCCGCTGTCCGGGGCTAAGCTGATCGTAAGGAATCTTTTGGCTTCGACCACCCGCTTGCTGGATGGTGCACCCGGTCCTTCGCCACGCGGACACGTGGAGCGCATCTAGAACGGTCTCGTAAGCCCCGCAATCGGTCGCGCGGCAGACCGCATTATCGCGCTCCTCCTGGATGTAGGGGTAGATATGCTCGTTTAGCACCCGCTTGGGAACCCAGATGGGCCTTCCCTTATCCCCCTTGGTAGTGAGCTTGGCGAGGCGCATCTTGCAGCTTCGGAAACCCAACCACTTTTTCTCGGCGGCGTCCGGAGTCTCTTCTTTCAACATTGATCCTCCCTCTTCCAACCGGATGCCAGTGGTGACGAGGAGTTCGGCGAAGGCCGCATTCCGAAGACGATTGCGGCCGCGGAAATTCGGATCCAGGCCGCCCTCCGGCAAATAACCCAGCAATCCGATGTCCCGGAAAGCGATGTAATCGTCTAGGCTGACGCACTTGATCGTGGCATCGCTTCCCACCCTTTCAAGCGCCGTGTTGTGTTGGACTGGCTGCGTTGCAGTTGTACCGGGTCGCCGCATTACAACTGTCTTGTATGTGAAAGGAACGGCGATAATCCGCTTCTCTTCCAAAGCCCATTCAAAGAACTTCTGGAGTGCGGTCACTCCGCGGTTCCACGTCTCGGGGGCTACCGCTGCGAGACCGGTCAAACGCCGAGTGCGATAGTATTGCCGAACGTCCTCTACCGTGGCATTGAGCAAATGTTTCCCGCCCCGACGTTCAGAAAGGAAGCGACAAAAGGTAACGATGTCGCGAGCGTATGCTCGCCATGTATTGACGGAGCCGCAGCCCAAGAATGGCAGATCACGGAAGAACTTGTTGATAACCTTGTCGTAATCTCCTTCATCACCGAGAAGAAAGGGCATGCCGTCGGGGACCACTTCGTCTTCCATCGCTACCCTTGCATCCTTGGGAAGAACGTAGGGCCGCCCCTCGACCATAAGCGGCTCTCCATCCACGCAGATGGCGAGTTCGAGCCTGTTTGCCCTGGTGAAGAACAGCTCCATGTCGTTTGTCTCGCAAAAAAAATGGTATGCTGATTGATAGAACTCAGACTCAAAGCCATTGGGCCCTCTACGGTGATTGCACTTTTTGTACATGATTCGCAGTCGCTCGTCACCTTTTGGTCAATGGCGAATCCATGGCAAAAATGAAAGACGCCGACGTTAACGCCCTCATACCTCCGTCAACCTTCACCTGGTGGCGATGGCTTCCGGAGTTCTCTGAAGCGCGTCAGTACGTACTGGAAAAGACTGTGATGCCCTATATTTCTAGGGCATCGCGGGGCTTACTTCAGCTTTCCCAAGCAGACTTGGCAGATGCCGCCAATATTTCTAGGCGCACACTTATCGCGCTTGAGACAGGAAAACGCGAGCCAGATATCACCACCTGCATTGCGCTCAAGGCCGCTCTAATTTCTCGAGGTATTTTGGTCGACATAATAGACAACAAGCTGATAATTGGGATGGCTTTGCCGACTATCGACGAAAGCACGAAGTCTTTTATAGAAGCGCAAATGATCTCCAATATAGAAAAAACTGCCCTCAAAATCCGAAACGACCTCGACGCACTTATGTCAATGGCCACGGCGTCGCGAAAAAATGATCAAACAAAATGAACCCTATTTCGTAAACACTACTTTTGCAAATTGCCGCACTCTACAATCGCAGTTTCGCAAGGTTGTGCAAACAACGAGTCCCAATCAGCACGTCTTCGGAAACTCACTTGTAAACAATCAATTGCATGGAGCTATTGTGCTATCGCGCCCGCCCTACAGCGCTATATAGGAAGCGCGGGCGGGCGCTCCTGCTAAGAGTGGTGCGCTGCTTTTCGGGCAGCTTCAAGATTTCGGCTTGGTCGAACCCAAACCTAGCGTCGGCAAGGTTCAATATATAAGCTTGTTTTGTCATCAAGTATAACAACACTCTTCAAGATCTTTGCTGTCGACGTAAAAAAAAATTGCGACCGACTTCAGCTTTGAGCTTTGAGCTTTGCCCAGAACGCGAGACGCTTCAAAATCTCGCGCTCGAACCCGCGTTCGTTAGGCTTATAGAACTCTGGTTCCCCACGCTCTGCAAGTGCTTCTGGAAATAATGCATTCGCGCCATAAGCGTTCGGCTGATCGTGATCATAAATATAACCTTTGTGGTATCCCATCTCCTTCATCATTTGAGTCGGTGCGTTTAGGGCACTTAAGGGCGGACGAAGCTCAGAAGTGCGCTCGGCTAAGTCAAGCGCCGCAGAAAATGCCGTATAGCACGCGTTTGACTTTGGGGCAGTAGCAACATAGCAAATAGCTTGAGCCATGAACAACTTACCCTCAGGCCAGCCCACTCGTTCAAACGCGTCCCACGCTCCGATCACTTGCAACATGGCATTCGGGTCGGCAGTGCCCACATCTTCGGAGGCGGCGCACAGCAGCCGCCGAAATAAGGCCTCCGGCGCCTCGCCACCTACAATCAACCGCGCAGCATAATAAAGGGCCGAATCGGGACTGGAACCGCGCAGACTTTTGTGGAACGCGCTCAGCAGATCGTAATGCGCGTCCCCCGCCTTGTCGTGAGTAGCCACGCGCCTCTGAAGAACGCGCCCCATGCCGACGGCGTTCAGCGGCTCACTTGCTTCGACCGTGAACATCTGCTCAGCCATATTCAGTAGGTAGCGCCCGTCCCCGCTAGCAAGTGCTACCATCGCAGTTCGAGCTTCCGGAGTCAGCGGTAGCGATTGCTGCATGTATTCTTCGGCCCGCGAGAGAAGGGTTTCCAACGCTGGTTCGTCTAGCCGGCGCAGGACGAAAACCCGGCACCGCGACAGGAGCGCGCCGTTTAGTTCGAAGCTGGGGTTCTCGGTCGTCGCACCTACGAGGGTAATGGCGCCATCCTCGACCACTGGCAGGAATGCGTCCTGCTGCGCCCGGTTGAAGCGATGGATCTCATCGCAAAACAGCAAGGTCCCCGATCCAGCTTCCTGACGTCGCCGGGCTGACTCGAAAACCTTACGGAGGTCGGCTACGCCGGACTGAATGGCGGAGATCGCCTCGAAGTGCAGGTCGGTCGCCAATGCGAGCAGACGTGCAATGGTTGTCTTTCCGGTTCCAGGCGGCCCCCAGAGGATCATCGAAGACAGCGTATTGATCGCAACCATGCGCCCTATAGGTCCATCGGGTCCAAGCAGATGATCCTGACCAACAACCGCCGTCAAAACCGCGGGTCGGAGCCTGTCAGCAAGCGGGCGCTTCGCATCTACCTCAAACAAAGAGCTCCTGCTCATGACTCGTTTCTCTGCTCTAATTTGTCGGGAACCGACGCCACCATATACGAGAGCGTGGGGCTCAGCTGCGAAAGCTCGTACCAAGGTTCGACGAAGTGCCTCGGGCCTGTGAATTCAACGGAATTGGAGTCCTACGGGGGACGCAGTGATACCAATGTCCATACATACAGACTGTCGAGATAAAGGGTCCGAGCCGCGCACGGTCTTGTGCAGGGCGCTGATGAGATTGTAATGGCCCTCCTGCCCCTTGTCATAAATCGGCGCCCGGCGCTGGACGATCTCGCTCAATGATCGGGCGTCGAACATCTCGCCAGGCCGGGCGGCGCGGAAAATTTCCTCCACCAGGGTCAGGGCGGCGCGGCCGTCGCCATCCGCCATCATCGCGAGGCTGGCGCGGGCTTCGGCGTCAAGCGGCAGCGGCCTGCCCTCGGCCTCCTCCGCGCGCTCCAGCAATTTCTCGATCGCCGCCACGTCGAGACTGTGAAAGGTCAGCACGCGGGCGCGCGACAGCAATGCCGCGTTCAGCTCGAAGGACGGATTTTCGGTGGTGGCCCCGATCAGGGTGACGGTGCCGTCTTCCATCACCGGCAGGAAGGAATCCTGCTGGGCGCGGTTGAAGCGATGGATTTCGTCGATGAACAGCAGCGTGCCCTGCCCCACGCGGCGGCGCGCGCGGGCCTCATCGAAAATCTTCTTCAGCTCGCCGACGCCGGAGAAAATCGCCGAGGCCTGGACGAAGTTGAGCTTCGTCTCATGCGCCAGCAGTCGCGCGACCGTGGTCTTGCCCGTGCCGGGCGGCCCCCAGAAGATCAGGCTCCCGAGCGAGCCTGATTCGATCAGCCGGGTCAGCGCGCCATTGGGACCGAGCAGATGGTCCTGCCCCGCCACTTCAGCCAGGTTTTTCGGGCGCAGCCGCTCGGCCAGCGGACGCGGCGCGTCCCGCTCCAGTCCGGCGCTGGCGAAGAGATCGGTCATGCGCCTTTTTCGCGCGTCTCACGCCAAGGAGCAAGCCGTGTGGCGAACCCGCGATTGACGACGCGGGGCTTCCGGCTCTAATCAGGCCGTCCGCGAAAGGAATCCCGCATGTCCGACCTGTCCCCCGCCGCGCTGGAAAAGCAGCTCATCGCCGAAGAAACGGCCAAAATGCTGCTTGAGGTCGGCGCCGTCCTGTTCAATTCGGAAAAGCCCTTCATCTTTACCTCGGGCTGGGCCAGCCCGGTCTATACCGACATGCGCAAGCTGATCGCCTTCCCGCGCCTGCGCAGCGTGCTGCTCGATTTCGCGGTGAAGACCATCCAGCGCGAGATCGGCTATGAGAGCCTGGACATCATCGCCGGCGGCGAGACGGCGGGCATTCCCTTCGCGGCCTGGATTTCCGACCGCCTCGGCCTGCCGATGCAATATGTCCGCAAGAAGCCCAAAGGCTTTGGCCGCAACGCCCGCATCGAGGGCGAAGTGACCGACGGCGCCCGCACCCTGCTGGTCGAGGACCTCGCCACCGACGGCGCCTCCAAGGTCAATTTCTGCTCCGCGCTGCGCGAGGCCGGCCAGAAATGCGACCATACCTTCGTGTTCTTCTTTTATGACATCTTCCCACAGGCGCGGGCGGAGTTGCGCAAGGACGGCATCGAGCTGCACCAGCTCACCACCTGGTGGGACGTGCTGAAAGTGGCGCGCGACACCAAATATTTGCCCGACGCGACGCTGGACGAGGTAGAAAAATTTCTGCACGCCCCGGCGGAATGGTCCGCCGCCCATGGCGGCGCCTCGGAATTCGGCAAGAAGGCTTGATCCCGATGCGGCGACTGGCCTTCGTTCTCGGCGCCGCTTTTTCCTTGATAGGAGGCGCTTCTTTTGCCGCCCCCGCGTCCGAAGACCGGTTTTGCTCCGGCGCGTCCTTTTCCGACACGCCCGCCCTGAACGTCGGCCGAATCAAGGCCGACGCCGGAAAGGTCAATTTCCGCAAGAATGGCGACGCCGCCAACGCCTGCCCCTCGACGGGGGCGGATTGCCAGGAAAAGGCCTATCTCGTACCGGGCGATCTTGTCGTTCTCGGCGTGACGAAGGGCGATTTCGTCTGCGTCGATTACGAAACCGCCAAGGGAAGCCGAGGCGGCTGGCTTCCTGCCTCGGCCATCGAGCCGGCCCCGGCCGCGACCGACCCGACGAGCTGGGCCGGCAAATGGAAGCGCATCGAGGCCAACATCAGCATCGAAACCGCAGGCGGCGGGTTGAAGGCCGAGGGAAGCGCAAGCTTCGGCTCGCTCGATCCCGACCGCGTGAAGCGCGGCGCGGTCAATAGCGGCGAATTCTCCGGACCGCTGCTCGTCAAGGGCGGTCAGGCGGTTTTCACGGACAAGGACGCCGATCCCAAGGAGCCCGACGCCTCCTGCCGCCTGCGCATGGCTCGCGCCGGAGAGGTTCTTTTCGTGCAGGACAATATGCAATGCGGCGGCCTGAACGTGTCCTTTTCCGGGCTCTACCGTCGCGCGGGCAAATAGTCGGCGCGCGCCGCGGCGCATCCTCTTATATTTTGCATAATTCGACCTTCGAACGGCCTTGGCCCCCATCCCCTCTACTGGCAGGCCGCAGGACTTTCCGCCAATATCGCGTTCAGAACCGGCGCAAGTCCGGCATTCTGGAATGAGGGACGGATGAAAGTATTTGCTCTCGCGGCGGCCGTGATCGCCATTGTCGCAGCGCCTGTTCAGGCGCATGGGCCGACCCGGCAGAAGATCGTCGAAACGGTCGAGATCGCCAAGCCGGTCGATCAGGTCTGGGCCATCATCAAGGACTTCGACGGATTGTCGAAGTGGCACCCGGCGGTCGCTTCCAGCGTCGCCGACAAGGGCAATGAGGTCGGCTCCGTGCGCAAGGTCGTGCTGAAAGCGCCGGGCGATCCGAGCTTCGACGAAGTGCTCGACAAATATGACGCCGCCGAACACAGCTATAAATATGAAATCCCGAAGGTCGATCCGAAGGTCCTTCCGGTGAACACCTACACCTCGACCATCAGCGTGCTCGACAATGGCAAGGGCGGCTCGACGGTGGAATGGAAGGGCGCCTTCTATCGCGGCTATATGCTCAACGATCCCCCGCCCGAACTGAATGACGAGGCCTCCGCCGCCGCCGTGCGCGGGGTCTATCGGGCCGGTCTGGACAATATCAAGACCCTTGCCGAATCCGGCAAATGATCGCACGTATCGGCTTCGCCCTGCTCGCCCTGATGGGCGCGGCGCGGGCGGAGCCCCTTGCTTACATAACCGACCAGGGCGCCGACGCGGTCTCCGTCATCAATCTCGCCCAAGGCCACATTGTCGAAACCGTGAAAGTCGGGAAGAAGCCTGCGGGCGTCGCTGTCGCGCCGGGCGGGGAGCGGATTTACGTCTCCAATCCGGAAGGCCACAGCATTTCAGTCGTTTCCCGGCGCGCGGATGGAACCCATCAGGTTCTTGCCGAAATCGCCGCCGGCGAGGGGCCGCTCGGCCTTGCGCTCGACGCGACGGGCCAGCGCCTGTTCGTCGCAGACTGGTATGCTGACCGCGTCAGCGTGATCGATACCGACAAGCTCGCCGTGACCGGGGAAATCAAGGTCGGCCAGTCGCCGTCCGGCATGGCCGTCAGCCCGGACAATCGCTGGCTCTATGTCGCCAATCGCGAAAGCGACAGCATTTCGGTGGTCGATCTGGCGAGCCTGCGCAGCACCGCTGAAATCGCGGTGGGCAAGGCGCCCTTCGGCGTGACTTTTGATCCCAACGGCCCCGACGGGCCGCGCGTGCTGGTCGCCAATGTGCAATCGGGCGACGTCTCGGTCATCGACCCGGCCACGCGGCGCGAGACGCGGCGGCTGAAGGTGAAAAGCTTTCCCTATGCCGTCGCGGCGACCAGGGACGGCTCTCGCCTGTTCGTGACCAACCAGCACGACGACAGCGTCTCGGTCTTCGACGGCCGAAGCTACGAGCCGCTCGCGACCATTTCCACCTGCGGCTTTCCGGAAGGCCTGGCTGTCTCGCCCGATCAAACGGAGGTTCTGGCCGCCTGCTGGATGGACGACGTTCTCGCCGTCATCGACGTGAAGGGCCTGAAGATGACCAGAAAAATCCTGGCTGGCGCCAGCCCCCGCGCCTTCGGCCAATTCATCGCGCCCGACGCGCGATGAATTCACCACATGTCGAGGGCGACTCGGGCTTCGTCCGACATGCGGCTCTGGTCCCACGGCGGGTCGAACACCATGCTGACCTCGACGCCCGCGACGCCCGGCACGGCGGAAACGGCGTTCTCGACCCAGACCGGCATCTCGCCCGCCACCGGACAGCCGGGCGCGGTGAGCGTCATGTCGATCTTGACGAAGTGGCTTTCGTCGATATCGACCCGATAAATCAGGCCCAGCTCGTAAATATCGGCGGGGATTTCGGGGTCGTAAACCGTCTTCAACGCCGCGATGATCGCGTCGGTGAAGCGGTCGAGCTCTTCCGGCGCAATGGCGTCCTGCGCCGCGATGGCGGGGCGGTTGGGCTGAACTTCGGCTTCGGGCTTGGCATGTTCGTTCATTGCGAGCATCCGATCAGGCAAAGAGATGGGCGGCGCGATCCAGCGCCGCAACCAGGGCGTCGATTTCGGCGCGGGTGTTATAGAGCGCGAAGCTGGCCCGGCAAGTGGAGGTGACGCCGAAGCGCGCCAGCAAGGGCTGCGCGCAATGGGTGCCAGCGCGGACCGCCACGCCGGAGCGGTCGATCACGGTGGCGACGTCATGGGCGTGCGCCCCCTCCATTTCGAAGGAGAACAAGGCCCCCTTGCCCGGCGCGGTTCCAAACAGCCGCAGATAAGGCAGTTCCCCAAGGCGCTGCGCGGCATAAGCTGTCAGATCAGCCTCATGGGCGTGGATGGCGTCGCGGCCAATGCTCTCCATATAGTCGAGCGCGGCGCCGAGGCCGATCGCCTCGACGATGGGCGGGGTGCCCGCCTCGAAACGGTGCGGCGGGACGCCGTAGGTCACATTGTCCATCGTGACCGTCTCGATCATTTCGCCGCCGCCGGCGAAGGGCGGGAGGCGCGACAGCCATTCCTTCTTGCCGTAAAGCGCGCCGATTCCGGTCGGGCCGTAAAGCTTGTGGCCGGTGACGACATAGAAATCGACGTCGAGATCTCGCACATCCACGTCGCAATGAACCGCGCCCTGCGAGCCGTCGACGAGGACGGGAATGCCGCGCTCATGGGCGAGGCGGACGATCTCCTTGACCGGCGTCACCGTGCCCAGCACGTTGGACATATGGGTGATCGCGACGATTTTGGTTTTCTCGCTCAGCGCCGCCTCGAATTTCTCCAGCGAGAAGGAGCCGTCGTCCTCGACATCGACCCATTTCAGCACCGCGCCCTTGCGCTCGCGCAGAAAATGCCAGGGCACGATATTGGAATGATGCTCCATGATGGAGAGCACGATCTCGTCGCCCTCGCCGATATGGGCCAGCCCGTAGGAGGACGCCACGAGGTTCAACGCTTCCGTCGCGCCGCGCGTGAAGATGATTTCGTCGGTCGAGCCGGCGTTGAGAAAGGCGCGCATTTTTTCGCGCGCCGCCTCGAAGGCGTCGGTCGAGGCGTTGGCCAGGTAATGCAGGCCGCGATGGACGTTGGAATATTCATGCTCGAAGACATGAACCATGCGGTCGATCACCGCGCGCGGCTTCTGCGCCGAGGCGGCGTTATCGAGATAGACCAGAGGCTTGCCATAGGGCCGCTCGGCCAGAATGGGGAAGCCCGCTCGGATCTTCTCGACGTCGTAAGGGGCGATTTTCACCGACTGGTTCATGTAAAGGCTCCGTCGGCGAGAAGAAGCGTGAGATCGGCGTTGAGCAGGTCGCGCAGGCTGTCGTCTTTCAGATCGTCGAAGGCCTCGGCGGCGAAAGCCTCGACCAGAATGGCTTGCGCCTCGGCGCGCGGAATGCCGCGCGATTCCATATAGAAAAGCTGGCTGGCGTCGAGCTTCGCGCAGGCCGCCCCATGGCCGCAAGCGACGTCGTCGGCGAAAATCTCCAGCTCCGGCTTGGCCGACATCGCGGCGTCGTCGGACAGCAGCAGCGCACGGCACAGCATTTTGCCGTCGGTCTTCTGCGCATGCGGCGGAACGACGATCTTGCCCTGGAACACGCCATTCGCCTGATCGGCGAGAACATATTTGAATGTCTCGCGGCTGAGGCAGGCGGGCGCGTCATGATCGAGCGTCAAGGTGACGTCGGCATGCTCCCGCCCGCGCAGCAGGGTCGCGCCGCTCAGGTGAATCTGCGCATTGGCGCCGTCGCAGGAGATGAAATACTGACGGCGCAGGAAGGGCGCGCCGGCGAGCAGCGAGACGGCGCGCAATTGCGCCTCTGCTCCGAGCCGTGCGACGAAATTCTGCACCTCGACGGCGCCGCCTTCCAGCGAACGGCAGGCGTAATCGAGTTGCGCGCCGCGCCCGAGCGCGACGAAAAGCGCGCCGTCGCCGAAGCCCTCGGCGCCTTCGGCGCGCGTCTCCATGAGCGAGGCGCGCGCGCCTTCGCCCAGCACGACGAGATGACGCGCGAAGCGGCTCTGAGCGCCCGAAGCGCCGTCGAGCGCGACCAGCTCCAGAATTTTCTCGATTTGGGCGCCGGCGGCGATTTCAATCGCGACGCCGCCTTGCGCGAAAGCCGCGTTGAGGTCGAGCAGCGCGTCGTCCGCGCCCAGCGAGAGGCTCTTCAACGCGGGCTCGTCAGCCTTGAGCGCGCGGACGCTCAGGCCCGGAGTCGACGAGACGTCGCCCGACAGTTCGGGAATGAAATAACCGTCAATGGTGACGATGCTCAGCCGATCGGACGGCGCGAGCTTTTCCTTGGCCCGGGCCAGAGCCGCGGCGTCCGGGCGCGCCGCCAAGGGCGGGGCCGCGCGCAATTTCGCGCGCAGATCGGTGTAATGCCACGATTCATTGCGGCGCGACGGCAAGCCGGCGCGCGCGAAACGCTCCGCCGCCGCCTGCCGTTCGCCATCGACCGGCTCAAGCGCGAAGCGAGCGAGAAGGTCCTGCTCGGCTTGCGTGGGATTTTGCAAAAGGGCGCCCATCATGCCGCCTCGTCGACGTAATCGGCATAGCCGCTTTTTTCGAGTTCGAGCGCCAGGTCCGGCCCGCCGCTTTTGACGATGCGGCCCTTGGACATGACATGCACCGAGTCCGGCGCGATATAGTCGAGCAGGCGCTGGTAATGGGTGATGACCAGCAGGCCGCGATCCTTCGAGCGCAAGGCGTTCACGCCCTCAGCGCAGACCCGCAAGGCGT
Organism: Rhodoblastus sp. 17X3; assembly: GCF_030056575.1. Taxonomy (GTDB): domain Bacteria; phylum Pseudomonadota; class Alphaproteobacteria; order Rhizobiales; family Beijerinckiaceae; genus Rhodoblastus. Next base: position 75,670 of record NZ_JASHHX010000004.1, on the reverse strand, counting down.
CGATGTCGAGCCCCGAATCCATTTCGTCCAGAATGGCGAATTTCGGCTCCAGCAGCGCCATCTGGAGAATTTCCATGCGCTTCTTCTCGCCGCCGGAAAAGCCGAGATTGACGGGCCGCTTGAGCATGTCCTGCGGAATATTGAGTTTGCTCGCAGCCGCGCGCACGCGCTTCATGAAATCGGGCGTCGACAGCTCGGCCTCGTCGCGCGCCTTGCGCTGCGCGGCGAGCGCCGCCTTGAGGAAGGTCATGGTCGCCACGCCGGGAATTTCCAGCGGATACTGGAACACCAGGAACAGCCCCAGCGCCGCGCGCTCGGAAGGCGTCTTGTCGAGCAGGTCCACGCCGTCGAGCCGGATCGAGCCTTCCGTCACTTCATAATCGGCGCGACCGGCGATGACGTAAGAGAGAGTCGATTTGCCGGAGCCGTTCGGCCCCATGATCGCGGCGACCTCGCCATCCGCGACGGTCAGGGAAAGGCCGTCGATGATTTTCTTACCGGCGATGGAAACGTGGAGATTGTTGATTTCGAGCATGGCTTGACCTTGAAAAAAGAATGCGAGGGCGCCGGCGTCAGCCGACGCTGCCCTCAAGCGAAATGGCGATGAGCTTTTGCGCCTCGACGGCAAACTCCATAGGAAGCTGCTGGAGCACGTCGCGCACGAAGCCATTGACGATAAGAGCCGTCGCTTCCTCAGCGGAAAGGCCGCGCTGCATGCAATAGAACAGCTGGTCGTCCGAGATTTTCGACGTCGTCGCCTCATGCTCGAATATGGCGGAGGAGTTCTTCGCCTCGATATAGGGCACGGTATGGGCGCCGCAGGCATTGCCGATCAGCAGCGAGTCGCATTGGGTGAAATTGCGCGCATTGACCGCCTTGCGATGCGCGGAAATCTGGCCGCGATAGGTGTTCTGCGAATGGCCGGCGGCGATGCCCTTCGAGATCACCCGGCTCGACGTATTGGCGCCGAGATGCAGCATCTTGGTGCCGGAATCGACCTGCTGCCTGCCGTTGGAAATCGCGATGGAATAGAACTCGCCGCGCGAAAAATCGCCGCGCAGGATGCAGGACGGATATTTCCAGGTGATGGCCGAGCCGGTTTCGACCTGGGTCCATGAAATCTTGGAGTGGTCGCCACGGCAATCGCCGCGCTTGGTGACGAAGTTGTAGATGCCGCCCTTGCCCTCGCTGTCGCCGGGATACCAATTTTGAACAGTGGAATATTTGATTTCCGCTTCGTCATGCGCGACCAGTTCGACCACGGCCGCATGAAGCTGGTTCTCGTCGCGCTGCGGCGCCGTGCAACCTTCGAGATAGGAGACGTAGGAGCCCTTGTCGGCGATGATGAGCGTGCGCTCGAACTGGCCGGTGTTCTTCTCATTGATGCGGAAATAGGTCGAAAGCTCCATCGGGCAGCGCACGCCGGGCGGCACATAGACGAAGGAGCCATCGGAAAACACCGCCGAATTGAGCGTGGCGAAATAATTGTCGGTCACCGGCACGACAGAGCCGAGATATTTCCTCACCAGCTCCGGATGGGTCTGGATCGCCTCGGAAATCGGGCAGAAGATCACGCCGGCCTTGGCCAGCTCCGCCTTGAAGGTCGTGGCCACCGAGACGGAATCGAACACGGCGTCGACCGCCACCTTGCGGGCGTTGGGGTCCGGCTGCACGCCGGCCAGTAGCTCCTGCTCGCGCAGCGGGATGCCAAGCTTCTCATAGGTGCGCAGCAGTTCGGGATCGACCTCGTCGAGCGATTTCGGCCCCTCGGCGCTTTTTGGCGCGGCGTAATAATAGAGGTCCTGATAATCGATCGGCGGGTAATGCACGCGCGCCCATTTGGGCTCGGTCATGGTCAGCCAGCGCCGGAAGGCGTCGAGGCGCCATTCCGTCATCCATTCCGGCTCATTCTTCTTGGCCGAAATGAAGCGGACGATGTCCTCGTCCAGACCCTTTGGGGCCTTGTCGGATTCGATATCAGTGAAAAAACCGTATTTATAGGCGTCAACGTCAAGCGTCTTGACCTTGTCGACAGTCTCCTGGACAGCCGCCATCTTGATTCTCCTCACCTAACGCGGGTTCAAGGCCCGCTGGTTGAGTCTATGTCCGAAGCGGATCAGGTTTTGAGCCGTCGCCGCATTCTCTCGCGCACCTTAGCCAATATTTCCAGAAAACGCACGCCCTCTTCCCAGGTTGAGCCCCATCCGAGGCTGATACGCAAGGCGGAGCGTGCAAGATCAGGCGAAACGCCCATGGCCGCCAGCACATAAGAGGGCGCCACCTTGCCCGACGAACAAGCCGAGCCGGAGGACAGCGCCACGCTTTCCACGTCGAAGGCCGCGACCAGCGTTTCCGCGGCGAGACCCGGCAAGGCGAAAGCCAGACTATTGCCGACGCGCGGCGCCTCTCTTCCGAATATGGCGGCTTCGGGCGCGATTTCCAGCACGCCAGCCTGCAAAAAGTCGCGCAATCTGGCAAGCCGCGCCTCTTCCGCCTCGCGCGCCGCCTCCGCCTCGACCAGCGCGCCGGCGAATCCTGCAATGGCGGCGACATTTTCCGTGCCGCCGCGCAGGCCCCGCTCCTGCCCGCCGCCGCGAATGAAGGCGGCCTTGGGCGCAAGGTCGCGCCGGGCGTAAACCAGAGCGCCCGCGCCCTTCGGCCCGCCAAGCTTGTGGCTTGAGATGAACAGAACATCGGCGCCGGTCGCCGCGAAGGCGCAGGGAATGCGCGCAAAACCCTGCACCGCGTCACAAATCACGATTCCGCCCGCCGCATGAACCAGTTCCGCCGCCTCGGCGAGAGGCTGGATCACGCCGGTCTCGTTGTTCACCGCCTGAAGCGCCAGAACCGGACGCTGGCCCGGCGCCTCGGCCAAGCGGGCGCGAAGATCGTCGAGATCGAGCCTGCCCTGCGAATCGAGTCGAACGGCGCCAACATTCTCGGCTGGGAACGAATGGCCCGCCTGGACGCAGGCATGCTCCCCCGCCCCGATCAGCAGGCGATCGCTTTCGCCCGGACGCAAGGCGGTCGCGGCGGCCTCGGTCGCGCCCGAAACGAACAGAACATGATCGGGCCTGACGCCCAAGGCGCCGGAGACTGCGACCCGGGCCGATTCGATCACCGCGCGCGCCGCGCGTCCCTCGGCATGCACGCTCGAGGCGTTGCCGGCGTCGAGCGCCCTCAGCATCGCCTCGCGCGCCAGGGGACGCAGCGGCGCCGTGGCGTTATAATCGAAATAGATCCGTTTCATCGGCTCGACGTGGAACAGCTTCCCGAGGAGGCGGCTTATCGCCTGCCGCGCGGCGCGACAACCGAATTGAACGGCTATGAAAAGAAAAAGGCGCCTCGACGATCATCGCCGGGCGCCACAACTCGCCGAATCCGCGCAATCAGACCAATTGGATCAGGCGGAACAGGAATTTCTGGTCGCCGGTGACATAACTGCTGCCGACGCTGATGACGCAGCCAAGCGCGATGATTGTCGCCGTCGTCCGCACGATATAGCCGAAGGACGCCACGAGGTCTCTTTCCACGCGCAACGGCCTGCTCTGATCTTCAAACTGAAGAATGAAACGACCCATCGCCTGTCTCCCGCCAGGAACGCGCCGCAGCCGCCAAGACTGCCAGAATTGCCCGAGCTTGTGCGACAATTAGACGCGAACGTTGATCGAGCAAAGTTAGCTTTTACCTAACGAAACAACCGTTTCAAATGCAATTTTTATATGAACTTGACTATAGTGAAACGACCGTAGCAAACAAAATGACTATTTTATTAAACTTTTAGCAACAGGCTCGTTGCGCGCGCATCAGACATTGACGATGCGGCGCCCGAAGTCAGTGCGCTCCTGCCAGCCATTGCGCACGAGCTCGGGATCGACATGCTCTTCTTCCGGCCAGCCAAGGCAGAGGAAAGCGATGAACTTATAGGACGGCGGAGTATCAAGCGCAGCGCAGACCTGCGCTGGATCGAGGATCGAGACCCAGCCAAGGCCAAGCCCGGCAGCCCGCGCCGAGAGCCATAGGCCCGCGATCATGCCGACGACCGAGTAATCCAACATTTCCGGCATGGTGCGGGCGCCAAGGCCATGGCCCTGTTCGGTCGCGTGATCGCAAAACACCGCAAGCTGCACTGGCGCAGCGTCGATGCCCGCCAGTTTGAGACGCGCGTAAATTGCGGCGCGCTCGTCGCTCTGCGCCGCAAGCGCCTCGGCGTTGCAGGCCAGGAAATTGCGCCGGATTTCGGCGCGCTTGTCGGCGCTCACGACACGCAGGAAGCGCCACGGCTGGCTGTTGCCGACCGAAGGCGCGATCTGCGCGAGGTCGAACAGGGAGTCGAGCAGGTCCTCGGGGACGGGATCGGTGCGGAAGCGCCGGACGTCGCGCCGCCAGCGCATCAATTCAGCAAGCTCGGCCCGGAACTGCGGATCAAAGACAGGTGTCTGCGCCATCATGCAACCTCGGCGACGCAATGGAAAAAGCTGCCCGAAACGAGCCCCCTCCGCGAACCCGACGGCGCTGGCGCGCCGCCATAAGCGTCGGCGGCGACCGCCATCGGCTCGTCCGCGCCGAGCGTGGCGATGCTGGCGTAGTGGAACTCATGGCCGCGAAATCTTTGCCCTTTCCGGCCGAGCGCGCAATCGGCCAAAAGAGTCGCGTCGCGATAGCCAAGCGTCATCTTGCGCCGGGCGAAGGAGGTTTGCACGGACAGGAGCCCGGCCATGTGGTGAACGTCGCCTGCGGCGTCGGTCAGGCTTTCGCCCAGAACCATATAGCCGCCGCATTCGCCATGGACCCGCCTCTCGCCCGCGAAATCGCGCAAGCCCGCAAGGAACCGCCCGTTCGCGGCAAGTCGCCCGGCGTGAAGCTCGGGATAGCCCCCAGGCAGCCAGACGCAATCGGCCTCAGGCGGCGGCTCGTCGGCCAGCGGCGAAAAAAAGACGATCTCCGCGCCCCGCCCGCGCCAACCGGCGAGGATGTGCGGATAGAGGAAGGAAAAGGCGGCGTCGCGCGCGATGGCGATGCGCTGGCCCGGCGGCGCGAGCGCCACGCGCGGAGACCCCTCCGTCGCCAGAGGCGCGGCGAGAGCGAGCACGGCGTCAAGATCGACATGAGCCGAAACGAAATCCGCCAGCGACTCGAGCCGCGCTTCAAGCTCCGCTGTCTCCGCCGCCTGGACGAGGCCGAGATGACGCTCGGGCAGCGCGACATCGGCCTGTTTCGGCAAGGCGCCCAAAACCTTGAGGCCCGCGGCCTCGACGCCCTCCCGCGCCAGCCGCAAATGGCGCGGGCTGCCGATCTTGTTGAGCACGACCCCTTTTACCCGCAAACGAGGGTCGAAACTCGCGCAACCCTTGGCCACCGCTCCAGCCGATTGCGCCTGGCCGGAAGCGTCGAGCGCCAGCAGAACCGGCAGGCCCAAAGCGGCGGCGACGTCGGCGGAGGCCCCCGTGCGGCCGGGCGGCGCCGGGACGCCGTCGAACAGGCCCATCGAGGCTTCCGCAAGCAGAAGCTCGGCGCCGTCGGAGGCCCGGGCCGCGAGCGCGGCGAGCAGGCTTTCGTCCATGGCCCAGGAATCGAGATTGAGGCTGTCGCGCCCCAGCGCCGCCTGATGGAAGGCCGGGTCGATATAATCCGGCCCGGACTTGGCCCCGGCGACCTTGACGCCGCGCCGGCGCAGCGCGCGCATCAGGCCGAGCGTGAGCGTGGTCTTGCCTGAGCCCGAGCGCGGCGCGGCGATGAGCAGGCCGGATGGGCGCATCGCGACGCTCATGCGAAAAAATCCTTTTGCGAGCGGGCCACGGCGCGGTAGCAGGAGATATGGACGAGAACGCCCCCAATCTGCGACGCGGCTGGACTACCGGCGCCTGCGCGGCGGCCGCCGCCCGCGCGGCTTTTGCGGCGCTGATGAGCGGCGAATTCCCCGACCCTGTGACCATCCGGCTGCCCGGCGGCCAGACGCCGGCCTTCGCGCTGGCCCTCACCGAACGCGGCGAAAATTTCTGCCGAGCGGGCATTATCAAGGACGCCGGCGACGACCCCGACGTGACCCATGGCGCCTTGATCATCGCGCGCGTCTCGCGCGGCGCGCCCGGCGCGGGTGTGACTTTCTCGGCGGGCGAAGGCGTTGGCATGATCACCAAGCCGGGCCTGCCGCTGCCCGTCGGCGAACCGGCGATCAACCCCATGCCCCGCCAGATGATCCGCGAGGCGCTCTCCGCCGAAGCCGCAAAACAAGGTGGATTTGGCGGCGACGCGACCGATATTCACGTCGAAATATCCGTGCCGGGCGGCGCTAAGATCGCCGAGCGCACCCTCAATGGAAGGCTCGGCATCGTCGGCGGCCTGTCCATTCTCGGCACGACCGGAATCGTGACGCCCTTCTCCTGCGCGGCCTGGATTTCCTCGATCCATCGCGGCATAGACGTCGCCCGCGCGCTGGGGCTGGATACCGTCGCGGGCGCCACCGGCTCGACCTCCGAAGCTGCGGTCAAGGCGCTCCATGGCTTGCCCGAGGAAGCCCTGATCGACATGGGCGATTTCGTCGGCGGCATGCTGAAATATCTGCGCAAACATCCCACGCCCCGCGTGATCGTCGCGGGCGGCATGGCCAAGATGACCAAGCTGGCGCAGGGCCTGTTCGACCTGCACTCCAAACGCGGCGGCGTCGATCTCGATTTTCTCGCGAGTTTCGCCGAAGGCGAAGCGGCCGAGGCCATCCGCGCCGCCAATTCCGCCAAGCACGCCTTCGAGATCGCCCAAAGCGCGGGCCTCGACATCGCGCGCGCCGTGGCGGACGCCGCCTGGACCGCGGCGGCCAAGGCGCTCCATGGCGCGCCGAGCGAGTTGGAAATCGTGGTGTTCGACCGCGACGGCGGCCTTCTGGCGAAGACCGGATTTCGCAAGATCGGCTGAAGCGGCGCCGCTCATTCCTCCTCCACCACGCCATCCGGCCGCACATAGCCGCCGCGATAACGGCGCCGGTAATCCGGATCATAGAGCGCGCTTTCGCGGAAATCACTCGCGCCCAGGGCGGGGCCAACGAGGATCAGCGCCGTGCGGGTCATCGGATCCTCGCGCGTTGCGGCGACGATGGTCGCGAGCGTCGCCTGCACGATCCGCTCGTCCGGCCAGCTCGCGCGAAACACCAAAGCGATCGGGCAATCCGGCCCGTAGAAGGGCAGCAGCTCCGCGACGATTTTATCAAGCACATGGATGGAGAGATGAATCGCCAAAGTCGCGCCGGTGGCGGCGAAAGCGGCAAGCTTTTCCTTTTCCGGCATGGCCGAAGCGCGACCGGAGGTGCGGGTGAGCACCAAGGATTGTGCGACTTCCGGCAGGGTCAATTCGCGCTGCAAGGCGGCGGCGGCCGCGGCGAAGGACGGCACGCCGGGCGTGACGTCATATGCAATGCCCAAGGCGTCGAGCCGGCGCAACTGCTCGCCCATCGCGCTCCACACCGAAAGATCGCCGGAATGCAGCCGTGCGACATCCTGATCATTGTCGCGCGCGGAAATGAATTCGGCGGCGATTTCATCGAGCGTCATCGGCGCCGTATCGACGATGCGCGCGCCGGGCGGGCAATGCGCGAGCAGTTCCCTAGGCACCAGCGAGCCGGCATAGAGACAGACCGGGCAGCGCGCGAGCAGGTCGCGGCCGCGCAGCGTGATGAGATCGGGCGCGCCCGGACCGGCGCCGATGAAATGCACTTTCATATGTTCAACTCGTCTGCTGGCGCGGCAAGCGCGCAGGTGACGCTGTTTTGCGCGCGGCGTGGCGCGATCAGGACGGCGTTGGGTCCGCCGCCCATCAAGGCGGCGGCCTCCGCGACGCTGGCGAAGCCAGTCTTCTCCTGCACGAGCGCCGAAGCTTTCGCGCCACGGGCGAGAAACTCCGTTTGGCGCGCGGAAAACTCTGCTTCGTCAAGGGCAACGACTTCCACGCCGAGGCGCGCCGCCGCATCGCGCAGAGCGGGCGTCCGAGCCTTGCGCGCGAGCGTGAAAATCCTCGCCTTTGCGTATGGCGGCGCCTCTTCCAGCATCGCCTGCGCGAGGGCGGAAATGTCCTCTGCGCGCGCGCTGGTTGCGGCGCCGATTCCAATGGCGATGGCGCTCAACATGGCTTGTCGAAAGTCCATTGCAGGATGGGCAAAGCGGGCCGCAAGGCGAAGAAGCCGCCGAGCCTTTCCGCGCGCGAAATCTGCGCCGAAATCAGTTCGCCGCCAAGGGCGCCGTGACGCGCGATCAGCAGGGCTTGCGTCTCCAGCGTCACGCCATTGGCGACCAGCCGCCCGCCAGGCGCCAGGGCGTCGAGCGCCGCGTCCAGCACGCCAGGCGCCGTGACGCCGCCGCCGATGAAGATTTTTTGCGGGCGCGCGAGATCGCTCAAGGCCTCAGGCGCGCGCCCTTCGACCACATGCAGCTGCGGGGTTCCCAAAGCGAGAGCGTTGCGCCGGATGCGCGCCGCGCGCTCCGCATTGGCCTCGATCGCGATAGCCGCATTCTTCTCATCCGCCAGCAGAAACTCGATCGCGACGGAGCCGGACCCCGCGCCAATATCCCACAGCAATTCGCCCTTGCGCGGCGCCAGCGCGGAGAGGGTGAGCGCCCGGATTTCCGCCTTGGTGATCTGCCCGTCATGTTCGAAAAACGCGTCCGGCAGGCCCGGCGCGCGCGACAGGATTTTCGCGTCACGATCCGCGACCAGATCGAGCGCGATGGTGTTCAGCGCCGCGATATCCTCCAACGCAAAATCGCGCGCGAGAATCGCCCGCAGTTTTTCACGCGGGCCGCCGAGACTTTCGCAAATGGTCAGGCGCGAGGCGCCGAAGCCGCGCCGCGTCAACAGCGCCGCCAGTTTCCCCGGCGTCGCGCCATCCCACGAAAGCGCGATGATCTTTGCGCCATCGAATAGATGGGGGATGATCCTTTCGAGCGGACGGCCATGCAACGTCGCCAGCGCGCAATCCTGCTGCGCCCAACCGAGACGCGCGGCGACCAGGCTGAAGGCGGACGGCGCTGGCAGGCAGGTCATTTCCGCAGCCGGAATGGCGCGCGCCAAGACCGAACCGACGCCATAAAAAAAAGGATCGCCCGACGCCAGCACGACAATCTTCTCGCCGCGCCGCGCCAGGATTTGCGGATAGGCTTCATCCATTGGCGAGGGCCAGGAAAGCGTCTCGCAGGCAAAAGGCGCAGCGAGCGCCAGGTGACGCGCGCCGCCGACGACCAGCGCCGCTTGCGCCAGCGCCGCATTTGCGGCAGGAGACAGGCCGTCGCGCCCGTCCTCGCCAAGACCGATCAAGGTGAGCCAAGGTCCAGCCGGCGACGTCGCGCTCATGAGCCTTCTCCAAGTGGAGCGCGCCGTCGCGCATAAAGAAGTGGAGCACGCCCTTGCGCAGCTTGATCCGCATTTTGATTCTTGGCGGCACGACGCAAGCAAGCGAACTGGCTCGCGCACTCGCCGACCGTGCGGATGTTTCGCCGCTGCTCTCGCTCGCAGGACGCACGCAGAACCCGGCGCCGGCGCCAATCCCCTGCCGCATCGGCGGCTTCGGCGGAGCGGACGGGTTGGCGACGTTCTTGCGCGCGGAAAATTTCGACGCGCTGATCGATGCGACCCACCCGTTCGCGGAAAAAATTTCCGCCAACGCCCGCGCGGCCAGCGCGGCGAGCGGCGTTCCCCTGCTGGTCTTTTCGCGACCGGCTTGGGCGCCCGGCGACGGCGACCAATGGCGCGAAGTCGCGACAATGGCCGACGCGGTCGCCGCGCTCGGCGACGCGCCGCGCCGCGTATTTCTCACTCAGGGCCGGTTGCAGCTTGCCGCCTTCGCCGCGGCGCCGCAGCACTATTATCTCGTGCGCGCCATTGATAAGCCCGACGAACTGCGCTTGCTCCCGCATCACAAATTCATTTCCGCGCGCGGCCCGTTCACGCTCGAAGGCGAGCGCGAGCTGATGCGCGCGGAGGGAATTGAAATCCTCGTCTCCAAGAACAGCGGCGGCGGCGCGACGGCGGCCAAACTGGTCGCGGCGCGCGATCTGAACATTCCGGTCATTCTCGTCGCGCGACCTGAAGCCGAAGGCGCCGCCGAGGCCGCCCGGCTCGACGACGTGCTGGACTGGATCGAGGCTCATCGGCCCGCCCCATAGCTGCGCGGCGTCAGAAGCCACGGCTCGGCGCCGGGACGCGGAATGAGCCGCGTTTCCGACGAACCGATCAGCACCAAAGTCGCCATGTCGACCAGCCCCGGATCTGCGGAGGCGAGATCGCTCAGGATGACGCGCTCGTCGGGGCGCCCGATGGCGCGGGCGAAGGCGACCGGCGTCTGTCCGCCCTTCATTCCGCGCAGCAGATCGAAAGCGTCAAAAATCTGGCGGGGCCGCGCCTTTGACGCGGGATTATAGAGCGCGATGACGAAATCGCCTTCCGCCGCCGCGCGCAGGCGCCGAGCGATGATTTCCCAGGATTTCAGATTGTCCGACAGCGAAATCACGCAAAAATCATGGCCGAGCGGCGCGCCGAGACGCGCCGCCGCCGCCAGCACGGCGCTGATTCCCGGCACGATCCGCAGGTCCAGCCCACGCCATTCCGCTTCGCCCGTCTCGACCGCCTCCAGCACCGCCGCCGCCATGCCGAATACCCCGGCGTCGCCGCCGGACACCACGGCAACTTTGCGGCCTGCGCTTGCGAGCTGCAAGGCGTGACGGGCGCGGTCGAGTTCGACGCGATTGTCGGTAGGGAAACGCTCCAGCCCCGCGCGCTCCGGCACGCGGTCCGTATAGGGCTTGTAGCCGATCAGCGCGTCGGCCTCGGCCAGCGCCGCGCCGGCCTCGGGCGCGAGCCATTTGTCAGGGCCGGGGCCAAGGCCGATGATGAATAATTTGCCGCCGCCGCTCATATTAGCATTTCCGCCGCCGCTCATGGCCGACGCCCCCGCCCGCTGACGAGAACAATGGCGAAATAGGGCGCGGAATCGTCCGGCTTGTCGCTCAGCTTCATGATCTTCTCGCCCGCCATGGCGCCGCGCTCGACATAGATGGCGCGATCGTAATGGCCGCTGTCCCGCAGGGCCTGGCGGATCTTGGCGAAATTCTTGCCGACCTTCATGATGACCGCAGCGTCGGTGCGTTGCAAGCTTTCGGTCAACGCCTGCTGAGGCAGGGTGCCGGGCAGAATCGTCATGATGTCGTCGCCCCAGGTCATGGCCTCGCCCGCCGCAGCCCAGCAGCCAGCCATGCCGGGGACGCCCGGAATGATGGTGACGGGAAAACGGTCCCTCAGCCTGATGTAGAGATGCATGAAGGAGCCATAGAACAGCGGGTCGCCCTCGCTCAGGATCGCGACGTCGCGCCCCGCGGCAAGTTCTGCGGCGAGGCTATCCGTCGCCTCTTCGTAGAAATTCCGCAGCGCTTCATTATAGGCTGGGTCGCTCACCGGAATTTCCGTTGTCACCGGATAGAGCAGCGGCATTTCCTGTGCGCTCGCCGGAATCCAGCGGTCGGCGATGCCGCGCGCATTGCCGCGCCGCCCCGCCTTGGCGAAAAATGCGATGACCGGCGCGCTCTCGATGACGCGCACGGCTTTCACCGTCAGGAGTTCGGGATCGCCGGGACCGAGCCCGACGCCATAAAGCCGGCCCACGCTCATTCCTTTTCGCTCGCGAGCGCGTTGATCGCAGCCGCCGCCATGGCGCTGCCGCCCTTGCGCCCGCGCATGGCGATGACCGGAACGCGGCCATCGGCTATCGCGGCGTCCTTCGATTCCGCCGCGCCGACGAAACCGACCGGCATGGCCAGGATCAAGGCCGGCGAAGGCGCTCCGGCGTCGAGCATTTCCAACATGTGAAACAGAGCGGTAGGCGCATTGCCGAAAGCCACCACGGCGCCGGCGAGATGCGGGCGCCACAGCTCCATCGCCGCCGCCGTGCGCGTCGTGCCCATTTCTTTCGCGAGTTCCGCGACGCGCGGATCGGCGAGCGAGCAGATCACTTCGTTGTTTTTTGGCAGGCGCGCGCGGGTGACGCCGAAGGCCACCATATTGGCGTCGCACAGGATCGGCGCGCCGGCGGCGAGCGCCTCTATTCCCGCCTTGGCGGCGCCGGGCGAAAAGAACAGATCGGGCGTGATGTCCACCATGCCGCAGGCGTGAATGACGCGCACGGCGACACGTTCCTCGAACGGATCGAAACGCGCGAGATCCGCCTCGCGCCGGATGATCGCGAAGGAGTTTTTGTAAATTTCCGCGCCGTCGCGGATGTAGTCGTAACCTGTCAAACCCGCGTCCCTTGAGCGAGAGAAATCAGCCGCGATTGTAGCGCGGCGAGGTCGAGCCCACGCGCGGAAGGTCTTTCGCGCGCCAAACCAAAATCAATGAGCGCGTAGCCGTCAGCCTCCGCGACGAGCGTGAGCGCCGGCGCATTGAAGGCGCAGCCTTTTTCGCAGCCGGAAATGTGAACGCGGCCGGCCTGCGCGGACCAATGCGGCGCCAGCGCCAGCGCCAGCGCCCGCACGTCGCCACGCGCAGAGGAACAGGCTGGAGCGCCGGGACAGGCTGCGAAGACCAGCCGCGAATCCCGCGCGTCGAGCAGGAAGCCGAGCCCGGCAAGCCGCTTGGCAAGCTCAACCGCCGCCGCACGCTCCAGCCCGACCACGAGAATCGCGCGCCACGGCGTCAGGCGCAATTCCGCTGCGCCGAAGGCCTGCGCCAGTTCGGCCAGAGGCTCAAGCGAGTCCGCCTCGATGCGCCCGAACAACAGGCCCGCGCCGACGAAATATTTCCCCCCGCATGGCTGCGCGCCAAGGAAATTGTCGCAAGACGCCGCCTCGTCGCGCGCGGAGGACGGCGTGACGACAGCGTCGCCATCCAGCAAGGGCGCGACGCCAAGCCGCGCGACCACGGCGCTCATGCGGCGGTCTTGTCCGCGCAGGCGAAGGAAATTGCGCGCGATCTTTTCGGCGACCGCGCAAATATCTTGCGGGGCGAGTTCGCCCGCCGGCCTGCCGCCGAGCGACAGGGCGAGACGCGGCGGCGCGCCGGGCAGAGCGGCGAAGGCGATGTCCGTCTCGACGCCCTGCAACGGCAGAAGCCCGCCACCATCGACGGAAAAGCCGAATTTCGCGGGCAGATCATGCAGGGCTGTTTCACGCGCCAGCAGGGCCTCCAGCGCCGCTACCAGCGGGCGCGCGTCGAGCGCCGCCGACGGATCGAAACCGGCCATCGGACTCGGGACGACATTGCGGACGGCTTCGGCGCGGGCGTCGGAATCGAGCAGGCCAAGGGCGCGCAACTCCTCCTGCAGGTCCGCGATCTTTTCGCCCGCAACGCCGCGCATTTGCAGATTGGCGCGCGCGGAAAGATCGAAGGCGCCATTGCCGAAACGCCGCGCGAGATCGGCGAAGACTTTCGCGCGTTCGAAGGTGAGGATTCCATTGGTGAGGCGCAGGCGGAAGATATAGCCGTCGCCGCTAAGCATGGGCGCGAGCGCTCCCGGACACCAGCCTTTGCGTAAGGTCGCGGTCATGAATCGCCCCCCATTTCGGCGAGGATCGCGGCGGTGGAATTGCGACGCGATTGCCAAAGCCCGCGCCGTTCGGCTTCGCTGAACTTCTCCGCGATGGACCTCGCCGCGCGCGGATTTTCCCGTTCAAGAAAGGTGCGCACCGCCTCGTCGCCACAAACGGCGTCGAACAGCAGGTCGAAATGGCGCGCCTTGACTGCGTCAGTCAGAGCGGCGAAGGCGAAGAGATTATCGACCGTCTCGGCGATCTCCGCCGCGCCATTGGCGCCATGGCGCATCATGCCTTGGAGCCAGCGCGGATTGGTGGCGCGCGCATGGACGACGCGCGAAATCTCTTCTTCAAGGCTGCGCACTTTCGCGCTCTCGGGCCGCGTGGCGTCGACATGGTAAAGGCTTGGCGCCGCGCCCAGAAATTCCGCCGCCGCCGCAAAGCCGCCCTCATGGGTGGCGAAGGAATCGGCATTGAGAATGTCCTGCCCCGCGAGATCCTGAACATGGACGAAGGCGTCGGCGGTGCGGATGCGCGCAGCGAAATCACCCGCCCCCGCGAGCAGCGCGCCGTCGCGGCCATAGCTTTGAGCATTGGCCGCGAGATATTTTTGCGCCAGTTCGGCGCGGTCGCGCCATTGCGCGCCGGCGAAAGCGCCCGACAGATCGACGCCATAAGCGCCCGGCGCCGCGCCGAAAACGCGGCGAGGTTCAGGCTCGCCGGCCAGCGGATTTTCTTCGCTGGACTCGTCGAGCTGCGCCAGAGCGCGCACAGCGGAGTCGAAGGCTTCGATCTGCTGCGGAAACACGTCGCGGAACAGGCCGGAAATGCGGAGGGTGACGTCAACGCGCGGGCGGCCAAGCTGCGCCAGCGGCAGGATCTCGAATCCCCTCATCCGCGTGGAGGCCGCGTCCCAAAGAGGCCTTGCGCCGAGCAAGGCGAAGGCCTGCGCCAGATCGTCTCCGCCAGTGCGCATGGAGGCGCTGCCCCACAGGTCGAGCACGATGCGGCGCGGCCAATCGCCGTGATCCTGCAGATAGCGCTCGATCACCTCGCTCGCGAGCTTCTGGCCGATCTCCCAGGCCGTGCGCGTGGGAATGGCGCGCGGATCGACCGAGAACAGGTTGCGGCCTGTCGGCAGAACGTCCCTTCGCCCGCGTCCCGGCGCGCCGGATGGGCTCGGCGCGACGAAGCCGCCGTTCAACGCATGGACCAGGGCATCCATTTCCGCCGCGCCGCAGGCGTCGAGCCTTTCCGCGAGATCGCGCGTCTCATAGCCGGAGAGCGTCTCCTCGCGCAGCGCGCCTTGCGGCGACTGGCCAAAGATATGCAGCCCGTCATTGATCCGCATTTCCTTGAGATCGCACAGCCAGGCGTCGAGTTGGATCAGTGCGTCCTCGCCCTCACCTGCTCCGCATTCGCGCAGCAGTCCGGCTGTTTCCGCACGCTGCAGGATCAACTCGGCCAGCATGGTCGCTCTGCGAGGGTCCAGCCCTTGAGCCTGGGCGTATTCGTCGAACAGGCTTTCGAGTTCGGCCAGCGCGCCATGCGCGCCCGCCTTGACCAGCGGCGGCGAGAGATGGCTGACGATGACCGCCGCCGAGCGGCGCTTGGCCTGCGCCGCCTCGCCCGGATTATTGACGATGAAGGGATAGACCAGCGGAATTGGGCCGAGCGCGATTTCAGGCGCGCAATCCTCGGCGAGCGCCACGCTCTTGCCCGGAAGCCATTCCAGCGAGCCATGCGCGCCGCAATGGATCAGGGCGTCGATCTTCTCCCGTTCGCGCAGCCAGAAATAGAAGGCGAGAAAAGCATGGCGCGGCGGCAGCGCCATGTTGTGATAATCCGCCTTGCGATTTTCCGACGAGCCACGATCGGGCTGGAACGCGACGACAATCTTGCCGAAGCGAAGGAAGCGGAAAACGAAGGCGCCGTCGCTGACGGAGCTGTCACTTTCCGGGGCGCCCCAGCAGGCGTCGAGCGCCGCGACGAAATCCGGCGGCAAGCTGGCGAGAAAAGCGCGATAGGCGCGCAGCGACAAGGTCGCGGCCAAGGGCCCGGCAGTGGGCGCGGACTGCAAGGCTTCGAACAGCTTTTCCGGCGTCGCCGCCGCGTCATAGCCCTCGGCGACCAGGCGCGCCACGATCGCGCGCGCACTCGCCTGCGTGTCAAGGCCCACGGCATAGCCCGCGCGGCCGCCCTTGGCCGGGTAGTCCGACAGGATCAGAGCCAGCTTCTTCGCGTCATTGCCAAGGCGGCGCAGGCGCGCCCAGCGCGCGGCGAGAGCCGCCACAAAGCCAATGCGCGAGGCGTCCGGCTCATGGCGCGCCGGGGCGTATTCGAGCGCGTCGGCGCGGTCCTGCGCGCGCTTGAAGGAGATCGCGCGCGTGACGATTCGCCCGTCAACTTCGGGCAGCACCACATTCATCGCCAGATCGGCGGCGGACAGGCCGCGCCGGGACTCGCGCCATTGCTCGACCTGCGCGCCGGAGAGAATGACCTGAAACACCGGCGCATCCGCCGCGTCGAGCACGGCGCCGCCATCGAGACGAGCGGAAAAGGCGGTGGCGTTGAGAATTACGTCGGGCTTTTCCACCGCGAGGCGTTCCGCGAGCCGCGCACAGGCGGCCGGGTCTTTCAGGCTCGACACGAAACAGCTGACGACGCGAAAATTTTCGCGCGCAAGCGCTTCCGCGAGCGCCCGGATCGGCGCGTCGTCGCCGGCCAGATACGCGCTGCGATAGAACAGGACCAGCGCCCTCGGCGCGTCCGCCGGGGCGGGAACACAGCCCGGAGCAAAAAGGCCGAAAGGCGCGACCGGATGCGGCGGCGGCGCCGCGCCTTCGCCGGAAATCTTCGTCGCGATGAAGTCGAGACAGGCCGAGATGTTCTCCGGGCCGCCTTCGCGAAAATAATCCCAGATCTGGCGCAATTCGTCGGGCGGAAGCGTCGAGGCCGCATCGAGCCGCACGTCTTCCATATGGTCGCCGGGAACGACCACGAAGCCGAAGCCGCGCTTGCGCGCCGCCGCGGCAAGCTCCTCGACGCCATAGCGCCAGTAATCCATCCCGCCGAGCAGCCGCACCAGCACGAAACGCGCCTTGGCGCAGACCTTCTCGACGTAGAGATCGACCGAATAGGGATGTTTCAGCAAGGCGAGCGGCGCCAGCCGAAGGCTCGGATGGCGGGCCGCATGGGCGTTGGCGAGCAAGGACAGGTCGCTGTCAGCGAAGGAGAGCGCGACGATATCCGCAGGAGATTGCTCGAGATCCACGGCCTGGGCCGTCTCGTCGAGCGATCTTTGATCCGTGCGGACGAGATGCATGATCTTAGGCCGACAAAGCCGCTTCGACGGCGGCGCGGTCGAAGCCCTTCTGGCCGATCACCACGAGGCGCCCCAAGCGGCTCTCGCCGGCGCGCCAGGGCCGGTCGAACTGATGCGAGAAGCGGCCGCCCACGCCCTGAACCAGCAGGCGCATCGGCTTCCCGCTGACTTCGACGAAGCCCTTCATGCGCAGCACGTCATAATCGCGCGCAATGGCTGCGAGCTTTTCCGACAGGGCAGCCGGATCGGCCACGGAGTCGAGCGGCGCGACCAGGGAGTCGAAATCATCGTGGTCATGCCCCTCCTCGTCATCATGATGCGAGGGGCGGGCGGCGAGGTCGTCCTCCGCCGCCGCCGCGAGGCCGAGCAGCACATCGACGTCGAGCCGGCCTTCGCGCGTTGGCACGATCTTCACAGCGCGCGGCACGGCGGCGGCGATTTCCGCGCGCACTTTTTCCAGCGCGGCTTCGTCGAGCAGGTCCGCCTTGTTCAGCAGGATCAGGTCGGCGCAAAGCAGCTGATCCTCATAGACCTCCTCGAGCGGATTGTCGTGATCGAGTGAAGGGTCCAGCGCGCGTTGGGCGGCCAGCTTTTCCTCGTCGTCGGCGAAGCGCCCGTCGGCGACGGCGGCGGAATCGACCACCGCGATGACGCCGTCGACCGTAAGCTTCGCGCGAATATCCGGCCAGTCGAACGCCTTGACCAAAGGCTTCGGCAAAGCCAGCCCTGAGGTTTCGATGATGATGTGGTCGGGGCGAGGCTCGCGCGCCAGCAGGCCTTCGATGGCGGGCAGGAAATCATCGGCCACCGTGCAGCACAGGCAGCCATTGGCGAGTTCGACGATATTCTCTTCCGTACAGGAGTCGACGCCGCAATTCTTCAGGATCTCGCCATCCACGCCGACATCGCCGAATTCATTGATGACAAGCGCGAGCCGCCGCCCGCGCGCGTTGGTCAGGACATGACGGATCAGCGTGGTCTTGCCGGCGCCGAGAAAGCCGGTGACGATGGTGACGGGAATTTTCGAAAGGCGCATGCTTCGGGCTCCGGGAGGGCGCCCGGCGAGTAAACCGCCATCCGGCCAAACAGCCGAATCGCGACGAGAGCGCCCCGCCCGTCGCGTGGTCAGTTTGACGGCAGGTCTCCTGGCTCATGGGTTTGGCGCCTCCCGCCGCCTTCCCGGTCGCTGGACCAGTGGCTTTGTGGCGTTCGGCTTCCCATTCACAGTTGCGGGGGCAGCTGCGGTTGGAGCGTGAGCCCGTCCGCATTCCCTTTCACGCCCCTTTGCGCAAGGGGACCGTCTGGTGGACTTGTTAGGCGCGGCGGCCTCGCAAGTCAATCGCGCGCCGAAAGGCGCGGCCCGAATTGAGGGAGCGAGCGCCCTCGCGGGATGAGACCACCCCCCGAAATGAAAAGGCCTTCCGGTCCCGAAGGGAGACCGGAAGGCCTTCTGTTCAAAACAGCGCGGCGAAAGACGCGCAGCGGAAATTCTCAATAGGCGCGGGCGGCGACGATGACTTTGGTGCCGATCTTGACGCGGTTGTAAAGGTCGATGGCGTCGATGTCGCGCATGCGGATACAGCCCGAAGACACGTGCTGGCCGATCTTGTCCGGCTCATTGGTGCCGTGGATGCGATACATCGTGTCCTTGTTGCCCTGGAAAAGATACATCGCACGGGCGCCGAGCGGATTGTCGGGACCGCCGGGCAGGCCGCCGGCTTCTGCCGTCGGGCGCAGATGCGGCCAGCGCTCGAGCATGTCGGCCGGGGGCATCCAGCGCGGCCATTCGGCGAGCCGGCCGATGGTGGCTTCGCCCGTCCAGCCGGCCGCTTCGCTGCCGGTCGCGACGCCGTAGCGGATCGCCTTCTTGTTGGGCAGCGAGTAATAAAGAAAGTTCTTGAAGGTATCGACCGTGACGGTGCCCTCGGGCTGGCCGGTCGGATCGTCCACGATATAGCGGCCATATTCGGCCGGCGGATTGCCCTTCGGAGCCAGCGACAGGAATTCACGATCCCGTGTCGTGAGGGTCGGATCGGGCGTGCCGGCCATGTTGCAGCCAGCCAGGGCTGCTGAAATCAAGCCAATGCAAGCAATCGTCCGCAGGTTCATCGGTCCGCCCCAATTCAACGCGCCGCCCCAGCGCTGTCACTTCATAAGTTAATTACCATAAAGAGCCCGCCGGTCACGTCCGCGCGCCGTCAACGGCGTGAATTAACTCGCTTTGTGGCGATTTGGCCACAGTATGGTCACAATGCGCTTAATTTCCCTAACGATTGAAAACGCCATTCCGTTCCATTTTCGGCATCGGCGAAAATGGCCTCGTACTTTTGGTCTAAGACCTAAACTTCGTTGGACAGGCGGAAGGAATAGGGCGATGTTCAGCGCTAATCAGCGCTAAATGGCGTCGCCCCAGCGCTTTTTGAAGTGTCCGCTCCCTTTGCTCCCTTGGCGTCGAGGCGCGATCCGGGAACGCTTGTGGATTTTAGTTTGTGAGCCTGAATTGAACACGCTTCTGCTGACCCATCCCGCGGGCCTCGATCACGACAATGGACCCGGACATCCGGAAAGGCCCGATCGGGTCCGCGTCATCGAACGCATTCTCGAACATGAAAAATTCATGACGCTGATCCGGGCGCAGGCGGACAACGGCACGCGCGAGCAGGCGCTGCGGGTCCATCCTGAATCCTATGTCCAGGCCCTCGAGCAGACTTCGCCGCGCGACGGCTTCGCCCGGCTCGACAGCGACACGACCATGAGCCGCGGCACGCTGGCGGCGGCCTTTCGCGCCATCGGCGGGGCCTGCCAAGCCGTGGACGAGGTGATGCGGCGCGACGTCGACAATGCTTTCGTGGCCATGCGCCCGCCCGGCCACCATGCCGAACGCGCGACGCCGATGGGCTTCTGCTTCTTCAACAACGCCGCCGTCGCCGCGCGTCACGCTATTGCGTCCCACGGGGCGGAGCGAGTCGCGGTCATGGATTTCGACGTGCATCACGGCAACGGAACGCAGGATATCTTCTGGTCCGACCCCAATTGCATGTATCTCTCGACGCATGAAATGCCGCTCTATCCGGGCACCGGCGCAAGCAGCGAGCGCGGCGAGCACAATAATATCGTCAACGCGCCGCTCAACGCCGGCGATACCGGAATGCATTTCCGCGAGGCGATGGAAGTCGCCATCCTGCCCCGGCTCGAGCAGTTCCGCCCCGATCTCGTGATCATTTCCGCCGGTTTCGACGCGCACCGCCGCGACCCGCTCGCCAATCTGAACCTGGTCGAGGCGGATTTCGCCTGGGCGACATCGAAACTGATGGACGTGTCCGATCGCGTCTGCAACGGACGCCTCGTGTCGCTGCTCGAAGGCGGCTATGACCTCGACGGTCTGGCGCGCTCGGTCGCAGCCCATGTCCTGACGCTGATGGGCAGCTGAGCTCGCGCGGCAAGGGCGGCGCGAGACCGATTGTCACCATTCCACGAATTGCGCGAGCGGCGGCTGCGCCGCTCCCAGCATGATTTCGACGATTTCCGGCGGCCGCAACAGCCGCGCCGGCACGATCGATTCGCCGAGCCCGCCCGATATGATCAAATGCCGGTCGCCGCGCTGGAGATGGCCGTAAACATAATCGAAGCCGAAGCGAATGTCGCCGACGACCGGGCCGAGCAGCGGCAGGTTGACCTGACCGCCATGGGTATGGCCACAGAGCGTTAATGCGACGCGCTTCGGGACGGACGGGAAAATCATCGGCTCATGGGCCATCAAGATGATCGGCGCCATGTCGGTCACCTTCGCCAGGGTTCCATCGAGATCGTCCTGCCCGCGCTCGACGCCCCTCGGGCCTTCCCGGCCCCAGGCGTCGATCAGCTGGTCGCCCAGGCCCGCGATCCAGAATTTGCGCCCGTCCTTCGCCAGGGGAAGCGCGTCGTTCTCCAACACCATGATCCCCGCCTGCCCCAACGCCCGGCGGATCGCAACGGCGCCGTCGGATGGCGTGGTCAGCAAGGGGCCATGGGCCCAATCATGATTGCCGAGCACGGCGTAGCAGCCGAGCGGAGCGCGCAGGACCGAAAGAGCCTCCCCGGTCTGCTGCTCATCGACCGCGCGCGTGACGAAAAAATGGCCGGCGTTGAAATCGCCCAGCAACAGCACGGCGTCGGGGTTGAGGGCGTTCGCGGCCTCGCAGATGCGGCGGATTCGCGCGGCGCTCATGAAGGGCTCGCCGGCATGAATGTCCGAAATGACAGCCAGACGCAGGTTCAGGCCCGCTGGCCAGTTGGTTGGGGCAAGGGAATAACGCTTGACCTGAAGCAGGAGATTGGGTTCGACGCCGATCGTATAGGCGGCTGTGGCCGCGCCGATCAACGGCAGCGCCAGCCCGCTGGAGAGAAAGCGACGACGATCGATCATTCAGGCTCCCGCGCCGCCAGCGGCCAGAGGAATTCCTCTCTCACGGAGACCTGATAAGGCGCGCGGGGCGGCTTGCCAACCCCGGACGCTCCGATGAAACGATCGAGCCGGTCGGCGCCGTCAGGCGGCGTTCCGCTGCAGGACCAGCGTTTTCACGGGACGCTCGGCGCGCGTCTCGGTCCGGGCCGTCAATTCTTTTTCGGACGTGAACAGCGCGGCCTCGACGGCGGCGAGGCCGATTTCGCGATACAGACGCGATTGCAGGTCGCGGGCGTCCTGGCGGCGGGGCTGCGGCGGCGGAACAATGATCTCTTGCTCGCTCATGACGGGACTCTTCTGACTCGAACCAACTGGGAAAGAACTGGCCGCATGGTTGACGACCCTTGAATTCCATCGGCGACATTGCAGGCTTAAGATAAATTCCGCGTTAAGCCTGTCTCAAACGGCCTGTCCGGAAACGGCGCTCATCGCGCGGGCGGCGCGCGGAATCCGCCGGTCAGGTTTTCGATCATGCCGGCGATGGCGATGGCCTCGCGGTCCGCATTGAGCGCGCAGATGATCTGGACGCCGCACGGGAGGCCCTGCGGATTCAGCGCCACCGGCGCGACCGTCGCGGGCAGATGGGAGAGCGACGCCAGGCTCGCCCATTTCAGCAGGTCGTAATAAGGCAGTTCGCCCACGCTCGTCGGCAACCGCCGCGCCATCGGGTCTGGCGACAGATCATGTGGAAAGGCGAGGCAAGGCGCGGGCGGGCAAAGAATTGCGTCGTAATGTCTGAAAAACGCGGCGAAACCTTCCCGGATTACCGCCCGGCGCTCCACCAGACGGGAAAAACTCGCCGCGTCGATCCGGGCCGCGCGCGCCCGCATCGCCCGATAGGATTTGTCCTCCGGGGCGAAATCCTTCGCGCTTTCGGCGAAGCGCGCCCGTTCGCTTGGGGAAAGGCCCGCGAAGCCAATGGCGAAACTCAAGGTCGAATAGATCTCGAAGACTTCGGCAAAGGCGACGGCCGGCCGGGTTTCTTCGACCAGCGCGCCCGCGCGTCCGAGGGCCTCCGCCCCGAGCCGAACGGCCGCCTCCACATCGCTATCGACCGGGGCGAAATCCGGATCGAGCCAGAGGGCCAGCCGCAGCTGTTCCGGCCGCGTTTTCCGCACCGGAGGAAAATGCCCGCACTCCATTGCGTTTTGCGGCCCTGCCGTAAGGCAAAGAACGAGATCCAGATCGGCCGCCGAGCGGGCGAGCGGTCCGGCTACCGCCATATCGGGCGGGCTCTTGAGCCGCATGGCTGGCAGCGGCGGAATATGCCCGGCAAGGGGAATACGGCTCCAGCTCGGCTTGAGCCCGTACAGGCCGCAGGCGTGGGCGGGCCAGCGGATCGACCCGCCGAGATCCGAAGCAAGGTCGAAGGCGCAGAATCCCGACGCAACAGCCGCCGCGGCGCCGCCCGACGAGCCGCCGGCCGTGCGCGAGGGATCCCAGGGATTGGAGGTGACCCCGAAAATCGCGTTATGGGTCTGAAAGTCTCCGGTCAGACGGGGCACATTTGTCTTGGCGAAAATGACGGCGCCGGCCGCGCGCAAGCGCTCGACCGCGACGGCGTCCTGTTGCGGACAATAATCGGCCAGCTCCTCCATGCCGCAGGTAGTCGCCAGGCCCGCGGTCTCGAAACTGTCCTTGATCGTGATCGGCAAGCCTTCCAGTTCCCGCGCCTCGCCGCGCGCATAGCGCCGCTCGGCTTCCGCCGCCTGCCGCTCCGCCGCCTCGATGTCATAGGCGGCCAGAGCGTTGATGACTGGATTTCGCTGGAGAACCCGTTCCCAGACCGCCGAAAGCAATTCTCGGGCGGAGAAATCTCGCCGGGTCAGGCCCTTGCGCCAAACGGCGGACGACGCGGCGAAAAAGACCTCATCGAAGCCGGTCGGCGCCGTCAAGCCGACGCGCCGGACGCTGTCCATCCGTCCTCAAGCGAAGGCGTCACGCGCCGGCGCCTTCCGCCAGCACACTGTCTTTCTCGCGCACAAGTTCGCGCGCCTCGACCAGCAATTCCTCGAACAAAGCGAGACGTTCAGGCGCGATCCGTCCAAAGGTCTGGTCAACGAAGGCCTTCTGCACTTCGATGCCGCGCCGCGCGAGGTCGCGTCCCGCAGGCGTCAAATGAATCGCATGGGACCGGCGATCGCCCGCCAGCGTCCGCCGCTCGACCAGGCCGCTGGCGACGAGACGATCGATCAACCCGGAGATATTGCCCTTGGTGACATAGAGCCTCGCCGCCAGCTCCTGCTGGGAGACGCCCTCCCGCTCGGTCAGCGTGGTCAGGACGTCGCATTGAGGGACGGAAAGGTCCAGTTCGCGCAATCGATTGGCTATCGCCAGGCGGGCGCGGGTTTGCAGGCGTATCAATCGAAACCAGACCCTCAGGGCGTCGTTGTCTTGGGTCATTTTCCTCCCCGGGAGCAGGCGTATCGTTAACCTGCAACGCTAACGCTGCGAACCCATGGAAGCAAGCTGGACCTTTCGGGGGCTATCCGGCCGCGACGCGAAGATGCGCCTCCGTCAGCGCGACATGGGGAATCGGCTTGCCGTAAAAATAGCCTTGCGCCTGTGTGACGCCAAGCTGGCGCAGGACAAGATGCTGGCGCAGGGTTTCGACGCCCTCGGCCACCAGTTCAAGATCGAGCTTTTCGGCGAGCACGCGAACGGCCGAAACGATCGCGACCGATTCGCGGCCATCCTCGATATGATCGACGAAGCTCTTGTCGATCTTGATCTTCGAAAAGGGATAGGAGTGGATATAGGACAGCGAGGAGAAGCCGGAGCCGAAATCGTCCAGCGACACGCCGATGCCCAGGCTGGCCAGTTCGATGATGGCGGCCCGGGTCAATTCGGTGTCCTCCATCATGAGCGTCTCGGTAATTTCGAGGTTCAGGCGCGACGCCGGCAACCCCGTGCGGGCCAGAACGTCCTTGACCATCGCGACGAGTTTCTGCGGCTGGCGAAACTGAACGGGCGAGAGGTTGACCGCGACATAGAGCGAGCCCGGCCATCTGACGGCGGCCATGCAGGCCTTTTCCAGGATCTGCTCGCCGATGCGGATGATCGCGCCGGTCTGTTCGGAACAGGGGATGAACTTGACCGGGGGAATCATGCCGCGTACCGGATGGGGCCAGCGCGCGAGAGCCTCGTAGCCGAGCACCGTGCCGGTCTCGATATTGGCGATCGGCTGAAACCACGGCTCGAATTCGTTGCGCGCGATCGCGGTCTCGATTTCAAGCTCCATGATCCGCGCTTCATTGAAGCGGGCCTGCATGGAATTATCGAACACGCAGACGCGGTTGCGGCCCTGACGTTTGGCTTCGTAGAGCGCGATATCCACCTTCTTGAGCAGTTCCTGAGCGGCGACGCCGTGATCGGGATAATGAACGACGCCGAGGCTGCCGCTGATCGAGATCGACGAGGCGTCGACCACCGCCGGCGAGTCGCGCAAGGCCGCCACGATCCGCTCCGCCAGCGCGACGGGAGTCTCGGAGCCTTCCCTGCCGCCTCCCCGCGCGAGAATGATGAACTCGTCGCCGCCAAGCCGCCCGACCAGATCCTCTGCATTGACCACGCGGCGCAGGCGCGCGGCCATTTCCACAATCACGGCGTCGCCGGTGTTGTGGCCGAGCATGTCGTTGATCTCCTTGAAGCGATCGAGATCGACCACCAGCAGGCTGAAGGCCACGCGGGAGCCGATGTCGCAGCGCTCGATTTCGCGATCGAGCGCCTCGGAGAAGGCGAAGCGGTTCATCAGGCCCGTCAACATGTCGTTTTGGGCCATGTGGCGGGTGCGCAGATTGGCGCGATAGAGCTCGACCACCCGTTCGTGCGCGGCGAAGCCCAGTACGATCGCCATGACGACAAGCACCGCGAGCAGAACGGCGTAGGCGACGCCATTCTTCACCGGAATGGTCGAATAGGCGAGGATCATCGGCCAGCACATGCTCAGGACCTGGGCGATGAACAATTTCATCCGCCCCGCGCTGCGCAGGGCGAAGGCGACCGTGAAGCCGACCGCGACGGCGCTTGCCAGGGTCCAGTCCATCGGTTCATTCGTCATGGCGACGAGCAGGTAATTCTGGAAGCCGATACATGCGGCGAACGCCGTCCACCAGAACAGGAACTGGCGATCGAAATAGACCAGACGCGCGCGCTCCAGCGCCACGCCCTTCAGCCGGCGATATTGCGTGTCGAGACGCACCCGCTTGACGCCGATGAGCAGATTGAGCGCGGCGAAGAACCCGCAGACCGGGTCCCAGGTCAGCAGCCAGACGGCGACCGTCAGAACGGTGCTCATGCACATGGCCACGAACAGGGTGCTCTGCGCAGCGCATAGGGAATCGATCAGATGACGAAGCAATTCGTCATCGACATGCCTGTCGGTCAGTGTGGCCGCGGCCGATTGAAACCATCGCCGCACCGGAAGGAAGCGCTTGAGCATGCGCCAACCTTGGACGCGGAAACTTAATAAAATCAAACGATGAGGCGCACCGGGCCCGGTCATTGCGAAAAATTGCTGGGAGAAGGCTTAATTTGTTCCGAACGTAACATTCTATTTCCGAATCGATCGACGATCCGGAAACGCCCGCGTGGCGCACCTTTTCCGGCGCGGAAAATCGCCAGAATCAGGCCGCCGCCGTCAAAATCAGGCCGCAACCTTGACATGTCGCGTGGGCGTCGCGGGCGCGCCTGTCCACTCGGTATGCGCCGGGATGGACTCGCCCTTCATGACGATGGTCAGCGGCCCGAGGCGGGCGAAATCGCCGACATGCGTGTCGTAAAGCACGGTCGAACCCGAGCCCACGGTCACGCCCGAACCGATCTTGACGCGGCCGACCTTCATCACGCGATCCTCATAAAGATGGGTCTGCAAAGCCGAAAGCGCGTTGAGATTGCAGAAATCGCCGACTTCGATGCAATCGAATTCGGTGATGTCCGTCATGTCGAGCACGCAGCCCTTGCCGAATTTCGCGCCGAGAAGGCGCAAAGCCCAGGGCAGGAAGGGCGTGCAGCGCAAATGTTCGAGGACGGCCTTGCCGGCGAGGCCCCAATAAAGCACGGCCATGGCCTCGGTGCGCATCGCCCACCACGACCACATCGGCTTCGTGACTGGCTCGTAGCGTCCCATCGTCACCCATTTCACACAGATCACCACGACCATCATGGCCAGCGCGATGACGGTCGATGACGCGACGAACATCCACAGGACCTGCAAATAGGCGCCCTCCAGCACGGCCGGGCCGAACCATTCGATCGCCCAGGTGCCGAAGGTGATGTAGAGCATGGTCGGCAGGGAAATATGCACCGCCTCGAACGCCGCGCGGGCGAATTTCTTCCAGCGCGGTGCCTCATAGGTCCAGTTGGCGCCGCCGGCGTCGAACTTCTGGCGCACCGGCAGCTTGATCGGCGGCGAGCCGAACCAGGTATCGCCCGGCGACATTTCTTCATTGGCCGGGGGCTTGGACTTGATGCCGATCAGCGCGCCGTCGGGAACATCGGCGCCCGGAGGCAGCACGCCGTCATTGCCGATGAAGACGCGCGAGCCGGTCTTCGTCTTTTCGAGGCGCATCCAGCCGCGCCGCACGTCCTCGTCGCCGAGGATCACCTCGTCGGCGATGAAGCATTTGTCCCCGATTTCGACGAGATCGTAGCGGCCCGGGATATTGGTCGAAATCTCGGAATCCTTGCCGATCTTGGCGCCCATCATCCGGTACCAGCTGCGCATATAGACCGTGGCGTAAAGCGACGAGAGCGTCTCCAGCGTCACCTCGGTGGCGAGCGACACCGCCCATTTGCGCAGATAGAACCAGGAAAAGACTGAATAGACCCCTTCGCGCACCCGCGGCAGCACCGTCCAGCGCACGACCACGATGAAGGCGACCGTCACCAGAACCATCACGAAGGAGGTCGGCCAGGCCATGATCGGGATCGCGGCCATGTAGAGCATCCGGCTGGTCGCGGCGAGGCCCAGAAACTCGTCGATGCGGTCGAACACCCAGAAGGCGGGGAAAAGCGGCAGCAGGCCGACCGGCGGAATAGCCAGCAGCAGCAGCGCGTAGACGAAGGTCTGCAAGGCGCGCTTGCCGGACGAGACTTCGGCGAAGGGGCGCAGGGATTCCTTGTCCACCGAGCCGACGCAGCGGCCCGGCGAGCCGTCCCAGATTTCCCAGGCGCCGACGCGGGTAAAGGGCTCCAGGGCGGTCAGGTCGCGCAACTCCGCGCCCTCCTCCAGCACCACGTCATGTTCCAGCGCGGCGGAGGAGCCGATATAGCAATCTGGCCCGACCTCGATCGGCCCCACGATCATGTCCCCGCCGACAAAACTGACATTGGCGAATTTGGTGCGGGCGCCGACGGTCGTCCCCGCGCCGATGGTCAGGAGATCGACGGCGCCGATTTCCAGCTCGGAAATATTGGCGTCCTGGCCGATTTTCGCGCCCAGGGCCTGGAGATAGACGCGCATCAGGGGCGAGCCCTGGAACCATTTGATATGGGTGAGCGTGAGCATGCGCTGCACCACCCACCAGCGGAAATAATACAGGCCCCAGATAGGGTAGCGCCCCGGCTTGAACCTGCCGATCACCAGCCATTTCAGCGCGATGGCGAGGATGACGGTCACGATATTGACGATGACATAGACGCCGAGCAGCGAAACGATCTCCTGCCAGATGCTGGCGTCCGTATCCGTCAGCAGCATGTAGGAAACGAAAATGCCAAGCCATTGCGCGGTCGCCATGGCGATGAAGAACGGCAGGCAGATCGCCTGGGCGAGGCCGCACAGGAAGCGCCGCAGTAGCGGCGGCGGCGTGAAGGACAGATCCTTCGGCCCGCCTGTTTCGGCGGCCTTGGCGTCGAGCAGCCCTGCGATGGCGCGCAAGGTGCGGGCCGAATACATGTCCTGCAGCGTGATGCCCGCCAGCGAGGGGGTCAGCCGCACGATGCCGACGAAACGCGCCGCGAGCAGCGAATGGCCGCCAAGGTCGAGGAAGAAATCGGCGTCGAAAGGAATGGATTGCGGCGGCAGGACTTTTTGCGCGGCTTCGAGCAGGAGGCGCTCGGTCTCCGTCTGCGGGTCTTCCTGCGCCTCGCCGGTCGCCGGCGCCGTCAACGGCTCCTTTTTCAGGACGTTGCGGTTCACCTTGCCCGAGGACAGGCGCGGCAGCGCCTCGCGCGGCTCGTAACGGGAGGGCACCATATAGGGCGGCAACGCGGCGCGCAGTTCGGAGCGCAAAAACTTCGGATCGAGCGTCTCGCCCTTTTCGGCGACGAGAAAAGCGACGAGTTGGTCCATGCCGTCGTCGTTCCGCAGCACCACCGCGGCCTGGCTCACGCCAGGCAGGACCGAGAGCTTGGCCTCGATCTCGCCCAGCTCCACGCGGAAGCCGCGGATCTTCACCTGATCGTCGATACGGCCGCGGAAGCCGATCTTGCCGTCGGCCTCCAGCACCACGGCGTCGCCAGAGCGATAAAGGATCGGGTCCGACCCGGTAGAATCGAACGGATTGGGAATGAATTTCTCGGCCGTAAGGGAATCCCGATTGAGATAGCCGCGCGCCACGCCAGGCCCGCCGATCAGCAGTTCGCCCTCGGCGCCGCGTTCCAGCAGGTTGTTGGCCTCGTCCGCGACATAGCAGGTGTAATTGGCGATCGGGCCGCCGATGGTCACCGGCTCGTCGGGACGCACTTCCGCGACGGTCGCCACCACCGTGGCCTCGGTCGGCCCATAGGAATTGAAGATGGTGCGGCCCGGCCTGCACCAGCGGCTCGCCACGGCCGGGGGACAGGCCTCGCCGCCCAGGATGATGACGCGCAAGGTCTTGATGTCGCGCGGCATCAGGGCCAGCAAGGTGGGAACCGTGTCGAGCACGGTGACGCCGACTTCCTCCAGCAGGTCGGGCAAGGCTTCGGCCTCGCCCATCACCGTGGGCGTGGCGACGAACAGGGTCGCGCCGGCGAGATAGGGGATCCAGATCTCCTCCATCGACAGGTCGAAGGCGATGGAGGCGCCCTGGAAGACAATGTCCGACCGGTTGATCTTGTAGGTCTCATTGGCCGAGCGCAGGTAATGGCAGATGTTGCGCCCGGTGATGATAATGCCCTTGGGCGCGCCGGTCGAGCCGGAGGTATAAATCATATAAGCTGGATGGTCCGGCGTCGCGCCGGCCTTGCGGGCGTCGACCGGCGTTTCGTCGGCGCGGTCGATCAGGTCGACCTCCGTCAGAACCGGGGCGGTGACGGCTCCGTGCGCCCTGGCCGCGAAGGCCTCCGAGGCGAGCAGTCCCTTTGCCTCGGCGTCGAGCAGGCAGGTTTCGATGCGTTCGACCGGGGCGTCGGCGTCGAAGGGCAGCCAGGCCGCGCCGGACTTGGCGATGGCGATCTGGCAGATCAGCAGTTCAGGCCCGCGCGGCCCCCACAGGCCGACGACGTCGCCCGGGCCGATTCCGCGCCGGATCAGGCCGCGCGCAAGAGCGGTCGCCTCATGGTCGACCTGGGCGAAGGTGAGCTTGCGCTCCATCGTCATCATAGCGACGGCGTGGGGCGCCGAAGCAACCGCGGAGGCGAAGATTTCCGCGAGCAATTCGTCGCGGATGAGATCGGGACGAATGGCGCCGCGCAGCACGGAAAGGGACGTCATGGCGCGCTCCGCCGTGGAGCGCTTTTCCGTCAAAATTCCCGATTCGAGGTCCGTCATCGCCTGTTCCCAATCCCGCAGCCCGCAGCCCGAGGGCCACGACCGGGTTCGCATAGCATAGGATCGCCGACGCTCCTACCCGCGTGCGCGGGCGCCGCCCAGCTAATTCCGGAGGCGCCGGCGCCGGGCGCGCGCCTTTCCGAGCCAGCAACGCGACCCTGCGTTTCCGCAAGCGACTCTCGCCCCGATTCGCTTGCCACGCCACATTCAAATGCTAGTTTCGCCAATGTGAACGTAAGCCCAACAGCCCCGAGAGCTGCGCCATGACGCAAAATTCCAAGCCGGTCTGGTTGATCACCGGCTGCTCTACCGGTTTCGGCCGTGAATTGTCGAAAATTTTGCTGGAGAGCGGCTATCGGGTCGTCGTCACCGCCCGCGACCCGGCCAAGGTCTCCGACATCGTCGCGGGCTATCCCGAAACGGGGTTTGCGCTCGCCCTGAATGTGGACCAGCCCGGGCAGATCGAGGCGGCGGCCCAGGCGGCGATGGCGCGATTCGGCCGTATCGACGTGCTGGTGAACAATGCCGGCTATGGCTATCTGGCGGCGGTGGAGGAAGGCGAGGATTCCGAAATCCGCGCCATGTTCGAAACCAATGTGTTCGGGCTCGCCACCATGTGCCGCGCCGTCCTGCCGGTCATGCGCGCGCAGAAAAGCGGGACCATCGTCAATATCTCCTCCATGGGCGGCGTCTGCGGCTTCCCCGGAATCGGCTATTACAATGCGACCAAATTCGCGGTTGAGGGTCTCTCGGAGGCCATGGCCAAGGAGCTGGCGCCGCTGGGCGTGAAGGTCCTGATCGTCGAGCCGGGCCCCTTCCGCACCGATTGGGCGGGACGCTCGCTGAAAACGCCGAAAAACGCCATCGACGCCTATGCCGAAACCGCCGTCGCCCGGCGCAACGCGACCCAGGCCTATAGCGGAACGCAGGCCGGCGATCCGGTGCGCGGGGTCCGCGCGATCATCAACACGGTGGAGGCGGAAAACCCGCCGCTGCGGCTGGTGCTGGGTTCTGTCGCGCAGGATGTCATCACGGCTCGGACCGAGGGATTCCTGGCCGAACTGCGCGCCGGCAAGGAGGTCGCGCTGGCCTGCGACTTCCCCGAAGACAAGCCTTCCGCCTGAAGGCCCGCGCTTGACTTGCGCGGGCCGCCCGCGCAAAAAACCTCGCGATTGAGCGTGACCGGCGAGTGGAGATGAATCGTGGCCAAATGGGTTCGGTTGAGCGCAGCCTTCGCGCTGTGCGTTCTGGTCGCGGGCTGCGATCCCTGCGGCGGGCCGCTTAAGTTCAACAAGTTTCCGGGCGTCTGCAATTACGACCAGGCGAAATAAGTCGCCCGGCGAGGACAAGACGTGAGCGAGCGCCCCGGACGACGGCCCAAGGC
Source organism: Rhodoblastus sp. 17X3 (assembly GCF_030056575.1). Lineage (GTDB taxonomy): Bacteria > Pseudomonadota > Alphaproteobacteria > Rhizobiales > Beijerinckiaceae > Rhodoblastus. The sequence continues at coordinate 44,320 of NZ_JASHHX010000004.1, read as the reverse complement.
GAGGCCCAGCATCAGCATCGGCCTCATCGGCTTTGGCGCCTTCGGCCGCCTGATCGCAGCTCATCTTGGGCCGCTGTTCCCGATTTTCGCCTTTGATCCTGCCGCCTGCGAGCCTGCGAAGGGCGTTACCCTTTGTGACGCCGCGACCGCCGCCGCCTGCGATCTCGTCATTCTCGCGATGCCGGTCCCCCAGCTCGGCGCGGCCATCGCCGCGATCAAGCCGCATCTGCGGCCGGGCGCGGTCGTGCTCGACGTCTGTTCGGTCAAAGTGCTGCCGGCGCAGATCATGCTCGCGGAACTGCCCGAGACGGTCGAAATCGTCGGAACCCATCCGATGTTCGGCCCGCAGAGCGCGCGCGGCGGCGTCAGGGGCCTGAAGATCGTCATCTGCCCGATTCGCGGCCCGCGCGCCCGGCCGCTCGCGGCTTACCTGCGCAAGACCTTCGGCCTGCAGGCGATCATCGCCACGCCCGAGCAGCATGACCGCGACGCCGCCATGGTGCAGGGCCTGACCCATCTCATCGCCAAGGTGCTGGTGGAAATGGAGCCCCTGCCCCGGCATATGACCACCGCCAGCTTCGACCTGCTGATGCGCGCCGTGGATATGGTGCGCTATGACGCGCCGGAAGTCTTTTACGCTATCGAGCGGTTGAACCCCTACGTTCCAGACGTGCGGCGGCGCTTTTTCGGCCTCGCGGCGGATCTGGCGGAAACGCTGGAGAAGAACGGCGATACGAAATAACGCGAGCGGTTGGCGTATGCCAGAGCGAGCGGGATCAACCCTGCTCGAGCGGTTGGCGAACGCCAGACGAGCGAGTCTGCGTCAGATCCAGTCGAACCTGTTCCCTGAAAAGACCAGCACCCGGCCCTGCCAGATATCGGCGGTGGGCGCGCGCTCCTCAGCCAGACCGCCGATCATCGCCATGAGCGCGCGGGCGACGCCACCATGCGAAACCACGACGCTCGGCCGCTCCTGTTCGGCAAGCCATGGCGCCAGCCGCTGCGTGAGCTCCGCGTAGCTTTCGCCGCCCGGCGGCGTGAAATTCCATTTATCGGCCTGGCGCGCGCCGGCAAGTTCGGGATCGCGGACACAGACTTCGGGCCAGGTAAGCCCTTCCCAGCGCCCGAAGGTGAACTCCACCAGCCTGTCGTCGAATTCGCCGCCTTCCGCCGGCAGGCCCAGCTCGCGGCGCGCGATCTCCAGCGTCTCTCGGGTGCGGGACATCGGCGAGCATTGAAAGGCGAGCGTTTGGGGGGCGTGGCCTGCGGACGCCAGCAGCTTTTTCAGCGTCTGGCCAGCGTGGGCAGCCTGGGCGCGGCCGAGCGCGTTCAGCGGAATGTCCTGCCGCCCCTGCAGCCGGCCTTCGGCGTTCCAGTCCGTCTCGCCATGCCGCAGGAAATAGAGTCGCGGGCTCGTCCCGGCGCGCATGGCGGGCGCTTAGGGCTTCTTGACGATATCGGCGATGTCGGGCGCGTTGGGGTTTTTCATGCCGACGATGTGATAGCCCGCGTCCACATGCAGGATTTCGCCGGTGACGCCGCGCCCCATGGGCGAGAGGAGGAAGACCGCGCTTTCGCCGACTTCCTCGATGGTCACGGTGCGGCGCAGCGGCGCGTTATATTCGTTCCACTTGAGGATGTAGCGGAAATCGCCGATGCCCGAGGCCGCCAGCGTCTTGATCGGGCCGGCCGAAATGGCGTTGACGCGAATGTCCTTGGCGCCGAGATCGGCGGCGAGATAGCGCACGCTGGCCTCCAGCGCGGCCTTGGCGACGCCCATGACGTTATAATGCGGCATCCATTTCTCGGCGCCATAATAGGTCAGCGTCAGCAGCGAGCCGCCATTCGTCATGAGCTTTTCGGCGCGCTGGGCGACCGCCGTGAATGAATAGCAGGAGATCAGCAGCGAGGTTTTGAAATTCTCCTCGCTGGTGTCGACATAGCGGCCGGTCAGTTCGTCCTTGTCGGAAAAGGCGATGCAATGGACGACGAAATCGAGCGTGCCCCAGACGCGCTCGATTTCCGCAAAGACGCGGTCGAGAGAAGCCTTGTCGGTCACATCGCATTCGCCGACGACAAGGGCGTCGAGCTCCGCCGCCAGCGGCCGCACGCGCCGCTCCAGCGGCTCGCCCTGATAGGTGAGCGCGATCTCCGCGCCGGCCTGCCGCACCGCCTTGGCGATGCCCCAGGCGATCGAGCGATTGTTGGCCAGACCCATGACCAGCCCGCGCTTGCCCCGCATGGGGCCGGTCAGAAGGTTCACGGCGGCGACTTCCGCTTCTGTCATTGTCATCATTGATCCCAAATGGCTGTCCGGCCATTTAGCCTTGCCCTGCGCCAGAGGCAAGTGGCGCCGGCGGAGGCCGCCGCCCGGCGCTCTCGCGATGAGCTGCGCAGAATGTGGGAAACTCCGGGCACAACCCGCCAGGCTATGTTCAATTCGGGTCGGTAAGTTTAAAACTCGTTAACATAAAGTGACCGCCTGATTCTGCGCGCGATTGACGCGGCAGGGAACGAAAAAACCAGCGGGGAGCCGGTTCGGCCTCATGGAAGCCTATATCGTCGACCAGACGCCGAGATTGCGTCGCTACGCCCATGCGCTGCTGGGGAGCTGGCCGGCTCCCCCGCGCCCCGCGCAAGGGGCTGGGGCGGGAGGGGCTGGCGCGCCTGTCGATCAGGACGCCGACGATCTCGTGCATGAGGCCTTGCTCGGCTTCTGGCGGGCGGGGCTTCGCAGGACGAGCGCCGTCGCCGGCCGGAATGTCCCTTGCAGCCTCGGCGAGGCCCTGCGCATCGCCCTGTTGCGGCGGGTGACGACGCTGGCGCGCGACCATTTCGCTCGAAAGGCCAAGGAGATTCTCGCCGGGGTCGGCCGCAAGGAGAATAACGACTCGTCGTCCGACGCCCAGGGCCATTTCGCCTGGGCGCCGGAAGCGCGCGCGCTGCCCCAACTCACGCTGGACCTGCGCGCACCTCTCGCGCTCATCGCGCTCGAGCAACTGGATTACGCCCAGGCCGGCGCGGTGCTGGACATGCCCGCGGAGCGGATTCTGGCGCGGCTGGCTGTAGCCCGCGCCCGGCTCGCTCGCGCCATTACCGGCGAGGCGCGCTCACATTTACTGGCGTTGCCCTCCTTGTCGGCGTCGACGATCGAAGCCGCCTCCGGCTGGTCGGGCGGCCCGCTCACCGAAGGCGAATTACATCGTTTCGTCGATGATTTGCTTGACGCGCGCCGAAGGGAGGAAATCGCCGCGCTGCTTGAGGCTCGTCCCGACATCTCGCGCCGCGCCAGCGAATGGCGACGGCAGAGCGAGCGCCTGCGGCGGGCGTTCGAGCCGCTCATGCGGGAACCGCTGCCACTGCTGCTGAATTTCACGACGCCGGAACGAAGCGACTGGGACAGGAACGGGGCGCGCGGCGCCGGCGGCCGGGCTTTGCAGCGCCTCGTCGAATTTCTCACCGCGCCCGGGTCGCCGGCGCAGCCCGCGCCAAGACCGTTCTGACCTCGCTCAGTGCTTGACCGCGACTGTGAACTCGCCGCCCCGGATGCGATCCGGCAGCCGGCCCGCAAATTGCGCGACCGCTTCCTCGCCATAGGTCTCGACCAACTCCTGCAAGGCCGCGAATAGCGCCGCGTGAGCGAAGCTCTCGCTCTCGATTCCAGCAAGGATCGCCTCGGCGAACGCCTCGGTGACATAGGCCAGGGCCGCGCGGCGCTCGTCGTCTGCGCCATTGGATTCGAAAAAGGGAGGTGCCGGAAAGGTCATGATGGCTATGACCTTATCGGGCCGGCGGCCGCATTGCGAGCCGCGTCTTAAGAAACGGTTAATATTTTCATTCGCCTCGTGTTGAAAATACGCCTTCATAACACATTGTTCTGTATAAGTATTTTTTGTAGCTTGAGCAAAAATGGCTCTGCAAAGCGTTAATTGGCGCGATAACGCGCCGAAATGTCATGCGACAATTGCGCGCCTTCATCGAGAAAGCGCTGGCGGGCAAGCCGGGCGTTGGACGTGCAGGCGTGATAGGAAAATTCATAGCCGTACAGGCCGCGATTATAAGCGCCCGCGAGCTTCTCCCGGCGCGAAGGTCCTGCGGCCTCCGCATTCATCAGATTTTCCATCTGCTCGCGCCAGGCGTCGCCATTGACGGCAGTTCCCCCCGCCGGCGCGCCGCAGATCGTCTGCAGATAGCTCAGGGCGCCCATGATCTCTGACAGGCGCAGTAATTGCGGCTCATAGGGCGGCGGCGGGCCTTCGATGACGGGGGCAGCGGAATCGACATTGGCGGTCTGGGGCTTGGCGGGCTCTGGAGCCTTTGGCTTCTTGGCGTCGACGCGGGGTTTTTCCCGATGCGGCCTGGGCCTCGCCCTCTGCTCCGCCGGACCGCTGTCATCGCGGCGACGGCCCCAGAAGTCCGTGTCAGGCCTTTTGGTCGGGCGATTGTCGAAAAAAGGAAAGAAGAATTGCGCCCTGGCGGGGACCATGGCGGCGCCGGCCCAAGCGAGCCCCAGGGCAAGAATCGTCAGACGCGAAAGCCGCGCGAAAAGCCTCATCCCGCTCCATCCATGATTCGCAGGGCGTCGGCGACTATATGGGGCAGCATCGGCGTAAGGGAAAGCCCGTCGTAATCGCCCGGCGCGCGCCAGATGATTTCGGCGACTTCGGCGCTGGGCCGCCCCTCGCCCGCGATCCATCGGGCGGCGAAGGAGAGGATGACATAGTGCCGCTCGACGCGCCCGGCCGCGTCGCGGGAAATGTGCTGGATTGTCTGGTTGAAGCCCGACAGCCGGGCGAGGACGCCGGTTTCCTCGCGCAATTCGCGCAGGGCGGCGGCCTCGACCGTCTCGCCGGTCTCGACCAGCCCGCCGGGCAAGGTGAACATCCGGCGGTAAGGCTCCTCCGCCCGGCCCGCGAGCAGGACCTTGCCCTCCCGAAACACCGCGATGCTGACGGCCAGAGCCGGTTGCGCCGGATAATGGCGGCGGGATTGGCTCACGGATAAAGCGCCTCGCTGGCCCATTCTCCCTCTGGCGCCTCGCGGGTGTAGCGCAAGCGCTCGTGCAGGCGAAAGGGCTTGTCCGTCCAGAACTCGATCTCGACCGGCCTGACGCGATAGCCGCCCCAATGCGGCGGGCGCGGCACGTGACCTATGTTGAACCTGGCGGCGTGGACCGCGACCGCCTTTTCCAGCGCGAAGCGGCTTTCCAGCGGACGCGACTGCTGGCTGGCCCAGGCGCCGATTCGGCTGTCGCGCGGACGGCTGGCGAAATAGGCGTCTGATTCGGCCTCGCTCACGCGTTCGACAGGGCCACGGAAGCGAAATTGCCTGCGCAGGCTCTTCCAGTGCAGAACGCCCGCCGCGACGCTGTGGGCGGCGATTTCGCGGCCTTTGGCGCTCTCGCCATTGGTGTAAAAGACGAAGCCGTCGTCGTCGAAGCCCTTCAGCAGCACCATGCGGGCGTTGGGAAGGCCATCGGAATCCACGGTCGCCAGGCACATTGCGTTGGGATCGTTGATCTCGTGCTTTTCGGCTTCGGCCATCCATTCCCTGAAACGCGCGAAAGGCTCGTGCGCCGGCAGATGGTTACGACCCGTTAATGCGTTCATCGGAATATGGCCTTCCAGAAATCTTGTTCGGATCGCGTCCGCTTGCGCCTTTTCCCGTCCCAGCATAGTCAACCGTCGCAGCGCAGGCAGCATTTTTTTCCGCTGGCGCGGCGTCTGATCGGCTGCGCCCTGCTGTGCCAGGGCCTCGGCGCATGCGCTGTGGCGACGCCCTTCGGCGGCGATTTCGACCCAAACCCCACCGGCTCCATCTCTGCGGCCAAGCCGAAGCCCGCCGACCCCGTCGCTCTGCCCGCTTCGCTGGATGAGGAAGACCGCCGCCGCGCGCTCGGCGCCCTCGCCATCGCGCTTGATCCCCAGGGCAATGGCGCTTCCGTGCGCTGGGACAATCCGGTCAGCAAGGCGCATGGGCAGGTGACGCCCGTGGGCTACGCCTATCCCTCGAAAGACGTGATCTGCCGGGATTTCTCCGCGCAATTCGATACGCGCGCCGGGGCGCAGGCGGCGCATGGAGCCGCATGTCGCGACAAGAGCGCACAGTGGACCATCGCCGAGCTGCGCCCGGCGAAGGCCGATTAAAGCCCCTTGCGCCGGGCGGGTTTAGCGCCCAGATAATGGTCAAGACAGAGCGGCGGCGCCTCGCGGGGGCCGCCAGCGATTTGGGCTTTTAGAGACAATGCGCGATCCCTATCAGATACTCGGCGTCGCCAAGAACGCCTCGCAAGCGGACGTGAAGAAGGCGTTCCGCAGGCTCGCCAAGCAGCATCATCCCGACCAGAACCCGAAGGATCCGAAAGCCAAGGAAAGGTTCTCGGAACTCAACGCAGCCTACGAGATCGTTGGCGACGAGAAGAAGCGCGCGCAGTTCGACAGCGGCGAGATCGACGCGGAAGGCAAGCCGCGCCATCCAGGTTTTGAAGGTTTCGCCCAAGGCGCCGGACCGGGCGGCTTTCGTCGCGGCCCGGGTGGCGGCGGCGAGCATTTCGAATTCAATTTCGGCCGCGGCGGCGGCGCTGGCTTTGACGCAGCGGATATTTTCTCGGATTTGTTCGGCGCGCGCGGCGGACCACGTGGCCCGGGCGGGCGGCAGATGCGCGAACCGGGCGCCGACATCGCGCTTGAAACCTCAATTTCTCTCGAAACAGCGCTGCATGGCGGCAAGGCCCGGGTTCTTATGCCCAATGGCCGCACGCTCGAAGTCAATATTCCGGCGGGGATCGAGGACGGCAAGCAGATTCGCCTGCGCGGCCAGGGCCAGCCCAGCCCCATGGGCGGACCGGCTGGCGACGCCATGGTGACGGTGCGCTTCGAGAAGCATGGCCTGTTCCGGATAGAAGGCCGCGACCTGCGGCTCGACCTGCCGATCGCGCTCTACGAGGCCGTGCTGGGCGCCAAGGTCGAAGCCCCGACGCTAAGCGGCAAGGTGGAGCTGACCCTGCCGCCGCACTCCAACTCCGGACGAACGCTGCGGTTGCGCGGAAAGGGCCTGCCGGCTTCCGGCGGACAGCCCGCAGGAGACCTGCTCGTGACCTTGCGAATCGTTCTGCCGGACGGCACCAATGCGGAGCTGGAAGAACTGGCGCGCCGGATGCGCTCCGACAAGCCCTATGATCCGCGCAGCGAACTCGCCAGATAACAGGTAATACCAAGACCCACAGGTCCTCACCTGTGGGTCTTGGTTAGGCGCGACTGCGCCGCCGAGGTTACGCGAGGGATTCGTTGACCGCTATGAGTCGCGGTCAATGAGAGATGGTATAAGGGGATGGTGCGGGCGGCCGGGCTCGAACCGGCACGGCCGAAGCCGAGGGATTTTAAGTCCCTTGCGTCTACCAATTTCGCCACGCCCGCGACGGCTTTGTTATAAAGTCGCGCCCGGGCGGGGGCCAAGCGGAATTTCCGCCGAAACCTCCGAAACCCGCTGAAACCTTCAATGAAAATCGCGCGACTTTGGCATCGCCCGCACATTGCGCGGATGGCGGGCGCGCTCCGGCGCGCCGCGCGCCGTTTCCGAAAGCCGCAAAAGTTCATCCGAGCGGTCGTAAATGCGCCGCGCCAGCAGATGAACCACGCCGGCCCAGCTCTTCTGCACGCGCCCCTCCACCGCCATCAGCCGCGAGGCCATGGTCGGTTTGCGATAAAGCTCGAACAGGGTCGAATAAAGCGCGACATTGACCACTCCGGTCTCGTCCTCCAGCGTGATGAAAACCATTTTGCCATTGCCCGGCCGCTGGCGCACGATCACGAGGCCCGCCGCCTTTTTCCACTCCCCGTCGCGGCAGGCCGGCAGGTCGCTCGCGCGGATGAAATTTTCGCGCGCAAGGATCGGACGCAGAATTTGCATGGGATGCGCGCGCAGCGACAGGCGCAGGGTCTGGTAATCGGCGACGACCTGTTCGCCGACCAGCAGATCGGGCAGTTCCGCATCCGGCTCGGCGCCCAGCTCCTCGATTCCGGCGGCGGCGAAAAGCGGCAGGGGCGTCGCGCCCGGCAGCCGCCGGGCCGCCCAGAGCGCCGCGCGGCGATCGAGCTGTTTCTCCGGCGCGGACGAGAGCGCGCGGCAGGAGCGGAAGGCGTCCGCGTCCGCGAGCGTTTTCAGGCAGCGCCTGGAAAGTTCGGCGCGGGACGCACAGGACTCGATCGTCCCAAAACCTTTTTCACGCGCGGCGACGAGGCGGGCAATGTCGTCCTCGATCAGCCCGCCTATCTGCCGAAAGCCGAGACGCAGCGCCAGCGCGCCGCCCGCCGCGCGTTCAAGCGTGTTGTCCCAAAGGGAATGATTGACGTCGACGGGATGGATTTCCACGCCATGCTCGCGCGCATCGCGCACGATCTGCGCCGGCGCATAAAAGCCCATCGGCTGTGAATTCAACAAAGCGCAGGCGAAAATGGCGGGGTGGCGGCATTTCAGCCAGGCCGAAACATAGACCAGCTGCGCGAAGGACGCGGCGTGGCTTTCTGGAAAGCCATAGGAGCCGAAGCCCTTGATCTGCTCGAAGCAACGCTGTGCGAAATCGCGCGCATAGCCGCGCGCGCACATGCGCTCGACCATCATGGACTCAAATTCGCCGATGGTTCCGAGATGCCGGAAAGTCGCCATGGCGCGGCGCAGGCGATTGGCTTCCTCCTCGGTAAATTTCGCCGCGACCATGGCGAGGCTCATCGCCTGCTCCTGGAACAAAGGCACGCCGAGCGTCTTGCCGAGCACGCGATGCAATTCGTCAGGCGGCCCGTGCTCGGGCGACGGCGACGGGAAGCTCACCCTTTCCTCTCCGGCGCGGCGGCGCAGATAGGGATGGACCATGTCGCCCTGGATCGGCCCCGGCCGGACGATGGCGACCTCGATCACCAGATCGTAAAATTTGCGCGGCCGCAAATGCGGCAGCATGTTCATCTGCGCGCGGCTTTCCACCTGGAACACGCCAATGGAATCGCCCTTGCACAACATGTCATAGACCGCCCTGTCCTCGCGCGGGACATCGGCGAGACCGATGCGCCGGCCCCCGTGGCGCGCGAGCAGGTCAAAGCCCTTGCGGATGCAGGTGAGCATGCCCAGCGCGAGAATATCGACCTTCATCAGGCCGAGCGTGTCGATATCGTCCTTGTCCCATTCGAGAAAGGTGCGGTCCGGCATGGCGGCGTTGCCGATCGGCGCCAGCGAATCCAGCCGCCCGCGCGTCAAGATGAAGCCGCCGACATGCTGCGAGAGATGACGCGGAAAGCCCAGGATTTTCCGCGCGAAAAGCAGCACCTGCTCAATGATCGGATTGTCCGGGTCGAGGCCAGCTTCGGCGATATGTTCGTTGCGCAGGCGCGGCGGGCCATAGGCGCCCCATTGCAGCGAGCCGAGCGCGACGACGATGTCTTCCGAAAGGCCGAAAACCTTCGCCACGTCGCGCAGGGCGCTGCGCGGGCGATAAGAAATCACCGCCGCCGCGAGACCCGCGCGTTCGCGGCCATATTTTTCGTAAATATGCTGGATGACCTCTTCGCGCCGCTCGTGCTCGAAATCGACGTCGATATCCGGCGGCTCGCGCCGCTCGGCGGAAATGAAGCGCGCGAACAGCAGATCGTTTTCCGCCGGATCGACGGCCGTGATTCCAAGCACGTAACAGACCGCCGAATTGGCCGCCGAGCCGCGTCCCTGGCACAGGATGCCCTGCTCGCGCGCGAAGGCGACAATGTCGTGGATGGTGAGAAAATAAGGCGCGTAATCGAGCTTCTTGATCAGCGCCAGCTCCTGCGCGAGGAGATCGCGCACCTTTTGCGGCGCGCCCACCGGATAGCGTGCTGGCAAGGCGCGGCGCGTCAATTCCTCCAGCCAATCCTGCGGCGTCCAACCCGACGGAACCGGCTCGTCGGGATATTCATAGGTGAGTTCGCGCAAATGAAATTGCGCGAGCGCCAGAAAATGCGGGATCTCCTCGATCGCCTCCGGCGCGTCGGCGAAGAGGCGCGCCATTTCCTGCGGCTCTTTCAAATGCCGCTCGGCGTTGCTTTCGAGCCGGCGCCCGGCTTGCGCGAGCGTCAGATGTTCGCGCACGCAGGTCAGCACATCTTGCAAGGCGCGGTCTTCCGGGCCAGCGTAAAGCGCATCGTTCTGGGCCAGCAGCTTGACGCCCTGCGCCTGCGCGAGTTGGCGCAAGCGCAAAAGACGGCGGCGGTCTGCGCCGCCGCGCGGCATATTGGCGCCGAGCCAAACCCGGCAGGATTGCGCGCGCAGACGCGCAAGCGTTTGCTCCAGACTGTCGAAAGCCTGCGTCGGCAGCACGATCAGCAGAAGATCGCTGGCGTCGGCCAGAAGATCGTCGAGACGAAGGAGGCACTCGCCCTTTCTGGCGCGACGCTTGCCGAGCGTGAGCAGGCGGCACAATTGCCCCCAGCCCGCGCGACTGGCCGGATAAGCGGCGATGTCCGGCCCGCCGTCGGCAAAGGCCAGACGCGCGCCAGCCAGCAATTTGAATTTTTTCGCGCGCGCGGAAAGCTCGCCCTCGGCGCGCGCAAATTCTTCCAACGCACTGAGCGCGCGCACGACGCCGGCGACGGAATTGCGGTCGCACAGGCCGAGACCGCTATAATTCATGAGCAGCGCGGCGCCGATCAGATCCGCCGGAGGCGAAGCTCCGTGCAGGAAGGAATAATTGCTGGCGCAAACCAGTTCGGCGTAAGAGATCACGCGAAAAGCCCGTGCAGAAACCAGCGCGGCGCTTCATCGCCGCGTTCGTAAAGGCCGCGCCGGAACAGCCAGAAACGCCGGCCTTCCACATCCTCGACGCGGTAGTAATCGCGCGTCGGCTCTTGCGGCCCGGAATGCGCCCAATCCGGCGCGATGCGCTCCGGCCCTTCCGCGCGCAGCACGTCATGCATCTTCCGGCGCCAGCGGAAGCGCGCCGGGGGGCTGTCCGGCGCCAGAGCCAGAACCTCGACCGGCTGCGGCGGATCGAACAGAGTGAGCGGCCGCGCTGGAGGTTCGTCTTCCTGCGGCGTGGGCCAGATCTTGTTGGATAAATTGGACTTGGACAGAGCCGTCGCCGTCGCGGCGGGGACCGCGCGGCTTTCATGTTCGGGCGCATAAGAGTCGCCTTGCATGAAACGAAGCACGCGGGCGCGGCCGAAACGCGTCGTCAGGCGATCGAGCAATTCGCTCAATTCTCGCTCCGTTTCCCGAGCCGCCGCCGCATCGAAATCGCCTTGCGCGGCTTCAAAATTTTCGGCGCGCGGCACAGCGAGGCGCAAGGCGTCGAAACCGAAGCCAGGATCGAGCGGATCGGCCAGGGAGTCGAGCTTTTCTCGAAACAGCAGAACAAGAATTTTCGGGTCGCGCGTCGGCCGCAAGGTTTCGACCGACAGCCGGCGGACGAAACCATCGGCGCGGAAGAAACTGGCCTCGAAAAGGCGCCCGCCCTGCCCGCGCCGCTCCAGCAGCGCCCGGGCCTCCTGCATCAGATCCTGCAAGACGGCTTCGATGGACTCGCGCTGCATCAAGGGCTCGATAAAATGCCGCTCGACCATGCAATCGGGCGGCAGCCGCAAAGGGCTGACGCGCAGATCCTCGCGTCCGAGCAGCCGCTCGATCTTATGAGGAAAATCGGAGCCGAAACGAGCCGCAAACGCGCGCGAGGGGCGCCGGGCCAGGTCGCCGATCGTTTTCAGCCCGGCGCGGCTCAAGGCGAGAAGCGCATCCTCTTCCGCCTCCAGAGCGGCGAGCGGCAGGCGCGCGGCGATCGCCGCCGCCTCATCCGGCGAGAAAATGCCGCCAGCGGAAAAGCGCGCCAGCGCGCGCGCGCAATCGGGCGTCGGGGCCAGAGCCGCGCGGGCGGAAAAACCCAGCTCCGCCATGTCCCCGAGCGCGCAAGAAAGAAGCCCGGCCTCGCCACCGAACAAATGGGCGCAGCCCGACACGTCGAGCACGAGGCCATGCGGCTCGTCCAGAGCCGTCAGGGGCGTATAGCGCTCGCAACGCGCCGCCAGCCGCAGGAGAATTTCTCGGTCCGCCCGCCGGTCCGCCTCGGCGACTCGAAGCTGCGGCAGACGAGCGCGCGCGTCGGCCAAAGTCAGGCCGACCGCAAGCCCCTGGCGCAAGGCGGCGGGATCGAGCGCATAAAGCCTCTGTGCATTGTTCCGCCTTTCGACAAGCGCGAAGGGCGCCGCCTCATCCGGCGCGCCGCCAGGTTGGAAAGGACGCCAGCGCTCCGTCGGCAGGAAGGGCAGGAACAGAGCCAGATAGCGGCGCATTGTGAGTCTCGACGGTTTCACGAAACAAGCCTCGGTCACGTAGCCACTCCAAACGCCAGGAACGATCGGCCGCGCCGCCGCGACGCCGCAGCAGCGTTACGGAAAAACAAGGCGCGCCCGGCGCATTGGCAAGCAAAGCCCGGGAGTTCTGTGCGCCCGCGCGCCAACGCGAGACAGCGGCGCTGGGTGGTCCCGTTTTCACTCCATCGACGCGAATGCGCAGCAGAAAAAGCGTGACGCCGGAGGCCTCCGCCGACCGCGCCAGACGCAAGGTCGCCGTGAGATCGAGTGCGCGCGGGGCGCCGGAAATTTCGATCAGGGCCGCGCCCAGGCTCTTGCACCGCGCCGCGTCGACGGCCGCGCGCAAGACGGCCTCGGCGTCGCGTCCGCGCACCAGCGACAAGGCCGCGGGATCGGCGCCGAATTCCGCCAGCCCCAAGCCGCTCAGACGCCCCGCCTCGCTTTCCAGAAAATCCTGCCGCGCCCAAAGCAGAGGCCGCCCCGGCGCGGCGCGCAATGCGAGAGCCAGGCCGAAACCAACGGCCGCCGGCCAATCGGCGTCGCAAGGCGCCTGCACTTCATGCAGGCAGGCGCGCTCCAACCCGCCGCCGAGAAAAACATCCACATCCGGCGCGCCCAGGGCGAAGAGGCCGGATCGCTCCGCATGATTTCCGTCGCCATGCCTGCCTTCGATCCTGGCAAGAGCCGAACGCAACGCGGCCAAGGTTTTAGCGCGGGACGACGAAGCATCCCGCCACGCATCGATCCCATGCATGGGTCGCATCCTGCTAGTGTTCGCTATTTGTTCTAAAACAAACCCAAACGCGCCCAGAGTCAAGCGGAGTCTCTCACGAAGGGTCACGATTTGATATAAGTATATGATTTTTTATGTTTATATGAGAATGGCTTGCTTGAATCGGAACGCAAAAAAACCGCCCGGCTTTCGCCGGGCGGTCTCAAATGCGGAGCCTCAACTCCGCCTATGCAGGAAAGATGGACTAGGCGCCGAAACCCGTTTGCAAATGCGCCTCGGCCAGGGCGCGGCGCAAATTCACCACCTCCTCGCGCAGGGAATGCACTTCCAGAGTCAGATCGTCGACGCGCCTTTCATAACCGTCGATCAAGGTGCGCAAACGCTCGTCGACGGCGGCCTGCATCGCCGGGCCGCGATTGACCAGAGCGAGGACGAAACCGCCCACCGCCGTCAAGGCGCTGGCGCCCAGGGTGACAAGCCAGTTTGGCAATTCGCCGCCATTCAAATCAGCAGACATCACTTCCGGTTTCCACTCGTCAGGACAAAGCTCTCGCCGAACCGCCTCAGCGCGCAACCGCGCCCTGTTTCACGACGCCGCCAAAACTCCGGCAAATCGCATCGCTCGCCGCCTGCACGGACGATGTCGCTCCCACACGAACCAGCGGCGTCGCCTTGCCCTGATTGACGGCCTGTTCGACAATGAGGGCGACATTGGCGACGTGCGAAACATCGCAAACCACCGCATCGCCAAAAGCGAGCGCGGCCTCGATTTCCGAAATGACGTTATTCGACATGGCCGCGGCGGGAGCGGCCGAAATGAGCGCGCCAGCAAGCGCGCCAGCGTGAAGCTTGCGAAACATGAAAGAAATCCTTTGAGGAATTTTCAGATGAAAGGCGCGGGCCGATATTGCGCGCCGTCCGATCCGAAAATCGGCGCCGTCGGGCCATGCTGCGTCTGGATGACATTGAGCTCGCAAAGAACGGCGATGACCTGCGCCGCATCCTCGAACAGAATGACGCCCGGAATGAAGGGTGCGAGCGCCTGAAGAACTTCCTCGATCGTCGAGACCGTTCTTTGCGGATCGGAAAAATGGCCTTCCAGAACCGAAAGCATATCGGACCAGGGCAAGGCTCTGGCAATTCCGACGCCACGAACAATCTGTTCGAACGTAACGGACTGCAGCAATGCAGGATCGGCCTTGAGCGCCGCCGCGCCGGCAGCGTCCGTCGCACGCAGCAATTTGCCCAGGGCGACGGCGGCGGATGACCAGTTCACGGCTTTTTTTCCGGGATGACCACAGCGAAAAAGCCGCCGATGGCAGCGAGCAAGGCAATCGCGGCATCGCCCGCCGCGCCGAAATAGGCATGGGCCGCGACTGCCAGGACGCCTGAGCCCGCCCAGGTCGAAGGCTCCTCCATTCGAGCCAGCAACCAATGCCCCATATTCACAAGACTGTTCATGATCTCCTCCTTGAGATGAAAAGAGAAATCTTCGGCGACGGGAAGCCGCCGAAGATCGAGATCCGCGCCTCTATTGCCGCCCCAAGATCCGCGAGCGGACGAGATCGAGCGGATAGGCCGAGCCCGGATCGGTCTTGCGCCCCGGCGAAGGGGCAACGCCGCCGACTCCTGTCGCGCCTTGGGCTTTGGCCTTGGCGGCCTCCTGCGCCGCGCCGGCCGTCAGCGCGCCCTTGAGATCGGCGAGCGCCGCCTTCGCCTTGGCGAGATAGGCCTTGCGGCTGGCGAGGCCGTTCAGGCCGCCATTGACGCAGCGCGTGACGCCCTCGATGTCGTCCTTGTCGGCCAGAGCGCCGAGGCCCTTCTGCTTCCAGAACCAGGCGGCCGTCAGCGCGGCGTCCGGGAAATCGCCGGCGCGGGTCGGATTGGTTTCGAGCGGCAAGCCGAGCGCATCGCCGGCGGCCTTGTAATTCGCGCGGCCGGTGAGCTGGATCAGGCCCCGCCCCTTGAAGTGAACGCCGTCGCCGGCTTGCGTGTTGCCGAGGTCCTTGCGGCCCTCATAGGCCTTGCCGCTCGCATATTCGGTCATCGTCGCCAGCCCGGCGCTTTCATGCGCGCATTGGGCAAGGAAATGCGCCAGCCGAAGCTCCGTCGTGAGACTGGCGCGAAAGATACAATCCGGCAGCGCGGCGGCGAATCCGTTGCGGATCGCCGGCTTGCCGTGCGGAGCGACGGCGAGCAGCACGTTTTGGAAGTCGGTCATGGAAAAACCCCAGGGAGAAGCCTCGCCGCGAATTCGTTCGAGCGGGGCCAGGGCGGCGAAATGGGAGGGAACGGTTCGAGCGGAGATCCGCTCAGTTCGGGCTCAGGCCGTAGAGACTGCATGTCCCCTGGGCCATGTTCCCCGAGCCAATGAGCAGCCGAACGGCGGTAATGGGGTTCGAATCGCCCGTATAGGCGCCCGATCCCGTCAGCCAGGTCAGGTTGGGGCCGTCGACGGCGCTCATGTAGGAAGCCGTGAAATTGATGATCTTGTAGGAACCGATCATCGAGATATAAGCCTTGAGGCTGTAGGGAAAACTGTTCGAAATCCCGACTGTGTACGTCGCAATCTGCGCGTCCGAAGTCGAGAACGGGTTGCTTGGCGTCCCGTTTCGATAGGCCGAGCCCGAATATTTATAATTTGCCGTTTCCCAGGTCGGGCCAGACCCCTCGCCGACTTGCAGGCCAATGCCGACATTATAGGTCGCAGGCACGATGTTGTTGCAGTCGAGCATGAGCGAGTTGTAGCCCCCCGGCAGCGCCGCAAAATCGAGGCTCGCCGCCGAATTATTGGCGGTTTTGGTCGAGATCAGGGACATGCCGCCGCCATTGGCGCTGGTGATCGGCGCCGTCGATCCCGTCAGATTGAACATCCCGGACGTTCCGGCGTCGCATCGATTGTCCAGCGCGACATTGTTGGTTGAGCCGAGCCAGACGCAATAGGGGAAAGACCCGTTCATGACCCGGTTCTGGTAGGCGCGCATATTCGGTCCGAGCAACTGGATCGTGGCGATGCTGCCGGCCGAGACGTTGATATTATCGAAGGTGTTGGCGATCACGACGCTGTCGCGCGGCGTGCCGCCGGCGTCGGTCGATCCACCGCCAAAGCCTTGCGAGCCTGCCGCGCCGTTCTTGCAGCTATTGCGCGAAAAATCGTTGCTGGAGCTGTTGCCGCTGAGATTCAGGCAGGTGAAGACCGAAGCGCCGTCGCCGACGATGGAATTGTCGTGAACCTTTATCCTGGATGCGCCAGAGCCGGACGGGCCAAGGCCATTGAGCCAAATTCCCGCCGCCCCGACGCCGGCCCCGGCGATGTTGACGGTGTTGCCCGATATCTCACCGTCGATCGCCTGTCCGACCAGCGTCGTGGCTGTGTCCGTGCCTGTCGCGAGGACGCCATATTCGCTGGTCGTACAGACGTTGTTTCGAACGGTTAAAGCGGTCGGAGCCTCCCAGTGATCCCAGCAGGCGTTGGTCGCGCCGGTCATCGCATTGTCCACGATCACCGTGTCATTGGTGCCGAGCATGGCCGTGCCGTCGCCGCCGCCCGCGAACCCATTTTCTCTGACGCGGATTCGCGACGCTTTACGAATGCTGATGTGGTGGAACCCGGCGTCGGTCGCAAATGTCCCCGCCGCGATGGCCGAGCATCCTTCAACGTCAATGTTCTGGTCGGTGAGAGAAGACGCGGCCCAATTCGCATTGACGAGCCCCAGCTTGTAGGGCGCCAACTGCGGTTGCACGACCCACCCCGCGCTGTTCCATGTGATCGTCGCCCCCGGCTCGCACCGCAAGCGCGTGTTCGACGAAATGAAAAGCGACGTGCTTTGCGGGTAGCTCCCCGATTTGACGAAGACCTCTCCCCCACTCGAAGCGACCGCCGTCAAGGCGGCCTGGATGGACTGGCCGGGATAGACCGTGACGACCGGAGGAACCGAACTGCCGGTGCCGCCGGACGAGGTGTTCAGGGTCGGGTTCACGCCCTGGGCGGAGGCAGATCCAGCAATGAGCAGCGCCGCGACAAGGATTTTCAAGTGCATGAGCATCATTTGGCAACCACCACAAAGTTTGAATCGTTGATAAATGCCTCGCCAGTCGGAACGGGCGCCGGGCCCGACCCGGAATAGACTTCGGCGGAGGCGATCAGGGATTGAAAGAGAGCAGCGCGCTCGGCTTTCGGAAGGGCGGCGATCTGGGTCGCCAAGCCAGATGCCGTGACCGAGGCCGCCGCCGCCTGCGCGGCGGCAACCGCCGCCGTCAGCGAAAGCGGCAGCGGGACAGTTGCTGCAGAGATTTCGCCGTCAACGCTGACTGTGTCGCCTATCCCGGAAGTGCCGACCGCCGCGCCATCGGTACTCGCGCGCGTCAGCCCCTGCGTCCAGAGTATGTGGCCGGAGAACAGGATCACGGCCGCGCCGCCCGTAAATTCGAGTCGGCAGTCGTAATAAAGAGCCTTCGACATGCTCAGCATGTCCGCGAGCGGAGCTGCGAAAACTGCAAGATTGGTCATCGAATTGAAGGCTACCTGGCCGCCGTTGGAATTGGCCGAATTCCATTCGTAAGCGATCGGCGCCGACGCGAGAGGCGAGAGCCTCGCCTGCATCCGGATCGTGGCGGCCGAGAGATTGTAGACCGCCGCCCATTGCGACAGGTCGCGCGTCCAGCGAAAGGTGGCATTGTTGGACGCGCGAAGGTTATACGTTGTCACCATGCGCCTGACCCTCTTTGGACATCGGTTTTTACTGCCCGTATTTGCGCACGGCGGCGTTGCTCGCCTTGATCGTCTCGGTCCAGGTCACGCCGGAGGCCGTGCCGGCAGACTTGATCGTCGTGGTCCACGCGCTCGCCGCGGCCTGCGTCTTGATGCGCGGCGTGCGGCAGGTGATCTTGAACGACCCCGCCGCCGTCTTGCCGAAGTCCGTCAGATTTTTGGCGTCGTCCAGCTTGGCGAGCGCCGCGCTCGACGGCAGCGGATAGGCTGCGCCGACGGAGCCAGCATAGAGGCAGGTGGACCATTGCGGGACCGTCGCCGTCTCCTGAACCGCGAAGCCGACATATTCGGTGTTCGACTGGTTCGACAGGTCAAGATCGACCTGGCCAAAGATCAGATCGGTTCCGATCGTCAGATTTGCGCTGTAGTTGTAGAAGTTAGAGATCGAAAACTGTTCGTTCGTGCCGCCAGTCACATCGCTGACCGTGACAACCTGACGCTGGCCGCTCAAACCGTCCGTGCGATTGCCGTTCGTCTCCTGCGACGCCGTGCAGGTCGGCGTGCCAGTGAAGGAGCCAGATACGGTCCACGCCGTGCCGACGTTGGCTGACGGCGTACACCCGCCGTTCGCCGTTCCAGTCGCCCCGTAAAATAGGCCCCATGGCGTGCCTGAAGCTTGCAGCAAGTTCCCCGCCGGGTTGTTGGTGGCGTGATAATAATCGCTGTAGCTGTTCGGCATATAGGCGTTGGGCGCCAGCCAATTCTTGACCACGGCATAGGCCGCCAGCGACCAAAAGAATGCGCCCTGAGGGCTGGGGTGCAGCCCGTCATAGGTCATCGCCGCGAGCGGATTGCCGTTGGAATTGGTGGCGTCCGTCCACAGATGGTCGACGTCGAAGGAAACCACCTGCGCCGCGCCATTGGCCGCCTTGCGTGACATCTGAGCATAGGCCGCGCTCCAGCCGTTCACATGGATCCGCATCTGGTCCATGGCGACGGTCCAGCCGCCGGTTCCGTTATTGCGCGGCGTCAGCGGGGCGAGAACGACGCGCTGGACGCCGCAGGCCTGCGCCGCCTGAACAGAGGCTTGCAGATTGGCGATGATGGTCGCGTAGCTGTTGCCCGCCGTGATGTCGTTGGTGTCCGCCTCGATGAACAGAATATCCGGCGGGTTGGCGCAGACGTCATTGCGGATGCGGTACAGCATCCCCGCCGTGGTGTCGCCCGGCGTGCCGAACGAGCCGGAGCCGGTCAGCGCCCAGGTCCAGGTGATCGCGGTGGAGCACGATCCGCCGCTGACCGCGAAAGTCACCCCGGCGACATAGCCGGAACCCTGCGTCGCGGGCGTGATCTTCTGGCCGACCTGCTGGACATAGCCATTGGCGTCGGT
This sequence comes from Rhodoblastus sp. 17X3, assembly GCF_030056575.1. Taxonomy (GTDB): domain Bacteria; phylum Pseudomonadota; class Alphaproteobacteria; order Rhizobiales; family Beijerinckiaceae; genus Rhodoblastus. The sequence continues at coordinate 25,166 of NZ_JASHHX010000004.1, read as the reverse complement.
CGTGACCGTGAAGGCCGATGCCGCATTGGCGGGCGTGCCGCTCGGCGCGCTCGGCGTGATCGTCAGCGTGGCGTTGGGCGTGCAGACGCCGGGCGTCAGCGGGACGGCATAGAGCAGCCCGCCCCAAGACCCCGGAAAGCCGAACGTCACCGGATCATAGACGACGCCATTGTTCGAGATCGCGGCGAGCCAGCCCAGTTCGGAATTGGCCTGCGATCCGACCCAGAAATTGACGTTGTTATAGGCGTAGGCCGAGCCCGCCGGATTGCTGATGTTCCCGGTCCAGCAGGTGCTGTCGCCCGCGCAGGAGGCCGTCAGGCCGGTCACCTGCCGCAGCAGGACGGAGGGATTGACGTAGCTCGGTGGAATCGCGGGCGCGGCGGCCAATGCGGGCGCCGAAAACACCGTGGAACTGAGGAGCGCGGCGAGGAACTTCTTCATGTTCAATTCCCCGAGAAGCGAAGGACGTCAGTCGTGATGGTTCCGTAGGTCGCGACCTGGTTGAGATTGGTGACGCCGAAGGACATGGCTTCGCCCGCCGCGAGCGGAGACCAGCGCGCGGAATTGGCCGCGTCCGCCGCGCCGCCCACATAGACCGTGCCGACATTGTTCTTGTCCGCCCTGACGATGACGCCGCTTGCCAGCGATCGCGCCGGGAGCGCCGTCGGCGAGGACGTGACCGCCACATAATCCGAAACAATCGGGTTTGCGGTCTGGGCCTGGGCGGCAGCGCAGAGGGCGAGCGCAAGCGCGCCCGCAAGCAAGAGCCTTGCGAGGTTCATGGATTTTGTCCTTGTGGAATGGAGACTGACCGAGGCCTCAGAGGGGGCCGTGATCGGCGCCGATGGGAAAATCGGGAACGGGCTCTGGCGCCGGCGTGATGACGCCATTTTCATAGACGTCGCCGGGATTCCCGGCGCCGCAGGCAACAAGGGTCGAGCCGTCGCCGGGGTCGAATTGCGCCGGGTCGGCGAGGATCACATTGACGATTTTCCCGTCCTTGATCTGGATGCAGCGCGTCGGCATCAGAAGTCCTCCAGAATGATGGCGTAGCCCGCACCGCCGACGCCGCCGGCGCCCGCCGTCCCGCCGTTTTGGGCCGATCCGCCGCCGCCGCCGCCGCCGAGGCCGCCCGCGCCGCCCGCGCCCGCCGCCGTCAAGGACGAGCCGCCGCCGCCACCACCCATGCCGGCGTAAGTAGAAAGAGGACGGACCAACGTCGCCGCCGAAGATCCTGCCGTTCCCGCTACGCCGGCCGAGCCGCCCCCGGCGCCGGTAATGGTGGTGAATGAAATTCCTCCGGACCCGCCGCTAAAGACAGCATTCGCAACCGAAATGCCTCCGCCCGCGCCGCCACCAGACGGGCCGTAAACGGCTATGCCGCCGCTACTACCAGCCGCGCCCGAAGCATCCCCACCCCCCCCTGAGCCTATTCCGGGACCCGACGCGTTGCCGCCAGCAGCACCAGCGCCTCCGCCGACGCCGCCGCCAACAGGAGGGGAGCCGCTGCCGCCGCCAGACGAGTTGGCGGCAAGCTGGCCGCCCTGCCCAGGTAATCCGCCGTTGACGGAAAGCAGCAAGCCGAAAGACGACGACCCGCCCGCGCCGCCGGTTCCTCCCGCGCTGCTGCTCGTCGAGGCTGCCGCCCCCGCCGTGCCGCCTGCACCGATTGCGACCGTCTGGCTCGCGCCGATCTGCTCCGCCGTGAACGCCCCCGACATGATGGAGCCGGCCCCGCCCGCGGCCCCGCCCGAACAGGCCGCGCTCGCAGCTTGCAACGCCCCGCCGCCGCCGCCGCCCCCGCCGCTAACGAGATAAACATTGGCCTTGGTCAGCCCTGGCGTCGGGACATAGGTGGTCGACGCCGCGAAAAGCCGGACATTGGCAGAGCGGCTGATGATGGCCCATCGGCTCGACCCGTTGCTTTCAAGAATGATGCGGGCGGAAGGGGAGGAAAGAACCGCGCTCGCAAGCCCGTTCATCGTGTCCGAGCCGTTCGGGCTCAGGGTCAGCGTTTTCGTCGCCGAGCAGTTTCCCGACTCGTCGATCACGATAAGGGGATGCCCGGCAGGAAATGACGACGCGGCCGGAAGGCTGACGACGCGCGCCGCCGTGAGGGCGGAATAGGCCACAATGCGGTCCGTCGTCAGGACCGTGTAGGCGGCGTCGGAAACGGCTGTCCTGGCGTTGGCGAAAGTCGCCGCGCCGGTCGCGGCGTCGAGCTTGATCGCCTCGGTCCAGGTCGAGCCGTTCGCCGAAACCTTGAAATGGAAATTGTCGTCGCCGAGCAGGCCGATTTGAGCGCGGCCCGAAAAGCCATCCTGAAACAGCACGCCGGCCGTGTTGCCGGACGCCGACTTGTTGATGGTGAAATTGAAACTCGTCCCGTTGAACAGGGCCGAGGCTCCATAGACCGATAGCGGATTGGACGGGTCCGGCGCGGTCCCGACACCTATGAGCCCGAACTGGTCGGATAGCTTCGCGGCCGCCCACCCGCCAGGCGTGACTCCATCATGAACCGTGACGCGATTGTTCGTCGCGTCGACGATCAATTCGCCCTGGGCGCCGGTGTAAGCGGCGACGTTCGCCGCCGTGTCACGGCGTCGTTTGACCTGAACGGACATTGTGGTTCCTTCGGATTAGAAGCGACCCATCGAGCCTGTGAGGGATCGACTAGGAGCGAATGCGATAGGCTGTCTTTTAAGACGGCCGTCTGGCGACGGCATTCGGCCAAGCTGACGCGAGGGTTCCGCCCGAAGGGCGCTCGTCAAGAAGTGCAAATGCCGAGGTCGATGATCGAGACGACAGGCGCCGAGACGGTCCCGAAATCGTCGGTTTGCGCGACGGCCTGGCTGGCGAGCCCATAATCCATCGCGGTCCCCAGCGCGAGGGCCGAAGTCACCGGGCCAAGCACGCCCGTCCCCTGAATCTGGTAGGGATAGGCCGTGCAGCTCGAGAGGTCTTGCGCGGTGCCGCCGAAGACATTGACGCTCTGGAATTTCAGATAAATCGTCTGGCCGATATCGGCGTTCGGGACGTCATATTTCAGGATCGCGGAATCCAGCAGGCAAAAGCCCACGCCGATGGCGTAAGCGCCAGGCGTCGAACCGCCCAACCCGCGGTAAAGCGAGGTCAGGTTGTATTTGTTCGCCGCCGTCAGCGTCGAGGTCGTGTAGGAGAGATATTCCCCGTCGACATAGCAGAGCGTGACGCCGGCCGCAGCGGCGGCGCTGTTCGTCGAATCCAGCGTCCCTCCGCTTTGGGTCAGATCGACCGCGAGCGTATTGGCGTTGTCCGGAGCCGAGCCGGCATAGGCCGCAAGCGAGGCCGAAAGAACGCCCTGGCGCGCGGGCACGGCGATTGAAGACACTTCCTCATAACTGGTCCCATCAAGCGAAGCCCAGACGATGCAGCCGCCCCAATTGGGATCGGCGCCTTGCGCGCTGGCGCCGATCCACAATTGCGTCGAGCCACCGGAAAGAGAGGGCGGCGGCTCGATAATCAGCGGCGTGTTGACCGAATTCGCCGTCACATCGGCGGCGGGGACGCCATTGCTTTTGGCCTGCACCGGATAGGCGACGGAGGTCGCGACGCCCTGCGGAAATTCCTCGGCCGTGACCGAGAGCGTCCCGTCGTCGGCTTCCTCTATGTCCGTGATGCGGACGACGGTCGCATTCAGCCCGAGCAGCGGATCGGTCATGCTGACCAAATCCATCGGATCGAGCAGGCAGAATTCCGCCGAAAGCCGGAATTCGTATGTGTTTCGAATATAAAGCCCGCGTTGCAAGATCAATTGAGCGGCTCTCTGGCCGACCGCGACGTCGCAAATTTCGTGCGCCGTGATGGTCGGGCCGGCGCGCAGGCCGAAGCGGTCAATCGCGGACTGATCGAAAGCCGTGACCGGCCCAGTGTTGTAGGAATCGCTGCGGGACTGGATTTCGACGCTCTGCTGATTGTAACCGGCGTAAGGGTCCGACCGCGTGATCTTGATCGGGTCTTCGCCTTCTGAATGAAGGAAATCCTCATCCGTCAGGGCGTAGAGGACCGTCAGGTTCGGGGTCCAGGTCTTGCCGATCGCCGTGATCGCGCTATCGCCCAGGGGAATGAACTTGAGCACCCCGCCCGACCAGACCACCGTCGAATTGGTGAGCTGCAGCCAGCGCGACAGGATCGAGGCGGCCGATTCCTTCATGTTCAGGACCGGGCTGAAGGCGATGCCGGCCGCCCAGCAATAAGTCTGGTAGGAGGAATCGCCGGCATTGGCGTAGAGCGAACTCGCGTCGATCGACGCGGCGGGGAAGCCGACCCCATATTGCGAATTGGTCAGAAAATCATAAATCAACTGGGCCGGGTCGCAATCGAGCCCGTTGACGCCCGAGCCGGACAGGAAACCGCAGACCTCGAAATTATTGTCGCCGACGCTCGCCGCCGGGCCGAGGTCGTAGATCGGGTTGCAGACATAGGCGACGCCCGGATAGCCCAAGGCCTCGGATGGATAGAAGGCGGAAGCCCACGCCCACGGCGCTTGCGGCGTCGTTCCGGTGAACAGGCTCAAGCCGAGCGCCGCGAGATTTGTCGGCGTCGGCGACGACGTCCAGATGTTTCCGATTTGCAGAATCGGGCCCTCGCAAAGCGCCATGATGATCGCGCAGCGATAATCAAAGCCCCTCGCCTGTCTGCTGCCGCCGCCGCCCTTGCCGCCTCCCTTGCCGCCGGAATATTGCGGCAATGCGAGGAAATGATTGTACCAGATGACGTTCGGCGACAGGATATTGCGGCCCCAGGCGATCGGGACCGGGACGGCGCTGGAAGTGGTCTGGATTTGCAGGCCGGAATATTTGGTGATCTGGGTCGGCGTGGCGTTGCCAGAGCGCAGAATACCCATCAGACAGTCGCCTTTTTCGTCCATATCGAAAAGAAGCGCAGCCGGCGCTTGGGATCGGTCAGAACCGGGTTTTGCGTCAGCCCTTCCTCGATGACTGAGCCGGCGTCATGCGAGGCGTGGACAATGCGAACCGGATCGGCCTCGACCACGATTCCGCCATGCGAATAGGTCCGGCCATAGTGGAAAAGCGCGATGTCGCCGACGCCTGGCGCTTCGACCGGCGCGCAGCGTTCCTCGAAGAGGGACAAATATTTTTCTTCATCGCGGTGAAGCATCCAGTCCGGCGCATAGGGGCGCGGATCGAACGGCTCGACCATGCCGGAATCGACGAAGACCCGGACAATCAGCATTCCGCAATCGACGCCCGCGCCCAGGACGTCGGCGCAGTTGTGATAGGGCGTGGCGATCCATTTGCGCGCCTCGGCGGCGACGCGATTTCTTTCGTCGAACTGGCGCTGTTCAGCTTCGGTCATTATTTGCCCTTGCCGTGGCTGCTTGTGGTGTTGGACGAGAGCGGGCCGGTCATGATCTGCGGCGGCGGGACATAGGGAAATCCCTTGAAATTATTCAGATTGTTGAACTTGCTGCCGCAAGTCCCCTTCGTATGGTCGCAGCCCTGCGCCGCCGTGAAGGCGTCGCCGACGCTCGGCGCGTCCGGCAGCGGATAGGCGAGCAGAAACCAGCCGGGGCCCGCCGCCTTGATCGTCGCTTCGACGCCCGTATTTGCGCCTGACGTGAAAGTGATCGTCCCTTGCTGGTAGGCCGAGGTCGCGGAGCCCCATGCGATCTGCGTCCGGTCGGAACCCGCCGCGACGGCGCCCGGTGCCGAATAAGTCCCGCGCGCCAGGCCGCAGCCCGAGCCATAGAGGACATGGACGCAATTCGACTGGTAGCAGTTGCGCGGCATGTCGATGTCGAGCAGCGTCAGGTCCGACGCCACTGTGACTTTCGCCGTGGTGCGCCCGATCTCGTCGATCTGCGCGACGCGTCCCTTGAACAGGATGACCGTGCCGATCGGGATGAAATTGCCGCCAGAGGTCGCCCAGGACGAGAAGAAAGCCCGCTCGCGCTGGATGAAGGCGCCGTCAAAAAGCCCTTGCTGCAAAGCCTGCAGGAACGGAACGCCGCCGACCGTGTCCGTGGCGCGCGCGGCGACGACGATCTGCTGCTTGTCGACATTGGGGCCGCATGAGGCCTTGTATTTGAGGCCCGCGATGAGGACTGAATTCGCCAGATAGGTGTAGCCGTTCCAGAAGACGGGCGCATCGACGCCGCAATAGGTCAGGACCGTCCCGCTCGCCAGCGTGATCGTGAACAGGTCCGCCATATAGAGCGGCGCATCGCCGTTCGCGGTGTGCAGCCCGTTCAGATAAGTGACAAGCGCCGTCGATGTTGTTTTCATAGGATAGACCTGGTTTTCATCGAATCTGCCTGAATTTGACGCTCTTGTTGGTCCAAAGCCCGAACATGAAATTCTCGAAATCCATCTGGTTGTCGAGAAACCGGCATTGGAAGGCGTAGGAGACGTTCGCGACGATCGCCGCGCCATTGGCCGGGGCCGTCGAGAAGGTGATCGTGTTGGGCGCACTCAAGCTCCATGCCCCTGTCGAGACGCCGGCGACCGTGACGCCGGAAACGGCGACCGCATAGCTGACCGGCTCGGCATAGCCGCCGATCGAGCGAACGAGCGTGAAGCTGGTCGTCGAGCCGTCGCCCGTCGCAACGGCCTGGTCGCTGACCACATTGTCGGTCGGGTCGACATAAAGGAAGGCGTTCAACTGGCCGCCGAGGCTCAGGAAGAACCCCATTAGATTTTGCAGCGATTGGGATTGCAGGCCAGGAAACGCGCCCGAGGAATCGAGCCCGTCGAAGGTCAGTTCGAATTCGTAGAGCGCATGGGCGTAAAGCCCGACGCGAACCTCCCGGCCCGAGGAATGCGCCGAAACGCGGGTCGAGAAGGTCGGCTTTTTGTGGACGTTCCACCCCTGGCCGGGCAGGGTCGGGAAAGTCGGGAGCGTCATCCTCGCACCGTCTCCAATTTCAGCGTTTTGGCAGCCCAGACGTTCGTGACGAATTCCTCGAAGTCGAGATCGTCGTCGACGAAGCGCGCGACATGGGCGGCGGAAAAGTCGATCGTCAGCGGGACGCCGGTGGCCGGCGCCGCGGTGAAGGCGATGGTCGCCGGCAGGATGGAAACCGAATAGAGCGATGCGGAAACCGCAACGCCGTTCTGGTAAACCGTCGGCGCGCCGGTGAGAGCCTGGACGCGCTCGCTATAGCCGCCGATCGCGCGCGAGACGACGAAGGCCCTGGTCGCGCCGTCGCCAGTCCCGAGCGCCGCGCCTGAAGCGACGCCAAGGCCGCCGGGCGGCGCGAACAGGAAAGGCGCCGCCTGCCCCGCGTGTGCGAGCAGGAAGGCGATCATGGCCTGCAATTCGGCGTTGGCGTCCGAGCGCAGGAAGTTGAACGTCAGGTCAATGTCCCACAGCGGCGAGGCCATGATTCCCGCGCGCGTCTCGCGCCCCGAAACCTTGGCGACCGCCCTCGTCGAGAACCGCGGCGAATAATGAAAGCTCCACCCCTGCCCCATCAGCGCGGGGAATAAGGCATAGGAGCCGGCGCCAGGCGGCGCGTCGGCCGTCGGGATCGACAGATATGGTCCCTTGCCGCCGATCCAGTTGCCGGCCGCCCAATTGCCGCCGTCGCCCCATGCGCTTGCATTGAGCGGGAAGGTCGGGAACGGGCGCGCGTCCCAATTCCAGGCGCAGCAGAACGGCGTCAGGATCATCGGGACGCCCGAAGCCGAAGTCTCGTTCTTGCCGCCCGTCCAATAATCGTAAATCGTTTGCAGCCCGAGCGCGGCGAGAAGATCGTCGCGGCGCGGAAGGAAGCTCGCGCCATCGGCGGAATCCCAAGCCGACCAGAATGGCGAAAAACTCTCTGTCGATTTAGGGTCGAAAAACACGTTCGGCTGATTGGTGCAGCGGTCGACCGTGGCAAAGCCATATTCGACGAAGATCAGCGGCTTGGATTTCGCCGCCCATTGCGTCGTCGGGCCGTGCGGCGCCCATCCGAGGCCATCGCTGGCGTCATAGACGGCCTGATGCGCGTTCTTCCACCACCACCGGAATTGCTTGCGGCCGAGAAGCTGCTGATCGGCGTAAAACGGGTTGCGCGCCTGGCTGGCCCGGTCGCCTTCGGGCAGGCTCACATATTGCCCGGATCCGAGCGGATCGAGGCCGCGCCCCAGATTGTTCGAATCCCTGTAATACCAATTGAACCCTTCGCCGCCTTCGATATTGGCCTGCAAATAGGCCTCGCTGTGAAGGATCGGCGTCCCGGACAGGCCGAGGCCGTGCATCGCCCCCGAGGACGGCGGCCAGGTCGTCGGCGCCGCGTCGCCCCAATGGAGGACGTCGAGGCCGCCGGCGCCGGTCGTCCAATCGGACAGCGGCAGATAATTGTCGAACGAGACGAGGTCGATATTGGCCGAGGCGAACAGCCGGTCGAGGTGCGGCCATTGGCCGTTCGCGCCGGAATGCTGGACGCCATTCCAGGTCGACCAGTCCGCTGAATAGGAGATCAGGTTTTCCCAGGTCGTCAGGTTTTTGGTCAGACCCGCGCCGTCGAAGATCGTGCGCACGTCGGCCGCAAGCTGGATCAGACCGGCGACAAAGGGATAATCCCAGACCGCGAAGCCGCCGCCGTCCGTCGTCCCGGCCTTGGTCCAGCTGGGACCGCGGATCGCTTCGAGGCCGCGCAGTTCCGAGCCGATCAGGAACAGATCGACCCCGCCCGCCACGACGCACAGATTGGCGTAATGCAGGATCATCCGGCGATAGCTGAAATCGGTTGGCGAGCCGGAATAGGCCACCGTCAAATTGGTCGCGTCGCGCGTGAATTGCCCGGTCGAGGCCGAGCCAAGAAAGGCGTTGACCGCCGCCGTCGCCGCGCTGCTGACGTCGCTTGAAACTCCGATCCGCCCGCGCCAGGGCTTGCCCACGCAGTCCATCAGGATGAAGGGATAGAAAACGACGCGAAGGCCGCGCGCCTTCAAATCCTGGATGCAGCGGACGACGCTTTGATCCGAAGGCGTGCCGCCATAGGAAAAACTGCCGCCCGTCTGCGAAATCGGGATCAGGCCCGTCGAGGCCTGCGTCAGCGCCGAGCATTGCCAGTTCGCCACGACCCAGGTTGAGCCCGTCCATGACGCGAACGCGCCCTTGATATAAGTCGTAGAGGGGTAAATCTGGCAAGACGCCGCATCGGTCGAATTGCCGAACCAGGCGACAACGAGCGCAACCGTCTGACATTCCGGATGCGCGGCCTGCAACTGGTCGATCGCATAGGAATAATCGGATTTCGCGCCGCCAGGCGCGTAAAAGCAATTGATTGGCGCCAGCGTTTCGACAGCGCCGGTCCCGAACACGCCCCCGGTCGGGTTCCATCGCGCGCCCTGCGCGGGGTGCGTGTCATAGGCGAACTCGCCGGTCGCGGGAAGAAGGCAGACGCCAAAGACCTGTGCCAAACCTTACGCCCCCGCGAGCCGTCGAAGCCCCAAATGATTGCCGTCCGCGACGGCCTGATTGATCGCCTTCATGATCTGGCGCGAATTGCCGCCGAGCCAGTTCTTGACAGAAGCCGCGTCAAGCGCGCTGACATTCAGATGAACGCTCGCGCCTGCTGCCGTCGTCGGTCCGGCCGCGCCGCCCCCCTTGGTCGCGCTGGACAGCATCGAGCGGAACGCGCCCGCCTCTGCCGCCGGCATGACCAGTTCGTTGCGGTGAACCATCGCAAGCTGATCTTGCGGGATCGACCAGGCGCCAATGTCGAAGGCGGCGACGGACATCACCGCGCCTTGCGCCGCGGCCGCAGGCCCCACCGCAGCCGGCCCCATCACGGGCGCGAGAAAGCCGAACACGCCCGCAAATGTCTCCGAGGCCGAGGCCGTTATGCTTTTCAGCACGGAGCCCAGGATGGACGCCTGACCGGCGGCTGTCTCGCCAGCGACTATCCCGCCACGCGACGCGGCGCCAGCAGCGGCTGCCGCCGTCTTCTGGCTTTCGCCGGCGGCCGATAACGCCGCGAGCGCGAGCTGCCGCTTGCCCCAATCCGCCACGATGCCGACGCCCATGTGGACGAATTGGGAAACCGCCGACTGGGCCAGTGAAGACAGCGCCTGATTCAGCGTGCGCGTCCCCAATGCCATCCCGGTCATGCCGGACGAGAAGGAAGACGCCATGGCGTCGATCACATGGTCCATCGGCGCGACCAACTGCCCGACCGACTGCAGCATGATCTTCTGGCTGTCGAGCGCATATCGCGCATCAAGCATGAGCATCCGATTCAGAATTTGCTGCCGCTGCTGGAGGCTCAGGTCGCCAAGTTGCCCCGCCTTTTCGAGAAGCGACTTTTCCGCCGCATATTCCTCGTTCAAGGCGGCCTGCGAGGCGGAAAGCCGTTCGCTGGCGCTCATGACCTTCAATTTGGTCAGTTCGTCATAGAGCGATTTTTTTTCCGCAAGGGCCGCGCGCTCGGCGAAAATCTCGCCATTGACCGCCGCGAGGCTCTCCCGCGCGATTTCCTCCTGCGACGCGCCAGCCACGCGCGCGGCGTCGCCGACCCTGGCGAGGGCGTTGGCCGCGCCGGCGCCGAAGGCGGAAAAGCCCTGCGCCGACTTGTCGACGCCAGTTCCCACCTGGCCAACAGCTGCGGGCAATGTTTGCAGCGCGGCCGAAACACGCGCGACGCCGTCAAGGAAGCCCGACGCATCGGCGCCGAAGGAAATTGAAACATTGGATTCGGCCATGCCATCCTCGATTCTCGCATGACATTCGCGCGGTTAGATTCGCCCTGACGGAAACAGCCCGCGCAGCGCGGCGACCGCATCATCGGCGCGACGCTCCGGCTTCCAGCAGCCCAGGCCAATCGCAAGAGCCGAGAACAAGACGGGCGCCGGCGGATTTTCCCGCCAATAGGCGTGGCGCGCGAAGATTCGGGCGAAGGTCAATTCCGCTTCGAGCGCGTTGGTCCAGGCCTCGCCGGACATCTGGCAATAATGGGCGACGATCCGGTCGAAATCCGGAGCGTCGCCTTTCATTCCCCCGGCGGCTGCGCCTCCGTCGGCGCAAACAGGCCCGTCTGCCCGGCGATGACAGCGAGCGCCGCGACGAGCGCCGTAAATCCCGCCTCAAGATCGAGAACATCGTCGCGCATCAACTCGGGATAGGCGCGGGTCAATCCGCAATGGACGACGTCCAGCATCAAATCGACGTCGCCCTGATCGAGCAGCGCTGCGCCCAGCGGATCGCCAGCGGCGATGCGCGCCTGGATGGCGTTGAGGCGGGGCATCAGTTTCAGCAGGCCCGGCACGACGATCCGCGCTTGCCGCAGGGCGAGCGGCGGAACGAAGAATTCCTGCCCGCCGAGAGCGACGACAGGCGATCCCGCGCAATTGATTTTCGGATCCGGAACCATCTCAAACCGCCGTGTTGATTTCGCCGATCGAATTCGCCGCATTGGCGATGGCTTCGAAATCGAGCTCGGGAACAACGAAATCCTGCGTCTTCGACGCGATGCTCAGCTTGTTCGAAACGCAATTGAAAAGTCGCAAGGACCATTGCGCGCCGGCGATATTGGGATTGGTCTGGTAGAAATCGATCTGAAATGTTGGCGCAGTCCCCATCGCCTTGTTGACGATGAGCGCGCGCGATCCGCCGCTGGTCTGCGTATAGGAATAGGAGACCAGAACAGCCTTGCCGGCGTCGCCCGAACTGAAGGTATAGACGCCGGCAGAGACGCTGTATTGGCCTACGGCGGGAGCAGAGGAAACCTTGGTCAGCGCCAGGCCGCTCGCCGCATAGACCACGCCGAGGTCGCCGTCGAAATTGGCGGCATTCGCCGTGGCGTAGGTATAGGGCGATGAGGAAGGAACAGCGCCAGCCTCGTTATAGGCCCAGAGCTTCTGGCCGGCATTCAGGCTCTGGCCGAAGAAGCAGGCGTTGAACAAAGGCCCGTCTATATTGGCGAATTTCGCCTTCCCGGTGATCTTGCCTTCGCCCCGAGCCAGGGCGATGGGAAACTGATATTGCCCGAACAATTGCTTTGTCGAAAAGCTGATGTCCAGCGTCACATCCTGCACGGCGCCGAATTGAACGGGCGACGCATTGGCCCCCGAGGGCGTCGCGATGAGAACGCCGGAGCCGAATGCAACGGAAGTTGTGTTGGACATGGATCATTGCTCCTGCAGAAGAGCGGCGAGTCTCGCTTTCAAGACATCGACCGCGACGCGCACATGGTTGAAAATATCGGTGGCGCGCGAGACCGGCGAATGGTGCATGGTCTCGACAAACCAAGAGTCGATTGCGGCCTCGATTTCACGGGCCGTGGCTTCGGATTTCTCCGAAGTGTTTTGCGACGGGCTTTGCATCACGAATTCCCTGGAGGTGAATGCGGCGTCATGGCGCCAGGATGCGGACCGGGACGAGAGCGAGGCCCTGTCCATCGAGGTCGCCCGGATCCTTGACGATCCGTCCCTCGATACGGCAATGATGAACCAGGCCGCCAAGAGTCTGGCGCCCGATTGCGGGATCCGGCGCCAGCGCCGAGCAAAGCGCGTCGAGCGCAATGTTCAAATCGCGCGCCGGCACAACGCGGGGATCGTTCGCCCCGGCGACATAGACGAAGAGATCGACGTTCAGGACCGTTTTCCCGGGCGCGTTTTCACTCGCATAGGCGATATTTTCGCCGTGCTCCGTCACGAACAAGGCCGGCTGATCCGCCGCCGCGACATCGCTCCACAATTTGATGCGCCGCGACAATATCGCCCAGCTTTCGCGCCCATTGATCGGCGTCGAAAATTGCGCTCGGGCCAGACGCGCGCAAAGTTCCGCCATGATCTCTTCGCGGGAGTTTTTCATCTGGATTCTTTCAGCTGTTCGGCGACGGCGGAGACGATTTCCGCGAGCGTCGCAGCGATTTCGCCACGCGCGTCGTCCAGGGCCCCGCCGAGATAGGACCGCGCGGCAAATGTCGAACCAGGGTGCTGGATCCTGCGCGAGAAAACCTGCTTGCCGTTCGCCAGAAACGCCAGCGCTCTCGCCTTGTCGGGCAGGATTTCGTGCGCCGCCGTCTTGCCGCCGAATTCGAGGATCGCCGCATAGGGGACGTCGCCGTTGGAGAAAATTTTCGCGTCGATCCGCGCGTCTTCGGCTTGAACATCGATCTGAATGGAATCCCGCAACGCCCCGCTACGCGCGTTCAAGACGGAGCCGCTCAGATTGACGCCCACCACCTGCGCATATAGCGCCTGCGCCAAGGCCTGGACTTTCGCCGTCAACGCCACGCGCAATTGATCGGGCAAGGCGTCCAGCCGCGCGGAAAATTCGGACGCGTCCTCGAGGCTGATCTGAAACATGGCTTAACTCGGGATGACGCGGGTGTAGTTGCGTAAGGCCATGGCGACATAATCGGGCACCGCCGAGATACGGAACGCGGTCGTCTCCTGGCCGCCAAGGCTTTTCGACGTCATGGCGATGCGTTCGCGATAGCGGTAACGGTCGGCCGCCCATTCCAGCGCGCAACTGGCCAAGTCGGCCGGCACATAGCCGTAATTCAGCAAAAGAGCCTGGCCCGCGTCGGCAGCGGAGAAGAAATAGCCGTCGCCGTCATCGAACGCATATTGTCCCTGCGCCGGATTGGACGCCACGCAAGCGAGCGACTGGCCGTTCGCGTAAGCGACCCCCGCATCGCAAGCGTAAGAGCCGAACGGCTGCGCGGATTGCACGAAGAACGGTCCGAGGGCCGGCGCAACGCAGGCCTCGTTGGAGATCTGATAGCCCGCGCGATAGGCGATCGAGATGTTTTGCCAGCCGCGAGAGAAAGTCGCGCCGCGCAGCAGAATTTTCTGCATGGCGCCCGGCGGCTCGATATCGCCCGGCTCCAGCATCCATCCGACGCCCAAAGGCGTCTGCGCCTGCGGAATATTCTGGCCATCGACGGAGACCGAGGAGACCAAAATCACAGGCCAGTTTCTCAACTGGATCGACGCCCTGCCGTTGCCATCGAAATGATCGACGACATCGCGCGGCCAGACGAAAGGGCGATTGATATAGGCGCAGATCGCGCGGCTGATCTGACCAATCAGGCCGGCGAGCAGAATGTCGTCGCCATTCGATTGCACGCCGAGATGCGCCTTGAGCTGCGCCAGCGAAACGAGGTCGCCCTGCGCCATGGTCAGTTCGCCTTCCCGGCGCGCGAACGCCCGCGTGAGCTCTTTCCTCCGACGTGCGCGCCGAGGGGATCAGACTCACATTCGACGCAACCATGAGCCTTCAATTCGTCGGATAGTTCCTCCGAAGCTTCGAAAACGCCGGCTTCGTCCGGCGCTATGGTTTCGCCCGCGCAGGACAACGCGGTCACGCCCTCGGGCGCCCGATATTTCATGTCGCGACTCCATTTTGGGAAGAAAATCGCGCCGCCTTGTGGGAAGGCGGCGCGTAAGCCGTCAGCCATTGCCGATATTGGTGATGACCGACATGGACGGCGGGAAGAAGTGCTGCAGCACTTCATCGGCATAGACGCCATATTCATAGCGACGGGCGCGAAGCGGCCATTCGATCTGGTAATAATCCTGCCGCGTGCGGACCTGGATGACATTGCCGACATTCGCCAGCGGATAGGGCAGCTTCCGGGTCAGGAACAGCATCGTGCCGGCGGGCATGTTCGGGTGGATCTTGATATCGAGCGACTTGGCGCCGGCGAGCGAATATTTGTTCTTGTAGGTCGTGACCATCACGCCGCCGCCGATGGCGTCCTGCTTCGTGTCGAAGATGAAGCGCTGCGCGCCGGTGGCCCCGCCCGCCAGGATTTTCTTCGAGATATTGTTCGCTTCCTGCGACGACACCCAGACCTCGTCCGGCGAGAGCCGGTAGAGGTCCCAATTGGCCTTGAGCACAGCTTCGATTTCAACGATGCCGCCAGCGCCATCGCCCGTCAGCGGCGTGCCCGCGCCCGCGACGCCGGTCGGCTGCACGTTCACCATCGCGCCCGAACCCGGCAGAAGCGCCTGGGTGAGCAGGCCGTCGAAGGCGAGCGAATTGGCGGACCAGTCGACGGACGGCAAGGAGGCGGCGGTCTGGGTTCCGGTCGCGGCGGCTGTGATCACAACGCTGTTTATCGTCGTGATGGCGCCCAAAACCTCCGAACCGGCGACGCCCCAATACCAGGCGTAGCCGAAGGCGCCGGTCCTGGCCGCGACCGTCGCGGTGACGCTGCCGCTCGGGCCGGTGACGGAAACTGTGGCGTTGGCGGATTTCTGCCCCGCGCCGCCGCCGAAAACATCCGAAGAGGAGTCCGCATTGGCGCGGCTGATCGACGCCTGGACGCCGGTGGCGACCGAGGAATTCATCAATCCGTCGAGGGTCAGCGCGACGCAGATCACGGACCAGGTCGCCGTCGCCAGCGAACCGCCCGAAGCGGAGGCGGCGAGGGTTGGGGTCGCGGTAACGCCCAGAGCCATCGAGGTATTGCCGCCGAGCAACATCGCCTCTTCGCCGATCATCAGCGCCTCGAGACCGGTCTGCGCAGCAAGCGCGCGGATGTCGTCGAAATTCTGGCCCGCGAACTGGGCCTCGAAATCGGCATTGGTCTCGATGCCGATCCCCTTGTAGGTCGCGACATAGTCCTTCGTCGTAACGGCCGCGACGGCGCCGCGATTGCCGCCCGAGACGCCGATGCGGAGGCCGGTCGAATTGATCGCGGTGACCGCGCGCCACGCGGCCTGCACGCCGCCCTTGCCAGAGACCCGCGGGATCGAGTTGCGCAGCGGCGTCAGCACCGGGAACAACAGCTTCGCGCCGGTTTCGAGATCGTAATAGGTCAGTCCCGAGGTCGGGGAAGACGCCTGCGAAAAGGTGGATTTTTCCAGGCTGGCGAAGCGCGGATCGAAAACGGGCGCGGCCTGCGCCTTTCGGATCGCCTGAGTCAATTCAAGCGCAGTCTGTTGTGCGGTCATGGACATGCTTTCTCTGTTGGGAGTCGACAAATGGATGCGGCTCAGCCGAAGCGTTTCGGCTGAGTCTGCGCCGCCTTGATCAGCACGAGCGAGGCCTGCTCGGGCGACAGCCGCGCCAGCTCGGCGGCAAGGTCTTCGAGACCCGCCTCCGCCGATTTGGAGACCGGCGCAAAGCCCGGCATCAGCACCGGCTGGGCCGGCGCCGCCTCCAGCGCGCTCACACGCTCGGCCAGTTCCGCCAGACGTGGCGCGAGATCATCCGCGACCTGTCGGGCAGCTTCGCCCTGTGCGGCGAGCTTTTCCAGCCGAGCTTCGAGCGAGTCATATTTCTGGGCCGCGCGCGGCTGAAGCGCCGCGATGCATTGCGCTTTCAACCGCGCCAGCAGAGACGAAAGCGGCGCGTCGTGGATCGGGTCGGCGTTGAGGTCATGTTGCAGCGCGTCGAAAAAGTCGGCGATTGTCTCGGCGGCTTCGGCGTCGCTCGTCACATTGCCGGCGAGCCAGTCGCGCAGGGCCGAGGCCACCGCGTCGGGGGCGGCCTGCGCCTTGGCGACAGGCTCGATGAAAGCGCGCGTTACGCTCACGCCGTCCGCCTTGACCAGTTCGAAGCCGGCCTCCGGCAGACAGGGCAGATCGACCAGCGAAATCTCGGTCGGACTGGCGGTATAGCGGGTAAATTCCGGCCGGTCCGGATCGGGCCAGCGCTTCACATAGGCGCCGCCTTGGCTGAAGCCGGTATAGACTCCCTCCTCGATCTTGCGCCATTCGTCGTCGTCGACGATCTTGGCGGCGATCTCGATGCGCTTGGCGTCATCGTTGAACGCGATCGAGGAAATCTTCCCCGCCGCGATCTTGCCATGCATGGCGCGCAGGTTGCCGAGGCTCTTGCCTCCGGAGGCCTTGGCGCATTCCGCCGACCATTGCTCGTAAAAAGGCTTGGTGCTGGCGTAATCGCAGATTTCGCCGGACTTGTCCGGCAGTTCGGCTGTGGCGTAGCCATAGATCAGGCGCCGGGCGGCGTCCGCCTTGCGCAGGGGTATGAACATTTGCAACGGGTCCGGCACGCTCGGCGCTCCTCGCTGGGTTGAGCCCGCCCCGCTCGCGGCGGGGCTGGCCATGGGGTCGAAAATTTTGCTAAAGGGATGCGCGCCATCGAATGGCGCGGAGAAAAGGCGCGGAACCATGGAATTCTGGAGCGCAAAGGCGCAGAGCCTCAGCCCCTACACGCCCGGCGAGCAGCCGCGCATAAAAGGCCTGGTCAAGCTCAACACCAATGAATGTCCGCTGCCGCCATCGCCGCGCGCGATCCATGCGATGCGCGACGCCGCCAATGACGCCCTGCGCCTTTATCCCGATCCGGAATCGCTCGCATTACGCGAGGCCCTCGCGCGTTATCACGGTCTTCGCGCCGAAAATGTGTTCGTCGGCAATGGCTCCGACGAGGTGCTGGCCCATGTTTTCGTCGCGTTGCTCAAGCATGAGAAGCCACTGCTTTTTCCAGACGTGACCTATAGTTTCTATCCCGTCTGGGCCCAGCTCTATGACATCGCTTTCCAGACCGTCGCGCTGGACGACTCCATGCGCCTGCGCGTGGATGACTACCGCCGCAACGCCGCCGGCGCGATCGTCTTCGCCAATCCAAATGCGCCGACGGGCGTCGCCCTGTCGCGCGACGAGGTCGCGCAAATGCTGGCGCAGCACGCCGACATTCCCGTCGTCGTGGACGAGGCCTATGTCGATTTCGGCGGGGAGACGGCTGTCCCCCTGATCGCGGCGCATTCCAATCTTCTGGTGGTGCGCACCTTCTCGAAATCGCGCGCGCTCGCCGGCCTGCGCGTCGGCTATGCACTCGGCCAGCCTTCGCTGATCGACGCGCTGACGCGGGTGAAGAACTGCTTCAATTCCTACCCGCTTGGCCAGATCGCGCAGGCCGGGGCCATCGCCTCGGTCGAGGACGATTCCTATTTCCAGGCCAGCGTCACAACCATCATCTCCGAGCGCGAAAACATGACCGCGCAACTGCGCGAACTCGGCTTCGACATTCTGCCGTCGAGCGCGAATTTCATCTTCGCCCGACACAGAACCGCGAAGGGTGGCGAACTCGCCCGCGCCCTGCGCGACCGCGCCGTGCTGGTGCGTCATTTCAACGCGCCGCGCATCGAGGATTATCTGCGCATCACCATCGGAACGGCGGAGCAGACGAGCAAACTCGTCGCGGCGCTGCGCGAAATATTTGTGTGAGCCGGAACGCCGTCGCTTTCAGAAAGCGATCTGGCCGCTTCAGGCCGATATTGACCGTCGCCATCACCTGCTCGGCCAGTGAATAAGTATTCTGCGCGCGGCCAGAGTAAGTGTGAGTTTTTGAAGCGGCCGTTTTTCCGGTGGCGAAGTCTAGCGACGCCTGGACATTGCGGTCAGCTGTCCTTTCGAAACCCGCTCGCCTGTGGGCAAGAGAGAGATATAATCGTCGGGAATTTCCAGCCATTGGTCGAGCGAAATGGGCAAGCCTGCTTGCGTCATGAGATAGAGTCGGAAAAACTTGGCGTCCACGACAAGAGCCGAATGGTCTTCCAATTCGGAGTCCAAAGGCGCCTTTTCGATTTCCGCGAGCGCGGCGGAATCATTTCCCATTTGATGGAAAAGCTCAGCGCGTTTATGGAAAACGCCAGACTTGCAATCAAACCGATACAGATTGTCCGCTAGATATTGGAGGGCTTCTTCGCAACGACCTTCTTCGCGCAAGACGACGGCGCGCCAATGAGCGACCGTTGCCTCATTAGGATCAGCCGATTCGTGTTCGTCGAGCATGGCGTGGGCCGCTGCCCAATTTTTTTCGTGCAAAAAATCGATTATTCTCTTCATTTTTTTCAAATCGATCATAGCAACGTCCTCGCTCAACGATTTATGATCCGCGTATCCGGCTTCAGGAAACCTGGTTTCCGCCGCACCTTTGGCTGACAAAGCCTTTGGTGCAGCCTTCCTTTTTCGTATATCCGACCAGAAGACCCCAATCTGGATGGAATTTTGGAAGGCGGAGCAGACCTTCGCATCTATCGTACGCCTGTTGCCATTCTGCTGCGCAGTTTCAACGGCCCTTAGGGGCGCGGACATCTGCTTCAGTCACGCGCGCCGAAAAAGCTTTTGGCTGGAGCACCGGTTTCTTCGTCCATAATCGTGTAATTCTCGACGAAAATTTTCACGCCTGCCTTTTTAGCCTGCATTTCCAACTCAGCAGGAAGATCGGGCGGAAGGACCGGATCATACCCAAATAACAGCCTCGATTTTGCCAGCTTTGACGAGAGCAGTGACGTCGCCCCCAACTTTTATCCAGTTCTGAGTCCGCTCTATTGGTTGAATCCCTACGGAGCGGATCGAGCGGCAATGGACCGCAAAATTTCATTACCCTTGCAGCAACTTTGCGCCGATAAGCGATTTCAAATCGGCGACCGCCTGGGCAACAATTTGCTCCCCAACGTCGTCGAGGGATTTCCAACCGCTGTCCAAGGCGAGGGCATAGTTGATTTCCAGTTCGCCCCACGAATACCAGAACTTTTTCCGCCATTCCTGATCGTCAAGACCGACAGCGTTGAACAGTCCTTCAAGCTTTGGAATCAATGAATCAAGAGCCAACTGGCCGTTTTCGAATGCTTCGAGCACCGTCACCATCATCCGAAGTTTATGTTCTTGATCGCTCGTCATTTCGATCCCTTTCGACGGTCGCCAGGAATGCCTTTCCGCAGCGCGTACCGCCGAATTGTAAATTCTACCCGCGCTGGGCGAGCGAAAATAGCTTGGTTTTGGGAATCCGCTCGCCAGTTGGGAAGAGCGAAATATAGTCGTCGGGAATTTCGGCCAATTGTTCAGCAGAAATTGGCAGACCGGTTAAGATCATCAGGTAAAGTCGAAAAAACTTTGCCTCCATGACCAGCCCGTAAAAATCTTCGATCTCGGCATCGAACGGCGCCAGGGCGATCTCACTCAACGCGGAGGTATCGTTTCCGATCAGGTGGAAAATCCAGGCACGCTTATGAGCAACGCCGCTTTGGCAATTGAAACGATGTTGATTGTCCGCAAGATATTTAAGAGCTTCCTGGTAACGGCCTTCGTCGCGCAAGACAACTGAACGCCAATACGCAACCGTCGCCTCGCCCGGATCAGCAAATTCTTCCTCATCCAGCATAGCGTGGGCCGCTCTCCAATCCTCGCTGCGGATGAGATCGACCAACGTGTTAATTTTTTTCATATCGATCATCGAAACGCCCCAATGCTAGCTTCCAGAAACTCGATTTCCCCCGCACCTTTCACTGACAAACCCTCTTGCGCAACCGTCGACAGTCTTATGTCCGCCCAAGAAAACCCGATTCGCATGGAATTTCGGAAGCTCAAGAAGACCTTCGCACTTTTTTCGCGCGTCCTCCCATTCCTGTTCGCAATTTAGGGCCACTTTTTTGGAGGGGGTTGTCGGATTGTAGTCCGACGCCTCGGACTTCCGACCGTCGTTGCTTGCCTGTTCGGCTTCAGCGCCAACTGTCGTCGTCCATCGTCCGTGATCGTCACGGGACTGGGCGGGATCGAATTTTTCCAACGCGATAGCGCCCGAGGTGCGTGCGAACACGTGGTCGTCCTTTTTTCCCACCCCATCCGAATTTGAATTGCCGCCCAGCCTGACAACCCCCTGCCCCGTCGTCACCGTCAGCACGTCCGCCATCGGATCGACGGGCAGCGTCTCGCCCATGATCTCCGCCGCGCGGCGCCGGGTCATCATGCCGGCGCTGACATAAGCGACGAGATTTTCCCGCTGCACGGTCGGATCGATCGCCGTCTCGTGCCGCCAGACGAATTCCAGATTGTCCACGCCCAGCATGTTCTGGATGACATGATCGCTCAGCCGCTTGATCCAGGCGAGGATGAGGAACAGCCCCTCCTCGTCGGCCGTCACCTTCTGCGTCTCGCTGGCCGCGCGGTTCATCTGGCTGACGAAGGGCTGCGGCGAGATCGAGAAGGCGAAGCACACCACCCGCGCGATCCATTCGTCGAAGGCGTTTTTGAGCTCCGGCTCCTTGGTCTGGATGAAGGTTTTCGCAACCCCGCCGGGTACGAATTTCGCCCGTCGCCGCCGCGCCAGATCGCCGGTGAAATAGAGGTCCCAATAATCCTGAAAGCTCTTGATCTGGTCCGGCGTCCAGGAATCCGGCACGCCGATCAGGCTCTCCGGCACATTGCCCTCGCTGTAATAGCTCAGCTGGTGCAATTGCCGCTTGAGGCCGATGTTGACCGTCGCCATCACCTGCTCGACCGGCGAGAAGCCATAGGCCCGATGCGCCCGCACATTGCGCGGCCGGTAGACAATGTCGCGCTCACTGTAATTGACGGCGGGAACGCCTTTCAGGATCTGCTGGAACGCGACCGGATAGACCAGCTTGCCATTCTGGGCGAAAGCACGCGGCGTGCGGCCCCAGGCGTCGAGCACAGGCTTGATGGTGGCGCCGTCGAGCGGATGCAAGGCCAGCAGCCCGCCCGCGCGGTCGCGCTCGCACCAAAGCGCCGGCGCGTCGATGACGAACAGATCTTCCAGGATCATCCGCATCCAGGCGCACCAGTCATGGACGCCGTCTGGACTGCCAAAGAATTTCTCGACGCGCGCGGTCTGGCCCGGCTCGACATTCGCGCCGGCCTTGGCGCGAATGCCCCAGTTCATCCGTTCGATCTGATCCTTGCGCGTCTCGATCACCAGACGCAGCAGATCATAAGCGTCGGCGAGCATGCGCAGATCGGCGAAGGAAAAGGCCTCGTAATTTCGCGCATGCGTGTTGAGATTATAGCCCGAGGGAAAATCCCATTGCCGCCCCGCAACCTCCGCCGGCGCCCCCGGCGCCAGCGGATCGGAAGGCCCGAACCACTCGGCTGCGCGCTCGAAGCCGCCAAATCTGGCGGTGACTTCGACAGGCGAAAGGGACCAGCGTGGCAGACCCGCGCCGCGTTCGCTCATGTTCAACTCCAATGATTTGTTCCGGCGCGGACGAGATCAATCCCGCCCGTTCAGCTTAGCCGACATGCTGCGATAGAACTCGAACACCCCTGCGCCATCGCCTTGGTCGAAAACCAGCGAGGAAACCGCCCAAACCAGAGCATCCACCCGATCCGGCGAATAGCCGGCCCGGCCACGGTCGAAATCCGGCGTCATCAGGCACATCTGGTCTTCAAGCCGCGCGAAAAGCCCGCAATGGCGCACCCTGCCCTGCTCATAGAGCGCGGCGACCGGCTCGGCCCGCGTAAACTTCCCGCGCGAGGCGCGCACCGCGCGAAAGGCGACATTAGCGTCCACCTGGCGGATCATCGTCTCGATCATCTCGCCGCCATTATTAACCTCCGCGACGAGGCAATCCGCGCCAAATTCCTTCAAGGCGGCCACCGCGCGCAAAACCCAGCCGAGCGGCGTCTCGCCCTGCCGCGACAGATCGGCGAGGACGAAAACCCGCCGGTCCGGAGCGAGGCCCGCGACGATCATGCCGCATTCGTCGGCGCTCTCGCCAGACGTGACCGGCGGATCGAGCGCGACGACGATGCGGCCGAGCTTCGGAATGTCTTCCTTGCCGACATGGGCCGCCTCGATCGTCTCGCGCGTCCATAAGGCGCCGGGAACGTCGAGCAGCAGATGGGCGTGCAATTCCTGCCGCCCGAGCCGCGTGCCCTCATATTTGCGCACCACACGGTCCAGAAAATTCTCGGCAAGATTGCCGATGTTTTCATATGTCGAATGCTGCGTCGAAAATGTCAGCGGATCCGCCAGCAAATCGCGCATGAGTTTCGTCGGACGCGGCGTGGTGGTGATGATCGCCTGCGGCCTCGCGCCGAGACGCAGGCCGAATACAGCCTGATCCCACGCTTCCGGATAGCGCCAGGCGGCGAGTTCGTCCGCCCAGAGCTTCATATGCTGCTTGCCGCGCAACCGCTCGGGCTCCTCGGCCGAGAACAACAGGCTTTTCGCCCCGTTCGGCCATTCCAGTCGCCGTTTGTGCGCGACGTAGCGAGGGCGTTCGTCGCGCGGGCACACCGCCAGCACGCCGGATTCGCCTTCAACCATTACGTCGCGCACATCATCGGCGGTCGCGCCGATCAGATTGACCAGGGGAAATTCGCGCGCCCAGTGGCGAACGGTTTCAGCCCCGGTTCGAGTCTTGCCCCAGCCTCGCCCGGCCAGAGGCAGCCAATAAACCCAATCGCCGGGCGGTACGAGTTGCTCGGCGCGCGCCCAGAACGGCCAAAGGGTCTTCAGCGATTCCAATTCATCCGCGTCGAGCTTGGCGAAAAAGCCGGCGCGCTCGCGCGGGCTCAACCGCGCGAGCGCGTTTGCGTCGGTCGGAGGCTTGCGCATCGCGGCGCTTATTTCTTCGCAATCGCTTTACCGCCCTCCGCAGCCGGCGCGGCCTTAATGCAAGAGGCGGCTGGCGCCGCTTGGCCGCGCGCGAGGGCATCGAGCTTCTTCAGCAGCGTCTGGCGCGACGCGTCGAGCGAAATCACCGCCTCCGGTCCCGCGTCGAGGCCGAGCAATTTGGCGCGGCGGTCCATGATGGACAGCACGCGCGCAATCGCCGTGGCGTCGCCGCCCATCGCGGCCTTGTAATGAGCCGCCTGCAATTGATCGAGCCGCATCAATTCGAGCTGGCGCAATTCGCGCGCCGGCTGGTCGCGGCAGGAGCGCAGGTTCTTGGCGACAATCGCATAGATACGGCTGACGCTGACGCGCCGAAAACCAGCCTCCGGCAATTTGCGGGCGATCTCGTGAAAGGTCAGGCCGTGCAGGCGCATGTTGAGGATCGCGAGGTCGCGATTGACGCGCTCCAGCGGAGTTTCACCCCTATGCGATCGCGCGTCACTCTCCTCTTCCAGCACTCGCCGGCCTCTAATTTTCTGCTGCAGTTTTTCGCGCGGGTCGGACGCCATCGCTTTTCCAATTCATCGGCCTGGCCGGCGAGAGGCCGGCCGAAAGCAAAACCCGGCGACCCCTTTCGGGAGCGCCGGGCGCACATCTTCAACATGGATATTTCTAGCAAAAGTCAGTCGACCAGTCAATGGGCTTTGATGGGCTTTTTGCGATATTTTGGGATTTTTCCCATTTTCGCATCTGCAGATACGCAATGGGCAATGCTGGGCAATCTCAGTTGATCGTGAAGCGTCCGGCGAAACGGCCGATGATACGGACGTCATCCAAAGCCGCCTCATAAGAAGAATAGGACGTATTAGCCGAGATCACCCGCACGCGCGTCGGCTCCGAGCCCATGACAATTTGCAATCTCTTGATGACCAGGCCGAAACCGTCCCAGAGCGCGAAAATGCCCTCGGGGCTTGGAATGGTGTAGCGCAGGTCGATGAAGACGCGATCGCCTTCGTAAAGGCGAGGCTCCATCGAATCGCCGATCACTTCGAAGACGCGCACGTGCCGCGCGGAGGCGTGCAGCACACCCTGCATGATCGCGGCGGGCAAGCTCCATTCCGCGGCGATCGCCTCGGCCGAATAGACATTGCCATGCTCGTCATGCACGAAAGCCTCGATCGGCACGCCGCCGCCGCCTGCGCCAGCGCGCACATCGACCTCCAGAATGGTCGATCCGGCCTCAGTCGCGCCATCGACGATCTTGCTGTCGACGCTGGTGTCGAACCGACGGCGCGGCGGCTTGTCCGGCGCGAATTCGCCGCCAGCCACTTCCGCCCCCGTGAGCAGCCAGTCCAGCGAACGCCCGAGCGCCGCCGCCAGCTTGTTGAGCGCAGGCAGCGAACCGCCGCGTCCGCGCTTGAGCGCGTCGCGCACATAGGTTTCGCCCAGACCGGCAAGCTTCGACAGACCCTTCATATCCAGGCCCTGCCGCTCCATCTCGGCTTTCACGCGG
This sequence comes from Rhodoblastus sp. 17X3, assembly GCF_030056575.1. Lineage (GTDB taxonomy): Bacteria > Pseudomonadota > Alphaproteobacteria > Rhizobiales > Beijerinckiaceae > Rhodoblastus. The sequence goes on along the minus strand of NZ_JASHHX010000004.1, from coordinate 379 downwards.
TTTCGGATTGACTCATCCATGATGGGATTTTTCCCATATTTTCACGCCGTCGTCCAGAGGGCTTTTTCCCATTGACACGATGGGATTGTTCCCTTTATGTTCCCACTCGCTTCGCTGCGAAGCCCATTTCCCTCAATCACATTCGCAAGGCGGCCATGACTCTCCCCGCACCTTTTCGCGTCTTCTCGCCCTTCTCCTCCACCTCCATCATCGTGCCGCGCGCCGGCGCGCGGGCGCGGCGGGTGGAGTCCGTCAACCCACTCTCTTAAAAAAAAAATACGCTGGCGACCAATAATGCTAAGTTTATATATAGGTGGTGGCCGGATGATTAAAAAAAGGGGGGGGGGGGGGGGGGGGGGGGGGGGGGGGGGGGGGGGGG
>NZ_JASHHX010000038.1 GCF_030056575.1 Rhodoblastus sp. 17X3 | reverse complement strand
AAAACCTGGTCCGGCAAGGCCAATAGATTGGCCTCGCCACGCAAATTGTCAGGCGCGCGCGGCAGTCTAACATAGTCACAAAAGCGCAAACAGCGCTGACATGGGCAGGAACCGCGACAATCATTCGTCGTAACCGGGCTGTTGGACGAGCCAAAAACTGTGGCTCGTCCAACAGCCCGGTCAAGCTCCAGCCGTCTAACGCGAAGCAGGAAAAGACACGATCCCGCCGTCGGCGCATCGGCGCGGCCAACGGGGCGGTGGTCAAGCAGGTTTGGGAGGAACGAAGAATGTCATCCAACATCATCGAGCGCGCCGGCAGCGCTTATGAATATCCGCTGCTGATCAAGCAACTGTTGCACACGCCGCTCGCGACCGCGCCCGATCAGGAAATCGTCTATCGCGACCTGGCGCGCCACACCTATCGGGAAATGCGCGATCGCATTGGTCAGCTGGCCAGCGGCCTTTCCAAACTTGGCGTCAAGCCGGGCGACACCGTGGCGATGATGGATTGGGACAGCCATCGCTATCTCGAATGCTTCTTCGCCGTGCCCATGATGGGCGCCGTGCTGCAAACAGTGAACGTGCGGCTCAACCCCGAGCAGATTCTCTATACCTTGAACCACGCCGGCCCCAAGGTCCTGCTGGTGAACGCCGAATTCCTGCCGCTCATTGAAAGCTTCAAGGACAGGATCGAGACGATCGAGAAGTTCGTCCTGATTTCCGACGCGCCGCACGCCGAACAGGCCGCCGTTCCGCTGGAATGCGAATATGAGGTGCTGCTGCTCTCCGGCTCGCCCGACTATGACTTCCCCGACTTCGACGAGAATACGCGGGCGACGACCTTTTACACCACGGGCACCACCGGCCTGCCGAAAGGCGTCTATTTCAGCCACCGCCAGCTCGTGTTGCACACCCTGGCCGAAACGGCGGCTCTGGCCTTGGCGCCGGCGCAGGGTCGTCTCCATCGCGACGACGTCTACATGCCGATCACGCCGATGTTCCATGTCCACGCCTGGGGCTTTCCCTTTGCGGCGACGATGGCGGGGCTCAAGCAGGTCTATCCCGGCCGCTATTCCCCCGAAGGCCTGCTCGAACTCAAGGCGCGCGAAGGCGTGACGTTCTCGCATTGCGTGCCGACCATCCTGCACATGATGCTCACGCATCCGAAAATCGACGAATACGACTTGAACGGCTGGAAGATCATCATTGGCGGATCGGCGCTGCCAACAGGCCTCGCCGAAACGGCGGTCAATCGCGGTATCGACGTTTTCGCTGGCTATGGCATGTCCGAAACCTGCCCGATCCTCACCCTTTCTCATGTCAAGACGGACCTGCTCGACAACGCGGACGACAAGGCCGTCAACCTGCGGGTCAAGACCGGCCTGCCCATTCCGCTGGTCGAACTGCGCATCGTCGATCCGGACATGAGGGACGTCGCCCATGACGGCAAGGCGGCCGGCGAGATCGTCGCGCGCGCCCCCTGGCTGACGCAGGGCTATCTCAAAAATCCCGAGGCCTCCGAGACGCTCTGGGCCGGCGGCTATCTGCACACCAACGACATAGGGGTCATCGACCGCAACGGCTATGTGCAGGTCACCGACCGGCTGAAGGACGTGATCAAGACGGGCGGCGAATGGGTGTCGTCGCTGGAGATCGAGGACATCATCTCGCAGCATCCGAACGTCAGCGAAGTCGCGGTGATTGGCGTCAAGGACTCCAAATGGGGCGAGCGTCCCAAGGCTCTGGTCGTGCTTAAAGCCGACCGCGACCCGGCGCTGGCGGCGGACGATCTGAAGGCCTTCGTCAAGACCTTCGCCGACCGCGGAATCATCTCGAAATTCGGCGTCCCGCAGGACTTCGTTTTCGTTGAATCGCTGATCAAGACCAGCGTCGGCAAGCTCAACAAGCGCGCCTTGCGCGAAGTCTATGAAGACGCCTGACGCCAGCGTCGCTCCCTAACCGAAATTTCCCTTTTCCCAGACCGGATTGAACCCATGACCGCCTTCACCGCCCCCGTCCGCGACCTCCTGTTCGTCATGAACGAAATCGGCGATCTGCCGGGCGTCCTCGCTTTGCCCGGCCATGCCGACGCCACGCCCGACCTCGTCGAAACCATTGTCGAGGAAGCGGGCAAATTCGCCGCCGGCGAACTCGCGCCGCTGAATGTCATTGGCGATCGTCAGGGCAACAAATGGGCGGACGGCGTCGTGACGACAGCGCCCGGCGTCGCCGCCGCCTATCGCGATTTCGTCGACAATGGTTGGGGCGCGCTCGGCGCCAATCAGGAATTCGGCGGCCAGGGCATGCCGCATATTGTCTCGCTTCCGGTCGTCGAACTCTGGGCCAGCGCCAATCTGGCGTGGTCGCTCTGTCATATGCTGACGCTCGGCGCCGTTATGGCGATCGAAAACCACGCCAGTGATGCGCTGAAGGCGGCCTATCTGCCGAAGATGATTTCCGGCGAATGGACCGGCACGATGAACCTGACCGAGCCGCAAGCCGGCTCCGACCTCGCCGCCATCCGCACGCGCGCGGTCCCCGAAGGCGGCGCCTATCGCATCACCGGCACGAAAATCTTCATCACCTGGGGCGAGCATGACGTCGCCGAAAACATCATTCATCTGGTGTTGGCCCGCCTGCCGGACGCCCCTCCCGGGGTGAAAGGCATTTCGCTGTTCGTCGTGCCGAAATTCCTGGTGAATGAAGACGGCAGCCTCGGCGCGCGCAACGACCTCGTCTGTTCGTCGATCGAGCATAAGCTCGGCATTCACGGCAGCCCGACCGCGGTGATGTCGTTCGGCGACAAGGGCGGCGCGACGGGCTATCTCGTCGGCGAGGCCAATCGCGGCCTCGAATATATGTTCACGATGATGAATCACGCCCGCATCAATGTCGGGTTGCAGGGCGTGGCCATTGCCGAGCGCGCCTATCAACAGGCGCGCGATTACGCCCTCGACCGCGTGCAGGGCCGCCCCATCGGGCAGTCCGCCAACGCGCCGATCGTCCATCATCCCGACGTCAAGCGCATGCTGCTCGGCATGAAGGCGCGCATCGACGCCATGCGGGCCATGGTCTATTTCGTCGCCAGCCAGATGGACGTGGCGCACGCCGCATCCGGCGAAACGGCGAAACGCGCCGCCGCCATCGCCGATCTGCTCACCCCGGTCGCCAAGGGCTGGTGCACCGAAAACGGCCAGCTCGTCGCCTCGGAGGGCATACAGGTCCACGGCGGCGTCGGCTTCATCGAGGAAACTGGCGCGGCGCAGCACCTGCGCGACGCCCGCATCACCACCATCTATGAAGGCACCACCGGCATTCAGGCCAACGACCTCGCCGGACGCAAGATCGCCCGCGACAAGGGGGTGACGGCAAAAGCCTTTGTCGCCGAGATGCGTGAAATCCTGCCGCGCCTCGACGGCCCCCTGGCGTCGCTGGCCGAAGGGCTCGCGGAAGGGTTCGATCAACTCGATCAGGCCATCGCCTTCGTCCTCGCGAAACACGAGTCCGAACCCGCCGTGACGGCGGCGGGCGCGGTGCCGCTGCTGAACCTGTTCGGCACGGTGACGGGCGGCTGGCTAGTCGCCAGGCTGGCGTTGTCGGCCCAGGAAAAAGCCGCCACCGAAGGCGATCCCACCGGCTTCCACGCCGCAAGGATCACCTCGGCCCGCTTCTACGCCCGGCACGTCCTGCCGACAGCGCAAGCTTACCTCGTCGCCATGATCCACGGATCGGATTCGACCCTCGGCTTTGACGCCGACTGGTTCTGAGCCCTCACGATCGCTTTTTTCCGCCGCGCGAGCGGACATGAAATCCAGACTGGAACGAATACATGACCGGCATATTCATCGTGGACTACGCCCGCTCGCCCTTCACCCAGGCCTATAAGGGGGCCTTGGCCGGGACCCGCCCCGACGATCTCGCGGCGACGGTCGTCAAGGCGCTGCTCGCGCGGACGACATTCGATCCGGCCGAGATCGAGGATCTGATGATCGGCTGCGCCTTTCCCGAGGGCGAACAGGGGCTCAATCTCGGCCGCGTCGTCGGTCTGCTCGCCGGCCTGCCGCAAAGCGTCGGCGGCGCCACGGTCAATCGCTGGTGCGGCTCGTCGCTCAACGCGATTCAGATCGCCGCGGGCGCCATCGCCATGGGCGCGGGCGACGCGATCGTCGCCGCCGGCGTCGAAAGCATGTCGCGCGTGCCGATGCTGGGCTTCAACCCCCTGCCCAATCCGGCGTGGCCGGAGGCGACGACGCGCGCCTTCCTCAACATGGGGCTGACCGCCGAAACCTTGACCGAGCGCTACAAGCTCGACCGAGAAATGCAGGACGCCTATGCGATGAATTCGCACCACAAGGCGGCGGCGGCCCGCGCCGACGGTCGTCTCGCGGCCGAAATCGTGGCGGTCGACGGCGTCGAGCAGGACGGCCTGATCCGTCCGGATTCCAGCATCGAAAAACTCGGCGGACTGAAGCCCGCCTTCCTCGCGGGCGGCAGCGTCACGGCCGGCAATTCCTCGCCGCTCACCGACGGCGCCTCCGCTGTTCTGGTCGCCTCCGAAGCCTTCGTGAAACGGCATGACCTGAAGCCGCTGGCCCAGATCAAAAGCTTCGCCGTCGCCGGCTGCGCGCCGGAAGTCATGGGCATTGGCCCGGTGGAATCCACCCGCAAGGCGCTTGCCCGCGCGGGGCTCAAGGCTTCCGATCTCGACGTGATCGAGATGAACGAGGCTTTCGCCGCGCAGGTGCTTGCCTGCTGCGCCGATCTCGACATCGACCCAGCCCGCCTCAACCGCGACGGCGGCGCCATCGCGCTCGGCCATCCGCTCGGCGGCACCGGCGGCCGCCTGGTCGGCAAGGCCTCCATGCTGCTCAGGCGCGACGGCGGACGCTATGGTCTGGCCACCCAATGCATCGGCGGCGGCCAGGGCATTTCGATGATCGTGGAGGCGGCGTGATGGCCGAATTCAAAAAGGTCGCCGTCATTGGCGCCGGCGTCATGGGCTCCGGCATCGCAGCCCACCTCGCCAATGCCGGCGTCGATGTGGTTCTGCTCGACCTCGACGCCAATTTCGCGCGCGAGGCCATCTCGCGCCAACTCAAGGCCGGCGGCTTTATGCACCCGGATTTTGCGAAGCGGGTCACGCCAGGTTCGACCAGCGATCTGTCGCCGGTCGCCGACGCCGACTGGATCGTCGAGGCGGTGGCGGAAAAGCTGGAGATCAAGCGTGATCTCTACCAAAAACTCGAGAGCGTGCGAAAAGCCGGCTCGATCGTCTCGTCCAACACGTCGACCATTCCGCTCGATGTCTTGACAGAGGGACTGGGCGCGCGCTTCGCCGGCGATTTCCTGATCACCCATTTCTTCAATCCGCCGCGCCATATGCGGCTGCTCGAAATCGTCTCCAGCCCGAAAACCCGGCCCGAGGCGCTTGCGGCGGTCAGCGCCTTCGCCGACATCCGTCTCGGCAAAGGCCTCGTCTCCTGCAAGGATACGCCCGGATTTATCGCCAACCGCATCGGCTGTTACTGGCTCGCCGTTGGAGTCGTCGAAGCCCTCGCGACCGGCGTCACGGTTGAAGAAGCCGACGCGATCATCGGCAAGCCCTTCGGCATTCCGGGGACCGGAATATTCGGCCTGCTCGATCTCATTGGCGTCGATCTGATGCCGCATATCCTGGACAGCCTGCACAAGACTTTGCCGTCGGGCGACGCCATCCAGAGCTATTCCTTCGACATGCCGCTGATCAAAGCCATGATCGCGGAAGGGCGGATCGGCCGCAAAACCGGCGCGGGCTTCTTCCGTCAGGCGCAACGCGACGGCAAGAAGTTCCGCGAAGCGCTGGATTTGCAAGGCGGCGCCTATCGCGATCTGCAAAAGGCGAATCTGCCGAGCCTCGCCGTCGGAGCCAGGGATCTGCGCGCCCTGCTGTCGCACGAGGATCGCGGCGGCCGCTACGCCTGGTCCGTCATGAGCAAGACCCTGGCCTATGCGGCCTCGCTCGTACCCGAGATCGCCGACACGCCGGCCGAGGTCGATGAGGCGATGCGACTTGGCTATTCTTGGAGCCGCGGCCCGTTCGAACTGATCGACGCCATCGGCCCGGCCTGGTTTGCCGAAAAACTTGGCCAACGGGGCGAGAAAGTCCCCCCGATGCTGGCGCAAGCCGCTCAGTCCGGCAGTTTTTATCGGGTCGCCGCCGCCCAACGCGAAATCCTCGCGCCGTCCGTCGGCTACCGCCCGATGCACAGGGCTGGAGGCGTGTTGTCACTGGCAGATCTCAAGCTGGGCGCCAAGCCAGTCGCGGGCAATTCCGCCGCGTCGGTCTGGGATCTGGGCGACGGAATCGCCTGTCTCGAATTCCACACCAAGATGAACGCGTTCGACGCCGACCTCGTGGATGGCGTGGACATCGCGCTGGATGAAACCGCGAGAAATTTTCAGGCTTTGGTCATCGGCAACGAGGGGCAGGCCTTTTCAGCCGGCGCCAATCTCAAACCACTGCTGGAAGCGGCGGAGCAGGGCGACTTCAACGCCATCGAAGCCCTCTGCCGGCGCGGCCAGCAGGTTTTCCGCCGGCTGAAGTTCGCGCCCCATCCGAGCGTCGCCGCGGTCGCCGGCATGGCTCTTGGCGGCGGTTGCGAAATCGCCCTGCATTGTTCCGCGATCCAGGCCCACGCCGAATCCGCCATGGGTCTCGTCGAAACCAATCTCGGCGTTGTTCCCGGCTGGGGTGGAAGCAAGGAACTGCTGCTGCGGCTGATCGCCGACAAGTCGCGGATCAAGGGTTCCGTGGCGCCCGCTCTGGTGGCGTTTGAGACGATTTTCGGCGCGAAGATCAGCGGTTCGGCTTTTCAAGCGCGGGAACTCGGGTTTTTGCGCCCCAGCGACGGCGTGACCATGAATCGCGACAGATTGCTGGCCGACGCCAAGGCCAAGGCGCTCTCGCTCGTCGCCGGTTACAAGCCGCCGGAGCCCAAGTTGATCATGCTCGCCGGACCTTCGGGACGTTTGGCCTTGCGCAATATCATCGACACCGCTTTCATCGCCGGCCGTCTGAAGCCGCATGATCGCGTGGTCGCCGAGGCTTTGGCGATTGTCTTGAGCGGAGGCGCGGCCGACCCGGCGCGCCCGACGCCGGAAGACGATTTGTTCGATCTTGAGCGCGCCGCTTTCCTTGTTCTGATCAGAACCGAGGCGACGCGCGCCCGCATCCGCGCCATGCTGGAAACGGGCAAGCCAGTAAGAAACTAGAGGGCGCAATCAGGCGACGGGACCAAAGGCAGATGCGGCGCCCTGATGTTTCCGCCGCCCGATTGATCGTTAAGTTTGCCAGAAAATCTGCGACGCCGCGTTTCGGGCGGCAAAGCCCGATGGCGTCACGCCACCGCGGACATGAGGAAAAGACATGACGCTTCCGACCAATATCAAAGCAGCTTCGGCCCAAGGGCAGTCGCCGGCTTATCGGGCCGCCGCCCGGCCTCGCTCCGCCCTCGCCCCGGTCACGGCGAATTCGACCGCCATCGCCAGGTCGATCGATCGAAACGACAAAGCCGTCGTCACGGGGCAGCCGCATGGCTTGGCCGCAGTGGCGAATCTGTCGTCCCTGCAGGCGCAGGCGGTCGGAGCGATGCGCGCCTATGTCAATGCCGTGATCGATCATGCCGAGACGCTGCGCGACGGCGCGCCGACCTGGGCGACCGCGGAAGTCGCAAGCCTCCGCCGTCAGGGCCTGTCCGCGAGCGAGAGGCTCGACGATTTCGTCGATGCGGTTGGTCGTGTCGCGTCGCTTCTGAGCAGACGCGCAAACCGCCCGCCGCTCGACAACTCTCATGTCCCGGCGCCCCAAAACACGAACGACGATGACCGCAGAGCTGCAGCCCGTTTGCGCGACCTGACGCCGCGGGAGAGGAATGTCCTCGATTTTCTCCTGAGGGGCTTGGCCAACAAGCAGATCGCCTTTGAAATGGGAATTTCCGAACCGACGGCAAAAGCGCACATCAGCGCTATCTTGCGAAAATTGAACGTGTCGACCCGCGCCCGTGTGATTGCTCTGCTCGCCAATATCGGCGGCACGGCCAAG
>NZ_JASHHX010000037.1 GCF_030056575.1 Rhodoblastus sp. 17X3 | reverse complement strand
GGCAGGAGGGGAGCCGGCCGCAAGGGTCAAAGGCTCCCCTTTCCTTTTACGAAGTCTCAAGGCGCGACCGATAAGATCGCGCGCTGCGCCAGATTCCGGCGCAAAAGAGACGGGCCATGCTGAAAAGATCGCTCCTTCCCCTTGCGCCCCTGCTTGCAGGCGCCGCGCTGGTCGCCCTGAGCGGCGATCCGGCGCTGGCGCGCGGCTATGGCGAGGCCTCCTCCCTGCCAATCGTCGATGCTGCGGTGGACTGGATCGGCTTTCGCGACCTGACCGGCGACCGCCGCGACCTGTTCGCCTATTGCCTCATCGCTTACGCGCTCTTTTTCGGCCCCCTGACTGACCTCGTCTTGCAGGAGCGCGGCTTCGGCAAGGCGCTCAATGGCGTGGTCGGAATTGTCGGAATCTGCCTGGCGCTGCATTTCGTCGGCGAGCAACTGCCGTCGTTCCACGACACGACGGGGCCGATGCGCTTCAATCTGATGCTGATCATCGCCGGCGCGGGTTCGGCGCTGACGCTTGTCGCGGCGTCCGTGCTCAAGAACGCCGTCATGGGATCCCTGCGGCGCAATCTCGACCGCCTCTATCGCGCGCCGCCTCCCAAGCCTCTGGCGACCGAACCGCCGCTCGATCCCCGAATCGCCTCGGCCCTGCGCGAAAAGCGCTGATTTTACGAAACCGCGCGCGGCGGCGAGAAAAAATGCGCGCTGGCCTTGGCCCAGAGCGCGGCCAGACGCGGATCACGCGCGCTGCGCAGCAACTCGCCCTCTTCCAGCGGAGGGTAGAGATCGGCGAAGCTGACCACCGTGCTTTCGGAAATGCGCCGCCGGAACTGATCCAGTTCGAACTGGCTGGGATGGTCCAGCCCCGCCGCCGCCGTCAGCTCCGCGAGGCAATGCAGGGTCGCGCGGTGGAAATTGGCGACGCGCTCGGTCTTGTCCGGCACATGGATGGCGCGGCCGCGCCAGGCGTCCTGCGTCGCCACGCCCGTCGGGCAGGCGTCCGTGTGGCAGGACAGCGACTGGATGCAGCCGAGGGCGAACATGAAGCCGCGCGCGCTATTGCACCAATCAGCGCCCAGCGACATGGCGCGCGCCATGTCGAAGGCCGTGAGGATCTTGCCGGAACAGCCGATCTTGACCTTGCCGCGCAGGCCGGCGCCGACCAGCGCGTCACGCACGAAGGTCAGCCCCTCGCGCATCGGCATGCCGAGATGATCCATGAATTCCGGGGGCGCGGCGCCGGTGCCGCCTTCCTTGCCGTCCACCACGATGAAATCCGGCGCGGTCCCGCTTTCCAGCATCGCCTTGCAGATCGACAGGAATTCGACCGGCTGGCCGAGGCAGAATTTGATCCCCACCGGCTTGCCGCCGGAAAGCTCCCGCAACTGGCTGATGAAGGCCATCAGCTCCAGCGGCGTCGAAAAGGCGCTGTGGCCGGGCGGCGAGACGCAATCCTGGCCCATGGGCACGCCGCGAATGGCCGCGATTTCCCGGGTGACCTTGGCCGCCGGCAGCACGCCGCCATGACCTGGCTTGGCGCCCTGGCTCAGCTTGATCTCGATCATCCTGATCTGCGGATTGCGCGCGGCCTCGGCGAACTTTTCCGGCGAGAAGCGGCCCTCCGGCGTACGGCAGCCGAAATAGCCGGAGCCGATCTCCCAGATCACGTCGCCGCCATTTTCGGCGTGATAGGGCGAGAAGCCGCCCTCGCCGGTGTCATGGGCGAAGCCGCCCCTTTCGGCGCCGCCGTTGAGCGCCCGGATGGCGTTGGCGCTGAGGGCGCCGAAGCTCATCGCGGAAATGTTCAGCACTGACGCCGAATAGGGCTGACGGCAATCCGGCCCGCCGATCGTGATGCGGAACGGCTCGGTCGCCATGGGCCGGGGGCTGAGCGAATGCAGCATCCATTCGAAGCCGTCGGAATAGACCGACAATTGCGTGCCGAACGGCCGCTTGTCGAGCTGCATCTTGGCGCGCTGGTAGGCCACCGCGCGGCGGTCGCGGCTGAAGGGCGCGCCGTCGGTCTCGCTCTCGAAGAAATATTGCCGCATCTCAGGGCGGATCTCTTCGAGGATGAAGCGCAGATGGGCGAGGATCGGATAATTGCGCAGCACCGAATGGCGCTTCTGGACCAGATCGCCAAGGCCCACCGCCGTCAGGCCGCCGAAAATCACGAGCGGAATCGCCAGCAGATGCGCGCGCTCCGGGTGAAGCGCCATGGCTGCGAGCGCCCAGACGAGAAACAGGGCGCTCAGAAGCAAGGCGAAATGGCGCGGGGCGAAAATCAGGCTGAGCAGGCGCATGAGAATCCTCGGCGGGAAAGACATAACATTCCAGGTCCGCGACCGTTCTATGACCATTTGGCTGAGGCAAGACCTCCTCAATTCCGCCGAGGCCCTCTTGCATGGCCACAAGGACGGCCTGCGCGCGACATGCTAGCTTTCTGATACAAAGTGCGGCGAGAAACGCAAAGGTGGAGCGTTAAAATTGAGCCAGGCTGGGGCGCAAGCCAAAACATCTGGACTGTCGGCGGTCGCCATCGTGCTGGCGGGTTGTCTGGTCGCCATGCTCTCCTTTGGCCCGCGCTCGGTGATGGGCGCCTTTCAGCTGCCGGTATTTGCCTCGCGCCCCTGGGGGACGGAGGCCTTCTCCTTCGCGCTCGCCGCGCAAAACCTGCTGTGGGGCGTCGGCCAGCCCTTCGCCGGGGCGCTCGCCGATCGCTATGGCTCGAAATATGTGCTGATCGCCGGCGCGCTGCTCTATGCCGCCGGCCTCGCCCTGATGGCGCAGGCCAATTCGTCGCTGGGCTTCGAACTCGGCGCCGGCGTGCTGATCGGCTTCGGCCTTTCCGGGGCCTCGTTCAATCTGGTGCTGGGCTCCTTCGCCAAGCTGCTGCCTCCGGAACGCCTGAGCTACGCCTTTGGCGCGGCGACGGCCGCGGGCTCCTTCGGCCAGTTCCTGTTCTCGCCGCTCGCCGGCGCGCTGATTGAGCGTTTCGGCTGGGAGGGCGCGTCGCTGGCTTTCGCGGCGCTGATCCTGCCAATCGTGCCGCTGTCGCTGGCGCTCGCCAGCCCGCCCGCCGCCTTCACGCGGCAGGCGACGCAAGGCGCGACCTTCCGTCACGCGCTGGGTCATAAATCCTATGTGCTGCTCGTGCTGGGCTTCTTTACCTGCGGCTTTCAGCTCGCCTTCATCACCGTCCATTTCCAGCGCTATATCGTGGAAAGCGGCCTGTCGCCGGTGGTCGGCTATTGGGCCATCGCGCTGGTCGGCGCCTTCAATATTTTCGGCTCGCTGCTGTCGGGCTGGCTCGGCATGTGGGTCCCGCGCCGCTTCATCCTCTCGGCGATCTATCTTTCTCGCGCCCTCGCCACCGCAATCTTCATCGCGCTTCCGCCCAGCTCGACATCCGCGCTGCTGTTTGGCGCCGTCACCGGCCTGCTGTGGCTTTCGACCGTACCGCCGACCTCCTCGCTGATCGGCCAGATGTTCGGCGCGCGGAACATGTCGATGCTCTACGGATTCGCCTTTTTCTCGCATCAGGTCGGCGGCTTCCTCGGCGTGTTGCTCGGCGGCTGGTTCCGTGAAAGCTTCGGGTCCTATCAGCCGGTCTGGCTGCTCTCCATCGCCCTGGGGGTGGTCTCGGCCCTGCTCAACCTGCCGATCGTCGAGGCGCCGGCCGAGCCGGTCCTGCAACCGGCCGAATGATTTTCCCGGAGGAATGACATGAGCGATTACGTCTTTGCCGCGCCGCCGCAGGCCGCGGCGCCCGTCGCGGGTGGAAAACTGTTTCCGGTGCGGCGCATTTTCTGCGTCGGCCAGAACTACGCCGCCCACGCCCGCGAGATGGGCGGCGACCCAACCCGCGAGCCGCCTTTCTTCTTCACCAAGCCGGCGGATTCGCTCGTCATCGACGGCGCCGACGCGCCCTATCCCAGCCTGACCGGCAATCTCCACCATGAGATCGAACTGGTCGTCGCCATCGGAACGGGCGGCGCGCAAATTCCCGCCGAACAGGCGCTGGCGCATATTTTCGGCTATGCCGCCGGGCTCGACCTGACGCGGCGCGATCTACAGGCGCAGGCGCGCGAGAACCGCAAGCCCTGGGACATGAGCAAGGGCTTCGACTTTTCCGCCCCGCTCGGCCTGATCCAGCCGGCGGCGCAGGTCGGCCACCCCGCGCAAGGCCGTATCGCCCTGACCGTCAATGGAAAGGTGACGCAGGACGGCGATCTCGGCGACCTGATCTGGTCCGTGCCGGAAATCGTCGCCGCGCTCTCGACCTATGTCGCGCTCGCGCCGGGCGACCTGATCTTCACCGGCACGCCCTCTGGCGTCGGCCCTCTTGTGCGCGGCGACGTTCTGGTCGGCAAAATCGCGGGCGTCGGCGAGGTCCGCACGAAGATCGTTTGAGCGGCCGCGCGGCCTACTTGACGCCGATGACCATGGAATCGGGTCCGAGCAGATGCTCGACCCGCGTTTCGGCAAAACCCGCCTCCCGCATCCATTGCTGGCAATCGGCGCCGGTGTAATCAAAGCCGCCCGGCGTCTCGATCAGCATGTTCAAGCTCATCAGGAGACCGAGCTCTCGACCTATGTCGCGCTCGCGCCGGGCGACCTGATCTTCACCGGCACGCCCTCTGGTGTCGGCCCCCTCGTGCGCGGCGACGTTCTGGTCGGCGACATCGCGGGCGTCGGCGAGGTCCGCACGAAGATCGTTTGAGCGGCCGCGCGGCCTACTTGACGCCGATGACCATGGAATCGGGTCCGAGCAGATGCTCGACCCGCGTTTCGGCAAACCCCGCCTCCCGCATCCATTGCTGGCAATCGGCGCCGGTGTAATCAAAGCCGCCCGGCGTCTCGATCAGCATGTTCAAGCTCATCAGGAGACCGAAGGCGTTCTCGCGGCGGTCGTCGTCGATGATCGCCTCATAGACGATCAGCATCCCGCCCTTGGGCAAGGCCTCATAAGCCTTGGCGAGCAGCACGCGCTTCTCCTCCATGTTCCAGTCATGCAGGACGTGGCCCATGACGATCACATCCGCCGTCGGCAGCTTGTCCTTGAAGAAGTCGCCCGGCACGAAGCGCAGCCTGTCCGACAAGCCATGCTGCGCGACAAATTCCTCGAACGCCGGACGCACGACCGGCAGGTCGAAGCCCGCGCCCGTGAGATGGGAATGTGCGCGCGCGATGGTCACGGGGACCATGCCCTGCGCTGCGCCGACATCCACGAAACTGCGAAAATCCTTCCACGGAATCTTGGCCGCGATCGCCATGGCGGCCCCGGCGCTGATCCCGCTCATCGCGGCGAGAAAGCCGCGCAGGCGCTCCGGATCGGAATAGATCGCCCCGAAGAAATCGTCCTCGTCCACGCCCTCGTTCTGGCGCTGGCCGGTTTTCAAGGCGTCGCTCAGCCTGCCCCAGCTCGGATAAAGCCTCGCATTGGCCATTTCCAATATTCCGCCGACATAGGACGGCTTGGCGCGATCCAGAAAGAAATCCGTCTCCGGACTGTTGGAATAAACGCCGTCTTCGCGGTCGAGCAATTTCAGGGCGACGAGCGCGTCAAGAAAATCCCGCGCGGCGCGCTCGTGCAATCCCAGCGCCCTCGTCAGTTCGCCGAGATCGGCGCGGCCTTGCGCGAGCCGGGTGAACAGGCCGAATTCGACGGCGGAAATCAGCGCCTTGGCGCTCCAGAAACCCATGCCAAGGCTGAGAAGCCGTTCTGGCGAAAGCTGCTTGTTCATGTGGCGGCGCTCCGCGAAAGGTCCGAGGAAGCGATAGCCTAGCGCAAGCTCGGCTCCTCCGCGACTGTGTCATGCGCGGGTTGGACGCGGAACGTCCGCGCCCGAATCATGCCGTCAAATTCGATATGGCGTCAGCCTTCGGATGCCTTCCAGAGACTGACGCCAACATTCCGATAGGCGAAAAACGGGACCATGATCAGGAAGATCAACAGGCCGACGCTCAGCGCCTGCGGCAACGTCCCGCCCGCCATTTCCGCCAGAATCTCGCTGCTTTCCTTGCCATGCAGATGGCCGACGATCAGTTCCTCGATCACCGTCAGCACGATCAGGAAAACTGTGAACACCAATGATTTTCGCAAAATCACGGCGAAGAGGGCGCCCTCGCGCTTCTCGCGTCCGCCAAGCTTGAGCGCCTCAAGAAGCATGATGAACTTGGCCGAAATCAGGGCCTTGACGGCCGCCATGCCAAGGGGCGCGAATTCGACCCCGACGCTGTGCAATACAGCGGCCTTATAGAGGACCAACGCGCCAAAACACACCCAGAGATAGGCTGAAATCCCCAGGAACTCATAGAGTTCATGCTGGGCGCGACGAGCCAGTTCCGCGCGTTTCGCGGCGGAAATCATCTTCCGCTTCCCGCCGGCCTCGGCATCGCGCGGCGGAGCCGCATCCCCCGCGAAGACATCCGCAAATTCCGCGACGTTCCGCGCCTCGACCCATTCCGGCATTCCCGCCGCCCAGACGAAATGCGGCTGATCGGTAGCCGCAAGGATCCGCTTGCGGATTTCGGCGGCGCTGACCGGACCGGTCGAACTCCCGTTCTCCGCGTAATGCCATGCGCCGCTCATGCCCCAAGTCCGCCCAAGAGCACATATTTGATCTCGACGAATTCCTCGATGCCGTGACGCGAGCCCTCGCGCCCGACGCCCGATTCCTTCACGCCGCCGAAGGGCGCGACCTCGGTCGAGAGGATGCCGGAATTGACCGCGACCATGCCATATTCCAGCGCCTCGGCGACGCGGAAGACCCGGCCGAGATCGCGGGCGTAGAAATAGGCTGCGAGGCCATATTGGGTGGCGTTGGCCTGTGCGATGACATCCGCCTCGTCCTTGAATCGGAACAGAGGCGCGACCGGCCCGAAGGTTTCCTCGCGCGCGACCGCCATTTCAGCGGTCACATCGGCCAGCACCGTCGGCTGGAAGAAGTTGCCGCCAAGCTCATGGCGGTGACCGCCGATCAGAACACGCGCGCCCTTGCCGAGCGCGTCGGCGATATGAGCCTCCACCTTGTCGAGCGCCTTGACCGTGATCAGTGGCCCCTGCTGCACGCCGTCCGCCGCGCCGTCGCCGACCTTCAGCTTGCCCACCGCCTCGGCCAGCTTCGCCGCAAAGGCGTCATAGATCCCGTCCTGGACATAGATCCGGTTGGCGCAGACGCAGGTCTGGCCCATGTTGCGGTATTTCGACACCATCGCGCCCGCGACCGCCGCGTCGAGATCGGCATCCTCGAACACGATGAAGGGCGCATTGCCGCCCAGTTCCAGCCCAACCTTCTTGACGCCCGAAGCCGCCTGCCGCATCAGCAGCTTGCCGACCGGCGTCGAGCCGGTGAAGCCGACGAAGCGCACCGCCGGATGTTCGCAGAACACCTTGCCGATCGCCGCCGCGTCGCCGGTGACGATATTGAGCACGCCCGGCAGCAGGCCCGCGCGGACCGCCAGTTCGCCTAGCGCCAGCGCCGTCAGCGGCGTCTCGGGCGCGGGCTTGACCACGCAGGCGCAGCCCGCCGCCATGGCCGGCGCGCATTTGCGCGTGATCATCGCCGCCGGGAAATTCCACGGCGTGATCGCCGCCATCACGCCGATCGGCTGGCGCAAGGTGAGGATGCGCGCGTCCGGCCAGGGCGAGGGAATGGTCTCGCCATAGATGCGTTTGGCCTCTTCGGCGTAAAACTCGATGAAGCTCGCGGCATAGTCGATCTCGCCCCGCGCCTCGGCCAGTGGCTTGCCCTGTTCGCTGGTCATGATGAGCGCGAGATCCTCGCGCGCGGCGAGGATCAGATCGAACCATTTGCGCAGCACCCCGCCGCGCTGCTTGGCGGTCTTTGCCGCCCAGATTTTTTGCGCCCGGGCCGCGATCTCGACCGCGTCGGTCGCCTCGGCCGCGCCGCCGTTCGGCACCTGCGCGAGCAAGGCGCCAGTGGCCGGGTTCTTGATCGCAAGCTCGCCCGCGCCGCGAAAAACGCCGCCCAGCAGCATTTGCGTCTTCAACAGGGTCGGATCATTGAGCTGCATCATATGCTCCTTTCCGGGCCAGAAGGTAACGCCGCAGCGCCACCACGGACCAGACCCCCTCGACAAGGCCGAACGGCCAGGCGCCCTGCAGGAAGCCATAGGCCGAACCGAGCGCACAGGCTGCGGCGAAGCCCAGAATATAGATCGCCCCGCGCGGCTCCAGCGCATAGAAGATAAGCATGGCGCTGACGGCGAAAAGGCCGAAAATCGTCAGCGCATCCATCATTTCGCCTGCGGCGTGCAGACCACGGTCTCGTTCAGCACGTAACAGATCGACATGGCGCCGGTGCGCTGGTCGACCCGGAACACGCCGCCCTCCTTTTCATGGCGCGAGGCGATCAGGCCATATTCGCTCGGCGGCTGCGCTCCGGCGCCTTCGCCGGGCGGATAGCAAAGGGTGACGCCGACCGAACCGCCTTCCTTGAGGCCATATTGGCAGGCGCCGACCTCGCCTGTCGCCTTGTCGATGCGATAGACGCGGTTGAGATCGACCTGCGGCGCGGCGAGAAAATCATAACTCGCCGCCTGGGCAAGGCCCGTCGTCGCGAGCAAGAGCGGAAGCATCCAACGCAGCATCGTCTTTCCCTTCCCCTTCGTTCGCCGCGACGGGCGAATCACTCTGACCCTCTCAGGAATCTATCATGTTGGCCGCCCGGCGCGGCTTTGGCCATGACATCGCGCGCCTGAGTCATTATAGCCCTGCCTTACGACAGGAGAAATTGCATGGCCCCGACGCCCGACAACATGCTTCACGTCTTCGATCTCGATGGCACGCTGGCCGATACGGCCGGCGATCTCATGGGAACGCTGGATTACATCATGGTTCAGGAGGGCTTCGCCACCACGCCGCTGGACGACGCCCGATCGCTGCTCGGCGCCGGCGCCCGCGCCCTGATCGTGCGCGCGCTCGCGGCGCAGGACGAAAGCGTGTCGCCGCAAAGGCTTGAAGACATGTTCCAGCGGTTCCTGGCGCATTACGAAACGCGCATCGCCGACGACAGCCGGCTTTACCCGGGCGTGGTCGAGGCGCTCGATGCGCTGGCCGCGCGCGGCGGCTTTTTCGCCGTCTGCACCAACAAGATCGAACGTCCGGCCAAGTTGCTGCTGGAAAAGCTCGGCATCGCCGACCGCTTCGCCTTCATCTGCGGGCAGGACACTTTTGGCGTCGCCAAGCCGGACCCGACGCCCCTGTTGCGCACCATCGAGGCCGCCGGCGGCGCGCCCGGGCGGGCCATCATGATCGGCGATTCCAAGACCGACATCGCCACCGCGCGCGCTGCGGGCGTGCCCTCCATCGCGGTGGATTTCGGCTATACCGACCGCCCCGTGATCGAATATGGCCCCGACCGGATCATTTCGCATTTCTCCGAACTGGCGGCGGCGGCGGAGGAGTTTTATTGAGCCCGGGCGGCAAGAGCTTGGCGCCCGGCCGCGCCGGACCGGCTGAGAACGCCTATGGGAAAGCGGCCGTCGCGGAAAATGGTGGCGGACGTAGTCCCTGTAAACCCGTCTCCGCGGGCCGGAATCCCTGCTAACAGGGAAAATTACAGGGAATTTTTCTCAAAAAGCCTGCCAGCTCCCGATCTTTTTCAGAATTCTCTCCGCATAACTGTGAGTTGAAGGACATTTCCCTACGAAACAGAACAGGGAATTAATTCGCGATTTCAAGGATTGTTCGAGCGCCGAGCAGGGATCGGCTGTCGCCTTCAGGACACCCGCTCAGCATGACTTATAGAATACGCCCGTCGACGTGCTTGGGCGGCGTTCTTATTGTGTTCTTTTGCGATTCGGTATATCCATCACA
>NZ_JASHHX010000036.1 GCF_030056575.1 Rhodoblastus sp. 17X3 | reverse complement strand
CCATCTGGTCGAGGCTATGGTCGATGTCTGGTCGACGCTGCGCATCCCCTTCGCGGAGGTCCGCGACGTCGAGTCGCCCTTCGCGAATGACGCGCATTGCACTTATCCGGCCATGAAACGCGCGGCTGAGTAAGCCGCGCTACCGTCCGGCCATGAAACGCGCGGCTGAATAGGCCGCGCTACCGTCCGGCCATGAAACGCATGGCTGAGCAGGCCGCGCTACCGTCCGGCCATGAAACGCGCGGCTGAATAGAAGCGCAGGATCTGGAAGCCGACGCCGCGGCGGGCGCCGCAGAATGAACAGAAGCGAGGGATCATGTACAATACCGACGACATCTATGCAGCACTTAAAGCCGTCAAGGGACCGGATGGGTCGACGTCGCTGGCGGAATCGGGGGCTTTGTCCGGTGTCAGCATCCGCGACGGCAAGGTCTTCGTGACAATTGCCGTCGCGCCCGACCAGGCTGCGGCCAGCGAGCCGATGCGGCTGGCGGCGGAAAAAGCCGTCAAAGCCATTCCTGGGGTAGCGACGGCTATGGTGGTGCTGACCTCCGAACGCGGGCCCGAAGCGCGCGGCGCAGGCGCGGGCCATGGCGCGCAACGGCCAATGCCAAGCGAAGCGCCCGAGAGAGGCTCCGGCCTTGAACATATCTCCAAAATCATCGCCGTCGCTTCGGGCAAGGGCGGCGTCGGGAAATCGACCACGGCCGCCAATCTGGCGATCGCCCTGGCGCGGTCGGGTCTGAAAATTGGCTTGCTCGACGCCGATATTTTCGGGCCGTCCCTACCGCGCCTGTTCGGCATCAAGGACAAGCCCCAGCTTTCCGACGATGGCCGCTCGTTGCAGCCGCTGGAAAAATTCGGCGTCAAGCTGATGTCGATTGGCTTCTTGGTCGAGGACGACGCGGCGATTGTCTGGCGCGGGCCGATGGTCATGTCGGCGATCACCCAATTGCTGCGCGAAGTCGCCTGGGGCGAACTTGATATTCTGGTTGTCGACATGCCCCCGGGCACCGGCGATGTGCAACTGACCATGGCGCAGAACGCCTCGCTGGCCGGGGCCATCGTCGTTTCGACGCCGCAGGATCTGGCGCTGATCGACGCGCGACGCGGCATAGCCATGTTCCAGCAGGTGCATGTGCCGATCCTCGGCCTGTTTGAAAACATGAGCTATTTCCTCTGCCCGCATTGTGGCGGACGGTCCGAGATTTTCGCCCATGGCGGCGCGCGCGCGGAAGCGGACAGGTTTGAAGTGCCCTTCCTCGGCGAAGCGCCGCTCGACATGACCATTCGCGAGGGTTCGGACAACGGCCTGCCCGTGCTGGCGAGCGCTCCCGAGTCGGAACAGGCCAAGCCCTATCTGGCCATGGCCGAACGAGTCCGGGAAGCTCTGGCGCAAGGCTCCAGAGAGGTTTCTCGCAGACCAAAAATCGTCGTTGGATAAGGGTGTCCAAAGGTTTTGACAGGGCTGGGCGTTTTCTGCGCCGCTCTGTCGCCGTTGGAAAGGGAGAATGGACGGGAGTATCAAATGGCATATGTATTCGAGGGCAAGGAAATCGAAAGCACCGCCACCGGCTATCTGGTCAATCAGGAAGATTGGAGTCGGGAGCTGGCCGAACATATCGCCGGCCTCGACGGCGTGACTCTTGGCCCGCGTCATTGGGATGTAATCGACTATTTGCGCGAGGAATTTTTCGACAACAATCAGAGCACGCCGAATACCCGCACGATCATCAAGGCGATGTCGGAAAAATGGGGCGAAAGGGTCGAACAAAAGACGCTGTATAATTTGTTCCCGCTCGATCCGTCCAAACAGGGCGGCAGGATCGCCGGCGTCGCGGAAAGTCGCCGCAAGGGCGGGTATTGATCGACCGTGCGATCGTAAGCGCGATGCGATTGTTTCTTGGCCAATGGAGAGAGAATTAAATGGATCACGCGCATTGGCCGACGGAATTGCGGCTCGCCGATCACGGAAAAACACTTCACATCATCTTCGAAGCGGGCGAGGCTTACGCCTTGCCCGCGGAATATCTGCGCGTCGTCAGCCCCAGCGCGGAAGTACAGGGCCATTCTCCCTCCGAGAAAAAGACCGTTGGCGGCAAGAAAAATGTGGCGATCGTGGCGGTGGAGCCTGTCGGAAATTATGCGGTGCGGCTCGAATTCGACGATCAACACGCGACGGGCATTTACACGTGGGATTATTTGCATCAACTGGGCGCCGACCGCACCCGAATATGGAACGGCTATCTCGACGAGGTCGCGGCGAAAGGGCTTTCGAGATAAGGGGTGCGGCTGATCCTGCAAAATTCACGCGCGGCTAGAGCGGCGTGCGAATAAATGGATGCCGGCTTTTCGCTGTTACGCTGCGAAAACAAAGGATCCTCAACCCTTTGGCCATTCAGTCCGAACATGGCCGACGGCGCCCGAAGCCACGTTGCGGATCAAACATTTGTTCAACTCGCAGCGCCGATGGACCGGCGCGACTACGCAAAAATATAGGGAACGCTCCGGTTCGCCCGCCAGGCCTGTTCGTCGAGAACTCGTCCCGGCGCAGCGGATTCGCGCGCCGAAAGCAGCAGCGATTGGATGCGGCTGTCCCGGAGACGATAACGGCGCTCAAGGTCGATATCGGCCAATGCGACGCATCGTTCGCCAAAGACATGGCGGTACAGGTCGGTCATCATCGCAAAGCGGCCAGCCATCAGGGTGTTGCATGACCCTTTCACGACGGCGATGTCCTCGGGGCCCCGCATGTGCAGTGAGGTCACCAACATCACCGACACCGCGTGCAGCACATCATAGCGCACATGGGCGATAAACACTTCGAGATGCCTCGGCGTCAGTGGCAATTTCTCGCGCAACGCCACCCGGATGAGGCCGCCGAGTATCAGGCTGAAAAACTCCGGCACGCCCCATTCCATGCCCAGACCGACCGAGGACAGCGACTCCAAAGGTGAAAATGCGGGGTGGCTCGCGACCAGGCGCTGGGTGAGCACGTTATCGGCGACGCCGGGCAGCATGGCTGCGTCCTGTTCGTCGGGAGGAATGCCCAGCCCTTCAAACAATTGCCGGTACATTGCGATGTGCGTTTTTGAGAGCAGCAGATGGCGGAGGTCGGGATAATCCTCGACCGCACGGCTTCCGACACCATATTCGTCGGCGACCAGTTGCGCCAGCGCGACCTGTGTGATTTCCGAAACGCGCTCGTTTAACACGTCGTAGGGGAGCGGCGTCAAACCATGAAAACGGCCGATCGCCATCGCAACGCACTGACGCGTGTTCTTTATCTGATTGAAATACTGAATGGCGAAGGCCGCGACCTGAGCCAAATCGATGCGGCCCTCAAACACCCGCACGAAAAAGGGATGGAGCCACACGGGGTGGCTCATGACATGGTCATGCAGATCGACGAACATCTCTTGTAAAGCGCCCTTGCGGAATAAAGCGATGCGCTGAAAGGGATGATCAGCCGGCACGCGATTTCGCAAATCGGCGAATAAGGCGTGAAGCGGCGATCCTGGCTCCTCGACCTCCGCGACCATCGCCGTGAAATCATTCTTCTGGCTGCGGCGCATGGATTCCAGCACACCCTCCGCGCCGAGGTCCAACAGGTTGGGGAGCGGGTGGACTGTCTCCGCCACGACCGGCCTGTCGCCATCGAATGTCGCAAGTTCATTCTCGTCGGATTTCATCGCCACTCCCCTCCGCCTGAAAGCTCCGCCATGAACGGGAGACGAGACGTATTCCTGTACTTCAGTCTGCCAGATTCGGCGGCGGCCTCAAGCAGGCATTGGCCTCCCATCGCTTTTGCCTGCCTGAATTTGTCAGCTTCGGCCATGGCTGCCGCCCCGCCAGCTTCGCCTATTTGCGCGATGCAATATTACGAAAACGGCCAGAGCGCGACCCATGCCCGCATCGTCCTCAAAGACAAATCGGACAAATGGCGCAGCCGGATCGCTGGCGTTGGCGAGAACCGGCGCAAGGCCGATATCGATCTCGAAAACTTCGCGTTGGAAAATCTATATTTTTATTATAACATTTAGCGCCGCGCGGCTGTCGCCCGGCGTGAGATATTCCCATGCGCCTGACCAGCTATTCAAATTACGCCTTGCGAATCCTGATGATCGCGACGATGCGCAAGGGCGAACTCATCACAGTCCACGAGGTCGCCGAAAGCTTCGACATCTCCAAGGCCCATCTCGTCAAATGCGTCCACCAGCTTGGACTTTGGGGCTATCTTGACAATGTTCGCGGCCGAAATGGCGGTTTCCGCCTCGCCAGAGCGCCACAGGACATTACAGTCGGCGAAATCATTCGAAAGACTGAGGACGATCTCAATCTGGTCGAATGTTTCGACGCCGTAACCAACACGTGCCCGTTGATCGGCGTCTGCAAGCTCGGCGACACGTTCAAGAGGGCGTGCCGCGCGTTTCTGGAAGTGCTCGACGGAACGACCATCGCCGATATTTCCGTCAATCGCCAGGAGGTGCTTGAGGCCCTCAGCCCGCAATGGGCGGCGCCCAGACCACGCAGACGCGCCAGCGCGACCGCTCTGTAGCGCGGCTCCCGCCGATTATTCCACGCCGTGGCCAGCCGCCCAGCGCAGAATCGAATTGGCGTCGATGGCGCCGGCCTGGCGGGCGACCTCGCTGCCGTCGCGGATGAGAACGAGCGCAGGAATCGAACGAAGGCCGAAGCGCGCGGCAGTTTCACCGAGGATTTCGGTGTTCGCCTTCAGGAACCGGGCCCGCGGCTCGAGCCGTTTCGCCGCCGCGGCGAATTGCGGCGCCATGACCTTGCAGGGTCCGCACCACTCCGCCCAGAAATCTATCAATATTGGCAGGCTTGTGCGCGCGACATGACGTGCGAAGGCCGCGTCGTTCGCGACATCGATCGCTCCGTTGAACAGGGGCGCTCCGCAAGCCCCGCAGTCGGGGCGCTTTCCCTCGGCCAATTTAGCCCGGCTGGCGCGATTGACGCCGCCGCTTCGCGGGCAAACCACCTGAGCGTCGTCGTCTTTAGCATCGCTTCCGCCATGAGCATCGCCATGAATTGGGAGGGAAGCGCCGGCGGTACAAGACTCGGCCATACGGACAGCCTACAATTTCAGCTGGATTATTTGTTACATTTTTTATATAGCTTTATCCGATTTCCATGAGGTTCGGAGAAACGCCCATGTCTGCGGTCGACTTGCTTATCTGGATCGTCCTCGGCGCGACCCTGGCAGGCGTCGGATTGACGATCGTCGTCGCCACAACGGCCCTGGCCGCCGCCTCGATGAGACTGCTGCCGTCGGCCATCCTTGCTGGATTCGTCCTGGCCATGCCCTTGTCGTTGCCGCTGGCCAGAAAGCTGGCGGCCAAGATTTGAATAAGCGGCATCATACTGTTTTTCCGTAATTTTTCGTCATCTGTAGGCCCCGCCATGAACGTCCATCAAAAGCAAGAAACCAATCTGGTTGGTCCGCTCTATGCGGCGGACAAGAAGGTCTATCCGCAATCGGTGCACGGCCGCTTCAGGCGGATCAAATGGGCGTTCATGGCTTTCGCGCTTGGCCTTTATTATATTCTCCCATTCGTGCGCTGGCATCGCGGCCTGGACGCGCCTGACCAGGCGGTGCTGGTCGATATTCCTCATCGGCGATTTTATTTCTTTTTCATCGAACTTTGGCCGCAGGAAGTTTATTATTTCACCGGTCTGCTCATTATCGCCGCCCTGACCCTGTTTCTGCTGAACGCCGTCGCGGGCCGCGTCTGGTGCGGCTATATGTGTCCGCAGACGGTCTGGACCGATCTGTTCTATATGATCGAGCGCGCCATTGAGGGCGATCGCCGCGACCGTATGCGCAAGGCCAGGGAAGGGCTGACGCTGAAACGCGTGTGGGAGCTGGCGGCCAAACATTCCCTCTGGCTCGCATTGGCCTGGTGGACGGGCGGCGCCTGGGTGCTCTATTTCGCCGACGCCCCCACCCTCGTGCACGACCTGGCGACATTCCGGGCAAGTTCAACCGTTTATATCTGGATCGCCATCCTGACCTTCACCACCTATGCGCTCGCCGGACATATGCGGGAACAGGTCTGCGTGTACATGTGTCCATGGCCGCGGATCCAGGCGGCGCTGACCGACGAATGGGCGCTGAACGTCACCTATCGCGGCGACCGCGGCGAGCCCCGCGTCTCGGCCAAAAAGGCCGTGGCCCTGCGCCAGAAGGGCGAGCCCGCTGGCGACTGCGTGGACTGCCGCCAGTGCGTCGCCGTATGTCCCACCGGCGTGGACATTCGCCACGGCTCCCAGCTCGGCTGCATCCAGTGCGGCCTGTGCATCGACGCCTGCGACAACGTCATGAACGAACTGGGACGTCAGACGGGCCTGATCGCTTATGACAACGATATCAACGCCGACCGCAGGCGCGCCGGGCTGCCGGAAATCTATCGCGTCATCCGGCCGAGAACGGTCCTTTATGTCGTCCTAATCGCCATGGTCGCGGGTTTCATGGCCTATGTTCTGGCGAACAAGAAATGGACGGGCGTCAACGTGCTGCACGATCGCAATCCGCTCGCCACGGAATTGTCGGATGGTTCGATCCAGAACGGCTATACCGTGCGCCTGCTCAACAAGAATGGCGATCCGCGGACTTTCCAGCTTCATGTCGAAGGCTTGAAAGGCGCCCATATCCGGATCGCGGGCGAAGTCGCCGCGAAGGATGAGCCGACAATCGAGGTCGGTCCGGATCAGACGCTCGAACTGCGGCTGCTGGTGGTCGCGCCCAAGGATCAGGCGCCGCGCGACGCCGCCGACGTCGTCTTCTTCGCCAAAGACATGAAGACCGGCGTGACGGCGAGCGCAAAGGACCACTTCTTCCCGCATTGACCCCAAAAGAAGGCGCCTGCCGGTCAGGGATCCGGCGGGCGCCGCGAGACAAATGTGTCGCGCTTCGGCGCGCCTCGCTGTCTAGCTCGCGCCCGTTACGGGAATCAGCGCCCCGGTCACCGCCGACGCTTCGTCCGACAGCAGAAAGGCGATCACGCGCGCAATCGCCGCCGGCGACGTCCATTTGGAAAAATCCGCGTCCGGCATGGCGGTCCGATTGGCTGGCGTGTCGATAATATTCGGCAACACCGCATTGACAGTGACGCCCGCGCTCCGCAATTCCTCCGACAGGCTCTCGGTCAGGCGCGCGACGCCGGATTTCGCGGCGGCATATGCGCCCATGGCGGCAGCGCCCCGCGCCGCCGCGCCGGCGCCGACATTGACGATACGGCCGGCGCCACGCTCCGGGAAGTGAGGCAGGGCCGCGCCGGACGCACAGAGAGCTGTGCGCAGGTTGATGTGGTACATGCGGTCCCATGTTCGGGCCCCGCCCTCCGCGAGCGTCGCCATCTCGAACCCGCCAGCGATATTGACCAAGCCGTAAAGCGGACCCGATCGCGCCACAGCCATATCGACCGCCCGCCGGCAGGCCGTCTCGTCCGCCAGATCGACACCGGCGAAATCGACTGTGCGATTGCGATTATTTTCCGCACGGTCGACGCCGACCACCCGTGCGCCTCTGCCGGCAAGCAATTCCGAGACCGCCGAGCCCAGAGCGCCGGAAGCGCCCGTGACAATCACCATCCGTCCTTCGAGTTCGCGCACCTTGATGCCTCCTCGCACGCCGCCCGGCTGAACGGACGCGGCGCCCGCCGGGCGCGAGAAGCCGCGACCGGCGGTATTTCGGCTTAATTCCGAGCCCAGTTCTCTGCGTCGCACATCGACTGGCCGACGGCGCAGCCCTTGATCGACAGGCCTGACGCGGTGGCGGTCACCGTGCCGTTAAAGGTCATCATGCCCGGCATGGACGGGTGTTTCATTTGCCCGCCCTGCCAGATTCCCGCGCCGGTCTTTTCCATCCCGTGGCACATTTCAAATCCCGGCTGCGAGCCGGATACGATCTTGCAATAAAGCTTGCCATCGCTGACCGAGACTCGCGCCTTGTCGCCATTGGGTCTCGTATAATCGCCGGCGATCTCCGTCGCCCACGCGGCGGGCGCCGCGATGGTCAATGCGATTCCGCTGGCCGCGACGAGCGCGGCCCAATAATTCCTCTTCATCGTTTCTCTCCCTATCCGGCATTTTGGCCCGGGATTGTCCCTTGTGCCGCCGGCGGATTGCATCCTCACATTCGTATTTAACAATATCAAGCCCCACGTCGAAATTGAATCGCGGCGGCAGGAAGCGAGTTCGTTATGGGCCGGATCGAAAAACGAAAAGGGGCGGGTCCGCCCCCGGCCCCGCCCTGTCTTTCAGCTGCAATCTTGCAGTCTCGATCAACTCGCGTCGAAATTCGGTCCGCCGCGCAGAACGACATAGATCGCCGGGATGACCAGCACGGTCAGCGCCGTGGATGACGCGAGGCCGAACAGCAGCGACAGCGCCAGCCCCTGGAAGATCGGGTCGGACAGGATCACCGCCGCGCCGATCATCGCCGCCAGCGCGGTCAGCAGGATCGGCTTGAAGCGGATCGCCCCGGCCTCGATCAGCACTTCGCGCAGACCCTTGGCATGATCGGCGTGGCGAACGAAATCCACCAGCAGGATCGAGTTGCGCACGATGATGCCGGCGAGCGCGATGAAGCCGATCATCGAGGTCGCGGTGAAGGCGGCGTGGAACAGCCAGTGGCCGAACATGATGCCGATGAAGGTCAGCGGGATCGGCGTCAGGATCACCAGAGGCAATTTGAACGAGCGGAACTGCGCCACGACCAGGATATAGATGCCGACCAGAGCCGCCATGAAGGCCGCGCCCATGTCGCGGAAGGTCACCCAGGTGACTTCCCATTCGCCGTCCCACAGCAACGACGCCTTGCTCTCGTCGAGAGGCTGGCCGTGCAGCAGAACCTGGGGCTTGGGAACGCCCGCCGGGAACTCCATCTTGTCCAGCGCCGCATTGACCGCCATCATGCCATAAAGCGGCGCCTCATAGGCGCCGGCGAGCTCCGCCTGCACCATTTCGGCGGCGCGGCCGTTGTGGCGGAAGATCGGGAAGGACGACAGCTCGTCCGACACCCGCGCCACATCGCCGAGTTCGACGATAGCGCGATTGCCTGGGAGGGCGTTGGCTGGAACAGGCGTGGTCAGGGCCGACTCGTCGAGCTGGCGGGCGTTCTTGGCCAGCGCCAGCCGGATCGGCAGGGGTTGCCGCCCTTCGCCGCGATGCGAATAGCCGACCACGTCCTGGCCATAGAGCCGGCGCAGCGTCTCGAACACGTCGCCCTGCTGGACGCCGAAGAATTCGAGCGAATCCTGGTCGATTTCGATGCGCTTGCGCGGCGCCTGCACGCCATAGGAATCGTCGACGTCCACGATGAAGGACGCGCTTTCAAAGGCCTTGCGCACCTGCGCCGCGACCGCGCGGCGGGTCTGGGGGTCCGGCCCGTAGATTTCCGCGAGCAATGTGGCCAGAACCGGCGGCCCCGGCGGCGGCTCCACCACCTTCAGCGACGAATGCGCGGGCATGTCCAGCCCCGCCAGACGCTGGCGGACGTCCAGCGCGATGTCATGGCTGGAGCGCGAGCGCTCGTTCTTGGACTTGAGGTTGATCTGCACGTCGCCCATCTCGGGCATCTCGCGCATGTAATAATGGCGCACGAGGCCGTTGAAGTTGAACGGCGCCGCGGTCCCCGCATAGGTCTCGAAGGACAGGATTTCAGGAATGTCCTTCACGCGCTCGATCGCGGAGCGCAGAATACGGTCTGTTTCCTCGACCGAGGCGCCGCGCGGCAGGTCCGCGACGATGGCGACTTCCGCCTTGTTGTCGAACGGCAGCAGCTTGACTGTCACCGCCTTGAAATAGAACAGGCTGAGCGAGGCGAGCGTGGCGACGCCGACGGCGAGCAGGAAGATCCAGGCGGAACGCTTCGTGCGCAAAACAGGCGCGGCGACGCGGCGATAGAGCGCGCCGAGCTTGCCGCCGTCATGGGCCTCGTGATGATCGGCTGGCGCGTTGCTCGCGAACTTCATCATCAGCCAGGGCGTGAGGATCACCGCGACGAAGAAGGAGAACACCATCGCCGCCGAGGCGTTGGCCGGAATGGGGCTCATATAAGGCCCCATCAGGCCCGAGACGAACAGCATGGGCAGCAAGGCCGCGACCACGGTGAGGGTCGCCACGATGGTCGGATTGCCGACCTCCGCCACGCCGTCGATGGCCGCCTGCCCGCGCGTGCGGCCGTCCTTCATGGCCCAGTGCCGCGCGATATTCTCGATCACGACGATGGCGTCGTCGACCAGAATGCCGATGGAGAAGATCAGGGCGAACAGGCTGACGCGATTGAGCGTGTAGCCCATCAGCCGCGCCGCAAAGAGCGTCAGCAGGATGGTGGTCGGGATGACGATGGCCACCACCAGGCCCTCGCGCCAGCCGATGGCGAAGGCCACAAGCGCGACGATGGAAATGGTCGCCAGCGCGAGGTGGAACAGCAGTTCGTTGGCCTTCTCATTGGCCGTCTCGCCGTAATTGCGCGACACCTGCACGTCGATGTCCGCGGGAACGACGGAGCCTTTGAGGCTTTGCAACTGCTCGATGATCCGCTCGGAAATCACCACGGCGTTGGCGCCCGCACGCTTGGCGATGGCGACCGAAACCGCAGGAGCGCCCTGCAGCGCGCCATTCTCGCCCTTCACGAAATGGGCGACGCGCGCCTCGTTGGGCTCGCCGACGACCGTGACTTTGGCGACGTCGCGCAGATAGACCGGGCGGTTGTCGCGCGTTGTGACGAGCAGATTGCCGATCTCGGGCACTGTCTTCAGCGTGCGGCCCGCGATGGCCTCGATCTGCAGGCCCTTGTCGCGGATCAGCCCAGCCTTGAAGGCGGTATTGGCGCCCTGCACCTTTGCGGCGAGCTGCTGCAACGTCACGCCATATTTGGCCAGCGCCTCCGGGTCAGGCTCGACGCGGATCTCGTCGGCCTGCTCGCCGACGAGATAGCTCAAGCCGACGTCTTCGAGTTTCGCGAGTTCCGTACGCAATTCGCGCGCGACGGAAGTCAGGCCATCGGCGCTCCAGCGCGACGCGACCTCCGGTTTGGGCGACAGGGTGAGCACGACAATGGCGACGTCGTCGATGCCGCGGCCGACGATGAGGGGCTCCGGAATGCCGGAAGGAATTTTGTCCATATTGGCGCGCACCTTGTCGTGCACGCGCAGGATCGAGGCGTCCGTCGATGAGCCGACGAGGAAACGCACCGTGACCACGACCTGATCGTCATAGGTCTTGGAATAGACGTGCTCGACGCCATTGATGCCCTTGACGATGGTCTCCAGCGGCTCGGTGACCAGCTTGACGGCGTCCTCCGCCTTCAGGCCATTGGCCTGAACGACGATATCCACCATCGGCACGGAAATCTGCGGCTCCTCTTCACGCGGCAAGGTGACGAGCGCCAGAAGGCCGAGCGCCAGCGCCGCAATGAGCAGCAGCGGCGTCAGCGGCGAGGCGATGAAGGCGCGGGTGAGAAAGCCGGCGAGGCCCAAAGGCCTTTCTGGGGGCCGACCCTGGCCGGAGGCGATGGGCTCTTCGCTCATGGGAACGCTCATGGGACCAGAACCTTGTCGCCCGCCGAGAGGCCGGTGAGAACCTCGACCATGTCAGGCTCGGCGGAATCGGCGTAAACGATCGCCACGTCCAGCGGACCCTCGGCGCGCTGGAGACGGACATAATCAACCCCCGCGCGCGTCGTCACCGCCGCGCGCGGAATGAGCATCACCTCGCGCACGCCGACCGGCGCAAGGATTTTCACCCGCTCTCCGACGAAATGGTCGCCGAGATTTTCAACCTCGGCGTCGGCGATGACGCGGCCATTGTCGATCTCGGGATAGATCTTCACGATCCGTCCCTTGCGCATGGCGGCGGCTTCGGTTTCGACGCCCGCGTCCTGGCCGCGCGGCGCAAGCAGGACCGGCGCGCCAATTTGCAACAAAGCGGCATGGCGCTCGGGCAGGCTGAGACGCAAAAAGAGCGCGCCGGCGGCGATGCGCGCGATTGGCTCGCCGGGCATGACCACCGCGCCGGGAATGGCGGACAGCGTCAGCACCCGACCGTCCTTGGGCGCGAGCACGCTGCCCTCGGCCATCTGCTGCGCGACCACCGCGCGCTGCGAGCGCATCGATTCGACCTGATGCTGCAACACGTCCACATTGGTTTTGGCCTGGTCATAGGCCGCCCTGGTGACGAAGCCGCGCGGCAGCAGATCCTCCGCGCGTTTCAGCGCGTCATTGGCGTTGGCGAGCTGCGACTCGAGCGCGCTGAGCTGGCCGTCAAGCGACTGGGCCTGAAGCGCCAGCTTTTCGTCCGTCACGATCGCGATGACGTCGCCCGCCTTGACCTGCGCGCCTTCGTCGACCGAGCGGCTGACCAGAGTGCCGCCGATGCGCGTGCGGGCGGGGGTGATGTCGCGACTCTGGACCTGGCCGAACATCGCCTTCATGTCCGGAACCTTGTGCTTCTCGACGGCGAAGTCGCTCGCTTGCGCCGCGCCCGCGAGCAAAAAGCCCAAAGCGGCGGAGGCGAATCCCCTGAAGGGTAGCGATTTGGGGCTCAGCTTGCGCATGACGCGGATTATCCGAGTTGTGTGTGATTTACATATATTCAAATATATGAGAATATTGATCGATGGATGTCAAGCGGTTCGAATTGGCGGCGGCTCAGGCCAGCGATCTGATCAGGGCGCTGGCCCATCCCGCACGGCTGCGCATCGTCTGCGCGCTCGTCGGAAGCGAAATTTGCGTGACCGGACTGGCGGAAATCGCCGGCGTTTCCGCCACTGCCGCCTCCCGCCACCTCATGCTGCTGCGCAAGGACCGGATCGTCAAGGCGAGACGCGTGCGCCAGACGATATACTATTCGCTCGGCGACGCCAGAATCAGCAAATTCGTCAGCCGTCTCGCCGAAACCTTCTGCGCCGCCGCGCCATCGCAAAAATCGAAGAGGAAAACCCGATGACTATGATCCGGCCCTTGAAGAAAGGCTTCAAACAATTGATCGCGGAGGCAAACGCCGCCATCGAGACCATCTCGGTCCACGACGCCATGGCTTTGGTCGGCGATCCTACCGTGTTGTTCCTCGACGTCAGAGAGGCGCAGGAGTTTGCCGCCGGCGCGGCGCCGGCCGCCCTGCACGCCGCGCGTGGCTTCCTCGAATTCCACGCCGATCCCGAATCGCCGATGCACAAGCCCGAACTCGCCCGCGCCGACCGGATCGTGGTCTATTGCGCATCCGGCGGGCGATCCACCCTCGCCTGCAAGACCCTCGTCGACATGGGCTTTGGAAAGGTATTCAATCTGGCCGGCGGCATAGCGGCCTGGAAGGCCGCCAACGGCCCCGTAACGACGGCATGACGCCGAAGCGCGGCCGTCGCGCGCGCCTGCGGATTGTCCAGAGCGCGCGGAACGGGCCGACTGGAGATCGCCGGTGACTCTGGAGCAATTGCGAATTTTCGTCGCCGTCGCCGAACTTGAGCATGTCACCCGCGCTGCCGGTCAGCTCAACCTGACACAATCCGCCGTCAGCGCGGCGATCAGCGCGCTCGAGCAGCGCCATGACATAAAACTGTTCGACCGGATCGGGCGGCGCGTCGCTTTGACGCAGGAGGGACGCGCCTTCCTGTCGGAGGCGCGGAATCTGCTGATCGCCGCACAACGCGCGGAAAAAGTTTTGGCTGATATTGGCGGTCTGAAAGCGGGGCGCCTCATGATCGCCGCCAGCCAAACGACCGGCCATTATTGGCTGCCGCAGCGCCTTTCTCGCTTCATCGCCCTTTATCCCGGCGTGTCGATCAATCTCACGATCGGAAACACACATGAGGTCGCCGAACTTGCGATCGCAGGCGAAATCGATCTCGGACTGGTCGAAGGCGCTGTGACGGATCCCGCGCTCACTGTTACGCAAATCGATGAAGATGAACTGGTCATCGTTGCGGCGCCCGCGCTTGCCAAGGCCTACGCCGTCGGGGGGGCGGCAGGAATTTATGACGCGCCTTGGGTTGCACGCGAAAAGGGATCGGGCACGCGTGAGGCCTTCGAAGACGCGATGCAGACATTATGTCCTCAGCCCCGGCAGCGGCGGATCGTTCTTGAACTGCCGTCCAATGAAGCGGTGCGATCAGCTGTCGAGGCCGGCGCCGGTCTGGCGGTCATGTCGAGCCTCGTCGCTCGCGCGTCTATTCGGGCCGACGCATTGGTCCAACTGCCCTTCGCCCTGCCGAAGCGCCCATTCTATGTCCTGTCGCATCGCCAGCTCTACCGGTCTCGAGCGACAAGCGCCATGCTTGCCCTGCTCCTCGAATCCGAGCCGAAACAGCCGTGAGCTCAGTTGTCAGAAGGTGGCGCGCCATCCTCGTCGAACGCCTGCAATCGAGTCCATGGACGCCATCAGCGCCCACGTCTGATGATCGCATCGGAAGTCCACGCTGACGCAGGGAACGCCGCTTCTTGTCCTTTACCATCGTCACAACGTAGAATATGAATATGAAGATCGACTCCGCGGTCAAATTTGAAATTTTTTAGGCGTGACGTAACGCCCATATGAATCCGATTGTTGGTTGAACGCTTTTCATTTGCGATTCGCTCAAAACCGCCGAGTTCCCGTTTCGGCGGGGCTAACGTGAGTTGCGCCGATTCAGACGGGCTCTGGAAATGACAGGGGCATGAAGCAATATGACCGAAGCCTCGAAGAGCGAGGCTTGCGCTCCCTGCCGGCGGAGCAGTCCTGCAAATCTGTCGAGCCGCTGCTCGCCAATGACGCCGGCCTACAAGACTTTGAAACGCGAAATTCCTAAGTCCGCATGGGAGGGTGAAATGCACAAGAACCTGAAGACCGCCGCCGCCGCAGTTGTGCTCGCGGCCTTTCCCTTTGCTGCTTCCGCTCATCCCGGCCTGCACGCGGCGGGCTTCGAGGACGGCTTCATCCATCCGTTCACCGGCGCGGATCATCTGCTCGCCATGATCGCCACGGGCTATTGGGCCGGACAGTTGTCCGGCCGCGCCCGCTTCGTCATTCCAGCTGTCTTCGTCGGATTGATGATGGTCGGCGCCGCGCTCGGCTTCCATTCCGAGGCGCCCGGCTTCATCGAATATGGCATTGCCGCTTCGGTCGCCGCTCTCGGATTGCTGCTGGCCTTTGACGTCAAAATGCCGCCCGTTCCCGCCGCGGGTCTGGTCGGGCTGTTCGCATTCTGCCATGGCTTCGCCCATGGCGCCGAGGCCCCGGCCACCGCGACGCAGGCTTTGTTCTTCGGCGGCTTTGTGTTGGCCAGCCTGATCCTGCAAGGCGCGGGCTTCGGCCTGTCGCTGCTTCGCCCGGGAAAGATTCTGTCGCGGATCGCCGGCGCCTTCATCACCCTGAGCGGCGCCTGGATGCTCGGCAACGCCTGAGGCCCTCCCTGCAAGGACATGCGTCGGCGTTCCGATCGGCATTGTCGAAGGCGACAAGATTTCGGCGCTCTGGCGACGCGGCGGCGAGCAATTGCGACACACGCCGCTGCTCGCTGGCCCGCAGCCTGCCGGAACGCAGGTTCTCGTCACGGA
>NZ_JASHHX010000035.1 GCF_030056575.1 Rhodoblastus sp. 17X3 | reverse complement strand
GACTGTCCCGGCCTCGACAAGGTGAAGCGGATTTTGGAATTGGGGCTTTCAAGAATTTGATTGCGACCCCTCTCGGAAATCCGGTCTGCCGGCTGGTCGCCTTCGGAGCTGACGACAGCGACCGCCATAGCGGTCACCTGATGCGGGACGACGCTGAGGATCCGGGGCTTCAGTTCTTCGAAGACCCGCAGGAATTCATGATCGCACTGCGTGCCGGCGCCGCCGTTGCCGACAGCCGCGTCGTCCTTCCATGGGAATCGGAGGGGGGGACTCCTCGCCGATCATGCCGAACCGTAACCGGGAGAACCTGCCTTCAGCGTTGAACGCTATTGGCGCCGCCAGGGGCCTCGGATCCGCGCTCATGCGCGAGGCGATCACGCTCGCCCGAAATACGCGCCACGCGCGTCTCGAACTTAAATTTCTTGGCTAAAACAATGTGATGCAGGCGCATAGCGCGGCGATCTGCGCCACGTTTCCAAGAATGCGATAGCAATTTGGTCGCAACAATCAACGCGTCGTCCGAGGGTTCATGAGCCCACCCGGCGACACATTTTGATATTCAGTTATTCAAAAACCACTTTACATTGCCCTTACTCGACCTTATTTCTCAACTTAATATTGTGCAATGCGAAGGGGCTTCCAATGGCCTTGCCGAAGGTGAAGGAGAGCGACGAGTTCAGCGATCTCGCTCAACTGGTCGATAGTGCGCGGGACGCCGCCGATTTTCTGAAGGCTTTGGCGCATGAATCGCGCCTGTTGATCCTGTGCCTGTTGTCGGAAGGCGAGTGTTCGGTCAGCGACCTCGAAATGAAGCTCGCGCAGCGGCAGTCCACCGTCTCCCAGCAATTGGCGCGATTGCGCCTGGAAGGCTTGGTTTCGTACCGCCGCGAGGGCAAATCGATTTATTACAGCCTGGCCAACGACGACGTGCGGACGATCCTGAGCGCGGTCCACAAAGTTTTCTGCCGCAAACCGTGATCTCCACTCGCCCGAATTGTCAGGCCACGTGCTTGATGACGAAGCGATAGACCCCGCCATCCGACGTGGATTCGATCAGTTCATTGCCTGTCGTCCGGCAAAAAGCGGCGAAATCCGCGACCGATCCGGGGTCGGTCGCGAGTATCTCAAGCGTGCCGCCCGCGGGGACTTCCTTCAACGTCTTTTTTGCGCGAAGGATTGGCAGGGGGCAATTCAAGCCCTTGGCGTCGAGCGTTTTATCGGCCATCGTCTTCCTCTTGGCTTTGTTTGAACGAAGTTTTCAGATGAACAGGTTGATGTCGGATTTCAGCGCCTTTTCCATATAGGTCGCGGCTCCGCCCAGTTCGACGCCGTCGATCAAATCCGATTTCTGGAATTCGAACAGGTCGAGCGTCATCTGGCAGGCGATCATCCTGACATCGGATTCGATCGCCGCCTCGCGCAAATCTTCGATCGAGGCGACGCCCTTTTTCTTGATGAGGTTCTTCATCATCACTGTCGCGCCGGCGTCCACGCCGGGGATCATGTTGACGATGTTCGGCATGGCCATGTGCATGCCCATCAGCGGCATTTTCATCGCCGCATTGCCTAGCGCCGTCACCTGCAGGTCAAGCTTTTTCTTCAAGAGCTCAAGCCCGTAGAAGGTGAAGAACAAGGTGACGTCCACGCCCATGGCGGCTGCGGTCGTCGCCAGGATGAAGGGCGGATATGCCCAGTCCAGCGACCCTTTGGTGACGATGATCGTCATGGTCTTGGCGTTGTTGCCGCCCGTGTTCATAGCCTCGGTCATTACCTGATCCTCAAGAACTTTAGCGAAACCCACATCGTCAAGACGTGCGTCAATCCGATGTGACCTTTTTCAGCTTTCCAATTCCCAGCATATTGAGGGCGGCCGTCTCGTAAAACGGCTCGCTTTCGCCCTTGCGCATCTTGCGGATGAAATATTTCTCGAATCCGATCTTGGCCGCATGGACCCAGCGGCCCGACGCCGACCAGTTGACATTGCGCGGAGGAATCTGCGGCTGGGCGACAAAAGCGACGCCGGTGTCGCCAAAATCGGCGAGGCAGATCGCGTTCCAGGTTCCCCGATAGATCGGCTTGCGGCCGCGCAAAATCTCGCCGATGTTTTTCGCGGCGGCGGTGACCATGGACTCGATCATGAAGCCGGTCTTCGGCACGCCGCAGGGCACGGGCGTCGGCCCCATCGGCGGGATGGCGACACAGACGCCGACCGAGAAGACATTCTTGTATTTCTGATTCTGCTGATGCTCGTCCACCAGGACGAAACCGCGCGGATTGACGAGTCCCTCGATGCCGCGCAAGGGCTTGATGCCGCGGAAGGCGGGCAGCATCATCGCCATGCCGAAGGGCAGTTCGCGGGTCGCCTTGACGGCGCCGTCGTCCGCGATTTCCTCCACCACCATTTTGCCGCTCTCGACCTTCTTCACGCGCGAGCTGGTCATCCATTTGATGTGCTTTTCGCGCAGCGCGCTTTCGAGAAGGCCCTTGGTGTCGCCGACGCCGTCAAGGCCAAGATGGCCGATATAGGGCTCGGAGGTCACGAAGGTCATCGGAACCTGATCGCGAATCTTGCGGCGGCGCAGTTCGGCCTCCACGATGAAGGTGAATTCATAGGCCGGCCCGTAGCAGGATGCGCCCTGGACCGCGCCGGTGATGATCGGGCCGGGCTTCTTGCAGAATTCCTCCAGGCTCAGCGCGATCTTTTCGGCATGGTCAATATGGCAGACCGAACTGGTGTGGCCCTCGGGGCCGAGACCCTCGATCTCGTCAAAAGCAAGTTCGGGACCGGTGGCGATGACCAGATAATCGTAATTGAGGGTCGAGCCGTCTTCGAGTTCGAGGCGGTTGGCTTCCGGATCGAGTTTGGCGACGGGCACGGGCCTGAATTCGATGCCGCGGCGCGCGAAGGTCGGAGCCAGGTCGATCTCGACCGCTTCCCGCGTCCGCCAACCGACGGCCACCCATGGGTTGGACGGCACGAAATGATAGACAGGATCCTTGGTGACGACTGTAAGCCGATCTTCCGGCCGCATCGCATCCTTCATTTCATAAGCCATGATAACGCCGGCCAGACCGGCGCCCATGATGACGATATCGGCCATGCTCTCCTCCCACGCGGCGCTGCTTTTCGCAGTCGCCCCGCCCGCTTTTTTATATTCATATTAGCTTATTCGTATTTATGTGATTGTCGAGTGGATTTCCGTCGATAACCGCCTTCTTTTTTCGTCGCATTCCCATTTTGTCTTCAATCGCGGGCGTCGGCGGCCTTTCCGCCCTTCGGCCAGTCGTTGATTTTCAACGGGAAAAGCCAGTCGCCGGCGGCGCTCTTCGCGCCTTCGCCACTCTCGCGCTATTGTCCGCGCCGCGCCCTTCGATTTTTCGTTCCGCCCTGACGTCGCTCATCCGGCCGGTGAAAGCGGCCATCGCCGGCGTTTCCTTACTATCATCGGCCAGAGGCGAGCCTGTCCCGGAGCGCAAGGAACAATCGTTCCGATGATCCTTGATGCTGATCACCCCCCCTGCGGGACGCGCGTTTTTCAAACGGCGAACTTGATCAGACTCAGCACGGTGAGGCTGATGAACGCCGAGGCGAACAATCCCAGCGCCAGCGGTCGAACCCCGGCCGAAAACACATGCCGCAGATTGGTGTGAAGTCCCATGGCCGCCATGGCCATCGACAGCAGGAAAGTCGTTGCAGCGCGGATCGGAGCGCTGACCTCGACGGGAATCGCAATCAGGCTGTTCAATCCCGCCATGGCGAGAAAGCCGACCAGGAACCACGGGAAAGGCGGCTTGCCGCGCGCGCCTTCGCCGGCGAAGCCCAGGCGAACGCTCAACTCGCCGAGCAGGATGATCACCGGCGCCATCATTGCGACGCGCGTCAACTTGGCGATCGTCCCAATGAAAAGCGCCTCGTGACCGCCTTGCGACGAGGCGAAAACCGCCTGCGCAACCTCATGCACCGAGGCGCCGGCCCACAGGCCATAAGCCGCATCCGACAGATGCAGGACATCCTTGAGCGCCGGATAAAGGAACATGGCGATCGTGCCGAACAAAGTCACGCCCGCCACAGCGTAAGCCGCGTCGTCGTCCTCGCCGCCGGTCGCCGCCTTCGCCGCCACGATCGCCGAGGCGCCGCAAATCGACGTGCCGACGCCGATCAGCAGCGAAAGACCGCCCGAAACGCCCAGCAGCCGCCCCACCGCCATCGTCGCGGCGAGCGTGGCCAGCAGCCCAAACGCGATAATGGCGAGCCCGCCGAAGCCGACTTCAGCGGCCTGTTGCGCCGTGATTTGCAGCCCGATCAGGATGATCGAGAGACGCAGGATGCGGCGCAGGGAGAAATTCACGCCTTCATCCGTTCCTGGGATCTTGCCGAGACTGTTATGGATCACGGCGCCGATCAGGATCGCGAGGATCATCGGGCTCAGCTTGTCCACGCCGGGTATGTAGCGCAAGGCGTATGCAAGCACGGCGATGCCGGCCGTCAACGCCAGCCCCGGCAACAGGGCGAGGACGGGATTTTTCTTGTGAACGGCCGGAGCTGCGGCGGGGATTGTGGTCATGCGACGGTCTGCCCTCTCTGAACCGTCGCTTTATCAAACATTAAAATGTATCGATCCATCGCATAATTATGGTCGAATCATTCGATGATTTCGATCATTCTTCCGGGCTTCGCGATTGGGCCCATTCCATCATCATCTTTCCCCATTGTCCGGCTGCGGCGGCGTCAATTTCCAGAATCGTGAAGCGGCCGCCCTCCCGGATCGTCACGCGCAACAGCGTCATGCCGCTTTCATATGCGACTTCGTCGAGCTTCACGTTCCGACCGTAAGGTGCGGCGATCTCGCCGATCTCACGCTTGCGAGTGGCGGTCATCGGCCATTAAAATGTATCGATCCATCGTATAATTATGGTCGAATCATTCGATGATTTCGATCATTCTTCCGGGCTTCGCGATTGGGCCCATTCCATCATCATCTTTCCCCATTGTCCGGCTGCGGCGGCGTCAATTTCCAGAATCGTGAAGCGGCCGCCCTCCCGGATCGTCACGCGCAACAGCGTCATGCCGCTTTCATATGCGACTTCGTCGAGCTTCACGTTCCGACCGTAAGGTGCGGCGATCTCGCCGATCTCACGCTTGCGAGTGGCGGTCATCGGCGCGGACTTTCGGCGCTGTAGAAGGCCAGCTCCAGACGCTGCTCCCATTTCCGCGGCGTGTCCGTAAATTCCGGCTTGATGTCGAAATACAGATGGATTTCGCCGTCGCGCGCCGCCTGAATGACCTTCTCCTCAAGTTCGGCGAAGGACTTCATTTCGGGGTTGGAGATGATGAGTTCGCTGATCCGCGCCATTTTTCCTCCTGGGGTGAGTCGATCCTGTTGTGAAACCTAACGCGACAAAGGAGCCGCCGGCATTGTCCGTCGTCCTGGAAAGCAGCCCGATCGTGCAGAACGTTATTGCACAAGACGCCCTGGCCTGGCGTGAGCTTGACGGCGCGGGCCAGGGGTTCGGCATCGATCAAGGCGAGCAGATGCTCCGCCGCCGCCCGGGTCGCCTCGTCCCGCCATTCGACATATTTCTTCCGCGCCGTATAGCGCATGGCGAGCGCACCCGAATCGTCGAGAAAAAAAACCGGTCCCGCATTGGCCGCGCGAACACGTCCGGAGTCATCGACCGCCTCGGGAATGGTCATGGCCTCGGGATGCGTCAGCAGGCGCAGCCCCCCGGGGTCGGCGTCGCGCAACCTCAGATAGGCAAGCTCATGATCGAGCAGGCGGTTCTCCCCGCCCTGCTCGGCCGCCTCGGCACAATGCAGGATCATGGCCCGCACGCAATGCGACGGTCCGTGGTAATTGTAATATCCGTCGGTATGCCAGGCGATCCGACGGTTGGTATAGGGAATATAGCCGGCCCGCCCGCCGCCCTGCGCGACCTCGATGCGCACGACCCCGTTGCGGTTGGCCGAGCGGTGATCTTCCAGGGCGCGCAAGCCGAAGGATCTCGTGAACGCCAGCAGCATTTCATCCAGCGCGTCTTCATCGGGCGGCGCGAGCCGCCATTCATAAAGCGCCATATTGGTCGCCGCGATCTGCGCCAGCAGGGACCGGCGCTCGTCTTCCGAAATCGACCGGGAATCGGCGATCGGCGTCGGCGAGACCCCTATCGCCGCCTCCAGCCGACCGAGCTTGGCGCGTCGCCAACGCCGCCACGAATCCGTATCGTCGAGCGAAAACACGGCGGGGCCCCAACCGTTGGCCACCCCCGCGTCCACATAATAACATATTGATTTAATGTTATTTTTATCAGTCGAGTGGAAATTCTGCATTTCTTTTGTCTCTACCTATTCTCATATTCGCATTTTCTGTTATTATCGCAACATCAAATAAAAACGAGCGGGCCAAATCCGGCGCAGACCGGCAATGGCGCACAGGGAAAAGCGCGGGGCGGCCGACCTTGATTGAGTCGCCCAAGGGAGGATTGCAATGTCGCAGGACGATTCCATTCGCACGGAAGATGACGGCGTGTCGTCGCCGCTCCATCCGACCCCCATGCTGGACGAACTCGAGACCGGCCCCTGGCCAAGCTTCGTCACTGGCCTCAAGCGGCTGCGCGACAACGCCGACGCGCAATATGCGCCAATGATGAACGACCTGCTCGGCCAGCTCGAACATTCCTACGAGAACCGCCTCGGCTACTGGAAGGGCGGCACGGTTTCCGTCTTCGGCTATGGTGGCGGCGTGATCCCGCGCTTTTCCGAAGTCGCGGGCAAGTTTCCGGCCTCGAAAGAATTCCATACGTTGCGCGTGCAGCCGCCGGCTGGCATGCATTACGACACCGACACCTTGCGCAAGCTCTGCGATATCTGGGAGAGGCACGGCTCTGGCCTGATCGCCTTCCACGGCCAGAGCGGCGACATCATGTTCCAGGGCTGCTCGACCGAAAACGTCCAGCCCGCTTTCGATGAGCTGAATGAAGCGGGATTCGACCTTGGCGGCGCCGGCCCGGCCCTGCGCACGTCGATGAGCTGCGTCGGGCACGCGCGCTGCGAAATGTCCTGCTACGACGAAGTGAAGGCGCATCGCTCCGTCATCAATGAATTCCTGGACGAGATGCATCGTCCCGCCCTGCCCTATAAATTCAAGTTCAAGTTTTCCGGCTGCGGCAACGATTGCGTCAACGCCATTCATCGCGCCGATTTCGCTGTGATCGGCACCTGGCGCGACGACATGAAGGTCAACCAGGACGAGGTGAAAGCTTATGTCGCGCGGGTCGGCCGCAAATATGCGATCGACCAGGTCATCACCCGGTGCCCGACGCGAGCGCTGAGCCTGAACGACGACGATACGCTCGATGTCGACAACAGGTCGTGCGTGCGCTGCATGCATTGCCTGAACGTGATGAACAAGGCGCTCTCGCCGGGCGATGACCGTGGCGCCTCCATCCTGATCGGCGGCAAGCGGGCGCTGAAGGTCGGCGACCTGATGGGCACGATGATGATTCCCTTCATCAAGCTCGAGACCGACGAGGATTACGAAAACCTTGTCGCGCTGGCGCGCAGAATGCTCGAATTTTTCGCCGACAACGCGCTCGAACACGAGCGCATTGGCGAAACGATCGACCGCATCGGCCTGCCGGCCTTCCTCGAAGCGGTCGGAATCGATCCCGATCCGAACATGGTCAATCACCCGCGCACGTCTTGCTATGTCCGCACGGATGACTTCACCGACGAGGCCGACAAATATTTCGAACGCAAGGCGCGTGAAGCCGGGCTGAACGTCGCGGCCGACTGAAATTTCGAACAAGAAAGGCGCCGTGGAATCGGCGCCGCCAAAATAGAATTTTCGGAGGAAATCGAATGAGCAGCGCCCCGGCCATGCGCCGTCCCGACGAAATTGGTGTTCCCGACCCCTTCCCGCTGATGCATCCGCTGATGGTCAAGAACTACGGCGCCTGGGCATGGCATGATCGTCCGCGTCCTGGCGTCCTGCACCATGTCGCCAAGAGCGGCGACGAAATCTGGACCGTGCGCGCCGGCACCCAGCGCCAGATGGATGTCTTCACGATCAGAAGACTCTGCGACATCGCCGATCAATTCGGTGAAGGCCATGTCCGGTTCACCACCCGCTCGAATATCGAGTTCATGGTCGCCGATCAGGCAAAGGTTGCGCCCTTGATCGAGGCGCTCGGGAAAGAGGGCTTTCCGATCGGCGGCACCGGCAATTCGGTGTCGATGATTTCGCACACCCAGGGATGGCTGCATTGCGACATTCCCGGCACCGACGCCTCCGGCGTGGTGAAGAGCCTGATGGACATGATGCATCATGAATTCATCAGCGAGGAAATGCCCAATCGCGTCCGGATCACCACCTCCTGCTGCCAGATCAATTGCGGCGGGCAGGGCGACATTTCCATCAACGTGCAATACACGAAGCCGCCGAAGATCAACCACGACCTCGTGTCGAAAGTTTGCGAAAGGCCGGCTGTCGTCGCGCGTTGCCCGGTCGCCGCGATTCGTCCGGCGATGGTCAATGGCAAGCCGTCGCTGGAAGTCGACGAACAGAAATGCGTGTGCTGCGGCGCCTGCTATCCGCCCTGCCCGCCGATGCAGATCAACGGCGCGGATTCGACCAAGATCGCCGTCTGGGTTGGCGGCAAGCACTCCAACGCGCGTTCCAAGCCGACCTTCCACAAGCTGGTCGTCGCCAATCTGCCCAACAATGCTCCGCGCTGGCCAGAGGTCGAGCAGGTCGTGAAAACGATCCTTTATGCTTACAAGGACAACGCCAGGGATTACGAGCGCATGGGCGAGTGGATCGACCGCATCGGCTGGCCGCGTTTCTTCGAACTGACCGGCTTCGCCTTCACCAAGCACCATCTCGACACCTGGGCCGGCGCCCG
This sequence comes from Rhodoblastus sp. 17X3, assembly GCF_030056575.1. Taxonomy (GTDB): domain Bacteria; phylum Pseudomonadota; class Alphaproteobacteria; order Rhizobiales; family Beijerinckiaceae; genus Rhodoblastus. The sequence continues at coordinate 9,887 of NZ_JASHHX010000035.1, read as the reverse complement.
CAAGACGATGAACATGTCGGCCCACGTTCACTTCTAAGTTTTGGCGCCGCCGTTCGCGGCGGCGCCTTCCTCCCATTCGCATTTGTTCAGTGAGGTCGTCTTGCGCTTCGCCATCCAGATCAATGAAGGCCCCTATACGCATCAGGCGTCGGACACAGCCTATCGTTTCGCAAAGGCCGCACTGGAGAAGGGACACGAGATTTTCCGCGTATTCTTCTACCACGACGGCGTGAACAACGGCACGCGCTACACGGTGCCGCCGCAGGACGACCGCAATTTGCAGAAGCTGTGGAGCGAACTTGCGGAGAGCCACAAGCTCGATCTCGTCGTCTGTATCGCGGCGGCGCAACGGCGCGGCATTCTCGACGCGAATGAAGCAAAGCGGCAGGGCAAGGACGGCGACAATATCGCCCCCGGTTTCCGCATCTCGGGTCTCGGGCAATTGATCGAGGCCGGGATTGAGTCCGACCGCATGGTCGTCTTTGGCGATTGAGGGACAGGACATGACCGACGAAAACACGAAGAAGAAATTTCTCTATCTCAATCGCAAGGCCCCCTTCGGCACAATCTATGCGCTGGAGTCTCTGGAAGTCGTGCTGATCGGCGCGGCCTTCGAACAGGACGTCAGCCTGGCCTTCATCGATGACGGCGTTTTCCAGTTGATGAACAACCAGGACGCAACCGCCGCCGGCATGAAAAACTTTTCCAAGATCTATCGGGCGCTTGGCGATTACGAGGTGCGCAAGCTCTATGTCGAAAAGGAATCGCTCGATCTTCGCGGTCTGACGGTCGGCGATCTGATGCCGGTCACATACGAGGACGAAGACGAAAATTACGAGGAGAAGCCCTCGATCCGCGTCGTCGACAGGGCGGAAATGGCGAAGCTGATCGCCGGCCACGACGTCATTCTGAGCTTTTGAGGCCTTCCTCATGTCCACTTTGCACACTGTCAACAAATCGCCTTACGAGCGCAATGCCTTGAAGAGCTGCCTCGACCACCTTTCGGCCGGCGACCTCGTCCTCTTGATCGAGGACGGCGTGCTCGCGGCGCGCAAGGGAGGCGCTTTCGCCCAGGTGTTGGGCGACGTCGGGCGTAGCTGCAAGATTTACGCGCTGAATCCCGATCTTGCCGCGCGCGGCATCGCGGTTGGCGATCTCGTCGAAGGAATTCAAACCGTCGATTACGGCGGCTTTGTCGATCTCGCAGCCGACGCGACGCGCGTCTGCGCGTGGCTTTAATTTGCAAATCCTTGGGAGAAACGAATGTCGGGCTATCAAGTGAATGGTTCAGTCGTTGAACATGATGAAGAAGGCTATCTCACTGACATTGGTCAGTGGAGCAAAGATATCGCCGAGGTGATCGCCAAGGCTGAGCAGATCAACATGACCGACGAGCACTGGGAAGTGGTCAACTTCCTGCGTGACTACTACGAAGAATATCAAATCGCCCCCGCGGTTCGCATCCTGGTTAAGGAAATGACCAAGAAATACGGCAAGGAAAAGGGCGACCAGAAGGCGCTCTACGCCTTGTTCCCTTATGGGCCGGCCAAACAGGCGTGCAAGATCGCCGGTCTGCCCAAGCCGACCGGTTGCGTGTAACGCCGCGCTAAAGGATCCGAAGGGCCAAGCAAGAGCCCACGGATCCGGGAGGAAACAATGCTGACGACAATTTACGCGACGGCGTTTTACGCGGCGTCGCTGCTGCTGGCTGTCGCCCTTTTTCGGCGCATCTGGCTCTATGCAGCGACCCCCGCTCCGTTGAAGATCCCTACCACGCCTGCGCCCACGACCAAGGGCGGCGTAGCGCTGAGGATGCTGCGCGAAGTGACGCTGTTTGAGAGCCTGTTCAAGGCCAACAAGTGGATCTGGCTGTTCGGCTGGATTTTCCACATGGCCTTGGCCGTCGTCCTGCTGCGCCATCTCCGCTATTTCCTGCAGCCTGTTCCCACTCTTGTCGCGCTGGTCCAGCCCTTGGGCGTGCTCGCCGGCTTCGCCATGGTCGGCGCCCTTGCGGCGCTCTGGGTCCGGCGCATTGTCGTCGAGCGCATCCGCTATATCACCGGCCCGTCCGACCATCTGATGCTGGCGCTGCTCATTGCAATCGGATGCAGCGGCCTCGCCATGAAATATCTGGCGCGCACCGATATTGTCTCGGTGAAGGAATTCTTCCTCGGCCTGATGTATTTCGATTGGCGTCCGCTGCCCGCCGATCCAGCCCTCCTCGTCCACCTTTCCTTGGTGCTGACGCTGATGGTCGTCTTTCCCTTTTCCAAACTTCTGCACGCGCCGGGCGTCTTCTTCAGCCCCTCGCGCAATCAGGCCGACGACAGCCGCGAACGCCGCCACGTTCCGCCCGCCAGGCTCGAATCGACCCCCCGTCGCGCTTGAGGATTCTTGAAATGGCCGAAGCAAAAAGCGATTTCGATCCGAAGGACAGGGGCCACGGCGATCCGCTCGAATTGCCGCGCCTGGCTTGCGGCGCCATGGCCGAATCGAAACCCTACGTCGCCACGTCGGGGCAGCAGAACGCGCTCGGCTTTCCGGGCGAACTGGCTCCCGACTGGCATGACAAGGCTATCGCGCGGCTCGGCGAACTTGTCGACAATTCGAGGGCTCTGCGCGTCTATCTCGATTCCTGCGTCAAATGCGGGGCCTGCACCGACAAGTGTCATTATTTCCTCGGCACGTCGGACCCGAAAAACATGCCGGTCGCGCGGCAGGACCTTTTGCGGAAGGTCTATCGCCGCCACTTCACCTTCGCCGGAAAATATTTCCCCTGGCTGGTCGGCGCCGCGGATTTGACCAAGGACGTGCTCGAAGACTGGTACAGCTATTTCCATCAATGTTCGCAATGCCGCCGCTGCTCCGTCTATTGCCCCTATGGCATCGACACGGCCGAAATCTCGATGGCCGGGCGCGACATCATGGACACGATCGGCCTCGGCCAGAAATACTCCAACGAGATCATCGGCAAGGTTTTCAATATCGGCAATAATCTCGGCCTGCCGCCCAAGGCCCTTCGCAACACGCTCGAAGGTCTGGAAGAGGAGATCGAGGAGGAAACCGGCGTCGCCGTCAAATTGCCGCTGGACGAAAAGGGCGCCGACATTCTTCTGGTTACGCCGAGCGCGGATTTTTTCGCTTCGCCGCATATGGAAGGCCTGATCGGCTATGCCAAAGTGCTGCACGAGGCAGGGGTTTCGTGGACCTTTTCCACCCATGCCTCCGAAGCGGCCAATTTCGGCATGTTCATCGGCTCGCAGGAGAACATGCAGAAGGTCGCGTTGCGCATCCGCGCGGCTGCGCAGGATCTCGGCGTGAAACGTCTGCTGTTCGGCGAATGCGGCCATGCCTGGCGCGTCGCCTATTCATTCCTCGATACGCTGGCGGGACCGTTCGACTTTCTCGACAAGAACTATCCGATTCCCCAACATATCATCGAATTCACGCATGATATGATCGAGCGGGGCAAGCTGAAATTCGACAAGTCGAAAAACGACGAATACCGGCTGACCTTCCATGATTCCTGCAATGTCGCGCGCGCGTCGCGCATGGGGAACAAACCAGGCGGGCAGTTCGAATTGCCGCGGGAAATCCTGCGCGCGGTTTGCAATCATTATTTTGACATGGCGCCCGAAACGATCCGTGAGCAGACCTTCTGCTGCGGCGGCGGCGGCGGTCTGCTCACGGATGAACTGATGGACGTCCGCACCAAGGGCGCCATGCCGCGCATGCGCGCGCTGAACGATGTCGCCGAAGAACACGGCGTGACGCATATGGCGGCGATTTGCGCGATCTGCAAAGCGCAGTTCTCGAAAGTCCTGCCGCAATACGGATTCGATCGGGAGGGCATCGTCAGCGTGCACCAGATGGTGTCGAACGCGATCATCCTGACCGGTTCGAAGCAAGCGGAAGAATTTGAGCGGCGCAATCTCGTCGCCACGGCGAAATAGGGAGAAGAGGCGATGAATGAAGCGGCTCAAACGAAAGGTCTTACCTTCCGTCGATTCAAGAACGGTCAATCGCCTTGGGATCCCCAGGATCTGACCAAGAAGATCTTCCAGCAAGACAAGAGCTATAAATGCCCGACCTATGTCCATCGTGCGCCCCCATGTCAGGGTGGCTGCCCGTCTGGCCATGACATTCGCGGCTGGCTGGCGATCGCGCGCGGCATGGACAAGCCGCCGGTGGCGGGCATGTCCTGGCAGGAATACGCCTTTACCCGCATGATGGAAGCCAATCCCTTCCCCGCCTCGATGGGACGCGTCTGCCCTGCGCCTTGCGAAGACGGCTGCAACCGCAACGAGGTCGACGATTTCGTCGGCATCAACGGCGTCGAACAATATGTCGGCGACTGGGCGATCCAGAACAATCTGCAGGCTCCAAAGCCGCCGGAATTGTCGGGCAAGCGCATCGCCGTGATCGGCGGCGGTCCAGGCGGTCTGTCCGCGGCCTATTTCCTGCGCCAGAAGGGCCATGCGGTCACGATCTTCGAGGCGCATGATCATCTCGGCGGCATGATGCGTTTTGGCATTCCCGGCTATCGCACGCCGCGCGACATGTTGGACGCCGAAATCGCCCGCATCACCTCGATGGACGGCGTCGAGGTGAGGACCGGCGTGCGGGTCGGCCGCGACATTTCGATGGAAGAGCTCGACAAGGACTACGACGCTGTGTTCTGGGCGATCGGCGCACAAAAGGGCCGTCCCCTGCCGGTTCCCGGAGGCGACGCGATCAATTGCATCACGGGCGTCGAATTTCTCGATACGTTCAATCGCGGCTGGCTGTTTTCGACGGCGAAGCAGATCGTCGTGGTCGGCGGCGGCGACACGTCGATCGACGTCGCTTCGGTGGCGCGCCGTCTCGGCCATATCGGCCATTCGCATAAGCATGACGACGCGGCGGCCTCGCCGGGCGAGTTCGGCTATACCGCGCACGACGTCACGGGCGCGCTCGAACGCGAGGGCGTCTCCGCTGTTCTGACCACGCTGTTCCCGGTCGAGAAGATGACCGCCGCCGAACGCGAGCGCGAGGACGCGAAGCGCGAAGGCATCGAGATCAAGGGCTCGATCATGCCGCTCGAAGTCATCAAAGACGAGCAGGGCAAGGCGACCGGCCTGCGCATGTGCGAATGCAGCATGAAGGGCAATGTGCCGATTCCCGTCGAGGGCACGGAATTCACGCTCCCATGCGACATGATCATTTCGGCGATCGGCCAGATGGCCGACTTGTCGGAGGGCCTGGAGAGTCTCGACAGCGGACGGGGCGCCATCGCCATCGACGGCGTTTATAAAGTCCGCGGCAAGGAAAAGCATTTCGCCGGGGGCGACGTCGTCCGCCCGCATCTGCTGACGACGGCGATCGGCCATGGCCGCATCGCCTCGGAAACGATCGACCATTTCCTGCATGGCGAACTGGAGGACAAGCGCCCGAAAGTGGACGTGCACCAATTCAACCTGCTGGAAGAATTGCACACGCGCCATCTCGATCCGTCGCCCTATGAACACATGCAGGTTCGCGGCACCGACCACGCGAAATTCGCGGTTCACAATTACGAAGATCGCGGATCGTCGCAGATCATCCCGCACACCCAGTTGTTCAAGGGCCACTTCGGCTATGTCGCCCGCTCGACCCGCGACGAGCGCCACGTCGACGCCTCGCATGTGCTGGGCGACTTCGCCGAGCGCATCATCGGATTCACGGAGGAGCAGGCGCAGACGGAAGGCAAGCGCTGCATGTCCTGCGGCATGTGCTTCGAATGCGACAATTGCGTGATCTACTGTCCGCAGACGGCGGTGTTCCGCGTGCCCAAGAAAGAGCGCGCTACCGGCCGTTATGTCGACACCGACTACAAGAAATGCATCGGCTGCCACATTTGCGCGGATGTCTGCCCGACCGGATACATCCAGATGGGCCTTGGGGAATAGCATGCGCGCCCTGCGAAATATCTTCGCCGCAACCCTGTTTCTCGTGGGCGCAGCGGTTCTGTCGCTCGCGAGCGCGGCCCGGGCCGAGGACGGCGCCGGGCGGACGCCCGCGCCGCACCCGCCGCGCGCCCAGGGCGAGCATTGCGTCGCCGACACCGCGTTCATGCGCCGCAATCACATGCTGATGATGTTCGACCACCGCAAGGAGGCTGTGCATCAGGGCGTTCGGACGCCCCAGTTCAGCCTCGCGGGCTGCGTCTCCTGTCATGCGGTCAAGGGCGAAGACGGAAAGCCGGTGTCCTTCGCGAGCGAAAAACATTTCTGCCGCTCCTGCCATTCCTACGCGGCTGTTCAGATCGACTGCTTCGAATGTCACGCCTCGCGTCCCGAAGCGCCGAAACAGGCCGTCGACGCCGGCGGCGCGGACATCGACAAGCTCGCGGCTTACCTCCGGGAGACCAAACAATGAGCTCGTGTTCGGGCGGCTGCGCCAAGACTGGATGCGCCAAGACTGGATGCGCCAACACCGGCGTCGACCGGCGGGGACTGTTGCGGACGGCGGGCGCCTTCGCCGCGACTCTGCTCGCGCCGGGCGTGACCCTCTATGCCTTCGGCGCGCGAGACGCTCAGGCGCGCCCGGCCGGCGAGCCCGCCTCCGCCAATGTGCGCTGGGGAATGCTTATCGACCTCAATAAATGCAAACCCGGCTGCAACGCCTGCGTCACGGCCTGCAACGAGGAAAACGGACTGAAAAGTTCCGGGCGGCCGGAAATCGACGCGCAATGGATTCGCAAGGTCACCCTTCGCAACGCCGCGACCGGCGTTATCCAGGAGGCGCCGGTCATGTGCCAGCATTGCGAAAATCCGCCCTGCGTGGACGTTTGCCCCACCGGGGCCTCGTTCAAGCGCGCCGACGGCATCGTGCTGGTTGACAAGCACATCTGCATCGGCTGCCGCTATTGCATGATGGCCTGTCCGTTCAAGGCGCGCTCCTTCGTCCATGAGGAGCACGACGACCAGAAGGTCAACGCGCCGCGCGGCAAGGGAACGGTCGAGGGATGCACGCTCTGTGTCGATCGTATCGACGCCGGACGCAAGCCGGCCTGCGTCGAGGCCTGCGCACGCGAAGGCGGCGCCATGATCTTCGGCGATCTCAACGACCCCGAAAGCGAAATCTCCAAAAAGCTTCGCCAATTGCCGACGACGAAATTGCGCGCCGACCTCGCCGTCGCGCCAGCCGTCACTTACGCCAATCTGTAAACCTCCGGGAGAGCGCCAATGGCGCAGCAGAAATATCGCCGGTTGACCTCGCACACGCCTCTGTTCTGGCTGTTGATCGCGCTGCACGTCATCGCCATCGCGGCGGGAGTGGCGGCCGCGCTCTATATGGAGACGCATGGCCACGGCGTGACCGGCATGAGCAACCAGATCGTCTGGGGCGCGCCCCACGTCTTCGCGGTCTTCCTGATCGTCTCCGCCTCCGGCGCGCTGAACGTCGCCTCTGTTTCGTCCGTTTTCAATCGCCTGAATTACAAGCCCTTCGCCCGCCTTTCCGGCATCCTGGCCATCGCGCTGCTTGTCGGCGGCCTGATGGTTCTGGTGCTTGACCTCGGCCGCCCGGAGCGCGTCTTCGTCGCGATGACGACCTATAATTTCCGTTCGATCTTCGCCTGGAACATCTATCTCTATTCGGGTTTTGTGGCGATCGTCGCTTTCTATCTGTTCGCCATGATGGACCGGCGCGCGTCGCGCAATCAGCTCTTCGGCAAGATCATGGGCTCGACCGCTTTCGTCTGGCGGCTCCTCCTGACCATGGGCACAGGATCGATCTTCGGATTTCTGATCGCCCGCGACGCCTATTACGGCGCGATCATGGCGCCCCTGTTCATCGCTTCGTCGCTGGTTTACGGGCTCGCCTTCACCGTTCTGGTGCTCGTGACCATGTCTCATGAGACGAGCAACCAGCTCATGCCCGAGGAGATGGTCGGCAAGTTTCGCGGTCTGCTCTCCCTGTTCATCCTCGCGACATTGTTCCTGACCCTGATTTCCCATCTCACCAAGATCTATGCGGCGCCCTTCCGAGGCGTCGAAGCCTTCCTGCTGCACGATGGCGGCGTCTATCCGCTGGCGTTCTGGCTGGGGCAAATTCTCATCGGCTCGCTCGCGCCGCTCGCCCTGCTCGCCCTTGCCGACAATGGTCCGACCGGACGGAAAATGCTCGCCCTGGCGTCGCTGCTCCTTCTGCTCGGCGGGCTGGCGCAATTCTACGTCATCATCATCGGCGGCCAGGCCTATCCCCTCAATATCTTCCCCGGCTATGTCGCTTCGAGCTCCTTCTTCGACGGCGCCATCAACGCCTATACGCCGAGCGCGCCGGAGATTCTTCTTGGAATCAGCGGGGTGTCCATCGCCATGTTGATCGCGGCGCTGGGCTGCCGGCTGCTGCCCTTCCTGCCGGAGGCGCCAGCCAAGAGCGAAGGCGCCCGGCCATGACGAGATTTTTCATTTCCGCCGCGATCAAGTCCTCGGGCAAGACGACGGTTTCGATCGGGCTGGCGGCGGCCATCGCGGCGCGAGGCCTGAAGATCCAGACCTTCAAGAAGGGGCCGGACTATATCGATCCGATGTGGCTGGCCCGCGCGTCCGGCCGCGCGAGCTACAATCTCGATTTCAACACCCAAAGTTCCGATGAAATCCTTGCGCTTTACGGCCGCGCCTATGGCGACGCCGGCGTCGCCTTGATCGAGGGCAACAAAGGCCTGCATGACGGCGTCGATCCGCGCGGCGGCGATTCGTCGGCCGCCCTGGCGAAGCTGCTGCGCGCGCCGGTCGTTCTCGTCATTGATACGACCGGCATGGCGCGCGGAATCGCCCCGCTGCTTCTCGGCTATCGCAAATTCGATCCTGACGTCGAATTCGCCGGCGTCATTCTCAACAAGGTCGGCGCGGCCCGGCAGGAAAGCAAGCTTCGGCAGGCAATCGAAAATTACACCGACCTGCCCGTCCTGGGCGCGATCGGCCGAGACAACGCCCTGAATATCGACGAGCGTCACCTCGGCCTGACGACTCCGGCCGAAACCGGGCAATGCGGGGCGTTGATCGCTCGCGCGCGCGACGCCGTCCTGAGCGGCGTAGATCTCGACGCCTTGCTCGCCAGCGCCGCGCGGCCCGAAGCGCGCGGCGCGCCGCAACTTCGCGCGCTCTCCACGCCCGATGTCGTCCTCGCCGTGGCGCGCGACGCCGCTTTCGGCTTCTACTATTCGGACGACCTCGAGGCCCTGGAAAAGGCCGGCGCGCGGCTCGCTTTTTTCGACGCCTTGCACGACCGCGACCTCCCCCCATGCGATGGACTTTTGATCGGCGGCGGTTTTCCCGAAACCCAGATGGAGGCGCTTTCGGCGAATGTCTCGCTTCGCGAAAACATCCGCGCGGCGATCGAAGGCGGACTGCCGACCTATGCCGAATGCGGCGGCATGATGTATCTGACCCGCGCGATCTCCTTTCGCGGCGAACGTCACGAGATGGTCGGCGTCATTCCGGCCGATTCCGTGATGGGCGAGCGCCCGCAGGGACGCGGCCTGGTGCGCGTCGAGGAGACGCCGGATTTCCCATGGCCAGGCGAGTCCGGCGCTGCGGCCGTCCCGGCCCACGAATTCCATTACGCGCGCCTTGAAAACGTCGCGCCAGACCTGCGTTACGCGTGGCGCGTGAAACGGGGATATGGCATCGACGGCGAACGCGACGGGATCGTGATCGGCAATCTCCTCGCCGGCTTCACACATCAGCGCGATACGGCTCGCCATCGCTGGACGGATCGTTTCGTTTCATTCGTCCGCATGCGGAAAGAACAGCAAATAAACTCATCGCTCCCCGAGGACTCGGGAGCCGCTCAAACGAGGGTAGGACCATGCGTTACGCGCAATTCTTCCAGGATGCGATCGGCCAGCTGAAGTTGGAGCG
>NZ_JASHHX010000034.1 GCF_030056575.1 Rhodoblastus sp. 17X3 | reverse complement strand
ATGTTCCCCGAGTTCCGTCTTGGACGACGCAATCGCATGCGAATACGCCGGCGGGGCGCAGCCCGGCCGCAGATCGTAAATCAAACTCCGTGCCACGGCGCGAAGCCGGGAAAACCACTAAAAAAACAGTAAAGCTGGAGCTTAAAACCGAGCAACTCTGACGAATTCAGCAGCGTGCTGCCTAATTTTTAGACATAACGCCGCGAAAAGAGCGCCGCGCCGGATGGCGCGCGATTCAAAATGCGGCGCCCGGATTTCCTGCGCGGACGGACGCCCGGCTCAGCCCGACGCGGGCGCCGCGTGGCGGAACAGGAGAAAGCGGGACGTGAGCAGATTGAACGTCATGCCCGCGAGGCTGCCGGCGGCGACGCCCAGAACCGGGACAGCGGCGACAAGCGGCGAATGGGCGACCAGCAGCGCATAGGCGAGGTAATTGGCGGCGCCGCCGATCATCATCAGGCCCAGATAGATCAGCATTTCCTTGAGCGGCCCATGGCCCGAAGCGCGACCGCCGAAGGTGAAGGCGCGATTCAGCAGCCAGGTCGCGGCGACGGCGCAAAAAAACGAGACCGCCCGCCCGCCATAGAGACCCAGCCAGTCCTTGAGCAGAGTGAGCACGCCCGCATCGACGAGAAAGCCGACAACGCCCACCAGGCCGAATAGCATCGCCTGCCGCGCCGGAATCATGGCGCGACGGATTTCTGCGCGGGGTGGGGAATGGCGAGATAGGCCAGACGCTTGGTCTCGTGGCGCCCCCGGGTGACATTGTCGAGGATGAGGCCGCAGGCCAGCGACAGCAGGGCGCAGATCATCAGGGACGCGGACAGGACCGCCGTCGGCTGGCGCGGCACCAGGCCGGTCTGCACGAATTCGACGATCACGGGCGCCGCCAGCACGAGGGACAGCAGGGCGATGCAGCCGGCGCACAGCGAATAGAAATGGAAAGGCCGCTCGGCCACAAAGAGGCGTCCGATCGTCTTCAGGATGCGCCAGCCGTCGCGATAGGTGGACAATTTGCTTTCCGACCCTTCGGGGCGCGCGCCATAGGGCGTCGCCTCCTCGCCATAGGGCATGCGCAGCTCCAGCGCATGGATCGTCAATTCCGTCTCGATTTCGAAGCCCCAGGAGAGAGCGGGAAAGGATTTGGCGAAACGCCGCGTGACCGCGCGATAGCCCGAGAGCATGTCGGTGAATTCGCCGCCGAAAACCCCTACGACGCCTTGCGTCAGGACACGGTTGCCGAACTGGTGGCCGCGACGATAGGCCTCGCCCCGATTCTCTTCCGGAGTCTCGCGGCAGCCGACGACCATATCGAGCCGCTCGTCAATCAGGCGGTCCACCATGCACCTCACGGACGGCGCGTGGTAAGTCGCGTCGCCATCCGCCATTACCAGAATATCGGCTTCCACATCCGCGAACATCCGGCGCACGACATTGCCCTTGCCGCGCAGGGGAACGGCGATGACCACAGCCCCTTCCGCGCGCGCCGCCGCGGCGGTCGCGTCGCTCGACCTGTTGTCGAAAACATAAACGTCCAATGCGGGCAAAGCGGCGCGGAATTCGCGGATGACCCGCGCAATGGTCGCTTCCTCATTGTAGCACGGCACGATCAGCGCGATGGTCAGGCCTCTATAGAGCATGAATTCCTAATTCCCCTGATCGGCGCCCGCTCCTGCGCTCCGCCGCATACCGAATCAGACCCGCATTTCAGCGCCGGTTGGCGCGCGGGAAGGCAGCATAAGGCGTGAGCGAGCGCGCGCAAGGCCGCGCCGCCGGCGCCCGGCATCGGCGATTCCGCCAAAAGGCTTCGGCTCGCCCTCACCTTGCGCTAAGCTCTGGCGAGACCCCTTTTCGTCATCGGACGCCCTTATGCCCGCCCTTCCCATCCATTATGTCGAACCTGTCTATCGCCCGCCGAGCGAGGCGGATTCGCTGATCCTGCCGGTTACCGACGGCTGTTCCTGGAACCGCTGCACCTTCTGCGAAATGTACACGGCGCCGCAGAAGCGCTTCCGCCCGCGCGACGAGGCGGAGGTTCTCGACAGCATCAAACGCTGCGGCGACCAGCTCGGCGCCGGCGTGAAACGCATCTTTCTCGCCGACGGCGACGCCATGACGCTCTCCACGCGGCGCCTCGCCAATGTGCTGGAGGCGATCCGGCGCGACCTGCCTGGCGTGCGTCGGGTGTCCAGCTATTGCCTGCCGCGCAATCTGCGCAAGAAATCCGCCGGCGAATTGCGCGAACTGGCCGACCTTGGCCTCTCGCTGGTCTATGTCGGCGCGGAATCCGGCGACGACGAAGTGCTCGCCAGGATCAACAAGGGCGAGACCTTCGCCTCGTCTCTGGACGCGCTGCAAAAGCTGCAACAGGCGGGGATCAAGCGCTCGGTCATGATCCTCAACGGGCTCGGCGGCCAAACACTATCGCCGCAGCACGCTCTCAATTCGGCGCGGCTGATGAACGAAGCCCAGCCGGAGTTTCTCGCGACCCTCGTCGTGAGTTTCCCGAAGGGCGAAACCCGATTGCGCGAAAATTTCCCCGAATGGGAGCCGCTCAGCGTACTGGGCCTGATGCAGGAAATGGAAATCCTGCTGTCTACGCTGGAGCTGAAACGCACGGTGTTCCGCAGCGATCACGCCTCGAACTGGCTCGTGCTGCGAGGCACGCTCGGCGCCGACAAGCAGCGGCTGTTGCAGGACTTGCGCGCGGCGATCGCGGCGCCGGAAGCCGCTCCCCTGCGTCCCGCCTGGGCGCGGGGATTGTAATGGGTCACGGATGGGTCGAGAGGTAACGCTCGGCCCGTTCCTCCAGCACGAAGTCAGGCTTTTCCTGCGCCACCAGGGCGTCGAACTGCTCATCCGTCGGCCGCGCCCAGAAAGCCGCCATGTCGCCGAATTCGGCGGCCAGCCGGGGAACCAGCGCCTGGCCGAAGGAATCGTGGATGAACAGCAGTTTCCCGCGTTTGTCCGGGCAATGCGTCCGCGTGTAGAGGCGGCGGCCCTCGGAATCCCAGTTCTTTTCCGTCACCTCATAGCGGCATGGCAGCGCGGCCTCCTTCAGGACCGGCGCTGTCTCGCTTCGGTTGATCAGGGCCATTTCGGCGAGGTCGCCCATTTTGACCGGCTTCAGCTCGAAATCGTCCGGCGACAGTTTCGGCGCGGCTATGTCGAATTTGGGCCGCATCGCGTCGAAGATGGGCGGCAGCGCGACGGAGACGCCGAGATCGTTCCAGTGGGTGTCGTCGCGCAGGTAAAGCGGGCCGGACGGCTTGGCGGCGAGGAGTTCTGGACGCAGATCGACCACCGGCAATTGCGCGGCTTGGGCCATCTCCATGGTCTGCGAATATTGCGACGGCTTCTGCTTGCGCAGGAAGCGCGCGGGCATGAATTCGGGATAGATCGTGTGCTTGTCCGGCGCGATGGCGAATTCATAGCCAACGCCTTTGGCCGCAAGCCGATCGCGCCGTCCGGCGATGCGCTGTTTCATTAATTCCAGATCGCTGTCGCTGAGCGTCAGGGCGTTTTGGTAAAGCTCGATGGAATGTTCGCCAGCGAAATAGAGCCAGTCGTTCTTGCCGACGACGACGCGGTCGCTGGACGAGCGCCCGAGCAAGGCCAGCGACAGCTTCGAGTCCAGCCGGATCAGGGCCTGGCGGAAGCCGAAATTATCGCCGAAAAAGGCGTCGAAACGCCTGGGGAACTGCTCCCATTGCGCAAGGCTCCGCGGGATTTCCAGCTGCGCGAGGCGGCGCTTCTCATTGGCCATCGGGTCCGGATTGCCAACGAAGGTGAGCACGCCGCCAAGTGTCGTGGCGACGGCGAAAAAGCCCAGCAGGAGCGTCCCGTAAAGAGTTGTGGCGAAGGTGCGGTCGGTCATGCTGCGATTGGTCATGTCGCGCCCTCAGAACCGGAAATAGATGAAGGGATTATAGGTGCCCGAGGCCATGCGCGCACAAGCCAGCACCGCGATCGCGACCAGGACCGCGAGACGGATCGCCAGCACGGCGGAACCCTCGGCGCCGATCCTCAGGCTGTCGATCCCCGGATGGATCACGCCGCGCGACTGATCCGCGCGCAGGCGCCAATCCGCCGTGAGCCGGGTGAAAGCGCCAGCCGAGACCACGGCGCCGAGGATCAAGGCGATCAGGACCTGCGCGTCGATCATTTCGGCCGCCGACAAAACGCCCTCGCCCGAGCCGCCGCGCCCGACGAGCGCGCCCAGATAGTCGCTGGCGCTGGCGAGATCATTGGCGCGAAAGAACACCCAGGCCAGCACGACCACCGCCATGGCGTAAAGGCGTCCCGCCAGAGCAGGCAGCCGGGCCAAAACGGCGCCAAGTCCCGCCCGCTCCACCACGAGGAAGAACCCGTGCAGCGCGCCCCAGACGACGAAGGTCCAGTTGGCGCCATGCCAGAAGCCGCAAACCAGAAAGATGATGACCAGATTGAGCCAGACCCGTCCTTCCGAGACGCGATTGCCGCCCAGCGGAATGTAGAGGTAGTCCCGGAACCAGTTCGACAGCGAAATATGCCAGCGCCGCCAGAACTCCTGAATGGAGCGCGAGCGATAGGGGTAGTCGAAATTCTCAAGGAAATTGAAGCCGAACACGCGCGCCAGGCCGATCGCCATGTCGGAATAGCCTGAGAAATCCAGATAGATTTGCAGCGTATAGGCCGCGACGCCCAGCCACGCGGCGCTCGCGCCCAATTGGTCTGCCGGCAGGGCGAAGGCCCGGTCGGCCACTTCGCCGAGCGGATTGGCGAGGATCATCTTCTTGCCGAAGCCGGCAATGATGCGCTCGACCCCGGAGACCGCCAGATCGAAACGCTCCTTGCGGCCCGTCAGCTGGTCGCAAATGTCATGATAGCGGACGATCGGGCCGGCGATCAGCTGCGGGAAGAAGGAAATATAGAGCGCGAAATCGATCGGATTGCGCTGCGCCTGCGCGTCACGGCGATAGATGTCGATCACATAGGACAGCGCGTGGAAGGTGAAGAAGGAAATGCCGAGAGGCAGGTGTGGCGCGTCGAAATGCAGCTCCGGCAAGCCAAGCGCGCCCGCCGCCAGATTGTACTGCGCGGCGAAAAAGCCGGAATATTTGTAGAAGCCGAGCAGGCCGATGTTCACGACGACGGCGCCGGCGACCGCGAGCCGCGCCGCGGACGGCCCGCGAAACCGCTCAAGCAGCAGGCCGAACAGCCAGTTGACGACGATGGACGCAAGCATGACCAAAACGAAAAGCTGCTCGCCCCAGGCATAGAACACAAGGCTCGCCAGCAGCAGCATCGTGTTCCTGGCCCGTCGCGGCGCGACGAAATAAAACAACCCCGTCAGGGGCAGGAACAGAAACACGAAGATGGGCGAACTGAAAACCATTGACGTCCTGATTCCGGGGACCGGGCGAAACGAGACTTCGCGACCTCGCCGCCAGAGCCTTTCCCGCCGCCGCGACACGGTTGCGCTCATGGCCTGACGGCGACGACGACATAGACTCTGTTTGCGCCGCGACCAATCTTTTTCGCGCGGGACGACAGCAAAGCTCGCGCGGACGAATGGTCGAAACCCGCTCCAGCCCATGACCGAGCTCAAGTTGGGACCAGGGAGAAAACCAACCCGAGTTATCAGTTGACAAATTTTATAGAATTAAAATAATTTTTCGGTCCGCTTCTTCGCATTCCCGCCCGGCGAGGCCGGACCCCGCGACTGTCACGAAAGGCCATTTTGATGTTGAAACGAAAGTTCCTGGCGCTCGGCGCCGCTTTGGGCCTTGTCGGCCTGCTCGGCGCTGGTTCGACCGCGATGGCCGCGGAGGTGCGCCTGCTCAACGTCTCCTACGACCCGACGCGCGAGCTCTACACCCAGTACAACGAGCTTTTCTCCAAGACCTGGAAGGCCAAGACCGGCGACACGGTCAAGATCGAGCAGTCGCACGGTGGCTCCGGCAAGCAGGCCCGGTCGGTCATCGACGGCCTCAACGCCGATGTCGTGACGCTGGCGCTCGGCTGGGACATCACCGCCATCGAACGCGCGGGCCTGATCAACCCCGGCTGGGAAAAGAAGCTCCCCAACAACGCCTCGCCCTATACCTCGACCATCGCCTTCCTCGTCCGCAAGGGCAATCCGAAGGGCATCAAGGACTGGAAGGACCTGTGGAAGCCGGGCGTCCAGGTCATCACCGCCAATCCGAAGACCAGCGGCGGCGCGCGCTGGGTCTATCTCGCACTGTGGGGCGCCCTCGCCAACGCCAGGACGCATGATTTCTCCACCGCCCAGGGCCAGGCTGAAGCGACCGCCGCCGGCGCCGCCGCGAAGGACTTCCCTGTCTATCAGAATGCCGAAGTCCAGGCGCTGATCGCCGACCTCTTCAACAATCACGTGCCCGTGCTCGACGCCGGCGCGCGCGGTTCGACCGTCTCCTTCGCGCAGAAGCAGCTCGGCGACGTCCTGCTGAACTGGGAGAACGAGCTTTGGCTGGCGCGTGACGAATTCGGCCCGGAAAAATTCGACATCGTCTATCCCTCGACCAGCATCCTCACCGAGCCGCCGGTCGCGGTGGTGGACAAGGTCGTCGATCGCGACGGCGCGCGCGCCGTCGCCGAGGCCTACCTGCAGGGCCTCTATACGCCCGAGGCGCAGGACCTCGCGGGCCAGCTGCATTATCGCCCGCGCAATCTCGATGCGCTCAAGAAATATAGCGCCGACCTGCCGAACATCCCCTTCTTCACCATCGACGAGACTTTCGGCGGCTGGGTGAAGGCGCAGACGACATTCTTCGCCGACGGCGGCGCGTTCGACCAGATCTACCACCCGAGCAAGTAAGCCCTGTCGCGCCCGGTCCCTCGGGGCCGGGCGCTCTCTTCCTCAAGGATCCTCGATGGCCGATTCCTCGCGCGTCCTGCCCGGCTTCTCGCTGTCGCTTGGCTATACGATCTTCTATCTGTCGGCCCTGGTGTTGATTCCGTTGGGCGCCCTGGTGCTGAAGACCGCCCAGATCAGCCCGGACGAACTCTGGAAAATCATCACCGATCCGATCGTCGTTTCGGCCTACAAGCTGACCTTCAGCGCCTCTTTCTACGCGGCGGCGATCAACGCCGTCTTTGGCCTGATCCTGGCCTGGACGCTCGTGCGCTACAGTTTCCCGGGCCGCCGCTTCTTCGACGCCTTGATTGACTTTCCCTTCGCCCTGCCGACGGCCGTCGCCGGCCTGACCTATGCGAACCTTTATCTCAAGGACGGCTGGATCGGCGGCCTCGGCCCCAACATCGTCGGCGGCGTCAACTGGCTCTCCAGCAGCCTGGGCGGCGGACAGCTGATCTCCACGACCGCGCTGGACTGGCTGACCTTTCCCTTCACGGGCCAGACATCCGGCATTGTGGCCGTGCTGATCTTCGTCAGCCTCCCCTTCGTGGTGCGCAGCATCCAGCCGGTCCTGCAGGAATGGGATCCCGAATTCGAGACCGCCGCGCGCAGCCTGGGCGCGGACCGGTTCACCATCTTCCGCCGCGTGATCTTTCCGGAAATCTTCCCGGCCTGGTTTTCCGGCTTCGGCGCCGCCTTCGCGCGCTCCATTGGCGAATATGGCTCGGTGATCTTCATCGCCGCCAATATCCCCGGCAAGTCACAGATCGCGCCGTTGCAGATCGTGACAAAACTCGACGATTTCCAATATGCCGCCGCTTCGGCCATCGGCGTCGTCCTGCTCATCGTTTCCCTGCTTCTGCTCTTCGTCATCAACAGCATCGAGCGTTTCTCCCGCCGTCACGAACGCGCGGCCTGACAAAGGAAAAACCGACATGGCCGGAGTCTTGGCCAGCAAAGCCCCTCCAGGCGCCATCGCGGCGCGACCCGCGGCGACCGAAAGCGCGCTTGGACGGCGAATACTCATCGGGATCACCGTCGCCTTCCTGACGCTGTTCATCCTCATCCCGCTCATCAACGTGTTCCATCAGGCCTTCGCCAAGGGACTCGACGGCTATCTGGCGGTTTTCTTCCCGCCCGAGCCCGACCCCAACGCGGTCCTGAACTACAGCCAGAAGCGCCGTCTCGCTGAAGCCGCCACCCAGGCGACGCGCACCTGGCATTCCATCGGGCTGACTGTCGCCGTCGCCTCGATCGTAATCCCGCTGAACGTGATCTTCGGCCTCGCCGCCGCATGGGCGACGACCAAGTTCGAATTCCGCGGCCGCACCCTGCTGACCGTGCTGATCGACCTGCCCTTCTCGGTCTCGCCCGTTGTCGCCGGACTTGTCTTCGTCCTTCTGCTCGGCCGCAACGGCATTTTCGGCGATTGGGCGACGCAACTGGTCTGGCCGGACATCTTCTCGCTGCGCTGGGTCGGCTTTGGCGAGAGCTTCTGGCCGCTCGCTTTCGAGCGGACCCATACCGGGATCATCTTCACCCCGCTTGCCATCGTCATCGCCACCATCTTCGTCACGTTCCCCTTTGTGGCGAGGTCTCTCGCGCCCTTGATGGCGAATCTGGGCCCCGACGAGGAAACGGCCGCGCTGTCGCTTGGCGCCTCCGGATGGCGGACCTTCTTCAAGATCACGTTGCCCAATGTCAAATGGGCCCTGCTCTATGGCGTGATCCTGACCTTGACGCGCGCCTTCGGCGAATTCGGCGCGGTCTCGGTGGTGTCCGGCCATATCGACGTCAACGACACCATGCCGCTGCGCATCGAAAAGCTATGGAACGAATACAACAACCAGGCCGCCTTCAGCGTCGCCTCCGTGCTCACCTTCCTGGCTCTGGTGTCGCTCGTCGCCAAAATCGCAATCGAGTGGAAAACCACGAACGAAGCCAAGCGCTGACCGAAAGGATTCCAAACCATGACAATCGAAGTCCAGAACATCAACAAGAGTTACGGCGCTGTGAAGGTGCTGAGCAACGTGGATCTCAGGATCAATTCGGGCGAACTGGTCTCCCTGCTCGGCCCTTCGGGCTCCGGCAAGACGACCCTGCTCAGGGTGATCGCCGGGATCGAGCAGGCCGATCCCGGCTCCGGTCCCATCTCCTTCGACGGTATGGATGTGTCCGGCGTCGAT
The DNA here is from genome assembly GCF_030056575.1 of Rhodoblastus sp. 17X3. Classification (GTDB taxonomy): domain Bacteria; phylum Pseudomonadota; class Alphaproteobacteria; order Rhizobiales; family Beijerinckiaceae; genus Rhodoblastus. The sequence continues at coordinate 10,476 of NZ_JASHHX010000034.1, read as the reverse complement.
CTCGGCCGGCGCGGGATTGGCTTCGTCTTCCAGAGTTACGCCTTGTTCAAGCATTTGAGCGTGTTCGAGAACGTCGCCTTCGGCCTGCGCGCCAAGCCGCGCCGGGAGCGGCCAAACGAACAGCAGATCAAGGAAAAGGTGGGATCTCTGCTCGATCTGATCCAGCTCGGCGCTTTCGCCGGGCGCTATCCCTCGCAGCTGTCCGGCGGCCAGCGCCAGCGCGTGGCGCTGGCGCGCGCGCTGGCGGTCGAACCACGCGTTCTGCTGCTCGACGAGCCGTTCGGCGCGCTCGACGCCACTGTCAGGCGCGAATTGCGCAGCTGGCTGCGCCATCTGCACGGCACGATTCATGTCACGACGATTTTCGTCACCCACGATCAGGAAGAGGCGCTGGAGGTCTCCGACCGCGTGGCGGTGATGGGCAAAGGCAGGATCGAGCAATTCGCCTCGCCGCAGGAGGTCTATGAAAAACCGGCCAATGAATTTGTTTTCAAATTCCTCGGCAATTACAATGTTTTCCACGGCCGCTCCGGCGCCGGCGCCTTCGTGCGGCCGCATGACATCGCCATTTTCCGCACGGAGGACGGGGAGCGGCCTGACGCCCAGAGGGGCGTGGTTTGGCATATTGGGTTCGGCGGCCCGGTGGTGAAAATCGAGCTGCAAAGCGACGACAGGAACCGCATTGATGTCGAGCTGACGGCGCAGGCCTATCGGGACCTGAATCTCAAGCGCGGGGAGAAGGTCTGGTTCGCCGCCCGGCGGGCCCACAGTGATTTCCCGCCCGAATACGCCATATGAACGCAAAGACGGAAGACGTCAGGACCGCGCTTCTGGTCGGCTTTATCTAAATTTTTTCTATCGACTATATGTATCACAATGATTGAAATAGCGTCTTCAAGGCGCGAGGTTCGCTCAATGGCTTTTGAGATCGCCCATTCGCAGCTGCGCTTCAAGGCTCTTTCGCCCGCGCGACGACTGCTCGCGCTGCTCGCCGGCGTGGCCTTCCTCGTCGGTTTCGCGTGGGCCTGCGTCACCGCCTATCAGGCGCAGCCGCTTGAGCCTGCGCCTCCGGCAAAGCCGCTGATCACGCCCGGCGCCGGCTCACGCGGCGCTTGAGGCGCGCAAAACAAAAGCCCCGAACCGGATTGACCGGAGCGGGGCCCAGGGCGCGACCCGAGTCTCAAATCGGGAGAAAACCCAGTGCGCGCCGACTGGCTTCGCGCGGCGAGCGGGCGGCGGCATTAAAATTTCCTTCCTCCTCCTCGCTGGTGGCGAGATCGAGTGGCAAGGCCGTCGTCGATTTAATCTGCTGCAGGACGAAATGCGACGACACGCTGCGCAGCGGCGCGATGGCCGTCAGACGCTTGTAAAAGGCGTCATAGGCCGAGATATTCGGCGCCACGACGCGCAGGACATAATCCACTTCGCCGGCCAGACGGCTGAATTCCATCACTTCCGGCATGGCGGACACCGCGCGCACAAAACTTTCAAGCGTTTCCGCCGAATGGTCGCCTGCCTGAATCGCGATATGGACTGTGAGGGCGATGCCAACCTTCTGCGGCGAGACGATGGCGACCCGCTTCTGCAGCACGCCGGTGGCTTCGAGCTTCTGAATGCGCTTCCAGCACGGGGTCTGCGACAAACCAACCTTGTCGGCGATCTCGGCGACCGTCGCGGCGGCGTTATCCTGGAGAATCTTCAGTATGTGACGATCAATCCGGTCCATGACGCGGCGCTCCGGCGGACTCTGAAAAATTATTCATTTAGTCTATAAAACTAGTCAATTATGTCAAACAAAAAGATGGATTTTTCGGCAGGATCAAGCCGGACGACAAAGAAAATCGAACCTTGGCCGCACGGACCGGGCACGCGGCGGACCGGAGGCCGCCCTTCGCCGCCGCCGGCGGCGTTCTATCGCGCCGCATACAAGGCCGCTAGCGACGAATCATGCCCGCGAAGCGGGAATTTGTAATCCATCTTCATATTGACGTTGCGACTGCGGTGCGAGCCATTACCATGAAGCCACGAAGCGGAGGAGCGCGCCTGTCACCGGACGCAGCCCCCCGGACAAACCAGACTCGCTAAAGCGAGCGGCGCCCTCGGACGAAGTCCCGCTTTTGAGAAACCAGGAAAGGTCAAATCCCATGAAGATCTCTGCGCGCAATGTGTTCGAAGGCAAGATCATCGACATCGGGAAGGGCGCGACCACGTCCCATGTCTTCCTCGACGTCAAGGGACTGCATTTCACCGCCGCGATCACCAATGAAGCGGTCGAGGAGCTCGACCTGAAAGTCGGCGGAACGGCCAGCGCCGTGATCAAGTCGTCGGAAGTGATGATCGCGGTCAAGTAACGACGCGGGCGCTTTTCGCGCCGCCTCAAGAAAACGCGCCGAACGGTCGGTCCGAGCCGCCTGTCCGGCGCATTTCTTTGTGCCCCCCTTTGGCGGCTTTTCACCTGGCGCCCAACCGGGAGGCGCCACAGCCAGGAATGGCGCAGAATGCTTATTATGTAATCGAATTACCTGTTGTAAAATTATCTCGCTGTTTCAATATTCTCGTAGCATTCCATTTTTCGATACCGGCCCTATTGATCTGAACCGCCTGCAGCGCTTTCATCGCGACACGCTCCGAAACGACCCCATAATGCCGCGGAATCGAGCTGAAAGGAACGGGAAGCCGCAATCGGCGGCCCGGCCAACGCCCCGACGCGCGCGCAACAATATGCAATGCAGGTATATTGAAATGACCGCTCCCCTGAACTATTCGCACCTTCCTCTCAAGACCCTGGCGGCGCCTCTCGCGCTTGGCGTCCTGCTGTCGGCGCCGCTGGCGAAGGCTTCAGACGATCCGCCGATGATGGCGTCGATGCATGCGATGGACCATGGCCCGATGGACCATGGCGGAAATCACGGCGCCGGCATGGACGCAATGAACATGGGGCCGCCGCCGCCGGCCTCGCTGAACTGGACGACCGTGGCCGGCGCGGGCCAGTTCATGCTCGGCTACACGCCGACATTCATGGGCATGAGCGGCAATTATATCGGGACGTCGAAGCTGTCCGATTCCGAGATCGCGACCACCATCCCGTCGGGACAAAGCCATTCGATGACGATGATGGGCAAGACGACGACCATGCCGACCATGCTGCGCATCGTGCCGGATTCCATGGACGTGCAGATGCACATGTTCAACGCCATGTATGGCGTGACGGAAAATCTCACGATCATGGCCATGACCAGCTATGTCGTGAAAAGCATGAGCATGACGACCTTCAAGGGCATGATGGGATCGACCGTGCTGGGAACCAGCTCCGGCACGACCGACGGCCTCGGCGATTCCATGGTCGGCGTGAATTACCGCGTCTATCACGACGCCATCAACAGCGTCGTCGCCGGCCTCAACCTCACCTTGCCGACCGGCTCGGCGACCCGGCAGATCACCATGCTCAGCCCGATGGGGAGCTATATGTTGATGCGCGCGCCTTACGGCATGCAGACGGGCTCCGGCTCGGTCAGCCTCGTGCCGAGCCTCGCCTATAGCGGCCATCTCGGCCGCTGGTCCTGGGGCCTCGCCTATCGCGGCTTCTACCCGATGGACTATAATTCCGAGGGTTATCGCTGGGGCGCCCTCAGCGAATTCCACGGCTGGGGCGGCTATACCCTGTTCCCGAACATCACCACGACGCTGCATGTCGTCGGCAGCACGCAGGACCATATCAGCGGCAAGGACGCGCAGATTTATGGCCTCTCCCAAAACGCCAATCCGCTTTATTATGGCGGCCAGAAAGTGCGCCTGCTCGGCGGCGTCGAAATCGGCGGCGGCATGTGGGGCTATGCGAAATCCTCGATCTCGGTCGAGGCCGGCGGCCCGATCTACCAGAGCCTGAACGGCCCGCAGCTCGGCGAATCCTGGCAGGTGACGGTTTCCGGCCGGGTGATGTTCTAAGCGATGTATTAGCCCAAATTGAGCGGAGCGAAGGCCTTTCGCCCCGCTTTGGTTTCCACCGCCTCGACCTTCACGCCGTAAAGCCTCTCGATGGCCGCCGTGGTCAGGACCTGACCCGGCGGCCCTTCCGCGCCGATCCGCCCCTGCTCAAGCAAGGCCACCCGGTCGCAGGCCCAATGGGCGTGTTCGGGATGATGCGTGCTCATGACAAATCCCCTCCCCTCGGCCGCAAGCGCGCGCAACAATGCGATCAGGCGCATTTGCGCGCCATAATCCAGCCCCGTCATCGGCTCGTCGAGCACGAGGATTTCGGCGCCCTGCGCCAAAGCGCGTCCGATCAGCGCAAGCTGCCGCTCGCCGCCGGAAATTTCCGTATAGGGCCGATCCGCCAGATGCGAGATCTTCAGCCGCCCCATGACCTCGTCGACCCTTTCGGCGTCCGCCGCCCGTATCGCGCCGAACCAGCCTGTCCGCGGCAGAAGCCCGAGCGCCACCACGTCGCGGACAAGAAAAGGAAATGGCGCGGCGTGCGTCTGCGCGACATAGGCGATTTTCTGCGCGATGATGCGGCGCCCGTGCGCCTCCAGCGCCGCCCCGTGGAGAAAGACCCTGCCGCGCGCCGGCCGCAGGAAGCCCATCAGCAAGCGCAGCAAGGTGGTCTTCCCCGAGCCATTGGCGCCAAGCAGCGCGACGACTTCGCCAGCGCCCATCGTGAGTGAGGCGCCATCGAGGACCTTGCGACCGTCCCGGTCAAAGGCCAGATCGACGCCAACCAGCGCGGGGCCGCTCATGTCCAGCTCCTCCGGCTGCGGCGTAGAACCAGCAGGAAGGCGGGGATGCCGAGAAGTTCGGTGACGATCCCGATCGGGATTTCGGCCTTGACGAGGGAGCGCGCCAGACAATCAGCGCCAATGAGGAAGATCGCCCCGACAAGCGCCGAGGCGGGCAGCAGGACCGCATTGCGCGGCCCGACCACAAGCCGCGCGAAATGCGGCGCGAACAGCCCGATCCAGCCGATCATGCCGGCGAGCGATACGGCGAGCGCGGTGACGAAGGTCGCCGCGGCGATCGCGCCATAACGCACCCACGCCACCGGCACGCCGAGCGAGCGGGCCTCGTCCTCGCCCATGGCCAGCGCGTCCATTGGCCGCGCCAGCGCGAGCAGCGCGGCGATTCCAGCCAGCATCGCCGGCGCCGCCGTCAGGGCCTGCGAGAGCGAGACGCCAGTGAGGCTTCCCATCAGCCAGTAAATGATGGTCGGCAGCTGGTCATAGGGATCGGCCATATATTTCAGCGCCGAGAGCAAGGCGGTGAAAAAGGCGCCGGAGATCATGCCGCCGAGCACGAGGGTGATCATTGACGCCGCTCCAAAGGCGTTGGCGACGCCTACGCCGAGCGCCACCGCCGCCAGCCCACCGACGAAGGACAGCCCCTGCACCGCCGCCCAGGACAGACCCAGCAATAGCGCGAGCGCCGCGCCGAAACAGGAGCCGCCGAGCGCGCCGAGCAGGCCGGGCGAGGCCAGCGGATTGCGGAAGACAGACTGAAAGGCCGCGCCCGCGACGCTGAGCGCCGCGCCGATGCTCGCGGCGGCGATGATGCGGGGCGCGCGGATTTCGAGAATGAGATTACGCAGCAGGTCGTCGCGCTCGGGGGCGAGCGCAACCAGATGGAGCCGGGCGCCGAAAAATGCGAGTAGATCGCGCAGCGACAAGGGATAGCGGCCAAGGGTCATCGCGCCCGCCGCCGAGATGACGAGAACAACGCCGAGCACCGGCAAGACGCCCGGCGCCCGGCGCCGCCACCGCGGCCTCGCCTCAATGCAGGATGCGTTCGACATCCTCGTCCTTCAGATCGACGTCAAAAAAAAGCTGATAGAATTTTTTCGTTTCGGCCCTGATGTCGATAGGAAACTGCTCGGGATAAAAAAGGCTCGCGAGCCACTGCGCGCCCAAGGCCTGCATGAAGCTCGGCGGCCGGTCCAGCCAGTTGAAGGGAAGGCGCGGAACGGTCACGATGCGATCCTGCCCGACCGCCTCGACATTGCGCCATTCCGGCGCGCTGCGCGCCAAATCCCTGAAATGCGGATCGAGCGCGAGGATCAGCGACGGCTTGCCGACAATGACCTGCTCGAGGCTGATCCGCTCCAGCCCGACATGGGTGGATTGCTGGCACTGGTCGATATTCTCGCCGCCCGCAAGGCGCATCGCCTCGACATGGAAGGAATTGGCGCATTCGGTCGCCAGACCATCCGGCCCCTCGGCGTAATAATAGTGCAACCGCTTCCCGGCCGGCACGGCGGCGACGGCCTTTTGCACCCGCTCCAGCGCCGAGGAAATATAAGCGGCCAGGGCCGCCGCGCGCTCACGGCGGTCGAGCAGCTCGCCGAGGAATTTCAGGGCGTCAGGATAGTCGGCGATGGAATTGAGCCGCACATAGGCGACCGGCAGGCCGGTGCGCCCATAGAGCCGGTCCGTCTCGCCATGCTCGCCCATCGGCTCCAGCCACGCGATGACGAGATCGGGATGAAGCGCGAGGACTTCTTCGGGATTCATCGCCGGCCCGTGGCCGGGCATTCCGCCCAGCGCCGGCAGCTTGGCGATTTCCGGCGGCAGGAAGGCCATCTGCTTTTCATTTGGCGCATTATTGACCGCGACGAGCAGATCCGGCGCGAGCACATAGAACAGAAGGGTCAGCGGATAGGACGCGGAATGCACCCGCGTGATCCTGTCCGGGACGGTGATTTTCCGTCCCGCCATGTCGGTGATTTCGCGGGCCTCGGCCCTTGTCGCCAGTCCGGGAGCAAGAACCGCCAGCAATGTCAGGATAAGAGCAAACAGGCGCGCAAACATCAGCGTCTCCAGAAGAATTTTGAAATGGGTCAGGCGGCCGAACGCTTTCGCGCGAGGCCGCGCCACCAGTTTTCGAGCGCGTCGAGCTGCGGCGGCAGTTCATCGAACAAGGGGCCGGCGAAGGCGGCCCATTCATCGCGCATGGCGGGTTTCAGCGTGGTCAGCGCCGGCGTCTCCGCAGCCGTGGCGGCGGCGAAAGCGTCGCGGAGGCCGCCATTACCCGCCTCCAGCTTGCCGAACTTGCTCAAGACGACGAGATCGGCGCCGGCCTCGATCGCGCGCTGCGCGGCGGCGCAGGCCATGGCGACGCCGCCCGGATCGAGATTGCAGGCCGTAGATCCCGGCCCGAGGTTTTGCGAAATCGCGATGCGCGCCCCGGTGGCGAGATCCAGCAGGTCGAGCGCGCCGCAATCCGAATGCGCATCCGGCGCGACGAGTTCGACGACGCCCGCGACGCGAAGCCCCTCGTCGCGCCTGCGGTCGGCGAATTGCTTCAGCAAGACCTGCTTCTCGGCGCCGGATTCGGCGACGATGACGCCAATGCGCGCCGCGCGGCGGATTGTGTTGTCGCCCATGATCGGACTCCGGAGTTCGAAACATCGGTTTTGCGCGGGTCACGACAATCGGAGGCGCCGCCAGACGCGATGCAATCCCTGCGCCAGATCTGATCAATACGCATTTTTTAAACACTATTCAATTTACATATTTCAGACCGCGCACTCGCGCGGACGGGCCTTGGCGCGAAGCTGAAAGCTCAGTCCGCCCGGTCCTTGTCCAACTGCCATTGCAGATGGGCGCGGATGGTCGGCCATTCCGGGGCGATGATGCTGTAGACGCAGGTGTCGCGCAGCGTGCCGTTGCGGGCGCGCTGGTGATTGCGCAGAATCCCGTCGAGCTTCGCGCCGAGGCGTTCGATCGCCCGGCGGCTCTGATGGTTCAGGACATGGGTGCGCAATTCCACCGCAATGCAGTCCAGGCTCTCAAAAGCATGGGCCAGCAGCAGCAGTTTCGCCTCGGTGTTGATGCCGCTGCGCTGGACGCCGCGCGCGAGCCAGGTCGAGCCGATTTCGACGCGATAATGCTTGCTGTCGATGTTCATGTAAGTCGTCATGCCGACCGCGCGGCCCGACGCCTGCTCGATGACCGTGAAAGGCAGCATGGAGCCCTGCGCCTGTAGACCGAGCCGGCGCTCGATCTCGGCGCGCATCTGCTCAGGCTCGGGCGCGGTCGTGTACCAGTGCCGCCATAACGCGCCGTCGCGCACCGCCGCCGTCAGTTCCTCGCAATGCGCGAGCGACAAAGGCGCCAAGTGGACAAGCCGGCCCGCAAGATTGACCGGCTCGACGGCCATCGAATTTGTCACGCTCACTTCCCATCAAACGCCGCGCGGACCGGCGCGACTCGACCGCAAGGGTCAGCCGGCCCAGTCCAGACCGAATTCGGCCGAGGCGCAAGAGAAAGCGCGCAGGAAGGCGGCGAGATAGGACCGCCCGATGGCGAAGCGCCACAGCGCGCCCTCGCAACGCCAGAGCGTCAGGTTGACATGTGCCGCCGTCATGGTCGCCGCCGCGCCCACCGCGAAAACGGAAGGATGCAGATCGATGGCGACGAGTTTGGCCAGAACGGCGCCGATGTCCTTCCCCTCGGCTTCGAGAAGGACCAGACCGCCCGATTGATCGAAGATCGAGCCGTCCGGCGCGCAGGCGGCCTCCAGCCGCGCGGCAAGATCGCCCTGTGCAGACAAAACCAGCCAGCGGCCCGGGCCGAGGCCGATAAACTCGATTCCGCCGCCAGCGGAAAGGCGCGGCGCGTCGCAAAGTGCGACTGCAAAAGCCGAATGCGCCTTGGCGATCACGGCGGCGCGGTCGCGGCCGGCGACCAGAACGCAAGCCTGCGTCGCAATTGAGCGCAACGTGACTTCTGCGCCGGCGACGCCATGGAGGCCTGTCGGCAGGATCTTGCCGAGCGGGAGAGAGGCGAGAAACTCAGCCACGGAGGCGCGCTCCTTCTGGATCGATGAAGACCGGCGGGCAGATTTCGACTTCGATATCGGTCCCGCGCAACCCGTCCCAGGCGCGCAGGATTTCGCCAATGCGTGAGGCGCCGCCCTTGACGAAGCCGAGACCGATGGAGTGGCCAAGCATGGGCGAAATCGTCGTGGAGGTCAGGTAGCCGAGGTCGTTTTCCGTCGTCGCCGCCGCGCCTTTTTCCAGCACATGCGCGCCCGCGCGCAGTACCTGTCGGCGATCCAGCGGACGGAATCCCACAAAGCCCTGCCGTTGCGGATCGAGCAGCGCCGGGCGGCGGGCCATGACGGCGCCGATGTAGTCCTTTTTGGTTGAAGCCATCCGACCGAAGCCGAGGTCGGCGGCTGTCGTCTGGCCGTTCAGCTCCGGCCCGGAGACATGGCCCTTTTCAATGCGCATCACCGCCAGGGCTTCCAGCCCATAGAAGGCGACATCCCATTCCGCGCCGGTCTTCAGCAGGGCGCGGGCGAGCGCCTCGCCATGATGCGCCGGCACGGCGATTTCATAGCCAAGCTCGCCCGAGAACGACAGGCGGAAGAGCCGAGCCTTGACGCCGCCGAGAACGGACGTCTCCAGCGCGCCCATAAAAGGCAGCGCCTCGTTGCTCACGACGGCGGCCTCATCGACGATCTGCGCCACAAGGCCGCGCGCGCGCGGACCGGCCACGGCGATCTGCGCCCATTGCTCGCTCACGGAGGCCATCCGCACGTCGAGTTCGGGCCATAGCGCTTGCAGGCAGAATTCGAGATGCTGGCTCACCTTGGCGGCATTGGCCGTGGTCGTCGTCATGATCCAGCGATCTTCCGACAGGCGGGCCGTCGTGCCGTCATCCATGACAAAGCCGTCCTCGCGCAGCATCACGCCATAGCGCGCCTTTCCGACCGGCAAAGTGGAGAAGCTGTTGATATAGACCCGGTCGAGCAGCACGCCGACGTCCGGCCCCTGCAACTCGATCTTGCCGAAGGTGGAGACGTCAATGATGCCGACCGAGGAACGCACCGTGCTGACCTCGCGCTCGACGCTCTCGCGCCAATCCTTTTCGCCCGCGCGCGGGAAATAAGCGGCGCGCAGCCAGGGACCGGCCTCGACGAAAACGGCGCCCAGTTCTTCCGCCAAAGCATGGGTCGGCGTCAGCCGCGCGGGACGGAAATCCTTGCCGCGATGATGGCCCGCGAAGGCGCCAAGGGCCACAGGCGACCAGGGCGGACGAAACATGGTGACGCCCGTCTCGGGAATCGAAAGGCCGCGCAATTTCGCCAGAATGGCGAGGCCAGGAACATTGGACAATTTGCCCTGATCGGTCGCCATGCCGAGCGTGGTGTAGCGCTTGAGATGCTCGACCGAAACGAAGCCTTCCTTTTTCGCGAGCGCCACATCCTTGGCGGCGACGTCGTTCTGGAAATCGACGAAGGCCATGCCTTTCGAGCGCTCGACATGCCAGAAGGCCTTCAGCGCGGACGGCGCGTCCTCGGCACGCGGCAAAGGCGTGGCGCCGGTCGCAAAACCCAGCGCCTCGGCAGCCTCGGGGGCGCGCGGGGCGGCTTACGCCACAAAAGCGGGAAAAAACTATGCCTGTGTCTAATAAAAAAAATACGCTTACGACCAATTTTTGTTAGTTTATAAAAAAGTTGTGGGCCCATAATAAAAAAAAA
>NZ_JASHHX010000033.1 GCF_030056575.1 Rhodoblastus sp. 17X3 | reverse complement strand
GTTAATTATTTAAATAAAAATTAATAATTTTATTTTTTTTTTTCGTTGTGTTTGTTTTTTTTTTTTTTTATAGTGTCTGGGTGTGGGGGTACGAATTGTTCGTCTAATAGACGGCGCGCGCCGGCGCGCCGGCGCTGACGCCGATCGGCGTCAGGCCATAATAGCTTTCGATCGTGTTGAGCAGAGAATAGTGATTGGCGACCGAGTCGTTCGTGACGCCCGCCGGGACGCCCGCGCCAACGACGATGGTCGTGACGTGATTCGGCAGGGTCACTGCGGGATTGGTGTTGTTTTCGTCGAAAGTGATGATCAGCAGCGAATTATTGGCCTGCGCCCAGGCGGCGTAGGCGGAGATATTGGCCTGGACCCAAGCGTCGCCCGCCGAAATTCCGCCGCCATTGTCGCTCAGCGGCGTCAGGTTGTGGGTGTCGTTCGGCGTCACGAAAGAGACGGTGGGCAGGTTGGCGAAGCCGGCCGCGGTCTGGGGAAAGGCGCTGAAATTGTAAGCGTCGGCCGCCGAATTGGCGAAGTGGGTCCAGGGCTGACGTTCGGGGACCGCGCTGGTTTCGGCGTAACCGCCGAAAGTGTAACCCTTGGCGGCGAGCGCGCTGGCCAGCGTCGGGACGCTGGCCGAAAATTGGGGAAGAGGACCGTTGGTGGTGACGCCCCAGGTCGAGCCGGAAAACAGCGCAAGATAATTGGGCTGGCTCGGATGCGACTCGCCGCTGAAGTTGGTGAAGAGCATCCCCTGCGCGATTAGCGAATTCAGATAAGGCGCCGCCGGGTTGCCAACGATGTCGCCGAAATTCTCGTTCTCAAGGGTGAGGACGACGATATGGGTTGGAGCCGTGGCCATGGATCGGATCTCCTGGAAGGAAATCGAATGCGCCCCCGCAGTCGCGCATGAGCACATTCCTCAGAATTTCGACTTTGACAGGCGCCTACGAGCGCGCGCAATGCGCTGGCCCTCGTCCGGTACGTAAAGGTACCGGCGCAAACGTCGAGTTTGGGACGCTATTTTGGGCGAAACGCTGTTTTTTTTGGCCGAAGGCGATACGTCTTTTGAGCGATTCAATTGTCTTTCGACGGGATCGAGGAACGTAAGGCCTGGCGCGCGAGGTTATGGCGCTGTCCGACATGCCGACATCAGAACGGCGCAGCCGCCACAGGCGATAAAACGCGCAGGCGGGCTTGCCAGGAATTTTTGAATACGGTCGCCAATCGGAGCTATCGCGGCGATTTGGCGCTCCACGCCACCGGGATGACAGGCGCGCCGGACTTCGTCCGGAAGGAGCGCGCCCGGTCGAGCGACAGGGCGTCGAGCAAACCAACAGTGTCGTCGGCCATGTCGCGGAGAGCATAGGGCACACTCGGCAGATGACCGGCCAAGAGCGTGGCAGTCAGGGAGCGAAATCCGGCGCGCCAAATTGGATGAAAAGTGTCGAATGCCCGGCGTCGCGGTTGTCGAAACGGATCACGCGGATAGCCCCGTGACGCTGGTTCCTCGCAGAACGGAGCCGCCGAGGATCAGAAGCGGCGCGTTGACAGCGGCGACCCGCGCGCCACGCTCTTTCAGCGCGCGTTCAAGCCGCAGGTCCACCGGCTCGCTGACTTCAAAATTTGCTTGAGAATAAGAAAGGAAAAGACTGCCCCCTACTCCATTCCGGAGCGCAATCCCGCATGCCCGAGGCCGTTTGGTCCATCGGCGGCGATGAAACGAGAGGCCGGGAGCATCGCCGCCGAGCGCCAGAGCCTTGGTTCGCCTAGCCGCGATGGACGAGCGGCGAATTATCCTCCAGCGCCAGGTCAACCATTAGCTCATGGGCGAGCGCTTCAAGGGACCGGCGGAGTTCTTCGACATGGAGCCCGTCGGGCAGCGTCAGCCGCGCTTTAGCCTTGAACATGGCTTCGCCCGAGAACGACCCGCTCACACGTTCGCTTTCGAGTTCTGCGATATTGACGTTTTGCGCGGCGAGGACGTGCGATATGTCTCGGATGATGCCGGGCCTGTCGAGGCCGACCAGTTCGAGTCGCAGAGAACGGCCGGCGACCGCCGTCTGCTCATCGCTCCTCTCGATAATGAGGCGCAGCCCCTCCGTTTCCAGTTGGCGCATCGATTTGACCAGCGCGTCCGCTTTTTCCGGCGCGATGGCGACCAAAAGCATGCCGGCGAATTGGCCGGAAAGGCTGGCCATGCGCGCATCGAGCCAGTTGCCGCCGCCTGCGGCGATGGTCTCTGAAACCGCACTCACCAGACCCGGCCGGTCGCGGCCGATGACGGTAAGAACGAGATGTATCTGCATGGGCGCGCTCCTCTTGCGCCTGAGAATACTCGAAGCTCGGGGCCGCTCATAGCCGCCCTTGGGTCCATCCTTTGTCTCCGGCGACAGGCCTGACGGCAGGATTGCGCCAACCGCCGTCATTCGACCAACGTCGATTGAAGAGACTGCTCCAAAGCGGCCCACACAGGAGCGTCCGGCGCCGGTCAAACTATTGGCGCCGGCTGGCTCCCAACGAGCGATGGGCAGTCCGCTATTCTCGCAAGGCGCGACATGTTAGGTGAACTGCGCGCGAAGAAGGATCGTCCAAATGTTGCGAGCGAGGATTTGCCTGAGAGCCGGATGCGCGGCTCTGCTTATGTCGCTGGCCGCCTGCGCCGGACGCCCCGAGGGCGGCTTGATCCCGGTCGCGAAAACGGTTCCGGGCGCCAGCACGGTCGATATATTGGCGGCGACGACACGAACGCCGTCAAAGGCTCCTGGTCAATTATACACCGGCGAGCGCGACAACAATTTGAATTTCGCGGATATTACCGTCTCGATCCCGCCCGACGCAAACCGCAGGATCGGCGATGTTCAGACCTCCTCGTCGGAGCCAGGCGATCCGTCGAAGGAGTTCGTCGCGCTGAAGGCCAACCGCCTCGACGAGGCGGAAGCGCTGAAAATCTTTCATGAAAAATTGAGCCGCACCCACAAACGGCAGGTTCTGGTTTTCGTGCACGGATTCAACACGCGTTTCCCCGAGGCGGTGTTCCGGCTGGCGCAGATCGCCCACGATTCGAATCTCGGCGCGGTTCCGGTCCTGTTTACCTGGCCGTCGCGCGGCAATCTGTTCTCCTATACCTATGACCGGGAAAGCGCCAATTACTCCCGCGACGCGCTCGAGCGCCTGCTGCGAGGTCTGCAACGCGATCCAGCGGTGGATGAGATCGACATTCTCGCTCATTCGATGGGAAACTGGGTGACCCTTGAAGCCCTGCGGCAAATGGCGATCCGCGATAAACGACTGGCGCCCAAAATCAAGAGCGTGATGCTGGCCTCGCCGGACGTGGACGTTGACGTCTTTCGCCGGCAGATCGTCGATATGGGCGAGGACCGGCCGCCATTCACGCTTTTCGTGGCGCGGGACGACGAGGCTTTGGGCGCGTCGCGGAAGGTCTGGGGCGATATCCCCCGCATCGGCGCTGTTAATCCGCAGGAGGAGCCCTATCAGTCGATGTTCCGGGAGGCGCGGATCAATGTGATCGACCTGACCGACGTGACCACGGATGACAAGCTCAAGCATTCGAAATTCGCCGAAAGTCCGGAAGTGGTCGCAATGATAGGACGCCGCATCGCCGGAGGCCAAAGCTTCAATGATGGCAAGGCCGGGCTTGGCGAGAAGGTCGTGCAGGCGACGGCCGGCGCGGGAGCCACCGTCGGCCAAGCCGCCGGCATGGCCATTTCGGCGCCGATCGCGATCGTCGATCCCCGCACCAGGGAAAGCATGGGCTCGCAGTTCGACAGTCTTGGCGAGAACGCACGCTCAACGGTAGGCGACGCGACACATTATTGATTTTGCGCCCGAACCGAACGGGTTTCCCGGAGGCGCCTTGCCGCCCCACTTCGATGACGATTAGACCGCTTTTTCCGCTTGGCGCCGTTTCCGGACGCCGGTCCCGGCGCGGCAAAGCGGCCATGCTCTGGAGCGGTCAAGCCGGATTGTTCTGATCCCGCGCCGCCGATCCGCGCGAATGCGGCAGGAAAGCCGCGAGCGTCAAGCCGACGCATGCTGCAACCGCCGCAATGATGACGCCGGGCATTCCGGCAAAGCCCGTCTGTCTTTGCAGGGTCTGGACGACATAAGGCGCAGCTCCGCCGAACAGAGCCGTCGCGGTGGTGGCGCCCAAGGCCAGACCGGTCAGACGCACCGCATCGGAGAATTGTTCAGCGGTCGCCGTCGCGCCGACGGCGCTGACGCCACCGCCGAGAGCCGCCAGAATGGCGACGCCGGCCATCGCCGCCCCGGTGGAGCCGCCAGCGATGAGTTGAAACATCGGGACTGGAAGAATGACGCAGGCGAGACAAAGCCCCAGCAAGACAGGTTTGCGCCCGGCGAGATCGGACAGCCAGCCAAAGCATGGCGTCACCGCAATGACGACCAATGCTGCGATACTGGAAAATTCAAGCGCCCGAGCCTCACTGCCCCGTCCCGCCGTCGCGAGGAAAGAGGGGACATAGGTGATGCCGATGTAATAGGTAACGGACCCCAGAGCCGAAATGGCGAAGCCAAGCGCAACGCCTCGAGCTTGGTTGCGCAGGACATAGATGAGAGGCCGGATCGCGCCAGGGGCCCCGACCGGCTGTCCCACAAAAAGCGGCGTTTCCATGATCGCGTTGCGCGCGACCCAGACCACGCCCGCCAGCGCTCCGCCAAACAGGAATGGAAGCCTCCAACCCCATGCGTCAAGCTGGGCGACATCGAGCTTGCGCGCCAGGACGGCGCAGAAGCCGACCGCCAACAATCCGCCAATTTCGCTCGCCGCCGCCGCAAGGGACGTGACAAAACCTCTTCGATGAAGTGGCGCACTTTCGAAGAGATAAGCGACCACGGCGGTATATTCCCCGCCGACGCTAAATCCCATGATGCATCGCATCAGGATCAGCGCTCCTCCCGCGACGGAGCCGACCTGGGCGTAGGTTGGCAGCAAGGCGAGGCACAGCATCGTCAGAGTCATTGCCGCCATCGACATGAGCAGCGTCGGTCGCCGGCCATACCGGTCGCCGAACAGGCCAAACAGGATGGCGCCGAACGGCCGCATCAAATAGGCGATGGCGAAACCTGCCAGCGTTTTTCCCAGAGCCATATCGTCCTGGCCAAAGAACACGCGCGAGAGGGTTGGCGCGAAATAGAGGCAGAGCGTAAAATCATACCACTCGACCACCGTGGACAAGGCCACCGCCAACATGGAAACGGCGCGGCGCGGGCCGGCGGCGGTCACGCGTCATCCCTGGCCAATCGCAGGCCGTTCAGTCGACACCTCTGATCGGACTCAAGGAAATCGCTACAAGTTATGCGCGATTGGCCGCAGGGGGACGCGCGACCGTTTCCGAGAAGAACAAACTGTCCGCTCATTGACATCCCGTCCGCCTTCCCCATCGCCTGGCCCGATCCGAAAGCCAAGATAGGTCCGCCAAACGTCGCCCGTTCTCGCCTATGCCGGTAAGACTGGACCGAAGGCGGCGGCGACGCAATCTCGGAGCTCCGCACGAGTTGCAATTGCGGGCGCGCCCGCGCTCCCTGCCCTATTTCTCGGGAATTCCATAAGCGAAACCCGATCCCTTGAATCCGACGAACACCAGCCCCGGCTGACCTCCATCAATTTCCTTAAACAGGGCGAAAGCGGAACCTTTGTCCTTGAACATTCGCCTTTTTTCCTTTGTAGCGGCGAACGCGCCCTGTAACGTTGCCCGCCGACAAACAGGCTGAGGTCGGAATTTACGCTCCGACGAAGCCGGCGCGCGGGTCGCCGAGGTAGATGCTCGAAACGCTCGATTCGGAGATTTTTTTGTTATGGCGCAAATCGACCGCTCGCTCATCGCCGCCTTACCGTCCTTTGTCGGCATGGGGCCTGAGGCCCTCGACGACGTGTTGGCTCAGGCGCGACCCTTGCGCGCCCTGAAAGGCGCGGCGGTCTTCAACCAGGGACAAAACGCCGATGAGTTTTTTCTGCTGCTGCACGGTCGGCTGCGCGTGACGCGCATCACTCCACAGGGCGAGCAGATGGTCGTGCGTTTTGTCGGGCCGGGCGACATGTTTGGCGTCGCCATGGCGATCAAGAGCGAGACCTATCCCGGCACGGCGACCGCAGTCGTCGATTCCCTAGCCCTGGTTTGGCCTAATTCTGCCTGGACAGGACTGATTTCCCGTCATCCGGCGTTGGCGCTCAACACTATGGGGACGCTGGGCGCGCGTTTGCAGGATTCACAAACGCGAATTCTCGAAATGTCGACGCAGCAGGCCGAAAAGCGCGTCGCCCATGCAGTATTGCGGCTTGTCAACCAAGCAGGCCGCAAGACCGACGAAGGAATTTTGATCGATTTTCCGATTTCCCGGCAGGATATCGCCGAAATGACTGGCACGACGCTGCACACCGTCAGCCGCATCTTCAGCGCCTGGGAGGAAATGGGGCTGGTCAAGGGCGGCCGGAGACGCATTCTCGTGCGCGACCCGCACGGTCTATTCATGCTGGCGGAGAAAGCGGAATAGCGAGCAATTCTTCGAGCAGCCCCTCCGCATCGACGCAATGTTCGCGAGCGGCGTCGGCGACGGTATGGAATGGTCCAATTGGACAACCGACACATCGAAGCCTTCTGCGAAGGAACACCCTGATCGTCGCCGGACGCCATCGCATCACGTCGTCTACGAGGGTCTCTACGTCTATCTCACGAGATTTCGGATCGGTCGACATAGGTGGAAGTCTTGCGCGTTCTCGCCGGCGTTTCGTTGCGCTGAAGCAAGCACAACCTCCGATCAAACATCTTCATCGCGACCTATGCGGATCAGCAGCGATCAGATCCGCTCATTTGGTCCAAGCCAAGGTTATTCCCGATCAACGCCACTTGGCATGATGCCGCAAAAACAGGTGGGATCGAGAGCATGCGCGGGTCGGACCTCTGGACGACCTCTCGAGCGTTCGTCAGGCGGCGCCCCCGCCCAAAAGCGTGTGGCTGCGCGCGCCGCCGGCTATCGCAAGACGGGCGACGATATTACTCGCGAGATTTTGCGCTTCCGCGATCAGCGCTTCATCATCCGACCGCTCGGCAATAGCCGCACAGCGATCAAAACATCCTTCAAGGATTCGCAATCCGTCCGCGATATCGGCGCCAGCATCGCCTCGGGCTCTTTTCCAACGCGGGGCATGATCGTCGCGCCCTGTTCGATGCGGACCTTGGCGGCGATCGCACATTGTCAGGCCGACAATCTGATGGTTCGCTCCGCCGACGTCCATTTGAAGGAGCGTCGTCCGCTGGTGCGTGTGGCCAGGGAGACTCCTCTGCATCTCGGCAACTTGCGCGCGATGGTCGCCACGACCGAAGCGGGCCCGATCGTGATGCCGCCGGCTCCCGCGTTTTACCTGAAGCCCGCCAGCGTCGCCGAGATCATCGAAAAGAACAGCGACACTGTCCTGCTGTCATTTCACTTCACCGGCGCCGCCCTCGACGACGCGCTCGACCGACTGGCCGAACCGCCGCCTTGAGATGTCACGACGCCGGCGCGGCCAATCGTTGCAACTCGGGAAGCTGTGAACTTGCTTCATTCGCCGTGCCTGACGACGTGAGTTTTCTTGAGCGTATAGGTCTTGCCGTCGACCGCGAATTCGATTTTATCGCCAATGCGCACGGCCTCGATCAATGAAGCCGGATCGACATCACGTTTCCCATTTGTCGCCGCGCCACCGTGACGCCCGGCGATTCAATCAGGAAAGGGACTTTGACAAAACTATTCCTTTGGATCGTAAAAAGGCGGTTCGGGCTTGGCCAATCGGTCCAGCGCCGCCGGATCGCGAATTTCGACGGTCGCGCGTCGCACATGGACATCGTATTTGCCGAGCGTCGCCAGCCCCCGCGAAAGAACTTCCGGAACCATGCCGAGTCGCGCAGCCAGAGTTCTTTTGTCAAAGGGAATGGCGAAGTGGTGACTCCCGCCGGTTTCTTCGTCTCGGTCCAACATCCAATTCGCTAATCGTTCGACAGCGGAAAGAAGCGTTTGCCGCCTGAGTTCGCTCGTAACAATGCGATAAGAATGCGCCAGTTCGATCGCCATTTTTCTGGAGAACAACTCGTCTTGATCAAACGCCTCACGCACGCGATCGGCCGGGATCATCAGAATCTCGGATGGCTGAAGCACGCGCGCCGATGTCAAATGGAATCTGTTCGTAATAACCGCCGCGACGACGAATGCGTGCGGCGGCTCGATCACGGCAAATTCCGTCTCCTGATTTCGATACCGCGAGAAAAGCTCAACGGAGCCGTCGATCACGACATGAAGAAAATCAGCAGGGGTTCCTTCGAGAGCAATGATTGCGCGGGACGAGAATTTCCGCCTGACGCTGCATTGCAACATCAGATCTATCGTCGATTGCCGACATCCATCCCAAAGCGGGTGATTCGACAACTCACCGCCTTCTGGCAAGGGCGTCAGTCGAGAATATTCTGATTGAAGCGCCAGCACTTCTCACGCTCCCAATGCATTCGGCCAATGCAAGCCATAGGTCCGCCGGCGATCACAGGGGATCGACGGCCGATTCGCCCACCTCTAAGCTCGATGGCGACTGGATCGTATTCATCTTCCCGCTTCGTCCGCA
Source organism: Rhodoblastus sp. 17X3 (assembly GCF_030056575.1). Taxonomy (GTDB): domain Bacteria; phylum Pseudomonadota; class Alphaproteobacteria; order Rhizobiales; family Beijerinckiaceae; genus Rhodoblastus. The sequence goes on along the minus strand of NZ_JASHHX010000033.1, from coordinate 18,662 downwards.
TCGGGCATTGACTTTGGTTAGCTTCGACGCGGATGTTTCACGAATTCTCACCAAACATCGATGATCGAAGTCCGGTCTCTTTGCATATGCTTCTTGGCGCCACCAAACGCCGCCGCATCGGTGAATTGCGACGGCCTGTTTTGGATCAAGATGATCAATCGAGGAAACGTGGGAACAGGATGTTGTTTTCCATATGGATATGATCGATCAGGTCGTCGGAAAGTTTGCGCACCCCGTTATAGAGAGCTCTCCATGATCCGCAGGCGCCTTCTGGCGGCCGCATGTCATAGGTAAGCACCGCAAGCGCCTCCAGGACTTCGCCATGCCCCACATGTTCAGCCTGCATCGCCGCGATCGGCGCACTGACCATAGGATGTCCCGCAAGGATCATCGGAAACAGGATAGCCTCCTCCTTCTGCATGTGCGCGCCGAGCGTTTGCTCCATTTCCGTCAGAAATTCCGCCAATCCTTTCGGGCACTCCGGATGATCCGCGTGAACTTTTTCGACCCGCCGCGCCAATTGGATGAGTTCCGGAAGCTCACGCCGATGCGTGTCGTGATACCGGGAAACGATGTGATCAATCATCGCCTCGGGATCGTCGGGCGTTTCAGTTGGTTGCGGTATCAATCCGGCGAGTTGGCGCTCGATAGTGGCAAGATCGGCTCCGCGTCGTTCCACCGCGGCGGCGAGCGAAAACCCGCCGTTGCAGCAATAGTCGAGCTTGTGTTTACGAAAAATGGCGATCGCGCCGGGAAGCTTTACCGCAATCTCTCCAATCGAAGTCGCGCCGAAATTCAACTGCAGCAAGTCCGAATCCGTCATTGTCAGCCTCCTTGCGAACAAAGGAAACTCCCGTCGCATCGCCAATCTTCGCACTTCGTCAACAAGCCAATCGTTGCGCGTCCGCAAACTCTCGGCGATTGAACGATCCGCCATCAGCGCGCGGAGACATTTTTTCAGCACGTCGCGCTCGTTGGAAAAGGCGCCGCTCCCATGGATTCCGCTTGACGGGGGTGGTAAGAGGCGACGTCCGCGTAAGCTAAGGCATCCAGGCTTGCTTTGCGCGCCATGTCAGCTGGAACAGAACAGCAGGCTTAGACATCATGTCGAATTCAAAAAATCCTGAAACGATCGCGGCGGCCAATGGCGTCGCCGTCGACACTGCATTCGGCGCGGTCACGCCACCGATCATATTGTCCAGCACCTTTGCTTTCGCCGGCTTCGAGCAACCGCGCGCCCATGATTATACGCGAGCAGCCAATCCAACGCGTGACATGCTCGCGGACACGCTCGCCAAACTTGAGGGCGGAGCCGGCGCCATTGTGCTGTCTTCCGGGATGGCTGCCGTCGATCTGGTCTTGTCCCAACTGGCGCGCAACGATCTGGTCGTCGCGCCCCATGATTGTTATGGCGGCACATATCGCCTTCTCGCGGCCCGCCGTGACCGCGGACAATTCGATGTCGCCATCATCGACCAAGGCAATGAGGAAGCTCTCGCGGCATCGTTGCGACGCTGTCCATCCCTGGTGCTGATCGAAACGCCGAGCAATCCTTTGATGCGCGTTGTCGATATTCGCGCGATCGCGACGCGGGCGCACGCGTCGGGCGCAAAAGTCGCCGTCGACAACACATTTCTTTCGCCAGCGTTGCAACTTCCAATAGCCTTGGGCGCGGACTTCGTCATTCATTCGACCACCAAATATCTCAATGGCCATTCCGATGTCGTCGGCGGCGCGGTCATCGCGGCGGACAAGGCGGATTTCGAGAGTCTTTCGAACTGGGCCAACATCACCGGCGTGACGGGCGCGCCATTCGACTCCTATTTGACGCTGCGCGGATTGCGCACGCTGTTTCCGCGAATTCGGCAACAGCAATCGAACGCCGGCGCCATAGCAAGATTCCTTGAGCGGCGACCGGAAGTGAAAGTTGTCCACTATCCTGGCCTGGCCTCGCACCCCGGGCACGAAATCGCCAGGGCGCAGCAAGCCGGCTTTGGCGCAATGCTCAGCTTTGAACTGGCGGGTGGGTCCGAGGCGGCGCGACGCTTCGTCGAGGCCGTGGAGGTTTTCACTTTGGCGGAATCGCTCGGCGGCGTTGAAAGCCTTGTCGCGCACCCCGCGACGATGACCCATGTCGGCATGTCCGCCGAGGCGCGCCTCGTCGCGGGCATCGGCGACGGACTCCTGCGTCTGTCCGTCGGTCTAGAAGCCGAAGCCGACCTGATCGCCGGCCTCGCAATGGGTTTGGCCGCCGTCGCCGACGGCAAGAAGCAGGAGAGCCGATCATGAACATCGATTGCCTTGCGCAGACACTCTTCACGGCGAAATGCGTCTGCTCCAGTGATCACGCGAAGTGACGTCATTGCAGCGCGCATAATATCCTTCCGCTCCGCGGCGGCGGCGCAACTGCTGCACAGGGCCGGCGCCCGACGCGCCAGGCCGGTTGTGGCGATTACGGTCCCGTCGGAAGCGCTGGCCATTCTGGCTTACGCGGCTTCCGTTCTGCAAGCACTGCTCTTTTCAGTCGATCCCGAAAGGAACCAGTTTTTGCAGCCAGCGCAATCCGGCCAGATATTTCACAGGCAAAATGAATCGGCCTAATTTTGAGAATCTGCGCCTGCCCACAAGCACGGAAGTGAAGCAAGGGCAATCTTCTGCAAGTGATTTGCAAGTGATGAGCGCTGGCCGAAAGCGTGAGGTTCGCAGGCCATGAAACGGCTGGCCCCGGCGCGGCGAACAGGGGGCGAAATTTCATGCCGCCTGCCCCCCGACTTTATCTGAAATTTCGACGCAGCCCCTGAAAAAACAACTTGGCGATTTGCGCCTCACGCCTGAAGCCGCGGGTCACGAAAATCCGTCGCCTATTTGTCGCCCGACAAATAGGGGCTCGCAATTCCCGAGTAAGAAAACCGCGTGATGGCGACGTCGCAATGCGCGCCAAGCGTGAAGACTTCTCTGTCCGCCCAGGCCTCGGCCGCTCTCAAGGAGCGACCGCCCTTGTTCGGGGCGACGCCTGAACATGGATTTCTCCGCCTCCTAACAAACCGGATTCGGACCGCTCATGACGACCAACACATTATCGACCATCACCTGCCCGTCCTGTGGCCATCGAGCGACTGAGCAGATGCCGACGGATTCCTTCCAGTCGTCTTATGAGTGCAAGGGTTGCGGCGCCGTGCTTCGTCCCAAAACTGGCCGCGATTGTGTGTTCTGTTCCTATGGCGACATTCCCTGCCCCCAGACCCAGGCCGAACGTGCGGCAAGGGCGGAGGCGGGATCGTGTTGCGGCGGCTGCGGCGGCTAACCAGCCTGTCGGCCACCGCAGGCGGCGGCATTCGCGACCACGACGACACTTGAAAACACTTGGTGATCTTCCAAAACGCGAATCGCCTTTTCGTGACAAACGTTCTGGCTTGTTCTCGGCCAATTCTGCTCCCCGTCCTGCGAAACGCCCGCGAAGTTGAACGAAATGTCCGTCTCCGACAGCGACCGATCCGAACTGGAAGGCAGCCAATTACCTGAATGCCTGACCTTGTGGCGTTGCATAGGCTGCGGCGCCATGGGGAATTCGGAGCCATGCGCCGGAACGTGCGAATTCCGGAAACTTGAAGTCGTGAGCGCCGACGAATACGCGGACTTGCTTGAGAGTTTCGCCACGGTCGCCGAACAGGCCGAAAGCCTGGCGGCGGTGGTTCAAGAAATCGCCGCCCTTGGCGGCGGCACAGGCGATCACGAGGGCGCCTACCGCCGCCTTCAGATCCGTGCGCGCGAAATTCTCCGATTGTCCCCGCAGTGCGAGCCGTCGCATCAAATTGTCGTTACTCCGGCCGATGAGTACGCCACCGTCTGGCTGTGTCGCACGTGCGGCCAGGTCGAGGCGCCGCAGTCGTGCCTTGGCGTGTGCATCCGCCGCAACGGCGATTTCGTGCGAAGCAGCGATTACGTCGAATTGGTCGCCCGGTTCGAGGCGCAAATTTTCAAGGCGCACCAATTTCGCTCGCTCTTGCTGCAGCTGGCCTGGGTCGCGCCGCGAGAAGGTCAGTGGGAACGCGCCTGCCAGGCATTTCGGGAAAAGGCGGTCGAACTTTTGCGTTCCGCTCAGCCGTCGCCGGGTTCGATGGAAGATAATCGAGGCGATCCGGTCAAATTATGCGCCGAAAGACCGCGCGCGGGAGCCTGAAATGGAATGGGCTTGCCTTCGGCGGGACCCTTCCCAGTTTTGGAGCCACAACAGCCTCTGCATTCATGATGCAGCCGACCGGCGTCAATAGAAACCATGCGCCCCTGCGACCGCGCCAAGCAACGTCACGGCGGCGACCGCGAGCAAGACCGAATGCAGCCGCGCCATGCGGCGCAGGGTCGACTCAGGGTCACGTTGCGCCAATTGTTCGAACCGGGCGTGCAGGAGCGGCTCCAACACGAAAACCATCAGCATGAAGACCAGCCAGAGGCCCAGCATCGCCGACATCCACCAGAAATGCGGGTCGGCGAAACGCGCCCAAAGATCCAATCGATAGGTCATCCACAGACCGGCTGCGCCCGCGAGGGGAATCGAGACGCGGACCTGGGCCGCGAAACGCCGCTCCACAGTCTCGAACAACGCCAACGCATCCGTCGCCAACGCGCGTGAACGGGCAAGAGGCAAAACGACCAGAGTCACGAAAGCGACGCCGCCGATCCAATGGACCAGAGCGAGCACATGCAGGGCTCGCGCAAGAATGATGTCATCGATCATGGTTTCTCCACAAAGGGCCGGTGGGCGACTGCGGCAATCTGGACTGCTGCGAAAACAATTCATAGCGTTCATCTCGTCGCCAGATTGGCCGCACGCCTGATATGGCCCGTTTGGGAATCACGGCCTTCGCAAATGACTTCCGTCAAGGCGCCCCGGCGAAAAATTGCGCATTCAGGTTTGAACGCACCATCTTTTCGAGGACGTCATGAATTTACCGAAGCTGCCCCTCGGCGTCCCGCTCATGGACCGGGACCATGCCGTGCTCGAACACATGTTCAGCACTCTCCCACAGACCAGGGATGCGGAACTGTTACCGTTGTTCGAAGCCATCGCTCAGGAAATTTGCGATCATTTCAGCCGCGAAGAAATCATGATGGAACGGGAGCAGGTTCCGATTCTGTCCTGCCACAAGGCGCAGCACGCCGCCCTGCTTCGAGAGGTCGAGACGATGCGGGCTTATCTCGCGACAGCTGACGCAAGGGTGCAACGTCACCAAATCGGCTTTGTCCTGGCCCACCTCGTCGCAAATCATGTTGGCGGCGTCGACCAGGTCACATCGACGTTTCTGACCAACCGTTCCGCGAAAAGCCCGCCCGAATCCGATTGCGCGCCGCAGTCCGCTTGCATGGCCAGTTGATCTCGATCAAAGCGAACCGCGCCGTTTCCCGGTTTAATATGTTTGTCGCCCGGGGCATGCCTCGGGCGATAACGCGTTGCTGGTTCGCAACTGCTCGGGGCGGAAATCATGTGCAATGCAACATCCACCAAGGGGCGTTTCGATCCCGGCAATTGCCCGCTGCTCGCAGGTCTTTCCCCAGACCAGCAGGCGGCGCGAATGGCGAGGGATCCGCGAATCCGGAATTGCATCGCCCAACTGGAAGGCAATGCGGCGCCGACGTCTTCCACCTCCAAGCTCTTGGCCGCCTATGAAAAGCGCGGGCGCGCGAACAGGATTTCGACTGTCGAGATGGAGACAGTATTGGCGCTCTAATTCGGAATTGTCTTAATCGACGCGAATTTGGGCCCCGCAAGAGGTGGTATAGACCGCAAGGCTCAGCTCATCTCAAGGGATGCGCCAAATTCGCCTTGCGCCGGGCTACGGAACGCCCGACCCTCGTAATCCGCCGCCCAAACGGAAACGTCGGGAAACGCCCGGATCATCGGCGCGATTTCCGCCCGTGAGGCGATATAGAGGCCCGTCGACAGAGCGTCGGCGACAATCGCCGAACCGGCGTGGACGGTCAGCCAGCGCCAGGAACGCGCCGGCCGCCCGGTCCGCGGATCAAAAAGATGATGGTCGCCGTTGTGGGCGAAAACTGTTCCCGATCCGGCCGAAGTCGCGAGCGAACCGCCTTGCAGGCCGATCGTCCCGCCGCCCTCCGGCAAATCGATCTTCCATCGCCCCTTGGCCGGACGTCCAAGCGCACGCATTTCGCCAAGATCGACCAGAACCCGCGAAAATCCGTATCGTTTCAGCAAGTCGGCGCCGCGATCGGTGACATAGCCCTGGGCGACGCCATTCAAGGTCATGCTTGTTCCGGCGCACAAGGATATTCCGCCGGCATCGAAAGCCACGCGTTCGAATCCGACTCGCTCTCGCGCTTCAATGAAGCGGGGCCCATCCGGCGGCGTCCGGTCGAGATCGGACGCATACCAATCGACATACAGGTTCCAGAGCGGCTGCACGGTCGGATCGAACAGCCCGCCTGTCGCTTGATGGGCGCGCGCGCAGAGGTTCAGGACGGCGACAAGGTCCGGCGACGGCGCGTCAAGTCGGCCCTGCCTGTTCAGACGCGACAGCTCGGACGTTTCGCGCGCAAGGCTGAAAATGCGCTCAAGGCGTTCAATTTCCTCCAGAATGGCCTCGACGGCGATCTGCGGCGCGACATAGCCCTCGCCCGCGAAAAGCAGCCGGACCTGCGCGCCCATCGCCTCGCCGCGCCACTCGAAATCCGCTGAAGCGCGGGACGCGCCAATGGCGGCGGCCCCGACGCCGAGCGCCAGAATGGTCAGGGTCCGCCTACGCGTGAGGAGCGTTTCAACCATGGCCGGCGTCCTTCCTTGCCGCGAGCATCGCTTCCATCGCCACCCGTCGCGCTTCTCGGCCCTCCAGTCCTTTGCAGACTTTCGCATCGTGATACATCGCCTGGCAGTTCAAACAGTAGATGCACTCATTTGGACTGATCACCCCTTGCGGATTGATCGCCTTGACGGGGCATTGGACCGCGCATTGACGGCATTCCTTCCCGCATTGCGGACGCCGCTTCAACCATTCGAAGGTGCGCAGGCGCGCGGGCAGGGCCAGCGCTCCGCCGAGCGGGCATAAATAGCGGCAATAGAAGCGCCGCACGAACAGACCCGCCGCCAGCGTCGCCCCCGCGAACAGCACGAATGGCGCAGCGCGCATGAAATGCAGCGCGACCACAGTCTTGAACGGCTCGACTTCGGCGGCGCGAAAGGCCCATTCCATCGAATTGAGCGAAATGGCGAAAATCGCGAGAAACACCAGATATTTGATCATGCCCAGGCGTTCATGCAGCGCCCATGGCGGCTCCCACTGCTTGACGCCGAGGCGACGCGCCGCTTCGTTGAGCAGTTCTTGCAACGCGCCGAACGGACACAGCCAGCCGCAGAAAACGCCACGCCCCCAAAACAGCATGGCCATCGCCACAAACCCCCAGAGAATGAAGATCAAGGGGTCGAGCAGGAACAGTTCCCATTTGAAATCGGTCCGCAGCGCATGGATGAAGGTCACGACATGCACGACCGACAATTGCGCCTTGGAATAGAGCCCCAGGAACAGGAGCGTGACGGCGAGAAAGGCGATCCGCGTCCGCCGGTAAAGTTGGAGATGCTCGACCAGCGTGTCCTGGAACAGCAGGATCGCGAACAGCGTCGCCAGCATGGAGAGCAGCACCGCGATCTCGGGCGCCCGCGCCCGCCAGATGTCCATCCACAGGGCGCGATCGGTCACTGTGGGCGGAGGAGCGACATAGGACTCCGGCAAACGGTAGTCGAGATCGAATGGCGCGGCCTGCGTCGCGCGGTCGGCGTCGACGCGCGACAAAAGAAACGACAGGCGGAAGGGTTTTGCCGGATCAAAGCCAGAGCTCGACGGCAGAATGAACAGAGCGCGCTCGCGTAGCTCCGGCGCGTCCGGCGGCGCCAGCTGGTCGAGATCGCGATACATCTCACGCGTCAACCGGATGGTCCGGTCGCCCTGAAGCAGGGTCAGACGATCGAAGACGCCCGTGCTGCGCCAGTCTGAGCCTTTGAACGAGAGCAGACCGTTCGCGCCGACGAACAACAGATTGTCTTTCGGGCCGATCGTCGCGATCAGCGAATCATAGATGTGTTTGCCGAGCAAATTCTGGCCAACGCCAGCAGGCGTCGCCAAAGCGGCGAAGGCCTCGATCAGAAGGAGATCCGGCTCCGGCGCGCGCCCGCCCACGGCGTTGGCGAATTCCCGCGCGTCAACGCGCCGGCTTGCAATGGCCTTCGACGCGATCAGGCCGGTCCAATCCGAAGGTTCGAATTTTTCGCGCAATATCCCACCGGAAGCCGCCAATGCGCCAACGCCGCGGGCCACGATCCGCGCCGAGCGCACCACGGCGTCGCGAAACACTCCGCTGGAGACCGTCGCCCCGGCCAGCGCGTCCGCGCGCCGAGCCGAGGACAAGCCGGTCACGCGGTTCAGGCCCAGAACGTCGAGCCCACTCAAGCCGGCGACGAACTCCCGCAATTGTTCCGGCGAAATTCCAATGATCAGAATAGGTTCGCTTTGACGCACCAGCCGCGCGGCGATAATCGTCATATTGGCGTCGAGCGCGACCTCGATATCCACCGGCTGCCCGGAATAGCCGACCGACTGAATCACCGCCCAGGTCGAGAACGCCCATCCGCGCACGCGACCGTCCGCGCGCGCTTCGACAATTTGAGCTCCATCGATCGATCTTTCAGCGAATTCGACTTTCGCGGCGTCGTGCGCGAAGGCCGCGCGCGCGAAATTTTCAAGATTCTGGGCACGCACTGCCGGAGCGAACAGCAGCGCCAGCGCCAGGAGCCCTGATCGCAGAACCTGTAAAGCGGTTTTCTCAATCATTATCTTGCCGCCGAACCCGCCGCCCGGGCTCGGCCAATTGCGCATATTCCGCAATTCTCCTCTTTGACTTCGGTTAGCTCGCACAATTTTGTTTGGCCTAACCGAAGTCAAGGAGAGCTTCTCCGCGCGTGACATAGCTGTTCTGTCATTCCATCGGAGGGACAGCCATGTTCGAAATGACCAAACATCTGCGAAAGGCCCTGCCCTTCGGCGCGGCCCTGGCGCTCGCGGCCGGACTCGCAGCAGGAAACGCCAACGCTCAACAACCTGCGCCTAAAGTTCAGTCGCACCCGGCTTCGCCAATTCCGCCCTACGAGCCGAACCTCAATGTGCTCCCTACCCCCGAACAGCCGGGACAAAAGCCTGGAGACCCAAAACTTTCGCCGGAAGAGTTCGCCGCCGCCAACAAGATATTTTTCGAGCGTTGCGCCGGCTGCCATGGCGTTCTGCGCAAGGGTGCCACGGGCAAGGCGCTGACCACGGACCTCACAAAGAAGCTCGGCTACGAATATCTGCGCGACTTTATCACTTACGGCTCGCCGGCGGGTATGCCGAACTGGGGCACGTCCGGCCAATTGTCGAAGGAAGAAGTCGACATGATGGCCCGCTACCTGCTGAACGAACCGGCCACGCCGCCGGAGTTCGGCATGAAGGAGATGAAAGAGACCTGGAAGGTCATCGTCCCCGTCGCCGACCGGCCGACGAAAAAAATGAACGACCTCGATCTCGACAATCTTTTCTCGGTCACTTTGCGCGACGCGGGCGAAGTCGCGCTGATCGACGGCGCCTCGAAGAAGATCGTCACCCGCATCAAGACCGGTTATGCCGTGCATATTTCGCGCATGTCGGAATCGGGACGCTATCTCTATGTCATCGGACGCGACGCCAAGCTCGACCTGATCGACCTGTGGGCGCCAACGCCGAATGTGGTCGCCGAGGTCAAGATCGGCGCGGAAGCGCGCTCGGTCGACACCTCAAAGTTCAAGGGCTTTGAAGACAAGCTTGCGGTCGCGGGCGCCTACTGGCCGCCGCAATATGTGATCATGGACGGCCCGACGCTGGAGCCGCTCAAGATCGTCTCGACCCGCGGCATGACCGAGGATACGCAAGAATATCATCCCGAACCCCGCGTGGCGGCGATCTTCGCTTCGCATTACGCGCCGGAATGGTATCTCAACATCAAGGAGCGCGGCGTCATTCTCGCGGTCGACTACTCCGATCTGAACCAGCTCAAGACGCGCGAAATCAAGGCCGAACGGTTCCTGCACGATGGCGGCTTTGACACCACGGGCCGTTACCTGTTTTCCGCGGCCAACGCCCGCGACAAGATCGCTATCGTCGACACCAAGGACGGCAAGCTGGTCACCGTCGTCGATACGGGCGGCAAGACGCCGCATCCGGGTCGCGGCGCCAATATCATCCATCCGAAATATGGTCCGGTATGGGTGACCTCGCATCTCGGCGACGAATCGGTTTCCTTCATCGGCTCAGATCCGGTGAAACACCCGAACGAAGCCTGGAAGGTTGTGCAAAAAGTTGAGGGACAAGGCGGCGGCTCGCTGTTTGTCAAGTCGCATCCGCAATCGCAGAACCTCTATGTCGACAGCCCGCTGAACCCGGACGCGGAGATCGCATCGTCGGTCGCCGTGTTCAAGATCGCCGATCTGGCGCAAGACAAGCCGAAATATACGGTGCTGCCGATCGGCCAGTGGTCGGGCATTGCCGAAGGCCAGCGGCGAGTCGTTCAGGGCGAGTTCAACAAGGACGGCAGCGAGATCTGGTTCTCCCTGTGGAATTCCAAATCGCAGGAATCGGCGATCGTCATCGTCGACGACAAGACCTTGAAACTCAAAGCCGTCATCAAGGATCCTGCTCTGATCACGCCCACAGGCAAGTTCAACGTCAACAATACGCGCAAAGACATTTACTAAAATAAGTGAGCGGCGGAGCTTTGGCGCCGCCGCTTCTTTCCCTCGCGCGGGAGCAGCATCATGGCTAATGGCGTTGTTTATCTCGTCGGAGCGGGGCCGGGCGCGCCCGACCTCCTCACGCTCCGAGCCCTGCGGATTATCGAGACAGCGGACGTGCTGGTCTATGACCGCCTCGTCTCCGAGCCTATTCTCGCACTTGCTCCAACCGGAATTCCACGTCTCGATGTTGGCAAGCAGCCAAAATGCCATCCCGTTCCGCAGGACGAAATCAACCAATTGCTCGTGCGCTTGGCCGCGCGCTATGCCCGGGTGGTGCGTCTCAAGGGCGGCGACCCCTTGTTATTTGGCCGCGGCGGCGAAGAGGCCGCGCATCTGACGCAGGCGGGGATCGCCTGCGAAATCGTTCCGGGCGTGACTGCGGCGCAAGGCGCCGCCGCTGCGTCTGGCATTCCTCTGACGCAGCGCGGCTGCGCCAGCAGCCTGCGGTTCCTTACCGGCCACGGTCGCAATGACAGCGATCTTGATTTCGACTGGCCCGGCCTCGCCGATCCGCGCACCACGCTCGTCGTTTACATGGGCCTCGCCAATATTGCGTTCATCTCCGAACAATTGCTGGCGCAAGGCCGCTGTCCATCGACGCCGGTCGCCGCCATCAACAATGCAACCATGGCCTCGCAGCGGCGGTTGATCGCTCGTCTCGACAATATTGTCGAAATGGCCCAAGCGGCCCGGTTCGAAGGGCCGGTCTTGTTCATCATCGGCGAGGTTGCCGGCCTCTCGCTCGGTTCAGTTTCAACTCAGATCGAGAACGTTCGGACGGTCCGCCATGCGATTTAGCGCGGCAACATTCGCCGCAGCCGCACTGCTGGCCTCGATCGTTGGGGCAGCCGGACAAACCTCGCGCGAAAATCTCGTTTCGCTTGTGCGTGAGGATTGCGGCTCCTGTCATGGCCTCACCCTCAAGGGCGGGCTCGGCCCATCCTTGCTGCCCGGCGCGTTGGCCAACAAGGACGCGGCGACGCTGGGCGAAATCATTCTCGACGGCGTGTCGGGAACGCCGATGCCGCCCTGGCGCGGTCTGCTCAGCCCGGAAGACGCGCGCTGGATCGCCGAAAACCTCAAGGAGGGATTTCCCAGATGAACCGCAGAGGCTTTTTGGGCGCAGGTCTCGCCGCCGGCGTCCTGGGCGGCGCGGCGGCGCGCGCCGACGAGCGGACGCCGCCCCTGCGCGGAACCGGCTCGCTCGGACTCATCGTCGAACGCGCGACCGGCTCAGTCCTCGTCATTGAGACGATGCAAAGGATCAGCCTCGGCCGGATCGATGGGTTGGGCGATCTCTCGCATGCGTCCGTCGTGTTTTCGCCCTGCGAACGCTACGCTTATGTCTTCGGGCGCGACGGCGGCCTGACCAAGCTGGATTTGCTCGAAATGCGCATCGAGAGGCGCGTCGTGCAGGGCGGCAATTCGATTGGGGGCGCCATTTCCGACGACGGCAGGCTAGTGGCCGTTTCAAATTACGAGCCCGGCGGCGTCAAGGTTTTCGACGCGGAATCCCTGACGGAAGTCGCGTCCATTCCCGCCATCGGCGCCAATGGGCGCGCCTCGAAAACGGTCGGCCTGGTTGATCTTCCCGGGCGGCGTTTTGTCTATTCGCTCTATGATGCGGGCGAAATCTGGATCGCCGATTTTGGCGAAAGCGGGACTCCCGTGGTCACCAAATTCCTTGATGTCGGCCTGCTGCCCTATGACGGCAACGTGACTTCGGACGCGCGGCATTATCTCGCGGGGCTGTTCGGCGAGGATGGCTTCGCCCATCTCGATCTGTGGAGCGCCAAACCGAAAATCGAACGCGTCCTGCAAGGCTATAACGCGGGTCGCAACAAAATTCCCGTCTACAAGATGCCGCATCTCGAAGGATGGGGACAAACCGCCAACGACCTGATCCTGCCCGCGGCAGGCCAGCATGAAGCGCTGGTGCTCGACCTCGAAACAATGCGCGAGAAAAAGCGCATTCCGGTGCACGGGCAACCGATCTTCTGCGTCGCCCGGCCGGACGGACGCGAGGTCTGGCTCAATTTCGGCCATCCTCAGAACGACACAGTGCAGATCATCGACGTGCCGACACTCGAAGTCGTGCATAGCTTTGCGCCGGGGCCGGCCGTGCTGCATCTCGAATTCACGCCTCGGGGCCACGAGGTTTGGATTTCAGTGCGGGACGCCGACAGGGTCGATGTGATGGATGTTCGGCGCCGCACCAAGGTGGCCGAGATTCCCGCGCAAAAGCCGTCCGGGATTTTCCTCGCCGCGCGCGCGCATCGATTGGGGTCATGACCATGCTCGACGCCATCGATAAAGCCCTGATCGACGGCTTTCAACGCGACTTTCCGCTGTTGTCGATGCCCTTCCAGCATGTCGGCGCCGAGATCGGCGTCAGCGCCGAAGCCGCGCTTCTGCGTGTGCGCCGGCTGGTTGACGCTGGGGTCCTGTCGCGTCTTGGGGCCGTACTGCGGCCCAACCGCGTTGGCGCGTCGACGCTTGCGGCGATCGCCGCGCCACAGGAACGGCTTGAAGCGGTTGCCGAACTCGTCAATGCGGAACCGGGCGTCAATCACAATTACGAACGCGAACATGCGGTCAATCTGTGGTTCGTCGTCACCGGACGCACCCAGGACGCGGTGGCGGCGACCCTCTCGCGGATCGAGCATCGAACTGGCCTGCCCGTCCTCAATTTCCCCATGTTGCGCTCATTCCACATCGATCTCGGCTTTCCGGTTTTCGACGGCGCATGCAAGGCCCGGATCGCCGCTCCCCTGGTGGAGGCCAGCGCGTCGCCTGACGATCTCTTGCTGCTGACGGCGATCGAAGATGGACTGCCCCTCACCCAGCGCCCGTTCCGGCAAGTCGCGCAATGGCTGGACTGGTCCGAAGCCAAAGTCTTGAGCCGTCTTGACGCCTTGATCCGCGCCGGCCTGATCGTGCGTTTCGGCCTTGTCGTCAAACATCGCGCCCTGGGCTTTCACGCCAACGCCATGCTGGTCTGGGATATCGACGACGAGGCTCTCGTCGAGACAGCCACGAGCCTCGCCGCCGAACCAAGCGTCACCCTTTGCTATCAGCGACCACGCCGCCCGCCCGCCTGGCGCTATAACCTTTATTCGATGATCCACGGCCGCGATCGTGAGACTGTCCTGACGGAGGTCGATGCTCTGGTCGCGAAAGTCGGCTGCTCCGCGCGCGACATGGCCATTCTATTTTCCCGCCGTTGCTTTCGGCAACGGGGCGCAAGGCTCTCCGCAGCATGAGGTCCGCAATGCTCGACGAAATCGACAGAGCGATCATCAACCAGTTTCAGGGCGGCTTTCCGCTGTCACACAGCCCTTTCGCAGAGGTCGGCGCAAAATTCGGCCTCGACGAGGCTCAGGTCATCGAACGCATCAAGGCGATGCGCGATGAGGCGTCAATCACGCGCTTTGGTCCCTTGTTCAATGCCGACGCCATGGGCGGCGCCTTCTGCCTTTGCGCCATGGCGGTTCCCTCCGAGCGATTTGACGAGACGGTCGCACTCGTCAACGCCCACCGTGAGGTCGCGCATAATTACCAACGCGCCCATGCGCTCAACATGTGGTTCGTTCTGGCGACCGAAAAGCCCGAGCGCATTGCGGAGCTCTGCGCGGAGATCGAAGCGCAGACCGGCCTGCGCGTTTTCGCATTCCCGAAAACCCGCGAATTTTTCGTCGAATTCCGGGTGCGCGCATGAAACCGCTCGTTTCCCAACCCGATCCCCTGGACCTGGCCTTAATCCGGTCGACCCAGGGCGGCCTGCCGCTTGAGCCACATCCCTATGCGGCCGTCGCAGAGCGGATCGGAACCACAGAGGCCGATGTCATCGCGCGACTCGAGCGGATGATGGAAAGTGGCGTTGTGCGCCGCATAGGCCTCGTTCCCAATCATTATCGACTGGGATTGACGGCCAATGGGATGACTGTCTGGGATGTAGAGGATTCCGAAGCCGAGCGCCTCGGCTCCTGGGTCGGCGCGCTGGACTTTGTCAGCCATTGCTATTTACGTCCCCGGTCCCTTCCCGAATGGCCATACAATCTGTTCGCGATGGCGCATGGCGCCTCGCGCGAGGAGGTTCAGCTGAAAGCGCAGCGCATCGGCGATCTGCTGGGATCGGCCTGCCGCGGTTCAGACATTCTGTTTTCCACCCGGATTCTGAAAAAGACCGGGCTGCGACTCGGGGAATAATATCATTGGCCCCGGCGGCGTCAGCCGCCGCCACGCCCGTCGGCGCCGATACCAGGGAGCATTTGCAACGCCCCCTGGCAGAAGCTGAAAGGACAAAATGTTTCGTCTCACGGAAATGCTGCGGGAACTCAAGAACCCGACGCCCGTCGGCCCAAGACGCGATCTGCCCGGGCCAGTCGTGATCTGGAATCTGGTGCGCCGCTGCAACCTCAAATGCAAGCATTGCTATTCCATATCCGGCGATGTCGATTTTCCAGGCGAACTTTCAACGCAGGAAGTCCATGAAGTCATGGACGACCTCAAGGCTTTTCGCGTGCCGGTGCTGATCCTTTCGGGCGGCGAACCGCTGCTGCGCCCCGATATTTTCGATATTTCCAGACGCGCCAAGGCAAAGGGATTCTATACCGCACTCTCCAGCAACGGCACATTGATGACCGGCGCAATCGCGGAACAAATTGCAGAGATCGGCTACGATTATGTCGGCGTCAGCCTTGACGGAATTGGAGCGACGCATGACCGATTCCGGGGGCAGGCCGGCGCCTTCGACGCCGCTCTTGCTGGCTTGCGACGCTGTGGCGAGCTTGGCGTAAAGGTCGGCCTGCGTTTTACCATGACGCTCGATAATTGGCGCGAACTTCCCAACCTCGTCGCTTTGGCCGAACGCGAAAACGTGGATAAATTCTATTTATCCCATCTGGTCTATGCCGGCCGCGGCAACAAGAACCGCGGTGACGACGCAAGTTGGAGCGTCACCCGTGACGCCATGACCTATTTGTTCGAGACCGCCTGGGCCTCGCTGGAGCGCGGCGACACCCGTGAATTCGTAACCGGCAACAACGACGCCGACGCGGTGCTTCTCTACCAATGGGCCTTGCGGCGTTTTCCCGAACGCGCCAGCCATTTGCGCGCCAAGCTGGCGCAATGGGGCGGCAACGCCACCGGCGTCAATGTCGCCAACATCGACAATCTCGGCAATGTTCATCCGGACACGATGTGGTGGAGCTATTCTCTGGGAAACGTTCGTCAGAGGCCGTTTTCGCAAATCTGGACCGATGTATCCGACCCCATCATGGCGGGGCTCAAACAACGCCCGCGCAAGATTTCGGGCCGCTGCGGCGCCTGCGCGTTTTTCGATATCTGCGGCGGCAATACGCGAGTGCGCGCCCTGCAATTGAGCGGCGACGCCTTCGCCGAGGATCCGGCCTGCTATCTGACCGACGAGGAAATCGGCGCGCCCGAGGCCGAACGTCTGGTGATGCGCCCGTTCCGGGGAGTTCGAAATGAAAAAGCGCGGGTATAAGAATTTCGTCGCGGTTGCGGCGATCTCCCTGGCGTTCGGCGCGACCTCCAAAGCCGATCCCGACATTAACTCCCTATACCAGTCGAAATGCGCCGCATGCCATGGCGGCGACCGTTTTGGCGCGGTCGGCCCCGCGCTGCTGCCGGACAATCTCGGCCGCCTCGGCAAGGCCGGCGCCGAGGCCGTGATCCGCGACGGACGCGCGGCGACGCAAATGCCCTCCTTCAAGGCCGAACTCGACGAGGCTTCCATCAAGGCGCTGGCGGCTTTTGTCTATTCCCCGCCAGCGACCAATCCGCATTGGGGCGCCAATGAGATCGAAGCCTCGCGCGTCTTGACTCAGGCGCCGGCCGTCGCGAGGCCAGTGTTCGAAGCGGATCCACTCAATCTCTTTGTCGTCGTCGAGGGCGGCGATCATCATGTCACTATTCTGGACGGCGACAAATTCGAGCCGATCACCCGTTTCGCCAGCCGCTTCGCGCTGCATGGCGGGCCGAAATTCACTCCGGACGGACGCTACGTCTTTTTCTCCTCGCGCGACGGCTGGGTGACGAAATACGACCTCTGGACGCTGAAGGTCACAGCGGAAATCCGCGCCGGGATCAACACACGCAACATTGCCCTTTCGAAAGACGGCAAATATCTGGCGGTCGCCAATTATCTGCCGGATACGCTGGTGATCCTGTCGGCGGACAATCTGAAGATCGAGAAGATTTTCGACGTCGCCGACCGCGACAAAAAGCCCTCGCGCGTTTCCGCTGTTTACCAGGCCCCCGAACGCAACAGTTTTGTTGCGGCGCTAAAAGACGTGCCTGAAATATGGGAAATCTCCACCGATCCCGACGCGGCGCCGGTCTATGCTGGCCTTGTGCATAGCCATGAGAAATCGATGATCGAGGCCCTTCCCGCTGAGCAGGGTCTGTTCGCGCTGCGCCGCATCGAGATCAGCGAGCCGCTCGACGATTTCTTTTTCGACCCGTCTTATCGCGATTTGCTGGGCGCAAACCGCGACGGCGGCAAAGCCATCGTGGTCAATCTCAATGTCGGCAAGGAGATCGCCACAATCCCGTTGTCGGGTATGCCACATCTGGGCTCGGGCATTTCCTGGTTGCGCGACGGCAAGCGGATCATGGCCACGCCAAACCTGAAGGAAGGCAAGATCAGCGTTATCGACACCAGCAACTGGTCATTGATCGGCGCGATCGAGACAGCGGGGCCAGGCTTCTTCATGCGAAGCCACGAGAAAACCCGCTTCGCCTGGACGGATTCGTTCCTGTCGCTCCAGCACAAGGACGAAATCCAGATCATCGATAAGGAGACGCTGCAAGTCGTGCGCACGCTGAAACCGGCGCCCGGAAAAACCACGGCCCATGTCGAATTCGATCGCGCCGGCAAACATGCGTTGGTGAGCGTCTGGGAGATGGACGGAGCGTTGATCGTCTATGACGCGGAGACATTTCAGGAGATCAAGCGCCTGCCGATGTCGAAGCCTGTCGGCAAATACAACGTATATAACAAAATCACGTTTTCGGAAGGCACCAGCCATTGAAACACGTGGGCGCCAACCGGATTGCCAGTCTCAGGTCTCATCGTTCCACGACGACCTTTCGGTAAATTCCGCCAGCTTTCCGACATCCCGAATATGCACGCTTTCGCGCTCTACCGTTACGCCAAGTCCACGCAATCTGGCGAGGGCGCGTGAAAAGCTTTCCGGCTGCATCCCAAGTCGATTGGCGATCAGGGATTTTTCGTAGGGCAATGCAATTGTTGCTGGTCCTCTGGTATTTTTAACCTGATCCAGCAAAAAGTCCGCGATGCGCTGCCGCACTGATTGGGCTTTGAGTTGTTCAATTTGCTCGACAAGCTGCTTCAGGTGCAGGGATGCCGCCGCCAACATGTCGAACGCCAGTTGCGGCTTCTGAATGATCGCCCGGCGTAGGGCGCCGCCATCTACCCGCAGAATGCGCGCCGGCGAAACGGTTTCCGCCGTCGCCGGATAGCGGCCGCCCAGAAACATCGCCGCTTCGGCAAAACTCTCGCCCGCAGTAAAGATGGCGACTACCACCTGATCGCCGCCTTCACGTTCCCGGTAAAGCTTCACCCAGCCTTCAAAAACGACGAAAAACGATTCAGCCGGGTCACCCTGCTGGAAAATGGGTTCGCCGCGATCATATGATCGCGCAACGCGATTCTGGACAATGGAGCGGGTAATGTCCGGCCCCATCGCCCTGAAAAGCGGCGCGCGCATCAAAATAGATTCATCATCGGTCATCATGGCTCAAAAAGCTTCCCGGGCGACCACCGGAATCTTATCAGCTTTTGGGCGCGGAACCAAAGATCGCGTTG
>NZ_JASHHX010000032.1 GCF_030056575.1 Rhodoblastus sp. 17X3 | reverse complement strand
TATCGGCCGACAACGTATAATTACCGGTACCAATATTGGTCGCCAGGTTTATTTTTTTATAATTGAAAGCGGGCGTAATAGGGTTTGGCGCGGGCGGGGGCGCCAGCGACGCTCAGGCCCGGCGGCCCTTTGCCGGGGACGAAAGTCGCCAGCGCCTCGCTCCATTGCGGCTTGCCGCCAAGATGGCAGGTGAGATGAAGATTGGGCGAAAAGCCGCTCGACATCGCGAGTCCATCGACCGCGAGCCGCTCCGACTTGCCGGCGGCATAAATGTCGATGGCCTTGAGGATCTTGCCATGGGTCGCGAAGACCTCGCCGCCGACGATCGCGCGCAGGCCCCTTTGCCGCGCGCCCGCGCTGAGTTCCGGCGCCACGGCGTCGCGCGTGTCGATGATCGCCGCGACCTCCGCGCCGGCATCCGCCGCGTCGAAGGCCGTCGTCCAGGCGGCGTCATTATTGGCGAAAAAAGCCATGCGTTTCGCCGGCGCGACGGCGTAGCGATTGATGTAGGTCTGCACCGGCGCCGCCAGCATCACGCCCGGGCGGTCATTGCCGCCAAAGACAATGGGCCGGTCGAGCGCGCCGGCGGCGAGGATGGCGCGCCTGGCGACGATCCGCCACAGGATCTGGCGCGGCTGGAACGGCGCGGGCTGGGGCAGATGGTCGCCGGCGCGCTCGATCGCCGCATAGCAATCGTCATAGATGCCGAACACGGCTGTGCGTTTCATCAGCCGCACATTGGGCAGGCTCAGCAATTCGGCGATGGATTTCGCCACGAAATCGGCGGGAGCGACATCGTCAACGCGCGTGTTTTCGCTCAGCAAGCGCCCGCCGAAACGAAAATCTTCTTCCGCCAGAATAACGCGCGCGCCCGCGCGCCCCGCCGCCAGCGCCGCCATCAGTCCAGCGGGACCGGAGCCGATCACCAGCACGTCGCAAAAGGCGTTGGCTTTTTCATAATGGTCGGGATCGGGCGCGTCGGCCGCGCGGCCGAGGCCAGCGGCGCGGCGGATCGCCGGTTCGTAAAGCTTCTCCCACGCGGCCTTGGGCCACATAAAGGTCTTGTAATAGAAGGCCGCGCCGAAAAAGGGCGAGAACAAGCCGTTGACCGCCAGCAGATCGAAGGCGAGCGAGGGGAAGCGGTTCTGGCTCGCCGCATCCAAGCCGTCGTAAAGTTCGACCGTGGTGGCGCGGCTGTTTGGCTCGCGCCGCGCGCCGGAGCGCAGTTCGACCAGCGCGTTGGGCTCTTCCGTCCCGCCGCCGACAATGCCGCGCGGGCGATGATATTTGAACGAGCGGCCGACCAGCTTGACGTTATTGGCGAGCAGCGCCGAGGCCAGAGTGTCGCCGCCGAAGCCGGAATAATTCTTGCCGTCGAACGCAAACTGGAGGGTCTGGGCGCGGTCGATCAGACCGCCTGTCGGCAGCCGGCTCATGAGCGCTCTTCCTTTTCGGCGGGGAAGCGCGTCGCCGCGACGGCGTGGGTCAGCGTGTCGCGCGCGACCTCGACCCAGCGGCGGCAGCCGGCGGAATGATGCCAGAGCTCGCGATGGGCGCCGGCCGGATTATCGCGCAGATAGACATAATCATGGAATTTTTCCTCGGCGTCCGGCGAGGCCGGATCGGGACGGGCCGGGGCCGCATCGCCGCGATAGGTGAATTCCTGCGCGTCGCGCGCGCCGCAATAAGGACAGGCGATCAGCATCAGTGCAGATTCGGCTGTGCGCCGACTCCCTTTTCATCAATGACATGGCCGGTGCGAAAGCGATCGAGCCGCATCTCCGCGATCAGCGGATGCGGCTCGTCGCGGGCGATCATGTGGGCGAAGCACCAGCCCGAGGCGGGCGTGGCCTTGAACCCGCCATAGTTCCAGCCGGCGTTGAGATAGAGGCCCGGCAGCGGGCCGATCTCGAAGATCGGCGAGCCGTCCATCGTCATGTCGCACAGCCCGGCCCATTGCCGCAGCAGGCGCAAGCGCCCGATCAGCGGCATCACCGCCATGCCGCCTTCGAGCACATCCTCGATCACCGGCAGATTGCCGCGCTGGGCGTAGGAATTATAGCCGTCGATATCGCCGCCGAAGACGAGGCCGCCCTTGTCGGATTGCGAGATGTAGAAATGGCCGGCGCCGAAGGTGATGACGCCGGGAACCAGCGGCTTGACGCCCTCGGAGACGAAGGCCTGAAGCACGAGGCTTTCGATCGGCAGGCGCAGGCCGAGTTTCGAGGCCAGCCGCGACGACGAACCCGCGACCGCCAGGGCGACCTTGTTGGCGCGAATTGTTCCGCGAATGGTTTCGACGCCGGTCACCGCGCCGTCGGCGTCGCGCAGAAAACCGGTGACTTCACAATTTTGCAGAATGTCGACGCCGAGCTGGTCGGCGCCGCGCGCATAGCCCCAGACGACGGCGTCATGCCTCGCCGTGCCCGCGCGCGCCTGCAGCAGGCCGCCCTTGATCGGGAAGCGCGCATTGTCGAAATCCAGAAAGGGCGCCAGAGCCCGCACCTGTTCGCGGTCGAGCAGTTCGGAATCCGCGCCCGCGAGGCGCATGGCGTTGCCGCGCCGCACATAGGCGTCGCGCTGCCCATCGGAATGGATCAGGTTCACAATGCCGCGCTGGCTCGCCATGACATTGTAATTCAGCTCCTGCTCCAGCCCCTCCCAGAGTTTCACGGACCATTCGTAAAAGGGCTCGTTGCCCGGCAGCAGGTAATTGGAGCGGAAGATCGTGGTGTTGCGCCCGGCGTTGCCGGAGCCGATCCAGCCCTTTTCGATCACCGCCACATTGCGGACGCCATGATGTTTGGCGAGATAATAGGCCGTAGCGAGGCCATGGCCGCCGCCGCCGACGATGATGACGTCATAGGACGGCCTGGGCTCCGGATCGCGCCAGGCTGGCGTCGCGAAGCGGTTTCCCGTCAAGCCGTTGACGATCACGTTGAAAAGCGAATAGCGCATGAAGTTCCGCCGCCTGCAGCGCGGCGCGACCGCCGCTGCAACCATCATCCCCGCGCCGCGCTTTGCGCTCCTGCCTGAAAGCGACTATTACTAGCCTGTTTACGACCAACAGGCCCGCATTTGCCGCCCGACGAAAAAACCCGCCACATCGGCTTCCTGCTGTTGCCGGATTTTCCGCTGATGTCCTACGCCTCGGCTGTGGAGCCCTTGCGCGCCGCCAACGCGCTGGCCGGCGCCGCGCTCTATCGCTGGTCGCATCTGAGCGTCGACGGCGCCCCCGCGCGCGCTTCGGTCGGGCTGGACATCGCGCCCGACCTTGCGTGGGACGAGGCGGGGCGGCTCGACCAGCTTTTCGTCTGCGCCGGCGGCAATCCCGCCGCCTTCGACCACAAGCCGACCTTCGCGCGCCTGCGCGCCGCCGCGGCGGCAGGCGTGGCGGTCGGCGGCATGTCTGGCGGCGCCTATGTTCTGGCCCGCGCCGGCCTGTTGCAAAGGCGGCGCTGCACCATTCACTGGGAACATGGCCCGGCCCTGATCGAGGAATTTCCCGACCTGCTGCTGGAACGCAATCTCTATGTCTTCGACGGCGACCGCGCGACCTGCGCGGGCGGCCTCGCCGCCTTCGACATGATGGTCGATCTCATCACCCGCCGTCACGGCGCGCCCCTGGCGCTGGCGGTCAGCGAATGGTACCTGCGCACGCAGGCCCGCTCGGGCGAGGACGCCCAGCGCATTTCGCTGCGCGAGCGCGTCCGCGTCGCCAATCCGCGCGTTTTGAAAGTGCTGGCGCTGATGGAGGAGCGGATCGAGGAGCCTCTTTCGCGCGAGGCTTTGGCGCAGGCGGCCGGCGTGACCCTGCGCCAGCTGGAGCGGCTGTTCGCCAGACATCTGCATGTGTCTTTGGCCGATCATTATCTCGGCCTGCGGCTCGACCGCGCGCGGAAATTGCTGCGCCAGACCAGCCTGCCGGTGGTCGAAGTCGCCATGGCTTGCGGCTTCTCCGCCAGCAGCCATTTTTCCCGCGTTTACCGGAACCGCTTCGGCCAGACGCCCAAGAGCGAGCGCGCGCCTTCGTGATTCGCCTTTTGCCATGATTGCCCGGGCGGAGCTTTGTTTCCTATAATGAAAAAAACAAATCGGGCGACGCGATGAAAGATCAGGATCCGCATTCGACTTCAGGCGCCAGGGAAAACCAGCTTGAAGTCGCCATCGGCCGGCAGGTGCGCGAATATCGCATCAAACTCGGCATGACCGTCGCCGATCTGGCGCGGCAGGCCGGGCTCTCGGCGGGCATGTTGTCCAAGATCGAAAACGGCGCCACCTCTCCGTCGCTGGCCACGCTGCAGGCCATGTCGGGCGCGCTGAATGTCCCGGTGACGGCGTTCTTCCGCAAATTCGAGGAGCAGCGCGACGCCACTTTCGTCAAGGCCGGACAGGGGTTGGCGATCGAGCGGCGCGGCACCCGCGCGGGCCATCAATATCACCTGCTCGGCCATTCGATCGGCAAGTCGCTGGTGGTCGAGCCCTATCTCGTCACCCTGACGGAGACCTCGGACGTCTTTCCGATCTTCCAGCACAGCGGGCAGGAATTCGTCTATATCGTCGAAGGCGAAGTCGTCTACCGCCACGGCGACAAGCTTTATCCGATGAGCGCGGGCGACAGCCTGTTTTTCGACGCCGACGCCCCGCATGGCCCGGAAGAGCTCAAGAAGCTCCCGATCCGCCTGATCTCGGTCATCGTCTATTCGCGCACCGGCGAAACATAGACTGGTTCAGCGCCGGGACAGAACGAAGATCAGCAGCGCCAGCAAGACACAAGACGCCACACGCCAGAACAGCAGCGCATTGCCGTCATGGCTCCGCCGGGCCTGCAGCTCGGCGCGCCCTTGCGGCGGGGGCTGCCCATCACCATCAAGGCTGGCCGGCGGCGCGTCGAGAATATCGACGACGAGCGCGGTGACATTATCGGCGCCGCGCGCCGCCAACGCCGCCGCCCGAAGCTGGCGGGCCGCCTCGCGGGGCGCGCCTCCGTTCCGCAGGATTTCGGCGATCCGGGCCGCCGACAGCACGCCATGCAAACCGTCGGAGCACAGCAGGAAACGGTCGCCCGGCGCGAGTTCGACCCGCGCATGGTCGATCCGCACGCAGGGCTCGAACCCGATGGCGCGGCGCAGGGGCGGAACGGCCTCGCCCGTTTCGGCGACATGGTCGACGCTCAGCTGCTCCAGCCTGTCGCCTGAAAAATGATAGGCGCGGCTGTCGCCGACATGGACGAGATGGGCCTGCCGCCCGATGAACAGCAGGGCGGTGAAGGTCGTCGCCATGTTCTGCAGATTGGAATCGCGCCGGCCCAGCGCCACGATCCAGTCGTTGACCGCCGTGAGCGCGCGGCTCGCCGCCTGCGCCGGCGCGAAGCGCGCCGAGGCGCCGTAATAGCCGTCGACAAAGGCGCGGACCGTCGTCTCCGCCGCCTCGCGCCCGCCCTTGTAGCCGCCCAGCCCATCGGCGACCGCCGCCAGCGCGCCGCGCGGGCCTCCGGGCGGGCCGGCGCAGAAGGCGGCGTAATCTTGATTGCTGGCGCGGCGGCCCTGCGCGCTGACCAGGCCGAATTCCATGCGCAGCCGAGAGTGCCGCTGCGCGACGGGCGAGGTCATGTCAGCGTCTCCCGAAAGCCAGCGCGAGGCAGGCGAGCGCCAGCAAAGCCGCGAGCGCGCGCCAGACGTTCACGCTGTCGCCAAAGCGCCTTTGCGGGGGCCCGCGCCATTCCTCATGCGTCAATCCATGCTCCAGAGCCAGCCGGAAGGCGGCTGCATCGGCGAAGCGGGCCGAAGGATCGGATTCGATCGCCTTGGCCAGCGCGCGCCCAAGCCAGGGCGGCAGATCGCGCCGCGCGCGGGCGAGCGGAAAGGCCTCGCGCCGGCCGAAGGGAAAATCGCCGCCGCTGAACAGGCGATAGAGCGTCACGCCGAGCGAAAAGACCTCGCTGCCCTGCCCCGCCGCCGCGCCGCGAAACAGCTCCGGCGCCATGTAGCGCGTCGTGCCGCCCAACGCGTCGGCCTCGGAATCGTCAAGCCCCGGGAGGGCGGCGAGGCCGAGATCGAGCAATTTGATCTCGCCTGTTTCGAGCAGGAAGACGTTTTCCGGCTTGATGTCGCGATGGACGATCTGCTTCTTGGCCAGATCCTCGATGGCGTCGCACAGGCTGATGCCGATGCCGACGCCCTCGGCGATCGACACGGGCGGCGAGGTCTTGAGGCGGTCTTCCAGCGTCGCGCCGCGATAATAAGGCATGACGAGATAGAGGCTGCTTCGGCGTTCGGCGCGAAGATCGAGATAGTCCACCGTCCAGCGGCTGCGCGTCCGCGCGCCGATCCAGGCCTCGCGCAGGAAGCCGGCCTGGAACACCGGGTCCTGCCCCATCGCGGGCAGAGGCAGCTTCAGCACGACATCGCGATTTTCAAGCGTATCGCGCGCGCGTTTCAGCAGGGTGTAGCGTCCACGATAGATGGTGCGGCCGATCAGGAAGCCGTCCCGCATATCGCCTTCATGAGGCGGGGGCCGAATCGGGAGGCGCGCGAACTCCGCCGCGATATCTTCAAGGGCGGAGGACGGCGCCGCCAGCACATCGAGCGCCAGCGCCGCGCCCGCCGCTCGCGCGCGGGTCAGGGCCGCGTCGGACAGGTCGCCCGCCAGCAGCGTTTCGAGGCGCTCGGGGGTCATTGCCCGCCAAAGCCCGGCGCTGACCAGTACGAGCCGGTCGGACGCCTGAGCCTCGATCTCGACGACATCCGCCTGCGCCTCTTCGTCGAGCCCGAGCGCCCGAACCAGCGCCTCGCCGCCGGAGGCGAGCGGCCGAAGATGATCGCGGGTCAAGAGCTGGGTCTGGCCGCCGCGCCGGAGATAGATGCGGTTATCGCCGAGATTCAGCGCCAGCAGCTTCTTGCCCGCCGGAAAGAGGATAGCGCAAAGCGAGGCCGCCATTCCGCGCCGCTGCGGATCGCTGCGCGCCTGCTGGAACATCCACGCGTTGGCGCTGGAAAGGGCGCGGGCGGCGGCGCGCGCCGGACCAAGCGTGCCGAGCGCGCCGAAATAGCCTTCCGCGAACAGGCGCCCGGCGATCTGCGCCGCTTCGCCGGCGGCAAGGCCGGAAATATCGCCGCGCGTCAGGACCGCAAGCGCGCCGCGCCGGGGCGCGCCGAAATCCTCGCCGCGACAGAAGGCGTGGAATTCGGGAGCCTCGCCGTCGCCCGCGCAGGCGGTTCGATAAGCCAGCGACCAGCCGGCGGCGACGGCAGGCGGAGCATCGGACGTCATTTCGGCCTCGCCTTTCAGGCCCAGTGAGCGGCAAAAAATGAGGAAACGCAAATGGGAGCGAAGGGTCTCCCCTTCGCTCCCCTGTTGGACCGGCGCGTCAGGCTTCGCCGGCGACCTCCATGTCCTTTTCGATGCCCAGCAGCGTCTGCGGCGCGCGCGCCTTCAGGATGAAGAACCAGGCCACGCCGGCCGCCAGATAGGCGAGGAAGATGTAAGGCAGAAGGTTCAGCGGATAGGCAGGAACCGGGTAGATGCTGCCGACCACGGAGGCGGCCATCAGCACAACGCCAAGAGCGCCGAAGGCGTAATCCTTGGCGGTCGCTTCGCCAAGCCTGGCGAGATAGACCGGCGCGCAGATCGAGCACAGCAGATAGACCAGGATGAAGCCGAACGAGGCCAGCGTGCCATACCAGCCGAAAGTGTCGGTCTCGGCCCCGGCGTTCACGAAGGCGGCGCAAAGCACGAAGTTGATCGCCGCGCCCACCGCGAGAGCGACATGGGGCGTCTTGTGTTCGGCATGCACCATGCCCATCGATTGATGCACGAACTGGTAGCGCCCCAGCGAGAACAGCAGGCGTCCGAAGGCGTTCAGCGAGGCCAAAGCGCAAGCGAAAGAGCTGATCGCGGCGCCGAAATAGACGAAGGCGGTGAGCAGCGGGCTTTCATTGGAGAGGATATCCGCGAGTGGCGAGGAGCTGGCGGCGAGCTTGGTCACGTCGTCGTCGAAACCCATGGTGATGACATAGGTGGTGAAGACGAAGAACAGGCCCGCGGCGATTGCGGTCCAGTTGATGGCGCGCGGGATGGTCTCGCCCGGATTGCGCGTTTCCTTGGCCAGCGTCGCGGCGCTTTCGAAGCCGACGAAGGCGAAAATGCCGAACACGATGGCCTGCGGAATGGCGCTGGGCGACAGGCCTTCCATGGTGACCTGCTTCATGTCGAGCTTGAAGCCATATTTCGTCAGGATCGTCAGGCAGACGAACAGGATGATCGCCATCGACACGCCTTCGAGGCTGAGGCCGATGCGCGAGGAGATGCGCATGTCGCGCGACGACAGGAACCAGGCGAGCCCCGAAACGCAGGCGTAAAGCAACAGGGTCGGCGGGACGACGGTCACGCCGAGGCCGGTCAGCATGGTCTTGATGAAAATCGAAGTGGCGACGGTCAGCGCCATGGCCGTGGCCAGATAGGCGGCCAGCATCGACCAGCCCGACAGCATGCCCCAGGACGGCCCCATGGTGCGCGAGACATAGAGGAAGAACGAGCCGGCCGAAGGGATTTTCTGCGCCAGCTTGCCGACGTTCACGCCGACGATCAGCATTGCGATGGTCGCCAGCAGATAGACGAACCAGGAGCCGGTTCCGGCCGTGCCGGCGACCACGGCGATGGACAAGGCCGGAGTCAGGGTCGGGGAAACGTTGGCGACCGATTGGCCCAACGTCTCGATGAAGGACAGACTATCTTTTCGCAATTCGGACATGCTGTTTTCTCCGAGGATCGGCGCCACGCCCGGCGATCCAATGGCCGCGCGTTATTTCCTATCAGGCACTTTTAATTACTGGCAATTGTCATGCCATGCGCCACGCTTCGGCTCTGCCCTTGAATTTGCGGCGTTATTCCCACGTCTGGGATGGCTCATTTATGGAAGCGACCGCAAAATGGGCGCTGACGCCTTCGTCTCCTGCTTAAAAACATCTCGCTTGCGAATTTATTGTGCATAATTTTTATTTCATGAAATGAAACATAGCCACGAAAAAGCCCGCGACGACTGCCGCGGGCCTTCTTTTTTTCATGAAAGAGCGAAGAGCCGTCAGGCGATCTTCTTGCGGCCCGCCATGACGATCCCGACCGCCGCCTGGGCGCGCAGGGACAATGTGCGCAGATCCTCGGGCTCGAGATTATGCACATTAGTCTTGCCGCAGCAGCGCGCCATCATCGAACATTCCGATGCCGCCGCCTTGAGGAAGGCCTTCAGGCGCTCGGCTGCATCCGCCGCCGTCACGCCGGAAAAATCGAGCCCGGACGGCAGGATGGCGCCGCCCGCGGCAAGGCCGGCCGCGACCTCGACGATCCCGACATTGGCGCCGAGCGACAGCGCCTTGGCCAGATCCGTGCCCGACCGCAACCCGCCGAACCAGACCAAGGGGAAAGCCTCCTCGGCCTTCAGCGCGCGCAGGGTTTCGACGGCGTCAGACAGCAGCGACAGATCGGGCGCGCCGGCGAGATCGGCCCAGGCGCCGCCGAGATGGCCGGAGCCGTCCAGCACCACCAGATCGGCCTTTTCCGCCAGGGCGAAGCGCAGGACCCGCGCCAGACTCGCCTTGGTCGCGATCAGCCCGCGCAGCCGGCCCGGCCGGGCGGGCGGCAAGGCCAACGGGGTCGTCTCGGTCACGCGCAGCAGCGTCGCCGCGGCCTCAGGAGAGGCGTCTTCCGGCCCATCGACGATTTGCAGCCAATGCGCAGCCGCGTCGGGCAGCGGCGCGCGGCCGACATAGGCGCCGCCGCCTTCGACCAGCGCCGCCGCGACCGCGCCGCGCAATTCCGCCGGCGCGTCGTCGAAGCCGGCGACCAGAATTGGCTGCGCCAGCTTCAGACCGCCAAGGGAAGTGGCGGTTTTGCAGGCCTCGCGATAGGGGTCGATCACCAGTCGCGTCAGATTGGCGGGCAGGAAGACGATTTCGTCGAAAGTCGCCATCGCTTCGAGGACCGGTCCCGCGCGCTTCTCCAGTTTGGCGCGGGTGAGCGCAGCGACTTCGGCGGGGCCGGAATCGGCGCGGGCCATGGCGAAAATCGCCTCGCGGGTCTTGACCGAATAATCGGCCGAGCCGGTCTCGGTGTCGCAGCGATAGCAGCGCGCCGCCTGTTCCTTCGCCGTCTTCGAGTCATATCCGGCTTCGGCGTCGCCAAAGGGATCGGGCTTTGCGACGCCGATGAAAGGCGGCTCCTTCGGCGGCAGTTTTTCCCAGGCGATATCCTGCGCCACCGGAACATTGCGCGTGCGATAGGGCGTGCGATAGGGCGCCGGATGAGCGACGCCTTCCAGCGCCGCCAGCACATAATAGGCGACCTTATGGCCCTGAAACATGGCCTGGACGAGGGTGGACGAGCCAAAGGCGGCATCGCCCGCAGCGAATACGCCCGAAAGACTCGTTCCCATGTCGGCAGCGCGCGTAGATATTTTGTCGCCGTTCATGAGGCCATATTTGGCCAGTTCGAGGCTGACGGCCTTCTGGCCGACGGCGGCGACGACCATGCCGCAATCTAGGTCGAAATCCGAGCCTTCGACCAGCGAGAAGGCGCGGCGGCCATCGGTCCCGGGCGCGCCCAGCGCGGTCTTCGCGCATTTGAGCGTCAGGGCGCCCTCGGCGCCGACGACCGCCCTGGGCGCCACATTGTAAAGAAACTCGACGCCTTCGGCCTTTGCCGCCTCAAGCTCATAGGCGCGGGCCGGAATTTCCGCAGGGCCCCGGCGATAGGCGACCACGACCTTTTCCACGCCCGGCAGGCGCAGGGCGGCGCGGCAGGCGTCCATGGCGACGTCGCCGCCGCCGATGACCACCAGTTTTTTGGGCAGTCTCGGCCGCTCGCCGCCATTGACCCGATTGAGAAAGCTCACGCCATCGACCACGCCGGGCAGATCGTCGCCGGGAACGCCCAGCTTCCTGCCCGCCGAGGCGCCGATGGCCAGCAGCACGGCGTCGTGGTCTTGGCGCAACTGCTCCAGCGTCACCTTGTCGCCGAGCGGCGTATCGAGATGCAGCGTAATGCCCGGGCAGCGCTGCAATATGCGCTGGATGTCGTCCTCGACCACCTCGGACGGCAGACGGAAATCCGGAATGCCCCACTGCGCCATGCCGCCGGGCCGGGACTGCGCCTCGTAAAGATCGACGCGATAGCCGGCGAGCGCGATATCCTGCGCCGCCGTCAGCCCGGCCGGGCCGGCGCCGACGATGGCGACCTTTTTCGGCTTGTCGGGCGCGACCGGCGGCAGGCGATAGCTCGGGCCCAATGCGTCGAGCACATAGCGTTTCAAGGCGCGAATGGCGACGGGGCCATCGGAACTGGCGCGGCGGCAGGCCGGCTCGCAGGGCGCGTCGCAGACCCTTCCGCAGACCCCTGACAGGGGATTGGTCGCGCTGATCGCCTCCAGCGCCTCGGCGGTCTTGCCCTCCCAGATCAGCCCGACATAGGAGCCGACATCGGTGCCGATCGGACAGGCGACCTGGCACGGCGGCGGCTCGTAATGGGGGAGGCCGCTCTGGTCCTGCGCGAGATCGACGGAAAAAGGCTTGCAGCTGGCCATGTCAGGCGACCTC
Source organism: Rhodoblastus sp. 17X3 (assembly GCF_030056575.1). Classification (GTDB taxonomy): domain Bacteria; phylum Pseudomonadota; class Alphaproteobacteria; order Rhizobiales; family Beijerinckiaceae; genus Rhodoblastus. Next base: position 15,932 of record NZ_JASHHX010000032.1, on the reverse strand, counting down.
GGTCAAAAGTTCTTCAGCTTCAGGATGATAGTCCGGCTCGTAAGGCAGACCGGTGATGGCCGCGGCTTCGGGCGTCAGCGCGACGAGATCGGCGCGCGACAATTGGCGGAAGTCGCTGTGGCCAAGCGCCTTAGTCAAGGTAGCGATCTGCCAGCGCACGGATTCAAGGAAGCGCGCGATCGCTTTCGCCTGAAGCTCGATCTCGTAGCGCGCCTCATGTTCGGGGTCCTGGGTGGCGATGCCGACGACGCAATTACCGACATGGCATTGCATGCAGGAGATGCAGCCGCCCGCGATCAGGGCCGCCGTGCCCATGGCGACGGCGCTGGCGCCGAGCGCCAGAGCCTTTACCGCGTCGACGCCATCCTTGATGCCGCCCATAAGCACGATGGGCATGTCGGTCCCTGCGTCAATCTCGCGCAATCCGTCGAGCGCCTCCTGCAAGGCGGCGAGGGTCGGAATGCCGACATTCTCCAGCACCTCGGTCGAGGCCGCGCCGGTCGAGCCTTGCAGCCCATCGAGCTGGACGAAATCGAACCCGTCCTTATAGGCGATCTTGATGTCGTCGCGGACGCGGCCGGCGCCCATCTTGATCGAGATTGGCTTGCTGTAGGCGGTGGCCTCACGGAATTCCTCGACCTTGATGACCAGATCGTCGGCGCCCATGATGTCGGGATGGCGCGACGGCGAGCGCAGGTCGATGCCTTCCGGAATGCCGCGCACTGCGGCCAGTTGCGCGGTGACCTTCTTGGCCATCAGCTGGCCGCCGAGGCCGGGCTTGGCGCCCTGCGAAATATAGATTTCCAGCGCGTCGGCCCTGAGCATGTCATGGATGTTCCAGCCCAGCCGGCCCGACAGGCATTGATAGATCAGCTGTCCCGCCTCGGCGCGCTGCTCCGGCAACATGCCGCCCTCGCCGGTGTTCTCAACGATTCCGGCCAGTTTCGAGGCCCGCGCCAGCGCGATCTTGGTCGATTTCGAGAGTGCGCCATAGCTCATCGGCGCGATCAGCACCGGCATGGACAATTCGAGCGGCTTGGCGCCGTTGCGATCGCCTATTTTCGTCTTCAGATTGACGCTCGCAAGCGCGTCGCTGGCCGCGCGGATGCGCGCGGGATCAAGCCTGAGCGCGATATCGTTGAAATGCGGCACGGCCTTGGCCGCGCCATAGCCGCGCAGGCGATAGCGGCCGATCAGAGCCTTGGCGTGGATATCCTCCGCCACCTTGGCGTTCCAATAGGTCCCGCCCTCGGCGACCGTATAGGGCAGCGGACGTGAAACCGGCTCGTTGACGCCATAGCGCAGCTTATTGCCAGCATTGACGATCTTCTGGAAGACGCCGTCGAAAGCCACGCCATATTTCCTCAGGAAGGCGTGGATGTCGGCGTCTTCCTCGGGCGTCATTTCGGCGAGCCTGGCGTCGGAGCCGAGGCTCTGCACCTTGCCGCCGACATAAATGGCGCCGGCGCTCATGTCCTCGCCGACGCGCTCTCCGGAATCGCCGAGAATGACGATTCGGCCGCCATACATCATGTATCCGGCGAGAAAGCTGGCGTTGCCGCAGCACAGCAGCGTGCCCGCCTTCATGACCTGCCCGGCGCGCGAGCCAATATTGCCCTTCACCACGATCTCGCCGCCGCGCAAAGCGACGCCGGCGATGGCGCTGGCGTTGCCGCCCACGACGATCGAGCCGTCATAGAGGCTGTCGCCGACGCCCCAGCCGACATTGGACTCGATCTCGAACCGCGCGCCATGCGACAGGCCGGCGCAGAAATAGCCGGCCGAACCGCGAATCGTCACCTTGACCGGCGCGACCAGGCCGACGCCGAGATGATGGCGGGCGTCGGGATTGAGCAGCTCGATATTCTCCCCGCGCGCGGCGGCGGCGCGCATCGCCTCATTGGCGTCGCGGACGGAGATTTGAGCGAGATCTAGCGTGACCATGTGCGGAACGTCCCCGGAGCAGGCTCGGCGGTGGTGAGGGGCTGGCCCGGAAAGAGCCGGTTCAGGGAAACTTCCTCGGAGGCGATGGCGACGAGATCGTCATCCTCGAACATCACCATCGGCTTGGCGGCGAGCCGGTCCTTGGCGAAGCCAATGCCTTCCTTGGTCGAGACGAGAAAGGAAAACACGCCGTCGAGATCGTCGACGGACTGCTCCAGCGCAAGCTCAAGCGTCTCGCCCTGCGCCAGCTTGTCGGCGAGATAGACCGCGATCAGTTCGCTGTCATTGTCGGTGCGGAACTCGAAGCCGCGCGCCTCAAGCCGGCGGCGCATTTTCCAGTAATTGGTGATTTGGCCATTATGGACGATGGCGACATCGGAAAAGCCGGTCGCCCAGAACGGATGCGCGGCCTCGGGCTTGACCTCGGATTCGGTGGCGAGCCGGACATGGCCGACGCCATGCGAGCCGGAAATGGCGCCGACGCCATAGATCCTGTCGAGATCGCGCGCCGTGCCGACATCCTTGATGATGTCGAGCGACGAGCCGATGGAGACGAGCTTGGCGGCATGCTCCATGGCATAGGCGAAGGGACGGATCTCGCCGTCATATTCGACCTCGACGACGAGGCTCGCGCCTTCGCGCTTCTCGCTCAGCAGTTTCGCGCCCTGCTCGGCCAGAACCGTCTTGATCCGGGCGACGGCGGCCTCGGCGTCCTCATCGATAATGAAGCGCAGGCGCAGGCCCTTGAAGCCGTTTTCGTAAAGCGCGAAGCCGGTCGAATCGAGCCCGCGATGCTGGCAGCCGTCCAGCATATTGACGAGAGAGCGCCCCAGCGCGCCGCCCGTCTCCGATTTCTTGAAGAAAATCCCGGCAATGCCACACATCAGGCCGCCTCCTCGCATCATGTTGTCAAAAACCTAGACGCGACGTCCGACGCTGTCAACTAGATGAAACAATTTTTCCCAATGGGAATTTTTTTGCAGGGTTTTGCGATGCTCTCCACAGCGTGCGCCGCCGGTTTGAGCCCGGAAAACCGCGGCGAAGTCAGTGTTTTCCGGCGGGATCGAAATTTCAGCCCCCTATCACGCTATTCAATTTTGTTTCTTGACAGTTCGGCCTACTCGCGCTTTTCCTATGGCGTCAGCTCCGCCGCGATGGGCTTGCGCGACCTGCGTCCCGAGGAAAAGAATGACCGCCGATCTTGCCAAAATCGCCGCCGAGCGCGGCATTCAATATTTCCTGATCTCCTATGTCGACCTGTTCGGCGTGCTGCGCGCGAAGCTCGCCCCGGCCGCAGCCATCGCGGGCATGCAGAAGAACGGCGCGGGTTTCGCCGGTTTCGCCTCGCATCTCGACATGACCCCTGCCCATGCCGACACGCTCGCCATTCCCGATCCCGCCAGCCTGATCCAGCTGCCGTGGAAGCCCGAGGTCGGCTGGCTCGCCGCCGATCTCTATTGCGAGGGCAAGCCGGTCGAGGACGCGCCGCGCCAGATTCTCAAGACCCAGATCGCCAAAGCGAAGGCGCTGGGCTACCAGCTCAAAACCGGCGTCGAATGCGAGTTCTTCCTGCTGAACAAGGATGGCAGGTCGCTCGCCGATCCCGCCGATTCCTACCCCAAGCCCTGCTACGACCAGCTCGCGCTGATGCGGCAATATGACCTCATCAAGAGCATCTGCGATTCGATGCTGCAACTGGGCTGGAATCCCTATCAGAACGACCATGAGGACGCGAACGGCCAGTTCGAGATGAACTGGGAATATGACGACGTCCTCATCACCGCCGACCGCCATGTCTTTTTCAAATATATGGTCAAGACGCTGGCGGAACAGGCCGGCTACCGCGCCACCTTCATGCCCAAGCCATTCAATGGCCTGACCGGCTCCGGCTGTCATTTCCACGCCTCGCTATGGCGGGACGGCGTCAATCTGTTCGAGGACGCCAAGGGCGAACTCGGCCTCAGCGCCCTCGCCTATCAATTCCTCGGCGGCGTGATGCATTCGGCCGCCGACCTCTGCGCCATCTTCAATCCGACAATCAACAGCTTCAAGCGCATCAACGCTGCGCGCACCGCCTCGGGCGCGACCTGGTCGCCCAACACCATCACCTATGCCGGCAATAACCGCACGCACATGGTGCGCATCCCCGAACCGAACCGGTTCGAATTCCGCCTGCTCGACGGCTCGACCAATCCCTATCTCGCGCCGGCCGCCCTGCTGATGGCCGGGCTCGACGGCATCGCCAACCAGCGCGACCCCGGCAAGCGCCTCGACATCGACATGTACGCCGAAGGCCACAAGATCCAGGACGCGCCGAAACTGCCGCTGAACCTGTTGGACGCCCTGCGCCTGTTCGACAAATCCGCCGTCGCCCGCAAAGGCTTCGGCCACGGCTTCGTCGACAGCTATGTCAAGCTCAAGCTTGAATCGTGGAATGATTTCATGAGCCACGCCTCGGAATGGGAGCGCGTCCACACGCTCGACTGCTGAGCGGCGCCAACCGCCTGTCCCATCATTCAGTAGAAAAAAAATTGGAGTTCCTGATGGATCCCCAAAAGAAATCCTATGTCCTGACGATTTCCTGTCCGGACACGATCGGCATCGTCTCCGCCGTCTCGGGCTTTCTCGCCGGCCGCAATATCTTCATCGCCGAATCCGCGCATTACGGCGACGCCGAAACCAATCGCTTCTTCATGCGCACGGTCTTCCATTCCTCCGCGGACCCGAAGGCGCTGGCCGAGCTGAAAGAGGCTTTCGCGCGCATCGGCGAAAAATTCGCGATGCGCTGGGACATTGTCGACGCCGCGCGAAAGCCGCGCGTTCTGATCCTGGTGTCGAAATTCGACCATTGCCTGAACGACCTGCTCTATCGCTACCGCATCGGTGCCCTGCCGATCGAAATTCCGGCGGTGGTTTCGAACCATCCCGACCTGCAACGCGTCGTCGAATGGCACGGCATCCCCTATCATCACCTGCCGGTAACCAAGGAAACCAAGGCGGCGCAGGAAGCGAAGATCCTGGAAATGATCGAGCGCCTGAACATCGACCTCGTCGTCCTCGCCCGCTACATGCAGGTCCTCTCCGCCGAGATGTGCAAGGCGCTGGCCTGGAAGACGATCAACATCCACCACAGCTTCCTGCCGAGCTTCAAGGGCGCGAAGCCCTATCATCAGGCCCATGCGCGCGGCGTGAAAATCATCGGCGCGACGGCCCATTACGTCACCAGCGATCTCGACGAGGGACCGATCATCGAACAGGCGGTCGAGCGCGTCGATCACACCCAGACCGCCGAGGATTTTGTCGCCATGGGCCGCGACATCGAGAATGTCGTGCTGTCGCGCGCGGTGAAATTCCACATCGAGCGGCGCATCATCGCCAATGGCTCCAAGACCGTGGTGTTCCGGCACTGAGCGCGGCGGATTCACTTCCGGCGTTATGCTCAAGGAAGCCACGCCGGAAGATCCGCTCGTCGCGTCCGAACCCGGCGGCGCCGCGCTTCTGCTGGCGGCGAAAAAAGCGGGGCCGCCGTCTGAGGCCCGCGCCGTGCGGCCATATTGTCCGCAGGGCCGTTAGGGTCTAGCCTCTCCCTCCGGCTGGAAAACACCAGCCCGACTGGCCCAGAGATAAGGGTGAGCGCATATGGGAGAGAACGTCCTCGCCGGCGGCCCGGAGGCTTTGCATGAAGCCTGGTACGCCATTTCCGCCGACGACGCCGTCCACCGGCTCGGGACCGATGCGCAAAACGGCCTCGACGCGGCCGAAGCCGCCAGCCGGCTCCAGAAATTCGGGCCGAACCGCCTGCCCGAAGGCAAGAAACAGGGGCCGCTGGTCAGGTTTCTCGGCCAGTTCAACAATATTCTGGTCTATGTGCTGCTCGCGGCCGGCTTCACCAAGCTGATGCTCAGCCTGTGGGTCGACGCGAGCATCATTTTCGCTGTGGTCGTCCTCAATGGCCTGCTCGGCTTCATTCAGGAAGGCCGGGCTGAAAAGGCGCTGGATTCAATCCGCAACATGCTCTCCGCCGAGGCGCGGACCCTGCGTGCGGGCGAAACGCGCATGATCGCCGCCGAGCAGCTGGTTCCCGGCGACATCGTGCTGCTGGAATCCGGCGACCGCATTCCCGCCGATCTCCGCTTGCTGGACGTCAAGAACCTGCGCACCGAGGAAGCCGCGTTGACCGGCGAATCCGTACCGGCGGAAAAGGCGACCGCGCCCGTCCCGGAAAGGGCGACTGTCGGCGACCGCGAGAACATGGCCTTTTCCGGCACGATGGTCGTGTCGGGCCGCGCCGCCGGCCTCGTGGTCGCGACCGGCAGCGAGACCGAGCTTGGCCGCATCAACCAACTGCTCGCCAATGTCAGCCCGCTGGAGACGCCGCTGCTGCGGCAGATCAAGCAATTCGGCTACAAGATCACCGCGGTGATCGGCGTGCTCAGCGTCGTGATCTTTTCCTATGGCCATTGGCTTGGCCACATGAATTTCGTCGAGCTGTTCCAGGCCGTCGTGGGCATCGCCGTGTCGCTCATCCCGGAAGGCCTGCCCGCGCTCATCACCATCACGCTGGCCATCGGCGTGCAGCGCATGGCGCAACGCCACGCCATCATCCGACGGCTGCCCGCCGTCGAGACGCTGGGCTCGGTGTCGCGCATCTGCTCCGACAAGACCGGCACCCTGACGCTGATGGAGATGATGGTCACCTCCGCCGTCACGGCGGAATCCGCTTTTGAGGTGACCGGAGACGGCTACGCCCCGGAGGGCGAGGTCCGGCAGGACGGCAAGCCCGCCGGCGACGCGCCCGTGCTCGCACTGATGGGGCGGGTCTCGATGCTCTGCAACGACGCCACCCTGTTTCAGGACGGCGGCGCCTGGAAGGTTGAGGGCGACCCCACCGAGGGCGCGCTCTATCCCTTCGCGACCAAGCTCGGCATGGATCGGCAGGCGGAGCTTGCGGCTTTTCCGCGCATCGACGCCATTCCCTTCGAGTCCGAACATAAGTTCATGGCGACCCTGCACCGCGCGGCGGACGGCAAGGAGATCTTTCTGGTCAAGGGCGCGCCGGAGGTGATCCTCGAACATTGCGACCGCCAGCAATTGGCGGGCGGCGCGGCGGCGCCGCTGGATCGAGACCGTTTCGCGGTGGAATCCGACCGGCTCGCCGCGCAGGGCGAGCGCGTGCTGGGCCTCGCCTGGCTGGAAAATCCGGGCCTCGCCGCCGGAAGCCTTGCGCCCGCCGACCTGCCAAAGACGCTGGTCCTGCTCGGCCTCGTCGGCCTGCTCGATCCGCCGCGCAAGGAAGCGATCGAGGCGGTGATGGAATGCCACGGCGGTGGCATCCGCGTCACCATGATCACCGGCGACCACAAGATCACCGCCGCCGCAATCGCCAAGATGCTGGGCATCGGCGACGGCAGGACCGCCGTTTCGGGCGCGGAGGTCGAGGCGATGGACAATACGGCGCTGCGGGACTGCGTCCGCGACGTCGACGTCTTCGCCCGCGCCAGCCCGGAGCACAAGCTGCGGCTGGTGAAGGCGATCCAAGCCAATGGCCAGATCGTGGCGATGACCGGCGACGGCGTGAACGACGCCCCCGCGCTGAAAAAGGCCGATATCGGCGTCGCCATGGGCATCAAGGGCACGGAGGTCACGAAAGAAGCCGCCGGCATGATTCTCGCCGATGACAATTTCGCCTCCATCGGCGCAGCGGTGAAGGAAGGCCGCACGGTCTATAACAATATCGAAAAGGCCATGCTGTTCCTGCTGCCGACCAATGTCGCTCAGGCTCTGGTCATCGCGGTGGCGATCTTCCTCGGCTTCACCCTGCCGCTCACCGCGCCGCAGGTGCTCTGGGTCAATATGGTGACGTCCGTCGCGCTCGGCCTGGTGATCTCGTTTGAGCCCCATGAAGCCGATGTGATGCAACGGCCGCCGCGCACGGTCGACAGGTCCATCGTGACCGGCTTCGGCCTTTGGCGCATCCTCTTCATCGGCCTCGCCCTCCTCGCCTATACGCTGGCGGCCTTTTTCGAGATGAAGGCCTATGGCGCCTCTGACGGCCTCGCCCGCACCGTCGCCGTCAACGCGATCACCATCGGACAAGTATTCTACCTGCTGAACAGCCGCTATCTGATCGATTCGTCGCTGTCGCTCAAAGCCCATATGGGCAATCGATTCCTGCCCTATGGCGTTGGCGCGGTCGTCATCCTGCAACTGCTTTTCACCTATGCGCCGCCGCTTCAGGCGATGTTCGGCAATGAGGCGGTTCCGCTCTGGGCCTGGCCCTGGCTCCTTCTCGGCGGGGCGCTGTTCTTCCTCGTCGTGGAGGCGGAGAAGGCCATCATTCGCTCGTCGGCGCCGCTGCGGGCGGCGGTGGTCGCCATCGAGACGGGGCAGGAAGGGATCGGGGCCGCAAGGAGCTAGCGCGTTTCGGACGTCTCGAAATGGCCGAGAAGATGACCGGCGCCACGCCAGGCGTGACGCGCGAGCGCCTCGAGGCGGCGAACCGTCTCGATCCGCGCCATGGCCTGATCAGCCGTGATTTCCCCTGTTCCGACCTTGCCCAGTGTCGGTCCGCGATGCGCGCGCCGGAGGTCGCCAAGCTGCGTGGCGCATGTCTCGAGCCGGGCCAACGCCGAACCCGCGCCGGGCGTCTCCAGCGAATCGATGGGCGCGGCGGCGGCGCTGAGCGCGGCTTCGCGCGCGATGTCGCTCACAGCCAGGACGGCGGCGCGCAGCGCCTCGGCGCAAAGCGCGGCGGCGCGGGCCTCGTCCGGGCCGTCCTTCGCCATCGGCGAGTCCGGCGCTTCGCCTGCCACTTCGGCAAGCCGGGAAATATGGTCGAGCGCGTGCAGCGTGCTTGTCAGACGGAGTTCCTCGCGGTCGGAATCCGGCGGGCCGCTGACGTCGGACAGGAAGTCCCGCGCCTTCCGGAGGACATCCCGGGATTCCGGGATCGAAAGACCCGGCGCGGCTTTGCCGTCCGCCGAGACGGCGGCCTCAATCGCCGGACACATGTTCTGGATCGCAAGCGCGATGGTGCGCCGGACGGCTTCCACGGCGACCACCGGGTTTTCCAGCGCCGCCGGGTCGAGGCCGCGCGTGAGCGGCGAGCGCGTCTCGGGCAGAAGGCGCTCGACGAAGCGAGTGAAACGGTCAATCAGCGGCATCAGCACCGCCACCCCGACGACATTATAGGCCGTGTGATAGGCGGCGAGCAGGGTGACGCCGTCCACGGCCCCGGCGGCGCGAAGGATCAGCGGAACGGTGAGGGGAAACAGCGCCAGCGCGATCAGCGCGGCGATGAGCTTGAACAGGATATAGGCGAGCGCCAGCCGCTTCGCGGTCGTGCTGGCGCCAATCGCCGCCATCGCCGAACTGGTCGCGGTCCCGATATTCTGCCCGATGATCAGCGCGCAGCCCTGATCCAGTCCCACCGCCCCGGCGTGGAAGGCCGAAAGGGTGACGGCGATGGCCGCCGTGGAGGACTGCATGACGGCGGTCATGATCACGCCGGCAAAGACCAGCGACAGCAGGCCCAGCCAGCCGGACAACAGGCCGACGCCCGGCGCGCCGATCACGGCGGGCAGGTCCGAGGGATGAAGCTGCGCCGCGACGCCGCCCATGCCCTGCTGCAACGTCGTCAGGCCGTAAAGGACGAGGGCGAAGCCCGCGAGCGAGGCGCCGGCCGCCGCGACCCGTCCGCTGCCCATCAGCTTGGTCAGGGCGCCGACGAAGATCAGCGGCAAGGCGTAGGAGGATAAGGAGACGCGGACGCCGATCAGCGCCACCAGCCAGCCGGTGCCGGTGGTGCCGACATTGGCGCCGAACACCAGCCCCAGCCCCTGCGGAAAGCTCAGCAGGCCAGCGCTCACCAGTCCGATCGTCGTCATGGTCGTGGCACTCGACGATTGCACGATCAGCGTGACAATGGCGCCCCAGAAGGCGCCCGAGAGCGGAGTCGCGGCGGCCTTGCCGAGAACCGTGCGCAGCGACGAGCCAGCGAGTCCCTTGAGGCCGTCCGTCATGATCGTCATGCCGAGCAGGAAAAGACCTATTCCGCCCAGAACCGTAATCGCTGTCGACATTTCCGCGCCTCTTCGTTCCTCATTTCGTCAGCGGTGACAGCGACGCCCTTACGGCTCGGCTTCGAGCTCGACGCGCGCGGCGGCCAGCTCCTTTTTCATCGCCGCGTCGACCTTGGGATAGGCGAGGTCGAGACGCTCCACCGCCTCGACGATCGCGGAGGCGACGACCAGGCGCGAGAACCATTTGTTGTCGGCGGGCACGACATGCCAGGGCGCGCGCGGCGTGGCGGTGGCCCGGATCGCCTCCTCAAAGGCGCTCTGGTAATCGTCCCAGTAGCGCCGCTCCCGAACGTCCGAGGCGGAAAATTTCCAGTTCCTGTCCTTGTCGTCGAGCCGCTTCATGAAGCGCTTCTTCTGCTCTTTCTTCGACAGGTTGAGGAAGAATTTGAGAACGATCACGCCCTGCCGGGACAGGTAATCCTCGAGATGGGCGATGTCGGCGAGGCGCTCGTCCCAGATATTCTTGCCGACATGTTCCGGCGGCAGCTTCTGCAATTTCAGCAGCTCCTGATGCACGCGGACGACCAGGACCTCTTCGTAATAGGAGCGGTTGAAGATCCCGATCCGGCCGCGCGCCGGCGCCCTTTTAGCATAGCGCCACAGGAAATCATGCGCCAGTTCTTCCGCCGAGGGCTGCTTGAAGGAATGGACCTCGCACCCCTGCGGATTGACCCGCGCCATGACGTGCTTGATCGTGCCGTCCTTGCCCGCCGCGTCCATGGCCTGGAAGATCAGCAGCAGCGACCAGCGATCCTGGGCGTAGAGCATGTCCTGCTCCATCGCCAGCCATTCGCTGCCCCGCGCCAGCAATTCCGCCGCCGCATGCTTGTCCATCTTGAGGCCGCCGGTGTCGCCGGGGTCGAAGTCCTTCAGGCGGAAGCCCTTGCCGGACGTAACCCGGTAAGGATGGACGAATTTCTCAACTCCCTCCAGAATATCTTTTCTGGGCATGTTCAGGCCCTCTCCCCTTGGGGCGCGCAGGTCGAAAATTCGCCGCACCGCTGTTTTGACGGAAGCCTAACAGAAGAAGCGGGCAGGAGAAAATTGCAGGCGAATGGATCGGGGAAACGAAAGCCGTGCCGTCTCAGGCTCAGCACCAGCTCGCCCGGTCGGGATTGGGGTCGCGCAAAAGTTCCTGGATGTTCGCTTCGATGATCCGATAGCCCACATTTCCGAACAGCTTCTGGCGCCCCTCGTTCAGGATCATCGTCGGACTGCCTTTGACGCCCAGGCTCTCCGCCTCCTTGTAATCGGCGGATAAAGCCGCATGGGCGCGGCCATCCTCCAGATAGCCCAGGACCTGCGCGCCTTCCGCTCCGGCCTCTGCGCCGACGCCGCGCTGGACATCCCGCCGCGCGATATCGAACCCGCGAATGAAGAACGCCTTCCGCATGAGTCCGAGGGCGCACTCGAATGTTCCCGACGCACATTTCCCCTCCTTCTCGGCGAGCTGAACAGCCTTGAGAAAGAGGTGGGGCGACGCCGACGACGCGGGCCGGACCTTTCGCCAAAGATCGGGATGCAGCGTTACTTCGGGGAAAGCCTGCGCCGCGTGATGGACATGATCGCCAAAGCCCTCGTAGCCGCCCTTGTTCTGCCAAGAGGCGGCGATCTTGCCGGAGACGTCGCCGAACACCGGGCAGAACCGATATTCGAATTCGACCTGCTCGCCAAAGGCGCGCCGCACTTCCGCAATCCGAAGCTCAGCAAAAAAGGCCCAGACGCAGAGCACGTCGGAGAAATAGACGATGGGAAGACGTTTCACTTTCGCAGCCCTCGCGCACCGATCCCTCGCGCACCTGCGCCCGCGCGACATTGCCCCGCAAGCGACGGCCCGGCAAGCGCGGAGGCGCCCGATCCATCTTGCCGGGAGGGGGCGCGGACCCGTCATGAGCCGAACTTTTTCATCACCCCGAAACAGTGTAGATCGACTTGACCCGCCCCGCCATGGCGCGGCGGAGCAATCGGAGAAAAGCATTGAGGAAATTCCGCTCTTGGCTCTTCGCGATCGCCGCGCTCGCAACGCCCGCCAGCGCGTCGGAGGCGGATCGCCCGGCGCCAAAAAAGACCGGCCAATGGACCATTCAAGCGGGCGATTTCGCCAACAATCGCTATTCCGCGCTCGACCAGATCAATTCCGGTAATATCGGGCAATTGCGTCCAGTCTGGTCCTTCTCGACCGGCGTGCTGCGCGGGCATGAGGGCGGCCCGCTGGTCATCGGCGACGTGATGTATCTCGTCACGCCTTTCCCCAATATCGTCTATGCGCTGGACCTGAACAACGAGGGCCGAATCCTCTGGAAATATGAGCCGAAGCAAGATGCGAATGTCGTTCCGGTCATGTGCTGCGATACGGTCAATCGCGGCCTCGCCTTTGCCGACGGCAAGATCTTCCTGAACCAGGCCGACGCCAAACTGGTGGCGCTGGACGCGCGCACCGGCAAGGCGATATGGAGCGCGGTCAATGGCGATCCGGCCAAAGGCGAGACGGCGACCGCGACCGTGCTGCCGGTCAAGGACAAGGTGATCGTCGGCCTTTCCGGCGGCGAATTCGGCATACGCTGCCACATGTCCGCCTATGACATGAACAGCGGCGCGCTGGTCTGGCGCGCCTATGCGGCGGGCCCGGACGAGTCGATGCTGGTCGATCCGAAACAGACCACGCAGCTTGGCAAGGCGATCGGCCCGGACTCGAGCCTGAAGAGCTGGCAGGGCGATCAATGGAAGTTGGGCGGCGGCTGCGCCTGGGGCTGGACGTCCTATGATCCGGATGCGGACCTGATCTATTATGGAACCGGCAATCCCTCGACCTGGAACCCGTCGCAGCGCCCCGGCGACAACAAATGGTCGATGAGCATTTTCGCCCGCAACCCCGACACCGGCATGGCGAAATGGGTCTATCAGATGACCCCGCATGACGAGTGGGATTATGACGGCGTCAATGAAATGCAGCTGGTCGATCAGGCGTTCGACGGCAAGCCGCGCAAGCTGCTGGTCCATTTCGACCGCAACGGCTTCGCCTATACGCTCGACCGCATGACCGGCGAATTGCTGCTGGCGGAAAAATATGATCCGACCGTCAATTGGGCGACCAAAATCGAAATGGACAAGGCCAGTCCAAATTATGGCCGGCCGCAGCTCGTGAAACAATATTCGACCGAGGCCAATGGCGAGGATGTCGTCACCAAGGGAATTTGCCCCGCCTCGCTCGGAAGCAAGGACGAGCAGCCCTCGGCCTTCTCGCCCCGAACCGGCCTGTTCTATGTGCCGACCAACCATCTCTGCATGGATTACGAGCCTTTCCGCGTTCATTACGAGCCCGGCCTGCCCTATGTCGGCGCGACGCTCTCGCTCTATCCGCCGCCCGGCGAAAAAAACACCGGCGCCTTCATCGCCTGGGACGCCGCGAAGGGCCGGATCGTCTGGTCTGATCCCGAGCAATTCTCGGTCTGGTCGGGCGCTCTCGCCACCGCGGGCGACGTGGTCTTTTACGGCACGCTCGAAGGCTATCTGAAAGCCGTCGACGCGCGGACAGGCCAGTTGCTCTACAAGTTCAAGACCCCGTCGGGCATTGTCGGCAATGTCATGACCTATGCGCATAAGGGCCGGCAATATGTCGCCGTCCTGTCGGGCGTCGGCGGCTGGGCCGGAATCGGCCTTGCGGCGGGCCTCACCGACCCGCATGACGGCGCTGGCGCGGTCGGCGGCTATGCCGCGCTGAGCAAATATACCGCGCTCGGCGGCGTGCTGACGGTCTTCGCCCTGCCCGATTGACCGCAGAGGCGAGCGGGTCCGGCGCGGCGCATGAGTGGCCTTCAGCACTCGAACGACCGGCGTTCGACGACAACTTTTCCCGCAACCTTCGTTGTCAAACGAACTTGAAGTCTCCCAGATTGGCGGACAATGTTGCTATGTCGGTCCCGCCAATCGTCAGTCGATCGCCGAGGCTGTCGGTGATCGACACATTTCCCCCTGATTGCGTGGCGTGACTGAGAACGGCCTGCGCTTGCTGCGCCTGGGTCATCGTCGACGGGGTGAGGTAGCTGAACATCGATGAATTAAACTGCACGATGTCGGCGTAGGTTCCTGAATCAGCGAAATTGGCGATTGTCAGTTGCCCGAAATTCGGCGTCAGCACGAAAGTGTCGTTGCCGGAGCCAGAGGCGTCCACGCTGAAAGTCTCGTTCTGAACGCCCTGGCCGATCTGGATTGCGAGATTGTCGAGGCTGCTCGACAGGCTGACGCTTGTCGTTCCGCCAGCGACGCCGGGAATGGAGAGAATCTGGATATTGCTGAGCGTCGACGGGAGATTGTAAGAGCCGGCCCCCTGCAACACCAATGTATTCGAACCGCCGCCGCCATTGACGCTGTCGGCCGAAGTCAGCGTGCTTGGCGATGGCGCTATGATCGTGTCATTGCCGGCGCCGGCGCTGATCGTGTCTGTCCCTGTCGTCAGAGTATAGGTCTGGCCGCCGCTGCCGAACGCCACCGTGCTGGTTACGGCAAGGGAGCTTTGCGTTCCGTCGCTGACCTGCCAACTCACGATACGCGACGCCGCATTGGCGCTGCTGGTCGAGAATGTCACCGAATCCAGCGCCGTCTGGTATTGCGCCACCGTCGCCTGCCCGCTCAGCGTCAACACGCCGGTCGTCGCATTATATGCGCCCGTGATGCCGTTCTGGTTGGCGAAGTTGAGCAGGTCTCCAGACTGGAAATTACTGGATATCGCCACCGTCGCCGAGGCGAGCTTGAGATTGTCCGGATCGCGGGCCGCCAGCGCATTGTCGATGACGACTGCGATGCCCCCCGACGTATAAGTCGTCGTGTTGCCCGCGCCCGAAAGCACGGGCCGCTGATCGACGCCAATGACATTGACCGTGCTGGACACGACAGTCGATTTCAGCGCGCCGGCGCTAACCTGCCAATTGATCGTGCGCGCCAGATCGGTCCCGTAATTGGTCGGATTGAGGCTGGTCGAACTGAAACTGACGCTGTCGAGGGCTGTCTGATAGGCGGCAAGGCTGGCCGAGCCGGTCAGCGTCAGCACCCCCGTCGTTGCATTATACGAGCCAGTAATGCCGTTCTGGTTGGTGAAGTTCAAGGCGTCGCCGGCGAAGAACCCTACGCCGATGGAAACAGTCGCGCCGCTCAGCGTCGTGCTGCTCGGATCGGCAACGGTGAGGCTGCTGTCGAGCGTCGCCCGCGCGCCGCCTTGTGTATAGCTCACAGTGACTCCTGCGCCGCCGAGCGTCGGAGGCACACCCACGCTCACCGTGCTGGTGACAACGACGGAGCTTTGCGTTCCGTCGCTGACCTGCCAGCTCACGATACGCGACGCCGCATTGGCGCTGCTGGTCGAGAATGTCACAGAATCCAGCGCCGTCTGGTATTGCGCCACTGTCGCCTGCCCGCTCAGCGTCAGCACGCCGGTCGCCGCATTATATGCGCCCGTGATGCCGTTCTGGTTGACGAAGTTGAGCAGGTCTCCAGACTGGAAATTACTGGAAATCGTCACCGTCGCCGAGGCGAGGGAAAGATTGTCGGGATCGCTGGCCGACAGCGCGCTGTCGATGACGACCGCGACGCCCCCCGAGGCATAAGTCGTCGTGTTGCCCGCGCCCGAAAGCACCGGCCGCTGATCGACGCCAATGACATTGACCGTGCTGGACACGACAGTCGATTTCAGCGCGCCGGCGCTGACCTGCCAATTGATCGTGCGCGCCAGGTCGGTCCCGTAATTGGTCGGATTGAGGCTGCTCGAGCTGAAACTGACGCTGTCGAGGGCTGTCTGATAGGCGGCAAGGCTGGCTGAGCCGGTCAGCGTCATCACCCCGGTCGTTGCATTATACGAGCCGGTAATGCCGTTCTGGTTGATGAAATTGAGCGTGTCTCCGGCGAACCGACCGC
>NZ_JASHHX010000031.1 GCF_030056575.1 Rhodoblastus sp. 17X3 | reverse complement strand
CAAGCGACCTCAACACGTGAATGCAGAGAGTGACCATGGCCACCAATGAAGAGGCGCTCGCCGCGCTGAGCCATATTCCGGGACCGGACGCCAAGACCCCGCTGCCGCAATCGGGCGCCTTGTCCGGGCTCGTCATCGCCGGCGACAAGGTCTATCTGACCATCGCGGTCGCGCCCGAACAGGCCAGATCCAGCGAGCCGATGCGGCTCGCCGCGGAAAAGGCGCTGAAGGCCCTGCCCGGCGTCGCCGCCGCCTATGTGGCGCTGACCGCCGAACGCGCGCCGCAGCCCGTCGCGCCGGGAGCCGCGCATGGTCACGGCCCAACGCCCGCCCCCGCCCAGGGCCCGGGCCTCGACAAGGTCAAGAAGATCATCGCCATCGCTTCCGGCAAGGGCGGCGTCGGCAAGTCCACCACCGCCGCTAATCTCGCCGTGGCTCTGGCCGCGCGGGGCGTGAAGGTCGGTCTGCTCGACGCCGACGTGTTCGGTCCTTCGCTGCCGTTGCTGTTCGGCGTTTCCGGAAAGCCGAGCTTCACCGGCGAAGGCAAGCTGCTGGCGCCCTTCGTCCGATTCGGCGTCAAGCTGATGTCGATCGGCTTCCTCGTGCCCGAGGATGCCGCCGTGGTCTGGCGCGGGCCGCTGGTGATGACCGCGATCAAGCAATTGTTGCGCGACGTGGACTGGGGCGAACTTGACATTCTGGTGGTGGACATGCCGCCCGGCACCGGCGACGTGCAACTCACCATGGCGCAGAACGTCTCGCTCGCCGGGGCCGTGATCGTCTCGACGCCGCAGGACATGGCCCTGATCGACGCCCGGCGCGCGGTCGCCATGTTCAACCAGGTCAAGACCCCCGTGCTCGGCCTGTTCGAGAACATGAGCTATTTCCTCTGTCCGCATTGCGGCGGACGCACCGAAATCTTCGCCCATGGCGGCGCCAAGGTGGAAGCCGAGAAACATGGCGTCCCTTTCCTCGGCGCGTCGCCGCTTGACATCAAGATCCGCGAAACCTCGGATTCTGGCGCGCCGATTGTCGCCTCGGCTCCGGATTCGCCGCAGGCCAAGCCCTATTTCGAGCTCGCCTGCGCCGTGCTCGCGGAACTGGCCAAGGAAAACCGGCCCGGACCCGTCTTTTCCATCGGCTGAGCCTCAAGGAGTTTAAATGGATCGCCGGCTCTTTCTGGCAGGCCTCGCGCTTGCCCCTTCAGCGCGCGCCCTCGCGGCCTCGCTAGATGATCTGCCCCTCGTCGCGTTGCCGGCGGGCGCCGATCCCCTGACTGTTCCCGGCCTGTCCTGGTTCGGAACGGGGCCGTCGGCGATCGAGATCTTCGACTATAACTGCTCCTATTGCCGGTCGGCGTTCCAGACGCTTGACGCGATGGTGGCGAAGAAGAAGCTGCGGCTCGGCCTGATGGACAGCCCGCAGCTGGCGGCTGGCTCGGTGCAGGCCGCAAAGCTGCGGCAGGCCGCGCTCATTCTCCATGGGCCGGACAAAGCTTACGAATTCCATCGTCGGCTATATGCGCGCAAGGGCATGATCGACGGCGACGCCGCCCTCGCGGTGGCCGAGGAGATGGGCTTCGATCTCGCGAAACTGGCCGAGGCCGCCAACAGCCCGGACGTGCGCGGCCGCATCATCGCGCAGGCGCGTTTCCTGGATAACATCGGAGTCGCCACAACGCCCTCCTTCATCATCGGAACGAAGCTGCTTTCCGGCTGGCCGGGCGCGGATGGTTTCGGGGCGGCGCTGAAGGCCAAATCCTAATAGGCGGGGTGCTCCTTGACTTCCATCAGGACGGAGCCGGCGGCGGCGCTGGCCGCATTCTTCAGCCGCGCCCGCTCGTCATTGAGCCGATAGACCTTTCGCGCGGCTTCAATGAAAGCCGGGCCGAAATCCCCGGCGCTCTCCATCGCGCGCAAGCTGTCCTCGATATCCCATAACGCGCCGTTGACCGCTTCGAGATTACGCGACAGCGCAGCTATCTCACCCGTCGCGTCCGCCACGCGCATTGGGCCCGCCGCCCGTTGCAGCAAGGCCAGCTCCTGCGCCGCCATCAGCCGCTTCTGCGCGTTGCGCACGCGTTGGGTCTTGATCGACAGGATCGTGATCTTGTCGATCAATTCGCCGGCTGAAACCGGGATCGTCACCGCACTGGCGTCGCCGGGAGCCGCCGCCGGGAGCCGAAATGCCCGCGCCTCCATCGCTCTGTCCTCCACTAATTTCACGGAGAGGCAGTTTGGCGGATGGAGCTTGCGCGGAATTGGCGGGCGAGCGGGAGTTATATCATTACGTTCATATATCTTATATTCGGCTCAGACTCTTTACGCGGGAAAGAATAAAGTATATTTATCAAATAAATACGCAAACTCAGGTGAAAAGGTCAGCCATGGCTTTGCCGAAGCTGAAAGAACGCGACGCGTCCGTGGATCTGGGGCAGATGACGCGGAACGCGCGGGAAGCCAGCGAATTCCTGAAGGCGCTGGCGCATGAATCGCGCCTGCTGATTCTCTGCATTCTCTCCGAGGGCGAAAAATCAGTCGGCGATCTCGAAACGATTCTGGACCAACGCCAGTCGACGGTGTCGCAGCAACTTGCGCGGCTGCGTCTCGACGGGCTGGTCACGACGCGCCGGGACGGCAAGAGCGTCTATTATCGCCTTGCCAATGACGACGTGCGCACCATTCTCACCGCGCTTTATTCCGTGTTCTGCCAGCCGCCGAAACGGCGCCGGGCGCCCCGCGCCGAGTGAACGGCCGGCGCAGATGAATCCGCGCGGGAATTCTGTTGCCTTGCCTCGCCTTTTTATATACATACATTCGAATATGAAATAACGCTCGTTCAGCGCGAGGCCCTGCCGCCGCTGATGCGACTTGGCGGCTAGGAGACGAAAAAGATGTTCGGCTGGTTCGGTTCAGGCGGCGATTACAAGACTTTCACCCCCGGCGAATTGCGCGATCTCCTGCGCGAGAAAGACGGCGCCCGCGTGCTGGTCGACGTGCGCGAGGACCATGAATGGGCCGGAGGACATATTCCCGGCGCGGTGCATGTTCCGATGTCGCGTTTCGCCGCTTCCGTTTCGAAGCTCCCCAAGGACAAGAAAATCATCTTCTATTGCCAATCCGGCATGCGCTCGAGAAACGCGCTGAACCAGGCGAAAAAACTGGGGTTTCAGGCGGAAGGCCATATCGGCGGCGGCATTTCCGAATGGCGCCGGCATGAGATGCCGATCGCGCGCTGAAACGGGCGCGCCGCGCTCAAGAATCGAAGGCGAAAGAGGTTTTCCAATGACAATAAATGACGCCGTGCGCGCGTTGGCGGGGACGATGGTGCTGATCTCCGTCGCTCTCGTCTATTTCGTCTCGCCCTGGTTCCTGTTGTTCACGGCCTTCATCGGCCTGAACCTGCTGCAATCGGCCTTCACCGGCTTTTGCCCGCCTTCATACCTGTTCCGCAGGATGGGGCTGCACGACAACCGCTAATGGCTAAAGCCCGAAGGCGGAGAGCTTGGGCAATAGCTTGCTGCGTCCCTCGATCACGAAAGCGCGGAATTTCTGCGCCGCCTTGCTCAACTCGCGGTCGGCGCGGTTAAGCAGGTACCATTGACGCACCAAGGGCATGCCCGAGACCTGCAGCACGACCAGATGGCCGTCGGCGATCTCGGTCAGGCAGGTGTGGGCCGAGATCATGGCGATGCCCAATCCCGCCATCACCGACTGCTTGATCGTCTCGTTGGTGCCCATTTCCACGATTTCGAACGCGCGCCCGCCGCCGATCCGCTCCAGCAGGCGATGCATCAGCACCCTTGTGCCGGAGCCCTCCTCGCGCGCCAGGAACCGCTCCCGCAGCAGGTCCTCGGCGAGAATGTCCGGATCGCCGGCGAGGCGATGGTCGGGCGGCGCGATGATGACATAGGGATGGTCGCCCAGGGTCGTTGATTCGGCGTCGATATGGGCCGGCGGCCGGCCCATGATGGTCAGGTCATATTCGTTGCGCTCCAGCCCGCGCACGATTTCCTCGCGATTGCCAACCGAGAGCGTAACCCGCACGCCCGGACATTCGCGCTGGAACGCGGCCACGATCGACGGCGCGAGATATTTCGCCGTGCTCACCACGCCAAACACCAGCGAGCCGGACGCGCCCGCCTTCAGGGCGTCGATGCGCTCCCCCGCGCGCACGGCGAGGCGCTCCACGTCCTGCGCCATGGACAGGAGTTCCGACCCGATTTCCGTGGGCGCAAAAGGCGTGTCGCTGGCGCGCCGGAACAAAGGCGCGCCAATCAGCTCCTCCAGCAATTTGAGCTGAACGCTGACGGCGGGCGGCGTGACATGCAGATCCGTCGCGGCGCCGGTGACCGAGCCGCGCTCGACCGTGGCGGCCAGTGCGCGCAATTGCTTTCGGGTGAGTCCTCTGAGATCGACCATTTAGATATTCTAAGAGATAGTTGCATTTTTTTAAATTTATTTTTCGCAGCAGAGCGCCCAAGGTGACTTCAGGCCAGCCAGCAAGAGCGGGCCAGGAGGAATGCCCATGACCATCAATAACGCGCCGGCGCCGCACGTCGGGAGCGAAAGCCTTGACGCCTATCTTTCAAGCTGGGCCGCCGCCGCCGAAGGCCGCGGCAATCTGGCGCGCACCATCGCCGGCCTGGCGCAGGCCGGAATCGCGCTGTCCGAGATCATCGCAGGCGGGCCGCTGAACGGGGCCCTGGGCTCCGAGGTCGGCGCGCAGAACGCCGACGGCGACAAGCAGCGCCAGCTCGACGTCATTGCCGACGGCGTGATCATCGACGCCCTGCGCAAGACGCCGACCGCCTTCTACGCCTCCGAGGAAGAGGAAGCCATCCTCACACTGGATCCGGCGGGCGAGCTTGCGGTCGCCTGCGATCCGCTCGACGGCTCGTCCAACATTGACTGCAACATGCCGATCGCGACGATATTCGGCATTTTCCGCGCGACGCCGGGCGACGCCACCGCCTCCTTCTTCCGTCAGGGCTCGGAGCAGATCGCGGCTGGCTATGTCGTCTATGGCCCCCAGACAAGCCTGCTGCTGACGCTTGGCGAAGGCGTGGCGCAATTCACGCTCGATCCCGCGTCGCGCCGCTTCATGCTGGTGTCGCGCAGTGTCCGCATCCCGCCTTCGACGCGCGAATATGCGATCAACGCCTCGAACTACCGCCATTGGCCGGACCAGATCCGCGCCTTCATCGACGATTGCATCGAAGGCGCCGGCGGTCCTCACGGCAAGGATTTCAACATGCGCTGGCTCGCCTGCATGGTCGGCGAGGCTCATCGCATCTTCTCGCGCGGCGGGGTTTTCCTTTATCCGGGCGACGAACGCGCCGGCTATCAGTACGGACGCCTGCGCCTGCTCTATGAGGCCTTCCCGGTCGCCATGCTGGTCGAGCAGGCTGGCGGCGGCGCCACCGACGGCTTCGAGCGCATCCTGTCCAAGAAGCTGGAGAAACTGCACCAGCGCACCCCGCTCGTGTTCGGCTCGATCGAGAAGGTCGCGCGCATCGCCAGCTATTTTTCCGACGCTCGTTTCCAGCGCGCCCATTCGCCGCTGTTCGCCGAGCGCGGCCTGTTCCAGCACTGAGGATCGACGAGAATGTCCATCAAGCATCCGATCATTTCCGTCATCGGCTCCTCCGGCGCTGGCACCAGCACGGTCAAATTCACCTTCGACCAGATTTTCCGCCGCGAGGGCATCAACGCCGCCTCGATCGAGGGGGACGCCTTCCACCGCTTTGACCGCGCCGACATGAAAGCGGAAATGGCGCGCCGCCGCGACGCGGGCGACATGACCTTCAGCCATTTTTCCGAGGACGCGAACCTGCTCGCCGAACTGGAAAAGTCCTTCCGCTCCTACGCGGAGACCGGCAAGTGCATGGCGCGCACCTATGTCCATGACGCCGGAGAGGCCGAGCGCCACGGCGTGCCGCCGGGCCATTTCACGGACTGGCGCGAGATCGGCGAAAACTCCGATCTGCTGTTCTACGAAGGCCTGCATGGCGCCGTGAAGACCAACACGATCGACATCGCCAGCCAGGGCGATCTCAAGATCGGCGTCGTGCCCGTGATCAATCTGGAATGGATCCAGAAAATCCATCGCGACCGCGCCTCGCGCGGCTATTCGACGGAAGCGGTCACCGACACGATCCTGCGGCGCATGCACGCCTATGTGCATGTCATCTGCCCGCAGTTCACGCAGACCGACATCAATTTCCAGCGCGTGCCGGTGGTCGACACCTCGAACCCCTTCATCGCGCGCTGGATCCCGACCGCGGGCGAATCCCTGGTGGTGATCCGCTTCCGCAATCCGGGCGGCATCGATTTCCCCTATCTGGTTTCGATGATCCACAACAGCTGGATGACCCGGGCCAATTCCATCGTCATTCCCGGCGACAAGCTCGACATCGCCATGCAGCTCATCCTCACGCCGATGATCCTGCGGCTGACCGAGCGCAGCCGCCGCACGAAATGATCCGTCTGGGCGAGGCTTCGCTCAAGAATTCGCCCAGGAATTCGCCCAAGAATTCTCCAAGGAGTTCATGATGACCGAGACAATGCTCGCGGAACGCGCCCCGGCGACCGCGCCCTCCTTCCAGGACATGGCCAACGCCATTCGCGCACTGGCCATGGATGCGGTCGAGAAAGCCAAATCCGGCCACCCCGGCATGCCCATGGGCATGGCCGACGTCGCCACGGTGCTGTTCACCCGCTTCCTCAAGATTGATCCGGCGAACCCCGCCTGGCCCGACCGCGACCGCTTCGTGCTGTCGGCTGGCCACGGATCGATGCTGCAATACGCCCTGCACTATCTGCTCGGCTATTCCGACATGCCGATCGAGCAATTGCAGAAGTTCCGGCAGTTCGGCTCCCGTACCGCCGGCCATCCGGAATATGGCCACGCGCTGGGCATCGAGACGACCACCGGCCCGCTCGGCCAGGGGGTCGCGACCGCCGTCGGCATGGCGCTCGCCGAGCGCATGATGAATGCGCGCCATGGCGACGATCTGGTCGATCACCATACTTACGTGATCGCCGGCGACGGCTGCCTGATGGAAGGCCTTTCCCACGAGGCCATCGACCTGGCCGGCCATCTCAAGCTCGGCAAGCTGATCGTGCTGTGGGACGACAACCACATCTCCATCGACGGCTCGACCGACCTCTCGACCTCCACGGACCAGATTCTCCGCTTCACGGCGGCGGGATGGAACGTGGCGCGCGTCGACGGCCATGATGAAAAGCAGATCACGGATGCGCTGGCGACGGCGCGGACGCAAGGCGACCGGCCCTGGCTGATCGCCTGCCGCACCACCATCGGCTTCGGCGCCCCGACCCGCGCCGGAACCTCCAAGGCCCATGGTGAACCGCTCGGCACCGAGGAAATCGCCGGCGCCCGCGCCAAGCTCAACTGGGCCCACCCGCCCTTCGTCGTGCCGGAGCCGATCCTGACCGAATGGCGCAAGGTCTCCGCGCGCGGCGCCGCCGCCCACGCTGAGTGGAGCGCGCGTCTCGCCGCGAGCGGCAAGGGCGCGGCCTTCACGGCGCAAGTCTCTGGCGAAACGCCGCGCGAAATCTATGTCGCGCTGAAGGAGCTGATCGCCAGCCACGTCGCCGACAAGCCGAAACTCGCCACCCGCAAGGCCTCGGAAATCGCGCTCGCCGCGATCAACGGCGCCAGCGACGTGACCATCGGCGGCTCGGCCGACCTGACCCATTCCAACCTGACCATCACCAAGGGAATGGAATCGGTGAAGCCCGGCGATTATGCGGGCCGCTACGTCCACTACGGCGTCCGCGAACATGGCATGGCGGCGGCGATGAACGGCATCGCCCTGCACGGCGGCTTCATCCCCTATGGCGGCACCTTCCTGGTGTTCTCCGATTATGCGCGCGGCGCCTTGCGCCTCTCGGCCCTGATGGGCGTGCGGGTCATCTATGTGTTCACGCATGACTCGATCGGCCTCGGCGAGGACGGCCCGACCCATCAGCCGGTCGAGCATATGGCGACGCTGCGCGCCTTGCCCAACCTGCTGACCTTCCGACCCGCCGACGCGGTCGAGACGGCGGAAGCCTGGGCGGCGGCGCTGGCGGAAAAGACGACGCCTTCGGCCCTCGCGCTGACCCGTCAGGCCCTGCCCGCGCTGCGGACCGAGGCCACGCCGGAAAACCTGACCGCCAAGGGCGCCTATGTCCTGCGCGAAACCGACGGCGAACGCGACGTCACCCTGCTGGCGACCGGCTCGGAAGTCGAGATCGCCGTCGCCGCGGCGGATCTTCTTGCCGCGCAGGGCGTGAAGGCCGCCGTGGTCTCCATGCCCTGCTGGGAACTGTTCGAGCGCCAGGGCGAAGCCTATCGCCGCGCGGTGCTCGGAACCGCGCCGCGCGTTGGCGTCGAGGCGGCCCTGCGCTTCGGCTGGGACCGCTGGCTGGGCGATCGCGGGGCGTTCGTCGGCATGCACGGCTTCGGCGCCTCGGCGCCCGCCGGGGAACTTTACAAGCATTTCGGCATCACCGCGGAAGCCGTGGTCGACGCCGCCAAGACACTGATCAAGTGAGGAGACTGCAATGGCCCGAATTACGCTTCGACAATTGCTGGATTGCGCAGCTGAACGCAGCTATGGCGTGCCCGCCTTCAACGTGAACAACATGGAGCAGGCGCTCGCCATCATGGAGGCCGCGCGTTCCGTCAACGCGCCGGTCATCATCCAGGCGAGCCGCGGCGCACGCGCCTATGCCGGCGACATCATGTTCGCCAAGATGATGGAAGCCCTTGAGGCGATGTATCCCGAGATTCCGCTCTGCATCCATCAGGATCATGGCGAACGCGTCTCGACCTGCCTGTCCGCGATCCAGAACGGCTTCACCTCGGTGATGATGGACGGCTCGCTCAAGGAAGACGGCAAGACCCCCGGGAGCTACGACTATAATGTCGAGATCACCGCGGAAGTGGCGCGTCTGGCCCATATGGTCGGCGCCTCGGTCGAAGGCGAACTGGGCTGCCTCGGCTCGCTCGAAACCGGCCATGGCGAGGCCGAGGACGGCCATGGCTTCGAGGGCAAGCTCGACCGCGCCAGCCTGCTGACCGATCCCGACGAGGCCCTGCGCTTCGTCATGGCGACCAAGGTGGACGCTTTGGCCGTGGCCATCGGCACCTCGCACGGCGCCTATAAATTCACGAAAAAGCCGACCAGCGACGTGCTGGCGATCGACCGGATCGCTGAAATCCACGCCAAGCTGCCGAATACGCATCTGGTCATGCACGGCTCCTCCTCGGTGCCGGAAGAATATCGCAACCTGTTCAACGAGAACGGCGGCGAGATGCGCGAAACCTATGGCGTGCCGGTCGAAGAAATCGTGCGCGGCATCAAGTTCGGCGTCCGCAAGGTCAATATCGACACCGACCTTCGCCTCGCCGCCACCGCCGAGTTCCGCCGCGTCGCCAACAAGAACAAGTCGGAATTCGATCCGCGCAAGTTCCTGAAGCCGGCGATGGACGCGATGGGCAAAGTCTGCCGCGACCGCTTCGAAGCCTTCGGCTGCGCGGGCCAGGCGGCCCTCATCAAGGTCAAGCCGATGAGCGAAATGGCGAAGGCTTACGCCAGCGGCGCGCTCGATCCGCACATCGAGAAAAAAGCCGCCGCCTGATGGAAGGCGCGCTCCGGCGCGCCCTCCCCAATCGTCCAAATAACCATTGCCCCAAAGACAAGCGCCATCCAAAGCGACGGCCAGAAAAGGGAAACGCAAAATGGACCAGTCAGATCGCTACGCCAATCTCAACCTCACTGAAAAACAGCTGATCGAGGGCGGCCGCCACGTTCTCGTCGCGTATATCATGAAGCCCAAGGAAGGTTTCGGGAACTACCTCCAGACGGCCGCCCATTTCGCGGCGGAATCCTCCACCGGCACCAATGTCGAAGTCTCGACCACCGACGATTTCACCCGCGGCGTCGACGCCCTCGTCTATGAGATCGACGAAGCGAAGCAGATCACGAAGATCGCCTATCCGATCGAATTGTTCGACCGCAACGTGATCGACGGCCGCGCGATGATCGCCTCCTTCCTGACCCTGACCATCGGCAACAATCAGGGCATGGGCGATGTCGAATATGGCAAGATGCACGACTTCTACGTGCCGCCCGCCTATCTGAAACTGTTCGACGGCCCCTCGACCACGATCAAGGATCTGTGGCGCGTGCTGGGCCGCCCGGTCGTCAATGGCGGCTTCATCGTCGGCACCATCATCAAGCCGAAGCTCGGCCTGCGTCCGCAGCCCTTCGCCAACGCCTGCTATGATTTCTGGCTCGGCGGCGACTTCATCAAGAATGACGAGCCGCAAGGTAATCAGGTGTTCGCGCCGTTCAAGGAGACCGTGCGCGCGGTCAATGACGCCATGATCCGCGCCCAGGACAAGACCGGCGAGGCCAAGCTGTTCTCGTTCAACATCACTGCCGACGATCACCATGAAATGGTTGCGCGTGGCGAATATATCCTGGAAACCTTCGGCGAAAACGCCGACCACATCGCCTTCCTGGTGGACGGCTATGTTGCGGGTCCCGCCGCCATCACCACGGCGCGGCGCCATTTCCCGAAGCAATATCTGCATTACCACCGCGCGGGCCACGGCGCCGTGACCTCGCCTAACTCCAAGCGCGGCTATACCGCCTTCGTGCTCTCGAAAATGGCGCGCCTGCAAGGCGCCTCGGGAATCCACACCGGCACGATGGGTTACGGCAAGATGGAGGGCGAGGCCGCCGACAAGGCCATGGCCTACATGATCACCGAGGACAGCGCCGATGGTCCGTTCTACCACCAGGAATGGCTGGGCATGAACCCCACCACGCCGATCATCTCCGGCGGTATGAACGCCCTGCGCATGCCCGGCTTCTTCACCAATCTTGGCCATTCCAACCTGATCATGACCGCGGGCGGCGGCGCCTTCGGCCATATCGATGGCGGAGCCGCTGGCGCCAGGTCGCTGCGGCAGGCCGAGCAATGCTGGAAGTCCGGCGCTGACCCGGTGGAGTTCGCCAAGGACCATCGGGAATTCGCCCGCGCCTTCGAGAGCTTTTCGCATGACGCGGACGCGCTCTACCCGAACTGGCGCGCCAAGCTCGGCTCCAAAGCCGCCTGAGGCGTTCAGCGAGGCTCGCGGCCGGCGCTCCCGGCCGCGAGCGGTTCAAGCAAAAAGGATGGCCTGAAATGAAACCCTTCGATCGTTCGATCAAGATCGCGCCGTCGATCCTGTCCGCCGATTTCGCCAATTTCGGCGCCGAATGCCGCGCCATCGAGGCGCAGGGCGCGGATTGGGTCCATGTCGATGTGATGGACGGCCATTTCGTGCCCAACATCACCTTCGGCCCGTCCACCTGCGCTGCGATCCGCAAGCACATCAAGGGCGTGATGGACGTGCATCTGATGATTGCCCCCGTCGATCCCTATATCGAAGCCTTTGTCAAATCGGGAGCCGATGTCGTCACCGTGCATGCCGAGGCGGGGGCGCATCTCGACCGCTCGCTGCAACTGGTGCGCTCCTTCGGCGCCAAGGCCGGCGTCTCGCTCAATCCCTCGACCCCGGCCAGCGCGCTCGAATTCGTGCTCGACCGCATCGATCTCGTGCTGGTCATGACGGTCAACCCCGGCTTTGGCGGCCAGAGCTTCATCGACAGCCAGGTCGAAAAGGTGAAGCAATTGCGCGCCATGATCGGCGACCGTCCGATCCATATCGAAATCGACGGCGGCATTACGCCCGAGACCGCGCCACTGGTCGCGCAGGCGGGCGCCGACGTGCTGGTGGCCGGCTCCGCCGTGTTCAAGGGCGGCTCGGTCGAAACGCCCGAGATCTATGGCCGCAACATCTCCGCCATCCGCGCGGCGGCGGAAGCGGCGCGGCAGAAATTCGCGGCGTGACGGGCGTCGAAATCCGACATTGATTCCCGACTCTGAACGACGTCCAACAGCGAATTGCGGCGAGCTAGGATATTGAAATGATCTCCAGCTCTTGACCGGATGCGCCGGCTTCATCGCCGACAGCCTTGTTCATGAGAAGCCTCGCCACCGGGGATACGAAAGAAATGGAGCCGGACCTGGGGTCCGCCTCGTCCTCACCCACGATGCGATATCTCTGGACGCGCCCATCCTCGCGTCTGAACGTCACCGTGCTCCCAAAGGCGACGGTTTCGGTCGACACGGGATCGGGGACGACCTGAGCGGTCCGGACTCTCGCCACAAAGTAGCGGATATCGCGCAAGGGAATTGCGGCTTGCCGCCGCCGTTCATTCACGTCCTCGATCTTCTGCGCCGCCTCATAGGCCTCACGAGCCTGTACGAGTTGAAATTCAAGAGCCTTCAATCCCGTTTTCGTAACAAGGTTCGGATGAGGTGAAACCGGGCGGTCGGGCAGCAAAATTTCCGAGGCCGTTTCCGCACTGTCTTCCTTGGTGAAGGCGACGCTCAACTCAAAATCCTTGTAAAGCCGGTTCGCTTCGTCGGCGCCCCGTAGAAGGAAATCCGATTTTTGTCATGCAGGCAATCTACAGATTGCCTTCGCGGTTTACGATCCTCATGTGCGGGATGGGGAAGCTTTTACATCCGCTCGCATCCGCTTAGGCCGAGACAGCGGTTTCCCGCGATTTGCGCGGAATGCGCCCCCAACCCGCAGTCGCGTTCGCCCAATTCGCCTTCTGCAGGTCGATTCTTGCCGTCTCCGACGACACCCACGTCATCAATCGACGCAGCGAGAAAAAGCGAGAGCAGAAAGCCGCGATCTGCATTTGCTCTGGCTGGAGCGTCGCGGCGCGCCTTGGGGCTTCCTTGGCTTTGAACTCCCTCCGGATCAAAACGACCGCCGAACGGAGCGTAAAGCAATCTTTGATCGCGTGGCGAAAGCGTTTTCCGCGGAGGACTGACCAGGACGTTTAAGCGATAGTCCTTGCTTGAGCGCATCCTCGAGGGCGCGTTGAGTGAATGACCGGATCTGCGCGTCGGTCATTCGGCGCCAGCTGATCCCAAAAAATTGCCAATGATGGCGCACTCGCCGGTCGCCTGTGCGTCGACCGGCGCCCTGGTTCGGGGACAGGGCGGACGTCTTGCCCGATATTGTCCCGGCTGACGGCAAAACGACAATTGCGCAGCCCTAAAACGGCTTGTCGGCGCCGATGACAATCCGCTCGCCATTGTCATCCAGAACGCTGGACAAAAACGCCAAAGGGCCGCGAAAACATGCATTCGAAGCAGAATTGGGAAGAGCTTTCCCGCAATCTCACCATCGTCGCCTCGATGGCCGACGACTTTCTCGACCTGTCCGACGACGATAAGAACGCCATCTTCGAAAAGCAGGACGCCGATCGCCTGAACGCCTATGCCGGCTTTCACCTCGCGGCGACGATCCGGCAGGCGAAAGACATGGTGAGCCTGCTTGAAAAGGCCGAAAGCGCCTGGAAGGAGGCCCGCGACAAGGCCGCCAGAAGCAAGGCGGAATCGAAAGACGAACGGGCTTTCACGACTGCGGACTGACGCCATTAGCGGGCGGCAGACAGAGTTTTGCGACGGCGCCCCCCTCCGGTAGGTCCGCGAATTCAAAGCGGCCGCCGTGGATTTCGGCGATGCGGCCGACGATCTTCAGGCCGAGTCCGGAGCGATCGGCCCCCTCGCCCTCACGCCGCGGCGGCGCCGCCTTGCCTTTGGCGCCGCCATCGTCGGAAACCGACAGACATGGGCCGGGACCGGCGACGACCCGGATCGCCGCGCCCAGGCCGCTGTGGCGGATCGCGTTATCGATCAGATTGCGCAAGGCGTTCTCGATCATGGCGCGGTGGCCGCGGAAGGAAGCCGGCTCGCGCTCATCGAGTTCGATCGTTCGGCCGGAACTGAAGACGAGGGGCGCGAGGGCCGCAACGACCTGCTGGGCGAGTTCGACCGGATCGATCCTTTCCGGCTCGACAATCCCGCCGCTTTCCAGGCGCGCCAGCGTCGTCAACTGCTCCACCAGATAATTGAGCGCCTCAAGATCCTCCTCCACCTTGCGCGCGCGGGGATCGGCGATCCTTTCCAGCTCCAGGCGGGCCATGGCCAGAGGCGTTCGCACCTCGTGCGATATCGCGGAGGTCATTATTCTTTGCGAGCGCATCAGGCCGAAGATGCGCTCCAGTGCTCCATTCACCGCCTTCGCGTAATCCGCGATTTCCCGAGGCATGCCTTCCACCGGCAGGCGCGCCGTCGGCGCGAGAGGATCGAGGCGCGCGGCGAGCGCGGCGCTCTCGCGCACCGGCCGAAGCGCCTGGGCAATAGAAAGGCTCGTCGCGCCAAGGACAACAATCAGCAACAGGCTCATCGGCAGCGCCATGTGATCCTGAATTTCATTGAAGAGAACGCGATAGACTATGCCGTCCCGATCGCCGACGATGGCGACGTCGATGGTCACGGCGTCGGGATCGTCGGAGACGCTGCGGCCGCCGGAAATGTTCAGCGGCTTGCCGGGCTTCAGCTCCATCATCCAGAAATCGAGACGACGCGTTTCCGGCGTCGGAAAGTAGACCTCGCAATCGCTCGCGCAATTCGTATAGAGAATCGCGCCGGAAGGATCGAGCGCGCGCACGAAATAGCCGGTATCCGCCGCCCCGTAGCGCGCGCGCATCTCGACAGGAAGCACATAAGTCCTTTTTCCCTCGGCGATTCGCACGCCCGGGATGAGCGCGGCCGTCTCCAGTTCTATCGCGAGACGGCCGAGATTTTGATTATCGCTCCAATATTCGAGAAAAACGCCCACCAGCTGCGCGACCATGGCCAAAGCGGCGAAAATCATGATCTGCCGCACGACGACGGCGATCAGGGACGGAGTTTCCGACTTCATCCCTCGACTTCCCGCAGCAGATAGCCGAGGCCCCGGATTGTTTCGAGCGCAACTTGCGCCTCGACAGCGCCCAGCTTCTTGCGCAATCGAGAGACCGCGAGTTCCACGGCATTGGTCGAGACGTCGCTGTCAAATTCGGAAAGGGCATGTTCCAGCTTGCGCTTGGGAACCGCCTTGTCTGCCTCCCGCATCAGGATCTCGGCAATGGCGCGCTCGCGCGGCGTCAGCGCGAGGTCCTGTCCCTCGCAGGTCATGACGCCGGTGGCGGGATCGAAAACCAGACGGCCCGCGACGAGAACGGGCGGAGCCGTCTCAGGCGAACGTCGCAGCAAGGCGCGGCATCGCGCGAGAAATTCGCCATGATTGAAGGGCTTCACCAGATAATCGTCGGCGCCGGCGTCCAGACCGGCGATGCGCTCGTCTATGGCGGCCCGCGCGGTGAGAATCAGAATCGGCGTATGATGTCCCTGGCGGCGCAGAGCGCGAATGAGATCTATTCCGTCGCCGTCCGGCAGACCGAGATCGAACAGAAGCAGGTCATAGGCCGTGGACGCGACAGCCTCTTCGGCCTCAGCGCAGGTCCCGAAGGCGTCGATCCGCCATCCCGCCGAATGCACGCTTTCGATCAGCAATTCGCGCAAGCGGGCCGTGTCTTCGATCAGCAGCAGTCTCATGCCGGTTCCGGCCTATTTTTGCGGACCAGATCAGATTTTTGTGCAATCTGCAATGTTTGGCTGTCGTTGGCCTCGTTAAGCTTCATCTAGCGGGGATCGCACCAATGAATCTCCGGAGCGCCGCCATGCTGAGATCGCCGGGGCGGCGCCTATCGGCGTCAACAGACTCATGTTTCGCTAGTGATTTCGGCAAGCCCTGCATCCGACCGCATACCTGACGTCGTGCAGCCTCGAGCGACAATCGTTCTGGTTCGACATGAGGCGCCTCGGGGGCGACGCCGGGAAGATCTCCTTCGAGCCGAACGCGGTCATCGCTGTCGGCGCCACGGTCTGACTTTTCACCCCTAGCCGCGCTCGCGCGAGTCCTTCAGCAAAGTCAAAAAAGCCGTCGCCAGCGGCGATAGCTTTTTCGCCGCGAGATGCACCGCGTACCATTGCCGCATAAGCGGAAAACCCTGCACGTCGAGTTCGCGCAAGGCGCCCGAGGGGGCGTCGAGCGCGAGGACGTGACGCGACAGGACGGCGAGGCCGAGACCGGCGGCGACGGCCTGCTTGATGGTTTCGTCGCTGCCCAGCGTCATGCGCGTCGCCGGGCTGATGCCATGTTCCACAAAATAGCGCTCCGTCACCTGGCGCGTTCCCGAGCCCGGCTCGCGCAGGATGAAGGCCTCGCTCTCAAGGCGCGCCGGTTCGATCCGCTTTTCCGCGCAGAGGGGGTGGCTGGCGGGGGCCAGCACGACCAGCGGATTTTCGATGAAGGGAATTGCAACCACGTCCGGCTCTTCGGGCGGCCGGCCCATGATGTAGAGATCGTCGAGATTCTGGCGGATGCGCTCCAGGATCTGGTCGCGGTTGACCACTTCGAGCACCAGCTCGATCTTGGGATGGTCGCGGCAGAAATCACCGATCAGCCGGGTGGCGAAATAGCGCGCCGTGGTGATCATCGCCAACCGCAGGCAGCCGCGTTCGAAGCCCTGAATTTCAGCCAGCTCCATGCCCAGCAGGTCCAACCGCTCGATCATGTCGCGGCTCGCCGCGGCGGCGGCGCGGCCCGCCTCGGTCAGATAGAGCTTCTTGCCCGCCTGCTCGTGCAGCGGCAGGCCGAGGCTTTCCGCCAGCTGCTTGATCTGGATGGAAAAAGCCGAGGGCGTCATGTGCATCTCCTCGGCGGCCCGCGTCATGTTCATATGGCGCGCGAGCGCCGCCATGAGGCGCAATTGATGGAGCGTCACCCTTCGCAGCATGATAATACTCCAGTAACAGATAACGTTTGAAACAATGAACTTAACTCAAATGATGGTCCGGCGTAAAACGCTTCATCGCAATCGCAATGGCGAAAAAACCAGGCTCGAAGGGAGAGCGCGATGGAAACCAAGGTCAAGGAAATCAAGGGCAAGGAGCGCTACAAGTCCGGCGTGCTGAAATATGCCCAGATGGGCTACTGGAACGGCGAATACGAGCCCAAAGCCACCGACATCATCGCCCTCTTCCGCATCACGCCGCAAGAAGGCGTGGACCCGATCGAAGCGGCGGCCGCCGTGGCCGGCGAATCCTCCACCGCGACCTGGACGGTGGTGTGGACCGACCGCCTGACCGCCTGCGATTCCTATCGCGCCAAGGCCTATCGCGTCGATCCGGTGCCCGGCAATCCCGGCCAGTATTTCGTTTATGTCGCCTATGATTACATCCTGTTCGAGGAAGGCTCGATCGCCAACCTCACGGCCTCGATCATCGGCAATGTCTTCTCGTTCAAACCCCTCAAGGCGGCGCGTCTCGAAGACATGTATTTCCCGCCGGCCTATGTGAAAACCTTCAAGGGTCCGCCGACCGGCATCGTGGTCGAGCGCGAGCGCCTCGACAAGTTCGGCCGCCCGCTGCTCGGCGCCACCACCAAGCCGAAGCTCGGCCTCTCGGGCAAGAACTACGGCCGCGTGGTCTATGAGGGCCTCAAAGGCGGCCTCGACTTCATGAAGGACGACGAGAACATCAATTCCCAGCCTTTCATGCATTGGCGCGACCGTTTCCTCTACTGCATGGAGGCCGTGAACAAGGCGACCGCCGCCACCGGCGAGATCAAGGGCCATTACCTCAACATCACCGCCGGCACGATGGAGGAAATGTACCGCCGCGCTGAATTCGCCAAGCAACTCGGTTCGGTCATCGTGATGATCGACTTGGTCATCGGCTATACCGCGATCCAGTCCATGGCCGAATGGTGCCGCCAGAACGACATGATGCTGCATCTGCACCGCGCCGGCCACGGCACCTATACCCGGCAGAAAAACCACGGCGTGTCGTTCCGCGTCATCGCTAAATGGATGCGTCTCGCGGGCGTGGACCACATCCACGCGGGCACCGCCGTCGGCAAGCTGGAAGGCGATCCGATGACCGTGCAGGGCTATTACAACGTCTGTCGCGACGCCACGACGAAATTGGACCTGCAGCGCGGCGTCTATTTCGACCAGGACTGGTGCGACATCCGCAAAGTCATGCCGGTTGCCTCGGGCGGCATTCACGCTGGCCAGATGCACCAGCTGCTCAGCCTGTTCGGCGACGATGTCGTGTTGCAGTTCGGCGGCGGCACCATCGGCCATCCGATGGGCATCCAGGCCGGCGCGACCGCCAATCGCGTGGCGTTGGAAGCCATGGTTCTGGCGCGCAACGAAGGCCGCGACATTGATGCGGAAGGCCCGGAAATCCTGCGCGCCGCCGCCAAGTGGTGCAAGCCGCTCGAAGCCGCGCTCGATACCTGGGGCAATATTTCCTTCAACTATACCTCGACCGACACGTCGGACTTCGTGCCGACCCCGGTCGCGGCTCAGTAATCAAGACATTCAAGGAGCCGAAAAATGCGCATCACACAGGGATGTTTCTCATTCCTCCCCGATCTCGACGAGGAGCAAATCAAGGCGCAGGTTGAATATTGCCTGCGCAACGACTGGGCTATCGGCGTCGAATTCACCGACGACCCGCACCCGCGCAACACCTATTGGGAAATGTGGGGCCATCCCATGTTCGACCTGAAGGACGCCGCCGGCGTGATGATGGAGCTGAACGCCTGCCGCAAGGCCCATCCGGACGTCTATATCAAGCTCATCGCCTTCGATTCCACGCGCGGTTTCGAGACGGTGCGGACGTCCTTTATCGTACAGCGTCCGAAGGTCGAGCCGCACTTCGCGATGACCCGCACCGAGGTGCGCGGCCGCACCGTCAACATCACGCTGACGGAGCGCGCCTGACGCGCGGGCGGGGCCGGATTTCCTCCGATTTGGCCCCGCTCCCCTCCACGCAAGAACCACGCGTAAGATCGAGCCGAAAGATCGTAAAATGAACGAGCATGTTCCCGCGACCGAAGGCGAAATCTCCACCGGAACCGAAGCCCGGCCCGATGGGCGGGTCGATCTCGCCGAGGATTATCGCTCCTCCGGCGTCGCCGACGTTCTCGGCGAACTCGACCGTGAATTGATCGGCCTCGCCCCGGTCAAGAACCGCATCCGCGAAACCGCCGCCCTGCTGCTGGTCGATCGCGCGCGGCGCAAGCTCGGACTGGCGCATGAGACGCCGACCCTGCACATGAGCTTCACCGGCAATCCCGGCGTCGGCAAAACGACGGTCGCGCTGAAAATGGCCAATCTGCTGCACCGGCTGGGCTATGTCCGCAAGGGCCATCTCGTCTCGGTCACGCGCGACGATCTCGTCGGCCAGTATATCGGCCATACCGCGCCCAAGACCCGCGAAGTGCTCAAGAAAGCCATGGGCGGCGTGCTGTTCATCGATGAAGCCTATTATCTCTACAAGCCCGACAATGAGCGCGACTATGGCCAGGAAGCCATCGAGATTCTGCTGCAGGTGATGGAGAACCATCGCGACGATCTGGTCGTGATCCTCGCTGGCTATGCCGACCGCATGGAGAACTTTTTCAACAGCAATCCGGGCTTTCGCTCGCGCATCGCCCATCACATCGAATTTCCCGACTATGCAGACGAAGAGTTGCTGCGCATTGCCGAGAGCATGCTGGCGCAGCAGGATTATCGCTTCGATGCGGAAGGCCGCGCCGCCATGGAGGATTACATCGCCGTGCGCCGCAGCCTGCCCCATTTCGCCAACGCCCGCTCGATCCGCAACGCGCTCGACCGCGCGCGGCTGCGGCAGGCCAACAGGCTGTTCGAAACCGGCGCGCTCGTGGATGTCGAGGCGCTGTCAACCATCCGGGCTGTCGACATCAAGGCGAGCCGCGTCTTCGCCGGCGGCCTTGCCCATGAGAGGGCCAGGGACGCATAGGCGCCCTCGCTCAACCCGCCCCGGACCGACTCACGGCACCGCGGAAAACAGCAGGAAGACCCCGAAGATCACCAGATGGACCGCGCCCTGCAAAATTGTCGCGCGGCCTGTCGCCAGAGTGAGTGTGGCGACGAACAGGGTCAGCATCAGGATGACCATGTTTTCTTCGTTGAGGCCGAGCGTCAGCTCCTTGCCGAGATAGAGCGACACGGCGCCGACGGCTGGAATGGTCAGGCCGATGCTGGCTATGGCCGAGCCTAGCGAAAGGTTCAGGCTGGTTTGCAGTTTGTTGGCCCTGGCGGCGGCCAGCGCCGCGAGGCTTTCCGGCAAAAGGACCAGCAATGCGATGATCACGCCGAGGAAGGAAACCGGCAGGCCGGCGGAATGGATCGCGCGCTCCAGCGCCGGCGACAGGGTCTCCGCCAACAGCACCACGCCCGCCAACGAGACCACCAGCATCACGCCGCTGAAGGCGGTGGCGCCAGTGGAGGGCGGCGCATGCGCCTCGCCCTCGTCGCCGTCCGAATCCACCAGAAAATAGTCGCGGTGGCGCACCGACTGCACGAAGACGAACACGCTATAGAGCAGAATGGACAGCCCCCCGACGAACATCAGCTGCGTCGGCGAATATTGCGGACCAAGCCGGGCGATTGTGAAATTCGGCAGAACCAGCGTGAGGATCGCGAGGGTCGCCAACACGCTGAGCGCGGAACCGGTGCCGTGAACCCGGAAGCCCTGCTCGCGATAGCGCGCGCCGCCGACCA
Source organism: Rhodoblastus sp. 17X3 (assembly GCF_030056575.1). Classification (GTDB taxonomy): domain Bacteria; phylum Pseudomonadota; class Alphaproteobacteria; order Rhizobiales; family Beijerinckiaceae; genus Rhodoblastus. The sequence continues at coordinate 9,191 of NZ_JASHHX010000031.1, read as the reverse complement.
GCAGGCACAGCCCGATCACGCCGTTGAGCACGATCGACACCGCCGAAAACACCGTGTCGCGTGCGAGCGAATTGTCGCCGGTTTCCGAGCCCAGCATCGCCGCGACGATCAGCGAAGTTTCGATCGCCGTCACCGCCAGCGCCAGCAGGATCGAGCCCATCGGCTCGCCGACCTTCAGCGCGACCATTTCGGCGTGATGGACCGCCGCGAAGACGGACCCCAGCAACAGCGCGGCGGCGACGAGAAAGAGCGCGGAATTGTCGGCATGCAGAATATGCGCATGCTCCAGCCCGACCAGGATCAGCGCGACGACCGGCGGAGCCAGATTTTTCCAGCCGTTCTGTGCTTGATGTGCCGAAGCCATATCGCGCTCTCCTCCGCCGCCAATCGAAATTTCGGGTTGCCACCCTAGCCGCCTCGCTCTGGCTTTTGTGCGGCGGAGTGTCAATAGGCCCTCTATTTGTCCGGCCTGACCAGTTTCGCCCGCAGCGCCTGTTCGAACCGGAGCAATTGCGGATTGTCCGGCTCCAGTTTCACCAAAGCCTGCACGTGGCCGAGCGCGGAGGCGTAATCGCTCGCCTGCGCCTCATAGGAGGCGAGCGCAGAGAGAGTCTCGCGGTCATTGGGACGCCGCGTCAGTGCGGCGCGCAAAACCTCGATGGCCTTGGCCGGAGCGCCGGTGTCATGCAGCGCGACGGCATAGACATAGGCGGCGTGCGCGTCGTCGGGCGCGAGCCGCGCCGACTGCTCCAGCCGGACCAGGGCGTCGGGAACGCGCTTCTGGCGGATCAGGCTCATGGCCAGCGCGTAATTGAGCGGCCCCGATTGCGGATTATCAGCGAGAGCCTTGCTCAGGATCGCCTCGGCGCCCTTTTCGTCGCCGCGGACGCGCGCGATTTCCGCGAGCTGGATCGCGGCGGGCGCGAAGGTCTTGTCCAGCTCCAGCGATTTGGCGAATTCGGCCTGTGCCGCGTCGAGCCTTCCGCGCGCAAGGTTCAGGCCGCCGAGATTGGAACGCGATTCCGGCCGCTCGGCGGTGAACATCTGGCCCGCGACATATTCGTCCAGAGCTTTCTCGAAGGGGGCAAGATCCGCCGGGGTCAGGTCCGCCTCGGCTGGGCCGGCGAGCGCGCGCGCCGCCTGCATCCGCACCAGAGCGGTTTCGTCGCGCAGCAGCGGCGTCAGCGCGCGCTTTTTCGTCGCCGGATCGGCGCTCGCGAGAACCTCGACCGCCGCCTCGCGGATCATTGGATCGTCAGCCTTCGTCAATTGCTCCGCCATGGCGAGCACTTCCGGCGCCGGAGTCCCCGTCAGGCGCTGCAAGGCGCTAGCGCGGGCGATGGCCGGCTGGCTTTCGTCTTTCGCCACGCCGGCCAGAGCTTCGCCCGCCCCCGCCCCATCGGCGTCCGCGAGGGCCAACGCCTCGGCGAAACCCTGCGCGCCGGGCTTGGCGCCCATGCCCCAGCCTTTCAGCGCCGCCACCGCCCAGCGGGCGTCCTTGTCCGTGTGGCATTTGTTGCAGGCGTTCGGCGTTCCCATGCTCAGCGTGCGGTCCGGACGCGGGATGCGCATGGAATGATCCTGACGCGCGTGGACGCCCATATAGGTGGTCGTCGGCATGTGGCAGGTCGCGCATTGCGCGCCCGGCGAGCCCTGCGGATGATGATGATGCGCCGGCGCGTCGAACACCTTGGCGGCATGGCACTGGCCGCAGACCTCGTTGCCCGCCAGCCGCAATTTGCCGGAATGCGGATCGTGGCAATCCGAGCAGGTCACTCCGGCCGCATGCATGCGGCTCTGCGCGAAGGAGGCGAAATTATAGACCTCGTCGCGTTGCTGGCCATCCGGATAATAGAGGCCAGGCGCGAGGGTCGAGGGGTGGAAGGCGTCGTAGAAATGCTGCGCGTCTTTGGGCGCGTCGGAAAACTGGCTGCGGCGCGCATGGCAGCCGGCGCAGACCAGTTCTTCCTTGCGCTCGCTCTGGCGTGCGCCAACCGCTCGCGACTCTTCCTTGCGCTCGCCCGGCGGCTTTGAGCGCGTGGCCGTTCCCTCCGGATTGGCGGCCCAGGTCACGCCGGCGCGCTGGTCGAAGCGCAGGGCGAAGCCGCGACTTTTCTTCTCCGCGTCACTGAGGCCGCCGCGCTGCTTCGCCCAGTCGAGATGGCGCGAGGCCGGGCCATGGCAGGCTTCGCAGCCGACGCTGATCTCCGACCAACGGGTCGCGAATGTCGCCTTGGCCGGATCGTAATTCTTCTTCAGATCGGTCGAATGGCACCAGGCGCACTGGAAATTCCAGTTCTGGTCGATGCCGGTCCAATGCAGCGGATCGCCCGCCGCCAGCTTGCGTTCAGGGTAAAGATCGAACCAGCGCTGGCCGCCCTGATCGGCCGGGCGGGAATCCCACGCAACGCCAAAGGCCTGTAGTCGCCCGCCCGGCAGCTCGATCAGGTATTGCTGCAGCGGCGTCAGCCCGAAGGTGTATTTGATCTCGAAATCGGCCAGACCGCCGTCCGGCCCGTCGGTGCGCACGAAAAACTTGCCGTCGCGCCGGAAGAAAATGGACTCGACATCGCCCTTGCGGAAATGCGCGTCCCTAAAATCGCCAAGAACCGTCTTGTCGTCCGCGACCTGCATCGCGCCAGCGTGATGCGATTTGCGCCAGGCGTTATATTCGCTCCTGTGGCAGGCGGAACAGCTCTCCGAGCCGACGAATTGCGCCCGTGTTTCCGCGCGAACCGGCGCACGCCCGAGAAAGGCCAGCAGGACGAAGAAAGAGAGAAGAAAACCGGAGCGCATGGGACCTCTGGGCTGGCGCCTGCAAACTGGGGCGCCCGAGCCGCCGGCGCAAGGCGGCGCCTGAAAAAACGCGGCCGCCCTGAGGCGGCCGCGTCATAGGGTGAAAAAGGACAGGCTCAATCGCCGGAAGGCTGCGAGAGCTTCTCAAGCGCCTGGCCCGCGGTGAAGGTGGCCGCCTTCTGGCGCGGCGGGAATTCCTTGAAGGTGCCGACGAACTCCGCGACATATTTCTGCGCCGGGACCAGCATGAAGGCGTGATCCAACAGCCAGTCGTAATAGGTGTTCGACGTGTCGCTGGCGCGCTCATAGGGGTCGAGCCGCAGATTGAAGATCTTCGGCACGCGCAGGGGTGTGAAAGGCTCGGCCCAGACCTGCAAGGTGCCGCGCGCACGCTGCTCCAGGAATACGAATTTGAAATTGTCGTAACGCAGGCCGGTCAGGTCGCCATCGTCCGAGAAATAGAAAAACGCCTTGCGCGCGCTGTTCGGCTCGGCGCCGGTGAGGTAAGGCAGCTGGTTGAAGCCGTCGAGATGGACCTTGAAGGTCGTGTCGCCCGCCTTGAATCCGGTCAGCAGCTTTTCCTTGACGTCGGGCGCACCGGCGGCGGCGAGCAGGGTCGGCATCCAGTCGAGATGCGAGACGATGCCATTGGCGACCGATCCCGGCTTGATCTTGCCGGGCCAGCGAACCATGGCCGGCACGCGATAGGCGCCTTCCCAATTCGAGTTCTTCTCGTTGCGGAACGGCGTCATGGCGGCGTCCGGCCATGAATTCATGTGCGGGCCGTTGTCGGTCGAATACATGACGATGGTATTGTCGTCGATGCCGAGCGCTTTGATCTTGTCGAGCACCGTGCCGACGTTCTTGTCGTGGTCGATCATGGCGTCGGGATAGGGTCCCATGAAGCGCCCGGACTGCCCGAGGCTCTCGGGCTTCACATGGGTGCGGAAATGCATGTGGGTGAAATTGACCCACAGGAAAACCGGCTTGCCGGTCTTGACCTGCTTGTCCAGAAATTCAGCCGAACGCTCGGCGATGTCGTCGTCGATCGTCTCCATGCGCTTTTTGGTGAGCGGGCCGGTGTCCTCGATCTTCTGCGTGCCGTCAGGCTGAGCCCAGCTGTGGATCACGCCGCGCGGGGCGAAATTCTTGCGGAAATTGGGGAATTCCGGATCGTTGGCTTTGGGATAATCCGGCAGTTCCGGCTCTTCCTCGGCGTTGAGGTGATAGAGATTGCCGTAAAACTCATCGAAGCCGTGGTTGGTCGGCAGCATTTCGTCCTTGTCGCCGAGATGGTTCTTGCCGAACTGGCCCGTGACATAGCCCTGCGTCTTGAGCAGTTCGGCGATGGTCGGGTCTTCCTTCCGAAGGCCGAGATCGGCGCCCGGCAGACCCACCTTGCTGAGGCCGGTGCGGAACACGCTCTGCCCGGTAATGAAGGCGGAGCGGCCAGCGGTGCAGCTCTGCTCGCCATAATAATCGGTGAAAATCACGCCGTCGCGGGCGATGGAATCGATATTGGGCGTGCGATAGCCCATCAGGCCATTGGTATAGGCGCTGAGATTGGACTGGCCGATGTCGTCGCCCCAAATGATGACGATATTCGGCTTTTTCGCGCTTTTTTGCTCCTGCGCCAGAGCGCAGACCGGCGCCAGAGCGCCCGCGAGGCCCAAGGACAAGGCCAAACCATGAGTGATTCTTCGTAAAATTTGCATATGCCCCTCCCAAAAAGCGAAGCGAGGCGAGGCTAACCAGTTCCGTCGGGAACAAATGCCCGTAGACGGGCAATTCGCGCGTGATAATTTCGTCTATCGTGCTAGCTGCCGTTGATGGGACTGCCGATGCTGACGCTCGATGAGGCCAAGGAGATCGCGGAGACGCGCGGCTGGCTCAGCCAGACGCCGGAGGATTTCCGCCGCGCGGTCCTCAGCCGCGTCGCTCTGCAGACCTTCAAGCTCGGGCAATCGATCTATTCCATCGACGATCCGCCGGGCGGCATGTATGGGCTTGTCTCCGGCAGTGTGAAAGTCTCCGTTGCGCCCGGCGACGATATGCCCATGCTCGCGCATATCATGACCCCGGGCTCATGGAGTGGCTATGGGCCCGCCGTGACCGGATGCCGCCGCATCGCGGGATTATCGGCGGGCCGGAATTGCCACGCGCTCTTCCTGCCGCTGCACGCGATCAACGAGATCGCCGCGCGCGATCCGCTGGCGTGGCGCTATATCGCGGCTCTCGCTCTCATGGACCTGAAGATCGCGCTCGGCGCGATGGACGATCTGATGATCCGCGACGAATTCCGCCGCATGATCGCCGTGCTTTTGCGCGCCGGAGGCTTCCGGCACGGCGACGGCGGCGAAAGGTCGCCGCTATGGCTGGACCTCAGCCAGAGCGAACTGGCCGCCATGTGCAATCTCGCCCGCACCACCACCGGCGCCTTCCTGCACCGGCTGGAAGCCGAAGGCCAGGTCGAAATCCGCTATGGCCAGATCGGCGTTCTTGCGCCGGAAGCCTTGCGGGCGAGGCTCGCCGCCGGCGGCTGAGCCTCGCTGATCGACAAGGCGTCAAAACGCCTTCGAAACCACCCGGTCGGCGAATTCCTTGACCCGCGCCATTTTCTCCTCGTCGCTCAGGCTCGTGTTGGCCTTCACGACCGGGCAATAGGACGCGATCAGAAAATCCACCAGCATCGGCTTGGACACGCCCGGAAATTGCTCCTTCAGCGATCCCAGAATGCCCGGAATTTGCGCCAGCGCGTCTTTCGCCGATAGCTGCGCCGTCAAGTCCGGGCTGGCGGCGCCTGCGCCGCCCGGCGATTGCAGCTTGGGGCATTCGAGCGCCGAGGCGCCCGTCAGTCCGGCGCCCAGCGCAAGGCCGGCGACCAAAATCGCGAAAAAACTTTTTTCGACGCTACGTTTCATTTTCATTCCCCCTCGACAAGTACTTTGTTGTCGCGTTTTGCCGCCCGACACTAGCAGGCGGCGGGCGGCTGTCATCCGCTTTCTCACCTGCGCCGATGAGCCGGGCGCAAATGTCGCGCTCAAGCGAAAGCCGTTTGGATTCCGCGTCAATTTGGAGGGTCTTTTGCAGAGTTGGCGCCGGGCGCGCGCAGGCGCTACTGTCCTCGGGCGAAGGCGGGCCTTGACGGAGTCCGCCGCTTTGGAGGCGCAACATGCCCTGGCGGCCCGAGGACGCGCCGCGCCATACCCACAAGGCGCAAACCGAGGAGCTTTGCCGGATCTGGGCCGAAGTGGCCAACAAGGTTCTGGCGGAGACGGCCGACGAAGGCCGCGCCATCCGCACGGCGAATTTTGTCGTCGCGCGTCAGTTGCGCCGCCGGCGGCGCGGCGAAGAGGCTGAATGAAATCGCCCGATTTACCACGTCGTTCGACTCGAACCTCTAGCGCCGCAACCTAATCTATTTTATAGACTAGATATTCGTTTTGACGCGCCGCGCCCTCTCTTTCCACGATGGTTTCCCTTGCAGATCGACTGGTCCCATTTCACTCCCCTGCCCGCCCTCGCCGGCGGCGTGCTGATCGGCCTTGCCGCCACATTGCTCTTCCTGTCGGAGGGCCGCATCCTCGGCGCAGCCGGCATCCTTGGCGGGCTGGTCAATCCCAAGCCCGGGAAATGGCTCTGGCGGCTGGCGCTGATCGCCGGCCTGTTCGCGTCGGCGCCGCTCGCGGTCCTGCTGTTCGGCGCGCAAGGCCCGGTCATCAACCTGTCGGCCACGCCTCTCGTCATCGCGGGGCTACTTGTCGGAGCCGGCTCGCGTCTGGCCAATGGCTGCACCAGCGGTCACGGCGTCTGCGGGCTGGCGCGCCTCTCGCCGCGCTCCGCCGCCGCGACCGCAACCTTCATGGCGACCGGATTCCTCACTGTTTTCATCGTCCGCCACCTGTTGGGATAGACGCAAGATGAAGATTCTTTCTCCCTTTCTCGCTCCTTTTCTCGCCGGCCTTCTGTTCGGCCTCGGACTGTGCCTCGGCGGAATGACGCAGCCGCAGAAAGTGCTCGGCTTTCTCGACCTCGCCGGTGGCTGGGATCCTTCGCTGGCCTTTGTCATGGCCGGCGCCGTCTCAATCGCCTTTGTCGCGTTCCGCTTTCTGGCCGGGCGCGAGCGCAGCTTGAACGGCGCGCCGCTCGCGCTGCCCCAGGCCAGCGCGATCGACGCGCGGCTTCTCGGCGGCGCCGCCCTGTTCGGGATCGGCTGGGGGCTGGCCGGCTTCTGCCCCGCCCCCGCCCTCGTCGGCCTCGGCTTCCTGAGCCCCGGGGCGCTGCTCTTCATCGTGGCCATGGCCGCCGGGATGATCCTCGTCGACGCCCTTTCCACGGTCTCCGCGCCGGAACCGGCGACGGAAGACGCCTGACGGCCGCGGCAAACGGTCCACGCGGTCAGGCGGCGGCGCGCCTTGCCATCGTTCCGGGCGCCATGGCAGAACTGTCGGGCGCAAAGGGTCAAGCGTTTCCGGGCGAATCGCGTCGCATGGAACGGCCCCTTCACCTCGGCCTCGCGGAATGACATATGACTCTGCCTGAAGCGTCGGCGACGTCGCGGCGAAATTTTCCCGCCTCGATCGATATCGTCATTCCCTCCTATAACGAAGCGGCGACGCTGCCGATCACCGCGCCCGCGATCATCGAATTCCTCCAGATGGTCATCGCCTCGGAAGGCGCGTCCTGCCGGCTCAGGCTGATTCTCGTCGACGACGGCAGCCGCGACGAGACCTGGGCGACGATCTGCGCGCTGACGCGCGAATTTCCCGAAGTGACGGGATTGAAACTCGCCCGCAATTACGGCCACCAGAACGCGCTGCTCGCCGGCCTCGCGCACGCCAATGCGGAAGTGACGATTTCCATCGACGCCGATCTTCAGGACGATCTCGCCGCGATGGGGAGCATGATCGAGCGTTACTGCGAAGGCGCGGAAATCGTGTTCGGCGTCCGCGAAGAAAGGACGGCGGACCGCCTGTTCAAGCGCGCGACCGCCATCGGCTTCTACCGGTTCATGAAGGCGATCAAGATCGATCTCGTGCACAATCACGCGGATTATCGCCTGATGTCGCGCAAGGCGATCGAGGCGTTGATGCGGCATGACGAAGCCAATCTCTTTCTTAGAGGCCTGATCTCGACCATGGGCTTTTCCACGGCGGTCGTGACTTACGACCGCGCGCCGCGCATCGCTGGCGAGACCTCCTACACCTTGCGGAAGATGATTGGCCTCGCCTTGACGGGGCTGCTGGCCTTTTCCACGATTCCGCTGCGCCTCATCGCCATCACGGGTCTGATCGCGAGCCTGATTTCGCTCTGCGTCGCCTTCTGGGTGATCGCCTCGACGATCTTCAACCGGGCCTATATCGTTCCCGGCTGGGCTTCGATCCTGTTGCCGATCAGCCTCTTCGCCAGCCTTCAGATGCTGTCGGCGGGCATCATCGGCGAATATGTCGGGCGCATCTATCTCGAAGTTAAACGCCGCCCGCGCTTCCTGGTCGATCGGGTCGAATCCGGCGCCGAAACATCGAACGAAGCCGCGCAGCCGCGCGCCTGAGCTCAGTGTCCGGAAACGTCGGGATGCAGGCGATAGAGCGCGCTTTCCTCGTCGGCATAGAGCAGCGTCGCGCCCGGAATGGGGCGGGCCTGCGCCATGTCGAAGCCGATCAGCCATAGATAGTCGAAACGATCGCGCGGAATCTCGGGCAGCCGCCGCATGACTTCGGGCCAGAGCGGACCCGTGTAATCAGGTTTGGGCGTGATGATCTGGGAAGGGTCCGAATTGAATTGCGTGCCCTTGGCGCGCAGGGCCGTGAGCAATTGGCCGCCCGGAATCACCCATTGTGAATTGACGAAGGCCTCCCGCCGGACAATGGCCAAGCCGCTCAATTGATTGAGCCTCGGAAGCCGCCATTCCAGAGCAGCGACATGGAAGACGTCGGGCGCGAAGGTCACAATGCTCGCGCCCGCCGGGACATGATCGAGTGCGCGCAAATGGAGCGTGAAGTCGCGATCATATTGCGCAAATCCCGCCGACATGACGGCGAGTCGCACCACGGCCACAAGCACGCCGGCGCCGACGACGATGCGGCTCTCCATGGAGCCGACCGAGCCCGGAACCGGCGACAACAGCGCCAGCTGGATTATCGCCGGCCAAAGGCGAACATCCGCATAGAAGGACCCGAAAAGCTCGTTCGGTATGACAATTTCGCAAAGCAAAAGAATGAATGCCGGGAGCACAAGCTCGTAATTCAGCTTGATCGTTTTCGAAACAACCACCCAGATCAGAACAGAAAGATAAAAGACAATAGAGAGAAGGTCGATCAGGCGGTTCTGGTCCCTTAATATTTGAATCAAATTCTGAAACTTCCATGGGAAGTCGAAGAAGAAGTTTGTTTCGG
>NZ_JASHHX010000030.1 GCF_030056575.1 Rhodoblastus sp. 17X3 | reverse complement strand
CGGTGTTTTCGTCAGCATCGGCGCGAATGGGCGGCTGGAACGACGGCGAAGACGCACTGAGGCTCAGATCCTGAAAGGATCTCGTTGACGAGAACCGGCGTGGCGTTGGACCTTGCGGTTTTTGCGGGCCTGGATCACGGAATTCCGAACCGATCCATTGGCAAAGTTCCGCTCAGAAATCTCCCTTTGCTCCGTCACTGAGGACGGTTTGCATGATTTTCTTCACTTTCAAGGTCTCCTCCTTAAGTTCCGGAGGCAGCGGCTTTCCGCCATATATCAGCAAGTCCATATTGATCGTATAGATCCACAATTTCCCTGTCTTGTCCTGAAGAAGCGCAATGCGACAGGGGAGATAGGCCGCGAATGCGTCGGAATAGTCGATCATGTGCGCCGCGGTGAGCGGGTTGCAATACAAATAGATTTTCAGCTTTCTCCAGGGCGCTCCTTGCATCGCGCTGACCTGGTCGCCAAGCGGCAACGCACCGACATCCTTTATGTTCATTGTCGTCGCGATCGATCTGATCGCCTGATCGACGTCATCGAAGGTCAGGCCATCCTTGACCTTCGCTCGCCACACCGTCGCTTCCGCGGGATTGCCGGTTTCCAGCAAGACTTTCGCAATGTTCGAATAAGTCTCGCGCGCTCCGGGATCGAAGCCCGCCAGGACCGATTGCGCCTTGATGAAAAGCGCCAGGATCGCGACAATCGCGATCAAGCCTATGAGCGCAAGGACATTCTTGATGAACTGCATTTTTCATCCTCCCCTCATTCAAGGGATTTCTTGAGGTTTCGGCGTCCAAGAATTTTGCATAGCGCGGGCCGCCCCGTTAGCGCCGCGTTCTCATCCTCGACAGGGCAAGACAAGCACGATTTCGCGCCCGCCTTTCGACAGAGATTGAAGGCGCGCCGTTCTTGCTCCAGATCGGCCGGGCGGGAGGTCGTCCCGCCCGGCTCCGCGCCTTCGTTGAGATCACACGGGCGATCAGGCAGGCGTCGTCGTTTCAAAAAATTACATTTATAAATCGTGATATTGCAATATTATTTACATGTCGGCTATGATTTCACGAGCGTCTCCGCATATCGCCCGCCCGGACGAATGCCGGCTTGCGCTGGCGGCAATGACCAGAATTGGCGGCTACCTCACACGGTGCGGCGTGAAACGGCCTTGGACGGGTGTGACGCGAGACTGCCTTGTCGCTGGTAGGGGCGATCAACGCCTGGTTGGCGACGAGAAACAAAGGGCGTAAAACGCCTGAAAAAAGGGAGGAGAAAGCCGTGAAAAAATTGATCCTTGGTCTGTTGATGGCCTTGTTCCTGGCGCCGGCCTTCGCCGGAACCTACCAGCCTGTCGACACCAGCAAACTTCCCGAGGTCAAGCAGACCAAGCTGGGCCTTTATCTCTCCGCCCCCGAAGCTTACAAGATGAAGTCCGAGGGCGGCGCGAAAGTCCTGTTTATCGACATTCGGACGAAGGGCGAATTCTTGTTCCTGGGAACCCCTTCCGTGACCGACATGAACATCCCCTATATGGAAATCGACGATCCCGCGAGCTGGGACAAGAAAAACAATCGATACGCCATGTCGCCCAATTCGGATTTCGTGAGCGCCGTCACTGCCTTGGCCGATCGCCAGCATTTGACCAAGACCGATCCCGTCGTCCTGATCTGCCGCTCCGGCGATCGCTCCTCCCGCGCCGCCAATCTGCTTCAGGAGGCCGGCTACGCCAAGGTCTATTCCGTGGTCGACGGCTTCGAAGGCGACATGGGAAAAGACGGGCGCCGCGACGTCAACGGCTGGAAAAACGCCGATCTCCCCTGGGCCTATAAAATGACCGAGAGCCAGGCCTATATTCGCTGACGCGACCCGTCGGACCGTCCACGCCCATGGACGGTCCAGGATGCGCCCGAACCAGGCGCCCGAGCCGGATCGCGGCGGCCCATGGTCATAGACAGGCCTTGGGCTCCAGCAAAACCGGCGAAACAAAACGGCTGGCGTCCGCGGCATCCGGGTTAGTCCCTGGCGGCTTTGCCTGGTTCCCCTTGCCAGAAGCCGACTTCGAGGATTTTCCGAGCGCGATTTCGACGCATGCCGCGCCGAGTCCCAGCTGATGCCGGGGCCTCATCGTCGGATTCGATCCGGGTGAGCGCGCCATGGAATGGATCGAAGGTGGTTGAAATGCCTCTTCTTCTGAACCGCAGGTCCCTTTTCGCCGCAATGGCGGCCATCCTTTCGTCGTCGAAACCAGGCGAGGCGAAGTTTGAGCGGGCTTTCGACATCTCCACCGCCGACGGAACGCCGATCCGTAATTTCCGCATCGCGGCCGGCCGGTCGCTTTCCGATCTGCCCGGCGTGATTTTGGCGGGTCCGCGGGATGCCGGGCCGATCCTCTACGAATTTTTCGATTACGGCTGCGGCTATTGCCGGGTCGCCGCGCAGGAACTTGACGTGCTGCTGACGCCTGACGCCGGCGTCAGGTCGGCGCTCGTGCAACATCCCGTGCTTTCGCCGCGATCCGCCGACGCGGCGCGGGTCGTGCTGGCGGCGGCGCGCCTGCATGGCGACGCCGCCGCCTATCGGCTCCATGTCGGATTGTTTGAGACGCCGGGGCCGACGGGGACGGAAAAAGCGCTTGCCGTCGCCGCCGCGCAAGGGCTGAGGGCGGCGGCGGTGGCGGAAGAAGCGGCGCGCGAGGAGATCGCGGCGATCCTCGCGGCCCAGAGCGAGCGGGCGCGGGCGCTGTTGCTTCCGCAGACGCCCTCATTCGTTCTGGGTGAGTTCGCTTTCGTCGGATGGCCGGGCGCGGCGCCGATGGAATCCTTCATCGAGGCGACGCGGCGCTGCGGCGGCCTGCGCTGCCCATTGCCCGATTGAAGCGCGATGATGCGACCACGACGATATTGCCAACTGGACAGATTAGCGGGCGTATTTTCCGCCTCCGACTTTCGCGCCGGAATGCTGAAATGGGCGCGCGCAATTCTGACGATTTTGGCGGCTCTGGCCTTCTGGCCCGCGCCTTCCGGTCATGCGGCGCAACAGACCGAAATTCGTGTCGGCGTTCTCGCCTATCTCGGCGCGGAAGAGGCGGAGAGCGCATGGGAACCGACCCTGGCCTATCTGAACGCGACGCTGCCGGGCTACCACTTCACCATGGTCGCGGGCAGCCTGGCCTTCCTGACCTCGGCCGTGGCCGCGCATAGCCTCGATTTTCTGATCACCAATCCCGGCCATTATCTCGAATTGAAGATCGATTATTCCGCTTCGGCGCTCGCGACCGAACAGGACCTCGACGGCTTTCCGTCGAGCGAATCTGTCGGCGCGGCCATTATCGCGCTCAATCGGCGGAGCGACTTGCAGCATCTGACCGATCTGCGCGCCCGCAAGCTGGCGGCCGTCGCGCCTGACGCCTTCGGCTATCGCGCGGCGACGCGGGAATTGCTGGAACGGGGGATCGACCCGAACAAGGACGCCTTTCCGGTCTTCGTCGGCTATCCGGCGAGCGGCGTGCTGGACGTTCTCCGCGCGGGCCGCGCAGACGCCGGGATCATCCGCGCCTGCCTGCTGGAGAAGCTGGTCGCCGAAGGCAAGGCCGGGCCGGACGAGTTCAGGGTGCTCGGGCGAAAGCCGACCGACCTGCCGATCTGTCAGGTTTCGACCCGGCTTTATCCCGGCTGGGCCTTCGTCGCGGTCGCGCAGACTCCCGCCCCCTTGGCCGAGGCCGTCGCCGCGGCGCTGCATGCCATGCAGCCCGGACCCGGCGACAGGATCTGGACCGAGCCCGACGATTATCAGTCAGTCCAGGATCTTTACCGCACGATCAAGGCAGGACCTTACGCCCCTTTCACCCGGCTGGGCATGGCCGACCTTTTGTGGCCCTACCGCTACGGCGCGGCCCTGATCGGAATGGCGGCGCTTTGGTGGATCGCTCACGTGATTCGGGTCGCCTATATCATCAGGAAGCGAACCCGCGAGCTGGAAGAGGCGCATGAACTCGCCCGTCTGAAGGACGTGCAGATGGAGCACGCCATGCGCCTGTCTCTGATGGGCGAAATGGCGAGTTCGCTTGCTCACGAGATCAATCAGCCGCTTGCCGCCATTCTCAGCTATGCGCGCGGCTGCGAGCGCCGGCTGGCGCGCGGCGAGGATGTCGACGGCGTCCGCGAGGCGATCGGCCGCATCGCCATTCAAGCAGAACGGGCCGGCGACATCGTCCGGCGCATGCGGGAATTTGTGCGCAAGAATCCGGCTCGGCAGGAGCCGCTCGAACCCGCCGCGGTCTTCCGGGACGCCCTGGCCCTGTTCGAGCCTTCCGCGGCGGCCCATGAGCTGCGGGTGGACGCCGAGGTGCCAGAGTCGCTGCCGCCCGTGGTCGCCGATCGCCTCCAGATCGAGGAAGTGACGCTGAACCTGCTGCAGAATGCGCTTGAGGCCGTCGACGGCCAACCGGAGAAGAGCATCCGGTTCGTCGTGGCGCGGGAAGGCGCTGCAATCGTCGCCACCGTCAGCGACAATGGCCCCGGCCTCGCGCCGGGGGCGCGAGAACGACTGTTCGAGGCCTTTTACACAACCAAGCCAGGAGGACTCGGCCTGGGCCTCTCGCTCAGCCGCTCGATCGTCGAGGCCCATGGCGGGCGTCTCAGCGTCGACGAAAACACACAGCGCGGAACCACTTTCCGGTTCTATCTGCCGATCGCCCCAAAGAGCGCGCAAGAAAACGCGCAAGAAAACGCCCCAGAGATCGCCCCAGGGATCGCCCATGTCTGAGGCCTCGCCGATCATCTATATTGTGGACGACGATCCGGCTGTTCGAGACGCCATGGCCTTTCTCGTCGGCTCGGTCGGCTACAGCCATCGCCTGTGCGCCTCGGCGCAGGAATTATTGCGCGCGCTCGACGACAGCCGACCGTCCTGCCTGGTGCTCGATGTGCGTTTGCCGGGCTTGAGCGGCCTGGAGTTGCAGCGCGATCTCGCGGAGCGCCGATCCCCGGCGCGGATCGTGTTCGTCTCCGGGCATGGAGACATCCCCAAGGCGGTGCGCGCGATTCAGCTGGGCGCCGTTGATTTTCTGGAAAAGCCCTTCGACGATCAGCTGTTGCTCGACCGCATCGGCGAGGCGCTCGCCGCCAGCGCCGAAGAGTTGCGCCGTCGCGCCAGCCGCGCCAGCCTCGAACGGCGGCTGAGCGGTCTGACCGAACGCGAGCGGGATGTGCTGCGTCTGGTGATTCTCGGCAAGACCAGCAAGGTTATTGCGTCGGCGCTGGATATTTCGGTCAAGACGGTGGAAAATCACCGCCACAATATCATGACCAAGGCCGGCGTGGCCTCGGTGGCGCAATTGATTGCCTGGGCGACGGAGGCCGACGGATCGGCGTCTGGATGAAAACCCCCAGGCGCCCCCGGCGCCATCCCGGATAGGCATGCGGCCTGGCCACGGCCAAGATTTGCGAAACGAGGAACAGCGTCCGGGCGGGAAAAGCGCCCGACGCGGATCGAGGACGCGTCCATCGCAGAGGGAGAGCAACTCCCCGGACGCCATGACTTCGGTTCGCGTGGTCGAAAAGACGACGTGTTCAAGGGAGGAATGATGACGATAGCCGAGCCGCGCTTGAGCGCCTTCGCGTCTTTGTGCGCCCGAGATCCTGGTTCCGACCCCGTCAGCGCGGGCGCCTGCGCAGCCCCCGCCAGCTTCGTCGCGCGCGCTGGCCGCGAAGAATGACCGGCTTAATGCGGCAACCTCGGCCGGGATTTCAAGTATCGCCGCTTTGGCGCGCTCGCTTGGCCAGGGTCCCGAAAATCATACTCGTCGCGGGCAGAGCCTCATGGGGGTTGGAGTGTCGGTCATAAAATTTCTGAAGCTCGGCGCCTCCGTTGCGGCGATTGGGCTGGTGGTTGCCGTTGGCGGCAGCTACGTGGCGCCGATCTGGTTCGCGCCTCGGCAAAATGTTCATGTGGATTCCGCCGATCCGGTCCTGATCGAAAAGGGGCGGCATATCGCGCAAGCGTCGGATTGCGTGGCGTGTCATACCGCCCCGGGAGGCAAGCCGTTCGCGGGCGGTCTGGCGATGCAGACGCCGATCGGCGCGATCTATTCGACGAACATCACTCCGGACAAGGGCGCCGGCATCGGCGGATACGACTTTGCCGATTTCGAACGGGCGGTCCGTCATGGCGTCCGCAAGGATGGCTCCCCGCTCTATCCGGCGATGCCCTATGTTTCCTACTCCGTGCTGACAGACGAGGATGTGCAGGCGCTCTACGCCTATTTCGTCTCTGGGGTTCAGCCGGTCGCGCAGCAGAACCATGACTCGACGATTCCCTGGCCGACCAATATGCGTTGGCCGCTTGCCTGGTGGCAGATGCTGTTCGGCGGTCAGCGCAGTTTTACCCCGCCGGAGGGCGCAACGCCCGAAATCGCGCGGGGCGCCTATCTCGTCGAGGGCGCGGGGCATTGCGGCGCCTGCCACACGCCGCGCGGCGCGGCCTTCCAGGAAAAGGCCCTCAAGGATGGGCCGGATGGCGAGTTCCTCTCCGGCTCGGAACTTGAGGGATGGTTCGCCAAGAGCCTGCGTCACGAGGATGTCGGGCTGGCGAGCTGGTCCCAGCAGGAGATCGCCGATTTCCTCAAGACCGGCCGCAACGCCCGTACGGCGGCGTTCGGCAGCATGGCCGAAGTCGTTCAGCACAGCGCGCAACACCTGAGCGACGCTGACGCATCGGCGATCGCCGCCTATCTCGCAGGCCGCGCGGCCCGGCCCGGCCACGCCGCATCCGCGACAAAGGCGGAGGACATCACCACTGCGAAGCTGTATGACGGCGCGGATCATAGCCCGGGGGCGCTCGGCTATGTCGCGCGATGCGCCCCCTGCCATCGCATGAACGGGCAGGGCGCGCCGCGGTTGTTCCCCGCTCTGGCGGGCAATGCCGTCGTGACGACGGTCAATCCGAGCTCGCTGATCCAGATCACGCTCGCCGGCGGCGCGATGGCCAAAACCCCGGCGGACAAGACGCATCCGTCCATGCCTGAACTGGCCAAGCTGGACGACGGCGCCGTGGCCGACATTCTCAGCTTCATCCGCAACAGCTGGGGCAACAAGGCGTCGCCGGTCTCGGCGAGCGACGTCGCCGCCATGCGCGGCGTGATCGCCGGCAAGCCGCTCGATTATGTTCCGGAAAATCCGCCGGCGTCGCATGCGGATGACGTCAAGGCCGGGCAGGCGCTGGCGCTGGATCGCGTCAAGGGCAACTGCCTCGCCTGCCACACGCTCAAGGGCGGCGACGCGCCAAGCAGCGTCGGTCGGGAATTGGTCGACATGAAGCGTCGCTTCCCCAATCGCGCCGATCTGGTCGAGATTCTGACCGACGAGTCGATACGCAATCCGATTGCGCCAATGCCGTCCTTGGGCCGCAATCATGTTCTGACCCCGGCCGAGATCGAGAAGATCATCGACTTCCTCTACACGCTATGATCGATATGGCCTGTCGCAACGCAAATACGCGATACCGCCGCGATGAAGGCGACCCGTCGGACCGCGCCGCAGCTTCAGGCGGCGCCTGGCGCGCCTTGTTCGAGCTGGCATGTGTTCGCCAACAATCTTCCCGGCCAGCCGGAAGCGGCATGGACCGGCAACCTCGGCAAGACCGACACTGTGACGGTGAAACTCGCATGATCAAGTCCAGCCTGCGTGACCGATTTGCACTCGCCCGGAATGTTGCTTGCGCTCTGCTGCTTCTGGCGGCGGCGCCGGCGAAGGCCGCCGACGAGAAGATTGACCCTGAAGCGGATCGCAGGGCTTTACAGGCTTTCTTCTTCGCCAAATTCCCCAATGTGGCGAAGGACGATTTCGGCAATGGCCCTTATGCGGTCAATGCGGAAATGCGCAAGCAGTGGAAGGAAATCATGGAATTTCCTCCCTACGAATTGGCGCTCGACGAAGGGCATGCCGAGTGGGAGAAGCCATTCGCCAACGGCAAGCACTACGCCGATTGTTTTGACAACAAGGGCGAGGGCGTCCGGCAAACCTATCCGCGCTTCATCGCCGAAACGGGTCAGGTCGAGACGCTGGAAGGCGCGATCAATCGCTGCCGCGTGGAGAATGGCGAAAAGCCGCTCGATCCAATGACTGGCGTGATGGCGTCGCTGGCTGCCGTGATGTCCGAGTCCTCGCGCGGCAAGCCGTTCGCGATCGCCATTCCGGACGATCCGCGCGCGCTGGCCGCCTATGAGCGCGGCAAGGAATTCTTCTATTCGCGGAAAGGCCAGCTCGGCGTCTCCTGCGCGTCGTGCCATATGTCGCCGGCAGGCGAACGTATGCGCGGCGACATTCTGGCCCCGGCGCTGGGCATTCTGGCGGCGATGCCGATTTACCGCTCCGACTGGGGCAGTATGGGCACCTCGATTCGTCGTATCTCGACCTGCTCGTCGCAGACCCGCGCAGTGCCGCTGAAGCCAGACGACGAGGATTATCGTAATGTCGAATACTTCCTTTCTTACATGAGCAACGGCATTCCCATCGTCGGTCCGGGGACTCGTCCATGATACGTGCAATCTTTTTTGCGGCCGGGCTCGCGATTCTGAGCCTGCCCGCTCTTGCTGCCACACAGGCGGAAGCCGAAGCGGCGATAGCCGCCGCGCAGGCGGCTGAATCAGCGGCGGTCGCCGCCAAGGCGGCCTGGACCACGACCGAGACCGCTTTGACCCAAGCCAGGAAGGCGCTCGCCGACGGGAAATGGGACGAAGCGATAGCAGCCGCCAATGAGGCGCTGGCGCAGGCCAAACTTTCGGTCGAGCAAGCCAACGAGCAGAAAGCGTCCTGGCGAAACGCGGTCTTCCGTTGAGCCTCGCCGACGATCTCGACAATGGTCCCGGCGGGATCGCTCGTTGGGATTTTGGCGCCGACGGAGACGACGCAGCCGCTCTCGCGCTGGCGCGTCTCGATGGAAACCGTGGCCGGATTCGGGGATAATAGGTTCAGATGAACCCGTCTTCCTTGTTGACCGGATAGACCGAGGCGTGTCCTGGGCGAAAACACCCATACGCCCCCGGCGCCGTCCCGGATAGGCGCGCGACCTCGCCGCCGCCAAGATTTGCACAACAAGGAACAGCGTCCGGGCATGAAAAACGCCCGGCGTGAATCGGGGAAACGTTCATTGCAGAGGGAGAGCGACTCCCCGGACGACGCCACTCCGGTTTGCGCGGTCGGAAAGACGACGCGCCCAAGGGAGGAATGATGACCATAGCCGCTTTGCGCCCTGGCGCCTTTGCGCCTTCGCGCGCCAATCCCGACCTCATCCTTTTCGCAACGCGCAACCGGCTCCCGACCGCCGCCGCGCGCATTCCGCTTTGACCATCGCTCCAAGGAGAAAATCATGAATCTCGAACACCCAGCCAGCCGTCGCGGATTTCTGCGCCAGACCGGCCTGCTCGGCCTTGCCGTCTCCGCCGCGACCTTCCTGCCGCGCATGGCCTATGCGGCCTGGAACAAGGCGGCCTTCGACGCCAAGACCATAGCCGACGTTTACAAGACCATGGGCGTCGAGGCGCCAACCGCCAGCGCCGAGGTACAGCTCATTGCCTCGGATATTGCCGAAAACGGCGCGGTGGTGCCGGTCGAGGCGATCAGCAAGATTCCTAACACCACCCAGATCTCATTCCTCGTGGAAAAGAACCCGACCATGCTCACCGCCCAGTTCGACCTCGGACCGGATATGCTTCCGGAGGTCAGCACGCGCCTGAAAATGGCTCAGACGTCCAATGTGATCGCGCTGGTGAAGGCCGATGGGAAATTTTACACGGCGACCAAGGAAATCAAGGTGACGCTCGGCGGCTGCGGCGGCTGATGTCACGGCAACCCTGGCGGCGGTCGTCGAGCGGTTGGCGAAAGCCAGGGCGAGACGCCATAGCGCCAGCGCGGATGTCGAACGCTCCGTCGCGTCCCATTCGCTCGAATTAGAAATGAGAGGAGAAATCTTATGGGCAATCCGATGAAAATCCGCGCCGCCAGCAAGGACGGCGTGACCGAAGTAAAAGTGCTGATGAACCATGTGATGGAGACAGGGTTGCGCAAGGATCCTGCCGGCGAGCTCATTCCCGCCCTGTTCATCACCGAGGTCACCGCCAAGCTCAATGACAAGGTGGTGATGCAGGCGCAATGGGGACAGGCGGTGGCGAAGAACCCGTACCTGGGTTTCAAGATCAAGGGCGGCCAACCGGGCGACAAGGTCTCCATCTCATGGAAGGACAGTTCGGGCGACTCCCGCTCGGACGAAGCGCCTGTAAGCTGAGACCGGATTGCGGACGCGGTCGGAGCGGCGCCGACGTTCTTGAGAAGAAATGACGCCGAAAACGCGCGCTACGCTTGGGCAAGATTTACGATTCCGATGCGTCCAGCGCCTTCTCCAAGATGCCGCGCAGCGTGCGCATGGGCATCCTCGCCGAGGGTCGGATCCGCGATCTGACAGCCCTGCTGTTCGACCCGTAATCGCCTGCCAACCACGAAACGGAAAGCGCCATGAATCGCCGCGAATTTTTGCATCTTCTCTCCGCCGCAAGCGCGGCGGGTCTGGCGCTGCCCCTCGATCCGGCCCGGGCGGAACAGGCCGCCGAGGCGCTTTACGACGCGCCTGCTTTCGGCAATGTGTCGCTGCTGCATATCACCGATTGCCACGCGCAATTGCGGCCGATCTATTTCCGCGAGCCCAATGTCAATATCGGCGTCGGCGCCATGGCGAACCGGCCGCCGCATCTCGTCGGTGAGGCCTTTTTGAAGCATTTCGGCGTCCCGCCGGCGACCCGCCTCGCCCACGCCTTCACATTTCTCGATTTCGAGCGTTACGCCGCGCTCTATGGCAGGGTCGGCGGCTTCGCTCACCTGGCCAGCCTGGTGAAGCGCCTGCGCGCCACCCGTCCCGGCGCGCTGCTGCTCGATGGGGGCGACACCTGGCAGGGGTCGGGCGCCGCGATGTGGACGCAGGGGCAGGACATGGTCGACGCCGCCAAGTTGCTCGGCGTTGACGTCATGACGCTGCACTGGGAATGCACCTACGGCCAGGAGCGCGTGAAGGAAATCGCCGACAAGGATTTCGCCGGCCATGTTGATATTGTCGCGCAGAACATCAAGACTACCGATTTCGGCGATCTGGTGTTCAAGCCCTATGTCATGCGCGCGGTCAATGGCGTCAAGGTGGCGGTGATCGGCCAGGCCTTTCCCTACACGCCCATCGCCAATCCGCGTTACATGGTCGCCGACTGGACCTTCGGCATCCAGGAAGACAACATGCAGAAGACGGTTGACGCGGCCCGCGGCGAAGGCGCGCGGGTCGTGGTCGTGCTGTCGCATAACGGCATGGACGTCGATCTGAAAATGGCCTCGCGCGTGCGCGGAATTGACGCCATTCTCGGCGGCCACACTCATGACGGGATTCCGTCGCCGAGCATCGTCGAGAACGGCGGCGGCAAGACCCTGGTGACCAACGCGGGCTCCAACGGCAAGTTCGTCGGCGTGCTCGATTTCGACGTCAAGGACGGCCATGTCGCCGATTTCCGCTACCGGCTGCTGCCGGTCTTCTCCAATCTCTTGCCGGCGGATGCGGAAATGGCGGCGCTGATCGCCCGGACCCGCGCGCCCTTTGAGAGCAAGCTCGGCGAGAAGCTGGCGGTGAGCGAGGGCCTGCTTTACCGGCGCGGCAATTTCAACGGCAGTTTCGACCAGCTGATCCTTGACGCCTTGATCGCGGAAAAAGACGCCGAAATAGCTTTTTCGCCTGGCTTCCGTTGGGGGACCACGATCATGCCGGGCGAGCCGATCACCATGGAGAACGTGCTCGATCAGACGGCGATCACCTATCCCCATGTCACGTTGACGCCGATGAAAGGGTCGCAGATCAAGCAGATTCTCGAAGATGTCTGCGACAATCTGTTCAACGCGGATCCATATTATCAGCAGGGCGGCGACATGGTGCGCGTTGGCGGCATGAGCTATTCCTGCGATCCGACCGCCACGATGGGAAATCGCATCGGCGACATGACGCTCGACGCCAAGCCGATCGACGCCGAAAAGACCTATAAGGTCGCCGGCTGGGCGCCTGTTTCCGAAGCGGCGCGGGACGCCGGCGGCGAACCGATCTGGGATCTGGTGGCGCGGCATCTGCGCTCGAAAAAGACCATTGCGGCGCCCACGCTCAATCTTCCGAAATTGAAGAATGTCGAAGGCAATACCGGCATTGCCAGCTGACCGTCCCCCGCTTGCATGGAGGTTCACATGCGCAGGATTCTGGCTTTTCTGACGATGCTGTTCTGCGCGGCGCCCGTTCTCGCGCAGGAAAATGCGGCGCCCGCCATGGCGCAGGACCAATCCGCGCAGGACAAGGTGGTCTATCATATCGACGATGCCGCAGAGCAGGCGCTCAAGGCCCTGCGCAATATGCGCAACCAGATGGAGGTCGCGCCGAACACCAAGATTGTCGTCGTTAGCCATGGCGACGGCGTCGATTTTCTGTTCGACGGGGCGCGCGACCCGAAGAGCAATGTCGAATATGGGCCGCTGATTTCGGGCCTGAAGGCGCAGGGCGTGACCTTCGAAGTCTGCGAGATCACCATGAAGCGCCGCAATCTGACCAGGGACAGGTTCGTGATGGAGGCGGATTACGTTCCCTCGGGCGTGGTGCGCGTCACCCAGCTTCAAAGTCGCGACCATTACGCCTATATCAAGCCCTGATGCTGGACCAGCTTATCGATCTCGTCGGCGACCGCAATGCGCTGGCGCTGGGCGGCGCCCTCATCGGCGTGCTGTTCGGCGTGCTGGCGCAGAGATCGCGCTTCTGCCTGCGCGCGGCGACTTTGGAAATCGCCCATGGCGAAGCCGGCGGAAGGTTGGCGACCTGGCTTTTCGCTTTCGCCACCGCCCTTATCATCACCCAGGCCCTGATTCTGCTCGGCCTGTTCGACACCGGCGCCGTACGTCAGCTCAATAATCGCGGCAGCCTGTCTGGCTCGATCATTGGCGGGCTGATGTTCGGCTGCGGCATGACGCTGACCCGCGCTTGCGGCAGCCGCATGCTGGTGCTCTCGGCCACCGGCAATCTGCGCGCCCTCCTGTCCGGCATGGTCTTCGCCGTGGTGGCGCAGATGTCCCGCGACGGAGCGCTGTCGCGGGTGCGCTCCGCGATTAATGATTGGTGGACCATCGACAGTTCGTCGCGCGACATGATCGCCATGCTCCATATTGGCCATGGCGGCGCGCTACTGTTCGGCGCCTGCTGGCTGGCGCTCGGAATCGTCATCGCCCTGCGTTGCAAATTGCGCGTGGCGACCTGGCTGACCAGCGCCGGCGTCGGACTGATGGTCGCCGCCGCGTGGGCCTTCAATTACGCCATGTCGACCAGCTCGTTCGAAATGGCGCCGGTCCATTCCCTCAGCTTCACCTCGCCTTCAGCGGACGTGCTGATGTATGTTCTGTCGCCGCCGGGAACGGGCCTTTCCTTCGATCTCGCCTTGATTCCCGGAGTCTTCCTCGGGTCGTTCCTCGCGGCGGCGGCGGGCGGCGATCTGAAGCTCGAAGGTTTCCGTGACGGGGCGAGCATGCGGCGCTATATTGCCGGCGGGTGCCTGATGGGCTTCGGCGGCGTGCTGGCGGGCGGCTGCGCCGTCGGCGCGGGCGTCTCCGGCGCCTCTATATTCGCGGTTACGGCCTGGATCGTCCTGTGGTCCATGTGGATCGGCGCCGTGCTCACCGACAGGTTGCTCGATCAGAAAAAATTCTGGGGGTTCGGCCATGTGGTTCCATAAAGCGCTCATTCTGACCCTGATCGCGACGAGCGGCTCCGCCTGGGCCGGCGAAGGCGAAACCGTGGCCCTCGGCCGCCGACTGCTCGCGGAAAATGATTGTAACGGCGCCTGCCATCAAAAGCATGCCCCGGACGGTGTCGCGCTCAATCTCTATACGCGCCCCAATCCCAAGGTGAAGGATTTGCCCGGCCTGCACAAACAGGTCGAAAGATGCGTGTCGAGCCTCAGCGCTCCGGTCGCTCCCGACGAAATCGACGCCATGGTCGCGGCGCTCAATCAAGATTATTACAAGTTCAAATAACGCCGCCAGAGGCCTCAATGAGCGGGAGCATCACAAGACGGGGCCTGTTCGCCTGCGCTGCTGTTTCTTCGCCGCTGCTGTGCGGCTGCGGCTGGGACGCCTGGGCCGAGACCGCCCCGGACGCCGAAAGTCAAGTCAAGGGCCCGCCAGTCGCGGATCGGCCGCTGACCAGGATCAGCCCTCACGTGTTCATGATCGAGGCGCCGGGGAATATTCCCGCCCCCGACAATGGCGGGTTCATGTCGAACCTCACCTTTGTCATCGGACGCGACGGCGTCGTCGCCATCGATAGCGGATCCTCGACGCAAATCGCCGAAATGGCGATCCGCCAGCTCAGGGCGGCGAGCGATGCGCCGATGGCCGGCCTGATCAATACCCATTTCCATGGCGATCATTGGCTGGGAAATCAGGCCTTTGTCGACGCCTTCGGCAAGGACCTGCCCCTCTACGCCCATGCGGGGACGCGCAGCGCGATCGAGGGGGCGGTCGGCGTCTATTGGCGCGACTCGATGGTCAAATGGACCGAGCGGGCGACGCTCGGCACGAAGATCGCGCCGCCCAATCACGATGTCGATCACGGTTTCGTCGTCGATCTCGGCGACGCGACCCTGCGCCTGCACCATTATGGCGTCGCGCACACGCCCTATGATCTGGCGGTGGAAGTGGAAGAGGATGGCGTGATGTGCGGCGGCGACGTCATGATGGACCGGCGCATCGCTATCATCGATGACGGCTCGTTTCGGGGCACGCTCGCCGCGCTCGATGCGCTGGAGAAGAACAGCAGGACGACAATCTGGGCGCCGGCCCATGGCCGCGCGGGACCGGGCGTGCTCCGCTGGCAACGCGAATTGTTCGAAGGGATTTATGAGTCTTGCGTCGAAGCCGTGAAACAAGGCGTCGAGCTGGAAAGGGCGCTGGCCATCGCGCTCAAGGATCCTCGGCTCGCGTCGAGGGCCGCAGAGACGCGCGGCTGGGACCACAATATCGGCCGATATGTCAGTATCGCCTATCTCGAAGCCGAACAGGCGCAGTTCTGAATTCCGCCGTCATCGCGCCGATCTCGAGAAATTCGTCGTCCAGATGTCCTTCGGCTTTCAAGAGCTCGCCGAAGGCTTCATCGACAAAAGCGCGGGCGCCGTTGTCGGCGATCAGAGCAGATTTTGGACAGGCGCCGCTCGATCTTGCGCCGTTCGCTCGCTACGGCGCCTTTGGAACGCGCGCTTCGCGAACGGCTACGCTATCCTCCCAGCTACAACACGTCCCGGGACACGACCGTGGGCCGACCGGGCCATCGACGCCGAGCACGCCAAAACCGTCGCGCCAGACGCCATCCAGGCTCGATCGAGGGCCGCCGTCAGCGAAACCTTGTCCTGAAATCACTCAGTCGGGTGGTGCGACTTGTGGTCATCGGGGCTCGGCGCGGCGGGAGCCTTCATTTCGCCAGAGCCTTGCCCGCCCTTCATCATCCCCCCGCCCTTCATTCCCCCGCCCATCATCCCGCCACCCATTTTCTGCATCATGCTCATCATGGCGGCCATCTGATCCTGCATCTTTTGCATGCGCTCCTTCATGGCCGGATCGCTGGCGTCCTTCATCATCGCGCCCATCTCGGATATCATCGTCGACATGTTCTTCTGCATGTCCGCCGTGTCCGACATCGGGCAACCCATTCCCTTTTCGGGCTTGGCGGCATCCATTTCAGCGAAAGCCGGAGCGGCCAAGAGCAACAGCGCCGAAGCCGCGCCAATGACTTGCAGTCGTTTCATCGTCTTTCTCCTTCGTTTTGCCCTGAACATCGAATTGCGTCCGAATGTTTCGATCTGGCGCGACGCCTCGTCGAGATCGTCGCGCGGAGCCTTATTTTTGCAATGCTGCCTGCCTCCCCTCTCCTTTCCGGCCGCCTATCCTGACGGCGAAACAATTCCCATGACCGAGGCCACCGCCAGGACCGCCAACGCCAGACCCTGATCCATCACGATGTTGCGGAGCAGATTTTTGGAGGCGTCGGCGGGCCGGGTGACAAGCAAGGGCGTCAAAACGAAGCGATTGCGATAAGCGATCGCGATCAATGCGCCGAACAGAATGAATTTAAGCCCAACGGCCCAGCCCCAGGCCGAAATGGAGCCGGGGTCGATCAGCCCGACCTGCGGTCTGATGTTGATCGCCGCGCCGAGCAGCACGAGGACGACGGCGATGCTCGCCATGATGGCGTAACGCCGCAAAACGAACTGCAGATAGGGACGGATGCGGTTGTCGATCGTCATCTCGGCCAGCAGAGCCCGGAGGGGCCAGAATCCCCCGATCCAGGCGGCGGCGCCAAGGATATGCAATCCATAGCCGATGATGACCAACGGCCTTTCCCCCTCCGGGAACGCCGCTGGATGGCCAACACCCGCCTGACTGGCAAGCAGCGCGCCGACAAGAAAGAGCGCGACGGCAGTGGACGCATCAGCGGCGGCGAGACGCTTTCTCATTCCGACGACCAGGCCCAGCAGCATGGCGGTCATCAGCAAACGCGCCAGCCATAAATGGCCAAAGCCCGTTTCAAAGAAGAACGCCTTCAAGAATTCGGGATCGACCAGGCTTCCCCACCCGTCGCCCATGTTCGCGACCGACGCCATGACCCATGCGAGAATCGACAGCGCCTGAACCCATCCGGCAGTTGCGACGGTCTTCCGGGTCGAGGAAGCCAATCGCTCACTGCGCGGGGGCCTAACGCCGCCCACGGTATAGAACGGATACAGGAATTGCCCGAACAGCATGAACAGCGCGATGAACTGCGCCCATCGCGCTGTGACGACGATCGGGAATATCTCGTCGCTCATGGGCGCACTTCAAAATGATAGCTGCCGCGCATCACGTGGCTGTCCTTGCCGACGCAACGCCAACGGGCTTCATAAGCTCCGGCCGGCAGCGGCTGGGAAAGCTTGACGACGAGGGTCTCCGGCGCGGCCGGATCGACATAGGCCTTGCTTACGCCGGCGACTGGTCCGTTGGCGCCGACAAGCTCTATGCCCGACATCCTCGGTTCGACGGCTTCGCCGAACTCGATCCGCACCTCCTGCGGCGGCGCCGAAAGGATGGCGTCGGGCGCGGGGATCGCGCTTTTGAGATGAGCGTGGGCAGAAGCTTCTCCCGCCGCCAATGCGGAACACACAACCGCTCCGAGTGCAAAAACAGCGCCCTTGAATTTCATTTCATCCTCACGTTTTCAAACATGCCAGCCAGATTTGGGGCGGAAGTCGCGTGGCGGCGTTCCTACCCCCGCAGGTATTTGATGAGCGCGGCGATCCCCAGAATGACGAGGACGAGGATCAGGAGCCAGAACAACCCCATGCCCCACATCGCTCCGCCGCCCATTGTTCCGTCGAATCCCATCATCGGCTCCTCCATTCCTCCGTTCTAACGCCCGCTCAGTCAGCCGGCTCGATCCGGTCGATGACAAACATGCCGTCGGCGCCGCGGCTCAGGGTGAATCTGATTTTCGATCCCGCCTTGAGCGACGTGAGATCGACGGTGGGACCAACGGCAAAATCCATGGTCATCCCCGGCCAGTTCAGGGCAGCCACCGGACCATGCGTGATATTCAGCCTGCGCGCGGCGGCGTCGATCGTGTTGAGCGTTCCCTCGCCGGTCGGCTTTTCTGCCTGCGCAAACGCCAGGCGAGCCGCGTCAGGGGCCGCGCCGGCCGACGGCAAGGCTCCGAATGCGGCGCTGCCGCCGGCGATGAGGGCGGGGGCGAGTTTGCAAATCCAGTTCAATTTCACTGTCCGTCTCCGTCAAAACACGCATCAGTCACGCGAGGGCGCCCGCCGTTGCGGCTCCGTTCAATCGTCCGGCTTGATCTCCTGAATGACGAACCCGCCCTCCTTTCCGCGCGCCAGAGAAAAAATGATCCTTGCTCCCCGATGGAGCTGTCGGAGTTCGACTCCCTTCGCGACGCCGAAACTCTCCGTCCGTGCGGGCCAGTCCAAAAGGTCGATCCGGTCATGCGTCACGTTGATGGTTCGCTTGGCGACATCGATCCGGTTCACAGTTCCCTCGCCCTGCGGCTTCAGCCGCCAGGGCTGCGGCGAATGTCGCGCTGCGGCCGAGCCAGCGGCGAGCGGAAGCCCGCCGATTCCGACCAGCGAGGCGACAAGGACCCGGATGACGATTGACCGGATCGCTGCTGCCGGACCGCTCATAATGGCTTCCTCCATCCATGTTCATTCAGCCGCTTGAAAATCCTGATCCGCGGATTTCGGCGCATCCGCATCCTTTCCGAGCAAATGAGCCTCTCGCGGCAGCGAGAAACCTTTGACGAGGTCGTAAATCGCGGGAATGACAATCAGCGTCAGAAGGGTGGATGAGACCATGCCGCCGATCATCGGCACGGCGATACGCTGCATGACTTCGGAGCCGGCGCCCGTGCTCCACAGGATCGGCAGCAGGCCGGCCATGATGGCGGCGACCGTCATCATTTTCGGCCGCACGCGCTCGACCGCGCCGATCATGATCGCCTCATGCAAATCGCCGCGCGTGAAAAGCCTGCCCGCCGCCGCGCGCGCCGCTGCGACCTCGCGCCTGGCGTGGTCGAGATAGATCAGCATCACCACGCCGGTCTCGGCGGCGACGCCGGCGAGCGCGATGAAGCCGACAGCGACCGCGACCGACATGTTGAAATCGAGCCGCCACATCAGCCAGACGCCGCCGACCAGCGCGAAGGGCAGCGAGGCCATGACGATCAGCGTCTCGGCGACGCGCCGGAAATTGAGATAAAGCAGCAGGAAGATGATAAGCAGCGTGATCGGGACGACGATCTTCATCCGCGCCGCGGCGCGCTCCATATATTCAAACTGGCCGCTCCACGCGACGTAATAGCCCTGCGGAAAAGCGATGGAATTGGCCACCGCCTGCCGCGCCTCGGCGACATAGGAGCCGATGTCGCGGTCGCGGACGTCGACATAGACATAGGCCGCGAGCTGCCCGTTCTCGGTGCGGATCGAGGTCGGCCCTCGAACCAGCGCCACCTTGGCGACTTCGCCCAGCGGCGCGGTCCCGCCGGACGGCAGGGGAACCTGCACATCATTGGCGATCGACTGCGGATCGGAACGGAAATCGCGCGGATAGCGGATATTCACGCCGTAGCGTTCGCGTCCCTCGACGGTCGTCGTCACGGTTTCGCCGCCCAGCGCCGTCGCGATCACTTCCTGGACGTCGCCGATGGTCAGTCCGTAACGGGCCAATGCCGAGCGGTCGGGAACAATTTCGAGGTAATAGCCGCCGATGATCCGCTCCGCATAGGCGCTCGACGTGCCGGGAACCTTTTTCAGGACGGTTTCAACCTGCCGGGCGAGCGCCTCGATCTGGCTGAGATCGGGCCCGAAGATCTTGACGCCGATGGGCGTGCGTATGCCGGTCGAGAGCATGTCGAGACGGCCCTTGATCGGCATGGTCCAGGCGTTGGAAACGCCGGGGAATTGCAGCGCCGCGTCCATGTCGGCGATCAGCTTGTCCATCGTCAGGCCGGGACGCCATTGCGCCTTGGGCTTGAGCTGGATGACGGTTTCGAACATTTCGGTCGGCGCCGGATCCGTCGCGCTGGAGACGCGCCCCGCCTTGCCGTAAACGGATTCAACCTCCGGAAAATTTTTGATGATCTGGTCCTGCCGCTGCAGCAGTTCGGCGGCCTTGGTGACGGAGAGCCCCGGCAGCGTTGTCGGCATATAGAGCAGCGTGCCCTCATTCAGCGTCGGCATGAATTCGCTGCCGATCTGGCGCGCCGGCCAGATGGTCACCGCCAGAATAGCCAGCGCCAGCAGGATGGTCAGGACGCGCGCCTTCAGCACCAGCCGGATGATCGGGCGATAAAGCCAGATCAGGAAGCGATTGATCGGATTCCGGCTCTCGGCGACGATCTTGCCGCGCACGAAAATGACCATCAGCGCGGGAACCAAAGTCACCGACAGCAGCGCCGCCGCCGCCATCGAAAAGGTTTTGGTGTAAGCGAGCGGGCCGAACAGCCGCCCTTCCTGCGATTCCAGCGTGAAGATCGGCAGGAAGGAGACGGTGATCACCAGCAGGCTGAAAAACAGGGCCGGGCCGACCTCTGTCGCCGCCTCGATGAGAATCTCCAGCCTCGGCTTTTCGGGCGCGGCGCGCTCCAGATGTTTGTGGGCGTTTTCGATCATCACGATCGCCGCATCGACCATGGCGCCGATGGCGATGGCTATGCCGCCGAGACTCATGATATTGGCGCCGAGGCCGAGCGCCTTCATCGCCGCGAAGGCCATCAGCACGCCGACCGGCAACATGAGGATGGCGACCAGGGCGCTGCGCACGTGAAGCAGGAAGATCACGCAGACCAAAGCGACGATCAGGCTTTCCTCGAACAAAGTATGTTTCAGCGTGTCGATCGCCGCGAGAATGAGTTGCGAGCGGTCATAGACCGGCACGATCTCGACGCCCTTGGGAAGGCTTGGCGCGAGCGCGGCGAAGGCGGCCTTGACATTGTCGATCACCGTCAGGGCGTTGGCGCCGAAGCGCTGCAAGGCGATGCCGCTGGCGACCTCGCCGTCGCCGTTGAGTTCGGTGATTCCGCGCCGCTCGTCGGGGCCGATCTCGACCCGCGCCACATCTTTCAGCAGCAAGGGCGTGCCATTATCGGACTTCAGCACAATGGTTTCGAGATCGGGAACGCCGCGCAAATAGCCGCGGCCACGCACGATATATTCAAATTCCGACAGTTCGACCGTTCGGCCGCCGACATCCGTATTGCTGGCGCGGATCGCCTCGCGCACCTTCGACAGCGGTATGCCGAGAGCCTTCAGCCGGTTGGGGTCGACCACCACATTATATTGCTTGACGAAGCCGCCGACGCTGGCGACTTCCGCCACCCCTTCCGCCTTGGCGAGACCGTAGCGGATCGTCCAGTCCTGCACCGACCGCAATTCGGCGAGCGTCAGCTCCTTGGCGACGACGGCATATTGATAGACCCAGCCGACGCCGGTGGCGTCCGGCCCCAGCACCGGCGTCACGCCGGCCGGCAGGCGGCTGCCGGCGGCGCTGAGATATTCCAGCACGCGGGAGCGCGCCCAGTAGAGGTCGGTCCCGTCCTCGAAAATGACATAGACGAAGGACACCCCGAAGAAGGAAAAGCCGCGCACCACTTTCGAGCGCGGAACCGTCAGCATGGCGCTGGCCAGAGGATAGGTGACCTGGTCCTCGACGACCTGCGGCGCCTGGCCGGGAAAATCCGTATAGACGATGACCTGGACGTCGGAGAGGTCGGGCAGCGCGTCGAGCGGCAGCGTGCGCAGAGCGTAGACGCCCGCCGCGACAATGAAGGCGACGGCGACGAAGACCAGGACGAGGTTGCGCGCCGACCAGGCGATGATGCGGCCGATCATTTCGCATCCTCCGCCTGCGACAGGCCCTTGAGGGCCGCCTTGAGATTGCTTTCGGCGTCGATCAGGAAATTGGCCGAGGTCACGACCTTGTCGCCCTCGGCGACGCCGGATCGGATTTCGACGGCGCCCTCGCCGCGCCGGCCGACCTGCACCTCGCGCGGCTCGAAACGGCCCTCGCCGAGGTCGAGGATGATGATCTTGCGCGTGCCGGAATCGATCACCGCGCTGTCGGGAACGGTCAGGACCTTGCCGCCGTCGCCGGTCGCGATCTCCGCCTCGACATACATGTCGGGCCGCAGGACGAGGTCCGGGTTTTGCAGCTCGACGCGCACGCGGGCCGTGCGGGTTTCTCTATTGATCTGGGGATAGATCAGGCTGACGCGGCCCGAGAAAATTCGCTCCGGCAGGCCGCGAACATGGACCGAGACCGCCTGCCCGGGCTGGATGCGCGGGTAATCGCGCTCGGCGACGTCGACCAGGGCCCAGACGGCGGTGAGATCGGCGATCTTGAACAGGGATTGGCCGGCGTCGGCCTTCATGCCGTCGGTCGCCTGGCGCTCCATGACGATCCCGTCGCGCGGCGCCCGCCATTCGACGCTCAACGGCACTTTCCGCGAGCGATCGATTTCCGCGATGAAATCGGGCGGAACATTGAGGACGTCGAGCCGGGTGCGCGCGCCCTCATAACCGGGATTGGCGTAATATTGCGCTGCAGCGGCCGCGATTTCCGGCGAGAAGAACCGAAACAGGACCTGCCCCTTCTTCACGGCCTCGCCGGTCGTGACGTCCGCGACTTTCTCGATATAGGCGGTGGAGCGCGTCGAGACGATGGTCACGCGGCGCTCGTCGAGCTGGATCGTTCCGGGCGCCCGGATCTGGTCGCCGATGGCCTTCGCCTGAACGGCTTCCGACCGCACGCCGGTGCGCTGGATTTTTCCGGGCGGCAATTTGACGATCGCGGAATCGGTTTCCTCGCCCTCGTAGACGGGCAAATAATCCATGCCCATGCCGTCCTTTTTCGGAACCGGCGAGACATCGGCGAGGCCCATCGGATTGCGGTAATAAAGGATGCGTTTCTTCGCAGCCTCGACGGACTTCGGCGCCGGCGAGGCGTCCGACTTCGTCCCGATCGGCGGCAGCAGCCCGGCGATATCCGTGGCGCGCACGGGCAGGAAATCCATGCCCATGGAATCCTTTTTGGGCTTAAGCGAAATTTCCGCGCCACCCATCGGATCGCGCCAGAACAGGGGCTCGTCCGTGGAGGATGAGGGCGTCGCCGGAAGCTTCGCCAGCAGGGGCAGGACCGCTGAGCGCCGAACCGGCAGGAAGTCCATGCCCATGCCATCCTTTTTCGGGGCGCTGGACAACGCCGCGCCCCCCATGGCGTCGCGGTAGAACAGGATCGCGTCGTCCTGAGCCTGCGCCATGGCAGGGCCTGACCAGGACGCGAGCGTAGGCATGGCCAACGCCCAAAGGGCGCAGGCGGCGACGAGCGCAAAGGCGCCCGTGAAACGAGCAAAAGGCAACATGGAAATCGATCTCCCGGCCGCAAGGCGGCCTTCGCATGACGTCGCGCGGACGGTCTTCGCCCCTCAGGACGCAAGACGGCCCCGTTTCAGGACGTCAGGCGATGGGCGGCCGGAGATCGGGAGAGGTCGTCCGGCTCAAGGGGCCAGCCAGATCGAACGGGAGAAATGAAACGCGCACAACCGGGCGCGGCGCCGAAACATAGCCTTGGCTCTCGGCAAGAGCGGCGGGGACCGCGCAAAGGCCGAACACGCAGCATTTGGGAGCAGCGCCGCGGCCGTCGGCCTGGCCGTGATGGTGGTCCTGCGCCATTTCGGCCGCCATGGTGGGGCAACAATGATGATGCGCCTTCGCCGCCATGGCTCCGCCCCCGCCGGCGACGAGCAGGCCGCACAGCGCAAAGACAGAGAATATGAAGCGGAGCCAGTTCATAGCTTTGTCAGCGCACCCTCATTTCATGACTATTGTCGCAGATTACGAGGCGAAGTCCAGAAAACCCTTATCACGCAAATGGGCTAAAATGCGGTAAATGTGGCAACTAACGAAGTTCCGCATGCCCGAACGAAGCGAACGGGCCCCGCGTAACGCCATCCTGCCGGCGCCTGCACGCCACCGTTTCCAATTGTGGTCGGCCTATTTCAACATAGGCTGGTTCTCGCATCTTCAGCGTCTGGCTATTTCCAGTTTTTGGCTCCCGTCGAACCCTCCCCGCCGAACTTCGGGATGAAGGCTTGAACCGCCGCCATATAGGCGCGATAGGCGTCGCCGAATTGTTCGATCGAGGCCCGTTCTTCCAGACGCGCGAGACGCGCGTAGACATAGGCCATCACCGGGAACATCAGCAGCGTGGGGATGGTCGGCCACTGCAAGAGGAAGCCGAACATCACAGCGACGAACGCCACATATTGCGGATGGCGAATGCTGGCGTAAGGGCCCGTCGTCGCCACCTTGCCCGCCTTCTGCGCCTCGTAGAGCGGACGCCACGAATAGCCGAGCAGCACAAAACCGGCGCCAATCAGCAACGTGCTCAGAATGTGCAGGACGCCGAAATGGGGGTTGCCCTTGAGGCCGAACAGCGTCGACCACAGGTGACCGGCATCGTGCGACATCAGGTCCAGACCGGGGTAACGCGCGGCGAGCCATCCCGACAGGAAATAGATCGTAAGCGGAAAGCCGTACATTTCTGTGAACAGAGCCAGCACGAAGGCCGAAAACATCCCCAGTTCGCGCCAGTTCTTTTTCCAGCCGCCGACGCTGAAGCTGGTTGCGAAGATGATGAAAAAGAGGGTGTTGATGATGACCAGCGACCAAAGGCCATAGGCCGGGGCGTCAGGCGTCATGGCTGATCCTCCTTCGACGAATAATTGCCGGAGGCGCCGCCCGGACCGCGATCGGCGTCCCGGCCGCCGCCATGCCCGCCATGGCCGCCGTGATGGCCGTGCATGAAAACATGCATCAGCGGACAGGCGAGCAGCAGGAGGAAAGGCAGGACGCCGAACAGATGCGCGGTATGTTCGGTGATGAGGTAGAACGCCCCGATCGCCAGAAATCCGCAGAAAACCCAGCCGGCTGGCGTTTTGAGAAACGGCCGTGCTTCAGGCACGCCGCCATGGTCATGTTGGTGGGTCATCGGTCGCTCCTCTGAGATGTTGGCTCCATCGACCACTTGTTCATTTTCGCCGCCGCGCTTCGTCATTGATCAAGGAAGGCTGCGGCGGCGAATGTTCGATGCATGGCCGCTTAGTGCTGCATGCGGAAATCTAGGACCTTCACGACGCCATTGTCATTGGCGACCTCGATTTCGACCGGATCGCCTTTATGAAGCATCGGGAGGTGAGTGGGGTCCGCGACGGGGAACGTCATCGTCATCACCGGCATGTGAGCTTGTGGAACGGCGGCGTGCCTGACGGTCAGCTCTTTCGCACGGAGGTTGACCTTTTTCACCGTCACTTGAACCCAGAGCGGCGTGCCTGGCGCGCCTTTGTCAGTGCGAATCTTCTCCATCATTTGCAGAAATTGTGGGCCGCCCATGTTCATCGCCATGGCGGGCGCGGCGTTCGCCGCCGCCAACGCCAGAGCGAGCGCGAGCGCGAGCGCAATCCGCGATTTTGTCTCGAACATTTTGACCTCCTCAAGATATTGCCGACCGAGGCAATATATATCCTCTTCTAGCGTAGATGCAATATAATATCATTGATGTGAATCAATGATATTGTGCATACTTCTGACAATTAAAAGCATAGTTAATACGCTGCACTATACATATTTATGTATAGTGCCATCTATTGCTAGCTTTACATGCGATATGGCGTAGTTGCGCTTGTCTGGCGCAACTCAACAAACCCAACCCGGAAAGCCTCGCTTTTGAAGGCGCGAGACCCGCCTGGCCCGGGGCCGACCGATCGCTTCAAGCGCGGGGCGGCCTTCGTGGCGGAGCGTGCTTCATGCCGGCGACCGCAGATTGCGATTGGGGCTCAATCACGAGGACAACCGTCGACGTCCCGGCGGCGGGCGCCGCCAGCGTCGCCGCCAGAAGATTCAGGCAATGCGAACCGCACAGCGACGCAAGCGCGCATTTGCCGCAATCGTCCGGCTGATGGTGCGGACAGCAAGGCGCTTGATCTGTCATGGCGGCAACCGCGCCATCATTCATGGCGCGGTGTGCCTGGCCAGCGGTTGGCGCAAAGAAAAGTCCCATGACCGCGAAAGCCAGGAGCATTCGCCGGACAATCCGCAAGACCCCCAAGTTTCCGGACCGCTTGGAGCCGTCTCTGATGGACGCGTGACGCTTGTCGCCGTCGCCGCGTCCGGCCTCAGATATTTCCGGCAGGAGTTTCATAGCCGCACCCTGCGCAACCGCGCCGCATTGGTGATCACGCTGACGGAGGACAAGGCCATGGCCGCCGCCGCGATAATCGGCGACAGCAAAATCCCGAACAACGGATAGAGGACGCCGGCCGCAACCGGCACGCCGAGGGCGTTATAGACAAAGGCGAAGAACAGGTTCTGCCTGATATTGCCCATGGTCGCCTTCGACAGGAGCCGGGCGCGGACGATCCCGGTCAGGTCGCCCTTGAGCAGAGTGACGCCGGCGCTTTCCATCGCGACATCCGTCCCCGTCCCCATGGCGATGCCGACATCGGCCGCCGCGAGGGCGGGCGCGTCGTTCACGCCATCGCCCGCCATGGCCACAACCCGTCCCGCCGCCTTGTAACGCTGGACGACCGCACTTTTCTGGTCCGGCAAAACCTCGGCTTCGACGTCGTCAATGCCGATCCGGCGCGCGACGGCTTCCGCCGTCGTCCAATTGTCGCCGGTCAGCATCACCACTTTGACCCCAGCCGCTTTCAGAGCCGCCAAAGCCGCAGGGGTCGTGGCCTTGACCGGATCCGCGATGGCGAAAATTCCGGCCGCCCTGGCGTCGATCGCGATGAAGATCGCCGTGGCGCCGTCCGCACGAAGTTTGTCCGCCTCCTTGGCCAGGCTTTCGGTCGAAATCCCCCGCTCTCCAAGAAACCGAGCATTGCCCAGCAGGATATGGCGGCCCTCGACCGTTCCGAGGGCTCCCCGCCCGGTCGGAGAATCGAAGTCTTCGACCGAAGAAAGCGCCAATCCGCGCGCCTCGGCGGCCGCGACAATGGCGCGCGCCAGCGGATGCTCGCTCGCCCGCTCCACGCTCGCCGCCAGCCGCAGCACGTCGGCCTCGGCCGAACCCTCGGCCGTGACGATGGCTGTGACCGCCGGCTTGCCTTCGGTCAAGGTCCCGGTCTTGTCGACCACGAGCGTATCGACCTTTTCCATATGTTCCAGCGCTTCGGCGTTCTTGATCAGTACGCCGGCCTGGGCGCCGCGGCCGACGCCCACCATGATCGACATCGGCGTGGCGAGCCCAAGCGCGCAGGGGCAGGCGATGATGAGAACGGCGACGGCGGCGATCAGACCGTAGGAAAAGCGCGGCTCAGGCCCAAAAATCGACCAGGCGGCGAAGGCCAGAACGGCCACGGCGATGACCGCCGGGACGAACCAGCCGGAGACCTGGTCGGCAAGCCGCTGGATCGGCGCGCGGCTGCGCTGCGCTTCGGCGACGAGCTGGACGATCTGCGACAGCATGGTGTCGCGCCCGACCTTTTCCGCTTGCACGACGAGGCCACCGCTCTGATTGATCGTGCCGCCGATCACGTGAGCGCCGATTTCCTTCGTGACCGGCATGGATTCGCCGGTCACCATGGATTCATCGACGGCGCTGCGCCCTTCGAGCACAATCGAGTCGACGGGCACTTTTTCGCCGGGGCGCACACGCAAGCGATCGCCGACCTGCACGGCGTCCAGCCCAACCTCCTCTTCGGCGCCGTCGGCTCCAATGCGGCGCGCGGTTTTCGGAGCGAGGTCGAGGAGCGCGCGTATCGCGCCGCTGGTCGTCTCGCGCGCCCGCAATTCGAGCACCTGCCCAAGCAGAACCAGCACGGTGATGACCGCCGCCGCCTCGAAATAGACCGCCACCGCGCCTTCAGCGTCCCGGAACTCCGGCGGGAACATTTGCGGCGCGACCGTCGCGACGACGCTATAGACCCAGGCGATGCCTGTGCCCATCGCGATCAGGGTGAACATGTTCAGCTTTCGCGTCACCAGCGATTGGGCGGCGCGAACGAAAAAAGGCCAGCCAGCCCAAAGAACGACCGGCGTCGCCAGGATCAATTGAGTCCAGTTCGACGCTGCATGGCCCAAGGCCATCGTCAGTCCCGTCAGATGCCCGCCCATTTCAAGCGCGAGCACAGGCAGAGCAATGACAAGGCCGACCCAGAACCGGCGCGTCATGTCTTTGAGTTCGGCGCTCGGCCCGGTTTCGGCGGAAACCAGCACCGGCTCCAGCGTCATGCCGCAGATCGGGCAATTCCCGGGGCCGAGCTGACGAATTTCGGGATGCATCGGGCAGGTGTAGATCGTTCCTTCCGGAACCGGCGGAGCCGGCTCCTTTTTCGCTGGCGGCTGCACGTAATGCGCGGGATCCGCGGTGAATTTGCCGCGGCATTTTTCCGAGCAGAAGAAATAGGTCTTGCCGTCGTGGGCGGCGCTCAACGCCTTTTGGGGATCGACAGTCATCCCGCAAACAGGGTCCTTCGTCGCCTGGGTCCCAGCCCCCGCGTCGACCGAATGGTGAGCGTGGCCGGCATGATTGTGTTTGTGCGGCGTTGTTTCACCCATGACAAAATTCCTTCCCGTAACCTGATTAAAGGCGTACACCTTCCCATCATTGGAAGGTCAAGGAGCTGAATCGATGAATATCGGCCTCGCCGCGAAACAGACTGGCGTATCGGCCAAAATGATCCGCCACTACGAGGCGATCGGCCTTGTGCGGCCGGCGGCGCGCCGGGAGAACCTTTATCGGGACTATGGCGAGCGCGACGTTCACGACCTCAGGTTCATCCGCCGGGCGCGGAAGCTTGGCTTCTCCATCGAGGAGATCGGCGGCCTTCTTGCACTTTGGCGCGATGAAACCCGCCCGAGCAGCGAGGTCCGGCGCATCGCCACCGTTCATGTCGAGGATCTCGAGAACCGCGTCGCTGAAATGCTGGCGATGATCGCTACGCTTCGCCGATTGATCGACGCTTGCCCGGGAGACGCCACCCCCGACTGCCCGATCCTCGCCGATCTCGGCGACGCCTGTCACCGGACGCTGACTTGAGACGGGCCAATTGGTCGCTGTCCGCGCGCAAGATCTCCAAGCGTATTCTGTGACCTGTCTGGCGGGATCTTGACGCGGCCCGCGTTGGGGCGCGGCGGACCATAACGCGCCGCGAAGCGCGCGCTGCGACGCCGCAAAAAGAGCAACAAATCCGGAAGACATGACAAAAACCTTCGGCCGGAACGGCGGACGGCGCCACTTCCCCTGAGCGAAAGGGCGCCAACGGCTTGCGTTCAGGCGAAGGAGTTCGGAGGCTCGAGCAGAGATGCCGGATTCAGGCCAGCGACCGCGGCGAATTGAGGCAGCGCCACAGTACTGGCAAAACGCACCTCGGGAAGGACCGCTGCTTGAACGATAAGGCAAGCGGGCGCGCAGCAACCCGCGCTGCATTTAGAACAGGCGACGTTTGTCCTGTCCTGGGAGGCCGAACCGAGCGCGACTGCCGTCCGCATTCCGGAACCGGCATTTGTCGAATGCGCGATCGGCGCATAAATCCGATCCTGCGGCCCCTTCAAACTCTCTGCGGAAACGGGGGCGAATTTCAGATAGCTCGCGCCGATCGAGACAAGCCCTGCGTTGCGGGATGCGACCTGGTCGCGGCAATTATCGGCGGCATGGGCGAAGGCGGGCGCAGAACCGAGCGTCATCACAACCGCGATCAAAGCGGCTGCGCGCCATAAAGCGAACGACACGTATCGACGCGTCAATCTCAAACTCCGTCTTCCCGTCTCGTCTAACACGGGGCGGCCCAAATTGCCATCAGGTCTGGCTCGTTTGGCTATGCGACCGAATGCCGCCCGACTCCGAGCTTGCGATTGACATCCTCGACCTAATGGCGACGAAGGAACCTCGGTCGTCAACGTCCTGTCAAAGGCGCAAAGCGACCATTCCGGGCTGTTCTTCGACCTGCTTGCCGTCCCCCCGGGAGGCGAGCAAGCCGACGTTCCGCATCAGCCGCAGATGTTGCGAGGCGTTCGCAACGGATATGCGATGCAGGCCAATTACGGGCTCGTTTGATTGGGCGATGTCGTTAAGAGAACATCCGCCCCGGAGGTACGGGCGGCCGTTTCCAGCATATGGGGAATGATATCGCCAGCCTGTTGCAGGCCGCGCCGAAATGAGGGGCTGACCACGCGGCTTTGAGGAAGGCCTAGCCGCAGATCAACGCGTCGGCTCGCCACTTTTTAGCGGCAGCGCAAAGTTGCGGCCGACCACGAAGACGCTCGTACTTTCAGCGTTGACAATGAAGTCGCGGACCTCAAAGAGGCGACGTTCGGTGTCCTCGCCAAGCCCAGCTCGCGCCACTATGTAGCACCGCCCGGGATCCATGGGAGGCGTACCCAAGACAAAGGCTTCGACGGTGAGTTGCTGCCGCGACAACTGCCGCCAGCGTTCGGGGCCAGTCGTAGTCATCTGCGCGCGAGCCAATGATCGGACGTCACCCGTCCGTCCGCAGAGCTCGCTTACCTCCCATCGTTCGAGGCGCCCGCTTTCAAGCCATTTACTTTGGGACATCGCCGGTGGCGCAGCAAACAACAGTGCCGCGATAGCTGAACTTAACGCGCGCATCATCCGCGCTCCCCAATATATCTTTCAGTATGGACCCGGGTCTCGCTGCGGCATTGACAAGGATCAAAGCGGCGCCCCAGCAGCCATGCACGCGCCGAACTGACCGTGCTGGAGCGCGATGAACAGATCGCGGAATGGGCGCGGCTCGCTGAGAAGGTTGCGCAACCTTTGGGCGGGAAGCAGCCAGCCGAGAAGGGCATCAGCAAAGCCGCGCGTGATCTTGGCCTTGATCGCGACGACGCCCGCCGCGCCGTCAAGGTCGATAGCCTCACGCCAGAAGCCAACGTTTCGTTAATCGCCGCTTCATAATGAATGGAGGAACATTGCTAAACCGGGACGGAGGTTGAGATGGTAACGCGTTCTTCTCTCGTAGCGAGCTTGGCGGCCGCGTCTATTGGGCTCAGTTTGTTTGTGGCCGTGGCGCCGGCGCGCGCGAATGACACTGGGGCGGTTGTTGCAGGAGCTATCGGCGGGTTGGCGGCTGGCGCGATCATCGGCGGAGTGCTTTCGCAGCCGCGTTATCAAGAGCCTGCATATCCGGTAGAGCCCGCCTATTCCGAGGAATATGCACCGCCGCCAGCGGTCTATTACAGCTCGTGCCACCGGGTTCGTCAGCCAATTTACGATGAAGACGGCGATATCGAGGGGTACCGTGTTGTGCGTCGCTGCGACTGGTGATCGCGTCCGGAAGCATGGCCTTCGCGGCGCGCCCAGTTTTGGCCGGCCAACTTACTCGACGATGTCGGCCTTTGTGCTTTCAACGAAGGCCAACACCTGGGAGCGTTCCGGGTCGGGAACTTGGAATTTGTCCAGCGTGGCGTGCAGGCAGCTTAGGAATATTTGCCAGTCACTGTCGTCGATGCCCATGCCCTCGTGGCTGAGCTTCATTTCGCGACCGACATAGTAACGGGGGCCGCCG
Source organism: Rhodoblastus sp. 17X3 (assembly GCF_030056575.1). Lineage (GTDB taxonomy): Bacteria > Pseudomonadota > Alphaproteobacteria > Rhizobiales > Beijerinckiaceae > Rhodoblastus. Next base: position 2,507 of record NZ_JASHHX010000030.1, on the reverse strand, counting down.
GCTGAAGCGCAGAGAAAATCAACCAGCAGCTGTTTCTCGCGCCGCACGCCATCCGCTCCCCGGTTCTTCCAAAAGCGTCCGAGTTGCGAGTCTGCCATCAAGCGCGGCAAAAGGTCATCGCATACTGCGCTAATGGCGTCATAGCCGCCAAGGCGGGCATAGAGCGTTTGAGACATGGCGTCGTCCTCCCGGCGTCGCCGAACCCAGGCGACGCTGATTTTTTGTTCACGTTATCTCGGCTCGACCGGGGGTGCAATTGACGGCGGCTCAAACCATAAGCGGGATTGTCATTGATCGGACGCCTTCGCGTCTCCCGCGCCGCGCAACTGGCCAATGAGCCATTTCTCGTCCTCATCGTGGCAGAAAATGGCGTCGAATGGCCACGCCTCGGCAATTTCCTCCACCGGCCCCGCCCACACGACCAAGCCATCTTCGATGGCAACAACTTCGCCGGGCGTGCCATGAGTCGCGCAACTGGCTCAGGACGCCGACGTCGTCATCAAGGCGCATGCCCACGCCGATACGCTCAAGATCGCCGGGAACAAGGAAAAGCAGCTTCTTGACGTGCAAATGCGCGTGCTGACCGAAAAACTCGACGAAATTGAAATAGCCGCATCGGCCTTCCCCGCGACCAGCGCCACCGGGGCAATGTTCCATTTGTGTCTCATCAAAGATGCGGCCGATCTCCTCAGTTCCTGGGTTCCGGAAGAATCTGAGCGCAAGAGCGAATGCGACAAGGCGGAAACCGCCATCAAACGTATGTGCTACTCGATCCGGGATTTCATCGTCTCGATAACTGATGCCTCCCCCGACGACGGTTGCGGCGAATATTTTATGAGCGAGAAATACAACCCGCATCGCCTGAGCGCCGAGGCGATCGCGCATAAGGACGATGCCGATGCGTCGGCCTGACGCTCCAACCCATATCCTCGAATTCACGCCGGCCATGCGGACGCTGATCGAGGACGCCATCGAGGCGCAGAACGGTGGGTCGGCCCGACAAAGTCGCGCGCGAACAAAGTAGCGCCATATTCCGCCCATCTTTATCCAAGCGAACGAGGTACCGTCATTTTGCGGAGCAAGATGACAAGCCCGCAATTTCGAAAGAACACCATGACCGGAAAAATTTGGATCGTTGCCACGCTTACCATCATCGGCCTAGCCTCCTCTGCTCATGCCCAAGATTATTGGCTCACGTCGGGGGGAGGTTTTAGGCAGCAATTGCGGTACGCTTGCGAGAACGGCGACGATGAGGCTTGCTGGCGCCTGCAGCAAATGCACAACCGGTGGCAGCAACAACGTGAGTGGCGCGAACAAAACGATCAAGGCGAAAATGAGTAGGGCTGAAGCAACCACGCTTCGACCGGACGGATGAACGCCCGCCACGGATGCACTGGCGGGCGTTTTTTTGCGCACCCCACGCCCGGCGCGCACCCCGCCCCGATCAGCGAAACAAACCCAGCCCAAAAATTCCGGTGAGGACGAGATACGCGGCCAGAATGTAATTAAGGCGCGATGGGAAGACGAGAATTGCTACGCCTGCGACAATCGCGGCAAGTGGTTGAGGGTGGGTGATAGGGATGTGGATATCCATTTACTTCCGCTCCAAGGCATTGGCGCCGGGCCTGAGTCGCGAAGCTCATCTTAACGCATCGCCTCCGCCCATATCCTAAATCGCGATCGATCGCGCCATCCCTCCGGCGCCGGGTGCTTTGTATGCGGTCCAATCTGGCAGCGAGACCACTGACTGGGCGCCGCAGCCCGAACAGACGAAGCGCCAAGTGCGGGCAATATCCGGGACAGCCGTCTCCAGCGGCAACGCCAGTGCATCGAAGCCGATCGCGCCCTCGCGGGGGCACTTCCGGCAATACAGAATCACTCCCGTCAGCCCGAGCTCGACGGCGTTGGCGATCGTCATGGGATCGTAGGGACGTTCGGGCTTCATTGCTGTATCGGTTGTTGCACTGCCGACTCTATTTTGAGGGGAGGATTTTGCAGCGAACCGACAACCATGGCGAGACATAGACAGAACATTTCCCGGGTTCATGTCGCGCGCATGTCGCGTGGAGTTGCTGCACCTCTTTGGAAATCGTTGGAAATCAAGGGAACCGGCTGCAGCACAACGCAACATGAAAACGGGCGCATTCAGGCGGAAAATCAGCGAAAAATCCAGTTAGAACAATGGCTGACGACACAGTGCCAGTCGAACCGGTCTCCGCGTGTCGAAATCCCTGCTTTCAGGGAAAATATCAGGGAACTTGTCGCAAAATAGGGGAGCGCCGACTGTTTTAGCTTCATATTATTGATTTTTAACAAGGGGTTACATACGAATTCCCTACGAAGCAAAACAGGGAATTAAATCGGATAAGCAGAGATTATGCGAGCGCGGAACAGGGATCGCCCCTCAATTTCAGGACAGCCGCTTCGCGGCCGACCGACGAACACAGTCGCAGCGCTCGGGTCGGCGTTCTTATTGTGTTCTTATGCGATTCGGTATATCGATCACT